>JAMPXB010000004.1 GCA_023701435.1 Bacteriovoracaceae bacterium | reverse complement strand
TTCTGCATATCCATAGTAATCCTCGGCATTGGCACCAGTACCCCCTAGTTAAAAGGGTAAATGGTAGTTTATTTGGAGGATTTTTGCAGTGAGCTGACTGGCCGGGTTTCAATATCATTTTAGTGGCTGGTTTTGGCTATCATTTTACAAAATTGATGGCAAGACGATGATTCATATCTCCAAGAGTCTTTGGGAAAGGTTGGATAACGTAAATAAAGCTGGGTTAATTCTTCATGAGATTATTTATGAGCATCTTTTGTCGACCGGAGAGGTGAATTCAATCAAAGCTAGGCGTTTGAATGCTCTACTCTTTTCGAAAGAGATTGAAGCCTTAAAATATGCTGAATACCAAAAACATATAAGGGCTCTCGGTATTAGGGCCTATTAAGTTAGCTCAATCGCTTAGTCTTACTATTCGTCATGCTACTACACAAAAGAGTAGTTTTCTGTTAGTATGAAATTCTGTGCTCTGTTTTTTGTAGAGTAGGTCTTGTGAGAGTAAGTTTTCGCGGAATTCACAAGATGATTTGAAATCTATTGGTTGTGGCTATTTTGGCTATAAAAACGTTCTAAGTTTTTGTAATTAATGTCCACCGACACCTCCACCATCGTAAGATATAAATTGGCCTCCGCAAGGAGGCTTTTTTATTTCTTCAATTTTAACAATTTAGATATGAGATAAATTCAAGCACGCTTTTCATTGTGACCCAAAATCACACGAAATAACCCTACTTGTGAAACTTTGTAATTCTGAGCCGTCATTCCGCTGCAGATGTATTTCTCAACACTGATCTCAAAAAAATTATACATACCTAATTCATCTCCCGCTACGATAGATGACCTGGCCAAACTTCAAAGGTGCCCACTCGAAACAGAGGAGGGGAGACTGGTAGGTTGATGTTAAATTATTTGGCAATAATTTATATTTTTTTGGCGAGTAGAGTTTTCCTTTATGGGAAATCCATAACTTTAAAGGATCCCACCGCCTCTATCAATCAGCTAAGACCACCGAGGAGCATCGGTAGCCACCCTTGAAATTCCTTATCTTTAATTGAACCTAAATTATCCCTGAATACGAACTGCGCGCAGTAAGCCAACTCTCTCAATCAATAAAAATATTGTGCTAGCTTGATTACAATTTTCAAGGAGCTACTTAATGAAACTGATTCTTTTTTTAATAATAGCATTCTTTACCCTCCCAGGGATTTACGAAGAAAATCACTCCCTATCGATATTCTATTGGCTATGCCCATTCGGGTGATCCTGTAAGTGAGCATCTCTTATGTAGACAAAATATCAGTCATCTTTTTCATTAAAAGGAGTCAACAATGAAAAAAATCTTTGCTCTCGTTCTTCTGGCCTTAAGTGCACAAAGTTTTGCGGACCTGGACATGGACATCAAGTGCACATTCAGAACTTCTAGGAATACTTATCTTACTGCAGTAGGTGGAGGAAACCGAACAACAGATGTGATCCATTCGGATGCAAGAGTTGCTCGCGCGTGGGAGATTTTCACTATTGTGGATTCCCGTGATGGCAGTTCGCCCGTAAGATATGGTATCAAAACTGCAACTGGACACTTTTTATCGGCCCAAGGTGGCGGAGGAAGAATTACCGATGTTATTCATTCGAATCGTACGCAACTTCTAGACTGGGAAAAATTTCAGCCTATTTCTCTTGGAAACGGTTGGTATAATTTAAAAACCATCAGTGGCAATTATGTGACAGCGGTTGGTGGAGGCAGACGCATCACTGACGTGATTCACACCGATGCGACTGTTGCGAGTACATGGGAAAGGTTCAAGATTCGTTGCTGGAATGCAATGGATGGAGAAGTAATACCTTACTTCCCGGAATAGAAAATTTTGTTGATGAACTCGTCGTAACTAAGTTATGGCGAGTTCAATCAGAAGGGTTCTTAAAAATCTATCACATTTTAATCGGATACAATTATGCATTGGCTGCTTAATTAGATTCGTCTAATTGATACCTGAAAGGTCAACATCGATAACGTGAACTTTGACGAATATGAGTTAGATCTCGTTAGATAGAACTTTATTAGTTATGGAATCGAATGTCAGCAGGAAGTTATTTTCCAAAACCTGTAAAGTCTGTTGCGATACCCAAGAAGGATAGAGGAAAGAGAACACTCGGTATACTAACAATATCAGAACGAATTGCACAGATGGTAGTCAAACAAGAGCTGGAGCCAGCTCTTGAACAAATCTTTCATGAAGATTCATTTGGGTACCGTCCGAAGCAGTCAGCACTTGATGCTGTGATTTTATGTAAGAACAGATGCTGGAAGTTTCGCTGGGTAGTGGATATTGATATCAAAGGTTTCTTTGACAATATCTACCACGACCTAGTGGTGAAGGCAGTTAAATTTCATACAGATAATCCGTGGTTAATTATTCAAAATTAAAGTTCGAGCGTTATGCTGATGATGTTGTGATCCATTGCCCGAGAGAATGCCATTTAGAACTTCATCCACTCAAAACCATAACAGTGTTCGGTTCTTCAGACTCAAGAGGAGCCCGATATGAAATACCAATGGAGTTTGACTCTCTTGGATTTACTTTCCGAAGGTGAGCCTAGGAACACAAGGGAGGAAATATTCGTGATAAGTTCTAACATCTCATCTGAAATAAGGTCATAGAAAATTTCTAATTGCACGGAGGGAATGGATAAATGAAAGATTCAAAATTTATCCATTCCAAAATATTGTCATTGTATCTGATTCTCAATGAACTCAGGTTTTGAATTAATATTTTCATAGAAGAATGAGTGTTCGGACTCTTTCTTCGAAGTCGGTAGCTTAAGCTTTTGCCACGCTGTCATTCCACCCAGAAGATTTGAGACGTTTTTATAACCTTGTTTAAGTAAAATACTGACCGCGAGGCTTGCCCGATGGCCTACGCTACAAGTAACAACAGTCGATCGAGTGATGGGATGCTTTTCTGAATATTCTCCCAAGCTTCCGACGAAAGAGTGAAGCGCTCCCGGAATGTGGCCCTCATCTTCATACTCAGTGACCTCTCTCACGTCCAATATCTGGTAAAAGGCGAGTTTTTCTTTAAGGATGACAGGAGAAGTAGTTCCGGACATCTCAATAGGAAGGCCAGCGTTTCTCCATTTTTCAAAATTTCCGATGATGGCACCTACTATGCGATCCATCCCGATCCTCGTCAGATACAGATAGGCCTTTTCGATGTCTTCAGGACGTTCAAGTACAAGATAGATTTTCGTGTTCTTCTCTGCGATATATCCTCCGAAAACCGGCAGACCTTCCAGCCAGATCGAGTAGGAACCGGGGATGTGTCCTCCAGCGAAGGCTTCAGGCAATCGCGTGTCGATGATTATTCCGTTTTTACTTTCTTCAGCGAACTCCTGTGGCCTGAGTATTCGAACAGAGTGGTAATTCTTTTTCAAAGCTACTCCGCCATTCAGGTTTAATTCCTCCATTAGAGTAAAGTAAGGAGGTCTGGGAATTCGTTCATGAAGTTTGGCCTCAATGAATTCTTCTCGAGAAAGTGTGAAGGCTGGATTGAAAGTGGCTTCTAACCCCAGAGTCGATTCATCGTATTCAGCGATGTTTCCACCGCAGACTGACCCTGATCCGTGTGCAGGATAGAGGAGCGTTTGTGGTCCAAGAGGAAGAATCTTCGAATTCAAAACGTCATAGAGCAGGCCCGCATTTTCTCCCGTTTTGTCTTTATCCGGAAGATCTGTTCTGCCGGCTTCACCGATGAATAAAGCATCACCAGTAAAGACCGCCCAGCAGTCTTCTTTTCCTTTCATATAAAATGCGTATGACATGCTCTCAGGAGTGTGGCCAGGAGTGTGTAAGGCTTTGATGGTAAAATCTTCGATTTCCAATGTCTCACCATCTTTCAATTTTATATCGCAGTAATGAAAGAACTTGTGATGCCCTCCGATGATCTTAGCACCGATTGCTTCTTTCACGGCAGCTGATCCGAGAATAAAGTCTTCCTGGCGATGCGTTTCTAATACATATTTAATAGCAATGCCGTTTTTAGCCGCGAGTTCCAGATATTCCTCAATGTCTCTTCGAGGATCAATTAGAATACCTACAGCATTGGAACCAAGGAGATATGCATTGTGTGCCAGGCCAGGAGTTTTTATGCGTTGGAAGAACATATATACCTCTTTAAAGTGTTACTAGAATTTTGAAGAATATTGTTTCAATGGTCACGGCAAAGCAGTGTGTTCAGGCCAAATCTAAACTTAATTATACCTGAGAGGATGTGATCTCCTTTTGTGGTGTTACTCCAATTCAGCAATACTTTCTTTTAAGCGATTCAGGAGGAGTTATGAATGAATTAAGTGGGGGACAATGGTCTCCGTATGTCGCGGGTATATCCATAGGACTTCTTACTCTTTTGACTTTTAAATTTTCTGATAAACCAGTTGGTGCATCTTCAGCATATGCAACACTTGCAGGATTGCTCGGTAAATTAGTTGCACCTATTCACACAATGAAACTTAAGTATTTCAAAGAAAATACACCAAAACCTAACTGGGAATTAGTTTTCGTTTCATCAGCTATTATAGGCTCTTTCATATCTGCCTGGACTGGAGGAGAGTTTGAAGTAAGGGTGGTTCCAGAGTTGTGGGAACAAAAGTTTGGTACAGGATCTGTGTCATCGTATGGTCTTTCAGGGTTTGTCGGTGGAGTGCTCATGGCCTTTGGAGCACGTCTCGCTGGAGGATGTACAAGCGGTCACGGAATTAGCGGAACCTCTCAACTCAGTGTTGCCTCATGGGTTACACTGATAAGTCTTTTTCTTAGCGGAGTTTTCTTTGTTCAATTGATTTACTAAGGAGCAAAAAATGGGAAAAGCTGCAATATTTGGAATAATCTTTGGTTTTCTTCTTCAGAAAGCAGGAGTGGCGAAATATCATGTTCTTATCGGACAGCTTACACTTCAAGATTTCACTGTTTTCAAAGTCATGCTTTCTGCAATTATTACAGCAATGATTGGACACCGTATTCTCTTAAAAAGACATCAGGTTAAAACTCATATTAAACCTTTTCAGCCTCTCGCTAACATTGGCGGGGGAGTGATTTTTGGAGCGGGATTTGCGATGGCCGGATTTTGTCCTGGAACAGGTGCAGCAGCCTTAGGACAAGGTGATTTTGAAACAATCTTTTATATCGCAGGAATGCTAGTGGGATCTTATATTTATGCTGAAAGTTCAGGATATATAGATCAGCATGTAAAAGCGTGGAAGGATAAAGGCAAAGTGACTCTTCCTCAAATGTTAAGCAATGAGAAAGAGTCATTCCAGCACTAAATTACCTGAAGAATAAGCTTCAATTATGTGTAAAACCTGCTAAATATTGATCATTGCCATTTTCACATCATTCCAAGATGTCTTGGTGATGTTGAGGAGCCTACTGGCGGGATAAGGAATGTGATTCCTGGGAAAGGGAAATATTAGATTTTAATCTTTAGTCCATATTGCTAGTATTTTTTCTTATGCCAAATAGTCAATAGAACCAAACAAACCACCGCACAACCAATCCCAATTGGATCATTTGCCGAAGCTGGAAGACCAAGTCCAATCTCAGAGGTCATGATGTAGGCAACTGTAAGGGAAGTTCCGGCAATTGCTGGTAAGCTCACGATCCAGTGAAATGTTTTTTTATCGAAGAGGTACTTAGTCGCTAACCACAACACACTTGTAGAAAGAAGCATGTTAGAGAATGCGAAATAGCGCCAGATGAGTGAAAAATTAACCTTTGTCATGAAGTAAGCAATGAGTAAGATCGGAATCGATACGAGAAGGCGATTCTTCATGCTTTGATGAATTTTAAAAGCATCAACGATTGTTAATCGAAGAGCTCTGAAGGCCGTATCTCCTGAAGTGATAGGAAAAATAGCAACCGCTAGGATGGCCATAATTCCTCCGATAGAACCGAGGTACGTTGTCGAGATTTGATTTACTACAAGACCTGGGCCACCTTGATCGATCAGAGCTTTAAGTTCAGCATAGCCACCAGGGAAAGCAGCAATTCCGGCCAGTGCCCAAACTGCAGCAACCACACCTTCAGCTAGCATGGCCCCGTAGTAAACAGGACGTATATATTTTTCATTAGTCAGGCATCGCGCGATTATAGGTGCTTGAGTAGAATGGAAACCACTAATGGCCCCACAGGTAATAGTCACAAATAGTAGCGGCCAAACGGGAGGAGAATCTGGACCTCTGTTTAAAAGCTCATGTGCCAAATGATTAGAGTGATCAAAGTAGGCGAAAATATCTGTTATGGCAGGTAACCTTGGTGCGGAAATAAACAAGGCAATCAGAATTGAAAGAGTCATGACCACCATTAAGATTCCGAAAGCTGGGTAGAGCTTGGTGATAATCTTATCAATAGGAAGTAGGGTGGCCAGAAAGTAGTAGGCGAGAATAGTAACAACCCAAAACTGATTGTTCGAGAAGAATGTATCTTTGAAAACATCTAGATTACTGATGAGACCTGCTGGGCTCATGATAAAAACAACACCTACAAAAAATAACAACATCGCCGTAAAAAGGAGCATCACTCCTTTAAAATATTTGTTTAAATAGTGTCCCGCGATCTCAGGAAGACTTTTACCGTCTTCTTTAATACTCAGAACGCCCGAGAAATAGTCATGAACAGCTCCGCCGATGATATTTCCAAGGATAATCCAGACTAAAGCGATTGGCCCATACAGCGCACCTAAGATTGGTCCGAAGATTGGCCCTACCCCTGCGATATTTAGAAATTGAATCAAGAAGGCATTAATGGGTGAGACCTTCACATAATCGACTCCATCCTCAAAGCGAATGGCAGGAGTTGCAGCATTAGAATCAATGCAGGCCTGCTTTTCAACGAATGGACTATAGAATTTATAGGCAAGGATCAGAACTAAAATACAAATAATAAATATAATCATTTTTCGATTATAGAAGTATTCCATTTATTTGTGCAAAGAATAAAAGACGATCTCAATTAGTCGTATAATCATGGGAATAAAAAAGGTATACGCTACCTTTTACCTTCAGTTCTTCCTGCTCCAGCTGATGCCGTCGCCACCCTCAAAGATCGGAAGGAGCACCGTTTTCTTGCCGCTTGAGTCTTCAATTTAGCTTCCTTCAAGGGGAAGAGAAAAGCTTGAGCCGTAGTATTCGCCCTTAACGTTCCCGGAGGTGATGTTGACCCAGGTCTCATCAAGTTCCAGGCCGGCGAAGAATAGGGGTCCCAGGTATAAGATCCCCATTCAGAAGGTTGACTGTATTTTGCAGTCAGGGGATCTGGTTGAATGAGGACGTTTTCTCTGACAATCGTTGTGAGGGGAAGCTTAGGCACATCACAAGTATCCTTAACACTTGCCGGAGCTGGCTCGTCGATCAAGATGTCATCAGTGCCTTCAAAGAAGGTGGCGGGATAGGGATAGTCAGAACTGTCTCCACGTTTCAGGGGCAATGATGCGAGGACTGCCGCTATAATCAAGCCTCGTCCAGGCATAGGTCTGGATCTGGGGCGGTAACATGCCGGTGGCACGGAATTTACCAAAGGAGGCCTGGAAGTAAGGCTTGCCGCACTCGATAGTAATAGGCTCGGGACACCGCTGTCGTCAGGGTAGTAGACTTTGGTTAAAGGGAAGTTGAAGGTTCGGTATTTAAGCGTTCCGTTCAGGGTTGCGGTGCAGGTCTTGGCAGATGCCGCTCCAGCAAAGAGAACGAGAAGGAAGGAAATAAGAAGTTTCATGGGTGGCCCTTTTAATGCGCCAGGTTTTTAACGCATTAAAAGGGGAGGGTCAGCTAAGTTTTGCACAAAGGTAGACGCTACCTTTCGCCTAGCCGATGACGAGAGATTAGGCCTTTGGCGATTTGAAAAATAAATTTATCTTCGAGTTCAATGTGCTCGCGATAAAGATCGATGAAGTCCCTTAAATCAAACGCCAATATCTTGGTTGATTGGACTTGTTGGCCGATTCGCTCCATGAGAGATTCGAGTTCATCATGCTCTTTGCTAATTCTGGCTATGATATCCTGATCAACATTAACATTTTGATTTAGCATCCATTCATAAAGGACACTTTCTTCTCGTTGATGGTGATCTCCCTGCAAGAGCATTCGCAGTTTTTTGAAGACTAATAGTGCCTTGTCCAGAGCATCTGTTTTCTCCATTAATAATTCCTCGAGGAAAATGAGTTCCTGAAGGATTTTTTGATGGTCTTTGGTTAAACGTGTAAGAGTGTCCTCAATGGATTCGAGCTGTGTCGCTGCACTCATCATTTACCGTCCTTTTTAATAGAACCTACCGCACACGTATCTGCAATATCCTGAAATTCACTTGTTTCTTCCGGAGTTTCAGGTTGCCGATAAACATAGGCATTTCCGTCTTCATCATCTTTAAAAAATTTCGGAAGATCTGTGTAGCAGATATTACAGGCGATGCAACCTTCACCATTTGGATCGTCTGGATATGTTGTGTACCATGAACCAGGAACGTTGTTGGGATGTTTCATACTAGACACGAGTAACCTCACTTGTGCTGTTAACTATGGCTTTATTTTATTTCATTTCTCATTTCTGAACATGATCTTGATCAGTGTCTTGATTTGTTATTCATTAGATAATTTGCGCATATCTTTCTCAAGGAGGTCGCATGACCAGTTCAAATTCAATCGATAGTGTTGTCATTCGTTTTGCCGGAGACTCCGGTGACGGAATGCAATTAACCGGCACACAATTTTCAAATACATCCGCGATAATGGGTAATGATATTGCTACCTTCCCGGATTACCCTTCAGAAATTAGAGCACCATCAGGTACTGTGGCAGGCGTCTCAGGTTTCCAGGTGCACATCGGGGCCACGGAGATTTACACTCCGGGTGATGACGTTGATATGCTCGTGGCGATGAATCCCGCAGCACTGAAGGCGAATCTTCACTCAGTTAAGCCTTCCGGATACATCGTTGTAAATATAGATGCTTTCACTGAGAAGAATCTGGAAAAAGCAAAGTATACAACTAATCCGCTCGAAGATGGCAGTTTGCAGAACTACCGTGTAATCCAGGCCCCTATTACCAGTCAGACAGTTGAGGCCTTGAAAGAAATTGCGGTGGACTCGAAAACCAAGGATCGCTGTAAGAACTTTTATGCTCTTGGTATGACTTACTACTTCTACAACCGCTCTCGTGACACCACTATTAAATGGATTGAGGATAAGTTTAAGAGTAAGCCTGAGGTCGTTAAGGCAAACATTGCTGCTCTTAAAGCAGGTGAGTGCTTTGCTGAAAATACCGAAACAGTCATCTCCACTTATACTGTTCCTGTGGCAAAAATTCCTGCTGGTGACTATCGACAGATTGACGGTAACACCGCCACTGCTTGGGGACTTATTCGAGCTGCGGAAATGTCGGGGTTGCAACTTTTCCTCGGAAGTTATCCGATTACACCTGCTACCGATATTCTGCACGAACTCTCAAAGCATAAGGAGTTTGGTGTTAAGACTTTTCAGGCAGAAGATGAGATCGCTGGAATCTGTTCGGCAATCGGTGCTGCCTGCGCGGGCTCTCTGGCCGTGACAACCACCTCAGGTCCGGGTATGGCACTCAAGACAGAGGCCATCGGACTAGCAATTTCTTATGAACTTCCTCTCGTGATAGTAAATGTCCAAAGAGGAGGTCCTTCAACTGGTCTTCCAACTAAGACTGAGCAGTCTGATCTTTTTCAGGCGATCTGGGGAAGAAACGGTGAATCTCCCTTGGTGGTGATGGCGGCTTCACGTCCTAGTGATTGCTTTGCTTCCGCTTATGAGGCGAGCCGAATAGCCCTCAAGCATATGACACCAGTGATACTTCTTACTGATGGTTATATTGCCAATGGTGCTGAACCTTGGAAACTTCCTGATGTGAACTCTGAATTCGGTCCAATTGAGCACCGGATGGTTGATCCTGAGAAGTTAGATAAGGCGAACTTCCATTACATGACCCGTGAGGATCATACTCTCGCCCGTCCATGGGTAGTGCCGGGAATGCCTGGCCTTGAATTCCGTATGGGTGGACTAGAGAAAGACATTAAAACAGGTTGTGTGAGCACCGATCCTCGGAACCATGAGCTCATGTGTCTTATGCGCCAGAAGAAAGTTGATCTCGTGGCCGACGACATTCCTCTACAAACAGTTGAAGGTGCTGAATCAGGTGATCTCCTCGTTGTCTCATGGGGTGGAACATATGGCTCTTGTGTGATGGCCGTTAGAAAACTTCAAGCCGAAGGCAAGAAGGTCTCGCACATGCATTTGAAGTACCTAAACCCAATGCCGAAGAATGTGGGAACGATTCTTAATAGCTTTAAAAAAGTGATTATCCCTGAGCTAAATCTCGGACAGCTCAAAACCGTGATCAATGCAAAGTACGGTGTGAATGCTAAAGGTTACAACAAAGTCCAGGGCTTACCGTTTAAGATCAGTGAACTCGTTACGGTATTTAATCAGGAACTCATCAAGGAATAATATATGTCAGAAGCATGCTATACAAAAAAAGATTTATGCAGCGATCAGGAAGTAAAATGGTGTCCTGGTTGCGGAGACTACGTCATTCTCGCTAGCCTTCAGCAGGCGATGGTGAACACCGGCAAGAAGAAGGAAGATATCGTCTGCGTGTCGGGTATTGGTTGTTCTTCTCGTCTGCCATACTATATGGATACCTATGGGTTCCACACCATTCATGGTCGTGCTCCATCGATTGCCAGCGGTGTTAAGCTTTCTAATCCCAACCTCTCGGTGTGGGTGATTACCGGCGATGGTGATGGTCTTTCTATCGGAGGAAATCACTTTATTCACGCCATGAGACGAAACATTAATATGAATGTGATTCTCTTCAATAACCAGATCTACGGTCTTACCAAGGGCCAGTATTCTCCAACATCCGAGCAGGGGAAGGTCACTAAGTCTACGCCTTATGGGTCTTTAGATAGAACTTTCCGTCCTGGCACAGTTGCTCTCGGCGCTGGGTGTACTTTTCTTGCTAAGGCCCTGGATACGGATCCAAAAGGAATGACTGAAGTGCTTACCGCAGCTGACCAGCATCAAGGTACTTCTTTCGTTGAAGTCTATCAAAACTGTGTGATCTTCAACGATAAGGCCCATGACCTTTATGCTAATCGTGCTTCACGAGCTGACACTACCTTGATGGTCGAGCATGGAAAGCCCATGGTGTTTGGTAAGGATAAGAACAAAGGTATCATCCTGAAGGGACTTAAGCTGGAAGTGGTTGAGTTAGGAGAGCAGTACCAAGAATCAGATCTTTTAATTCACGACAAGCACAACGAGGCCCTGGCCTACTTGCTGATAGATGCCAGTAAACCACCGCACTTTCCGATGGTTCTGGGAGTTCTCTACCAGGAAAATCTTGAGACATACGAAGTGCAGATGGAAAAACAGATTGAAGATGTAAAAGTCAAGAAGGGAGGAGGTAGTTTTAAAGAACTCCTTTATTCGGGTGAGACCTGGACAGTTAAGTAATTTATTAATCCAGCATACTCATAAAGTATGCTGGAACTTAGACTAAAACGCTACTTTTGGCTCTTCTTGTTTAAGTTAGCAATCTTTTTATCAAGACGGGCAATGACATCATTGTAATCCTTACTAAGAAGAACAAGCTGATCTTCGCGGACTTTTCGTTTGGATATCGCAAATGATTTTGCCATCGCTTGATTTATTAAATTCACGATCGCCTTATCACTCACATCTAGTCTTTCCAGATCTTCTCTATCGATAAGATAGCGTTTGATTCCTCCTAAACCATGGGCAAGACATACCAGCCAGACCAGGAATAAAAGTTTTACTCCACTAAAGGTGACTTCTTCTGTTATCTCTGGACCATGTTTTTTTGGCCTCTTCTTCTTTATCATAGAATTTATATTCATGGCCTCCTATTTGGACAGCATCACCAGGACTGAGTTTCACTTCCATATTGGGATCAATTTTTTGTTTGTTGATGAAAACACCGTTTTTACTGCCCAGATCAAGGATGAAGGCTTCAGAAGTTGGGGACTAATCATGCCGTGTCTAGCACTGAGAAGATCGTCTTCCTCAAAAACGAAATCCCCTTCGGAGCGACCGATGATCATGGGACGATCGATACGTAGGAGGTGATCTTTATTGGCGAGATAAAAACTGGGAACAAAAATTTTTGTTTTCAAAACGGCCTCCTTCCTTGGATGGAGGCATTATCAATCAATATGCAAGGAGAACATGCACGTTTTTGTGATTTAACAGTTTTTCAACTATTTGAAGTGACTTTCTCGTTTTTATGATGACAAGAATAAGTAGCAAAAATCGGCAAGATAAGCGATGGTTAATTATGAATTACTACAAGGCCACATTTCAATACGACGGAACAAACTATTTTGGCTTTCAATGGCAGAAAGACATTCCGACCATTCAAAACGTAATTAACTTATCCCTCGGACAATTACTTTCCGGTAAAGTGACAACGATGGGAGCTTCACGAACAGATTCCGGTGTTCATGCTCTGGAGCAAATCGTAAAAATCACAACTGATAATGAAATCCCTTGTCCTGGCTTCACAGTACTTCTTAATCAAATACTTTCTAAGGAAATTCGCTGTCTGAAAATTGAACCATGCCAAGGTTCATTCAATCCCATCACCTTCAGTCAATCTAAGGAATATAGATATCTTTTCACCAACACTTTGGGATCAATGGGTGTTGAGCAAAAATTTATCGCCAATTACCCGTATGACCTGAATCTTCCCTTGATGCAGGAATGTGCACGCCAAATAGTTGGACGACATGATTTCAGGAATTTCTGTTCTGCCGGAAGCAATGTCAAAACAACGATCAGAGAAGTGTTAGAGTGCGAGTTGGTTGAAGTAGATCCGCGCACATTTTTAAATGATTCAGATCTTTTCACATTATCGCACGACCTGAAACATTGTTACCAGCTTCGGATTGTAGGCCAGGGGTTCCTGAAGCAGATGGTGAGGCATCTGATGAGTGCATTGTGGTTAGTGGGGCGCGGAAAAATTACCCCGGATGAGTTTTCATCGCTCCTTAATGGCGAGGTGAGGGAAAAGCGCCTTTGGAAAGTATCTACGCCGCGCGGATTATACTTGTATCGCTTTAATTTATAATATTGGAATGGTGATTATGAAAAAGACACTGGCATTCCTGAGTAAAATTCAAAAGAATAACAATACAGAATGGATGAAGTCCAACAAAGATGCCTATCTTGAAGCGAGAAAAGAGTTTGAGTCTCTCGTGCAGGAAGTGATTGTTCGTATCGCTCAATGGGATGAGAGGTTTCAATACCTGGAAGCAAAAGATTGCATCTTCCGCTTTAATCGGGATATTCGTTTTAGTGATAATAAAAATCCTTATAAAGAAAATTTTGCTGCGTTTTTTGGGTTGGATGGTAGGAAAAGTTATTTGCCAGGTTACTATGTCAGCATTTCTCCCAAGGAAATCTTTGTCGGTGGAGGATTATGGCATCCTGAACCAGATAAGCTCATCAGGGTTCGTCGTTTTATAGAAAAGAATGGTGATGTGTTAGCAAAGATAGTAAATGATAAAAAGTTCAAGAGGACATTTGGTGAACTCAGCACTGAAGGTACCTTAAAGCGTGTGCCAAAAGGATTTGAGGCAGATCATCCATTTGCTGATTACATAAAGCTTAAAAGTTTTGTCGCTTCAAAAGATTTTTCTCCAAAGGAAGCTTTGGAGAAAAATTTTGGACAGAAGATAGATAAGGCCCTGCAGGATTTAAGGCCTTTCAATGACTTTCTTAAGAAAGCGTTGGAATAAACTGGCCTGTTTTGTTTCAAAGCGTTTTGGTAACCAAACTTCCATATTCTCTTAAGAGTTCTGTCCTAATAGTAGGTATTAGACAAAAAAACGGAAGGTAGGCATGAGAACGATTTATATTGGTAGCAGACAGAAAAATAAAAAATCAAATGGCTCAAATTTTAAGATTTACTTCTTTCTCTTCCTCTTTGTGGCCATCATCGGCTCAGGATTGAAAGTATCGGCCCCCATCTTGGTTGAAAGATGGATTAATCAACAGGGCGAGAAGTCTTCCGGATATGCGTTCTCTGTTAGGGAGGTTGAGCTTGCCTTCACCAAAGGTGAATTGCTCCTTAAGGATGTGAAGGTTTTTAATCCAAAAACGGAGGCCAAAATTATTGAAGCCCCAGAGCTTACGATTAACATCGACTGGCAAAACCTTGTTCTGTCTCAGAACCAAAAGTATTCAGTTGTTGCTGATAAAGTGGATGTGTTTCTTTCTAAAGATTTTTCATCTGAAGTAGAGCGAATTCAAGCGATGAGCGGAAATTCAAAGAATGATTTCTATCTGGAATTAGTGGAAGGAAAGTTTGGAAAACTCAATGTCATAGAACAAAAAGAAGATTTGGCGCGGACGGTGATTGAACTGAGTGATGTGAACTTGAAATTGAAAGAAGTAAGCCTTCTTACAATTAACAAGAAATCAGAATTCAGTATTTCTTCAAATGTAGCTGATGGGGGAAAGCTTAACCTGAGTGGCAAGACAACGGAGGAAAACGGGCGAACCCCTTGGTCGATAAATGGATCTTTAAAAGAGGTTCCTTCAAATATCTTTAACAAGATTGAAGGCGATAAGCTCCCATTCTCTTTTAATGAATCGAGATTGAATGCGGAAATTAGCGCTGTCTCAGACAATGGAGTTGTGAGTGGAGAAATCTTCCCGGATGTAAAACGCTTAAACCTGATTAGTGAGAAACCTGGGATTCCCACCCAGACCATTGCCAGAGCACTGACTGACGAACTTACCTTCACACTGCCTTTTACGCTGAAGGATAATTTGACGTTGCATTATTCAAGCACGCTCACCAAACTTAAAAATTACCGTAAAGATCCGGTGACGATTG
This sequence comes from Bacteriovoracaceae bacterium, assembly GCA_023701435.1. Lineage (GTDB taxonomy): Bacteria > Bdellovibrionota > Bacteriovoracia > Bacteriovoracales > Bacteriovoracaceae > Peredibacter. Next base: position 230,371 of record JAMPXB010000004.1, on the reverse strand, counting down.
TGAGTATTGAGCCTACCAAAGAATCTGTTCCTAAAACGGAGAAAGCCAAGAAGTCATTTTCATTCTGGACATTTTAAATACTAAGGTTTTTTAGATCGATAACCGGGCTTGGCGAGAATCTCCAGATAAAAATGCTCTGAACCTTGGGCCACTATTCTATCGATGCCTTTATTAATTTCAGCAACGTGAATGACCTCAGTACTTTCTTTATCTATACCCAGCTTACAGTCAAAATCCCAATAATCGACTTTTTCTTTAAGGGGTTTTCTTCTCTCACGAGCAAGATATTTGCTGATCTCGTGTTTTACATAATCAACCTGGCGGGCAGGAGCTTTTTTTTGGTCTGTTAGTTTAAATTCTTTTCTCATATTTTCTTTACTTATAATTTACGATTCAACGGGAAATCATCAAAAATATCTGCTTTTCCAATAGAACCATCATCCCAATAAACCTGAAACTTGTGAGACCCAACCCATACTCCATTGGCAATAAAGCAGTTATCAGGACTCAAATCAGATTCAGAACTAATATAATGAATATCACCTGCATAAGCATTATACTGTATAGATTTGATGTTGAGTGGAACTCCTGTTTCTGAAAGGAGTTTATCTATATACGGACTGAGTTCCTTCGCACGTTTAAATTTACCTGAGGCCGTCAGGAAGACCTGATCGTCTGATACAACGATAGTTCGAAGACCTTTGTCTGCTTCGAATCCGATATAGATCATCTTGGTGATTGATGAGCTTGGTGCACTAGTTGAAAAACCAACAACAGCTGAGCCTTGAGATATTTTACCCATAGTGCTCTTGCTATCAAGGTCAGCAATTTCGTCACCTCTCCCAATTTTGTGAATAATTTTGAGTTCTCTATTGGCCATCTTAACTTGAGTATCCCAAGCAAAGTTAGCAAGAGCTGGAAGGGCAGAGAGAATAAAGATGAGGATAAATTTAATCATAGGGTTTATTCTATATTTAAGCATAATAAGATGTCCATTTAACTTAAGGCCTATATCTCTTAAAATATGATGACTCGAAGATGGGTATCTTCGAACCAATTAGGAAAAAAATGAATAAAGTAAAATTTCTTTTGGTAAAATACGACATGACAAAGACGAAGAGTCGTAAGCGTAAGGATATGCTTGTCGATAATCAAAGTAATCACGCTGTCTTCAACCAACTCGAGAGAATTCATAAAGGTGAAAAAGTAGTTAAAATCCATGAAATCGTCTGGGATGAAAATCAGGTTCAAGCAGCCGATTATTTTTCAGGGGTTGTGAAGTTTTTTGATCGGTACTTGGGAAAGCCAGGGCCTCACTGGTGAAAATCAGGCACCAGATGCTGATCGTAAAAATGAAAATACGATATTTCGCCAGACCATGATTTTTGAGCCTATTGGCGATGTCAATAATCATGAGCAAGTTCTCTATGCACTTCGTTACCACACCAAGGCCTGGAAGAAGGTAAACACGGGGTCAATGATAAGCACTTCCACGAGGAAGTTGGCTATTTTATCTGGGATAAGGCCCATCGTTAGATTATGAAGAGCTTTATTGTTCCCAGAGGAATTGCTGTGAATGCTGCTGGCGACGCTGATCAAGATGCGACAGAGTTTAAGCTTTCGGCCACGCTTGGTTCACAGACTTATGGAATTTGTTCTAATAAGTTCCTGGATGAGGAATTTCAAACCGTTCGTTATGACGTGAAGTTTGAATTAATCGATGAAGATACAATTTCTTATGATAAAAATTCCCAGATTAAAATTAAAGGGCAAGGCCGTATTTTTGATCATACGGAAAAAAATACTTTAATTCGAGTAAAGTAGAAGCCTCGACCTGTTACCAATCTATTGGGCTGCCATCTCTAAAGAATCCTCCATTAGGACCTTTTTCATCGAGAGTGGCCGCCCAAATCATCCCGCTAATTCCTTCATCAATAGAGCGAGCTGCGTTTGGTCCACCCATATCTGTTTTAACCCATCCAGGACAAATGGCATTGACCTTAACGTTGGTGCCATCGACCTCTGAAGCAAATAGCTTTGTTAACATGTTTAAGGCCACCTTTGATACTGAATAGGCGGGACAGTTTGAAGAAGCTCCCTCAAAAGATCCAAGACCACTAGAAACATTCACAACACGACCATGGCCGTACTTTTTCATGAGAGGGATAAGACCTTTCATGAGGCGGTAGGGGCCCATTGTATTGGTTTGAAAGGTTGTTTGCATGACCGAGTCTTGAGCTGAGAAAATATCACCCTCTTGGACATAGGTTCCTGCATTGTTGATCAGAACATCAAGAAGGCCATATTTCTTAGAGATGTAGTCGACAAGCTTTTGGACATCTTTCTCATTTACGACATCGGCTACGAAGGCTTCTACTGATAGACCTTTTTTTGATAATGAGTCGGCCGCCTCGTTTATTTCTTTTTCATGGCGACCTACCATAATGACAAAATAGTTTAAGCTGGCGAGCTTTTCACTTACGGCTTTTCCCATTCCTCTATTGGCCCCAGTCACAACAGCTATTTTCTTATTCATATTATTCCTAGTAAGAGCAGTGCCCCCAAAATAAATATGGAGATTGCCACAATGTAACGAATTAGTCTCATATTAACCTTCTTCAGAAGCCTATTGCCAATAATCACTCCTGTAAGTGCTGAAACACAGGCCAGTGCCAGTAACGGAAGGCCTTCTTTAATGTCCAATTGGGATATGTTGTTGAAATAGACGGACAATCTCGTGAGGTCTACGAAGAAGGAAAATGCCGATCCTGTGGCGATGAACTGCTCCTTGCTGAGTTTTGCTCGCACTAAAAACATTGATCTGAAAGCTCCTTGGTTTCCGGTCAGTCCTCCAAAGAATCCACTTATGATGCCTCCTAAGGGGAGATACTTTTGATCAATTGAAATGTTTTTTAATTGCGGAATGCCTTCGATCAGGGCAAATACCATCATAAGAAGGCCTACGGTAAATTTGATGGGCGCTGTTACAAATTCCTTCTTCATGATGACAAATTCAAAGACCTGGGTTTGACCTTCCAGTTTTGTGAGGAGCCACGCTCCTATAAAGGCCGAAGGAATGGCGAGCAGTCCAAATCGCCATAGAGTCGGGAAATGGATATGCTTTCTCATGAGCATTACTTTTAAAATGCCATTGATGAAATGGACGATACCAGTCAGGACAATGGCCACAGCGATAGGAAAGAAGAGTGCCATAGCTGGTAAAAGAATTGTGCCAAGTCCAAACCCGGAAAAAAAAGTTAGAATCGAAGCAAGTAGAGCTACAATCATTATGAAGGCTTGAGTCATCGTTAAATATCCTCTCATTGCCAAAGGGGATTTATCGTTGGATATGTCTTCATTATGGAAGGCATACAAAAGTTTGTCTACAGCGAGTCCTGGGAGTAGGGCGTAAAGCCAATAAGGAAAAATAATGAATAAAGTAAAAGTTCTTTTCGTAAAATACGACATGACCAAGACCAAGAATCGTAAGCGTAAGGATATGCTGGTTGATAATCAAAGTAACCTCGCTGTCATCAACCAACTCGAAAGAATTCATAAAGGTGAAAAAGTAGTTAAAATTCATGAAATCATCTGGGATGAGAATCGAGGTCAAGCAGACGAATACTTTACAGGGATTGTGAAGTTTTTTGATTACGAAAAAGGTTTTGGATTCATACGGCCTGATGAAGATATGGATGATTTATTCTTCCATCAAACTGCCTGTCTTGAAGGTGTGCCTCACGATGGAGACAGCGTGGAGTTTCAAGTTAGCGAGGGACCCAAAGGTTTAATTGCGATTAAAGTTAGAATTGTTAACAACCATTAGCCGGAGAAAAGATGGACGACATTTATGATAGCTCTCTATGCTCTTCGTTACCACACCAAGGCCTGGGAAGAATTGGCTATTTCATCTGGGATAAGGGCCATCGTCAGATCATGAAAAGTTTTATTGTTCCCAGAGGAATTGCTGTGAATGCTGCTAGCGATGCTGATCAAGATGATACAGAGTTTAAGCTTTCGGCTACCCTTGGTTCACAGACTTACGGTATTTGTTCTATTAAGTTCCTGGATGAGGAATTCTAAACTGTTCGTTATAGAAAATATCCAGAGCAAAATTAAAGGGCTGCGCCCTATTTTTGATCATACGGAGAAGAATACTTTGGTGCGAATTGGGTAATAAGGTTAGGACATTTTAATGTTTTATAGCACAATTATCTCCAATACTTTCATTTAAGGGGATATTTATGAGCTCGACTTTCAGACGGTTTTCCGTCCTAGGGACTTTGTCTCTTGTTACCATTGTGGCGTTGTTATCATCCGATACTTCGGCAGCCCTGACTTCGGATCCAAATGCGAAGCAAAATCCTGACAATTGCAGTATAGATCTTCGTGAGTATCAACATGGGATCGACTTCGTAGCACGCCCCAATGGCCAGTATTATTTGTTTTGGGCCAGCCAGGGAAACCCTCCGGTAGCTGCGGTTGGTAATTGGACTCACGATATTTATGTTTCTTCGATTGATCCTGCAAATCCTGTGATTACACCAAAAATTATTATAACCCAAGCTGAGGCGCAAGAGCCGGCAAGTGCCGCTATCACAGATGATGGCAAGATCATGATCTCAATGGAAGACGGCTATAAAGCGACAAATACCATAGCCCAACGTTATGGCGTCTATGACAGTAATCTCGTCCCCGTGAAGGCCTATCCACAAATGGTTTACGATGGTGGTCACTCTGGCCACGTCAGAGCGGTTGGTAACCAATTCGTGGTATTTTATGCTGATGATTGGCAAGATGGCGGTGGTGTTTGTGATCTTGGAAGCGGTAAAGATCTTGCTGCCGTAGTCTATGACTCCAACGGGAACAAGCAACGTTCTGTCAGTGTCGTTTCGGGCAATCGCGATTGGTGGCCAATGCTTGCGGGTTCCAAGACCCGTGCTGCACTCGTGTGGCAAAGGTTCGTTCCCAATCAGACCTACAGTGAGCTGATGATGGCGGTATTGGATCCAGCTACGGGTGCCTTAACTAAAACACCCGTGAAACTGGATACCAACGTTCGTTATTATCACTATACTGTCAGTTATTTACCGCAAGTGGATCGCTTCCTGATCTTGGGAAGTTATATTTCCGGAACGGGATTCGCTTATCTTCTAGATAATAATGGAAATCTTATTTCCCAAAATACCAACCTTCCTCGGGGCATTGTTCGCGAGGCTGAGCATATTGTCGGTAATTACTTGGGTCAAGTCTTGGTGGCTGTGCCAACGTATCCAAGTGGTTTGATGGCACTTGAAGTGACGGCTTCTTCCGTCGGGCAGATTGCGACCATTCAGGATTCCTACTTATGGCAATACATGGGCATCTCCGGTATCGTGAGCGCCAAGAATAAGATTTACTTGGTGGCCCTTTCGGATGCGGGCCTCGTCCAGAAAACATTCAACTTGACCTTGCCAGGCGACGTTTTACCTCTGAATGCAAGTGCAGGGCCGGTGCCGACACCAACACCAACACCGAATCCAAAACCGACACTACTTTCAAAAGGTAAACCTGCGAAGGCTTCATCTATTGAGAACAGAATATTGACGCCGAATAGGGCCTTTGACGGCAACAATTCAAGTCGTTGGGCAAGCCTCGAAGGCATTGATCCCCAGTGGATCTCGGTTGATATGGGTCGCAAATACAAGTTGTCGAAGACCACTCTTATCTGGGATGCGGCAGCTGCTGTTTATACGATCCAGGTTTCTGACGACGGAAAAACTTGGACAACGATTTATACTCAAGAAGCTGGCCGCGGCGGAACTGAAACTATCAACCTCACTGGTTCGGGAAGATACGTCCGTATGCATGGGACCAAACGCCTGACGAGTTGGGGTTATTCGCTGAACGAGTTCCAAATCTTCGGCAGTCCTTAACTCAAAACGATAAAACCGCGCAGCGGGTCCCACTCCAAAAGTGAGGGTCCTCTGCGCGCATTACATGAAAACCTTCCTTAACAAAAATTAAATTTCTAATAAGTTGTCAGAGCACTTCCAGCACATGCTACCGTTCTTCTCCAGATGAACTCATTTAAATATGTTTTCGTACTATTCATATTTTTTACCATCAGGGCCTTCGCCCTTGATGTCGCTGTGGTTGGAGCTGGAGCGTCTGGATTAACTGCAGCACATTATCTTAAAAAACAGGGACACTCCGTCACAATCTTTGAAAAGAATAATCGCGTTGGTGGCAAAGTTTATAGCTACAAGATTGATGGCACGGTGATTGAACTTGGAGGACTCGTCGTTCCAACAGGGTTTAAAACGATTAATTCCCTGGTTCGGATTTATGGCCCGCGGCCTCAGGTTTTTCCTTCGAAAATCTTGTTTTTAAATCATAATAATCAGTGGCAAAAGTTTAAAGGCTATTCGGCCCTCGGTCCCGTGCGCACATTAGTTCAGTTTAAAAAACTGCTCAGAATGTATCGGCGCTATCCAGAACTCAATACTCCTCATCTTATTTCTACTATCCATCCGGACCTGTTTCTGCCACTCGATAAATTTGCCAGGAAAAATGGTTTCTATGAAGTGCTACCACCACTAGTGATGAGTCTCAGTGCCTCGGGATATCTCTATCCAGAGGTGATCCCGGCCTACTACGCGCTTAAGTTATTTAAAACCATCGCTCCCATAGGGATTCATGGTTACTTGGATAATTTTAATCCCTTCAGTTCTCCCTACATTAAGGGGCTCAGGTCTTTTAAAAATGGTTACTCAGAGCTTTGGGAAAACATGGCCTCTCATTTTGATGTGAGACTCGGTGAAAAAGTAATCTCAATTGAAGGGGGGAGACTTTCGACCACGAAGGGCACATATAAATTCGATAAAGTTATCATTTCAACTGATATTCCCACAGCCAGATCCATCGTCATGAAACCCTCCAATGAGTTAGAGGTGTTTACGATGAGTCTTACTAAACACCGCTTTCTTGTTTCTGTTATTAGAACACGTGATTTACCAGGTAAGAAAAGACATTCTTTTTTCTTCTATCCCAACATGACCATCTCAAGGGTGAATCACATTCTATCCATGGTTAATTTCTGGAATGATGATGAACTCTATATCACTTATCAAAATCTCGAGAACAAGATCAGTTGGGGTGAAGCTCATGATATTTTGGCAGAAGATGTGAGAGCTACTTTGGGAGTTAAAAACTTTGAAGTGCTTAAGCGAGTAGAGTGGTCGTATTTTCATCACCTTCCCTCTGATCCTCTGTCTCCGGAAGTGGCCACGGCCCTTCAGAAGCTGCAAGGTCAGGATGGTATCTATTTTGTTGGTGAGTCGCTTAATTTTGAATCTACCGAGTCAGCTGCAGAGAATGCAAAATGGGTGGTGGGAAAATACTTTTAACGCATTAAATAAAATAAATAAATGTAGTAAATTTTAAAGGGATTATGTTAACGTTGTTCTCAATGCTACGAATAGTCATGTCTTTAATAATTTGCTTTCTAGTTTCTTTTGGTGCAGTTGCCAATAGTTATCATAGTATTGCCTTATTAAATCATGTTTCTGAGAAGCATATTTCGCACACTCATGATGATCATTCTCATAACCACCACCATGAGAAAACCGACAAGAAAGATAGCAATCACAATCATCACCTTGATCTTTCTTTAGTGGCACAACCAGTACTTATTGAAAAATCATTCGCCGAGTTTTTAGACTCTGCACCTGTCAGTGACGATACTTTAGTTTCTTCATTTGAAAGTCTTCTTTCTCCAAGTAATTTCTCGTTCTCTATATTTCGACCACCAATTGCCTAATCTCCAGTCTTTTTAGATATTTGCTCTCTTTATTTAAGGTTTAAGTATGCTTAATTCTATTATTAGGTTTTCACTAAACAATCGTTTAGTGGTTATTATCGTGTCACTTGCACTTCTCATATATGGGGGATGGATTACGGCCAATCTTCCCGTGGATGTTTTTCCGGACTTGAATAGACCGATTGTAACGGTCATCACAGAGTCTCATGGACTTGCACCTGAGGAAGTTGAAACGCTCGTTACACTACCCATTGAAACATCGCTAAACGGTATGCCTGGTGTGACCAGGATCAGATCTAGTAGCGGTATTGGTATCTCCATTATTTATGTCGAATTTGATTGGGGCACAGATGTATTCCGGAACCGTCAACTCGTGACGGAAAAGCTGCAGTTAGCGAAAGAACGGCTTCCGGAAGGTTTGAGTCCAGTAATGGGGCCTGTCAGTTCAGTAATGGGAGAAATCCAGTTTGTAGGTCTGGTGAGTCCTGATAACTCGGTTCATCCTATGGAGCTAAGAACGACAGCTGATTGGCTAGTAAGACCTAGGCTTATGACTATTCCTGGTATTAGTCAGGTGGTCGTAATGGGTGGAGAACTTAAGCAATATCAAATCCTAGTTTCAAGTGAAAAGCTTCAGCAAAAGATGATTTCCCTTGAGGAGCTTAAAAAGGCCCTCGCAAATATTAGTGAAAACACGACTGGTGGGTTCATTGATATTGGTGAGAAGGAATTTTTAATTAGACCAGTAGGTCGAGTTGAAAGCATAGAAGAGATTGAGAACTCGGCAGTTGGGATGCATTTTGGTGTTCCAGTTCTCGTAAAAGATATTGCGACTGTTAAAATTGGCCCCAAAATGAAGCGCGGAGAGGGAAGTATTGATGGGAAACATTCCGTCATTATGACCATTCAAAAACAACCAGGCGCCAGCACGATTGAACTTACTGAAAAAATCGATCAAATGCTTAAAGACCTGAAAAAGGCTTTACCAAAAGGAATTGAAGTTCGAAGTGATTTATTCAAACAATCACGGTTTATCGAAGCTTCAATTGCTAACGTGGAAGAAGCATTAAGGGATGGGGCCATTATGGTTGCTATCATCCTTTTTCTATTCCTTCTCAATGTCAGAACGACAGCTATTACCCTTATTTCAATTCCTCTTTCTTTAGTCATGACCTTTATTATTTTTAAAATATTTGGTCTTTCAATCAATACAATGACTCTCGGAGGACTCGCAATTGCAATTGGGGAACTCGTGGATGATGCAATTGTAGATGTTGAAAACGTATTTAGACGATTAAAGGAGAATAGAAGTTCAACCAATCCCCAACATCCGTTGTTGGTTATCTATAAAGCATCTTCAGAAGTAAGAAACTCAATTGTTTTCTCAACAATCATTGTGGTTCTTGTTTTTGTTCCATTGTTTGCTTTAAGTGGGATTGAAGGAAAGCTATTTGCACCGTTGGGTATTTCTTACATCATTTCTCTTTTAGTTTCGTTAGTTGTTTCTCTCACTCTCACACCAGTCCTTTGTTATTACTTTATATCCAGATCAAAAATTCTTGCTCATAAAGAAGATGGTCCCTTGGTCCGGAAACTTAAGGCTTGGGATGAAAAATTATTATATAAGACCATTCATCATCCTAAATATGTCATGGCCTTCTGTGGGGTCTTGTTAATTGGTTCTATTTCACTTTTACCTTTAATGGGCACTAATTTTCTTCCTTCTTTTAATGAAGGAACTGCAACCATAGGGGTCGCTTCGTTTCCAGGCATTTCACTCAAAGAATCAGATGCTCTGGGAACTAAAATTGAAAAGGCCATTCTGTCAGTTCCTGAGGCAAAATCAACAATTCGGAGAACTGGACGTGCCGAAATGGATGAACATGCGGAAGGTGTTCATTGGAGTGAAATTGATGTCGATTTTAAAGAAGGCGGCAGACCTAAAGAAGTTGTCCTTCAGGACATAAGAAAGAAGATTGAAAGTACTGGAGACGTCTACGTAAATATCGGTCAGCCGATTAGTCACCGTTTAGATCACCTTTTATCAGGTGTAAGGGCCCAGATAGCCATTAAAGTATTTGGTCCTGATTTATCTGAGCTTAGACGACTTGGCGGTCGAGTTGAAAATACCTTGAAAGGCATTAATGGTGTTGTTGATCTTCAACTTGAACCACTTGTATTAATTCCTCAGCTTAAGATTCTAGTTGATAGAGAAGAGACAGGTAACTTCGGTATTGGCCCCGGTGGTCTCGCTAAAGACCTGGAAATGGCTCTCAATGGGGAAACGGTGGCCCAGCTTATTGAGCAACAACGACTCTTTGATATCTTCATGAGATTTGATGATGAATCGAGATCAAATCCAGATAATATAAATTCGACCATTGTTAAAACTATGGCAAATGGTAAAAAAATCACCGTCTACGATGTGGCCGAGGTCTATGAGGGAACAGGACCTAACATGGTGAACAGAGAAAATCTTCAAAGACGAATTGTTGTTTCTGCCAATAGCCACGGTCGAGATTTAGGTAGTCTGATAAAAGAAATTCAAACGAAAATCGGTAAAGAAGTGAAACTTCCTGAAGGGTATTTCATTGAATATGGTGGGCAATTTGAAAGTCAGCAGCAGGCGACTAGATTAATTATCTTTTTAGGTATTCTTTCACTCTTAGGAGTCTTCTTCGTTCTTTATGTCCATTTCAAATCCCTTGCTTTAACTCTTCAAATTATGCTCAACGTTCCACTTGCTCTTATTGGAAGTATTATTGCTATCTATGTGACCGAAAGAGAACTATCAGTCGCTACGATGATTGCTTTTATCACTTTGTGTGGAATAGCAAGCAGGAATGGAATCATGATGATCAGTCACTATATACATTTAGTGAAGGAAGAAGGTGAAACTTTCTCTGAACATATGATTATTCGAGGTTCTTTAGAAAGATTAGTCCCTGTTCTCATGACGGCACTATCCGCAGTTTTAGCGTTAACACCCCTACTCTTTGCAAAAGGAGAGCCAGGAAAGGAAATTCTTTATCCTGTGGCGGTAGTTATCATCGGAGGACTTCTGTCCTCAACACTGTTAGACATATTTGTTACTCCAGCAGTCTTTTTTAAGTATGGTAAACGATCAGTCGAAAAACTCACTAATTCATCAAGTGATGAAAATTATAAATTAACAGGAGAAGAAAAATGAAAAAGTTACTCGTTCTGGTTCTTGCGATTTCTTTAAATGCATTTGCACATGATGAAGGACATGGTCCTAAGCTAACTGACTCACCTAAGCAAGGTGGTGTGTTGACTTCAGTGGTTCTTGCTAAGGATGCTTCTAAAGGCACTAAGGCAGATTTACTGCATAAGGCAGAGCTTGTTCGTTCTGCTGATGGGACAGTAAAGGTGTACTACTACGACAAATCAATGAATCCTCTAAAGGTTGGAACTTTAGCTAACTCTGCTAAAGCAATTTTGATCACTCAAAAGAAAGGCAAAGTTACGACCCAAGAATTTGACCTTAAATTTGTGGAAGATCATTTTGAAGGAAAATCACCTAAGCCAGCAAGAAAACCTTACAACATTGATGTCAAGGTTAAGGAAGGTGAAAAAGAGTTACTAGCTGCTTTCGATAATTTAGACTAATTAATTTTTGACCAGGATGACCCTTATGTATTTCTTTCTTTTTTCATTATTAATCCTTAGTGTGAGCTTTGATGCCAGTTCTAATGACAATCTACTATTTGACCAGGTTCTAAAAAAGAATATGGCCATTCAAAGTTATGAAAAGGCCTATGATGCAGAAAGTGTGAAACAGGGTTATCTTGGTCGATCTTTTCTTCCAACATTATTACTTGAACTTGGTCAGGAAACTTTCCAAACCGGTAGATATCAAACTAGAAATCAACCCTATGGATTACTGGAAGCACGTTTTAATCTCTTTCGTGGTGGAAGGGACAGGATTGAATCCAATATACGGGACCTTTCGGCACAGATTGCTGAAAATAATAAGTCTCTTGCTTTTAGAGGGGAACTTAATAAAGTTCGAAAACTTCAATATCAAATAATCTACAACAAAGAGCTCATTTCAATCATTGAAAAGGAAATAAAGGATAACGAAAAGATCAAAGCTCAGGCATCTCAACGGGCCCAAAGCGGCGTTGCAACCAGAACTGATACTTTAGAGTTCACTATTTATGAATCTGAGCTTCGCGAAACAGTTGAAAGTCTTCATCATGAGAATAAAATTTTAATGATTGGACTACTGCCTTTATTGGGCCTGGAATCTGAAGAAGGTTTGACCTTGAGTTCATCACTTGAACATGAACATGATGAAGGAGTTCTAAATAGGGGGGCATCGTTTAAACAACATCCTCAAGTTGCAGTGCTTGATGCTGAATATGAAAGCTTTCAGTATCAAAAGCAATCGAGCAATCTTTGGTGGACTCCTAGCCTTGATTTGTATGGAGGTTACTACCTTTATACATTGAGGGATAGAGATTATTTGTCTTCAAAGGAACGTGACGACAGAGTGATTGGTGTAAGACTTACTTTTGAATTTTTTGATGGTTTTAAAGGTAGCACGCAGGCCAAATCTAATGCCCACCAGGCAGAGGCAAAAAGGCTAATGGCCCGCCATGCTGAAAGACAAAATGATGCTCAGTTTTATATGCTTAAAGAAGAAATGAAGCATACTCATGAGGTTATGCATTACATCCTGGATCGCATGAAAAAGAGTAAAGATTATTTGAACTTAACCATTAAAGAATATGACAGGGGTGTAAAAAATTCCTTGGATGCTTTGACGGCCATGCAAAGATACTACCGCTATGAGAAGCAATACCTTGATAAGAAAAAAGAATATCAAGTGACGAAAGCTAACCTCCTGGCACTTCTAGGTGAATAATTGAAGATTGAAAATAAAATACTTTTAAGTCGTTTTTTAACTCGCTCGGGCGATCAGGCCTGGGATTTTGCAGTTCCTTTAATTCTCATTGAAATGTTTCCTTCAAACATGAAGTTAGCATTTGTTTATTTCTTTACGACCAAGCTTGGCACTGTCCTCTTTATGCCCTATGTGGGAAGAGTGATTGATAAATTACAGAGAAGGAACGCACTTGTATTAGGAATCGGACTGCAGGTATTTTCTGTCTTAATCTCCGCTTTTATTATTTATTATTTAAACAAAAATATTGAATCCATTAATTTTATTGTCTTCATAGTGCTCTTGGTAATGGGAGTAGTTTCCGCTATTGGAACGAATACCATGGACATTGCTGTTGCAAGCGACCTTGTGCCAAGTGCGCTTACTAAAGATCGATTGCCTTTTTTTAATAGTCGATTACGGCAATTGGACCTTTTAACGGAAGTAACGTCTCCGATAGTTGCAGGATTACTTCTTTTGATAACATTTGCAAATTTTCAACACTTTGGTTTCTATCTCATTGTGGCCTGGAACGTTCTTTCCTTTTATCCTGAGTATGTTTTACTAAATCAAATATTAAATCAGCATCCGAACCTTAACGAGAAACAAGTTGTTCCACAGTTGAGTAAAATAAGTTTCATGATGAAGCTTAAATTGGGTTGGCATACATTTATTCACCAGCCAGTTGCCATTGTGATTTTCTCATATGCTTTACTTTGGCTTACTGTTTTAAGCCCCCATGGAGTGATTTTAACGGCGTTTTTAAAGGGTGGATGGTCTTTATCAGAGCCTCTGATTGGAGTTTTTAGAGCATTAGGTGCGGTCTTTGGCCTTTATGCCACTTTTCTATATCCTAAACTTCATCGTCGATTTGGAGTTTTAAGAACTGGGAAAATATTCATTTCTTTTCAAGCCGTAATGGTCTCGCTGGCGTTATTTTCATTTTTTATTGAAGGATCAATTTTTCAATTACTTTTTCTGCTTTTTATTCTCCTTTCGCGTGTTGGATTATATGGTTTCGGTCTAAGCGAGACTGAATTGAGGCAAATCAGTATTCCTGAAGATCTCAGAGGTGAAATTAACGGGGTCGCTTCCGCCCTTACTGGCCTGGCAACCCTTCTCATCTTTGGGTTTGGTATTCTTTTTTCTTCTGTAGAAAAATTTCAATACTTGGTGATTATTTCAACGTTTGCTGTCATATTTGCTGCTTTAATCTTCTGTACTAATAGGACAAAGTCTCCATACGTTGATTAACAACTTCCCAGTTGATATTAACAAAGAAAGCATCGATATATTTCGAAGCAGCTGCTCCATAGTCAATATGATAAGAGTGCTCATACATATCCATTACCAGTAGTGGGGTTGTAGCAAATATCCCATGCATGTGATCATTGGACCAATAATTCTCTAAGATCTCAAGCTGGTGATTATACCCTAAAGTTACCCAACCGGGGCCACCTGCAAGGCCATGAGCAATTTTACGAAATTCTTCTTCCCAAGCGTCGAAGGAGCCATAAGCTTGAGAGATTAGTTTTTGAGCTGTTCCTGAAGTTTTGCCATTTCCACCAAGGTTATCAAAGTATAACTCATGATTAACTACCGATCCGGTTCTTAACAGATGTTCACGTTTTAGATCGTTGTAAACGTATGGAGGAGAATTTTTGTCTTTCCTAACCTCATTTAATTTTTTTCTAATCACATTCAAAGCTTTGACTGAACCACCGTAATTATTATCGAGATGTGAAGTTATAAGTATCTGAGATAGCCCTTTAAGTTTACTTGGATTGAAAGTGAGTTTTTTGGGAATATGATCATGCTCAAAGGCATTTGTTACTTGGATGATTTTCCTCGTTTGAGCTTGAAGAGTACCTTGCTTAATTAAACCTCCCATCGAAGTAAGGGAAGCCAATTTGATGAATGTGCGTCTTTCCATTTGCCACCTCCAGTCTTTGTTATAACTTAGTAAGTTTTATTATTTAAGGGGCGACTCGTGAAAAAAGAGAAACCGGAGGGCTTATCTACGGAATTTATTCTGATTCAATCTTTACCCCGACATCTTTAAGCTCATCTTTCATCCCCCACATTTTTTTGAGTAATCGAGGAGAGTGGGAGCCAAGATAGGCCATGAGATTGAACTTTAGGAAGCGTCCGGCAAAAATAACTGCAGCAAGGTCGATCAACGGAGTATTTGCAAGTGCTGAGAGGATAATTACTGGTTGTTGCATAAGAGGACTCGCACCAACAGCGAAGACGACAAACAGTCCGTACTTATTAAAAAAATCTTCCGTCTATATCCACATTTGTGTTTTATCAATTCCAGGGAAGAATTCTAATACCCAAGGTAGGCCCTGGTGCTCTACCAGTAAGCTGAGCATGACAGCACCAAGTGTTGACCCGATTGAAATACTCAATGCAAATAGTGTCCAGCGTTTTGGGACAAGCATTGAACTGGCTACTAAAATTCCATCATTGGGGATGATGACAACCAAATTGTCTAAGGCAGAAAGTAGGCCCATAAGCGGTGGATACCATACTCGGTCGGCGAATTGCTCCATCCTTTGAACATAAGTCTGAATCTTTGCATGAAGCCTTTCTAAGATCGCCATTCGTATCTTCCGATAATAATTCTGTACAAAAACAGTTGTGTTTATCTTTTGTCACTCAATAATACTATCCCAAATTTTAAAGTCGATCATGCTTTAGCTATAATTCAGAAGGAAATTACGCATAATGACCTTACCATTTATACATGGAAAATTATCAAATTATAATTTATGCAGTCTCATTCATAATAATATCTTTTTTAGGGATAGGGCTCGTTAGGAAGACTAATGAAGCAAAGAATTTAAAAGAGCAGTTAAAAATTATAAGAGGTCAATCTGATGATGAGTTATTTGGGAGAGGAAAGTTCACTGAATTAGGTCTAATGTCTGCAGGAATTACCCATGAAATCAGCAATCCCCTTACCGTTATATTAGGACATGTTACAAGACTTTCCAGAATGGACTTAAATGATAAAAATAAGCCAGATATTAAAAAGAGTTTAGATCAAATCAAAAAAAATGCTGAAAGGATATCTTCCATAATCCAAAGTGTCCGAGAATATATATATCGAAATGACGAAGAAACAGAGGAATATATCTCTCTCACAGAAATCATCCATGCCGTCCTTGTATTTTATGGTCAAAGACTTAAAAATCACGGAATTGAATTTAGACTTAAAAACGTGGATAAAATTTATATCTCAGGCCATAAAGGTCAATTTGAACAGGCATTGTTGAATTTAATAAGCAATGCCTTTGATGCTGTTGATAATTTGGACGAGAAATGGATAGAAGTTTCTGCTATCAAAACAAATGACAATGTTCAAATTTACGTTAGAGATTCCGGACAGGGCATTCCATCTGAGATTCAAAGTAAAATGCTTAATCCTTTCTACACGACCAAAAAAAATAAAGGATCTGGCCTGGGCCTCTCACTTGTTAAGGCCATAGCCCAAAAGCATGGCGGAGACCTTAAATTTGTTGAAGATGAGCATACCACGTTCATGCTAGAGCTACCTCAGGCAAGCTCTTATCAATATCATCACTAAAGCTCAACCGTGACACCAATTGTAATGACTTGTTCAGGTGGTAGATTAAAAAATCGAGAAGCAGATTGGGAATTTCTAGACATGTAGGCAAATAGTCTTTCTCGCCAAACGAACATTCCTTTTCCATTATTTTTGGCCAGGAGATGTTCTTGTCCCAAAAAGTACGTCACTGTTTCCATGTTAATTGTTTGATCGTCATGCAGTTTAATTCGGGATAAGGCAAGTGGTACGTCTGGCTCATCCATAAAGCCATAGATGAGTTCAACCTTATAAAAGCCTTGAGTCATGTGTTTAACAAATGCCTGCTTGCTTGTTTCCACGTAGGGGCTCTTATCTGTTTTTACTGTAACAATCAAAATTATCTCATGAAGTGAACTGTAATGTTGCAGATTTAATGTGAGTGTCGCTGGAGCAAATTTAGGTTGGCCGGCCATATAAATTGCCACCCCTGGGTTTCTATGCACCCTTTGCCCCATCAGCTTCGCAATCACATCTGTGATAGGTGTAACCTTTTCAAGCATACGTTCAGATAAAATTTTTCGGCCTCGGTTCCATGTGACCATGACCGTAAAAATAATTGCACCAACTACCAATGGAAACCATCCTCCATGTGCAATTTTTAGTGCGTTAGCGCCAAAATAACAAAGTTCAACTCCACCGAAAAATACACAAAGAGGTATAGCTAGGAAATTACTCCAGTTCCAACTGTATCTCGCTACGAAGTAAAACAAGATAGTGGTGATGAGCATAGTCATTGTTACAGCAATACCGTAAGCGGCAGCAAGCGAGGTAGAAGACCCAAAAGAAATAGTGACTGCAATACAACAGATCATTAAGGCCCAATTCATTTTACCAACATAGATTTGTCCAATTTCTTTGTGGGATGTATGATCAATCTTCATTCGTGGTAAGTACTGCAGCTGAACTGCTTGCATGGTGAGGGAATAGACACCAGTAATCAAAGCTTGGGATGCGATTACTGTCGCCATTGTTGCTAGAATGACAAGTGGGATTAATGCCCATTCAGGGGCCAATAAGTAAAATGGGTTTTTTATAGCAGCAGGATTCTCCAATAAAAGAGCACCTTGACCAAAGTAATTCATGAGCAAGCAAGGAAGAACACAGCTAAACCAAGCTGCATCGATTGGATGACGACCAAAATGTCCAAGATCTGAATATAATGCTTCGCCACCTGTGACAACGAGAAATACAGATCCTAATACGACGAACCCTTTCCACCCGTTCGCTGCAAAGAAATCTATAGCGTAATGTGGACTCATTGCCATGAGAACGTGTGGATTATCAATTACTTTAACTAAACCCAATAGGCCTAAAGTTAAGAACCATAATAATGTTATTGGTCCAAATATTTTTCCTATTCTTTCTGTGCCATGTCTTTGTATGGAAAATAGCGCGATTAAAATAATGACAGTAATTGGGACTACATAAGAATGCAGACCAGGGCTAACCAACTCAAGTCCCTCAATAGCGCTGAGTACTGAAATGGCCGGGGTGATAATACCGTCTCCATATAAAAGAGCTGTTCCAAATAGGCCGAAGAGGGTTAATACCTTCAATCGTTTGGATGTGTTATTAAAAATCTTTGAGACCAATGCCGTTAAAGCTAAGATCCCACCTTCGCCATTATTGTCGGCCTTTAAAATGAGTAAATGATATTTCAAGGAAATAATGAGAATTAATGACCAGAAGATTAGTGATAGAACTCCGAAAATGTTTTGTTCGACAACTGCAAGCCCATGAGCATGGTGAAAAGATTCCTTAAGTGAGTATAAAGGACTGGTTCCAATGTCTCCATACACAACGCCTAATGCACTTATAACTAACCCAGCTGATAACTTTTTTTCTTTCATAAATTAATTCTCTGTTTTGAATCGATAACCTACGCCTGACTCAGTTATAAATAAGATAGGCTCGTCAGGATTCTTTTCTAGCTTTTGCCTTAAATGCCTTATGTAAACTCGCGGGTATTGAAGATTGTCGACTGAGCTTGGACCCCAAACTTCTTTGAGGATCTGCCTGTTGGTTAATATCTTGTTTGGATTTTTTAAAAAGAATTTCAAAAGATCATACTCGGTAGAAGTTAGTTTTACTTCCTGGCCATCTTTGAAAACAAGCCTTGAATCTAGATCAATTCTGATGCCACGAACTTGGGTTACTTCGGCAGATTCTTTTTTTAGTGTACGGCGCAGGCATACGTTGATTCGGGCAGCTAGCTCTTTTGGTTCAAAAGGCTTTGTTACATAATCATCAGCGCCTATATCTAAAGCTTGAACTATTACTTCTGATTCATCTTGAACCGAAAGGATAATAATGGGCACATCTGAAAATGTTCTAATTTCTCTGAGAACTTCCAAGCCTGATATATCTGGAAGGCCTAAATCTAAAATAATAGCGTCTGGTTTTAAGGTCCCTGTGAAACTGATTGCTTCCCTGCCATTAATTGCTTCGATTACTTTGAACTGCCTTGCTGAAAGTGAAATATTGAGGAGCTTCCTGATTTGAAGTTCATCATCAATGATAAGTATACGAGAATAAGTATTCATGTAGTGTGTAACTCCCGATCCAATTCACGGGGGATTTTAAGTGAAAATTTGGCACCCCTAGGGGAGGTGTTTTCAACAGAGATGTACCCCTTGTGCAACTCTAGAATTGATTTACAAATAGACAAACCTAAACCAAGACCACCAGTTTGTTGGGGCCTTTGACGGTAGAACTTCTTGAAAATCTCATCAGTGTTAGTACTTTGCACGCCAGGCCCGTGATCAGTAATCACGATATTTATATAATGTTCTTCTTTTTCAATATCAATTTCTAGTGGAGTGTTAGGAGGGGTATATAAAAATGCGTTTCTGATTATGTTTTCTAATACCTGCTCGATTAAAAAATAATCGACATATATTAATGGGAGATCTGGTTCAGCATGCATTTGAACTGTCTTTTCGGCATGAAGTTTTTTTACTTTTTTTACTGCTGCATTAACGGTTTCCACGACATCTGCATAATCTAATTTTAGTTTTAGATTTCCAGATTCCAAACGACTCATATCCAATAAGTTTTGGACGACATAATCCAACCTTTCCACACCATGAGATATCTCTTCTGCAATGGTTTGAATTCTTTCAGGGGCATTTGTTAATTCTCTATCAAGAAGAGCTGATGAAAAGCCTTTAATGGCAGAAAGTGGAGTTCGTATTTCATGAGATACTGAATTTAACAGTGTTTTATATATTCGTTCAGATTCTTCATTCACCATCTTGCCCCGTAGATCGATTTCAAATCGTTCTCTTAAAAGGCCAGTGGATAGCTGTCTTGCCATGGCATCTAAAATGAGCCAGTCATCACTTGAAAAATATTTATGAGAAAAAAGATCTAAAATGAGAATGCCGATTATTTTCTTCTCTCCAATAAGCGGGTAATAGAGATATTTCGAACTTCCAAACTCATCAGTGAACTTACCTGCAGGCCTTAATCTTCGAACGACACTTTGGATGACAAGATGTTCGTCTTTCATTTCAGGTATAAAATCTCCAACTCGAGTCATCTTAGAGGGATGAAAATCCATGCCTGGTATTTCATGGAGGATTAAACAGGATGAGCATTTAAAAATATTGCGTATTTCACCTCTAATTATCTGATTGAGGGAGGTCACATCTTCAGCGGAAGAGAGGGCCTTCGTAATGCTATAAAGTTGGGTTGCTCGATTTTTTTCTGCTCTCAGCACCTCTTCTTTTTCTTTCAAACGCTTCATAAGCGTACCAATAATCAGACCTGAAACGAGATACAAAACAACCAGGGCCCAATCTTCGGGAGCCTTTATCGTGAGGGTGAACTTGGGAGGAATAAAGAGAAGGTTCCAGCAAATAGCACCAAGGAAGGTCGCTAATATTATGTTATAATTTTTTAAGTAGAGAGATACAGTCGCAATGCCCATTAAATAAATCATTCCGAGGGCACGGTAATCTATAAATTGATCTAAGAAGTAATTGAGAGTAGTTAATAAGGCCAGGAAACCAGTAGTCGTCGCAAATCGCTTAATGCTCAGTCTTAAATCAGTTTTAGTGACATTCATAAATCAAGGGAATCCTTATACCTAAGCTCTTTCCTTAATCAAACACGAAGCGGCATTAAAAAGCTGTTAAAATGCACCTTGAAAAGCACTAGATATAATTCATTCAGTATCACTTACTGGCATCTTATAGAGTGTCAAACAAATCATATTCACGATTGTTAGAAAACCCAGTAGATAACAGTAAGTTACATTTCCAGCGAGTTCCAGAGGTGAAACTTTGGAGAGCTGACTTGCCAGGAGGATCTGCGCGCCATAGGGAATTATGCCCTGAGTGACACAAGAGAAGATATCCAGAAGACTGGCACTTCTTTTTGGATCAATTTTTTCCTTGTGAGAAACCTCTTTAAAAAAGTCCCCACAAATAAGAATCGCCACAGTGTTATTGGCCACAGCTAAATTTGCCAGAGTCACCGACGAGGCGAGGCTGAGCTCAGTGAAAAAGCGATGAAACCTGCCGCCCCGGCTTAATGCGAGAGTAATTTTGGCAAATGTTTGCTGAATAAGTCTGATACCTCCTTGATCCTTCATCATTTTCCCAAGACCACCCATCATCAGTGAGAGAAGGAAAATTTCCTGCATCTCTTTGAAACCTTCAAAGATACTTTGACCAAGTTTCTGAATACCATAGTCAGGAATGACCATGAAGCCCAAAACTGACGCACTCAGAATGCCCAAGAAGAGAACCAAAAATACATTCATTCCCAGTAAAGCGAGTACGAGAAGCAGGAGATAGGGAAAAATCTTCATCCACTCAATGGTCTTGGGTTCCAAAACGGGCACATTTACATCTATCGTACTGAGCCAGATAATTGTTATGAGGGCAGCGGGAAGGGCGAGCTTAAAATTCTCTTTGAATTTATCCACCATTTTCGCTCCCTGGGTTTTGGTGGCTGCAATCGTGGTATCAGAAATTACCGAAAGATTGTCTCCGAACATAGCACCACCGACGAGTGCTCCAAAAAGGATAGGCATCGGAAGTCCCGTTTTCTCACCAATACCCACAGCAATGGGACCGATGGCAGAAATGGTTCCCATGGAAGTCCCCATTGCGAGTGATAATATGGCGGCAAGAATAAATATCCCCGGCAAAAGAAACGCCGGAGGAGCAATATTTAATCCCAATCCAACCGCTGCTTCCACCGACCCAGTGGACTTAGTCAGAACACTGAAGGCTCCGGCCAGAAGATAAATCAAGCACATAGTGAGAACGTTCGTGTCCCCCATGCCTTGAATAAAACTTTCAAAGCGCTCATCCATTGTCCCCTTGGCGAGGATCAAGGCGAGAACCACTGCGGGAATGGCGGCCACAGGCGCTGGAAGCTGATAAAACGCGAACTCTACACCTTGGAGATGATAATAGATGCCCACACCCAGGAAGAGTGCCACGAACACCATGAGAGGTAAAAAAGCTTTCGTCTGAGCGAGTATCTGTTTCATGGCCTAAGAATAAAAGTAAACAGGGAGAGAGACAATGGGGTATTATCCTGGTGGTATGAAAAATACATGCATCGTTCTCGATTTTGAAACCACAGGCCTCTCTCCCGGAGCGGATCGCGCCATTGAAGTCGCCGCCGTCCTTTTGGAAAACGGCAAGGTCAAAGATCGTTTTCAGTCCTTAATGAATCCAGGAAAGAAGATCAGTCCTTTTATTGAATCCTACACCGGTATCACCAACTCCATGCTGGCCTCAGCTCCTAAAAACGAAATGGCGATTAGAGAGCTGGTTTCGTTTATAGGGAAGCTGCCGCTAGTCGCTCACAATGCTTCTTTTGATAAAAGATTTCTGGATTACGAAGTTCAGAAGGCGGGCCGTAATCCAATTGAGACCATGGCCTGCTCACTTCTCGTGTCCCGCAGGATTTATGATCAAACGCCTAATCATAAACTTCAAACTTTGGTTGAGTATAAAAATATCCAAGTGGTGGGGAACTTTCACCGAGCACTGGCCGATGCCGAGATGACGGCCCATTTATGGGTGAAGATGAAAGAAGATATTGAGAAGAAATATAAGTTGGATGAAGTGACGTTTGATTTTATGTTTCGGTTCGGGAAGACCGGGAAGAAGGGCCTTGAGAAGTTTGTACAAGCCTATTTCTGTCAAAAAGGTACGTGACACCTTTTGTAATGGTCTCGTGATTGCATAAAAATAAGCATTATGGGAATTATTGAGATTAGTGCCTCAATTTTCATTCTGCTAGTAATGTTATCACTCTTCCTCTGGGTCAGAAGTGGCGACAGTGTTGATCAAAAAGCCGCTGCT
This sequence comes from Bacteriovoracaceae bacterium, assembly GCA_023701435.1. Taxonomy (GTDB): domain Bacteria; phylum Bdellovibrionota; class Bacteriovoracia; order Bacteriovoracales; family Bacteriovoracaceae; genus Peredibacter. The sequence goes on along the minus strand of JAMPXB010000004.1, from coordinate 207,719 downwards.
CTTACTGTTTTGAGCGACTATAGTATGAGTGATTCCCATGTATTATTCCACAATGGGAAATTTGTTAATAATAGTCTTAATGAGGTAGGAATGAGTGAGCTGGACCTTGTGAATGATTTGAAGAGAAATAACGTAAGTGACCTTTCAAAAATTGAAGCCGTTGTTCTTGACCCCCGAGGTGTGGTGGTTGTGCTCCTTAAAGGGGAGCAGGAGCCTTTTATGTATGGCCATTTTTAAGAATTCACATCCATTGAATATTCCTGGTCCGCTGTATACCGACTTAAGTTGCATCGATTGTGGCACCTGTTTTCACTTGGGACCTTCGCTCTTTCAGGAAAACTCTGATGATAAATCAGTAGTCATAAGACAGCCCTCAAGTCTGGAAGAATGGAAAGAAGCTAAACGAGCGATTCTTTCTTGTCCCACCAATTCCATTGGCGTCCACGAGGCGCCTGATTCTTTCAAAACAATAGACCCAGAACTTCCCCTTAGAATTGATGACAATGTTTTTTATCTGGGATTTACCGCCCGTGAATCATTCGGGGCGACCACCTATTTCATAGAGCGACCGGAGGGGAATGTCTTAATAGATTCTCCGAGGTTTCATCCCTTGCTTGTCAAAGAATTGGAAAAAAGGGGAGGAATCAAGTGGATGATCCTCTCCCATCAGGACGATGTGGCCGATCACAAAAAGTTCCATCAGCACTTTGGTTGCCAAAGGGTCATTCATGCTGATGACGTGAACAGTGATACGGCAGACTGTGAGCACATTCTCGAAGGTCCTGGACCATTTGAGCTCGATTCAGAGCTGAAGATTATTACCACCCCCGGACATACCAAGGGACATGTTTGTGTGAATTACCGAAATAAGTATCTCTTCACCGGGGATCACTTATTTGTCGATGCAAAAAATCAAACCCTCGTGGCTTCAGAAAGTGTCTGTTGGTATTCATGGTCTATTCAGATCAAATCAATTGAGAAATTACTTTCCGAGCAGTTTGAATGGGTTCTTCCCGGGCACGGGGGCTGGATGAACGTAGGCCTCAGTGGTGGGGACGAAAAACTACAATTCCTCTTAAATAATGCGCTTTGCTAGATAAAATAATTGACTCCGTACCGTGGTACGGATGATAAGATCCCCCATGGAAAAGATCACAATTGGTAAATTAGCACAGATGGCCGGGGTCGGAGTGGAAACAGTCCGTTTCTACCAAAGAAAAGACCTCTTAAGAGAGCCCAAAACCTCAGGGACCATCAGAACCTACAACGAGGAAGACGCTCAAAGAATCATCTTCATCAAAAAGGCGCAGGAGCTGGGTTTTTCTCTAGCCGAAGTTAAAGAGCTTCTTGAACTCAACACTAAGCCTCGAGTGACTTGTGGAACAGTAAAAAAGAAGACCCTTGAGAAAATCGCCGAGATAGATGAAAAGATCGCTGATCTTCAAAAGATGAAGGATAGCTTGCAGAAGATTTCCTGTGCTTGTGATTCACAACAAGATGATTATAAACAATATAAAGTTCAAGAGTGCTTTGAAATAGGTCTGGGTTGCGACCTTTTAGGAGAATAAAAAGTGGAAAAGAAAAACATCATGTTTCTCTGTACCGGAAACTCATGCCGTTCCCAAATGGCAGAAGGCTGGGCCAGAAAGTATTGGGGAAATGAATTTAATGTCTATTCGGCCGGAACCAAAAAACATGGCATGAATGAGCGCGCGATGAAGGTTATGAAAGAAGCGGATGTCGATATCTCGTCCCACTTTTCTAAAACGGTGGAGGAACTTCCGAAGGTTACTTTCGATTATGTTGTGACCGTGTGTGATCATGCTCATGAAAACTGTCCATACTTCCTAGGCGGAAAGATTGTGCACGTGGGGTTCCAGGATCCTCCTGCGCTCACCAAAGAGATGAGCGACGAAGAAGAAATTCTATCTGTCTATCGCAGAGTCAGAGACGAAATTGAAGTATTTGTAAAAGATATGAAAACGGTATTGGAGAAATAAGATGGGATTTTTTGAACGTTATTTAACTGTTTGGGTTGGTCTGTGTATTATTGTTGGAATTGTTATTGGTCAGTTAGCTGGTGATTCCATAAAAGTCCTAAGTGATCTCAATATCTCCACTGTCAATGTTCCCGTGGCCATTCTTGTGTGGCTTATGATCTATCCGATGATGGTGCAGATTGACTTTAGCTCCATTACACGTGTGGGATCAAATCCTAAAGGTCTGGCCCTGACTCTCATTATTAACTGGCTCATCAAGCCTTTTACCATGGCCTTCTTTGCATGGATTTTCTTTGATAAATTGTATGCGGCTTACCTCACACCTGAATTGGCCCAAGAGTACATCGCCGGAGCTATCCTCTTGGGAGCTGCACCTTGTACGGCCATGGTATTTGTATGGTCTTATTTAACTGATGGGGATCCTGGTTATACTCTGGTTCAAGTTGCCATTAACGATTTAGTACTGCTGGTTGCATTTATTCCGATCGTTAAATTTCTTTTAGGGGTATCTAATATTGAGATTCCATTTGATGCTCTTCTATCAAGTGTTGTTATCTTTGTTGTATTGCCTCTGGCCGCGGGATTTATTTCCAATCGATTACTGATTAAGATTAAAGGCGAAAAATGGTTTAAAACTGTTTTCTTACCTGCCTTGAAGCCCGTTTCCATTGTTGCCCTTTTATCGACTCTGGTTCTTCTCTTCGCGTTTCAAGGAGAAAAGATCATTGCTTCACCGTTTAATATTTTGTTGATTGCGATACCTCTGACAATTCAGACTTATCTCATCTTCTTTATTGCCTGGTGGATTGGAAAAGGGATGAAACTTCCACACTGCATCTGCTCCCCAGCTTCTATGATTGGAGCGAGTAATTTCTTTGAACTAGCGGTAGCTGTGGCAATTGCTCTTTTTGGACTCAATTCCGGAGCTGCCTTAGTTACGGTGGTTGGAGTGCTGATAGAGGTTCCAGTAATGTTGTCTCTAGTTAAACTCTCAAATAATTGGAAGTATTAATGGAAGAAAGAGATGTTGTCATCATTGGCGGGGGACAGAGCGCTTTAGCTACAGCGTATTTCCTCCTTCGAGAAAACATCGATTTTATTATTTTAGATGCTAATAATGTCCCAGGTGGAGCATGGACGAGAACCTGGGACTCTCTTAAGTTATTTTCACCCAAAGAATTTAGCTCTTTGCCAGGTTGGATGATGCCACCGACAAAAGAGACTTATCCCTCAAGAGAAGAAATCATTAATTACCTCACGGAATATGAATAACGTTATGAATTTAAAATCAGACGTCCCATAAATGTACTGAATGTTTCCTGTGATAATGGTCTTTTTCTTATTGAAACCGAGTGCTAGTGAGTGCTTCTGGCAATTGGTCAAATCCCTTTATTCCTTCTTACAAAGGGCTAACTCAGTTTGAAGGTCAACAGGTTCACTCTCCCTTTTATAAAATTCTGATGAATTCAAGCCGAAGTTTCCAGAGATGCTGAAGCTGTATGGGTCACAAAAGAGCCTCCTGAGTTCCTTCCCGATGAAGTGGATGGACGATACCTATTTAATCTTGCTACAAGAAAATATCAGGCCATGCTTAAAGGCGAAGTCTTAGAAGAGGCCCATGACCTCACTAAAATTGTGATGGTTGAATCAGTCAAAGATGCAAGAGGAAGAGGGGTCTTAAAAGCGAGAGAACCATTTGATCATCTCACCTCTGATCCTGGTCGTTTGGGCGGATGGACATGAAGAAAAAATTGACGCAATTATTTGGTGCACAGGTTTTGAACCAAATCTTAAACATCTTGATTCTCTTTCAATTTTAAACGAAGCGGGAAGACCAAGTACAAGTGGTCCAAGATCATTAAAATATCTAGGACTGTGGTTTTGTGGGATATGGTGATTGGGCCGGATTTGCAGCAGCGACCCCAATAGGTGTTCAGCGATGGTCCAAATTAGCAGGGGCCGAAATTAAGGTATTTTTGAGCTAAGTGACATTTCATTTATGTCAAAAAGGTACGTGACACCTTTTGGAGTCTGTAAATATTTCCCTAATGCCCTACTGCCCACAGTTATATGCTAAGTATTCCCTGAAAACCTTTCAGGAGTTATTTATGAATTTTAAGACCATGGCCGTTACTGCTTTTGCACTTTTATCACTTCAGTCACAAGCGGGCCTTATCGAGCCAATTTATAAATACCTCCATACTTCGGGGAAGGTAGTTGAACTCCAAGGTGTTAACCAGTCCAAAGGGACGGCTTATTATTATGACTATGAGTTAGGAAAACGAATCCAAGTCAGTCTGGCCGATGTTTCCAAAGAAACTAATGAGCGAATTAATGGTGTTATGGCCGGAGAATTTGTCCTGGCCGAAACTGATCAAGGTGAAACTGTTTGCACCACTTATAATGTTTTTGAAAATGGCATGAGCTATCTCGGATGCCGCACTGGCAAGATGATGCAAAATATTGGTCCTTCTCGTCATCAACTGGCCGGCTACATTGCTAGTACCTGGGAGATCTCGGGAGAAGCTCTAGAAGCTGGTGGGTTTCGTAAAGGCGAAAAAGTTCGTCTAAAAAACGGGAAGAAAGTTAAAATTAAGGCGATCTTCTTTGAAGGTGTGGCGCTGGTTGAAGATGCTAATCCGTTGCTCCTCCTTGATACCTCATCGACACTGCTAAAAACATCTGTGGAGGTGGTGCATGTTCGAGATTTAGATAAAATCTAAATACAAAGTAATACTCATGGGTCTATGATGGACCCATGAAAAAATTCATTTTTATCCTTATTTTATCTCTCTATTCTCTTACCACTCTGGCGCAGCGTGATTCCGTGGCCTTCTTTTATACTCCTAAGAAAGTAAACGTTCTTATAAATGAAAGAGGTGTGGATTCTCGTCTCCATGCTTTTATGGATTACTTCCGTGTAGATACGGAGTTGCTCCTGACATCAGTTGACCAAGATATCATACTTGGATGTGCTCGTGAGGTTGACCGGGTCTCTTGCACGTTTACTTTTCATCCCTCTACGGATGTGCAGATTGCTAATCGCGAGCTGTTAGTACAAAAAGAACTAAAGGCTCTGGAAGTTGAAAAGAACGGATCTTTTGAAATGAGCTTTAGAAGCTCCATGAAAGATAACATTCATCTTACAATCGTTGACGGCGTTCTAAATATTTCAGCTTCCAAGAAGTAAGCGGATAATTTTGAGTTTCCAGCCCTTGTAAGGGGCGTATTTGATCGGAAGCTCAAACCACGAAGGTCTACTTAGGATACTTTTGTAGTGGCTGAAGTTCTTAAATCCATGCTCCCCATGATAGGCCCCCATGCCACTGGTCCCGACTCCACCAAACGGGAGGCGGGAGTTTGAGAGATGAATAAGCACATCGTTGACGGCGCCTCCGCCAAAGCTCGTTTCCTGTAAAATGCGAGAAATTCTTTTTTCATTTTTTCCAAAGACATAAAGGGCCAGAGGATGAGGCCGTTGTTTGATTTCCATGATGACTTCATCTAGACGATCAAAGGGGATAACCGGCAGGATAGGCCCAAAGATCTCTTCCTTCATTACCTCATCACTAAATTTTATATCCCTGAGAATTGTGGGTTCAATGAAGTTCTCTGCGGCATTGGTTGTTCCGCCAGCATAAACTTTATCTTGATCTATGAGCTTTTCCAGACGCTGGAAGTGGCGGGCATTGATAATGCGGAGATAACTTTCGCTCTGAAGAGGATTGGGTCCCACCACCTTGCTCATTTGAGCTTTTAATTCACTTAAAAAAGCTTCATAAAAAGAGCGCTCAACCAAGACGTAATCAGGGGCCACACAGGTCTGGCCCGCGTTTAGGCATTTGCCCCAGGCTATTCTTTGGGCCGCAATTTTTAAATCACAGTCAGCGAGAACGATACAAGGACTTTTCCCACCGAGCTCCAGGGTTACCGGAGTCAGATGTTCGGCGGCCGCCTTCGCCACCAGTTTGCCAATGGCGGTGCTTCCAGTGAAAAAGATTTTATCAAATTTATGAGAAAGAAGTTCCTGGGTAACTTCGGCACCGCCTTCGGCCACATATAAAAAAGCAGGATCAAAGTGGGTATTAATGAGTTGGGCCAGAATTTTACTGGCATTGGAAGAGAGTTCACTGGGCTTTAAGATGCAATTGTTTCCGGCGGCCACTGCCGAGATGAGTGGCACCAGTGTTAGTTGAAAGGGATAGTTCCAGGCACCGATAATCAAGGTGTGACCATAGGGCTGGGGCATGATGAAGCTTCGTCCTGGGAAGTTCGCGAGATTGGTCCATACTCTTTGCGGGCGGCTCCAACGCTTTAACTTTTTAAGATTGAGGTTAATCTCATGATGAATGAGCGAGAGCTCGGTCATGTAAGTTTCAAACTGTGATTTTTTAAAATCCTGATGAATCGCCTGGTAAAGCGCTTGTTCATTCTCAAGGAGAATCTGCTTTAGCTTTTTCAGGGCCCCTCTACGAAAGGAGAGGTCTTTCGCCTTTCCGGAAAAGGCAAAGTCCCGCTGCTTTTGGATGACTTCATTCAAGTTCACTTAGTTCTTCCTTTGAAATGATCCATACTCTTGTAGACCCCAAACCATTTACCGACTACGACATCAAAAATTCTAAGTGGCAGAAGACCTTTTATCAGCGGTAAAAAATTTATGATGGAAGGTAAGCGCACGAAGGGCTTATTTTTCTTTATCCCCTGGATAATCGCTTGCGCTACCGGAAGAGGTTTCAAGATGGGGATGATCGGTGAATGGACACCACTAAACATACCGGTATTGATGTAGTAGGGAACCACGGTAGTGACTTTGACTTCTGGATGATCATGTTCGAGTTCCAGGCGTAAAGAATCCGACCAGCCAATCACTGCCCACTTACTGCCGCAGTAGACGGACATCTTGGGATTGGCCACCAGACCAGCGGCGGAAGCAATGTTGACGATGTGGCCAGTTCCCTGAGTAATCATTCCTTCCAGAGCTTCCCTGGTTAAATGCATGAGGGCGCTAGTGTTAATACTCATGGTTCTGTCGATTTCTTCGTGGGAATGCTCGGCAAATGGCTTTCCGACAATGATGCCGGCGTTATTGATGAGAATATCAACTGATCCAATGCGTGACTTTACTTCATTAAAAGTTGAAAGAACTTGAGTGGTATTAGAGACGTCCACTATAAAGGGTTCTACTTTAAAACTTTTAGCTCGGAATTCCTGAACCGTTAAATTGAGGAGTTCTGGATTAAAGTCCCAAATGATGAGCCTCTGGGCCCCATCTTTTAAGACTAATTCTCCCATTAATTTACCGATACCTGAAGCACCGCCGGTGATGAGGACGGTTTTCCCTTTTAGTTCACTCAATGTCGCTCTCCTGTTTGTTGGAAATTTTAGTACAAATAAAAGATTAACTCAGCTAATTCTTGCGGTAAATTTCAGAATAAAGCCATTTCCAGAGGACCTTCACAGGTCTAACCTGATCTTAGGTTCGCAACGATTCTAGAGAGTGCGGGAAACCAAGCTAAGTAGAAGTTAAAGCGAACTGAAAATGACCATCTTAGGATGGTCATTTTTTTTGTCTTTCAAATTATTTCGTGGTCAGAGTAATAACAAGTTTATTTTTTCTTCCATCTCTCAAAATAACAGAAGACAGGGCACAGTTCCCGCTTAGGTAAAGAGTAGGTACTTTAAATACACGACTCACACCCATTGTTCCGCAAACCACGTTGCCTTCAGTACCCTGATAAACAGCATCCTTACCCATCAGTACGAGGTTTGGAACACTGACCTTGTCTGAAAAAACGGTTACGTGATTAGGACCACCCTCACGAGGATGAGTAGGCACGAGCTGATTTACACTTGCTTTCACATGGCCCTGACCAGTTGCTTGGTCCATGTAAAAGTTTGTTTGTACATCTAAGTTACTACCCCAAGAGCTAGTAATCTTCGCCTCCATCACAACGATTTGTTCAGCATAAACAGTTGATGCCGTAAGAACGAGAGCAGCAAGAATAAACTTTTTCATTTAAAACTCCTTGAATAATAAAGTGACTCTTATAAACGCCCAGATATGGAGTGAAAATAGCTCCATGATAAATTAAGTGACCCCACGAGTAAATCTTAAGCTAGTATTCTCTTTTTCAGCTAGTTAAGGGAACAATGAAAAACTATGAGTGAGTGTCACTTTGGCATCTTGAGCTCATGAGTACTTCTAAGCTATATAATCAAATGTTGGAGTTGTTTTTTTACATTGGACAATAAACTTAGGGAGTCATTCATGAAGAGTTTTATGCTCATGGCATTTCTTGTCTTCAGTTATGCTGCAGGAGCTGAGACATCTGGAGACAGTATTCACTCTATTGTAAGAGGGAAAGTAGGTGAGCCTCACTTGATTAAATTCAATTCTGGGGCGGTACATTTCATAGAGCACGATGAGCAGCATAAACTTGCTGTCTTTGAAGCAAAGCTCAAACCCCAAGTTCAAACTAAAATGCTAACTCTGGAGGAGAACACGGAGTTTGAGCCGAGTGTCGTTCCTGATAGTGAGATTGCGGCAATTTTTAAGCGCATGAATCCCTATATGCGCAGAAAGTCAGAGTGTTCGGATCGCGCTCACGTATGGGCGTGGGATGAGTTTCAAAAAAGTGGTACGAAGTCAGAAAAAGCCTTTCTTCTCCTGACTGATACTTATATTAAGCGTAATCGCTACAAGTGGTGGTTCCACGTAGCACCGATGTACACAACTGCTTCGGGAAAAAAGATAGTAATGGATCATCAGTTTCTTGATCGTCCCGTGACATTCACTGAGTGGAAAAACTTTCTGGTTTTTAGTAAGCGTGAATGTGTGACTGATTTCCGTTTCCTTGATTATGATGCAGGCGCTGATCAAACTCAGGACTGTTATATTAAGTTTGAGCCAATGTATTACTTCATTCCTGGGGATATTGGGGCCCGTGAAAGCGGTCGGGGCAGAACAGGTTGGAGCAATTCAGAGGTAAACGCATCACGCTCAAGAGCTTTTTTTCAAGGGAGTCTTTAAATGAAATCAAATAAGATTTTTGTATTGCTAACACTCCTTACTCTCGTTGCTTGCGGAAAAGACGATAGTGGCAGCGGTGGTGGCACTGGCAATGTGATAGTTCAAAATGCTGCTCAGGAAATGGCTGAGGCGACTCCTGGAACTTATTACGGCGTCCTCAGACCCATAAACTTTCACTCCAATGGTTTCATTCCCTATGGAGCAGCCACCTTTATAGTCAAGGATGACCTCGTTCAAGTAAGCACCACCTTGGATGATGATCAGCCAGTCATTCACAGACAGACCTTGCATATGGGGACAAGATGCCCGACTTTAGCTGATGATACCAATGGGGACGGCTTCATCGATTATGATGAAGCGGGAAGAGTGGTAGGCGCAGCACTTATGCCACTGGATGGTGATTTAAATTCTCAATCAGTAGGTGCAGAGGTTTATCCTAAAGGTCGTGCGATGACCTATCAAAAGTCAGCTTCACTCGCAAAGATAAACGCTGATCTTTGGAAAGCGGATGAAGATCCTTCGGATAATGTGATTAAGCTTGCTGCCGGGAAGGGCATTGGTTTTGAAGGGAGAGTTGTGCTTGTTCATGGAACGGCAGCTAATAGCTCTTTTCCTTCAAGTCTTGCTTCTTATAAGGGGGAGCCAGCGCATCTCTCTTTGCCGGTGGTTTGTGGGGTTTTGATAAAAACTAATTAGTATTTAAAGCCGAGGTCTCGAGGGATCAACCTTGAGACCTCGGCACTTTATTCATAAAAAAATCCCAAAATCCCGCCATAAATCATATGCACTATTAACGTCGCTAGTGGTGTTCCTTTACCATAATTAAGAACCATAAACCCTGGCGGCTCCAGCATTCTTGTCGGCTCTGGTCCCCGGTACTCCGAGGCCATACGAGGATGAATAGATTCAACCAGGTTCATACCAAAAGTTAGTACAAAAAAAGCGTGAACAAATCCGATCGTGGCCCCAAACCACCAGGTTTTTATCCCAATATTTTCAAACGTTAAAACATAGATCAATGCAAAGAACCATCCAAACCCCATATGAAGTAAGCTTCCGACCCATTTGGCCTTGTCTCTATCATCGGTAAATAGGGTTCCAAGTAAAAATGGGATATCAATTCTTGTTAAGTGAAGTCCCCGTGCCACAACAAGGAGAGAGGTCAGTACGATGGTCGCCGCAAATCCCCACAGAAGAGTGCTCGCAATATTCATGGCACCTCCTGCAGTGAAAGGGCGGCACTGATAAGTGCTGTATGGCTGAACGCTTGAGGATAATTACCCAAGAATTGGTTAGTGTTTGGATCAATCTCTTCTGACCAAAGTCCAATTGTATTTTTTCTTTTCAAGAGATTATTCATCACATCTTTGGCGATTGCTTTTTTTCCAAGCTTGGCCAGAGCTTCAACTAACCAAAACGAGCAGGCGAGAAATCCTCCCTCCGGCCCCTTAATGCCATCATCTTGATGAAGATATCTATAGACGACTCCTTTTTTCATCAGATGTTGTTTAATACTAAACACAGTCGATTCCATATGGCCCTTATCCCAGTTCTCTGTAAAAATGGGCAAGGTTAAGATTGCCGCGTCCAGTTCGTTGTCATCATAGGTTCTTGTATAGGCCTTAAGCTCTTCATTGTAGCCATGAAGTTCCACTTGATTTTTAATTTCCTTTGCACTTTTTAAATATTTATCCAAGGGATAACTCCAGTTCATTCTCTGGGAGAGCTCAATAAATTTCTCCAGAGCTACATAGGACATAACCTTTGAATGAACATGATGAAGTCCTTTGGAGCGAATTTCCCAAATTCCTTCATCTGGCCTATCCCACAATTCGCAAACGGAATCTGCAATGTTTTTTAAAAAAAGGACATTGTCTGTATCAAATTTTTTTATATAAGGAGCAAATAGATATATGGCATACATTACCTCGCCATAGACATCGAGCTGAAACTGTACGTCGGCCCCATTGCCGATTCGCACGGGACTTGACCCTTCGTATCCTGCAAGCCAGTGTAATTTTCTCTCAGGAATTTTAGCGTGACCAAAAACAGAATAAAGCACTTGAAGATGGGGATGGGTCAAAGCGGTTGAATGGAGGATCCAGCTCATGTAGGCCCGAGCCTCATGGATAAAGCCCAGAGCAAGGAATGAGCGGATTGTAAAAGCGGCATCTCTTAACCAACAGTAGCGGTAGTCCCAGTTTCTGTTTCCCCCGATCATCTCGGGAAGCGAGGTTGTGGGAGCAGCAATGATGGCGCCTGAAGGAGAATACGTGAGAAGTTTGAGTGCCAGGACACTTCTAAGAACCTCCTCTTTAAATTCACCTTGGTAATTGCATTGGGATATCCAGTTGTGCCAGTAGGTAATAGTACTTTCAAGTCTCTTTAAAGCTGATTCACCAAGAGAGGGGATTACTGCAGGGGCAATGATGTTATGACTTAAGGAGAAAATTCTTCTTTCTCCTTTGGAGACTGTAAAATCCTCGGTGGTTTCCAGTAAGTCATGCTTTAATACGACTAACTCGTTCCCGTATTCGCAATTGATACCAAGCTTTCCTCTTTGGCCAATTTTTGCCTTTCCATTTGCAAAAAATGGCATCGGTTTGAAAGTATACACCATACTGACTTTGCCCTCGATTCCCTCAACTACTCTCAGAATTTCATGCAAAGGACGCAGCATTTTTGTTTTATTTTCCTCTGTGTCTACCGTAAAACAATCCAAGATTTTCACTACACCATCAGTGGTGGTGAAGATTGTCTCGAGTACGTTTGTTCCAGGTAAATATCTTTGCTCGGAAGAAAATTGTCCTTGGGGACAGATTTGCATGTGTCCGGCATCTTTATCTAATATGCGAGCAAAAAAGCTTCCCGAATCAAAGCCCGGAAAACAGCACCAATCGATAGATCCTTCTTTGGAGATCAGTGCTGCCGTTCGTGTGTCACCTATAAGGCCGTATTCATTTATAGCTAATGCCATATAGCCTACACGGTAGGGGCGTGGCCTCTTTTCCAGTTAACTCTATCTCCCTTGGTTTGGTTCACATGCTCATGTATTTGGGAAAGTTGGCCCAAAGCAAAGGAACCGATAGAAAGCCCCAGATCTCTCAAGGCGAGATCGTAATAGTTACCCAAGACAAACAAGTTAACGATAATTCCCAATAACCAAGCACTCACGACATAAGCAAAAATTTTTGGCTTTATGAGCACTCCGATACCCGCTATCACCTCTATGAAGCCCACTCCTTGCATGAATGTTTTCGCAGAGATATTCAGCATATTCGGGAAAACCGGGGCCAGGTAGTTGGTCCAGTTAGTTAGATAATTAAAAAACTTATCTAGGCCTGCTAGAACTGGTGCCACTACAAAACCTACTTTTAATACCCAATAGGCACGCTCGCTCAGGTCTAAATCCCTCTGTGTAAGGGTAGGGTTGGTCTGCATAAAGTTCTCCTTGGCTTATAGTAAAGTACTCCAGTGATTCTTCTCCGCCTTTATATTTTTGCAAACAGTGGGCCATTGGTATAAGGCCTGCAGCAATTAAATGAATTGTGAGGAAAAATATGTCCGAACAAAAGAAGAGAGTTATTGTTATTACAGGAGCTTCGGCGGGAGTCGGTAGAGCGATCGCTCAGGAGTTTGCGAAGAAAGGAGAAAGTTTAGGCTTAATAGCAAGAGGAATGGAAAAACTTGAATCCACTGTCAAAGAAGTTCAAGAACTCGGTGGTAAGGCCATCGCCATATCGGCCGATGTGAGTAATGAAATTGAATTGGAAAATGCCGCTTTAGAAATTGAAAAGGTTTTAGGACCCATAGATATCTGGATTAACAACGCCATGGTAACGATGATCGGTGGAGTTAATGAAATATCTTCTTCAGAGATTAAGCGAGTAATGGACGTCAATTATATGGGATCGGTAAATGGCATCTTAGTCGCAAATCGTCGCTTTTTGCCACAAAATCGAGGTCACATAATCCAAATAGGTTCTGCACTGGCATATTTGAGCATTCCATTACAGTCTGCTTACTGCGCCTCCAAACATGCCATTCACGGTTTCATTCAATCGTTTAGAATTGAACTTCGAGCTAACCAGCAGAAGGTTAAAGTCAGTGAAGTTCACCTTCCGGCGGTGAATACTCCTCAGTTTGAATGGATGAAAAATCACACTAACAAACATCCCATGCCAGTTCCTCCTATCTTCCAACCCGAACTTATGGCCAAAGCGGTGGCCTACATCGCAGATCATCCTCGAAAAGAATTTTGGGTCTGCTGGCCGGCAGTTAAAGCAATTTTAGGTGAAAAGCTCGCCCCATGGCTTGCAGAGTGGAAACTCGCAAAAGAGGGCATTGAGTCTCAGCAAACAGAAAGTGCGCCAGTTACGAATATTGACAATATGTGGAAGCCTATCAATAGAGATTATGGCGCCAGAGGTATTTTTAGTAAGGTCGCCAAAGACAGAAGTGTGCTTTTGTGGATGGATATGCATCGGTTGTATGTGCTCTACTTTGCGATCATCACTTTTGCTGTATATTTTTTATTTATTGTGAATAAGCAATAGTGGTCATGAGGGCATTCTCAGCTTGCCTTGAATCAAGTCTGGTATGTTGAACAACGATGGGGACGTCAGAGATGATGGTGCTTGCGAAGTCTGTGCCTTTGGGAATTTTCTCTGGGGTTTGAAGATTATTGAATCGGATATGACGAGTTCGTTTTGGCGCAATTTTTTCTTTAAAGGGTCCTATGGGATCTCGGTCATTAAAGTAGATGGTAATCTCAATATGCGCAGCCTTTTCGTTTGCATTTAAAATACACACGGTCTCATGGCTTTCCATTTCTGGAAATTTTCCATGACTTTCTATAGGAATATAACCTTCCGCTATGGCCCAATACTTCTTGCCTAGTTCCATTACGCATCCTCCTTTGGCGATATGAATATTAAGAAGATATTTTCGGTTAACCTAGACGCCAAGGTCCGTTTCATCCATGATTTTTTCTTTATCCTTGGTTTAACCAGGAGTTCACATGGAATTTGCAATTATCGGACTGGGAAAGATGGGGGCAGGATTGGCCCATCAGGCATTACGCAAGGGAGCAAACGTAATTGGTCTCACAAATGGTGAACCCGATGTTGAACTCATAAAGAACGGTCTTATCGTGGCCCATGATCTGGAGCATCTCTATCAGTTGATGAAGTCACCGAGAAAAGTCTTACTCTATCTTCCCGCTGGTGTCGTGATTGAAGATTACATCGAGAAGTTTTCAAATCTCTTTGATGTGGGGGACATCGTGCTCGACGGTGGAAATTCTTATTGGGGCGACTCAGTTCGCAGACATAAAACTCTGAAAAAGTCTGGAATAGATTTTCTTGATGTGGGTACCAGCGGAGGAATTTCTGGTGCTCGGGACGGGGCCTGTTTTATGGTAGGCGGTGAAAGAAGCGCCTTTGAGGAAGTGGAACACTTACTGGAGCTAATGGCCGCACCGGAAGCCGTTCATTATGTCGGTCCAGCTGGATGTGGTCATCTCACCAAACTGGTACATAATGGTATTGAGTTTGGAATGCTTCAGGCCATAGGTGAAGGGATGGCGCTACTCGAAAAATATCGGGAATCCATGCCACTTGAGATGGAATCAGTTTTCAAGGCCTATCGGAATGCTTCGGTCATTCGGTCCTGGCTGATTGACCTCATGGCGGAACAATATCAAGTCCAGAAAGATGCTTTCTCTGTTTCCCCTTATGTCGAAGACACGGGAGAAGTAAATTGGTTGGTAAGCGATGCCCTCCGTCTCGAAGTTCCTCTTCCAGTTATTACCCAAAGTGTAATCGAACTTTTCCGTTCCCGTGATGACAGGAGAATTGATTACAGATCTATCGCTCTGATGAGACACGGATTTGGCGGACATCCATTTGGTCCCAAAGAAGAACTTCGTTTTGAAAGAGCCCACGCTAGAATTGGACCCTTTTAATTGTCCATTTGGGTGAACTGTGTAACTGGATAAAACTGCCTAGTCATAAGTACCCACCTCACGTATCATTTTCAAATGAAAAGACGACATTTTTTCAAGGCCTTATTACTCATCCCAGCTACGAGCTGGGCGGGTGGCTTTTTCAATTTCTTTAATATTTTCAAAAAGACCGAGGCAACTAATATGATAACTAAAATACAACCCATTGATCTTCACTGGCCCACTCAAGAACCTTTCTTATTTTGTGCTCACCACTATGACTACTATCCGGCCGGTAATAAAAATTTGGGCCTTGATGCCAAACATTTCAACGGCAGAGACATGGGCCAGGACTTCACGGAGAAAGACGGCTTTCGCATTTATCATGGGGCCGAGATTCCCGGTTTTCCGGTCCATCCTCATCGCGGCTTTGAAACCATCACCATCGTTCGTAAGGGCTACGCTGATCATGCCGACTCATTAGGCGCCGCTGGTAGATACGGCGAAGGGGACGTGCAGTGGATGAGTGCCGGCTCGGGTGTCCAGCACTCTGAAATGTTTCCGCTGTTACATCAGGACAAGGAGAACACCCTGGAACTCTTCCAGATCTGGCTCAATCTTCCGCGAAAAAATAAGATGGTAGCGCCAGACTTTAAGATGTTGTGGGCGAATAAGATTCCAAAAATTGCGACTGATCCAAAGGTTGAGGTCTCACTTATTAGCGGAGAATATCAAGGGCAAAAGTTTTATGAAGCTCCTGCCAACAGCTGGGCGCGGGATCCGGGCAATGAAGTGAATATTCTGCTGGTTAAAATGCAGGCGGGTTCAACTTTTAAATATCCGGCAAACAAAAATAATACTAATCGCTCTTTGTATCTTTTTGAAGGGAATGCCATCTCCGTGAACGGGCAGGGTATTTCAGGTAAAAAGGCCTTGTTTCTGGATTCCGCTCAAGAACTTGTAGTGGAGGCCAGTGGTGCTGAAGTTGAGTTCTTGTTCCTGGAGGCCAAACCCATTGGTGAACCGGTTGTGCAACATGGACCATTTGTCATGAACACTCGTCAGGAAATTTTCCAGACGATCGATGATTACCAGCGAACTCAATTTGGCGGCTGGGCATGGAACAGACAAGATATGATCCATGGACCTAAAATCGAGAGGTTTGCTAAATATCCAGATGGGCGGATTGAGCGACCGGACTAAACCAAATAATTTCTTAACCAGTTCTTGGCACACAAGTGAGTTTAATTTGTTAATCATGGGCACACACTTTTTAAAGGAGTACTCATGAAAGCTTTATTAACTCTCACTCTGTTTTGCCTCTCAACCATCGCTCTGGCCTCACCGGTTTGTTATGAACCAGAAGACAACTGGTCAGAACTACCTCAGGAAATTTGCTTTGAGAAAATGGAAGTGAATCTTGAGACAAGTATTCTTTCTATTGTTGAATCGGGGAATGTTTTTCCTAGAGCTCTGCCGCTAAATTATCTGGCCCGTAGAAATGAAAATGGTTTTTCTTTCAGAGCGTCCCATCTTTATTTGGACAGCTGGGAAGGTGGCTGTGAGTCAGGCTCAACGGTAGTTCTAAATCTTAAAGGCAAAACAGATAATGACGGACTGGTGGAATATCTAGAAGTGTCTGCCGATTACGAATATGCACATGATTCATGTCATTCGGAAGTTAGGAAAGGGCATGCTAATTATAAGCTGAAAATAAAATAAATAATGAGGGGCCATGGAAGTGGCCCCTTCTCTCTTGCGCAAAAAGGTATACGCTACCATTTAGACTACCATTTAGATTCGGAGAACGGGTTTGATGGTTTTGCCTGATTTGGAATCTTCAAAGGCTTGCTCGATGTTTTTAAAGTCATAGAACTTTATTAACTTATCAAAAGGAAACTTGCCGGCCTTAAAGTAGTCGATGAGTTGAGGGATAAAAACACGGGGCACGGAATCTCCTTCAATGACTCCAATCATGGATTTGCCTTCGGCCATGAGATCGTTGTGGACGTCAATTTTCATCTCTGGCGTCACACCTACAATCGCCGTCGTTCCGAGAGGTCTTAAGGCGTTGAGACACTGTTTTACAACCGACGGAGCACCAGTTGTCTCAACTGCATAATGGGTTCCTCCACCTGTGATGGACTTTATTTCTTGAAGAACATCTACCTTTTTACCGTTGAGTGAGTGAGTTGCGCCTAATTCTTTGGCAAGTTCTAGTCTTGAATCATGAACGTCGACGGCAATAATGTGCTTACAGTTGGCAATCTTGGCGGCCATGATTGCACTCAGTCCCACGGCACCACATCCGTAAATAGCGATGGATGTTGCAAATTCTGGTTTTAACCGGTTTAACACTGTCCCCGCGCCAGTCTGAATTCCGCATCCCAAGGGTCCGAGTAAGGCAATGTCCACATCTTGATCCACTTTGACAGCATTTCTCTCGTGGACAATGGCGTAGTTACTAAATGATGACTGACCAAAGAAATTAGAAACGTCTTTGCCGGAATGGTGAATTCGACTTGTCTGATCTTCCATCTTGCCGCCAAAGTTTAGATCGTTGAAGGTTCGGCAAACAGTCGGGTGGCCGGTAAGGCAATTTTCACAGTGACCGCAATGAGCGAAGGACATCACCACATGATCTCCAATTTTAAGCCCAGTTACTCCCGGGCCTAGGGCCTCAACTATGCCAGCGCCTTCGTGGCCCAGCACCACTGGAAAAGGTGTGAGGCCTAAGTCCCTGGCAACGGCATCGGTATGACAAACACCAGTGGCAACGAGTTTTATTTTAATCTCGCCAGTCTTTGGACTATCGAGTTCTAGTTTCTGAAATATAAATTTTCCGGCCAAACTTTCTGTGACTGCGGCATTGATTTCCATAAGAAATTCCTTTTTTAAGGTTTCTATAAGCTGAAAAAAATATGACATGTTTCAATGAGGTTAAGAAGGCGCGCGGTGCAATGGCTTATTAATTTAACTATGTATAAAATAAGAACTACTTAAGTGGGGTAAAATTAAAAGTTGAAAGCAATATTTCTAGGAGTTCTCTTAACTTTACCAATTCACGCCGAAGCAATTTCCTCCGTAAATTTTGGGGGATTCATTGATACTTACTACGCCTTAGACTCCAATAATCCCTCGAGTCGTGAAAGGGCCACTTTTCAGACTCAACCGGCCAAGCACAATGAGTTTAATCTCAATCTGGCCTATATGGAGGCCGTGTTAAAGGAAGATGAGCGAAGAGGACGGCTGGCCTTGCAGTACGGCACATCGGTAGATCGAAATTATGCTTATGAAAACAACAAAAGTCTGCAGACCATTCAAGAGGCCTATGGTGGTATAAAACTAAGTGATAAATTGTGGCTGGAAGCAGGCATCTTTTTTAGTCACATCGGGATTGAGAATTTCATCTCTAAGAACAACACCAATTACAGCAGATCCTTAAATGCCGACAACATTCCGTATTATTCCTCGGGAGTAAGGTTTGAATACCAGGCGAGTAAAAAAGATCTCTTTCATCTGCACATAATAAATGGTTGGCAAAATATTCAGGAAAATAATACCAGTAAGGCACTGGGGATAAAGTATCAGAGAACTCTCGATGCCACTTCGACTTTCGTCTATAACAATTTTTTGGGGGACGAAAAAGTAACAACCCCCAGAAGTCGTTTTCGTACCTACCAAAACTTTATTTTTGAAAAGAAACTTAATGAACGCTGGAAGCTCCAAAGTTCCTTCGATGTTGGCACTCAGGCCCAACTGGAAAATGATGGTGTTAATTCTTGGTATGCCACTTCCTTAATTCTGGGGCAGAAATTAAATGAAGTTTCAAAAGTGGGCTATCGAGCAGAATACTATTTAGATCGTGACCAATCGAATATCGCTACGGGCACACCCAATGGTTTTCAAGTTGCTAGTGCTTCCGTTAATTATGATCGCGTCCTAGCGAAAGAGACTGTGTGGAGATCAGAAGTGAGAGGATTTTATTCAAAGGATGAAATCTTTCCACAAGGCTCATCATCACTTAATGAATGGGATTGGCTTGTCGTGACGTCTCTCTCTTTATCTTTTTAATTATCCAGCTGATACTCAATGACTGTTGAGAGATTATTCATCCTCGCCGGAAAAATGAGTGAGTTTCTGCTGCTGTTATAGTTGAGTGTTTTCTCACTGCAGGCCAAAGCATTAATTGGCCACTGATAATCCGTCGGAGTGGCAGTGGTTATGTTGTAAGAGTGGAGTTTTTTATCAGCGCCACAGTAGTCAATGATTTCATCATTATTAGCAGCTCTTCGGTAAACAAACGAATAGGCGTTCTGAGGCAAGGTGTGAAAGGTCAGAAGACTTTCACCATTATTCATACCGTCCTTATTGAGGGCCACAATTCGGTTTGTATTAATCGCGAGCATTAACCAACGATGCGGCACTGTTGAACTGTCGTATTGAGCGCGGACCTGACCGGTACTAATGGCGGCATCCACTGCCAGGGTTCCATCAACCGCAAAGCTCGCTGATGTGCCCTTGTAGCCAGTGAGCAGGGTCGGTGTGCTGGTGCTTAGTTTAAAGTTCGCCAGTTTAAAGTCGCGATAACCATCGGTCTGGTTCCATGAGGGTTGAACCATGTAGAGGAGATTATCACTCTGATCAAATCCCCATAGTCCACTGATGTTATTGTTTTTGGAATCATAATTAAGCGTGGTCGTTCCCACATTTGCCCAAGAAAGAGTGGCAAAAGGCAGCTTATAAATACTGCCGTAACTACTAAAAGAGTAGATCTCCTTGGTGGCACGATTCAGATGCATTGTCTCCTGATTCGTGGTCACACTATTGGCATGTGCAGAGATGTTGCCATCGATAGTGAATTTTCGAATTTTATTTTCAACACCATCACTTATAAAGATAGTTCCATCATTCGCCTGATCAAGCCAGTTAATGGTGTTTAAACGTGCCTCAGTCGCGGGACCATTATCTCCGGCATTTTTACTCTGGCCCATGATACGTCTTACAGTTTTATCGGCCAGGACGACTCTCACGATCCCGAAGCGATCGACAAAATAGATCTGACCTGTGGCCGAGATAAAGAACTCGGCTGCTTTGTGGACAGCAAACTGACAATTGGTGGCCAGAGTGTTGTCTGGGCAGAGGGCATTAGCTCCACCACCCACCAGAGTGGTCCAGATGCCGGTGCCCGGTTCAAAGCGCTGCAGACGTCCGTCACGGGCATTGTAGACGTAAAGTTTTCCGTCCATGCCTTGGATCTGATAATCGTTTCTGCCCGCTTTCATGGCGTGAGGAGCAGTGGAGACATAGGTTTGAGGATCAAGGTTCACCAGGGCGCCGCCACCGTCTCCTACATAGGCCTGGGTGATCCGAAGGTGCATGTGGCCTATGGCAGAAGTGTTGGGGTCATAGGTAACCCCAAAGCCGTAAACCGATTTGGTCTGAATGTTTACGCTTGGATCTTCAGAGTGACCGACACCGGAGGGGGTGATGGTATAAACTTTTCCGTCTGAAGCCTGATAGCGATAGATTCTCACTCCGGAGGCGATGGTATTGTTGACGTTGCCACTGGAAAAATAGATATCGCCGTTAGGAAGAGCGAAAAAAGGCATCATCTTAGAGCCGTTGTGACCGCTGTCACTCCATACCGGATCATTCAACTGAAAGTTTGCAGCACTGATTCCATTGGCGGTTGAGGTGGGGTTGGACCCGATGATCGTTTCAATCGTCATGGGATTGACATTGGTGTTGATCCGACGAATCCTGGTCTTATCAAAGATTAATAAGCGGTCTTGAAAGTCGAGTGCAATTTTGTGAGGAAAGTTGAAAGTGGCGCTACTTACCGGACCACCGTCACCAGTTGATGAACCAGTGATGGGCATGACTTGTCTGACAATACCGTCTTTAGGATCTACAGTGACAAGACCCAAAGTCAGGTCACGCAAAAAGATTCGGCCCTTGGTGGTGACCACCAAACTTCCGACGTCACTCCAGGCGGAAGCAATTCGGTGGATGGAACTCAAGGCACTGGTGTTGAGACCTAAATCTGTATTACCTGCCAGAACCTTGATCCGGGAAGCGTTTAATGGATACGACGTGCTCTGGGAGCTGATACCGGCCGCATCGCTGGCCCGGATAGTGATAGTAAAATAACCGGATGGAGCATTGGCCAGTTCATAACAACCTGTGGCCTGATCGTCGGCCGTCGTTGAATCATTGATAGTACAGCCATTATTGGAACCATTGGCAAGGTTCGTGGCCACAGTGGTGGTGCCAGAGTTATTGGTGTAAAAAATAGTAATGGTCGCCGCCGTCTGAGAAGTGACCCTCCATTTAATAAAGGCCGACTGTGAACCATTGAAGATTTTCTCCGAGGTGACCACTGGATCAGAGGGGCTTGAGATATTGGCCACCAGGATACTTGAGACCACCGGTGGACTGGGCGCCAGCACATCTAGATAGACTGTAGAGGCAGTGGAAATGTTTCCAGCTTCACTCTTAACCCAAGCACTGACACTGGTGGGCCCTGGTGTATAGGAAATCATCTGACTGTAGTCTGCAAAATTAATAGCAAGACCGGGAGAGATCCCAGGCTGAGGAGAGTTAACCGCCACCCAGCACGAATCTGAGAGCAGTGGAGTGGTAGTGGTCGCATTCTTGATACAAAAATGAGTAACATGAGAAATAGTGCTGCTCGCTTCAAGATTAATGTTTCCGAAGATGGAGCTCTCGCCGGAATTATTGTTAACGGCAAAATTTAAAACCGATGGTAACGAGGTCTCAATGGCAAAATTTTGAGATATGACACTGGTTGAATTTCCCGCGAGATCCGTCGCAGTAAGCCTTAATTTCACCTCGCTGTTGTCAGTGGCCGGCAAGGTCCAAATCTCGGAGTTATCATTGGCGGTGGCGGCTATAATCACATTCCAACTAAAGCCATTATCAGTTGTGTACTCAATTTTAATCGGAGTGGCGGCGAAGTTATCATCACTGGCCGACCAGATCACATTCAAGGCCTCATTACCCTTATAGATCCCGTTTAAAGAACTGTTGAAGGATAGGGTTGGGGCTAACTGATCGAGTGTTACCACCACTGAGCTGGCGCTGGAAATGTTTCCAGCGGCGTCTCTGGCATGGAGGTAGACCGTGCGGTTGCCGCTAACTGCAGAGCTCAGAGAGTAGGAAAGAGAAGTTGAGCAAGACTGCCAATTGAGTGCTTCTAATGTGGGAGCAGTGGCCGACTCACTGATATGAATTTGATGGTAATCAGCGCAGCTTGCGAGACTCAAATTCAGATCAATTGAACTCGTTGGAGAGCCTGAGCTTAAACTTAAGCTAGGCACAGCAGGAGCAGTGGAGTCGATGGTAAAGGGATCAGAGATCACTTCACTGACGTTCCCCAAACTATCAGTCGCCGAAAGCTTTAACTTAACCTGGGCAGCATTAACTACTGGTAGAGTCCAGGCAAAAGAAGTGGCGCCTGCAGTGAGATTAGAAAGCAGGGTATAAGTCGATCCGTTATCTACAGAATAATAAAGTTTAAGTTGGGTGACACTGCTGGCATCAAGAGCACTCAGTGGAAGCGTTACTGTTTCACCGCCTCTTTTAGTTCCCATTGGCACGGTAAGTGAAAGTTGCGGTGCCGTTTGGTCCAAGATAAGTGTCAGCGTGCTCGGCATGGCCGAAATCACTCCAGCATCATCTCTGGCCCATAAACGAATGGTCTTCGTTCCATCACCGGCAGGCAGTGTAAGGGCGAGATCCTGAACGTTGGCAGTCTGACAGTCGAGCATAAAAGAAATCGGCGCACTGGAATCGTTCACGGTGGCAGCAAGAGAGCTGAAGCTCTCGCAGTTGATCATTCCTGGACCAGTTAAAAGACCCACGGTCACATTGGTCGATGCTACTAAAGTGTTTGCGAGATTAAGCTGCGGAGGAGATGGCAGCACATCGTTAGTGATTGTGAAAACTTTTGAATAGTAGTGATAGGGCTTAGTGGTGTCGACCTTGCCTGAGCCATCATCAGCGCCAATATACGCTTCCAAGTGATGGGTTCCTTGAGAGTTGGCATTGGGAATATAACTCCACTGCGGAACCTGGCCCATGTTTGCACCATCAAGTTTCCACTGAATCGCCACGGTATAATCCGGACTCCAGTGACTGGCGATGATCTGCAAATTATTAACTGACCCTTCTTTTATCGTAGTTGTCGGCATGAGCGCCTGCTGGACCATAGGAGCGGATGTGGCGAGCTTAGTAGGCACATCACCAAAGACTGAGCTAAATTCTGAAGAGCGGTTCAGGAGTTCCTGATAGGCCTGTTCATGATTCGTGGTAATGGTCGTTTCTTGCAGGAGCTTTTCCATGTCCGTTTTGGAGATGTCCACGAGCTTCCTGCTAAGTTCAGCGTCCTTGGCAAAAGTCACAACGGTCGTATAGGGAGTGATGTTCTGGGGATTTTTAATGTGAGTAACAGGTCGTTGTAAAACGGCATCACAGGTTCCTTCAGTTCGGACTTCCAGGATGTGATCAACTTTATCTCCCAACAAATCTTCTTCCGAAGTGAAGGTAAATGTTCCATCATTTGAGATAGGAGTAGAGGCGATGGCCGGGTAAATCGGCAGATCGTCCTGGTCTAATTGGATTAAATCGACGTAGGCGGTACAAGTTGAGGCGTAAGCGTAAGAGCTGTTTGGTTTCGTGGTTGAGACAATGCCTTTGAGCGAGGGAACAGAGCCAAAAAGTTTGAAAGCATTTCCGCCGACAGATGTGACGTCAAAGCCACAGGAAGCTGTGGCGAGGAGAAGGGTAAAAAGGGAGAGTCGTTGAAATGCCAGCATTCCAGAACTCATCGGTCCTTTTTAAAGAAATCTTAATTTAGAGTAAATTTATCGAGGATGTTGGAGTGGTCTATGCATCTATCTCCCCAAGAAGACAAACTTTTATAGGAGGATGTTATGCCTGAGCAAATAACAACGACTACCGGAACATTATGGTCCGGGCTGCATTCAGGATTTACTCGATTCACGAATTTCATTCCGTCATTTTTAGGTGGGCTTATTATATTGGTGGCGGGATGGTTCATATCCAAATTCGTCGGAGGATTGGTTGAGCGCTTGCTCGTGCAAGTGAAATTAGAGGCTGTGGCCGAGAAGGCCCATATTAATGATTACTTACCTCGAACGGTGAGTGGTCAGAGGGTACAATTGTCTAGTTTGGTAGGGGGAGTTGTGAAGTGGTTCCTCTTTCTGATTTTTGTCCAGGCCGCAGCGATCTCCATGGGGATTGCTCAAATTTCAGGTATCATTAACAGTATTATTCTGTTCATCCCTAATATTCTCGTCGCAGTAGCAATCCTCGTCATGGGCAGTTGGGCATCACGCTACGTTGCTGGAATGGTAGAAAGCTCAACTTCTAAAATGGGCTTCGGAAGTCCCAATATGCCTGCCATGTTAGCGCGTTATGGAATTATGGGTTTTGCGGTAATCGCAGCTGTTAGTCAGTTAGGTATCGCAACGAACCTGATCAATATTCTATTCACAGGTCTTGTGGCCTCGTTGTCACTGGCCTTTGGTTTAGCGTTTGGATTAGGCGGTCGCCATGCAGCTTCTGATCTTACTCGTGATTGGTTGAGTAAGGGGCGAGCACATTCGGAAGAGTTGAAGAGTGGTGAAAAAATTAGTTCAGAAGATCGATTAAGTCATTAAAGAAGAAGGCCCGCTTGACGGGCCTTCTCTATCTTAATTTCCTTAAATACTTGTGAACCTTTGGTGCCTCTTCAAGATTTAACTTGGCCCGTATGATCAGTTCAATAAGCTCTTTTTGGGTGATCTGCTCCTTACTGAGCTTTTCACATCCAAAGGACTCCAGATCATCGGTAATCTTGGAAATAGAAACGTGTTGTGGCCACAAATTATTTTGGTAATTACTTCCGCCGGCACAAAGGGGAATGAAATGATCTATTTTATAAGTCTCGCGATCACCACTTAAGCGGTAACCCAGCTCTTTTCTATAAGCAATGAAGATCGCCTCTTTAAGAAAGGAGTTCACTCCTCGTTCGCAGTAAGGGATCTGTTCCGGATGGCGGTAAGAATCAGGTTGGTCACAAAGTGAACCCGGAGTAAGTTGTGGGTCCGGTGACTTGGGGTAGGCCATGGGAACAGCAGAATAGGCCTCTAGAGTGAAAACAGTGAGAAGCAATGCGAGAGTCAAGGAAGTTTTTTTCATCTCATGCTTATATGTTTTGAAAGTCAAAATTTAAACGAGATTGTAACTTTTATCTGATCTTTACCAGGTAGGCCTTGGCAGCACCCATGCCGCTGCATTGGTATCAAAATTAGTATGGGTGGGGACCGGTTTTCCGATTCCACTCCAGGTCCAGCTGCTTAGGTCTTGATTGAAAACGGTTGTATCTGCGAACATGCTGGTCATATAGATGACGTTGGAAGTGTTCTAGCTTCCCAGTGGCTGATTGAAAGCGTCTGTATCTTGAAACATATATTCCATTTGGGTGACGTTAGAAACATCCCAATTTGAGATGTCCTGATTAAATACGCTTGCATCCCAAAACATCGCTGCCATGGTAAGGGCGTTGCTCGTATCCCAATTTCCGATAGGTTGGTTAAAAGCAAAAGCTTTAAAGAATATATAACTCAGTTGATTAGTTACTTTAGACGTATTCCAGTTGCCAATGTTCTGGTTAAAGACTTGTGCAAAATAAAACATAGAGCTCATGTCAGTGATATTAGATGTGTCCCAATTAATTAAATCACCATTTAAACTTCTGGCGTTGTAAAACATGCGTGCCAAACTTGTAACTCTTGTGAGGTTGGGAGCATCGGTGGCGGAGACATTGAGATTTCTACATTGTTCGAAAGTATTTTCCATTGAAGCCCATTGATAACTGCCCCAGGATTTTACATCCAGAATTTTGGGACGGTCGGAACTAGCTGCAAAATACAGGCTATCAAAAACACCAGTGATGGAGACATCATAGGTCTCCGCTATGGCGTAGGTGTGTAAGGTTGCTAGGTCGTTCCAGGCGGTGATGGTATCAGTGCTGCCATCACCCCAATCCACGACAAAGTTATAATTGCGACCACTTTCAAGTGGAAGTTCAATTTGATCTGCTAATGATGATCCAAATGCAAGGTTGTCTGTTTTCCAGGTCACAAAAGGGACGGCTGCCGCGATCGTTAGTGCTACATCTGCTATGTTAGAGGACCTCGTTCCCGTACTCACACTGTAGCTAAAACCAGCAGCACCTGTGTAAACACCGGCGGTGCAAGAGCACGGGATGGTTTCAGTCAGATGACTCAGATTTGATACTTAACAGCTCGTGGCCTGATCTGCTCCCGTGTAACTGAGGGTAATAATGGATTCATTATGGTGATGAAGATTGGCCTAAGTATGTCCTCAAATAAGTTTCCAGCGCCTTATCTAACCAGCGCTCATGAGCCAAACCTTTTTTGGTGAGATAGCCCATATGACCCCCGTGCTTCTCCATATGAAGTAAGGTCATGGGTGAGTAGCTGGCCTCTAAGTAATCCTCAATCGCCACAAAGGGATCGTCCTCACTAGTTATAATAACGGTGGGGATATTAATTTGAGATAAGTACTGTTTGGCCGAGCAAGTAGCGTAATAATCCGCGCGATCTTTAAAACCGCCAAGAGGGGCAGTGTAGCGTTCATCAAAATCTCTCAGATCCTTTACTAAAGAGAAGTCACCCATATTCTCAGGACTGTTCCTCTTCATGTAGTTTTCTAACTCTCGGGTGAAGCGCTTGTCATAGATCTTGTTCAGACCGTGCTGCAGATTCTGTGAGGCGCGATCTAAATTAATGGGGCCATTTACGGCAATGGCAAAATCCGGTTGAACCTGGGCCCGCACTTTCGCTGCTAGCAGTAGAAGAGCATTGGCGCTGAGACTAAAACCGATGGCGATATGTTGGTGATCAGGAAGAAGCTTTCGTCCATACTCGATGACTCTGGAGAGATCATCGGCGCGGCCGGAGTGGTAGGGCTCAGTCGCGAGACCCGCACCTATGCCGCAACCTCGGTGGTTATTGAGGAAAACATGGTGACCGAGGAGTCTGGCGGCGACGGCAGTTCGCTGCATATAGGAAGCCTCGGATGTTCCACCGAGACCATGAAAAAGATAAACCACCGTATTAGATGAGCCTTTAAGATAAGTGGAGTGAATTCTTTCCGTTTCTTTTTCCAGCGTCACATTTATATGTATTCCGCTTTCAGTTATTTTTTTAGAAGGCAGTAGATGACCAAGAATCGTCTGAAGATGTCCTGTTTGCGCCCACAGGGGCGGTAAGCAGGGCGGGATACTCTTTCTAGCGTCATTAAGAGAATTGATGAGTGTTTGGTTCATATACTCAGCCTATAATCTTGCGGCAACATTTTGAATAAAAAAATTCACGAATAATCTTCAAAGTCCTAACCTTGTCTTAGGTTCGCAACGTTCAACAAAGTGAGGGAAACCGAAGCTTAGTAGAAGTTAAAGCGAACTGAAAATGACCATCTTAGGATGGTCATTTTTTTTGCCTTTTCTATGGAGGACTCATGGAACCCAGCCCCTCTCATGAATATTTCGGCAGTGTCACCTCCAACGAAGATATCGAATTCAAACATTCCAAAGACAGCTATCTGATAGATCAAAGGGGAAAGAAGTATATAGATTTCACCATGGGTTGGTGCGTGGGCAATATTGGCTGGAACAATAAGGAAGTGGTGAAGGCGATCAAAGGTTTTGATGGACCAACTTATGTGAGTCCTCACCTGGAATACAAACCGTGGGAAGAACTCTCAGAACTCCTCGCCGAAATGACTCCAGGGAAATTAAAAAAGTGCTTTCGCGCCACTGGTGGAACAGAAGCGGTGGAGATCGCTCTTCAAGCGGCGATGGCCTATACGGGACGAAAGAAAATTATTGCTATCGACGATGCCTATCATGGCAACTCCATTGCCACCTGGGCGCTGGTTTCTGATTCACCTTTTTTTAATTGGAAAAGAATCAAGCCACCTCTGAATGAGCATGCCCTCAAGACGCTCGAGAATCTATTGAAAGACAACGATGTGGCGGCCTTTATTATGGAACCGGTGGTGTTAAATCTTGATGTTCTTGTGCCCGATCAGAAATTTATGAAAGGCATGCAAGAGCTTTGCAAAAAACACGGCACTCTCATCATCATGGATGAGGTGGCCACGGGGTTTGGTCGCACCGGAAAAATGTTTGCCAGCGATCATTTTAATATCGAGCCGGACATCATGTGCCTCGCTAAAGGAATCACTGGCGGGGCCGCCGCTCTTGGCGCCACCATCATGACTGAGCAAGTGGCAAAGGCCCTTTATCATGGTCAGTTTCCCTATTCCACCTACGGGTGGCACCCTTTGAGTGTTGAAGCCGCCTTGACCAATATCAGGTACCTTCAGCGCAATTGGGGGGAGCTTGAAGAGAATATCTTTATTATGAATGAATACTTCATGCAGCGGCTCTCCCTTATGGATTTTCGAGTAAGGCCTAAGATCAGTTCCATGGGACTTGCGATCCATGTAGGATTTGAGCAACCGAAATACGCGAGAGAAATTTCACAGAAGGCCTTCGAAAATGGATTAATCATATCCCAAGGGATATCCATGTACCCCGCGCTCAATATTGATTTTGAAACGGCCAAAGAGGGCCTTGATCTTTTAGAGAAGTCTTTTTAATTATGGAGAGGCCAATGGAAACATATTCAGGGCTAGGTCCCAAAGGTTATAAGCGATCTGATGATTCAATCAAAGAGGAAGTTTGCGAACTCTTAAAATGGGATCCCGATGTCGATGCTTCAGAGATCGAAGTTTCTGTTCATAAGGGAGTA
Source organism: Bacteriovoracaceae bacterium (assembly GCA_023701435.1). Lineage (GTDB taxonomy): Bacteria > Bdellovibrionota > Bacteriovoracia > Bacteriovoracales > Bacteriovoracaceae > Peredibacter. The sequence goes on along the minus strand of JAMPXB010000004.1, from coordinate 178,874 downwards.
GTTACTCTTAAAGGCAGCGTCGATAGCCGACACGCTAAACGCAGGGCCGAAATCATACTGGATCATATCGGTGGTGTTAAAGACATTCAAAACAAAATCTTCCTAAAACCTGTCCTCGATATGAACTCGGATAAAATTGTCGCGCGGGGAGATGATGGTTTCTTTTCTCAGGAAGTAACGCCTCGTTAAGGAATAACCCATGAAAGTTTTTCTCTTCTTATTATTTCTTTCAAGCACGCTGCAGGCAAAAGATATTCATCTTGTTTATGATTTCAATCGTGGTCTTCAAGGATGGACTATTGGCTTTGCCGATTATCCATCTGGTGATGAAGAGTTTATGGAGTTAGAAGGTGGCATCCGCAATTTACCACCAGAGATCTCCACTCTGCGCCAGGGACTTTTTCTTTCTGGCAATAATCATTCCGATGATCTGTATATGTATATGACTAAAGAAATAGGGCGGGCAGAAGGTCTCGTCCCGGGACAGCGCTATGAAGTGCGGATCAAAACGACTTTTGATTCTAGTGCCGCTTCCGGTTGTCTGGGAACCGGAGGAGCTCCGGGAGAGTCGGTGTTCCTGAAAGGTAATGTTCTTACACGGCCTCCTGAAACCTTTGTGGATGACTTAAACCACGTGCGCACCTTCTTTGATCACGGACCTCTCATTTCCCACATCGCTAATGGGATCGATTGTGAAGTGGAGCGAGGGGAGTATGTCTCACTGACACGCTTAGGACCCATTTTGAAGGCACGGGTGAGTAAAGGGGGGAGTCTTTGGTTAGTGCTGGGAACGGACTCTGGTTTTGAAAGTACGACGGCCTTGTATTATGAAAAGATTGAAGTGACTTTAAAGAGTCTTTAGATAGAGATTAATCATTTTCTTGTATAATCATCCCCATGATAAAGTTTATCCTTTTTTTACTTTTGATCACTACTGGCTGGGCCCAAAGTTTAAGATACTTTATCGTTTTAGTCGTCTTAAAATCGTCATCCGATACTTATTGTCAAAATTCAAATTCCCTTTGAAAATATAATCATGCATATGTACAACGAAAACCAAACCGATTTTGATTTTGCTCTAACTCCGGACTACATGCCCGCTGAAGTGGTGAACCCCTTTGTTATCAACAGGAGTGTCATCACCAGTTATTCTAAGAAGGGCCGCCTGGCGAAATTTTTCAGCTTACCAAAAGTTTCATCTTTTGTTTTGGAGTCCCTGGAAAAGAGCAATGAGTTCTCCCATGAACTTCATAATCTAGTGAGACAAGCTCAAAGCACCTCCAATGATAATCGAAAAAGTGTAGATAAATTAAATGAAAGATTTTCTGCTCTCGAAGGAAGAATTCATTTAATGACAGGAGAACTTGGTGATTTTCAGCAAAAGGTTCAACCGATCCTCGATAAGTTATCTATGTCAGAGAGCATGGTTGATCAAAAGATCAGAAAGCTTGAAGAAGCTGGTAATGAGTTAAGAGTGATGAAGCAACAAATCACCAGTCTTCAGAATAAAGACCGCTTGTTGTGGCTCGTCTTAACCCTCTCAATCGGGATTAACGCCGGCACCATTTTTTATATCCTTCGTTAATGGTTCGGATCTTGCATTAAAAACTTGAAGGAGTTTAGAATGCTTAAATTTTTCACAACACTCTTATTAGTTAGTTTAATGCTACCGACCTTTGCTTCTGAAACTGTCAAAGGGGCGAGAAAGGACTTAGACAAATTTAAACAGGAAATGTCCGTTGAGCTTCAGGATATTGAAAATAAGTTAAAGAAATTATCTGAAGATTCCCAGAAAAAAGGCAGCGCTGCCTATAAACAAACCATTCAGGATTTAAACAAGTCTCGAGAGAAGCTGCGCTCAGATTTATATGATCTGGAAGCTGACGCCAAAGGCGAGTGGAAAGAGGCCAAGAGTGAGCTTTCTAAATCCATAGATAAGCTCAACTCTAGAATTCAAGAGGCCCTCAAGGACTGAGATCCGCCTCGGTCACCGGTTTTCCTGCCGCCTTCCGGAAGCTCTTCTTAATCTTCCCGTTCTCCAGTACAACAATAAAGGTCGCAAGCCTGAGGGTTTCCATTCTATGCGCGATAAACAAAGTTGTGCGTCCTTGAAAGAGCTTGCCCACATGACCCAGCCACTCTTCTTCAGTCAATTGATCCAAGCTGGCAGTCGCCTCATCAAACACCAGAAGTCGTGGGTCTTGTAAGAGGGCCCGACATAAAAGAAGAAGCTGCTTTTCACCTTGCGAGAGCGGCAGAGTTTCTGCCTTCACGATCATATCCAGACCACCCGGAAGATTCATGATCTTATTATAAAGGCCCACCAGGCGCAGGCGCTCACTAATCTCTTCATCGGTAATGTCTTCCCGCCACAGCCTGAGATTTTCCCGAATGGTATCAGTGAAGATAAAGAGATCCTGAGAGACGTGTCCAATCCAGCGGGCACGGCGGGCCGGAGGAAAGGCCTGAATGTCCTCATCACCCCAGAGGATTTTCCCATGAGTGATGGGGTAGAGACCCAGCATGAGATGGGCGAGAGTTGTTTTTCCTGAACCGGTGCGACCTACTAAGGCCGTGACTTCGCCTTCCGGCAGTTCGAGGTTGAAGTTTTCAAAGAGGGGAACATCAGAGCGATAGGAAAACTTGATGTCCTGAAACCTGATGGGACCGTGAGGCACTTGACCTGAATCAGCGGCGCTGTCCTTTTTAGTGGTGATCTGCTCTGGCAGTAAGTCCCGCAGGCGCTTGACCGAACCTAAGGCCGTGACCATAACATTGAGTTTTTCTGAGATCTCTAGGAATGGCCCAAAGATGAGTCCCACATAAGTAAAGGTTGCTATCAGTGTTCCGATGGTGATCTCGCCCATCTTTAACTGATAGACACCTAAAGTAATAACCATCGCATAAGTAATTCCCATCACCAGTACATGGGCGGAAGAGAAGCTTCCCCACGTGATAATGTTTCTCATGGTAAGCGTTGAGTAAAGGTCCTGCAGACGCTGGTGGCGTTTGGCCCATTTAAGAGCGAAGGGCTGCGAGTGAAGAACTGCTAAATTATTCATACTGTCTCCCGTATGGGAGGAGAGACGTGAGAGAATATTTCTGATGGTTCGTCCCCAGCGCATTTGCGCCTGAGAGACGTTGAGCATGAAAATAACCATCGGGATAAGTGTCAGGATCACCAAGAGAGTAGACTTCACTGACAGAGTTAGCATGATGATCACGCAACCGATAATGAGAACAATGTCACTGATCACCGTGAAAAAATTGGAAGTGAAAAAAGCTGATAAGTTAGAGACATCGTTCACACAGCGACTGATGAGCCGGCCGGAAGAGTTCTTATCGAAAAAATTCAGCGGGAAATCCCCTAACTGATGGAAGATATCATTTCTTAATTGTTTGGTAATGCGCTGACCGATTTTGGTCACCATCCACTTGTAAGAGAGATCAGCGATAATTTTTAAGAGCATCAGAGAGCCCAACAAGACTCCCCAGAAAGCGAATGAGGCGGTCTTCGCCACCAGCACATCATCCACGATTTTGGCCACCAGACGAGGGGTCGCCACTGAGATCAGGGTGGTGAGAAAAAACAGCACCAAGGCAAAAGAAAGACGCAAGCGATGAGGCTTCACCCATGGCCAGAGCCATTTGGTATCAGAGAGGGCCCCATCCCATTCCTGGGCCTGGGTAAACTTTAGACCAAAGGGACTAAAGCGGTATTTCTCATCTTCCTGTTCGCGCAGTTCTAGATGGTCCATTGGCCCTCCTGAATCCGACTCTCTTGTTCATCAATCAGCAGTGAGGCGAAGAGGGCGTGGTCGCGCTTAATGTCTTCAAAGGTGCCCATACGGGTGATGCGTCCTTGTTCCAGCACCAGGATGCGGTCAAAATTTTTGAGTGAACTTAAGCGGTGAGTGGCGAGAATCAAAATGGCCTCTGGATCAAGTTTTCTTAGAGCGGCAATCACCCGGTGTTCCGTCGCCGGATCCAGAGCGCTAATGGCATCATCCCAAAGATAAAGTCTGGCATTAGAATGGAAAGAGCGGGCAATGAGCGTGCGTTGCTTTTGTCCACCGGAGAGATTCATGCCTTTTTCACCGACCAGTGTTCGCAGTCCTTCCGGGAAAAGAGTTACATCTTGAGAAAGGTCGGCCTTATCCAGAGCGGCCCACAGAGCATGGGGCTCCAGCGGATGATGAGGAGAAATATTCATGCCCAAAGAGCGGCTAAAAATTTGCGGAGACTGGGGAATGTAGGAGAGTTGTTTCCACAAGCTTCGTCGATCAAGTTCCTCAAAGGGAGTGTGATCAAAAGTAAAATGTGAATAGCTTAAATGTCGTGGCTCCCACAATCCCGCCAGAGTTTGCAGTAAAACAGTCTTCCCACTTCCTACACCTCCCACTAGAGCGATGTGCTCGCCCGCTTTGAGTTGGAGATCGATGCCATCCAGGAGTGTTTTTCCTTCAGGCGTTTTAGTGGAGAGATTAACAATGGAAATTTCTTGTAACGGATGGGGAAGATGCTGGTGGCCCTGCTCTTTCATCGGCAGCTCATCAATACTGTGATAATGACGGGCCCCACTGCGTGCCTGCTGATAAAGATTCATCAGATAATTGGTGCTCATTAAAGGCCAGAGTAATTTATCCAAGAGCTGCAGCGATACCGTTAATGTACCAAGGCCTTGGGCCATGACTCCTTGACCTTGCCAGGCGAGTACCAAGACCGTGAGGTAACTGGTTTGAATGACCGTTTGAAGAGTGCCATCGAGACCCAACTCCCATTTGGAAATTCCCAGCTGGCGACCAAACAATCCTTTAAGTAAAAGATCATACTTATGACGGCGAAGTTCAATCAATCCTTCCGCTCTAAAAAAACGCGCTCCTTGAGATTCTTCCAACACATACTGAGAGAGATCTCCCAATGTATCAGAGACCTCGCCGTAGGCCTTCTCCAGTGGACGATGAACGATTGTCACTGCCAGAGCGAGAATGACAAAAGGCATGAGCACCCATAGAGCGTCAGTGCCCAGAATGTAGAAGAGAGTGGAGGGAATAAATATTAAATAGGCAAGAGAATCAAAGAGCACCAGAATACCGGGACCCATAAACATGCGGATATTGCTCAGGTCCTGAGAGAGGATACTCACCACATCACCGGTTTTAAGATGCGAAGTCAGAGCAAAGTCGGCGTTAAGGATTTTTTCAAAAGCCTTTTGCCGTAATTCGCACTCCATGGTGCGTGAAGGAATCATCAGTAAGAAGCGCCAACAAAGTCGCAGGAGAGCGATCAAGAAATAGCACCCCACTAAAGTGAGCGTGTATTTTAAAATATCCAATTCTTCGGGAGATTGTTGAACTTGATCAGTGATCTCTTTGACAATCAGTGAAGGCAGCATGTCCACTGCATCTAAAACGATTACCGAAAGAATGCCTCCGGCATAGTGCCAGGGACGCTTTCGAATTAAGCTCCACGTAAAGCGAAGAAAAGAAAAATTATCTAATGATTTCACAGCTAAAAGATATGCCAAATGATCGGTTCTGCCAAAGAAGAAACTGTAGTAATATATGGTGTACTTAAATTGCTTAAGGAGTTTGGCCTATGTCTATCTTAGAAGCCATTGGGAATACACCATTAATTGAAATACCCTCTCTGTCCAAATTGAGTGGGTCAAGAATTCTCCTCAAGTGTGAAAATCTCAATCCGGGTGGATCGGTTAAAGACCGAGCGGCCAGGCACATGATCCTGAATGCAATTTCAGAGGGTAAGCTCAAAGAAGGCATGACCATTGTTGAAGGCACCGCCGGAAATACAGGAATCGGTCTGGCGATTGTTGGCCGGGCCCTGGGTTTTAAGGTTCAAATAGTCATGCCTAATAATCAGGCAAAAGAAAAAGAACGGCTCATTGAATTTTATGGGGCTGACCTGATCACTGTTCCGCCATGTCCATTTGCCGATGAAAATCATTTTTATCACACTGCTCGCCGCATGGCCGAAAAGGATCCAGAGAAGTATTTCTGGGTCAACCAATTTGAAAATCTTAATAATCAGCTTGCTCACTATGAAACAACTGGCCCGGAAATCTGGGCCCAGACAGGTGGGCAAGTAGACTATCTGGTCTCTACTGCCGGCTCTGGCGGAACGATAGGCGGGACTTCAAAATTTTTAAAAGAAAAAAAATCGGATCTGAAAGTTATTTTGGTCGATCCGGAAGGATCTGGTCTGGCCCACTATTTTAAGCATGGAGAGTTCAAGTCTTCCGGTTCTTCCATTACTGAGGGTGTGGGCATTATGCGCGTGGTGGCCAATTTCAAAGAGGCGAGGGTTGATGATGCTTTTACCCTGAAAGATCAGGAACTCGTCGACATCGCCTATTACGTCAAAGAGCACGACAACATTATCCTGGGAGCCTCGGCCGCACTAAATGTGGCAGCTGCTTTCCAGATCGCCAAGCAAAGTGGCGGAGGTAAAACTATTGTAACTTTTTGGTGTGACGGAGGAGAAAGAAATGCTTCGAAGCTATATAATCCAGAATTTTTAAAAACAAAGAATTTAATGATTAAGCTAAAATAACGCGTCCTGCTTTCTGCGCAGAAAGTGAATTAACTCGTGAATTTTGTTGTTTATTTTATTTTCCAATTTTCACTTTTGAATTATTTCATCAAGGTTAACGATTGATTCCGTTAACCTCATCCATGACACCATTATAGAGCTTTGCTGTCGGTTCCGAGGGCTTAGTTGCCAGAATTCTCAGATCAATGGAAACGACGTCCCCAATTAAAGGACCGACCTCAATGTTCTTATTCCATGAGATATCAAATTCTTTACGGTTTATTTTCGCCTTCCCAATAAAAGCAGCCTTATCATCGCCATAGCCGACAGCAATCACTCCAATGTAATGAGTATCAAAAGTAATAGTTCGGGTTATCCCTTTAATCGTCAATTCCCCGGTCAGTTGGAAATGATCTCTGGCCCCTGCGATCTTGGTGCTGACAAAGGTCATGACAGGAAACTTCCCGGTATCAAAAAAAGATGAACTTCTTAAATGTTCATCACGTTTATCGACACCCGTCTCGATGGAATCCGTCTCCACTTTTACAGTCACCTTTGAATCCGTAAAGTTCGGTTTTAAATCAATACTACCATCGGCCATGGTAAAGGTTCCTTCCACCGAGGAAATCATGAGGTGAGGAACTGAAAAAGCAATCCGTGAATGATCAGAATCAACTTTATAGTGTCCTGATTTATATTTGGGATCAGCGTAAGAAGCTGCCGTAAAAAGGATGAGCCAGGCGATTAGTATATTTTTCATCATTTTGAGTTCCGGTTGGCGCAAATCCACTCACTCTCATGAGTGAATCGAATGCATTCTTTATTTAATCGGTGATTGATGGCGGTAAAGATGTAGTTACTTCTTCCTCGGGCCTTAAAAAATTCATTCTCACTTTTAAAGAAGAGACTTCCTTTATAACTTTGATAGGTTGCCTGCTTATTCATTTTGAATTTCTTGCCATCAAAAACAACCCATGGTTCAAAATCTTTTTGAGTATAAAAGTATTGATCTTCTCCAATCATCACCGGCCCGCTGGTGGTCTGGCAGGAATCCGACTTCAATTTAAATTGAAGTCGGTTTTGGTGAATGAGGGCATCGGACAGGAGGTGACTGGTATCTACAATTTCATGATCCTGGGTCTGGAAATTGTAGTAGAGGATGGAAAGAGTATTTCCCAGAGGGCGATTATCTTTTTTTAAAAAAATGGCAAGTTCATGAGGGCCTGAAGTAATGCTTAAGGCCTTGCTGCAATAAGCATTCTCACCTTTTATAAGGCGGTAACGGCCAATATTTTTCTGTATTAAAAGTTTATTACCTCCGGAGAGTATGAAGATATTCTCACCGTACTCAGCGTCTCCCGTTTGGGTATACCTGGAATGGCCTTTTATTTTAATTTCAAACCTGCTGCTATTGACGCTGCAGAAGCTGTTGTCCCGGGAGTAGGTCTTGTCAAAGAGAAACTCATCTGCTCTGGCGGAGAAGCAGATGAGTGTGAAAAATAGGAAGACAATTAGCTTGTTTTTTAACGTACCCATGATAAGTACTTTAAGGCTATTCGAGAGAGATTATTAGACCGTATTATTCGGATTCATTGTTCAATCAGCGGAACAATAGGCTTAAAGCGACGGCCGCGCCTCTCGTCCTTCCTGTCTTCCTTCTCGAAACGTGCCCGATTTCTCCAGCCGATCATAGGTCTGAACAATCGCCTTTCCCAAAGATGAAGCCGACTGCGGATTTTGGCCCGTAATAAGTCGCTCCGAGATCACTACCTGATTGGACCAGTTGTTTCCTCCCTGAAATTTTCCACCTCTTTCTCTTAAGCGAGACTCCAGCAGAAAAGGCACGATCTTGTCTTTACCGACTTCGCGCTCTTCCTTGTCAGTAAAGGAATTGACCTCTTTTCCTTCGATCAGGTATTTGCCGTCAGAGAGCTTTACACTAGTGAGGGCCGATGGACCGTGGCAAACGGCCGAGACGATTCCGCCATTTTCATAGATTGATGAGGTCACCCGTTCGATCTCTGCATTATCCGGAAAATCCCACATGGTTCCGTGGCCTCCAGCAAAGTAGATGACCTGGTATTTAGTGGAATCAATGCTTCTCATGGACGTGGTGGGTAGCGAGTCTTTAATGTTTAGTGTCTCAATAAAACTTTTGTTCTCAGGATCATCAAGCTTGAAGCTGTCTTTCTCCAGCGGAGCAGCTCCTCCCTTAGGGCTGGCGAAGTCCACTGAGAAACCGGCGTTAATTAAAGGCCAGTACACATGACTTACTTCTGAGAGATACCATCCGGTTTTTTTTCCAGAATTTCCTAATTGGTCATTACTTGTCACAACAATTAAAGCATTCTTGTTCATGATTACCTCCTGGGTATTGGGGAAGACGGTAGCTCAGGCGGGGCCCATTTTATAGACTGGGTGTGTGCCCATTCTTGCCCCGCATTAGGGAGGAAATATGTTGGTCTCTTAGTGACCAATTGATTACAATACAGTTCATGAATAAACCATTTACACCCCCTCAAAATGTTAAAGATGTCCTCGAACGATTAAATCGCCCTAAGACGGCGGTGATCACTGCCGGTATGCCATACGCCAACGGTCCTTTGCACCTTGGTCACCTGGCCGGCGCTCATGTTCCGGCCGATATCCTCGCCCGCTATATGCGCATGATGATCGGTCAGGAAAATGTTCTTTATGTTTGTGGGACCGATGATCATGGTTCAACTTCAGAAGTGGCCGCTCTTAAAAATAATCAGACGGTAAGAGAATTTATTGATTCCATTCATACCAAGCAAAAGCAGACGATGGATCGCTACGGAATTTCTCTGGATGTTTATTCCGGAACTTCTCAACCGGATTGTTTTCCGATGCACTCAGAACTGGCCCAGGACTTTATCCGCAAGCTCTATCACAATAACATGCTGGAGAAGAAAACGACCAAGCAGTGGTTTGATCCCAAGCTTAACCGCTTTTTACAAGATCGGAACGTGACTGGAAAATGTCCAAACCCTACTTGTACCAATGAAACGGCCTACAGTGATGAGTGTGAAATCTGTGGAACTCAGTATGATCCGTCAGAACTGATTAATCCAAAATCATCTCTGTCTGATGCGACTCCGGTTTTAAAAGACACCGTTCACTGGTGGCTTGATATGTGGAAAGTCTCTGATCAGCTCACTGAGTGGATCAAGACCAAGCAGAATAAATGGCGTAAGGGTGTTTTTAACGAAGTGTTTGAAACCGTTCAGCCGGCGTTTCAATTTGATAACGTTCACGAGCCGATCTTCAAAGAGATTCGTGCCACTCTTCCTAAGCATAAGAGCCGTTATGCTCCAGGAAAGAAAGTTGTCGCTCAGTTTGAGAACAAGGCCGATTTCACAACAGCTCTAAAAATGCTCGAAGAGAAAGGTATTCCATGCACCTTGCTCGATGGCTGGGCCCATCGTTCAATCACTCGAGATGTGACTTGGGGAATTCCGCTGCCGAAAGATCTTGATCCAGAGATGGAAGGCAAGACTCTTTATGTATGGCCTGACTCCTTGATCGCACCGATTTCGTTTTCCAAAGTAGCTCTAAAAAAGAAGGGCCGCGATGTTTCTGAATATGAAAAATTCTGGAGAGATCCGGAAGCCAAAATCTATCAGTTCCTCGGTCAGGACAATGTTTACTTCTATGTGCTCATGCAAGGAGCGATGTGGTTAGGCTCCCAAAAAGATATTCATAAGCTCCCGGCAGCGGGTGATTATCAGCTCACTGATATTTTCAGTGTTTTCCATTTGATGGTTGATGGGGAGAAGATGAGTAAGTCCCGCGGGAACTTCTACTCGGCCGATCAGCTCACGGAAGAAATGAATTATGATCCGGATCAGGTAAGATACTTCCTGGCCACTCTGGGAATTGCCGAGAAGCCATCGAATTTTGATTTTAAGACTTTCATTGAAAGAAATAAATTCCTGGCCGGTCCCATGAATGCTGCTATTGAGAAGCCGATCTCTGCAGTCCATTCAAGATTTGAAGGCAAAGTTCCAGACGGTAAACTGCTGGAGAAGGCCGAAAAAGAAACAATGAAGATCGTGCAGATGTATTTGAAGAATATGGAGAAAGGGGAGCATTTAACCCTTCTTGGTCAGATCGAGAATTATGCTCGTTTGATCAACAGCTTCTTTGTTCAGTATAAGCCTCATGATGACCGCGCTGATCTCCAGGGACGTCAGGACGCGCTTTATAGCAGTTTCTATGTACTAAAGAACCTGATGATCATGCTTCATCCATTTGCTCCTCAGACTATGGAAAGAGTCCGTCAGTCGCTTAATCTTCCGGAGAATGTTTTCTCATTGGATGAGTTGGGGTCAGGGATTGCGGCCGGTCATGTGATCGGGCAGAAGCAACAATATTTTCCTGCCGTGGAAGGAAGTGAAACGCAGGAGTAAAAGTTAAAGATGGGGTCATTATGTTGAAAATTATCTTTTTGCTAATGGCCCTTAACACTTTTGCTCAAACCAGCGGACAAAGTCTTCAAGAACTATCGGCAAAAATCAATAAGACCCTTCCCGAAATTTACGATCATGCAACCAAACTAATGTCTACCACTGTGGAGAATAATAACTTCTATTATCACTTCATGCTGAAGGCGACGAAAAAAGAATACCAAGGCGCTCTGCCTCACGTGCAAGCACAGATCTTAAAGACCATTTGCTCAAAAGCGACAGAAAGAGGAATCCTCTTGGGTCATAAGGCCAACATTGTTTATCGTTATGAAAATGATAAAGGCCAATCCTTAGGTGAATTTATGGTTCGTCCAGGTCATTGTCAAAAATAAGATCAATAGACTTTGCGGCCTGCATAAGCTACCGCGCTCTCACTTGAATCCCTTCACACTTGGGTTGATAATTTTTGCTGCAAGGATTACCTATGCCCGGCAACAATAATCTCCTCGAACGAAGCCTTATCACCACTAAAGTCCTTTCTCTTATTTCTATTTTGATAGCCGTTTTCAATCTTGTTACTTGGTTCTTTTTTGCAAGTGCTCCGAGAATGCAATCCACTACCGCCCTAGGAATCTTGCTCTCAGGAGGGGCCATTCTGTATCTTCCGCGTAAGTCCCTTCTCATTAACATTATCGGCAGTGCTGTTTTTGTATTGGGGTTTCTTATCCTCGCTGAACATTATCTTGGTTTGAATCTCAGTTTTTCCGGGCAATTTAGATTAGTGGCCCCACAAAGCGCGGTGAATTTTTTGTTTTTAGGATTGGCCCTTACTCTTTATAATTTAGCGAAACCTTCCGTTCGTTTTGGGCAAATTTTTTGTGTCCTGGTTTTCGCCAATGCCGTTCTAAATCTCACTGGTTATATTTTTAGCACTGAATTATCATTCGGCTTTCCTGTCATAGAGCGTCCCACAGTCATGGCCATCGACGCCGCCTTGGCCTTTATCCTTTTGGGAGGGGCCCTTCTTTTCACTAGACCCAGTGAAGGCATCATGTCCTTGATCACCAGTGAAACCAGTAGTGGGTATACGGCCAGGCACATCCTGTTGACTGGTATTCTTGTTCCGCCGATTGTCGGGCTTCTGACGAAAATAGGGGTGATTTTTAACTGGTACGAGGTCAACACTCAAGTGGCGCTCTTTACAGTGCTTCTTTTAGGTCTTCTCTTTCGTGCGACTTGGAGAGCTGCCAGTCAGGCAAAAGAAGAAGAGATAAAAGGACAGGAAGCCTTGATGGAAGCGGAAATTGCTAATGAAAATCTCAGGAACTCACTTGATGAACGACAGATCTTTGAGGCACTGATTCGAAACTCTTCCGACTTTATTGCCACCATAGACGTGAATGGAAAACCTAGCTATATCAATGCCGCTGGCCGACGCATGATTGGACTTGATTCAGGTATTTCCCTGGAGGAAACAACATTTACTGATTACTTCCCAGCGAATGAGCGAGAGTTTGCCGAGAATGTCATATTTAAAAACGTAGTTGAAAAAGACTACTGGCATGGTGAAACCTATTTACGTCATTGGAAGACTGAAGAAAAAATTCCAGTCTCGGCTGATCACTTTATGATTCACGAGCCTCAAACCGGAAGACTTCTGGGAATGGGGACCATCACTCGCGATATCACGCGAAATAAGAACTTTGAAAACTTGCTCAAGTTTTTGGCCGAAGCAGGAGCGACTCTGTCTTCAACATTGGGTTATGAAAACACGCTTAAAAGCGTAGGCGAGCTAAGTGTCCGCGAGTTGGCAGATATTTGCGTACTGGAAATCTTTGATGAAGATGGCAAGTTCACCCGCTATGTGACAGCTGCCGATGATAAGAAGGAGTGGATTGCAGATATCATCATGAGCAGATATCCCAACCGGCCATTTATTGAAACAAATGAGACGCTTTTTATAGAGCACACTAGTCTTGAACTTCAGGCCCTTAGTATTAAATCGGCAATTGCCATTCCTCTTCTGGTCCATGGTAAAAATTTAGGGATTATCAGTTACCTGTCAGATGGAAAGACCCGTACTTTCGGAGAAGTCGAAGTGCCTATGGCCGAAGAGTTCACCAGGCTCTCGGCCCTTAGTATTCGTAATGCCAAACTTTATCGGGAAGAACAAGAGGCCAGTAAAATGAGAGAAGACGTTTTGGCAGTTGTCTCTCATGATCTTAAAAATCCTCTTTCCTTCATTCATTTAGTGGCCCAAATGATCCAGCGCTCAGAAAATCCGGATAAAGATAAAATAAAAGAATTCGGAACGAAGATTGGTAAGGCTGCCGAACAAATGCAAGTCTTGATTCATGATCTACTCGACTTTGCCAAACTTAAAAGCGGAACCTTATCCGTAGAGAAACGGCCGGTGAGCTTTGGAGAAGTTATTGCCATGGTGATTGACCAGCTTAAGCTTCAGGCCGAGAACAAAAAACAAACTCTGACTATAAATCTGTATCCTGATTTGCCTGAGATTGATGCTGATCCTTATCGCATGGCCCAGATACTCACCAACCTCCTGGATAACGCCATTAAGTTTACTCCAGAGGGTGGAGAGGTCATGCTTTGGGCAACTAAAGGCGAAGAGGGAATCCTGGTCACGGTCTCCGACAATGGTCCAGGAATTGAAGCTGATCAATTACCCAATATTTTTGAGAAATTCTGGCAGGCAAAGAGAACTAAACACATGGGCAGTGGTTTAGGTCTGGCCATTGTAAAAGGTCTGATTGAGGCACACAATGGAAAAGTTTGGGTGGAGAGTAGGGTTGGTAAAGGGGCTTCATTTTCTTTTTCAGTACCCTTTGCTCAGGAAATAAGAACTTCGAATCAAGTGACACGCTATAAACCGGAAGATTCCTCTATGTTTGAGTAGGCCTCAGAATTGCATATTAATCTTTAACAAGGAGAACCAATATGGAAGGTTTTTTAGGAAACATCGAATATCTGACAGAAAGAAATAACAACTATCGCCACGTCGTATACACCGGTAACAATATGCAACTCGTTTTGATGGCACTTAAGCCAGGTGAAGAGATTGGGGGCGAGGTTCATGTAGGTCACGATCAGTTCTTCCGCATTGAGGACGGATCAGGTGAGGTTTTTATTGATGGTAACAGGACAGGAGTGGAGAAAAACGACGCTATCATTATTCCCGCTGGAGCTCGACACAATATAATTAACACCGGAAAAATACCTCTTCTTTTTTATACCATCTATAGTCCACCAGAGTATTTGGATGGAGCTATTCATAAGACGAAAGATGAAGCAGATGCTTCAGAAGAGCACTTTGACGGCAGAACGACAGAATTTTATTCTCGAAGCAGCGGCGCTCAGCGGGGAGAATCTCCATCCGTGCCATTTGAATAGGTTCGAGAGATAGTCGAGAGGTAGCGTCTACCTCTCGAGCATTAGATGCCATGCCACTGAAAGTGTTCTTTAAAGAGCTTGTCAGAAACGGCCAGGATCTCTTCCTGACTTGGGTGACCCTTCATGTTGTCTACTTTGAAGATCGCCTTATCCACGTCGGGATGATGCTTTTCACAGTGGTTCTTGAATTCTTCTTTTGCCATATCTGGCCCCACCAGGAGAATAAGATCATTATTCTCTAAGTTCTCGGCCAGATGGTGGTAGAACTGCTTTTCGTGCTCTTGGTCTCTCTGACCGTGCTCAACTGGTCCTTTATACTTAGGAGCATGCTTTCTAGGATGTACTCCGTTCATGTCATAGTCAAAAATTTTACTTCTTTCATGATCAATCCAAACGATGGCCCTTTTCATAGTGACCTCCTTTTCTTGATTAGATTTTAAAAGAAAGGGTAGAGAAGGAATCTGGCCTAGTAGATAAGAATGTCTGATAATTGTCAGATTGGAACGTGGTGGCAATTATCTGAAAGACTTAATATAGGCCACCAGCGCATCGCGGGCATCTCTCCATGCAGTTGAGAAATACTCATGAAAAACTTAAAGTCCTTAGTCTCTCGCACAAGCCGCGATTCCGTTTCCTGATCCATCATGTCCGTGACAGGTGATGCAGTGAGTGTTGTAGAGGTATTTTCCGCGCAGAAAGGAACTTTTGACAATTTCTTCTTTCTTATTTTGAGTAGAACAGGAAATAAGAATAAAGAAGAGGTTAATTGAAATTATCTTCACACTTTTAACTTTAAACCCAGCTCTTCGTCTGTGGGATTTTGATTATATTTATCTTTTGGTGGCCATGGACGTGTTCGCCAATGGGGTTCAAAGGTAAACGACGATACACTTCTTCCTGGAAGTAAGGCCGCATTGCCCGCTCCCTTGGCGTAGTCATAGTATAACTTAACAATTTCTTCTTTGCTCACCTGTTGGGCAGCGGAATGAGTGGTGCAGGCATTGATCCATTCCTGTACTCGTGCATACTTGTGGTCCATTGGAAGCTCGAAGTCTTCAAAATATTCAAGAAACCAAAAGCGCATAAAAAATGGAGTAAAGACCGCTTCGGCCCAACCAAATTGATCAAAAAGAAAGGGACCAGACTTAGAGTGCTCCAGTAGAAAATCATTTAAGCGTGCATACTGTTTGAGCATTCCTTCTTTGAGCGCCTCACGTCTCCCTTGATTTTGGTTCAACACATACATGTAACCTTGACTGACGAAATCTCCTTCCATTCTCACCATCATGTTCTCCACCGCTCGCTTGTAAGGATTACTTTGAGCGATTAGTTTCTCTGGAAAGATATCTTCCAGGTATTGCAGGATCACGAGACTTTCTTTGATGATTTCACCATTGGCCGTCTCAAGAACAGGTAGAGACGTTGTTCCTCGAGTCTTTTCCAAAAGCCAAGCGGGACGAGGCTTGGTGATATCGATCATCTGAAACTTGACCTTGTCCTGCAGTCCTTTAAGAGAAAGGAGGATTTCCAGGCGCTGGCTAAAGGGACATACAGGAATGTGGTAAATCGTTAGTTGAGTCATAATAATTCATTTTATATCACTCTTTTCATCTCTGTTAATCATTTTTACTCAGTGACTATGGCCCGCACATTGCTTTTTACAGGGAAGTCATTCTTTGTGACCAAAATAGAATACTCAAAGGATTTTTTATGAACCACATCAAAATGATTGCAGCAACTGTCTCCCTCTCAATGTTAGTTGTTTCGTGCGGCAGCTATAATGATGACGACAGTGATTACAGCAGCGGCACGCCTCCACAAGAAGAACAGAGTCAAGAAGGGACCTTCCGGGCCGTGCTTAATCCTGAGAATCCTGACATTTCTAATGCCACTGCCGCCGCCCAAATTAGTATTCAAGGTGATGAAATAAAGGCCCAGGTGTTTTTTGGCAATGGGGAAGAAACTATCCATGCCCAACATATTCACTCTGGAACACGATGTCCTACCATTGAGGATGATTCCAACGGTGATGGTGTCATTGATGCCAATGAGGCCCAAGCCGTTTATGGCCCGGCCATTATTCCGCTCGATAGTGAGCTCAGCACTACTATTGGAAATTTTCCAACAGGCGCCAGTTATGTTTACGATGAATCCGGTTCCTTTTCACAACTTCTTTCAAACTTTAATTTGCAAGGCCTCAATGTCGAGGGGAAAGTCATCAATATTCATGGGGTCCCGGAATCTGTTGAGTTGCCACCCACTGCTCAAGGAGGAAAAGCTGCCTTTCCTATTACCTGTGGGGTGCTTCAAAAGGTTGACTGATGTAGGGAAGGTAGATCATTTTGTAGATTGTTCTTAGGATGGCAAAAAGTGGTGGACCAAGAAAGACCCCGATGACACCAAAGAAGCTTCCCATCAGTAGCATAAAGGTAAGTAGATGCACTACGGGAAGTTCGACCTTGCCCTTCATGACCAAAGGAAGGATAACGTTGCCTTCAAGCTGCTGAGTGATGATAAATACGAGTAACACCCAAGGAACTTGTCCTGGATCTGTAGTCAGGGTAATTAAGCTTGCCACAAAGACCACTAAGAAAATACCTACATAGGGAATGAGCCCCATGACCGCCGTCAAAAGTCCAAAAACGGCCCAGTAATCAATTTTAAGAACCCACAGACCAAGTCCAGTCAGAGAACCAATGATGACCATATCGATCAATTGCGCCTTAAACCAGCTTTGTAAAACGCTGCCACACTCGCTCATTACTTCCCGTGCCTTCGATCGATATTTGGGAGGAAAGGCCTCTGCGGTAGATGAAAAATATTCCTGTGAATTGATCGCGGTATAGAGGCCAATCATGAAAGCAAAAACGGCTCCGCTGATGGCGATGATTCCTAATTGAAATCCTTTTAGAATATTGATCACACTTGCTTGGGCGGTCTTCCCCACATCAAATTGTCCAGCTTGTTCCTTAAGCCAGGGATAGCGGCTAAACATGTCAGAAGCCCAGGCGTTCAAAGAGTTATAAATCTGGGGACTTCTTTCAACCAGTGTATTGAACTGATCTGCGGCCAGGTAATAGATGCTGGTAAATATCACCCCTAAAAATAGCACCATTGTGACCAAGACCACCATGGCCGATAAGAATCGGGGAAAATGCAGCTTCGCTCTCAGTTTATTTAAGACGGGCGCCAGCAGTGTGCCAATGCCAACACCAATGAGGGCAGTGATAAGGAGATAACGAGTTAAAACAGCAATGATGATTAAAGCGATTAAGAAAAGGGAGAAGACGATAGTGCCATTGGTTATTTTCACTCTTTCCATAATAAATAGAAACATTCCTCCCTTCCTGGGTCAAGATGGGTTTCAGCAAACTTTTACCGCTTTAAGACAGGTAACGGGTTTCATCATCTGTCATAATTTTTCCTTAAGATAAAATCAATGTGTTGGATTCTTTGTTAGTGCATTACGATGATTTCTTCTTTTCTTCCGGAAAGAAACGTAAAATTAGCAAATAGATTAATAGGCAGGTCAAGGTGAAGTCGATTTTAACAGGCCATACAAATGCTACAGATGAGATTAGAGCGTGTCTGGAGTTATCAAAAAAATTAAACGCCAAAGAGGCAAAGTTAAATTTGGTCTTCTGCTCACGGAACTATGAAAAAATAAAGCTCTCACAGGGGCTTAATGAATATTTTGGTCATCATACTGTTGCTTGTTCAACCGCAGGAGAAATTTCCGAAGAAGGTTTTACTGAAAGCAGTATGGTTGGAGTCTCTCTTCAAGGTCATGAGTTTGAAGTGGACTTGATTACTGTCACAAATCTTCGTGACCAAGATGCAGGTATCATTCTGGATATTAAAAAGCAATTTCATGAGATCCAACATCGTCATCGCAAAGTTCTCAAGGAAGGTAAGACCTTTGGAATTCTTTTGATCGATGGACTTTCTGTTAAAGAAGAAGAATTTGTATCCTTGATAGATGATGTTCTAAAAGGTTTACCTTTAATTGGTGGCTCCGCCAGTGATCAATTAAAATTTGAATCCACTCTGGTCTATGCCAACGGCCAGCTCCGTGAAAATGCCGCCACCCTGGCCATTGTCACAACCACTGTGCCCTTTGAGCTCTTCAAGGTTCAGCATTTTCGTGAAACTGATAGTAAGTTTGTGATAACAGCCTCGACTCCTAAAAACAGAACGGTCCAGGAGATAGACGGAATTCCAGCGGCCTTATTCTATGCTGAAAAGCTTGGTCTGGATATTTCGGAGCTTAATCCATCAGTATTTTCAAAGAACCCGGTCATGCTCAAAATTGGAGATGATTATTACGTTCGCAGTATCCAAAAAATGAATCCGGATCTCAGTCTTACCTTTTACTGTGCCATTGATAATGGTCTGGTCTTGCGTTTAGGCTCTCTGAGATCCATCACTGAAAGCAGCAATGAACTATTCATTCATTTAGATCAGACTTTGGGTGAAGATAAACTTTGTTTGTCATTTGAATGTGTCCTGAGGAAGCTTGAAATCATGGAGCTTCCACAAGCAGAAAAAGACAAAATTATGAATCTATACAATGACAATAACGTGGTGGGCTTTCATACTTATGGCGAACAATTAGGCGGGGTTCATATCAATCAAACGTTAACAGGAGTTGCTTTTGGCACATCAAGAACCAAAGTCTAAGGAATTTTTGGAAAAAGAAATTATTCGTCTGAAAAAGGTCAATGAAGCATTAATGGACCGGGTGGAAAGAGGATTGGGAAACAAAAGTCCTTTTTCCCTTTTTGAAAAGAACGTCCACTTGTCCACTTTAGTAAAAGAAAGAACGCTGGAACTGGAAAAAATGACAACGGAGTTGGAAAACGAAAAGAATAAACTCTCAGGTATTATTCAGGCCCTGCCTGGGGCCATCTTCTTTTTCAATAACACCTTTACAGTAGACCGGTACTTCACCACCTTCTTGGAACAACAATTTGATATTCAAGAAGGTATCCCTCTTGAAAAGGCGATCGGAAATAATTTTTTTGATCTGGTAAAAAAACAAGTAACTCGGCTAAGTCAAAACCAGGAAGTCGTTTTTTTTGACTTCTTAAGCGTCTCGAATGATCTGGAAAGATATTATAATTGTTCTGTCTCGAGCCGGAACAAAGGCCAGTTTGTTCTTTATATTCAGGATAATACCGAGAAATATCTCCAGGAAAAACTCATTAAGGCTCAGGAGGGTAAGATTTTACAATCCTCCAAGCTTGCTTCACTGGGGGAAATGGCGGCCGGAGTGGCCCATGAAATTAATAATCCTCTGGCCATCATCAATGTCTCGGCCAATATGCTTAAAAAACTGCTGGTCAGGAACAAGATACAAATTCCGGCCATCGAGACTTGCGTTAATAACATAGAAGGGACAGTCTCAAGAATTTCTAAAATCATCACCGTCATGCGGGCCATATCAAGAGAGCCAATGGAGTTTCGAAAAGAAGAAGTTCCTCTTATGGATCTTATCCATGATGTCTTTGCCCTTTGCGGAGAAAGATTTAAAAACAATGAAGTCGATTTAAGACTCAAGATCCCGGATGTTGGGCTTGGGCCCACGCTCTATTGCGACCGGGTACAGCTTTCGCAGGTTCTGCTGAATCTTCTTAATAATGCCTATGATGCCACAGAGGGCACTCACAACCGCTGGATCGAGGTTCAGTATTTTGAAGATTCTTCATATGATATGCTGAGTGTAAAAAATAGTGGTAAGAAAATCTCCCTAGATATCATCCCTAAGATTTTTAATCCCTTTTTTACCACCAAAGAGGTCGGTAAGGGAACAGGTCTCGGTTTGTCGATTTCTAAGTCAATTCTAGAAAGGCATGAGGGAAATATTGAACTTCGGCCAGAATCAGAAAATACCTGCTTTGTTTTGAAACTGCCAAAAAAAAGTTTAAATGATCATTCTTGAAAGATCTTTTCCACTTTTTCTAATAACTCAAGTTTATCAACAGGTTTTTCCATCACCGCTTCGATGCCAATGAGTTGATCGGTATTGGCGGAAAAGCCTGTGATGACAATGGTAGGGATGTGACAGAGATCTTTATGCTCGTTGAGCTCATTCCAAAAAGCCACGCCATCCTCCACCGGCATATTCAAATCCAACAGAATGAGACCTGGCGTGGAACTACTAATCAGAAGAGTGTCAATTGCTTCTCGACCATTTTTAGCGGTGGTAATTTTATAACCTTGAAGGGATAGCAATTCTGCCAGACTCAGTCTGAAATCGATATCATCATCAATGATCATAATTTCGCGCTCAGTTTTATCCGTTGCGGTATCTTTTTCAGGAACCTGTATCTCAGTCTGCGTAGTGAGATTTTCAATTTGGTTTTCCAGCATAAATCACCTCTGTGAAATCATACTTAGAGAAAATGGCAGGACAACTTAACGTTACGTGAAGTTTCACAGTGAAATTAAGTACTTTTAATTTTTTTAATAAACGACTTGATCAGGACGAATTAAGAATTAGTGAAAAAAAAGAGGCCAGCAGGACGGTTACTGCTGGCCTCTCAAGTGATCAGAGATTACTTAAGGTGCTTACCAATTAGACTAGCAAGTTCGAACATAGTAACTTCTTTCTTACCGAAAACTTTTGCAAGTTTTTCGTCAGCAAGGATGTTTCTCTTGTTCTTAGGGTTTTGAAGATTGTTCTTCTTGATGTAAGCCCAAAGCTTCTTAACAACTTCAGTTCTTGCAGCTGGAGCTGTACCGATTACTGCTGAAAGTTCAGCAGAAGGAGTAAGAGCTTTCATGAAAGCAGCATTTGGCTTACGAGCTGATTTTGCTTTCTTAGCTACTGGAGCTTTTTTAGCTGTTGCTTTCTTAGCAGCAGGAGCTTTTTTTGCTACTGGAGTTTTTTTAGCTGTTGCTTTCTTAGCAGGAGCTTTTTTAGCTACTGGAGCTTTCTTAGCTGTTGCTTTTTTAGCTGGAGCTTTTTTAGTTGCTACTTTTTTTGCAGGTGCTTTCTTAGTTGCTTTCTTAGCCATAAACCCTCCCAGGTTATACTTCAAATAAATAAGATGTTTTTAGGATTAACTATTTTTTGCTTTTGAGCAAATGATAAATGCGAAATAATTGCATTCTGTGATTTTCGGAGGACGAATAATGAAATTTTTGACCCTAATAAGTGCCCTGATATCCCTCAATGCCTATGCTTTTCCGAGAGTGGGCGATTACGTCCGCTTCGAAGCGCTGTTCCGAGGGGAAAAAGTGATGTTGGAGAAGACCCTGATAGAGCATTACCCGGAAAAGAATTCCTATCTCCAGCATAGCCAGGTCATTTTCAGAGGAGAAATCATTCAGGAACAGACTCTGGAGATGGACCGGATGTGGTTTTTTACTGAGGAAAAAATCCGGAATGTTCTTAAGAATTGTACAAGAAGAGATGGGGCCCTCGGGAAAACGGAAGTTGATGGACAGTGGATCGATACTTGTATTTTTCACAATGAGGACGCTCAACTCGATTCTGAAGTCGGCTTGGTTCCTTTTGGACAAGTTCGTTTTCAACAGTTTTTGGGAGGGGAAGACTTCCTGGATTTTTACCTCATAAGCTTTAAAAACGGTCAAAACTTTAATTAATTTCAAACAGTTAGCGATGAGAATGGTTGTACTAAGGAAGTGGCCTTTCGGTTAAAGGCCACCTGAAATCTTTCTGTCTTATTTCGGAAGCTGAACATTAAAATCAATAAATGGAGTTCTCGGTTTCTTCCCCGGCGGCAGATACTGAGGAACATTATTGGTGGCAGGTCCTAATGAACGCACAAAAGCGTACATGTCTTTTAGGTCCTGATGGGAGATTTTGTTGGTGTCATAGGAAGGCATGGGAGGACGGGCCTTAAAGTTTTTAATGTAAGTTACCCAAGTTGCCTCATCCATATCCTGAACCATCTGTCTTAAATTGGATGGATAAATTGTGCCCCAAGGACCATTAAAGCCGATTTCCGATCCAATCAACCACTGTGACTCTGGTACCGCTCCGCCCTTCATGCCGTACTGAGGTGTATGGCAATCATTGCAGCCCATGATTTGCACCAGGTATTTTCCTCTTTGTTAATTGCTTGGCAAAGGCCCCTGGCCAATAACCATGGCCAAAATTATTAATACTTTTGCGAACATAGTTTCCTCCTGTTGAATCTAATAGTAGATTTTTATGGATAATTTCGTTCCTAAAAGTTTACTAAAAGAGTGCTAATGGATGCTAAAGCGAGCTTCAGCAAAAAATTTCGTGAGCTAATGGCCAGCGGGGGACATCTCGTGGCCAGTGTGGAAGTGAGCTCAATTACTCCCAGACTGGGAATGACCACCAGACCGATAACTCTGCCAGCGCCCATTTCCTGGCGAACGGAGTTTACCTATGGAGAGATGGCCCTAGGCTATCTCGAAACCATAACCGCTCTTCCTCACAGTGCCAGTGAGGCGATTGATCTTCTGTTAAGGACTGTGCGTTTTGGCTATGGGATTGAGGACTCTTACTTCTATCTGGGGATGGTCAGCTTTATAATTCCCAGATGGCTTCACAATAGCTTCTCGCAGAACACTACAACGTTGTCCGAAAAGTGGCGAACTACGGTAAGGCCATCATGCTCTCCGGTCTGCAACTGCAGTGGCGCTACTTAAATTCTATTCTTCCAAGTACAGAGCGATCGGAAGTACGTTTAGTTGCCCGTCAATTGGCCATACCGGTCGTCTTTCAAGGAAAGGTCTACGGAGTTCTGTTGCTCGAAGATGGGCAAGTGGAGAGTTGGGACATTGATTTGGTGCAGGCCCTGCGCTCACTTTGCTCATCCCTGGCTCTTCAGATGGGAAATAATGAAAAGAAAATTCTCGCTAAGGATACTGTTTCGACCGGGCTTAATTTTCATTATCACTGTGAAAGCGAAACACTCTTCTTAAATGAGGTGGTCTTCATAAAAAATCTTCCTGCAAAGATTTTAAGTCATGTCCTGAGTAAAAATTTCAATCAGCAGAAGACCCTTTTTTCTAATCAGAAAGCATCTGTGCCCTGCAGTCAGATTTTCCGGTGGAAGGAAAGGCGAACTTTGAGGCGAGGCTCATCCTTATCAAAAACACCTTGAATCCAAGGGCCTGCCACTGCGTTTTGTCTCAAAAATGCGTGGGTAATTTGAGCTCATTGTGGAGACCGGTGCAGCTTTTTCTATGAGTGGGTATCCCAAAACATAAAAGACATACTCAGATATTCCTTGCGCTAAAATTTGGATCCAAGAGGATTCCCATATCACCTTCGGAGTCTTAGACTAGTTTTAGGTTCGTAGCCTTGTGCAGAGTAAAGGAAACTAGCTCAGCACAATGAAAACGAACTAAAAATGATCATCTCCGGATGGTCATTTTTTTATCCTTTCATGAACTACCTTAAGTTGATACTATCACTCCATGATAAACAATGATGTCCTTCGTAGTGTCCGGTATATGCTCAATATCAGCGAGTTCAAACTCGTGGAAATAGTTGCCCTTGGTGGGGGAACTGTTACCCAGGCCGATATGAACGCCTTTATCAAAAGAGACGATGAGCCTGGCTTTGTAGAGTGCCGACAAAATGTCATGTCTCACTTCCTGAATGGACTTATTTATTTGAGACGAGGCAAAGACGAATCAAGGCCGCCACTTCCGGCCGAGCTGCCCACTAATAACGTCGTCTTAAAGAAGTTACGAGTCGCCTTTGAATTAAAGGATGAAGACATTCTGAACCTGCTTCAAGATGTGGGATTTAAGATATCCAAGAGTGAACTGAGCGCCTTCTTCCGAAAAGAAGGTCATCCCAATTACCGCCAGTGCGGTGATCAATTCCTTAGAAACTTTTTGAAAGGTCTTACCAATAAAGTAAGACAAAACTAAAAAAGGCCCCGAAGGGCCTTCGTTAATTTCCGTAAAGTTTGGACATTAGTGTCTGGCAATCCTTAGTCAAAGTCGAATAAACATTGCTCATACAAGAACGAAACTGCTGGGGATCTTCACCCGGATCACCACAACCTTGAGTGATGAGTTCCTGAAAGCAGGCGCGGTTTTTGGTAATCTCGGCCTGAGTCGGTTTTGCCTGGTTGTCTTCGACGTATTCGATGTCGGCCAGAGCTGTGAGAGAAAAAAGTAATCCGATCATTAAAACAATATTTTTCATAAATTAATCCTTTTGATTAAAGAAAGTTCTTACCAAGATTTCTGATCATGTATCCAATTGCATACGGAACAGAATATGGTCTTCTGGCCGTGGCCGAAGAGTCGTGTCCATAGCCGAGCTTATGCAACCATTCATGAAATAGATTTCCTGCAACTTCATTAATGTCATAGTTATTAAAAAACTTGGTGTTGACATTGATGTAGGTGATGGATCCATTAGTATATCCAACGACACTATTATTAGTGTAATAGAACTTCACGCCGACATCCAAAGTGTTGTTCTTGGCCGGAGTCAGTTTTTCAGCAGCATCTAAAATTGACTGATAGATTTGTGAATTCGTCAGCCCATTGTTATTAGCGTAGAGTTTTGATCCATTGTAAGTGTGGTTTAAGACCGCCTTTCTAAAAGCTTCGGTTCCCACAACTTTTTTTACCAGCGCCACAGCGTCGTTATACTTGTCTTCCTGAGAAGCAGTCAGGTTGTAAAGGAGCACATTAGTCTTAAAACTTAGGGCCAGTGCCGGCAGTGTTGACGTTGACGGAGGAATCGGAGCTGGAACGTCGGCCGTATCGTCTGTGGTCGGGTCCGTTGTGTCTCCACTTCCATCAGTTGTTGGTTCAATTGTTGTTTGAGTCGGATCGTCAGTAGTTGTAGCCGTTCCATCTTTGTTGCATGACACAGTCATGAGCGACATTAACAGCATGATCGCAAGCATTTTTTTCATGTACCTTCCTTGGTTAGAATTTCTCTTTGAACGCTTGTGATCCTCGCACAGAGCAAAATTGTTCTGAAGATGGAGAAGATTTACCTAGGGGGATGAGTGAAATATTTAAAATTACTTGGATTTAGAAGATGGATTTCAATTCCACATTTTTACAAGGTTTGTGAATTAGGATGAGTAAGGGGATGATAAGACTTAAGATCTTTTCAACTTTAATAAGGTTAATTCTGTTTTTGTTCCCAGACGAATTGGCGGTCCCCAAGTTCCGGTTCCAGCACTGACATAAACTTGCATTTTTCCTTCCACTGAGTGACCCCAATAATGGGGCCTGTGAACTTTTTTTACAATCAAAGTCCAGGGAAAGAATTGTCCGGCGTGAGTGTGGCCAGAAAGCATAAGATCAAATCCGGCCTCTGCTCCTTCGGAAGCAAGTTTCGGATTGTGAGCGAGTAATATTTTGAACTGTGCTTCTCCTTTTTGGTTTTGATAATGATTTTTCATCGCCGCTTGGGCATCAGGAGCGGGATGCCCGGCCATAGCAGCCGCAGGATCAGTCACTCCCGCCAGCATTAATTTTATTTCCTGAAAAGAAATGAGATCATGGGTGTTTAAAAGAACTTTCATTCCCATTTCTTGAAAATACTTAATCCACTCATTGGCACCAGAGTAGTAGTCATGGTTTCCCATGATGAAGTAGGCCTTGCCGGTTGTTGTGAGGTCATCCAGAGGTTCCACATGCTTTTTCAAGTGGGGAATTTTTCCGTCCACAATATCACCGGTTAAAACAATGAGATCCGGTTCCAGTGTGAGGGTTTTCTTTACCACTTTTTCAACGTAATTTTTCCGAAGGGTCGGACCAACGTGAAGGTCTGAGATTTGAACAATTCGAAGTCCAATGAGTTCCTGGGGAAGGTTGGGAAAATGAAGAGGGACTTCCCTTACTGCCGGACCAAAGTGCGCTCTGAAAAGTCCCAATATTAAGGCGACCGTGGTTAGTGAAAAGACAAAACTGCCATAATAGGTCTGAATTAAGTGTGGTCTAAAAATAAGTAAAATAAAGTCGGTGAGGAGGAGGGATATAATCAGAAAATTCACCAGACCCATGCAGACATATCCCAGAACATGCAGGGTATGATCGAGCTTGCTGTAAGAGCTGTGATCAGTGGACCAGAAGCGAACAGGAATGATCCAAACCAGGATAAAGGGAAGTGCGAGCAGAAGACTGGTAGCAATATCAGTTGAAAGCCTCGACCAGGCATAGAAGTAAGTAAGACTCATCACTATGGTGAAGACGGGTACAAAATTCAAATTAGTCCTGCGAGTTTTGCCATCCAGTAGGTATAGAGATAATCCGCCCCTGGATCTTTCATTAATTTTGAACTGCCGCCTTTGTAGGAAAAAGGCTGATCTTTCCAAATAAAATTACTTCCAATGCCGGTAGATTCAAAAAATGGATAAGCGTAGGCCCCCTGCATATGATATTCGATGGGTTGTTTTTCTTTGACTGACTTCCATGGCAGTTTTGGCCACCAGGAGAGGCTCCAGTCAGGTTTTAAGGAGTAGTCATAGCTAATATTGTATTTAGATCTGTTGATTGGGATTTCTCTCAGACCCCATATGGAACTCGTGAGACTTTTTTGCCAGATTTTCTTTAGCTCGTCCTTAGCAAGACCATCGTTTAGCTCATTGGCCTCTTTAATTTTAAATCCATTTTTGACGGCAAATTGATAAGCGGCCATGGTGAGAAGATCTCTTCTTGATTCGACCATGTCTTTCCACTGAAGCATCAGACTCTTCATTGACCCCTGGAGCACATCATTTTCATTATTCTGAAAGAGACGATCTTTTGAAGGAAAGTCTTTGATGATCACCTTGGCAATCATGATGTTAGTGATAGTGCTCACCATCGTTAAATTAATTCCACTCCAGTCGGCAATTCCACCAAGATGGGTGGTGCCTTCAATATTAAATGCTTGTCTGCCCATATGAGCGAGCATGAAATTTTTAACGAATTCTTTTTTATCATCCTCAGATTTCGAGACTAGGGCGCGCAGTCCATAGGCAGGTACCTTGTTAAATTTTTCCTGAGCGATTTCCAGTTTAGGTAAAAGGGCCATGTGCTTTAAGAGCTCTTGGCGAAGTTCCGTCTCCGATTCTGGAATAATGATATAACTCCAGATAAAGCCATGGATCAGACCTTTGAACATGTCGTTATTGCCCATCGCTCTCCAAATTTTGTCTTGGTGGATTCCGGTGCCACGGCGATACTCCCCGCCGACTTTAATGGATCCATCATCATAGGTTACATTGCGGGCGAAATTTTTACGGTCACCGGTGATGTCCATCAGAAGCATCAGACCTTTTAAAGATTTCTTCACGTTTTCCAGGGCTTCATTGTCTTTAGTGACTTGATAGCGCATGGCCTGTGAAGCGAGGTACATGCCTGTCCACAGCGCCCCATCTCCAACCATGACATAACGGACGAAATGGCCATTTTTATCAAACTGAGCTGTTGAGAACTGTCCAAGATCATTGATGTGATATTTAATCATCTGATCTTCATAGTGCTCCATCTTCTCCTCAAGAGTAGGGGCGTAGGCATTTCTTCTTTGAATATCTTCAATGAGGGAAATGGTGTCAGGTACCTTATTGACCACTCTTAAGATGTTCGGGTTTTGTTGATAGAAATCATGATCGGTGGGATCGAAGACAAAGTAATGGTTTTTAGACTTGAATTCTTCCCGGTGCTCATAGGCCCTGACCATGGAATCTGCGTGATACCAATTGAAGACTTTCATATCAATGAAACCCGCCAGGAGCTTAATGATTAATGAGCTCTCTTTGCCGTAAGATTCGGTTTGGGTTCTGAGATTTTCCCAAAGGGGTTTTGCCTTTAGGTCAGCGACTCCAGTTATATTTTCGTTGAATGCTTCCTGCCCTCGAAAAAAACTGATCATGGAGTTAAGCTCAATGATCTGAGTCACTTTTAAGTTCGCGTGAAACATTTCTGGAGATCGGGACATGCCTTCAGCGCTTTTAAAAAGAACTGCCTGGCGGATACTGAAGTTTATAACTAATTGGTCTTGTACCTGGGTGGCCTCACCTGTCCATACTTCCTGGACTGACAAATTTTCAAATTTATAATCCTGGTAGGTAAAAACCTTGGTCGCTTGGATTTTATTATTTTTTGATCTAAGTTCCAGTTCACCTTGGTAGACGCCATACTCTGAGCTGGTGCCGTTAATTTTTAAAATCTTATTTTGAAATGACTGGGCCATGGCACTGAGACTCAGGAGAAACGAAGCGAAGAATGTCAAAGACCAGAGGTAGCGGCTGCTTGTCATAGATGATCCTGGATGAGTTAGAAGCCACCCTCATACCACTATCTGAAAGGTATGCGCTACCTTTTGAAAATATTTAGATAATATATAGGTTGGGGAGGAGATCATTCTTCATCAACATAATAACCAGAGCCTATCACGTAGGTGTCCTTGCCTGACTGGACTTTCCGGACAAAGGCTTTCTTAAGGCTCGGAACATCATCTCCGGGACGGTACCAGTGGTAGTCGATCCATTGGGATCCATTTTTTAATACGCTTTGGATATAATCACCTACCAGGACCTTACCTTTGGCATCTGTGAGATTGGTAATATTTCGCCCTTCCATGTAAGGGTAGGCGGGATTGACTACTTCGACCCCATCGGTGGTATTCACGAAAACATAGGTATCCATAAAATAAAAGGGACCTTTTTTATCTCGTAATTCATTGAAGGCTGCCTTGCCTTTTTCTTGGATGAGTAATGAAGCGCGATTAACTAAATCTTCAATCATCGTCTTATTTATTTTCATATAGTAACTGCCGGAACCTACGAGGTATTGTTTTCCGGAAGGGAAAGTCACTCTTTTTAAATATACTGATTTCCAGGCGGGAAAGATTTGGCCAGGTTCAGGATACATATAATGGGCCCAACCTTCGCCAGAGGAACTCTTACCAATATTTAAAAATGTTTTTCCGTATGGTCTTCCTAATATATCTTTTGCATTACTGCCGTTCGTTCCTTCGAGCGAGGGATCGGCCGCATGTAAGCGGCGATTTCCTTCCATGTCCCAGACGAAGAAATAGGTTTCGTCATTAAACCATATTGATCCTTTTTTGCGGAACTCCGGATAGGCCTCTTCGCCTTCCTTTGCTAGAAGCTCAGATGCTTTCCTTACCAGTTGCATAAGCTTAAGTGGCGTCATGGTGGTTAGCGGTCTTGTTGCATGGGGGGCATCAGAAAGATAAACACCGCACCCCACTAGCACCCACTGGCCACCCAGTTTTGCTTTCATCACATAGGCCGACTTCTCGGTGGGAATACTTTCACCTGGTTTGGGCCACATAAAATTGACCCAACCGGAACCTTTCAGTTGAACCAGCTTGAGCATTTCTTGCACCATAGGTTTATTATTGGGGTCTCTTGCTTCATAAAGATTTCGACCTTCTAAGTTTGGGTGAGCAGGATTTACCAGTTCCACGCCTTTAGGGTCAAAGACAAAGATGTAGGCGTCCTTGGCCATAAAACGACCAGTTTTATCGCGAAATTGAGTAAAGGCGGCCTTCCCTTTTTTCTCAATTAAGCTGACCGCATTTTTAACCATCTCAACGACGAAACTTTTTTCCATTCGGTCGTTGTAGATGCCGCTTGCAACCAAATAAGTTTTTCCTGATGGTACTTTTACACGTTTTACATAGGTCGTTTTCCAGCGAGGTTGAATCTCATCCAATTCAGGCCATTGATAGTGGTACCAACCATCCGCCGCATCGATCATACCGTGAATTAGCGGTCGTCCATTAATGTCTTTCAGATATAACAGGTTGTGACCTTCCATTTCTGGGTCAGGATGCACCAATATATTTCCATAAGGATCCAGAACAAAAACATACCGAGATTTTTTTCTCCACTTGCTGCCGGGAGTACGTAAGATATCGAAGCTCGATTCACCTTTGGATTGCACTAATTGGGAGGCGTCATTCACCAGAGTTACTAAATCGCGAGTCTCTTTAAACTCGTAAGTTAGAGCAAAACTTGTTGTGCTGCAAATGAGCATCATTATTATTGCAAGAATTTTTATCATAAAACAATTCCTTCAATGACCTGGTGAAGTTTAATGAATATTAGGGAGCACTGTCTTGGCACAAGGCTTAGTGAAAACAACTTTACGGGTCATGACTCTCTTTATTTTCAGATAGATCATCCTCTTAATATGGAACTTACTAAGGTGAATTTATGATTAATTCTGAAAGTTTCAATCTCCCAAAAGTGAAGGACTTTATGACCAAGAGAGTAATCTCATTCACCCCTGATATGGATTTAGGAGAGGTGTTAAAAACCTTTAATAAATATCGAATTTCCTCGGGTCCAGTGCTCGCAGATGATAACTCAAACGAAGTCATTGGTTTTATCAGTGAGGATGATTTAATGCGAGAAATGGCCGAGAGCAGTTTCTTTCATAGTCCCAGTATGCCAATAAGAGTAGAGGATGCCATGAATCGCGACATCATCAGGCTTGGTACAGAAATGGATATCTTTGAGGTGGAGAAGTTATTCCGTGAAAATAACTTACGGCATGCTCCGGTCATCGATGAAAATCTTAATCAGATTGGTATTGTTTCTCGTCGGGATATTTTACGGGCGCTGGAAGGCCTGATTGATGAAATGGAGAAATATACTGAGGCAGCGAGGGGACATAAGGAACAATCAATGATGAAAGAAGCCCAATGGCGACTCAGATTGTAGCTGTATCTTTTTAGTCAGGTTTAATACTCTTTAGCGCTTTCCCTGGGATTCCGATAAAGCCCAGGTATGTTTCAATCGATCGACCAAGTCGGAAAATTCACGTTAGATATTTATCGCTCCTTCAGGGACATGCTTGTCTTTATTTATCTGAGCTTTCGCTCGGCCTTTAACTTGGGCACACGAAATTTAAGGCCCATTTTCTTTACCTTACTCTCACAGATTTATTTTACCGGTTTTCAGGCCTTGCCATTAATAACCTTCATTGCCATCGCCACGGGTAGCATTATTGTTCTGCAATCCACGGCCCAACTTTCCCTTCTGGGCTCGCAAGAGATGATGGGCAATATTCTGGTTGTCACAGTGATTCGAGAACTAGGACCTCTTTTGACGGCCTTAATTGTGATCGCCCGTTCAGGTACGGCCGTTGCTACCGAACTAGGCTCCATGCAAGTGAACAAAGAAATAGAGGCCCTTCGAACCATGAGCATTGAGCCGTTGGGATTCGTCGTGCTACCCAGGATCTTGGGTGGAGTCATAAGCCTTGTTTGTCTAGCCTTTTACTTTAACTGCATTGCTCTTATTGGGGGATTCTTAGTCGGTAACCTGGTCATTGATCTTTCTTTTTCATTTTACCTGGAAGTATTGGCCCAGGCCCTTACTCCTGAAGATTATTCCTTGAACATCATTAAGAACTCCCTTTCAGGTTTTATTATTTTTAGCATCGCCACCTATCAAGGTATGAATGTGCGGGGGGCACCTCACGAGGTTCCCATGGCCACAACCCGGGCGGTGGTGAACAGTATTATGGCGGTAGTCGCTTTCAATCTCTCCATAACCATTTATATCTTTGCGAGGGCGTTAGCATGAAGCGCTCAAACATTGAAAGCATTGAATTAAAGAAAATGGGCTTTTTTTATGATCCAGAAAAAAAAGTCTTCAGTGATGTTAATTTCAAATTCAACCCAGGAGAGATCCTCTACATTCAGGGTCCTCGGGGGTCAGGAAAAAATACTTTATTTAAGCTTCTGCTTGGGATTCTCTCACCTCAAGAAGGAGAGTATCTGATCAACGGAACTTGTGTGAATGATTTCAGCTTCAGTGAGTTTGACCGCTTCAGGCTCAATATGGGTCATTCATTCGATGTGGGGGGACTGATCAATAATCAGAGTCTTTATGAAAATTTTCGGCTTCTGCTGGATTACCATGATTTTTTGGAACCGGCAGAACGATTCGATTATATTGTTCAAATGATGGAGAGGTTTCAACTTGAAAACCAAAAACATTTGCGACCGGCCTTCATTTCATCCAGTGCCCGCAAGGCCGCCTGTGTGCTGAGAGCTTTTAGTTTAAAACCAGAAGTGGTGATCTTAGACAATCCCACCCAAGGGATGAGTATGGAGCATATTCCAAATTTGGTGGAATTAATTAAAGAACATCAAGACAGATATACCCTTAAGTATGTGATTATTTCCAGTGATGACGTTGGTCTTATAAATCAACTTCCTGGAAGGATTGTTAATGTTACAGCAACAGGACTAGCAAATTGAAGAAATATAAATTTAATCCCTATGAACGTGCCGTTGGTTTATTTATTACTTTTGCAGTCATCGGTTCACTCGTTGTCGGGGTGGGGATGGCGGTGAAAAAAAACTGGTTTGAGGAAAGAGTTCATTATACGACCTATGTTCCGTCAGCGGCCAACTTAAGAGCGGGAAGCTCGGTTTTTATGGCGGGGCTTAGGGTAGGTAAGATCGATAAGATTGAACTGGATCATCTTCACGGCATTAAAGTCACTTTTACAGTCTTAAATGAATATCGTAAGCAGGTTACGGAAGGCTCCAAGGTCGAATTTGTTCGTCCCTATGTTATTGGGGAAAAAGTTCTGACTCTTCTTCAAGGGCCTCCTGATGGCAAAGTCCTGGGCGAGGGAAACGTGATTCCCGTCAATGAATCTGTGGATCTATTAGAATTACTCAGTGGTCAGAAACTTAAAACGTCTCTGACAAAAGTTGAAAGTATCTTAAATAATTTAGATGAAACGATGCTGGTAGGTCGGAACCTGGCCATGCAAGTGGGCGATGATAAGAAATTAAAGGAAACTCTGGATAATTTAAATTTTGCCTCACATGAAGTCAGAAAAATTCTTCCCCATCTCACGTCTCATGCGCCGGTGGCGACCAAACACATGGCCAAGACCATTGAAAATCTTTCAATCATAACGACTGATCTGCGTACCCTTCAACCGGAGGGAGCGGAAAAGACCGTTGAGTTCCTGACGGAGACGCTTATTACCTTAAAGGGGCTTCAGAAGTCATTTTTACTTCGTAGCAATATTGAGGAAGTGAAGAAAGAAATGGCCCAAAAAGAAAAACAAAAGTTAGAAAATAGAGCACCTGCCAGTAAGTAACTACTGTGCAACCTCCTGCTCTAGTTGTTCTGCATTTTCATCGGAAGCTTTTCTCTTTACTGGCGCATCTTTAGGAATTCGTTCTATTTCATCTAACACATCCTGCTGTTTTTCTTCGAGGGCGTTTGACGGTCATTGATTTCCTGAAGTTGTTCTTCAAGAAGTTCGTTTTGCATTTGCATTTGTTCCAGTTGCTCTTGCTGAAGTTGAAGCTGCTGATTTCGGTAGGCTTCTAGTTCCTGTTCTTGTCTTTGCCGATCTTGCTCGATAAGTCGATTTTTTTGCTCATAGAAACATGCATAGTCTGTCCCACAATCTTTTTCTTGGGCGAGAGAATTAAAAGGAATGCTCATGAAAATGATAATTTTAAAAATTTTTGTTTTATAATCTTTCATACACGCTCCTGATCAATTAGCGGAAGTTTTAAAATAAAACAGGTGTTTATTGATTGTTGATCAATTTCTATACTTCCCTCATGTTTCTCCATGATGGTCCTGGAAATAGAAAGGCCCAATCCTGTTCCTTTACGTATATCCTTGGTAGTAAAAAAAGGTTCAAATATTTGATCCTGCATAGCTTGAGGGATTCCTGAACCACTGTCGGTGATTTTTATGATGTCAAATTTATCATCTTTTTCGATATCAATCTCAACCCATTTTACGCGTAGATTCTTAACAGCATCAAAACCATTTGAGAGTAGATTAATTAAGACCTGGGAAAATTGGACACGATCACAAGCTATACACTTATCGAACTTTTTAGATTTTAAATCACATCTCAGTTCTATATTACTTTTTTTGAACCTTTCAAAACATAGGCTTAGAACATCTTCTAATATTAATCTCATTGAGATTTGCTCTTTGACGAAGTCTTTTGTATCCCTTGAAACTGTCTTGAGGCCATTAATTATCTTTGTAATCCTTGTAATCATGTCTTCCATGTCGTTCAAGGCATTTAACAGAATCTCGTCAGTGAGCACTTGTCTCTGTATTAATTTCTTCAAGCGCCCCAAGGCCAGGACCATAATTGAAAGAGGATTATTTATTTCATGGGCGATACTGCTGGCCATGCGTCCCAGTGATGCTAGTCTTTCACTTGAGATGAGCTTAATCTGCTGATCATTAATCAACTTTTGAGACTTTTTTTGTTCAGTAAGATCGCGAATGAAAAGACTATAAATAACTTCTTCTTCAAGAATAATCGGAGTCAGGATAGTCTCCACTTGAATGGCTTCACCAGAAGCTTTTTTTGCCTCGTATTCAATTCGATCCCCGAAAATATTTTCATTGATTTTAATATCAATAAGATCTCGAATATTCGTATTCAATGCTTTTATTCGTGAAAGCCCAAATGTTTGTTCTGCGGCTGGATTGAATTCTATGATCTTTGATTGTTCGTTAAAGCTAATGATAGAATCAATGGAGGAAATCATAATGGCATTTTTTCTCATCTCACTGGAATGAAGTTTGTTCCAGCGCTCTTGCATTTCTCTGGAAGAAATGGAGAGAGACCGTTCAAGTAAATATCGGTCCTGGTCTGCCTCGTCATAGGCCTTATTGATTTTAGCTAGGAAGCTCTCCCATGATGCCTGATTCGTTGGTAAGCTTTCCTTTGAAAGGCCCACCGATTTTAATTGTCTCTCTAGGAGGCGCTGTGAAATTGACATGTTTCACCTAACTATCTTCACTGATTGCAGTGATTGTCATCGTTTGATTATGAAAGTCACATGTATTTCCTTTTTTATAAGGGGAAATTTCTCCATAGGAATAAAATCCTATCTGTTGTGCGCCTTTCGGTAAAATGTCGAGTATCGCCTCTGTCTCTTCCTCTGTCCTTTCTCCTAAAACGAGCCTTCTTCCCATACAACTGATAGCGATAACGAGCATGGGGGGTAAAATATCCTTTAAACTGGAGGCTGCTTCCGATGCCCCTTCAATAAGGCGGTCAAAATTGGCCTTCATTAATTGGGCGAGAGATCCTTCCGGGACATCACCAGCAAAAGTCAGGAATTGTTCTGCTTCATCAACTGCCAGAATGGTTCGAACAACTTTTTTCTCATCGTTTCGTCCGGTACGGATTTGCAAAGGGAAAAGGAGTCCGCTGGCAGGAAGTTCAGATGCCTTTTCTCCAAGATATTCTTTGTAAAGTTTTAGCGCCGGCTGGCCATCAAGTTCATAGAGAATGTTGTCCTTAGACCTGGTAATTATTCTTTCTGGGCCAAAGATATCCCATCCACCTTTCGAACCATGAGCGATATGGACCTTTTGTCCATAAAAGCCGACTGCTGTGATGAAGTTCGTTGCAGGTTTTCTATTTTGTAATACCCATGTTTCCTTGAAGCGAAAACTGTCTCCTGCCAAACCTCCAGTCAGAGAAATATTATTAGGGATAAAAGTGTTCATTCCACGAACGAGCTGTGTTCCGTTTACATGAAGACCATCTGAAAAAATCATTACACCCACTAAGTCACTCTGATATAAACGTTTAGCCAGGTCTTTCCCAACGTCAAAAGAGTCTCTAGAAAAAAGAATCGGCGCTGATACAACTTTAAGGTTCGTTTTAGAAAAATGAATAGTCGCAACAGTAAGAGTGCCGTCCAAAATATGTTGGTTAAATATTTCTCCTGCACTTGAGCACCCTACAAAGTGGGATTTGGGATAGACCTGGACGAGGTCTGAAATTTTCTCATTGGCCCTTAAATATTCTTCGGCTCCAAATACAAAGACAAGAGTCTGTTCGGAATCTAAGTCCGGAAATGAGGATGACCATCCAGATTCTTTTATGTAGTAAAATGTCTTTAATTCCACATGATACTCCTTCTATAAATTGCCTCAGAAAAACTCAGGGTAATCAAACGTTTGCGATAATTTAAATGCGGCATTGATTAGTCCTACATGTGTATAGGTCTGAGGAAAATTCCCCCAAGGACTTTTGGTCAATTCATGGATGTCCTCACTGAACAGACCCAGATGGTTAGCATGGTCCAGCATCTTTTCAAAAATCCTAAAGGCTTCATCAATGTATCCTGCACAGGCCAGTGCCTCAACATACCAAAAAGTACAAACAGCAAATGTGACTTCTGGACTCCCAAAATCATCTGGGCGGTTATATCGATACAGATTCCCACCGGGAGTTAACAGTGAGTTTCCAATATATCTTAAATGTTTTTCCGCGCGTTTACTTTTCGGAGCGAGAAAGCCCAGGGTGATAAGATGAAGGAGACTGGCATCGGCGTATTTATTACCTCGTGAGGGAAGGTAGGTTTCTAATATAGGATCATAACAGGATTCAATGTAATTCCGTGCCCGAGACGAAAGCCTCATCGCATAATAATATAGTTCTTTGTCCTGGAGCTTCTCGGCGATTTTTGAGGCGGCCTTACTTCCGGCCCAATGAAAAAGATAAGTATAACAATGCCTCTCCTGCATATTTCTGTATTCCCATAAAGTGGCATCTGGTTCATTCATCCTTTTATCGATGTAGTTCAAAGTCTTACGGACAAGTTCATAGGAAGAAGACCCAATTTTTCCAGGGAATCTCTCATCAACGAAGAGAGGAAATTGCGCCAATAATACTTGTCCGTAAACATCATTTTGGATTTGTTGGGAAGCAGAATTTCCTATACGAACCGGTCCATGCCCCCTGTAACCTTTTAGACCTACGACCAATTCAGATGGTACAGGATCTCCGGAAATCGTGTAGACAGGAGCAAAACGGCCAACTTCTTCCTCGGCAACATTAATGATGTACTGGGCGAACTTTTTCATTTCATCAAATCGGCTCATGCGATTGAGA
This sequence comes from Bacteriovoracaceae bacterium, assembly GCA_023701435.1. GTDB lineage: Bacteria > Bdellovibrionota > Bacteriovoracia > Bacteriovoracales > Bacteriovoracaceae > Peredibacter. The sequence goes on along the minus strand of JAMPXB010000004.1, from coordinate 141,618 downwards.
GCATTTAAAGTGTAATAGGTATCACGCAACCAGCAATAGCGATAATCCCAGGTACGGCCAGAACCAGGAGCTTCAGGTAAACTGGTGGTCGTCGATGCAATAATGGCCCCCGTATCTTCGTATTGATGAAGCTTTAATGTTAAGGCCGATCTCAAAACTGGTTTTTGATAAAGTCGGCTGATAGAGCATTGGCTGGCCCATCTTTGCCAGTAAGTGATGGTCTGATAGAGGTATGACTCGACTGTCGTTTTTATGGGTTCATCAAAGGACATTCCCCAAGTCAGAACAAGGTATTTGACTTCATCTAAAACAAAAAACTTTTCTTTGGAGATATAGGTGAGGGGAATATTGGAGGTCAACCTTATAGGTTCACCGATGTCGTCATAGTGTACATGATTGCTGCCAAAATGGATTGTTGGTTTGCGCCGGCCATAATCTCCGCGAGGTGAGCATATCACCTGAACTTGTGGTGTTCCTCTCAGTGGCTCAATTTTTCTCATCAGCATGAGAGGCTTATTGTAACGTTCGTGCTGTTCGAATCGAGGAGCAAAATCAGTAATCCGAAACATGTTGTCACCACAGGTGACATCTGTTTGAAGCACATTAGTATTTTCGATATAGCTCTGTTCATAGTGAGTGGTTTCACTCTTGGGAATGATAGAAAATTCACCCCCGTCGACATCATCAAGTAAAGCACCAAAAACTGAAGTATCGTCAAAGTGGGGCCAACACATCCAGACCACACTCGCCTTATCGTTGATCAAGGCGGAATAATTACAGTTTCCAATGAGCCCCATGTTGTAATTATTTTTGAAGTTTTCCATGTGTCGTCCTCTAGCTCAATATGCTTTCAACCGTTTTATTCAGGGTTTCCATATCAAATGGTTTTCCGAGATAAGAATCGGCCCCTATTTCCATGGACCTGGTTTGAGAATCATCGGCAGCGGTCATAATGACAATGGGGCAGGTTCGCCCGTAGTTGTCAGCGAACTTTTGAGAAAATGTCCAACCATTCATTACCGGCATGTTCATGTCCAGCAATATGAGATCGGGCACACCTGTTTGAGAAATTTGATCTAAAGCTTCCTGGCCGTTTAATGCCATGAACACGCGGTAGTTATGTTCCTCTAATTCTTCTTTAATTAATAGGAGCAAGTCTTTTTCGTCATCGACTAATAAAATGGTTCGTTTCTCATTATCCATATTCTCCTCACATGGAGAAAATCATTATTTAAATGGTAACGAATAATGAAACGAGCTGTCTTAAAGCCTTTCTTAAGAATAGGGGATAGTGATTAAATCAGTTTTATTAAAACTGATTCTGAAAGAGATTCACAAAAATGCTTGCCCAAAATTTGCGCTTTTGCTTCTTATTGATGAGCTGGGAGCGTTCATTGTAACCATCAAAGATTTGGGTCATCTTGCTTACGAAATTCACATCATGAATCATGAAGCCGTTTTCAACGTCTTGTATGAAGCTTCGGCGGCTTAAATTAACGGAACCGAAAAAGGCGAAGTTATCATCTATAATGAGAAGCTTTGTGTGCAGGATGGAATTCTCCGTCCATTCAAAGATCTTTACCTTATCAAAGAGCGAATTAATTGCGGCCTTATTGGTCTCTTCATAAAGCCAGGCCTGAGTGTCACCCTTAAGGTCAATTCGAGTTTGAATGGTAATATCCACCTTGCGCTCAATCGCTCTTTGAAAGGCATCCATAATGGCCTTCGTAGGACGAAGATAGGGACTTGATAATTTGATTGAAGTGGAAGCTTTATCAATCATTTCCACATAGAGTTTTTCCAGTGCATGATCATCATTAAAAGGGAGAGTCAGCACATGACGAATCATAGTGGACTGACTACTCAGGACTTCTTCACCCGAAAGCTCTTGGGCCTGGGCCTTCACTTCCTGGATGTCTTCTGTCTTCTGACCAACGACTTCCCGGTTCCAGAATTTCAAAAGGTGAGCATAGACACTGCGGGCAAGCTTTGTAGAAGTTATTTTAATCTCTAGATCATTCCAGTAAGCGTAATCAGCTTTCGGGTCAAACTGATCAAGTTCCGGATATTTTGAAAGATCGGGTTTAGTCGCAAAAACGAAACCATCATGTACGTTGCGGCCTCCCATGATGAGAACGTTGTTTTCTGGATTCGTACTTGAAAGTGTGACAAACATCTTTACGTGCATATCACGCAGATAGTTGGTGAGAGCATTGAGAACTGGTTTAATTCCCCAGCGCGGGTCATGGTACTTATATTCCTGGATACGGATATTTCCACTCGTGAGTGATAGTTCTTTTAACAGCGCTTTATCCTTGTCTTCATGCATGTAGCCGGTACCGACGATGTTGATCAAAGCTCCACGTTCTGCATGGAATTTCAAAAGTCGGGCCAGTACCGTCCCGGAAAAGTCGTGTCTATAGAGCAGGGTTGACACAAAGATAGCATCAAGTTTGGGAGCACGGGAGAAATCAAGCTCTGCATAGGGATTTTGATTGTAGATAAATTCTACTGCAGGCTTATATCCCAGGAGGGCCTCCATCTTGGCCAGCAGTCCATCTTCAGATTCTGTTAGAATATCAATTTTATCGGCTTCATGAGCACAGCTCATAATAGGATAATTATTAGTAAGAAACTGCTGACTGATGGGCGTCCCAGCAGCGGTTTGATACTGACAGGATTCTTTCACGCGGTGGAGATCTTTTAGCATAGGAAAGGCGACTTCATCTTTGATTAAGCGGATGGCCTTATTCTCTCCCAGGGAGAGAATGCAGTTGTTGATAGCCTGACTGATGTAAACTTCTTTGGTTTTATTCTTTTTTAGTTTTAATTTACGATTTTTTTCACCATCACATTTAAGGTCAGCGACTATTGTGTCAGCTTCATTACGGATGCCTAAGCGGCCATCATGCAGAGAGTTTGAAATCAAGAAAAACTTTTTAGGAGTGCCTTTCTCATCCAGTGAAACGTCATCTGAAGGATCTAAGTAGAGCACTTCAGGAGAATTAGAAGCATAGGCAGATAGAGAAGTGATGATGAGAGACAAATAAATAAGTGTTTTCATGGAAGAGATTCTAGCCTGCCGGCGACTTCAATGGGGCAGGTCCTCCAAGATTTATAGTACTGTCTAATTTCTAGTCAGTCGATTATCTGCTAACACCCTAGAATATCAGCCCCTTCCCAGAAAGGAGGTGGATTCAATCACGTACTTTAAAATGTCACTTAACGTGATGATGCCGGTTACTTCACGCTTATGGTTAATAATCGGAAGAGCATTTAGCTTTTCCTTAAGAAGAATGATTGCTATTTCATTAATGCTGGCCTGCTCTTCCGCCACGATGATTCTTTCAAGCATTAAGTCTTTGCATCTCTTATCAGGAGAAGCCGCTGCTAATTCGCGGTCAGAGAGCATTCCAACGATAATGTCCTGCTCATTGATGACGGGTAAATGGCGAAAGCCGAATTTTTTTAAAAGTTCTTGTGCTTCAGTGGCCTTGGCATTCTGAGAGATAACTTTCACCGGAAAGGTCATGATGTCTTTGGCATAATGGCGCTTTCGTTGTTCCTCAAACTTTTTGGAGACTTGATTGTAAGCATCTATTTTCTGATGATGATGATGATTTATCTTAACTTCTGGTTCGAACTCGCTCAACTCATCTTTAAATTCATGAACTTCTTTGAGGTATTTAAGCGGTGTTACACGGGGGATTCCACTAGGAGTACCGGTAGGATAAACAAAGGGTGAAAACTGACCGTTATAGACTACTAAAAAACTCATTTCATCACCTTATCGCTCACTAGCAATATTTCTGTTAGCGTTTGGCTTTAAGTTTCTATGATCCATCACGAATTTTAAAGAGTTCTTAGTTACTGTCTGTTCCCCCAGATCAACTACCCGGTAGCTGGGTGAACCAACTTCTCCAAATACTGCACGAAACTTATATGTTCCCTTAGGTAGTGACAATTGACCCATACGGATATTGGAAGGGAGGGTGCTCCAGAAACGTACATCGGCCTTCTCACCTTCATTAATGCTTGCTACCAAGGTGGCATGGCTCATCGTGGCCATAAAGAGCGCCATTTTGGGATCCTTCTTTTTATAGGACTCATAGGCGCCATAGCTTATAGATAGGGCGGCGAGGTGTTTTGAGATCACTCGTGCAGCGGTCTCAGCGGCAATGGCCGCAGAATGCTCATTGATGGCCTGAGCCGCCAGGTCACCTAAGGGGGCGATGACTGAAAGGGGAGCTTCACTCAGAACTTTGCCGTCCTTGTCTGTCGCTTGCACGGTGGCTCCTTCAAGAGTGGGAACCGATTCAATGTGAGGCAGCTCGTAGGAAATCGTCGTCCCCATGCCGAGTGAGAAGGCCATGCTCTTGTGACTTCCCCAGTCCATTGGAATGTCATATCTTTTTGGAACTTTTTCCACGATCATCCCTTCTTGAACAAGAAAGGTCACATTCCCCACAGGGCGCTTGATCTTTTTTAAAAGTTCCTCTGATGGATTTAGTTTAGCAATCTGTGCTTTAAACTCCTGTGGTCTAACTTTCTTTGTGAGGGTAAGAATTTTTCTGGTGAGAAAATCCCTGAAGGCATGATTATGCTTGGTCGCCAGGACGTACTTGCCTTCAACTTCTTTCATGGAAAGGTTAGGCAGGTTCTCAAAGTTTTTTCTAAAATCATCATAGGCGCTGTTAAAGGTCGGGAACAAATTGTAATTTTTAAAGAAGACATCGCTGGCATCGACATAAAGTTGTAAGGCAATCTGATCATCTTTATTGTTACCTTGTGATTCATGCACTAAGGCACCAAAAGTTTTAGCGAGCAGGTCTTCCTTAAAGAGGGCCTGGCCCATTCTTTCATTTTTTATTTCAGTCAAAAATGAATCCCAACCCATAATTTCTGAACGGGCCTGCAGCAGTGCCACTTTTTTCTTAGCAGCATCAACTTCAAGGTTTGCCTGCATATAGTGATTAAGTGCGAGATAAAAGTAGATCAGTGAGGCTTCATACTTCTCACCATAATAGAAATCGGCATTGGCATTATCAAGATAGGCCTTTAGCTGGCCGGAGACACGGGTGGTGTAAAGCTCGTCGAGAAGGACCTTGGCCTTATTTAAGGCTTCAATAGAGCCTGGATAGTTTCCCTGATAATGCTCAAGAAGGCCCAATTCAATGGCATAAAGGAGCTGAGAACTGCTGTCTTTTGCCAGTGAGCTTTCTTTTAAAAACTTGATGGCCTCATCAGGTCTTCCCGCCATCACCAATTGACGAATTTTTGCCGAGGTTTCGCGGTGGCCAGTGGCACAGGCAGAAAGGAAGAGGGTGAGGCATAAGATGTTTAAAAGCTTTAACATGAAAGTCTCCGGCAGATGTAATATCAATCGGATAATCCAGTTAAAGCTTTATTTAAGATTCTTTAATTTAATTCATAGCTTTTTACTCAGGAGTTTTTGAGCGCTATCTGACAGGCACACAATCGCTCCGGAGAGCATGATTAGGTCTTTAATCACCAGACGCCCTCTTCCTGATAAATAAGGAAACCCGTATTCACTGTCTCCCAGGTTAGGCACCCAACTTTCGGGGGTTGTCACTAAAAAGCTTAAAGTTACCAGACTCATGACGATCGTCAAAACCGCACCAATGGCCCCAACCTTGGGAGAAAAGATGCCTGCAAGAATTAAAAGCCCAATTAAAATAATAAAAGAACCCAAGGCATTGGAGAATAGATAGGTGTGATTACTCTGATGCCATTTTCTATTTTTCGATATGAGTTCTCCTTCTTTATTCATGAAGGATTTATATTCAGGAGCTTCATGAGCATAAAAGAAACTCATCACAGGACTGTTGGCCACGAAAGGGACGATGCCGTCTGCCTCGTAGGCGTAAAATTTCAATCCGCCAATCCAGGCCATAATAATAAAAATGGAAATTCGTAAGAGATTAATTGATAGATGATTGAAGTTAGCAATAACTTTAAAAGCTTTATCCATGGTCGAGATCCTTTTGAAATTAAAAAATTTTAAAATCAATCAGCTCTTAATACCATGGACAATTAAGTGGCCGGCATGGACAAATCTGCAACGATGGAGATACCAACTTTTTTTCGGAAGGCCAGAGGAGAAAGACCCACACTCTTCTTAAAAAAACGGCTAAAATAATACTCATCCTTGAAGTTAAGGCCGAAGGCGATCTCTTTGATGTTCTGACGGGTTAAATGAAGTTTTCTTTTTGCTTCAATAATAAGTCTTTCATGAATTAATTCTGTCGGAGTTTTCCCAAAAGTTTTTTTACATTTTTTTGAAAGGATATTCATTTCCATATCTAGCATTCGAGCATAATCAGCGGGCCTGTGTTTGACCAGATAATGCTCTTCAATCAATTGTTTGAAGGACTTCATCGCTTGATCAATCGAAACGGTCATACCCTTGGGTCCAAGTTGCTTTCGTTTGATCTGGCTGCATTTGGCAAGGAAAAGCTGGATATAAGCAATTAAAACTGACCGGTCTGGATTCGACGAAAACTCTTTTTTGATCTCCATTAAAATATTAAAAATGGCTTCTTTGTCTGAACCACTAAGATTAACCATGGGAGATAGAAAGACATTATTGAAGAGCAGACCATTGCAGGCCACATCTGCTTTATGGAATTCGATACAATAAAAGTCTCCATGGAATTGGAGAAGTCCAACTTTGAGATTTTTAGAAGAGCTTACTTGTATTCTCTGATAAGGAGTGGCGAACAGGATACTTGGACCGTCAAAGACATAGTCACCATGGTCGAGCTTACATGTGCCTGCACCTTCATAAAAGATAATAGCGGTATAAAATTTAACCTGTTTAGCTTGAGCAAAAGCTTTGGTCGTTTTTAAACTTAAATTAAACAGATCACTCATTTTTTCCATCATGGCCCCTTATTTGAACTCTAAAGACTGAACCAGGAAGAGAGAGGTGGTCACTATGCCGGGTAAACATAAAGATAATTCAACTCGCTTGAATCTAGAAAGAAATCTTGGGCAAAGCGGTCGTTTTGCTCCCAATGATGACTATAGCTTGTGGAAGAGAGATCTGGAGCGGCTAGGGGAAGGTCGAAACGGGCGACCCTTTGTCGACAGGGCCCTGGAAAGAGAAGTCGACAATGCTGGGCGAGTCCATGTTCGTAAGCCCCGCTAAAGCTGAGCGCTGCATAATTCTGGGACTAGATGACATTTGTCAGTTATTTATCACTTAGATTTTGTTAGTTTTGTGCAATCACATGGGAGACTTCATGATTGCAGATTTTCGGGAACTAGCAAAAGACCAGACAAATGTTGGTTCAAAGGCTTACGTCTTGGCGATGATGGCACAAATTGGGATGCCTGTACCTGCCGGGATGATTCTTTCTCACTCACCTGAAAGTGAAGCAGACTGGCAGCGCATTCATAGCTGGTGGCAAGGTGAGGGCATGGTTCCTTTAGCGGTCCGCTCTTCGGCTTTTGGTGAAGACTCAGAGGAGATGAGCTTTGCTGGTCAAAATCAGACATTTCTTAACGTTAAAAGTTTGGAAGAATTAAAGCGCGCTGTTGTCGCCTGCTTTAAATCGGTCGATCGAGAGGCTTCTCAAAGTTATCGTCAATTTTTCATGGGCGAGAAAAAAGATGTTCCCATGAATGTGGTTCTGCAGGTGATGGTTAAGGCCCGTTATGCCGGAGTTTATTTTTCTGTGAATCCTACTCGTTCCGAGGAAGGTGCGGTTCTGGAATATATCGAAGGCCTGGGTGAAGCTCTGGTTTCTGGACAAGTTAATCCTTATCGGGTTTTTAAGGTCAGCTCTGAAACTTCCGGACCTCTTGAGCGCAGTATCCTTGATCAAATTTTCCATCTCGGCGAACAAGTCGAGGAAGCTCTTTCACAAAAAATTGATATGGAGTGGGCCATTGACGCCGACTCGCGAGTCTATCTTCTGCAGGCCAGACCTATTACTTCCGCCCGCTCTGAATCGAAACAAAAAATGATCCTCCATGAGGAACTTGAACGTATAGAAAAAAATTATCCCCAGGATACCTGGTGGGATGGTCAAACTTTTGCCGAGTGGACAGGCCAGCCCAGCCGTTTGACTTTCGAAGTTTGGAAGCGGGCCTTTGCTCCAACTGGTGCCTTTGATAATTCTTTACGTGAACTGGGTTATCTGGGCTTTTCTGATAAGAACTCACAAGAGTCCATCATGGACCGCCTTTTTGGTAGGGGCTTTATTAATATGAGCAAGATGGTGCCGCTCTATTTCGGACCGATTCCTTATCGTATAGCTCCTCATCCAAGACCCCACTTGCAATTTGAATGGTACAAAATCAGTGCCGAGGGGATCTTAAAAACTCCTATAAGCATGTGGCGCATGATCAAGGTGGGCTGGAATATGTCCACTAACCGCCGTCACTGGATTGAGAAATCCCGTAAAGAGCTGGTGGATTTTAAACATAAAATGCAGCGTCCGCAAAATGGTGTGTTCTATTCTGATTGGACTGATGAAAATCTTCTGAACCTGTGGCAAAAAGAAATCGCCAATTTTTCCAAGGTCAGTTTAAAGTGGCCACTAGTGTTGGTGGTGTTAATCGAGGCCACTCACCAGAGCTTGCGGGCGATTTTATCAAGTGTAGTCGGTTCAGAACACGTTCAGGAATATCTTGAGCGTTGGATGGGAGCAGGTCTTAAAACTGCGACGTTTGAGATGAATCGTTATTTTTCACGCGCTCAGGAAGAACCTCTTAAAAGAGAATTTTTCTTTTCACGTTTTGGTCACCGAGGTCCGGGAGAGTTGGATCTCTCGCATCCTCGTTGGGAAGAATTAGGTGATACCGTTTTTGGCAGCGGCAAGGCGAGCCCCGTTGTGACTCATACTGAAATTGATGTTGAAGCCGAAATCCATGCCCTCAAAACTTTCAAGGACTCAGTACTCCTGGAAGAGTGGAGACTCTTAAAAGAGCTATTGGAGCTCAGGGAGCAGTGGAAAATGGAAATCCTTCGTCCCTATGCTCACATCCGTTATTCCAGTCTTGAGCTGGGAAAAAGATTTGGGTTAGGGAATGATATTTTCCATTTAACGATCGAAGAAGTGGAACAGCTGGCCCAGGGTCAGGGACTTCTGGATTTACTTAAACAATTAGTACGTAAGCGCAAAGAAGAGCTCGATGCCTATAAAGGAATTTACTTACCTGATGTTCTAAAAAAGCAGGATGTAAATCAGTGCCTCACTCAAACTGAAATGACTACAGGAACTCTGCGAGGTGTTCCATTAAGTCATGGGATTGTTAAGGGAACTGTCAGAGTTGTGAATGATCCCTCGGAAGTGGATTTTTCCACCTGGCCGGATGACGCTATTTTAGTGGCCCCTGCTACTGATCCGGGATGGACGGCCCTCTTTACCCGCTCACGGGGAGTTATTGTTGAGCGAGGTGGAGTTCTCAGTCACTGTGCCATTTTGGCCCGGGAATTGGGGCTGCCGGGAATTAATCTTCCTCGGGCCACACAAGTTTTAAAAAATGGTGATCAAATCTGGCTCGATGGCCATCATGGGGGGGTGAAAAATGACAACGCCTAATGAATTAGTCCCGATGATCATACCGACGGTAATGATCCCGCTGACTTTAGTGAGTGTCGGAGTTTCAGTAGTCGCAAGCTTTATTGCCGCTTTGTTTGGGATTGAACTTAAAATGGAGGGCCCAAAGAAATTGCTGGAAGTTCTTCTTAAACCTAAGGTTTTGGCCAGTGCTTTCATGTTAAATGCTGTCATCATGGGAGGCATTTACTGCTGGAAGTGGTGGAATAATTATCCAAGATTAATCAGCACCATTGAAAGTCAAATGAATGAGCGCTCGGTGGAATCTGAAGTAAACTATCTTGATCGGGCAACTGTCTTAACGGATTTTCAATCCTTAAAAGCTACACAGCAGTTTCCTTCAACACTGAAGCAGGTTTGGCGTCTTGATACCGGTGCCGGATCATTTCGAGCTGCTACTATTACCAGTGGCCGGGTTTTTACCGGCAATCGTAATGGCATCATTAATGAAGTTGACTTTGAGAGTGGCAAAGTCATCAGAACCTTTTATACCGGAACCATGGTCTCGCCGGAACTTACCATCTGGCAGAATTCTTTGTATGTGGGCGAAGGTGTGCATGATACCCATCACGCTCGGGTATATCGATTTGACTTAAAAAGTGGCAAGCTTCTGGGAAGTTATCAGACGCTTGGACATACTGAAGGGCAGGCGGTTATCGGAAGCTTTGAAGGCGAAAACACTCTCTTTGTAGTGGCCGGAGCTGACAGTCTACATGCCGTAGATCCTCTCACCATGAAGTTGAAATGGAAAAGCAATCCAGGACACACGGATGCGGGTGTCCTGGTGGATGATCGTGGAAGTGTTTTTCTGGGAACAGGTCGGGAAAAGCATGACGATAAAAAATATAAATCCTACGCCACCGCCCTTCATTTTAAGACCGGGGAGGTGATTTGGAAAAAAGAACTTCCAGCTTCTAGTTGGATGAGACCAGTGATTTTGGATGAAAATGTTTGCTTTGTTTCTGGAGAGGTTTATTTTCCTACGGAGCGTGGGCACTTGCTGTGTTTTGACCGTAAAACAGGTGCTCATACAGCGGCCGTTAATGCTTCTAACCCTCTGGTAGGGACACCGAAGGTCCTCGATAAATCGATCCTCTATACTTCACTTAAAGGCGAAGTCTGTCGATTTGATATCGGATCAAGGTCAAACCTTTGGTGCTTTGATACCAAAATGAAGGACAGCTCCTTTGCTGGTGCAAGTTATGATCCTCGCTACCACGTCGTTCTTTATCCTTCAGTCAATGATGGCCTCTATGTGCTTGATGCTGACAGTGGCAAGCTATTACTCAATTGGAAACCGGCGGCGAGCGAGGGAAAGTGGAAGAAAACGGTTGCAGATGTTGCCGTCACAGAAAATCACTGGGTCATTTCTGACTACGAAAATTCAATTCGTGCCGTGAAGCCTCTGCTTGTTTTGAAAACGGCCCAGGAAAAATAATTCAACTCCAAAGACCAGACCCAAACCGTGGGCCAGCAAGGTGAGCTCATTTTGAGACTGCCACTGGCCCACTCCTATAATGAGCAAGGCCAGGAAGAGAAGACCGTACTTTTTGTTCGTTAAAGACCAGAAACTAAACAGCCCCACAATGATATGACTTAGTCCTAAAAAAGCCTTCCCCTCAAGTGGGAAGATTGAGGACAGGACGAATAGTGCTAGCAGCACCTGGAAGTGAATAAAGGAAACATTAAACAATAAAAAAGTTCCTGAACGCTTGCGCTCAATGACCATTGCCATAGGAACGAAAAAAAACAAATTGATCATCAGGTGTACAAAATTCACATGAATAAAAGGAGAGAAAAATAAACTTGCTCCCAGATGTCGAAGGGGAGCGTTCGGTAAAAAACTTAACCATTCCGTGGGATGTCCTTGAATCCCATATAATGAAGAATCAAAAATAGGTGCCACAAAAGTGACTAGAAAGGTGACCGCGATAAAGCAAATGGTGGCGATTGGACGATTTTTCATGTGAGATTAAATTAAGTTAAATGCGTATGTGAGTCCAGTCAATTTGGAGTTCCAAATCGGAATAGTGAAGAAAAAAGTTGTTCCTTCACCGAGCTTTGATTTAAACTAGATCTTTCCACCATGGGCCAGAACCAGTTCTTTGCAGATGGATAGTCCAAGTCCAAAAATGCATAGTTCCTTGAGTGATTTTAGCACCCCGGTAAGTACTTGTTTGAGTTCCTTCCTGTTTTGATCTTTAAGTTTTTGTGCTGTGGAAAAGATAAGAGTAATAATGATGAGAGTGATTGAAAGTATCGCCGTCATCCATAGGAGCGATTTGAAAATGCCATTTTGTGAAGTGTCAGTCTTCATATGATAAATTTATCAAAAGACGAAGATACCGTAATGACAACGGTTGGATATTTACCGAAGGAAGGGGGTACCCTTCCTTCGGATTTCTTTAAGACTGCTTACCACTTCTCTGTGCAATGACACGTAACTGTTTGATCTCTTCGTTTTGTTTTGTGATTGATTTTTCTGCAAAAGATTTGATCTTCTCATTTTTAAGTGTTGGACTCATATTTTTTGCCAGCTCAACTCCATCTCTATGATGCTGAACCATTTTTTCGGCAAATTTCTTATCAAATTCACTTCCTGAAGCAGATTGCAAATCACTCATATCCATTTGAGGACGAGCCTCTTCTGATTGAATGTCCGAATAGTTCTCTCTCCACTGTTTCATTTGTTCAAGTTCCAATGTTTGATCCTTGAGCATCTTGGAAGCCATTCGCTTTAATTCAGGATCCGTGGCCTTACTTTCGGCCAGCTTGGCCATTTCAATTCCTTCCCGGTGGTGGGTAGAAAAAGAATCTAGAAATTGGGCATCCTGTGACATTCCTTGCTGGGAAGTCTTATGGTCTTTATGACCTGACTGAGATTTAGTTACATTGGCATAAGAAAAAGAGACAGGAAGTGCCAATAGCGCACATACAATTAGTTTTTTGAACATCATAAGTCCTCCTTGTGGTCTTTGATGGGATTGATGGTATGTGGAGTTGTTCTGCCAGCAAACATGCGAAGGATTAAGCTCTTGTTATCCGGTAGGGTTAATATTTTTCAACTTTATACCGATTAAGATGGCTATGGCATTCAAAGCAATTGTCCCTCTTGATAAGAAAACATACCGCAAACACATCATCGTATCTCTTATCTTTCAGCTAGCTTTTGTGGGCCTGTTTTTTGTGTCACTTAAAATTTGGAGTTTTAAAACAATTGGCCTGGCGCTGTTCTTCATTAATTTTGTCTCAATGTTTTTCTTTTTTAATACCAGACTCTTTAAAGGGCGGGTTAAGGATTTATATCCTGAGTTTGAACTTTCAAATCGTTTCTTATTTTTTACCGGGCTAGTACCTCTGTATTTCCTGGGGCTGGTGGCCTTTTTGTGTTTCAAAGAGAAAAGCCTTGAAAACCGTGCACCATCACGGATGTTCAGAGTCCGTTATGCCGCACTTGTCATCGTGCCTTTAGTTGCTCTTCAGGCATTAAGTCCGAGTTTTTCCTATCTGTCAGCTTCACCTTCTTTACATTATATCGTTAAGTCTCACCAGGATGTTCGCACTCTCATTGAATATAAAGAATCTCTAAAGAGCAGTGATTTTATCATTGAAAACTACCTGGAAAAATCTAACGCCAAATTATCAGTTACAGAACTTGTCTTGTTGACGACTATTACCGCCAGCACGATAGCTAAAGAAAAAGGCAGGACTGTCGCGAGTGAAGAGAAAATTAAAAAAGCGCAGGAATATTTTAAGCATGGAATTAGACTGTTGATTACAACCGAACAAATTCTTTCTCTCTCTGCGTCTACTCGATTAGAAGTGAGTGATTACAGTCCTGTGCAATGGCTATTTCCCAGTGCTCCCACTGAAATAATGCTGCTACAATTTGTCGAAACGAGAATCCTGGATAAATTTAAGTCCACTCTTTCCCTCAAAATTTTGGAGATGTCGGTGAGACTGGAAAAGAACCTGGAGAAGCTCCCAGAACCTGAAAGGGCCCATTACGCCAGGCAGTTAACAGAAATACGCACCAAGCTCAAAAACAGAGGGTAAATTTATTTTAATCCTCCTGTGTAAGAAGATGTTAGCAGGCCCCATTAAACTATTAAGGCCTTCTTCTTTTAACCTTAATGACATCTTAGGTTTGTAAGTTTTTGTGTGGTTCATTAATTTTAAAAGTTAATTATAACTTTTTGCATGAGAAATATAACTGCACCAAAATTTAAGCATACGGTACTGGTAGTCGAAGATGATTCATTATTAAGTGACCTCTTCGCCATCTCTCTTGAACTTGATGGATACGAAGTGTTGACTGCTGCTAATGGGCAAGAAGCACTGGATATTCTCTCAAGCCTCGACCCAAGTCATTATCCGCAATGTATTTTGCTCGATATCATGATGCCGGTAATGGACGGTCGTACCTTTTTGAAAACTGTAGAAACCATTGAGGAGTTAAATAAGATCCCAGTGGTTGTGTGCTCTGCCTATGGTGATTTTGAACAGAGCCCTCAAGTCCAGGCAAAAATGGCAAAACCGATTGACCTTGATCATTTAAGTCAGATGGTCGATCGAGTCTTAAATCCTCAAAAGTTTTATGCTGGCGGTTGTTTTGCATCTTAAGTGATGTATGAATAATCAACCGTGGTGGAACCTTATTATTACAGTTAGAAAAGACGGTTTTAAAGACGCCAAAAGGGCCTTACGCCACTATGGAACGATTGGTGCAACTCAATTCTTTAATGTGTTGGTGGCCCACGTCGATAACCTCAGTGATTTTTTTCACGATTTTTCCCAGGAATTTTTGCGCCACCCTTTTTTACAGGACCGGATCTCTCGAATTACACCACTTCTCAATACCTTTACCTTTGATTCCAAAAAAGATTTTGAAACTAAAATCAAGGAAATCATTACTCCCTGGATTCCGCGACTGAAGGAAAAAAGTTTTTATGTGCGGATTCATAGCAGGGGAGTTCAAGAATTATCGACTCTGGAGGAAGAACAATTTTTAGATCGTTTTATCTTACAAAATTCTTCAGCTCATGTAAGTTTTAAGAACCCTGATTTTATAATTGATGTTGAAACTATTAAAAATGAGGCCGGCGTCTCCATCTGGACCGCCAGTGAATTGCGGGAATATCCTTTTATAAATCTAGATTGATATTTTATCCCTTGATGCAGGCGTGTGGTGCCAGGTGGGCCACCTTAATTGCTAATTCAGCAGCGGCCGCTGAGTCTACAACGGAGAAAAGATTTTTATAAGCTTCCGGAGCCTCTTCGGCCACACCTCGATAAGTCCCGCTTCTAATAAAAATGCCCTGTTCTTTCAGAGATTCAATGAGCTCTGAGCCTCTCCAGATTTTGGTCGCTTCGGTACGGCTCATGGATCTGCCGGCCCCATGGCATGCTGAACTGAAGGAGAGGGACTCTGCTTTTTTGGTTCCCACTAATACGTAAGAACCTATGCCCATGCTGCCACCGATGAAGATGGGCTGGCCGATGGTGGAATATTTTTTTGGTAGTTCCGCGTGATCTGGACCCCAAGCCCGGGTAGCCCCTTTCCGGTGCACAAATAGATTCTTTCTTTCACCATCCACCTCATGCCATTCACTTTTACAGGTATTATGGGAAACATCATAAACAAGTCTTAAATTGGAATTGGGAAACATCTTTTGAAAAGCTTCCCGAGTAAAATGAGTAATGATTTGGCGATTGGCCAGTGCACAGTTAATTCCTCCCCGCATGGCCCCCAGATAATGCTCACCAATTTCAGAATGAATAGGAGCGCAGGCGAGTTCACGATCGGGAAGATTGATGCCATGTTTTTTGGACTCAACCAGCATATCCCTCAGATAATCTGTTCCAATCTGATGTCCTAGTCCTCGTGAACCGCAATGAATACTGATAACCGCATCTCCAAGGCTAAGTCCAAGCGCTTCAGCGGCTATAGGATCATCTATTGTTTTTACTTCCTGAAGTTCCAGATAGTGATTACCTGAACCCAGGGTTCCCATTTCCGGGCGCTGCCGCTCCTTAGCGCGAGCGGAGATGTACTCTGGTCTAGCACCTGTCATGTGGCCGTGCTCCTCGATAAATTCAAGATCCTCACTTTCACCAAAGCCCTGATGCAAGGCCCACCTGGCACCGCCTTGGAGCATATCTTTCATCTCTTTGTCGGTGAGTTTAATTCTGCTTTTACTGCCCACCCCAGAAGGGACGGCGTTATAAAGAAGATCTGCAATTGCCGGCAACTGAGAACGAAGTTCATCTATCTTCATGCCAGTATGCAGGAGCCGGACTCCACAGGATATATCAAAACCGACACCCCCTGCAGAAACCACTCCACCATGTTCCGGATCAAAAGCGGCCACACCTCCAATGGGAAAACCATAGCCCCAATGAGCATCAGGCATGGCATAGGCCTTGTCTACAATGCCGGGAAGACCAGCAACATTGCAAAGCTGTTCATAGACTTTGTTGTCCATATTTTGAATGATTTCTTCACTGGCATAAATAATGGCCGGTACCCTCATGTTTCCATGGGCGCTGATTTGCCAAGTGGTCTCATTTATTTTTTGAAAAAGATTGAGTTCCATCGTTTATCCTCATTAAACATCCACCACACATTGAGCGAGCCATTGTCCATTCAGGTCAATCACTTTGAGTTCCGTCAGCGTCGCCCCTTTGATATCCACCGCCGGATCATGCTTATGAAGATCCACTGTTTCACCTTTGATTTGGGCCTCCAGTACTCCGGACTTTATAGAAACTTCATAAACTGAAAAAAGCATCCTTTTGATGTCCATTTCATAGATCACTGAATTGATCCAATCAAGAAACAATAGTTCAGGGTCTTTTTCCTCAAGGTGAATCCTTACATGAATTGTAGGGGAAACATTTTGAGGATCAGTAACCACTGATGTCAGCGCCATTGCCGCCATTTCAAAGGCCTTCTCCATGGTCTGTCCCTGGCCCCTTATTCCGATGTCGGCCACATGGGGGAAAAGTTCAAAGGTATTTTGCTCTGTTAATGTCGCCATGGATTTATTCTTGCAAGTTAAACACCAAATTGTGACCGGGAGAAACATGAAGATTTTTTTATGTGGAGATGTCATGACAGGAAGGGGAATTGATCAGATTCTGCATCACTCGGTCTCTCCTGAGCTTTATGAAGGTTATGTCAAAGACGCCCGGGACTATGTTCTTTTAGCTGAAAAAATGAATGGAAAAATTGCGCGAAAAGTAGCTGATGATTATATCTGGGGAGCCGCTCTGGAAATATGGAGAGCAGAGGCCCCTGATCTTAAAATTATTAATCTTGAAACCGCGGTCACTACTAGTGATACACCCATGATAGGCAAGGGGATTAACTACCGAATGCATCCTGAAAATCTTTCGGTCCTTAAAAGTGCAGGCATCGACATCTGCACCCTTGCTAATAATCATGTTCTGGATTGGGGAGTAGAAGGACTTGTTGAAACTATTTCTTCTCTTAAGAAGTTTCAAATAGCACATTCCGGTGCGGGAAAGACTTTGGAGGAAGCACAGGCCCCGGCAGTTTTTGAAACTCCTGCTGGACGGGTTCTGACTTTCTCCATGTGTCTTGAGTCCAGCGGCGTTCCCTGGAGTTGGGAAGCAAAGGAGCATATTCCGGGTGTGCATCTTCTCTATTCGCTAAAGGACAGTCAGATCAAAGAAGTGCGCCAAATAATTGAAAGATACCGACGTCCCGGGGATCTGGTGATTGTCAGCATTCATTGGAGTGGAAATTGGGGATATGAGATACCTCAGGCTCAGATCAATTTTGCCCACAAACTCATTGATGAGGCCAATGTTGATATCATCCATGGGCATTCCTCCCATCATCCTAAGGGCATTGAGATCTATCAGAATAGACTGATACTTTATGGCTGTGGAGATTTCATCAACGATTATGAAGGCATTCACGGCTATGACCAATACCGGGGAGACTTGACCCTTATGTACTTTGTTGAATGCACTCTCAGACCCTTCAGGCTTGTTTCTTTGAGCTTAAAATGTTTGCAGATGAAACGATTTAAGCTTTGTTTGGCGCAACCTTCGGATGTAAAATGGATGAATGAAACATTAAAGAAAGTAAGTTCACTCTTTTTAAATTCATCATTCAGGTACACCCTTGATTAAAATACCTATTATTTCCCTCTTCGTTGGTCTGATATCAGGTGCTCTATCGACCTTGTTCTTATACTCACTTTCCTGGGTCACTTCTTTTCGAGCTGAAAATTCATACCTCATCTGGGGCTTGCCCATTTTCGGTTTGTTCTTTGGCCTGTTGATTAAAATAATTCCCCATCATGTAAACCAGGGAGTTCCTTATATCCTTGAGGAATTAGAAAATGATAAGGCCAAGGTATCCCCTTGGATGACTCCGTTTATTTTTTTTTCTTCATTGGGAACTCATCTTTTCGGTGGCTCGGCAGGACGGGAAGGAGTGGGGGTTATTATGGGGGCCAGTGCCGCCCATTTATTACCGAAACTTCGAACTTCTTTTCAGTCGATGCGCCCTTTTCTTATTTATGCAGGACTGGCCGCAGGCTTTTCTTCGATATTTGCGACTCCCTTAGCGGCCATCGTTTTTGCTTTTGAGCTTCAGGGCTTCAAGCACATCAGGAAATATAATTTAGTTATGTGCGCCGGGGTGGCCTCTTTTATTGCTGTATTGGTCCCCAAGCTCTTGGAGGTCACTCATCAGAATTACCATGTGGGTTTTTTGTTTAGTTGGGAGCTCCTTCCTTACCTTATTTTGGCCTCTCTTTCTTCCGCTCTTGGAGGGCATCTTTTTTATTGGGGAATGAAGGGCTATACCCGTCTCATTTCTTATTTATTTCCACATATCGTACTGAAGCTCACAATCGGTGGACTACTAGTCAGTTTTCTTGTTTATTTCACTGGAAGCTACGCCTATATTGGGATCGGGACTAATACCATTGCAGAATCATTTATTTCAGAGATGAGCTTTTACGATTTCGCTATGAAATGCCTTCTTACCATCATGACAATTTCAATAGGATTTAAAGGGGGAGAGGTAACCCCGTTGTTCTTCATGGGGTCCACTTTCTCTAATAGTATGGCTAGTTTTTTTAATTTCAACAATTTTGCCTTAAGTTCTTCTCTGGGAATGACGAGTTTGTTTGGGGCCGTTACTGGCACTCCACTCGCCTCGGCGGTTATGGCCGGAGAACTTTTTGGCTGGAAAGTAGGGTGTCTTTGTCTGATTAGCTGTTACTTAAGCAGATTTTTAATGGGAAATCATTCCATCTATAGACACTGACAGAACTTGCAAATATTATACAAAACATTAAAAAATTGAAGGGGTAGAAATGAATCCATGGCACGATATTGATTTAGAATTTGATGGCAATACTTTGACTTGTTTGATCGAAATTCCAGCAGGCACTAAAATTAAGTACGAAATTGACAAAAAAACAGGACTACTAAAAGTAGATCGAATTCTTTATAGCTCGGTTCACTACCCATGTAACTATGGTCTATTTCCTCAGACTTTTTGTGATGATGGGGATCCACTAGATGTACTGGTTATCGGCCAGTTACCGGTAGTACCACTTTCCCTTATGAAAGTTCGACCTATTGGTGTTATTCGAATGATTGATCAGGGCGAAGGGGATGACAAGGTCATTTCTGTTCATGTTGATGATCCTGAATATAACCACATCAAGTCGATCAAAGAAGTGGCTCCTCATAAAATTAACGAAATTCGTCGTTTCTTTGAAAGTTATAAAGAGCTTGAAAAGAAGAGTGTCGAAATTCGTTCAATTGATGATGAGAAAGAAGCGATTAAAGTCATTCACGAATCCATTGCCTTTTATAAAAAGACTTTTAAATAAAAAATAAGGGCCTCCGTAGAGGCCCTTTTTTTTTACAGTGAACAGGCTCCTAGATAATCGTCATGTTTGGCATGGGCCTTTAAGGCCGGACAAGCAATCACAATAGTGTGAGAGGATCCATTGCCAGTCATGTGACAGACTTTAACTTTTGAAACCACATTAACTACTTTCTTCTTCTTAATAATCTTCTTCACCAATAGATACTGATCATCAAGGTTGGCACACTTAGAAGCAAAGGCTTCATCAAGAGTTGGTGCCGGAGCTGAGGCCGGATCATCGATGACAGGGTCCGAAGAGTCACCGGGAACTACCGGGTCTCCTGACCCATCTGTAATAATTGGATCTTCAGATCCCTCTGATCCTTCGGAATCAACTGGAGTTTCACTTGAGCCATCATCGACTATGGTATCACTGCCATCTGGTGGAGTGACCCATAGATCAGGATTGGCCACACATGAGGCATAGACCGGCTCATCAATCTCATTGGCCGAAGGTTCATAGGCAGGCTGACAAACGTCGGCCATCTGTTGACAGGAGTTTAAGTCCACAGCTTTTGCGCAATAGGCATCTGCTCCAGCGATCAATTCTTCCGTTGGAAAGAACTCATCCTGGTTACAGGAGACTAGAACGGAAAGGGCGAGAACTAGACCCATGTGTCCATTTCTAAAAAAACTGAATTTCATAAAATGCTCCGAAGAGCGTAAGGTACTGTTAAAAGTTTTTCCTAAACTTTTGGTCCAGACCTTGCGGCTTTTCTCGATTTCGTTCTTCCGTAAACGTGCTGCGGGGATAAACGTCCAACAACAAAATCGAAAAAATATGACTTGGGTGAATTGTAGTATCAAAATGCTTACTTTTTATTAATCTTAACTACTCCCCATAATTCAAACAGTTAAAAGCTCCTGATCCCCTATGCCTTTTGGAATTTTGGATTTTGTGCCACTGATATTTGTTAGGTGGTAGGGTAAATGAGTTTCTTGTCATTATGATCTCAATCCTATTACTCTATTAGTATGGATACTGAACTATTGAATCGAATTTTTCTCATTAATCTTTTTGAGTATATGGACCCTGTGTACTCTTATTTCCTGTGCAGCTTAGGAGCGATTTTTGCTGGAACGGTTGTGGGTAAGGAGAGGGAAAAGGCCCAAAAGGCAGCAGGACTTAGAACTTTTGCCATGGTTGCCTTAGGTTCTTGCGTTTTCACTTTAACGGCCCGACTGGTGCTCCATCAGCATGTCTTCCTTGATGGGGCCCGTATTCCTGCTCAAATTGTAAGTGGGGTCGGCTTTTTAGGTGCCGGTGCGGTTTTTCGTTCAGGACGAATTGTCAGCGGCTTAACGACGGCCGCGGGAATTTGGGCCACGGCCGCTGTGGGACTGGTCTTTGGTCTTGGTTTTTTTATGTTTGGTCTAAGCATTACCTTCATGATTTTTGTCTTGCTGTGGATCCATTCTTATATGGACAAAAGAAATCTCGATGCAAGGTTGTCGATTAATTATTTTATTCATGTGGATGCACTAGATGGTAAGGGATCAATCCTTGTCGGTGAAATCGTTAGAGACTGGGGACATAGGGTGGATATAGAAACATCTCCTGCCCTGGGCCCCAATGTAGAGGTCTGGAAAATAAAACTTTCGCCTCTGCACCGACCTCATCAAAGATTTTTAAGTGAATTGGCCATTCAGCCTTATGTGATTAAGCTAGAAAAAGAAAGTTAACGGATAACAATGATTTCGCTTTTACCTCAAGACGGTGAGGTTTATTACTTTTCTGATTTTTTCACTCCAGAAGAGAGTATTCATTATTTTTATAAGCTTTTGCATGAGATTGAGTGGAAGCAAGAGCCCATTAAACTCTTCGGTAAAGAAATTATGCAGCCACGCCTTACCGCCTGGCATGGGGATACTCAAAAATCCTATAGCTATTCCGGCATAACCATGAATCCTTTTCCATGGACCGAGACCTTACTAAATATTAAATTGAAAATTGAAGCTGTGGCCGAGGTTTCCTTTACCAGTGCCTTATTGAATTTATACCGAGATGAAAAAGACAGTATGGGCTGGCACAAAGATGATGAGAAGGAGCTAGGGACTAATCCGGTCATTGGATCAGTCAGTCTGGGCGCTACCCGTACATTTGTCTTAAAGCATATTCGTGATAATGGATTAAAGACTTCGCTTGATCTGGTTAATGGAAGTTTTTTACTCATGAAAGGCGAAACCCAACAACACTGGCTTCATAGTATTCCAAAGAACTCCACTCCGGTAGGTCCTAGAATCAATCTTACCTTTAGAATTCTGATATAGATTTTATCCTGGTCCTCTTCGGCTTAAAATAAGCTGTAGAAGGAGCTGGTTATGAAAAAGAACATCCATGACTATGAAAGAGTGGCCCGTTTTGCAGGCGGAGCCTTCCTTTCTTCCCTGGCCTTCTGGGGACCCAAAAAAATAGGTTTTCTTGGTTTTGTCATACCTATGGCGACTGGTCTCAGTGGTACCTGTCCTTTGTATTCAGCGCTGGGTATCAGCACCCGCAAAGAAACAAAGGATCAGGACAATGAGTATTTTCCGGTTCAAAGTATTTCAGAAGAGGCAGCTGGTCATCCCATTGTAGGAGTTTCCTAGAAGCCGTTTCTATTGATGAAGAGAATCCATATCCAGGTCACGCTCTCTCATGTGGCCACTGAAGCTATTTTCTTCCGAGATATTAACCAGTTCACCGAAGAGCTTTTGAGTCTCACTTGGTAAACTTGAAAATTCAAAACCTTCAATTTCAAGCTGCTTGAATTTTTTGATGAGCTTTTTAAGGGCCTGATCAATTTCTTGAAATTCTTTTTGATAAGGAAGATTGGGCGTGGCCGTGATGGCCTCTTGAACACCTTGAGTCTTGGCTATCTTTACGAATTTTTTAATTTCACGCACAGGGAGTTCTTTAATGTGGTCGATCGCTACTTGTTGATCTTCTTTATTAAGTTTTACGATCTCATTAGTCTGACTGAGAGAAAGCTCCCCGTTTCGGCGGGCCTCTTTCACCATAGGAGAGGCCATTTCATCACGGTTAATGGCTTCGTGGATCTGTTTAGGAGATAGCCCCGTTTTCTCTGAAACCATATTGAGAAATTTTTCGGCCGGCAATACGACTTTTTTTACTTTAGGTGTGTCTTCCTCTTCTTCTTCCGGGGTATCGGCCAGGGCAGCAGGGGACTCAACTTCAGGATTCAGCTCCTGATAAATCTCTTTAGCGCGGCGAAGATGGGCTTCAATTTCAATTTTAGAAAGATCCTTACGGACCAAATTCTCATCGATTGATACCAGTTCTTTTTCTAGAGGATTGCGGTCAATCACCATCACTGGGGCTTCGGTATACCCTAAATTTAAGAGTGCCTGGTAACGGCGAGCGCCCGCCAGGATGACATTATCTGGTGAAATAACCAGCGGAGCAATAAGTCCCAGGGTCTGGATTGATTTTTCTAGTTCAGTTACATCTGTTCCCAGACGTAGATATGGATTGGTAGCCTTCAGCTCATTGAGCTTTCTTGTTTCCACTATTGGACTCCCTTTATAGATAAAAATGATGAGTAGTTATGGTCCTTTAGTGAAGACTTCTTGTCAGGTAAAACAATTTCACAAAACCTGACATGTAATAAACTTTATTGAACAAGAGGATTGGCGAAAAAAGATGCTTTAGATCATGTTTTGAAAAATCAAATGGATACATAATTTGGGGAGTTTGAATATTCAATTAAAAATCTTAATTCCCCTGTTGGTTATTTTCAGTCTCATGACAGGGGTGGTGATTTTCATCAGCTTCACCAATCAGCAGAAATTTGTTGAAAGATTCATTGAAGAGCAGGCCATGCAAACGGCTTCCCAGTATTTTGACAGTGTCAATGCCATGATGATTACCGGGACCATGGAGAATCGTGAAATTTTACGGAGCAAGCTCCTGGAGAATAAAGACATCGAAGATGTGCGAATCGTCCGTGGTGACAAAGTTAAAGAGATGTATGGAGAGGGCTTTAAGTATGAAAGCGCTCAGGATGCTTTAGACAAGAGAGGTCTTTTAGGTGAAGAAATCCAGCTGATACAAAGCTTTAAGGACAAAAGAACCTTGACGGTACTACTGCCGGTAAGGGCCAGTTCCAATTATCGGGGAACAAATTGCATGGAATGCCATGAAGTCCCTGAAGGGACGGTATTGGGTGCCGCTCGCATTACTTATTCACTGAATCGCCTTGATAGGGAAGTCAGAGAAAGCAGCATATACGTTGGGAAAATTGTCGTAGGGTTGTTTATTACCGCTCTCATTATTGTTTTGGTAGCACTAAGACTAATTGCCGTAAAAAGAATAAAAAATATTCAGCAGGAAATTGAATACATCGCCCAGAAGATGGATTTGACCAAAATCCTTAGTCGAAACGGTTCACGGGATGAAATTTCTAAAATGGCCCATGCTTTTGATGAAATGTTGAAAACAATCCGTCTTAGTCTTACCCAAGTGAAAGCTTCTACTGAAAAAATTGTTCATGGATCAGATGAAATCACCAATATCACAACTCTCACGATTTCAGATATCTTGCAGCAAAAGGAAGAAACAAATCAGGTTGGCCTTGCTTTACGTAAAATGAGCGACTCTTCCCAGTATGTGGCTAACAGTTCTCTTCAGTCACAAAGCTTTACAAGTAATGTGGAAGCCGAAGTAGCCGATGGGGCCAATAAGGCCTTCTCGGCAAGAGAAAAAATTAATGATCTCTTCAAACATATTGAGCAAGTTTCATCTATTGCTGAACAATTGGAAAAAGAAACTCTTCGCATCGCTCAGACTGTCAAAGTGGTGGATGATATCACCATGAAGACCCGCTTATTATCTTTCAATGCCTCCGTGGAAGCTTCCAGGGCCAGCTCCGCGGGACTAGGATTTGCGGTAGTGGCCAATGAGATAGGCGAGCTTGCCCAGCAAACAAAAGTTTCTAATCTGGAAATTGAAGAATGTACCAATCAACTGAAAGTGTTGATGCAGGAAACAGTAGCGGTTATCAGAGAGACCAAAGTTCTGGCCGAAGAGGGAAGAAATGAAGTGAATACTTCCTATGAAGCCTTCAAAAACGTAGCAATGGAAATGGCCAAGCTCAAAGATGTCATGATGGATATTGCGAATAGTACGATGGAGCAGAGTAAAGCTACGAGGGAAGTTGAAAGTAATATTAATTCGATCATGGAGCTTTCTAATAAGTCGACTATCGCTGCCCAACGGATAGGTGAAGTAAGTTCAGATTTCAGTCTTCTCGCTCATCAACTAAATGAATTGATCAAAAAATTTAAGATCTAGTAATGTGCTGAGTTTTGGAGCTGATAAATATCAGTATTTAATTTTACCTTAAGACAATTCTTGTAAAAAGTTCCTGACAATTAACAAATAGAATAATTCCCCCCAGAAGTTAAATTAACTTAAGAAGAAATCGAAAAGATTTCTTTGGTTTCTCCAAGGGGAATTATGTCGTTTTCAGATCAGGAAATAGAAGAATTTAAAGCGGAAGCTTTAGAGCTTCTTGAGATTGCTGAGAAAAGTTTGCTGGCACTGGACAGTGGGGCCGAGTTTCGTCCGTCCTTTGATGCCATCTTCCGTGGATTTCACAATCTCAAAGGGGCAGCGGGGATGATGGAGCTGATGGAGCTTCAGGCCCATACTCATGAGCTGGAAAATATTCTCATGAGTTTTAAGGATGGGGACTCGATTCCCAAGCCCTATATCAGTTTATTTCTCAGAGGAATTGATGGGGTCAAATCCATCCTGGATGGGCAAAAAATTTCATTTAATTACAAGATGGAGCAATCTACTCAGGTGAGTCCTGCGCAGGTGCAAGTGACCAAGGTCTCCGAAGTGCCGGCCTTGGCGTTGGATGAATTTGTTTGTGAATGTGAAGAAGTTATCGAAAGGATCTCAGTTGGTCTCCAGCAACTGGAAAATGGATCCTACACTTCAGATACAGTTGATGCTCTTTACCGGGACGTCCACTCGCTTAAAGGGGGGGCGTATCTTTTTTCTTTTTCCCTCGTGGGGGATCTCGCTCACGCCATGGAGTCAAGCCTGGAAAAAATCCGGGCAGGTGGTCATTTACCCTCGACTGCCCTGATTAATTGCTTGTTTAAAAGCATTGGCGTGATTGAATCTCTCATACAAAGAATAAAGCAAAAAGCACCCGACAAGGATTTTGCCTCGATCGTTTCTGCCATTATCAGAGCGCTTAATTTATCTGCCGAAAAACTTGAATCAAGACCAACTCAGAAAAAGGAGCCGGAAGTGGAGACTGTTTCTGTCGTCACTCCAAAAGAGAAAGAATCGGAAAATGAAGGAACGGCTTCCATCAGAGTTTCTGTTTCTTTACTCGATAACCTGATGGCCCTGATGGGGGAGATGGTATTGGTGCGAAACCAGGTTCTGCAGTACTCGAATAAGTCTGAGGACATGGAATTTTTAAGCATGAGTAAACGCCTGAATGCTGTCACCAGTGAAATTCAGGGCGAGATGATGAAAACGCGCATGCAACCGATAGGTAATGTTTTAAACAAATTTAACCGCGTGGTTCGCGATCTCTCACAAGAATTAAAAAAGAGTATCACCCTTAATTTTCATGGAGCTGATACAGAACTTGATAAATCGCTTCTTGAGGCCATTAAAGATCCTCTTACTCACATCGTTCGAAATTCCTGCGATCATGGAATTGAAGCTCCTGAAGTAAGACGTAAGCACGGTAAATCAGAAACGGGTACTATTAATATCAAGGCCTATCATGAGGGCGGACAGGTCGTCATTGAAGTGAGTGATGACGGGAAAGGTCTCCACACTGATGTGCTTCTAAGAAAAGCGATGGAAAAAGGACTGATTACTCAGGAGCAGGCCAATAAATTAACTGAAAAAGAAATTTATCATTTAATTTTTGCACCTGGCTTTTCTACCGCCGCAGCAGTGACTAATCTATCAGGTCGTGGTGTGGGGATGGATGTGGTCCGGACTAATATTGAGCGCATTGGTGGAACGGTAGAAATTAACGGAGCTGCGGGAATTGGAACATCCATAAAGATTAAAATTCCTCTGACTCTGGCGATTGTTCCTGCTCTGATTGTGAAATGCGGTGAAGGCACTTTTGCCATTCCCCAAGTCAAACTTGAAGGACTGTTGCGGATTGATCAGTCAAATACAGAAAATAGAATTGAAACTTTGCATGGGGCCTTGGTTTACCGTTTAAGAGGAAATATTCTTCCCTTGGTGGATCTTAATAAGGTTTTGGGAATTGAAACTAATAATAAGATCATTGATGATAATTCAATCATCACCATTGCCGTCCTGAACGCAGAACAGTGCTCATTCGGAGTCATCATTGATGAAATTCATGACACTGCCGACATTGTCGTAAAACCTCTTAATCGACTGCTTAAATCCCTCAAAGTTTATTCCGGTGCAACTATCTTGGGCGACGGCTCCGTCGCGCTTATTTTTGATGTCGTTGGGATCTCCAAAGTTGCTCAGTTGGGGCAGGAAAATGCTCAAAATGCCGAGCTCGATATTCAATCAGAAAAAGCGAGAAAGACCGCCGATCTGCAGGACTTCTTGCTGGTCAGATTAAATTCTCCGGCCAAGCACGCTCTCGCTCTGGCCTATGTCAATAGATTGGAAGAGTTCAAGCGGAAAGATATCGAATATTCCGGATCTCAAAGGGTCATTCGCTACCGCGATATTATTCTGCCACTAGTCTCTGCTAGTGAACACTTAGGTTATGCTTCTCGGAAAGTAGAGAGTGAGACATTCCCTGTAGTGGTCATTCAAAGGTCAGGACAACTTTTTGGGCTTGAGGTAGATGAAATTCTCGATACTTTATCAACGACATTGGAGATGGATACAAGTCTTATCCCTCATCCCGGTATCTTTGGTAATCTAAATACCAGTGAAGAACTGATTGTGGTGATTAATCCTTTTGAACTTATTAATAGAGAGTTTCCAGAGGGTAAAATAGCTTCTGTTAAAACTGATAATGGTCTGCGCATTCTTCTCGTTGAGGATACGGTCTTTTTCCGTAAATCGATGAAGCATCTTTTTGAAGAAAGAGGTTATGAAGTCGTGACTGCTGAGGACGGGAAAGAAGCCTTAGATATTTTAAATGAGCATAATCAGTCCTTTGATCTCATCGTTTCAGATATTGAAATGCCAAGAATGAACGGCTTCCAACTGGCAACCAACGTTCGTAAGCATCCTGTTTTCTCTAAGATCCCGATGCTGGCGATCAGCTCCCGGGCGGATAAGCAGTATCAAACCGAGGGCGTGAAGTCAGGTTTTGATATCTATTTGGAAAAACTAAAACCATCAGTGTTATTAGCAGCAGTCGTGGAATTAACGACTAAGACCAGGAATGTTGCATGAATACCAAACAAAATACAATAGAACAGCTGACTACATTTTATATCGGTTCAGACTTGTTCGGAATAGAAGTCATGAAAGTGCAGGAAGTCTTTAGAAATCCTTCCGTCGTACCGGTTCCACTCGCACCTAATTTTGTAAGGGGATTAATAAATCTTCGCGGACAAATTGCAACAGCTTTGGGACTGAGGGAACTTTTTGGCAGGCCAACAACAGAACTATCAGATCAAATGTCAGTGGTTTGTAAAATCGATGGAAACCTGGTTTCTGTCATCGTCGACTCCATTGGCGATGTGGTGGAGGTAGATGGAAATCGTTTTGAAGCCGTACCAGAAACCATCCCTCTGAATATTAGACGATATATAAAAGGTATTTTTAAGATGGATGGAGTCCTACTTAGTGTCATAGATCTGGATCAGCTTTCAAAAGAATTATCACCTGCAATGGAATCATTAAATTAATTATTAAAGGAGTAATAATGAGCGCATTACAAGTAACGGAAATGATGATTGATGAACAGAAGGCGAAGGTTAAGGCCATTGAACGCTCTCAGTCCATTATTGAGTTCAATCTTGATGGAACTGTTATCACTGCCAATGATAATTTTCTTAAAATTCTGGGCCTTGAGCTGTCTGATATTACGGGTAAGCATCATAAGCATCTTTGTGAAGACGAATATGCCCAAAGTTTTGAATTTAAACAAATATGGGACAAACTAAATAAAGGTGAATTTGTCACTAACGAATATAATTGCATCGGTAAAAATGGGAAGTTATTGTCGATCATTGCTTACTTTAATCCGCTGTTTGATGAAAATAAAAGGCCATATAAAGTGATTATGCTGGCGACTGACATTTCAGAACTTAAGTCTGAATTGAAAGTTCGTACAGACATTATGAATATTACCAGTATTGTTTCGGAATCAGATCTTAAAGGTAATATCCTCTCCATTAATGAGAAATTTATCCAGGTTTCTAAATACGGTCGAGACGAACTTTTGGGTAAGCCTCATAACACCACCAGACACCCGGATATGCCTAAGGAAGTATTTAAAGAGATGTGGGCGACGATCGGTCGCGGAAATTTATTCCGTGGGGTAGTGAAGAATAGGGCCAAAGACGGCACTCCCTATTATGTTGATGCTGTGATTGCGCCGATTATGGGAGATAATGGCAAACCCAAGAAGTACCTAGGGGTGCGCTATGATATTACCGAAACGGAAATTGAACGCCAGAATATGCTGGGTGTGATTCATGCCATTGATACTTCATTTATCTTTATTGAATGTGACCCTAGCGGGAATATCTTAACCGGGAACAATATTTTCCAGAAATTGATGGAATACTCTGCTGATGAAGTTAAGGGCAAACATCACAGAATTTTCTGCGAATCTTCTTATGTTAATTCTCCTGAATACTCTCAGTTCTGGGCAGATCTTAAAAACGGTCAGAAAAAGAGTGGTGTCTTCAAAAGAATGACCCGTTCAGGAAAAGAAGTTTGGTTTCAAGCTGTTTATTCACCGGTGGTTGATGAAACTGGCAGAGTGTTCAAAGTCGTTATTATCGCCACTGACGTCACTGAACAGCAAATTGTTACTGCTATTCAGGAAACAGCGAATGCTCTATCAAGCGCCTCAGCTGAACTAACAGCGACTGCTTCAGAAATGTCCAACACTGCCAATAAGACCAGCCGTGAATCACAAAGTGCTGCCTCCACGGCAGAGGAAGTGGCCATTGCCGTTCAGACTGTTGCAACCAATATGGAAGAGATGGTGGCCTCGATCAAGGAAATTGGCCGCTCTACCAATGAGTCATCTAAAATGGCCAAGATGACCCTCGTTAAGGCGCAGGAATCGAATGTGACCATTACGAAATTAGGCACTAGCAGCCAGGAAATTGGTGACGTCATTAAAGTTATTAGTTCCATTGCTCAGCAAACCAATCTTCTGGCATTGAATGCAACCATTGAAGCGGCCCGTGCTGGTGAAGCAGGTAAGGGGTTTGCCGTAGTTGCCAATGAAGTAAAAGAACTCGCCAAACAAACAGCGAAGGCGACCAATGATATCACCAATAAAATTGGTGCCATCCAGACTGACACCAAGAGTGCTGTTGACGCCATT
Organism: Bacteriovoracaceae bacterium; assembly: GCA_023701435.1. GTDB lineage: Bacteria > Bdellovibrionota > Bacteriovoracia > Bacteriovoracales > Bacteriovoracaceae > Peredibacter. Next base: position 111,610 of record JAMPXB010000004.1, on the reverse strand, counting down.
GCCGGGATCTCTGATGCGGTTGAAAAACTAAATGGCATCTCCGGTGTGATTGCCGCTGCAGTAGAAGAGCAAACAGCTACTACCAATGAAATCTCACGAGTGGTTGTACAATCTCAAAAAGGGGTCGAAAGCATTGCGGGCACGATTAAAGTCGTCTCAGCAGCGGCCAATGAAAGCACCATCAGCTCAAATCAGACGCTGGATGCTTCGAAAGAGCTGGCAAACCTTGCTGAGAAGCTAACGGCCTTAACTAAGAAAGCACAGAAATAAAAAATGCAAAAGATCAAAGTTCTCATTGTTGATGATTCCGTTATTTACAGGTCACAGATCAGAGCGGCCCTCGACAACTTCCCTAGAGTGGAAGTTGTCGGGACTGCTTCTAACGGAAGACTGGCGATTGAGAGACTGGTTTTGACTCCGGTTGATCTTTTGATTTTGGATCTTGAGATGCCTGAGATGGACGGAACTCAAACTTTGCAGGAGATCGCCAAGCGGGGTCTAAAATGCGAGGTGATCATTTTTTCATCAACGTCTAAGCGCGGTGCTGAAGTAACAATGGAGGCCTTGCGCCTCGGTGCTAATGATTTTATTGCCAAGCCTAACGGAGCTTCAGACCTTCAACCTTTTGAAAGAATCAGGGCACTCATTGGACCTAAGATTGATGCTCTTTTTCCAGAAGTTGCTCCGGCCAAAGTTGAAAGGCCTGCCGTTAAGAGAAATGATCAGTACCCTACAATCATCTGGGAACTCTTTAAGCCTAAGATCGTTGTGATAGGCTCCTCGACGGGAGGCCCGACTGTGCTGGAGAAGATATTTTCTGAACTGGCCCCACCGCTTAAATGTCCCATTGTGATTGCTCAGCACATGCCGCCAGTTTTTACCGCAGCTTTTGCCGAGCGTCTTACTAAATTGAGCGGTATCCCTGTTCGAGAGGCGATTCATGGAGAAGTGCTGGATAAAAATTGTATCTACATCGCTCCAGGAGATTACCATCTGCGTTTGCAGGGTACGGCCTTAAAAACGACAATTACCTTGGATCAAGGTCCCCAAATAAATTCCGTCAGACCAGCAGTTGATCCGCTGTTTTCTACTGCCGCCGAGATTTTCAAAGATCAATGCCTGGGTTTTGTTTTAACCGGCATGGGTGCAGATGGAAAAGACGGAGCTGAAGTTATTAAACAAAATGGCGGCACCATGATTATTCAAGAGGAAAAATCATGTGTGGTTTTTGGAATGCCTGGGGCGGTATTTTCGGTGGGTGCTTATGACCGGATCGCCACACCGGATGAGATAATCGAAATATTACAAGATAAAGTGGCCACTACGAAACGCTTAACGAGTTCAAGGATTTCTTCCTAGGTTTTTATGCAAGACAACGAGATTCTGAAATTTTTTGCCAATTATATTAAGTCTGAACTAGGAATCGTCTATGCTGAACATAATTATTTCCAGCTGCAAAACCGCTTAGAGGAAATATCCAAGTTGATCGGGGCCCGAAATTTGCAGGAATTGTATGCCAATTGCCAGCAAGGCATGTGTGGTCAGTTTAAACAAATGCTGCTGGATCAAGCGACTAACAATGAGACATCATTTTTTAGAGATCCCAAAGTTTTTGCGGCCATTGAATCGATTTTTTTAAAGGCTGCTTCTGAGGATGAATTTCATACCCAACAGTTGCGAATCTGGTCGGCCGCCAGTTCAACTGGTCAGGAAGCGATATCACTTTCGATTCTGCTTAATGAGTATAAAGAGAGACTTAATTCAAAAATCCAGTTCTCGATCATCGGAACAGATATTTCGGAGCGGGCCTTAGCTAAGGCGAAAGAGGCGAGGTATTCACGGCTGGAAGTGGATCGCGGGCTTTCCCCGGAACGACTCTATAAGCACTTTATCAAGGGCGGAGCTGATCAGTGGATCGCCAAACCTGAATTAATAAAGAACATTGAATTCAAAAAATTAAACCTAAAAGAACCATTTCCTTTTAGTGAAAAATTTCATCTCATCCTCTGCCGGAATGTTCTCATTTATCAGAGTGTTGAGGGGAAAACGGAAATTCTAAAGAAGCTTACTGATTTGCTGGCACCAGGAGGATTTTTAGTGCTCGGTTCCGGAGAAAGCCTGTTTGGACTTTCCACGGACTACGAGCAGCACTTTATCGATGGGGCAGTGATTTATAGAATAAAAGAGGCAGGTACTAAAGCGGCCTGAATTTACGAGGCGTGTGTAACCCGGGCCACCTTCCTCAATTTCTCCTGATTAGTGATATAGATTACCTTATCTTCTTCTTCGATGAGACCGTCACTCTTAAATTCCGTGATAAAGCGGGTGACGGTCTCATTAACCGTTCCAATCATTGAGGCCATTTCCTCACGAGTTAACCGAATTTCAAGCTTAATCCGGTCCTCATTGGCCTCGCCGTATGATTCTGAGAGTGTCAGCAATAGCTCCGCCAGTCTTTCCCGGATATTTTTATTCATAATGGATGAAAGCTTAGTTTTAGTGGAACTCATTTCATGGCAAAGCTTTTTTATGAACAAACTCGATATGTCCGGATGCTTTTGCATTAACTGGGAAACTAACTTTTTATCCAGAAAACACAACTGAACGTCTTCTAGTGCTGTTACTGTTGAAAAATGTTTATTAGTGGTGAACAGACCATAGTGCCCTAAGAGGTCACCTGAACTGGAAATTCGAACAATGGCATCTCTGCCATCAATATTTTTGATGACTTTAACTTTACCGCTTTGGATGCAATACAAACCGTCGACGGGTTTACCTTCCACATAAAGGATCTGACCCTTTTTAACTGTACGGGCCTCTTTATTGGCATTTAAATCCAGTATGGCTCCGGGGGCGAGCCCACAAAAAAAACCTTTGGTTTTAGAATGACAATTTTCACAACCGATACCCAGAAAATTCTCCTGTTTAGTTTCCCTCTAACAAATTACCTTAAGAGTTATTCTTAGAATGCGCCAAAATTGGCGCACCAGCTCTCTTAACCTAAATTTAACCTTAAGTAATTTATATATTGAAATTCACTCTCACGAGTCCGACAATTCAAACTTATGCTAAGTAATAAAAATTCCCGCGCTCAGATAATAAATAAACAGTGTCTTTGTCAGACTCTTGATAAGAAAATCTTAAAAACTCATCTTGAGCATGAAATAAATATTGAAAAACTCTTGGAAGATCGCCCTCATTTATTTTCGAACACCTCCATTTATCTTTCCCAGGAAGAATTGAACAAAATCGAGGTAGTGATCCATACTGTTGAGACCGCGGTCAAATCACCGGCCTTTAAAAATTTTGTGCTAGAAAAAGCACCATCAATAGCTCTTATTGAGAATGGCCCCCAAGGTGTTTTCATGGGGTACGATTTTCATCTAACCGACAAAGGGCCAAAGCTCATTGAGATAAATACCAATGCGGGAGGAGCTCTTCTTAATCTTATTTTGGCCCGGGCCCAAGTCGCCTGTTGCGAAGGAGTAAAACTCCCTTCTGATCTGGATAGTTTGGAAGATACGTTTATTAAAATGTTTTTAACGGAATGGGCATCGCAAAGAGGAGATTTGCCTCTGAATTGTATTGCGATTATTGATGAGGATCCGGAAAAACAATACCTTTATCCGGAGTTTCAGCTCTTTTTAAAATTGTTTAAAAGTTTTGGAATTGATTGTCTCATCCTTGATCCTCGAGAGGTCCTTCATAAGAATGATGGTCTTTGGTTTGAAAATAAAAAGATTGATCTCGTTTATAACCGCTTAACGGATTTTTATTTTACTGAGGAGAAGAATGCCGAACTCCTCAGTGCTTATAGAAAAGGGGATGTGGTGGTAACTCCTAATCCACACCATCATGCCTTATTTGCCAATAAAATGAATTTAGAAACACTCACTAATCCGGAAGTTTTGGCCGGACTCGGGATCGATTCGGTCCTGATTGAGCAGCTAGCCTCAGGCATACCTAAAACTGTAGGCCTCTCAGTGTTAAATAAAGAGCTCCTTTGGAGCAATAGGAAAAATTATTTTTTCAAGCCGGCTTCAGGCTTTGGCAGTAAGGCTGCTTATCGTGGTGATAAGATCACTCATCGGGTTTGGGAAGAGATCAACCAGGGCTGCTATGTGGCCCAAGAGATGGCCCTGCCTGGCTATAGAGCGATTAAGGTCGGGGAAGAGCAGAGCGAACTGAAGATGGATATTCGGGCCTATACCTATAATGGAAAGATACAGCTCCTGACCTCACGTCTTTATTCAGGACAGACCACCAATTTCAGAACCTTTGGTGGTGGTTTTGCTCCTGTCTTTTTAATATAAGATGCTACTACTTACAAATGAATGCAGATTTTCTTTTATAGGAAGGCTCGCACATTGAGACCCACTGGGTTTTATCAAAACGTGAATAACCATAAAACCAAGTTACATTTTTGATCTTATCCTCAGTGTAGTAATCGATGGGATACTCCATGCTCACCAGGCCATCCACACTATAGCACCAACCGTAGGCAAGCATTTGGGTGTCACTGATCACTTCCAGTGCGTCCAATCCCAGAGGAGAATTGAAGATCTGGTTAATTCCTCTCTCGTCTCCTAAGTAGGGGACCTTATTTTTACTCAATTGAAAAATGGTCAGGTCACCAATGGTTTCAAAGGATGATGCATTTACTTCCACCGAAAGAAGCGGGCGTTCACTGCAAGGTCCAATCACCTCGAAGGTGGCCGCAAACAAACTAGGAATAGAGATAAAAATTGCCAGGAATAAGGATGTCTTTTTCATGGCACGGATAATCACTTTTAAAGTGAGGAGTTGTCAATGGGGCCACCTTGCGGTGGCCTAGGAATTACTTGGTTTTAAGTTTTACAGTAAGTTGATTACGGGACATAGAGCCGGAGAGTTTGCAATTACCGCTTAGATAGATGGTCGGGCGGCGAAAAATACGGCTCACACCCATGGTGCCGCAATCCACATCACCATCCTCACCATGATAAATGACCTTATCATCCATGAGCATCAGGCCATCAATCTTGACGGTTTCCTGAAAAACAACCACAGATCTGGTTGTATGTTCTGGAACACGACGGCCTCCTCGATCATAACGCCAGTCCATGTAGGGACGGTCTTCGATGACAGCGACTTTGGCAAAACCCTCCCCAGTGGTTTGATCCATGTGAAATTGGGTGTGGACCCTTGGATAATAAGTTTCCAGTCTTCGAACATTTTCTTCTAAAACAGTCACTTCTGCGGCCTGGACGAGGGAGGCACCAAGAATAAGAGACGCAATCATCAATTTTTTCATGTCTACTCCTGAGTTTTAATTCTTTGAAGGCCATGCCTTTTATCACTATGAAACTTTCTTTGTCATAACTCCTTGCTTTCAAATTTTCCTGATCTTAAGCAGACTATTTTTACAAATTTGGTACTATAGTGACCTATCTGGAGGAATCTTATGAATGCGAAGAAAATCATTGTTGCTGTAAGTCTTGAAGAAGAAACTCATCGACCTCTCATGCAATTAAAATCGATGAACATTGAAAAGGACGCCGAGATTCATCTGGTTCATGTCATTCCTACCATCATTTATGCTCGAGGCATGCAATTCTCTGTCCTGACTTATCCTTTGCCAGAGGAGCGTCCGAAGATTGAAGAATCAATTATGGCCAAGCTTGCGGATGTCAAAAAAGAGATTTTTCCGGATCACAAAAATGTTACTTTTAAATGCCTTTTTGATGCCAATGAGAAAGCAGCATTTAATGATTATGTACAAGAACAAAAAGCCGATCTTGTTGTAGTGGCAACCAGAGGAAGACATGGAATCAAAAATTTCTTCGATAGCTCTTTTGCCCAACATCAACTGAAATATGCACCTGCCAATGTGTTAGTGCTGCGATAGGGGAGACATTATGTTTAGCAAACCTCAAATACTTATTGGTACAGATTTTTCTTATGCTTCAGAAGCGGCCTTAAAGATGGGGCAGGAGATTCGTAAGAGAACAGGTGGTTCCATTAAGCTAGTGCATTTCACACAAGCACAGGGGGCCCTTTTAGATGCTCTTGAGCACAGTATGAAAGAGCAGATAAAACAATGTGACATCCAGTGTAGCTCTGAAATCATCACGGCCAATGCTTATGAAGGATTACATAAAGCCATCGAAAAGATGAAGCCTGATCTACTCATCATGGGCCGTCATGGGAAATCCGCCCTCTTACACCTGGGCAGTTTAACTCAAAAATTAATAGCCTCTTCTGAAGTGCCTGTTTTGGTAGTAAATCAATTCGGCAACTTTAAAAATATTGCAGGTTTGATTGATCCCGCAGCACCTTCGGCCAAAACTATTGCAGCAGCTGAAGAAATGTCTTTTCTGTTATCCAGTAAGCTGGACCTCATTTCAGTCATACCGGATATTGATTCTTTAAGTCTCACCTATGTTCCTTTTTTTAAGACAACTATCGTCTTCACCGAGGAGGAAAAAGAGTTAATGCGTTCGCGCTTAACGGAAGAAATTTTGAAAAAATCAGATTCTCATTCAAAAGCCGATATTAAGGTTGAGGTCACACATAAAAAGATTCCTCAGGCACTGCTTGAGACTTTGAGTCAAAACCAGGCCGACTTCGTAGTCATGACCAGACATAATAGGGGACCTTTGGAGCGAATTTTTATCGGCTCAATAACCCGTGGTATTTTAGAGGGATTTAAAGGAAACTTGCTGGTACTTCCGGAATAAAATCAGATTTTGATATGCCAGGGTTCAAAGCGTACCCCTAAAAGATTTTTTTCTTTATAGCGGATATCGACATAACCCAGATCACTGAGAATTTTAAACTCTCTGGTGTTGGCAAATTCATCATTAAAGTTATTTAAACCGAAGCCAACTTTTCCAATGTCAAAATCGTTCTGGCCATGGAAGGAATACCCCGGAGGAGCGAGAGAGCGGGAAGCCTTGGATAAATTTCCTTCCGAGATGAATGCCTTCTCCAGGAAAAGATGAAATTGCTTGGCAAGGCCTCGGACACCAGAGGTGAGAATGATAGTATTGCCAATGTCTTTTCTGATCTTGTTGTAAGTTTCGAAAGATTGTCCCTTTCTTAGAAAGTGACCGGTGTGAGGAATTTTAACGGTAGTGTTCTTACGGATATTTTCTGTAATCGACTGAAAGTTCTTTTCACCATAAAAGCCATAGATTTTGGCATCAAAGGAGAAGAGCTTTTCTAAATAAAGCTTTTCCCTTTTTGTGACAGCTTCAGTGCGTGGAGCGTACCGGGAATATAAAAAGAATTCATCCATTCCGAGAAGATTAAAATTTCCATTACCGACGTAACGCTGAACGGCCCTGAACTTTTCTACGAGTTGCTCAAGGAGCTGACGATCACTTTCTTTACAGAAGATGTCGTCACTGAAGTCTTGATCGAAATGAAGGCTTTTGGTTTTGGTGTCGGTAGCATCGGTGATGATTTGTTTTTCAGGTGGGGCCGCTGGGGCCCCGATGTCTTCAAGCTGAGTCGTTTCATTTTCTGGTTTATTATCTTTGATAAAATAACTCTGCCAGCTGTGTGAGCAACCACATGTAAAAAGGGGAACAGAAAGAGAAAGATATTTTACAAAATCTCTTCTTTTCATCGATTGCCGTTAACCGGCCCTCTTGGCTTGTCACTTCTCTGGACTTTTATATCCATTGGATTGCGAGTTGCCCCATGTTCTCTACGGAACATTTTTTTGATGGAGGTATCACTTTGGGCCGTCTGGCGGAAAGTGTCTGCAATTTTTAATTGGTCAGCACACTTAACACAAATCCATTCAGCTTCAGTTGTTGGATTGTTGTGGTAGTAAAGCTCAACATCTGGTCGTACTTGTTGGCATTCTTCGCAAAAATTTCTTTGCTCTTGATGCAGAACGGCCTCAGTCACTTGCTTCTTTTTAATCTGCTCCCTTTCATTAGGGGCCTTAGGTGATTGTGTTGGCTTGAGTCCTGCCTGAAGTAGTTGGTCCTTTAAGCTTTTCACTATAATCTCTCCGTTAGGTTTTTTTCCAAAGTTTAGCAAAGTCCGGATATTTCGACCACTAGTGAGTTTCGTGCCCTCCTTATTATTTAAGCATAATGTCTTCAAAAGAGGATAATCCGGCCTTGGCCCCTTCACCCATGGCAATGATAATTTGCTTATAAGGTACTGTTGTTACATCTCCGGCCGCATAAATTCCCGGAACATTCGTGCGACATTTTTCATCGACCACAATTTCCCCGAACCTGTTGGTTTCAACGACGTCTTTTATAAAAGCGGAGTTTGGAACCAGACCGATTTGGACAAATATTCCTTCTAGTTCGATACTCTTTAGCTCACCGCTTGCCCGATCTTCAAATTCCAGTCCAGTGACTTTGCCATGATCCCCAATCACCCGGTTGGTACGGGCATTCTTAAGAATCTTAACATTAGGGAGAGATTCAAGCTTATCCACCAAGACTTTGTCGGCCTTAAGGGTCGGCGTAAACTCAAAAACGGTGACGGATTTTACGATGCCCGCCAGGTCAATCGCCGCTTCCACACCAGAGTTTCCACCGCCGATCACGGCAATATTCTTACCTTTAAAATAAGGTCCATCACAGTGAGGGCAGAAGGCCACTCCGCGCCCAAGGTATTCTTTTTCCCCTGGAATACCTAGCTCCCGCCATTTGGCACCTGTCGCCACAATGAGCGATTTGGTTTCAAGGTATTCTCCGCTATCAAGTTCCAATTTTTTAACTTCACCGGTGTTGACCGTTTTTACCCGACGGTGTTCCAAAAGCTCAATAGGGTAGTCTCTGATATGCAGGGCCAGTTGAGCGGCCAGTTGAGGACCTTCGGTGTATTTGACCGAAATAAGATTTTCTATGCCCTTAGTGTCCTGAACCTGACCGCCGATCTTCTCGGCGATGATGGCAGTCTTCAATCCTTTTCGTGCTGAATAGATGGCGGCGGATGCACCTCCAGGTCCGCCACCGACGACCACCACATCAAATTTTCCAAGATCAAGCTTGGCCGCATCGATGGCCGCGGCTTCATCAATTCCAAATTCTTGTTCAATCTTTGAGATGAGATCAACCAGTCCTATTTTACCTGAACTCAGAAGTTTATCTCCGTTCATGACACTGGGAACGCCCTGAATTCCTAGCCTCTGCACTTCATCCTGGACCAGCCCACCGTCAATCATTGTGTGCTTAAAGTTTGGATGATGAAGTGCCATGATGTTAAGGGCCTGGACAACCTCAGGGCAGTTCTCACAGCTAAGCGAAATGTAGGTTGTTAGTTCAATATTCCCTTTGAGACGTTTTACCCGACCCAAGATGGACTCGTCGGGCAGCTTGCCTTTTCCGTCGGTATTCAAAATGGCAAGAATCAGTGAGGTAAATTCATGTCCTCCAGGGATACCCAAAAAAGTGATACCGGTTGGACTTCCCTTGTACTCAATGGAGAGTTTAGGAAGGGGAGATTCCTCATCCGATTCTTTAAGCACAATTTTTTCTGAAGTGGAGACCAGATCTTTTACCATAACCATGAGTTCGTTTTGTTTCTCATGCGCTGATTTGGCAAGAACCAGGGTCACTTCATTTTCCAGTGCTTTATAGACACTTTTTAGTTGTTCCAAAATATGACTGTCTAACATAAATTACCTCACTGAAATGGGGGCTTAGATTTTTCCTACAAGATCAAGACCTGGCTTAAGAGTTTCAGCACCTGGTTTCCATTTGGCCGGACATACTTCATTGGGATTACTACGAATAAACTGAGCGGCCTTAACTTTTCTCATCAGCTCTTCCGCGTTTCTTCCAATACCATTGTCCTGCACTTCTGAAAGTTTAATCACTCCATCAGGATCAACCAGGAATGTTCCACGGTAGGCGAGACCTTCTTCTTCAATATAAACACCCAGGGCGCGTGATAATGCACCAGTTGGATCGGCGAGCATTGGATAGTTGATTTTTTTAATTGAGTCTGAAGTGTCGTGCCATGCTTTATGTGAGAAGTGAGTATCAGTACTTACTGAATAAACTTCCACGCCCATTTTTTTGAACTCCTCATACTTCTCCGCCATGTCGACCAGCTCAGTCGGACAGACAAAAGTAAAGTCGGCCGGATAGAAAAAGAAGATGGCCCATTTGCCTGCCAGGTCCTTATTCGTAACGGTTTTGAAATCTGCGTTGTGATAGGCCTGTGCCTTAAATTCCGGTAGTTTTGTGTTGATCAATGTGTTCATTTGCTTCTCCTTATCAATTAGTGGAAATGTTCACTGGGACATCATCGTCCATTTGTAATTTTTCATCCAATATTTGATTTCGATGGGGACATAGAAAATATCTATCACTGGCAAAAAAATGCCATTTTACTCTTATTGAATTAAGTGTATGATTCAGGTCATACTTCACTTGGATAAATATGTCGCCCGGACATTTAACACAATCATGTCGTAAGGAAAGTTTAGGATTTTTATTATCCTGTCTGGCTTTTTTTCTCATCTTTCTTAGTCTAAGTAATTTTCCTCTTGAAAATATCAATCTTACAACAAACTCTGATGTTTATACCTTTGATGAAGCTCCTCAAGTTGCGACTGTCTTCTCCTTTGATAAGTCGGTAGACGATAATGTTTTAGATACCATTTCTTCTTTCACTTCTTTTGATAATGTAAAAATCAGCCATCTTCTGCGGGGCTGTTCTTTTTTTCAATCGCGGATTGCTCAAAGAATCTCTGTTCTCTTTACAAATATTCCCCCTCCAGCTCTTTAAGTCTTATCTGTTTCTCATACATTTATAAACAGGCTTTAAGCATGGAATATTTCCATAGGGGATCCTATGATCAAACCTCAAGTTCAATTTGATGTTAAATCATCAATTGTTGTTTTTTTAGTCGCTCTACCTTTATGTCTGGGAGTGGCCCTTGCTTCCGGTGCACCGTTGGCATCAGGACTCATTGCCGGAATCATCGGTGGTATCGTGGTGGGCTTTTTTAGTTCTTCTCAAGTAAGTGTCTCCGGACCGGCCGCCGGACTGACAGTTATTGTTGCCAGTGGTATTGCTCAGTTGGGTAGTTTTGAAAAATTTGCTCCAGTCATTCTGCTTGCGGGACTGGTACAGATTTTGTTTGGTTTGGTGAAAGGGGGAAGCATAGGTGACTATTTTCCAACTGCCGTCATCAAAGGAATGCTCGCCGCCATTGGTCTCATTCTTATCATTAAGCAATTACCGATTGCTTTAGGTGAAACATCTTTTTCTTTAACAAACATTCAAGGCAATGTTGCTTTCATTTCTTTGCTCTCGCTTACCATTATGCTGGGATGGGACAAACTGGCGGCCAAGGGGAAGACGTTTTTCCAATTAGTTCCTGGGCCACTGATAGCTGTATTAGTATCAATTCTTGTAAATGAAATTTTTCATCTCATTGGTTCTGAAGGGTTAGTCCATCTTCCAGCCGCCATCTTTAGTGGGTTGAAGTTTCCTGATTTGACTGTGATTAATTTTTCGGTGGTACAAATTTCCCTGACCATTGCGGTGGTCGCTTCTTTGGAAACATTATTATGTATCGATGCTGCCGAAAAGATTGATCCTTTTAAACGCAAGACAGATAAGAATAAGGAACTCCTCGCTCAAGGAGTGGGGAATGCTCTGTCGGGGTTATTAGGAGGGCTTCCTATAACTGCTGTTATTGTCCGATCTTCAGCGAATGTGGCAGCTGGAGCAAGAACAAAGTATTCGGCCATTTTTCATGGATGTTGGATTTTAATATGTGTTTTACTTATTCCAAATTTTTTAAATCTTATCCCATTGGCGACACTCGCCTGTGTTCTGCTGCTCGTGGGTTATAAACTGACAAAACCAGTATTCTTTGTGGAGATGTGGCATCGCGGATGGCATCAGCTCATTATATTTTCAGTCACCATTGGCGTGATACTCGCCACTGATCTTCTTAAAGGTATTTTTTGTGGACTGGCCCTGGCGATACTTTTTGAACTGCGGGCACCGGGAATCTCTTGTCTGGAAGTCGTGCATGAAGACGATAAGGTTCATTTCAAATTCATCAAGGATGTCTCATTTTTACATAAAGCCGCTATTACTAAAATGTTAAATGAACTGAGTGAAGGTAAGTGTGTCTATTTTCATGGCATGCAATTAGTAAGAATCCATGTGGACGTTCATGAATTGATTAGTGATTATCAAGAAGAGGCCAAAAAAAAGAATAGAGAAGTATTCTTTATTTAGGAGAATTTTAAAATGGTTATCGATATGGACTTTTTAAATGAAGTCGCAAGGGATCTGCCTATCATCCGGCCGATTAAGGAATTTATTCATTTGAATTTACTTCTACCTTATCAGCACTTGCCGTTCTGGGAAGCGCTTGATGAAGTTCGGACCAGATTTGAAGCACATCCATTTTCTGAGCTTGAACACTACAGAAAAAAAATTCACGATGGTGATTTGCCTTTGCCGCTCTTGAAGAAGAAGCTTGAAGCACTGGATGGAATTGATACTGATGAGGCGATGAAATTTATCATGGAAGGTCATTTTGAATTTATCCACCATGATTCGAGAATGGGCATGCTTCATGAATGTTGGAACGAGCTTATCGGAATTAATATCATCGAGTTATCCGATGGTATGCTGATTAAATGGCTTTCCATGTTCCTGGATCAGGGAATTGGTCATTGGCAGATGCCTGAATCGGATGAGAAAAGATTCTATCACTGTATCCAGCATCTTCTGAACACCGGCCTGGTTAAACCCAGACCCTTTACCCGAAAAAATTTGAAAACACTTTTTCCTGCGAGTCCGGAAGAGGCCATTTCCCGACACCTTGAATTTCTCTGTCCGGATAAAGAATTACGTAAGAACTATGTTATCGAATCCATCATGACTTTAAGAGGGTGGGCGGGTTTGATTTATAACGTTCAAAAGGCTCCTCACTTATTGCCTTTCGGCAGAAAAATCGATCTGATCGATTTTCTTGCCGTAAAACTGGTTTTAGAAAGGGCCTGGATCGAACAGGAGATGAACTCCAAGGAAACTCCCCAATTTCCTTCGCGGACAGAGCTGGATAGGCCAAATACTGCCAATAAGAAAGACTTTCTGGCATTCAGAGCATGTCAGGAAGCTTTGGAAGAGGCGACTTATGATAAATATATCCAAAGCATGATTTCTCATCCCTGGCCGGGGAAAGCGCTACCTAGCATTCAGGCCGTCTTTTGTATGGATGACAGGGAAACACCTCTAAGACGTCATTTGGAAAATGCTTCCAGCAGAGTTGAAACTTTTGGTACTCCCGGGCATTTCGGCATTGATTGCCTTTATCATCATCCTGATGATGTGTTTCCCAAAAAACAATGTCCGGCACCGACTCCTGCTAAAGTTCTTCTGAAAGATGTTCCTCTTCACTATTCCGGAAGCAGAAAAGATGGAAAGGAACTACATCATAAGCATAATCAGCCTGCAGATAACTTAATCTATGATTGGTTCTTCTCTTATCTCAATGCTCCTGCTTCTGTTTTAAAACTCACCAGGAACATGTTTTTTCCTCTGGCCTTTAAGTCTTTAGAAAACGTGCAGGAAGTTAAGCTTCCAAATAAGCTTAAAGTTTTGAATGCTGATTCAAAGAGGGAAGAGAAGACCGGTCTTCCTGAGGGCTATACGCTTGATGAAATGGCCAATTTGATTTTTGAGCAACTCCAGTTAATTGGCTTTATTCATCATTTCGCCCCGTTAGTATTTATCCTCGGTCATGGTTCAAATAGTGAGAATAATCCTTACTTCGCAACCTATGGCTGCGGGGCCTGTTCAGGCAGATCAGGTGCGGCCAATGCCCGCGCCTTTGTCGAAATGGCAAATAATCCTCAGGTCAGGCAGCTGATCAAGGAGAGGCATAATCTGGAAATCCCGCATACCACACATTTTGTGGCCTGCTTCCATGATACTACTCGTGACACTGTTGAAATTTATGAAATGGAAAATGTTCCTGTGGAGTCTCTGCCGGATTACCATAAGTTTAAAAAATACCTCTCCCTTGCTCTTTATAAAAATGCCAAAGACAGAACGAAAGATTTCAAGCTTGTTACTTATCAGCCGGTAAGTAAACAGGCCCAGAAGGAAGTGATCAGAAGATCTTACTCCTTATTTGAAACCAGGCCGGAACTTGGTCATACCGGAGTTGCTTTTTCGATAGCTGGACGTAAGGAAATGCAAACCGGATTTATTCCAGGTCATCCAGCATTTCATCAGTCTTATGATCCAACGATTGATCCTGACGGCAGACTTCTAACGACTATCTTGGGAGCATTGGTGCCGGTATGTTCTGGTATTAACCTGGATTATTTTTTCTCGAGGGTTGATAATCTTCGTTTCGGGGCCGGTTCCAAACTTCCTCAGAATATTGTTGGAAATTTTGGAGTAAGCCACGGGACAGAGAGTGATCTGCTGTTTGGTCTGCCTTTTCAGATGATTGATCAACATCAACCGTTAAGACTAATGGTTTTGGTTGAACAAGAACCGCATATAGCCCTGTCTGCTCTTCAGAGTAATCCGATGGTAAGACAAATCGTCTACAACAGTTGGCTTCAGTATGCTTGTTATGATTATAAAACAGATAAAATATATTTCTTTGAGAATGGACAAATGATTCTCAAGGAAAAAGGGCAGGAGCTCTTATGAAGGCGATCTTTCTTGCTTATTTATTACCCTTACTTTCCTCAGCTTTTCTGGCCTTGCCATTCCGGCATTCAGAAAAATTTATCACCAGGCTCACTATCACGAGCATCGTGCTGCCATTTCTAGGGAGTATTCTCTTATTGGCGCTGGGACTTAATTCTGGCTCTTTTCCCATGGAGCTTAATCTGGCGATTGTTAGAATTGCTGACCACGGTTTTCCTTTTATCGCCTGGATGGATAGGGCGACTTTTGTCATATTGGGCCTGACTCATATCCTGAGTTTGCTGGTGGTGAAATATTCCCATGGCTATTTACATTTGGAGAAAGGATATCAGCGCTTCTTTAGTACCATTTTGTTTTTTATCTTTGGAATGGAAATGCTCTCGCTTGCCGGAACAATGGATCTCTTTTTTGCCGGCTGGGAGATTGTGGGCTTTAGTTCTTTTCTTTTGATTGCCTTTTATCGCTCCCACTCCAGATCTGTTTCTAATGCCTGGAGAATTTATAACATTTACCGCTTCTGTGATATCGGTCTCTTGATGGGAGCGGTGATTGGTCATCAATTATGGCATGAGGCCACTCGTTTTTCTGTGATCAGTGAGATGCCTGCCTTCGCACTATCAAGCATGAACCAAACGGCCCTTGGCATTTTATGCTTCTCCATTATCTGCGCGACTTTGGGGAAATCAGCTCAGTTTCCTTTTCATAACTGGCCTTCGCGAGCCATGGAAGGACCGACTCCTTCAAGCGCCATTTTTTATGGTGCTTTATCGATCCATGCCGGTGTTTTTCTATTAATTAGAACCAAGCCGATCTGGTCGCAAAATATGGCCGCGACGATTCTCATTGGAGTTATCGGATTTTTGACACTTTTCTTTTCTTCCATCCAAAGAAGGATTCAGACCAATATCAAAGGCCAGATTGCTTTTGCCAGCACTTCCCAAATTGGTATTATGTTTATTGAACTGAGTTTAGGATTTACGAATCTGGTGCTGGTCCATCTCTTCTGTCATGCTCTCTATCGCTGCTTCCAGCTTTTAGTTTCACCGTCTATCGTGGCAAGTTCCACCAGCATAACGAACAAGGTGATTTATGCCAGAATTCAAAACCGTAAGAACTGGCCGGATAAACTCCCTGCAAATTGGAGAAATACACTTTATCTTCTGGGCATGACTGATTTTTCGATGGATGTTTCCTGGCGTGGTTTTGGTTTTATTCCCTGGAAACCCATTTATCGAAAGATGAAACTCTTGATCGGGCATCCCATAATTTTCTTGGTGGTTGCCGGTGTTCTTGCGATGGTTATTCTTTGGAGTCATCCTGTAGAAGAGCACATACTTTCTTACTTTTTTGTTTCTCTCGCTTTGTTTTTTTCTTTTAAATCCATTTTTTATAACCACCGTCCATTTCAGGCAATGAGAGATTTTAGTTTCTCTCTGGTATGCTGGGTTTTATCTACTTATTTGCTGGATCATCATCTCATGCATTCTCTGGAAGCCTATTTGACTCCAGTCCTTCCATTTCTGATCATTGCACTGGTCATTAGCTGGAATTTTAGAAACTACGATTTGAGGAATTTTCATGCCCTCGGCACAAAGCATACTCTGCAGGCCAATCTTTTCATGATTTGCTTCATGGTTTTATCAGGCATGCCTGTGAGTACGGCCTTCGTGGGAGAGGATATGCTTCTAGAGGAGCTACTGCACCATTCTTCAGTCATGACTGCCTTGATCGCCATCTGTTTGATGGTGAATGGCCTTTTGTTTGTTAAAATTTATGGCCGGCTTTTCATGGGCCGACCTGCGATAAAATAGTTTTAATCTTGGGTTATCGATTCACAAACGTGCTAATCGATAACCCATTTGTGCACAGCTCTTCATTAAAATTGAGATTACGTTATCCATCCTTCTGAACGCAATATCTGATACAAGCGTTTTGGAAATATGATCCTTATCATATTTAAAAGCAGCTCTTCTCAGTTTCACATTAATTCGCTCGTTATATTTTGGTATCAATAAACAGGAGGCCTTATGAACAAGTCTTTATTTCTTACAGCTCTTTTTCTTTCACCCATGGCATTTGCTGCACCAAGTATTGGTCTGGCGCCAGTGAAACATCTTTATGTTCCACAGGGGTTTGATAGCAATGACACTGTAGAAGTTGTGGTAACTGGTCATTTTCCTAATCCATGTTATTCAAGAAACACTGTGATGGTCGATGTGGTTGAAGACCGGATCAAAGTTGAGGTAACTGCCCTGACTTCTGATGAAAAAAAGGCTTGTCCGGATATGGCCGTGCCTTTCAAAGAAGTGGTCTCCGTGGGTAACCTTCAGGGTGGCGATTATCAAATTACTGTCAATGAAACTTTGGAAGATAAACTGACTATCGCAGAGGCCAGTTCCAACTCTGTTGATGACCATCTTTATGCCGCGATCGATAATTTAGAAAAAGTTGGTCCTGACCAATATATGCTTCGCGGTTGGCGCTACAGCCCTTGTATTGAGCTGGAGAAAGTAGAAGTAATTAGTAACGGGAAGGATACTCTATCTATTCTTCCTATTATGAAGCAGGTTTCTAATTTTTGTCCGATGAAGTTTATCCCGGTTTCTTTCCCGGTTAAATTAGACTTATCGGTCCTTAAATCGAAAGAACCTCTTATTTATGTTAGAACTATGGATGGTAAGTCGTTTAACACTATCTTGGACTTTGGTGCTGTGAAATGAAGTTCCTTTTAATAGGTATAATTTTTTCATCATGGGGAGTTCAGGCAGCTTGTCTGCCCGACTCCCCAGTCTTAAATAATAAGTCACTGTTCACAACTCCAAGCCTTAATATCGACATTAAAGGTATTGAGCAAGCTGCTACCGAATTTGAATCACAGATTGTAAGAGACCTCCCTCAAGGCCAGGAATTTATTATTAATCTGGAGCCCAACAATCCTCGCATTAACGCTGAAATAATTAAAAATGACACTGATATTGTGGTTTCTGTTTGGGGTGGGATGCTGGGTCATCCTTTGATGACTCCGGATACTTTCACGTTACTTCTTTGTCATGAATTGGGTCACTTATTAGGTGGCCCTCCTTTAAAATCAAGAAATGGCTGGTCTTCAACTGAAGGTCAGGCCGATTACTACTCGACTTCTTTTTGTGCCAGGACTTTTGATCTGGATGATAGAAGTTTTATGGATGCGGCCCTAAATTTAACTAAGATTTATGCCCAGGTAACCAGAGAGGCGGAGCCTAAGCTCGATAGTTGTGATGATAGCAGAGTGACCAGAACTAACTATGGGTATCCACAAATCCAGTGCCGTTTAGATACCTTAATGGCCGGTTGGAGAGGTCTTCCCCGTCCGGGCTGCTGGTTTTTCAAATAATTGATGTTAAAGGACCCGGATTTTTGATATAGAAGTCGAAAATCAAAAGGGAATCCTATGGAAGACGGTCAATTTTTAAGCCAGGAAGATAAGAAAAAGATGGAGTCCCTTAAAAAGGAACTGTCCCAATTAAAAGCTGAGCATAAGGAATTTGCCAGTCGGAAAAGCGGCCTGTCATCAGAGGATAAAGAGAAGTGGCGCCTTAATTCTCAGAGAACCAATCAAGTCTATATAGAGATCAAAGATTTAAGATTCAAGAATGTTCTTGAAGCAGGGAAGGGCTAGTCGCCTTTACTCCCTTGAATTATTTTTCTAGAATTAATTCATGAAAAATATCTTACTTCTTTGCCTACTCGTTTCATTTCCTACTTTGGCCGCTGCTAATGCGGTCGAGGCCCTCAAAAATTATATCCCTTTATATGATCACCATGGTGTTAATGATGCTGGTCTGAAGTGCTCAGTGGATTTTTATCGCCGTCTGGGTGGGGCGGTCATGGTCGAAATGCTGGCCCCAAGGGTGAATAAGTTCCTGGTAGAGCCTCAGTTGTCATTTGGAGCAAGTGATAAGTCCTTTAAGGTTTCTCGGCCTTCCTTTGAGGAAAACGATGGTATCGTTACGATGAGTCTGATTTTTGAAAATTCTAGTGCCATTATTGAGAGAAAATTCTGTGTTGAAGAGCAGTGCTGGAATTCAAGAACGGTCTGCCATTTAGATCGTTGGTAAAAAAAAAGAGAGCGACCAACTGTCAAGCAGGTTCGTTTGGTCGTCCCCTTAATTAGAATCTATATCCAAGACCCAAACCAACAATCACTGGATCAATATCGACTTCGGCATCTACGCTGCCGTTAGCATATGTTGAAACGTGAACATCAGTTGAGAGATACAATTTCTTAATATCAAAGTTAATATAGGTGTTTTCTGCAATCTCGTAATCACCACCTACTTGAAGAGCGTAGCCAAGGCTGTTGTCGTAAGTCACGCTTTTAGCAACACCAGAGTCAGCACCATAGAAAATAGTGTAATTCAGACCTGCCCCTAGGTATGGCTTAAATTTGCCAAACTCGTGGTGGTATTGAGCAGTCAGAGTTGGAGGAAGTAATGAAACATCTCCCAGATCCAGGTTATTTAGGGCCGTATTGCTGGCCGAAGCTTTATGTGTTGTTGTTGCGAGAATTAATTCCATCGCAAAGTTTTTGTTAAAGAAATAAGAGAAATCGATTTCTGGAACTGAGTCATTATTTAGATTAACGTCGCCTCCAATAATCGACGGTGTGCCTGACTCGTCCGGCATCACATTAATCGCTCTCATCCTAACCATCATATCTGCACTCATGGCCGAGACAGATGAGAGAAGAAGACAGCTACCCACTAACAAACTACTGATTCTTGTTTTCATTATTTACTCCTTAGTAAATATGAATTGATATTAGTCATTTAAAATGGAGAGGTAATTATTTGAATCAGGAACAGAGGTGATTTTTATCATCCAAAATAACGTCTAGGTGATATGATTTAAACAAGAGGAACCTATGGCCCATTCTCATCATCATCATCATCATGGCGATTCCCTAGGGGGAAAGGCGATTATGACTGCCTTCTTCTTGAATGCAGGATTTGCTGTGATTGAATTCATTGGTGGGATCTACACCAATAGTGTCGCTATTAAGTCCGATGCCATTCATGATCTTGGTGATAGCTTGACTCTTTTGTTTTCCTATTTTGCAGAAAAGTTCAGCCATAGAGAAGAAGATGCAACTTTCACATTCGGCTATCGTCGGTTTTCTGTGCTGGCAGCTCTGATTAATGGATTGGTTCTACTAGGTGGTACCATTTATGTTTTATTTGAAGCAGTCCAGAGGATAAAAAATCCTGAACCATTGGAAGCTTCAGGGATGATCTGGTTTTCCTTGCTAGGAATTGCTGTTAATGGTTTAGCGGCTTTCAAGCTTAAAAAAGAAAATAGTCTCAATACAAGAATGATCATGATTCATTTACTGGAAGACATTCTGGGATGGGCCGCAGTCCTGGTAGTCAGTATCGTCTTGTTGTTTAAACCTTGGTTTGTCCTGGATGCGGTGTTATCTATTTTTATCTCATTTATTATTTTAAAAGGTGTCTTTGCCAACTTTAAGAATATTGGATCTATCTTGCTTCAAAAATTTCCTGAAGGACTTAAAGTAGAAGAGCTCAAGACCAAAATTTTGGGCCTGGATCATGTTGAAGATGTTCACATGGTTCGAGGATGGTCTATTGATGAATCAAAGTTCAATCTCTCTTTGCATGTGCGAGTGTCCCTGAATACAACGATTAATGATTTGGACATTCTGCGGGAAGAGATTGAAGCCTTTTTTCGGGAAGAAAATGTGCTCTACTCCAATATCCAATTTGAGGGCAAGGAGTGCTCATTGGTGGCCGAAATCAAGAAAGCCTAAGGGCGGTAGGGAAGAAAGACAGTAAAGACAGAACCGATTCCCGGTTCGCTTTCCACTTTAATGGTACCTTTATGGGCCTCAGTGATCAGTTGTGAAATATAAAGTCCCAGACCAAAGCCGCCGAAGTTTAGTTCCGACACGGCCCTACCGAATTTTTCAAATATACGCGCCTGATCTTCCCTATAGATGCCGATACCCTGATCCTTAACTTTAAGGACAATACCTTTTTTTTCAGCTTTGACCAAAAGTTCGATCGGTCTCTGGTTTCCAAATTTAATGGCATTACTAAGCAGGTTGCCAATGAGCTTTTCCAGCTTATTGCTGTCCCAAAGACCCTTGCAAACTCCATCAATCTGAATAATTAATTTTGATTCGCTGGCAGTGAGCATATTTTCAAAAGAATCTTCAACTTTTTTGATAATCTCCCTTAGGTTCGTTTCTTCAAGGTCGAGTCGCATCTGTCCTGGATTTTCTTGAGCAACATAGATTAAATCTTCAATAAGGGATTTTAGGCGCTTGGTTTGTGTTTCGGCCCTGAAGAGTGATTGAATAGTTTCTTCTTCTGTAGAAGCTTTTTTTGTTTCACCCTGTGCAATCCGCAGTAACAATTGCAGTTGGAGAGTGAGGACAGTAAGAGGGGTGCGCAGTTCATGGGCGGCGATGGCGATAAAAGTTTCCCGGGCCTTAACTGCCTCTTCAGCACTTTGTCGTGCCTTCTTTTCTTCAATGAGCAGCAGGTCTCTTTCTTCTTCCGCCAGTTTTCTTCTTCGGATCGTGGCCATTAAAAATAAGTTTAAAATGATTAAGATTCCTATAATCAGTGCAATAAAAAAAATTTGAAGCCGATATTTTCTGAAAAGCGACAAGGGATGATTGATGACTTCTGCATTATCAGGAATATCATCCAGCGATATATTAAAGCGCTTCAATTGCTTGTAGTCGAAGACCAAGCGGGAAAGACTAAGCTTTATGACGGGTATTTCCTCACCCTTTAGTGACTTTAAGGCCAGTTCTGCGGCCACTTTTCCGTGAAGCTTTCCATCCAGTAACCAGCCTCCCACAATACCATAGCCTAATTGCACTCCCCAAAGACCATAGACGGGTACCGGACTTCTTTCACTGAAAATTCGCAGGGCCTGTCGCTGCTTATAAATCCTTCTCTTTTTATCTATACTAAAATTAGTGCTTAAAAGAAGGGCGTCTTTAGGAAGCTTGCTTACTTCAGTTAAGACATTTTCCATGGTTAGATCATGGAGTATTTTAAAATCGATCTTATTTTTCCAGCGAGGGATAATTTCCTTCAGTTCAATCAGGAGTTCCTGGCTTATCTGCGTGGAATCCAGGATAACGGCAATTTGCTTTGTTTCCGGATGCACATTTAGCATCAGTTCAATTGTGTGCTCGTAATCCACATTCTCGATGATGCCGCCAATTTTCTCTTCTCCCTCAAGCATAGAGTCTTTGAAGTGATTGATGCCGCTGAAGATGATCGAAGCATTAGGGAATAATTCTTTTCTGAGCGAGAGGATGAGATCGAGGGCGACGTTGTCAGTGACGATGACCAGGTCGTAGTTTTTCTTTGCGTACTTATAAAAGATTTTTTCTTTTTGAAAACGAAGATTCACCTCGTCCGGATAATTTTTCCAGTCCATGTACTCAACGGCCAGTTCTACGTCAGGATAAAACTTTTCAAAAGTCTCCTGAATCCCTGTCATTTGTGATTTGGTCCATGGGTAACCCTGGGAATAGGAATGCATGACCAGAACTTTAGGAGCGGCGGCCACAGCAATACAGTTGTAGAGGATGGAAATGACTGATAGAGTTATTAAGCCAAAGAGCTTTTTCATGCGCGTACTTTATAGTTCGGCCTATTCATAAAGTCATTGTGGACTTTATTCGTGCCTCAATGCGCGAAGCAGAAAAATGATGATTGGCACCATTCCTGCTTTCATACTGTCAGGAGGTGACCTATGGGAAGTCTAAGAAACAAACACAGCGCTCTCTCAGGTGATGACAATCTTGGTGAGTTATCTGGTGAATGTAATCGTGATGATCTTCTTTTGCGTGAGGCTATTCTTGAACTCTTACACAAACATGTAGAAATTGATTCCTCAAAAGTCCGTGTTTCGGTCAAGGACCATTTTGTTTCACTGACAGGAACTGTAGACAGCGAGCAAAGCCGAGCTTTGATCACCGCCTTGGTGGAAAATGTGAATGGAGTAGAGGATGTTGTGAGTTTTATAGAGCTGGATAAAGGATTTGATTCTTTGATTTGACTGCCTTGTTTGGTTATAATCGTTTCATGCAAAAAATCTCAACTAAAGAGCAATGGAAAGTATGGTCCCATGTGGCCGCCCACAGTTTTGGTGGACCGGCCGGTCAGATCGCAGTTATTCATAAATTAGTGGTGGAAGACAAAAAACTAATATCTGAGGAGCGCTTTCTTCACGCTTTGAATTTTTGCATGCTTTTACCGGGCCCCGAAGCCCAGCAATTGGCGACCTATATGGGTTGGCTCATGAACAAATGGAGGGGCGGGCTGATTGCCGGGGGCCTCTTTATTCTGCCAGGTTTTCTTTCAATTCTTTTATTATCCTACTTCTATGTGATTTTTAATGATGTTCCCTTTGTACAAGGGCTCTTTTACGGAATGAAGCCGGCAATTATCGCCATTGTTTCGGCCGCACTTTATAGGATTTCAAAGAAGTCTCTTCGGAACAGATTTTATTGGAGCATGGCCATTTTGGCCTTCGTGGCGTTGTTCTTCTTCAATCTTTCATTTCCCATCGTGGTCGTTTTTTCTGCTATTGTGGGCATCCTCTATGGAAAGTTTTATGCCCATCATGAACTCATAACAGATTTGGGTGCTCTGCCTCGTCCGTCTTTTGCTCAGACTTTAAGAACCATTGCTGTGTGGCTGATGGTCTGGATGGCCCCTCTCCTCCTTACTTTGGTTATTTTTGGTGAGGACTCCACTTTTCATACTCTGAATATATTCTTTAGTAAGATGTCGATGGTGACATTCGGGGGAGCATACGCGGCCCTAAGTTATGTGGCCCAAAAAGCAGTCGAAGTTTATGGATGGTTACTTGGAACAGAAATGCTCGATGGTCTGGCCATGGCGGAAACCACACCTGGCCCACTTATTCAAACCGTTCAGTTTGTTGGCTTTATGGGTGCCTATCGTTTTCCTGATGTCAGTTCGCCCTATGTGGCAGCCTTCATAGGGTCAGTCCTCACAACATGGATGACCTTCGCTCCCTGCTTCTTGTGGATTTTTACTTTTGCTCCCTACATTGAATATATTCGGGGCCAGAAAATTTTATCTGACTCTCTACAGGCAATCACCGCTTCTGTGGTTGGAGTCATTTTCAATCTTTCGGTATGGTTTGTATTAAAAGCCTTATTCCTTCAGTCCGAACAAGTTAATGCCTATTGGCTGGAATTTGAATATCCGGTTTGGAGTTCAATTGATCTTTTTGCAACAGGCATCTGCCTTATAGCTCTGATATTGCAATTTAAATTCAAGAAGGGGCTCTTCACTATCCTAGGAACTTGTACTCTTTTAGGAATCATTATCAGTTACGCTAGGGCTTAATTCGGGCCGCACAATAAAAATTGAGTTAGAAAAGAGGACCCAAAAGAACGCGGTCGTACTAAAACTTTCTGCGGAGTAGATACTATCTATGAAGCAACTGAAAGCGGAATTTCTGTTTCTCTGTACGCTTGTGTCCTGCAATGGACAGTATTCTGCGCTGAATCCTGCAGGTAGCTCGGCCAAAATTATTGCCGATATGTTTTGGTGGCTATTTGGAATAGCGATTCTTATCTGGATTCTTTTTGTTGTCCTCGAGTTCTACACCGTTTTGGTGAGACCAGGGCCTCATAAATTAAACAGGACCCGCTTCTTGGTCATTGGTGGTGGTGCTCTGTTCCCGGTCATCGTCATTAGCATTTCAATTTATTTTAGTCTTTCACCTTTGCCAGTTTTGGTGAAGGCCGCTCCCGAAGGAAGCCTAACGGTCAAGGTCAGTGGTGCTCAATGGTGGTGGAGAGTAAAGTATCCATTAGGGAAAGAGCAAGAGGTCGAACTGGCCAATGAAATTTGGCTCCCGGTGAATGAACCGGTGCAATTTTTTTTATCCAGTGAAGATGTCATTCATTCTTTTTGGATTCCCTCTCTGGCAGGGAAAATAGATATGATTCCGGGACGAACCACGAAGTTAAGTTTTACTCCCACCAAAACAGGACATTACCGAGGGGCCTGTGCTGAGTACTGTGGAACTTCCCATGCCCTCATGCATCTCGATGTCAAAGTCGTCGAAAGAAAAGTTTTTAATGAATGGTTGGAAAAGCAGAAGCAACCTGCCGCGAGGGCCGCTACACCTCGGAGTCAAACAGGGGAAAAGGCCTTTGTCACGAGTGGCTGCATTTCTTGTCATACCGTCAGAGGTCTAAGCACTATGGGGCAGGTGGGCCCGGATCTGACTCATATTGGAAGTCGCCACCGCATTGGCGCAGGAATTTTAAAAAACAATACAGCATCTCTTCATCGCTGGATTCGTGAGACCGGAATAATCAAACCAGAGGTTAAGATGCCTGCTTTTGATATGTTGCCTGTTGATGAACAAAAGGCCATTTCAGAATGGATGGAAGGATTAAAGTGATGGAAGAAGTAAAAGATCGTATCCGTCAGGAAGAGGAAAAAAGACTGAATAAGGCGTGGAGAGTGCCTAGTGGTTGGAGATACTGGTCCGAGGTCAATAATTCTGAAGTTGGGATGTGGTATACCGTGACCTCACTAGCGTTCTTTTTTTTCGCTGGAGTGCTGGCACTACTCATCAGAGTGCAGTTGGCAGTACCAGATAATAATTTTCTCACGGCCGAGCAGTATAACCAAATCTTTACCATGCATGGAACAGTGATGATGTTCCTCTTTGCCATTCCTATCTTTGAGGCCATCTCTATTCTTCTTTTGCCACAGATGCTGGGAGCACGGGATTTGCCTTTCCCTCGACTCTCTGCCTATGGTTATTGGTGTTTCCTCTTAGGTGGAATTTTTGTCTGTGGATCACTTTTCTTTGGTGCTGCCCCCAAGGGTGGATGGTTCATGTACCCACCACTAACCACAAGTTATCAACCAGGAGTAGGGGCCGATATCTGGCTCTTAGGACTCACATTCATTGAAATTGCTTCAATTGCAGCATCCGTAGAATTGATTGTCGGAATATTAAAATGCCGACCTCCCGGCATGCGCATCAACCTCATACCCATTTATGCCTGGTATATTTTAGTGGTTGCCATCATGATCCTCTTTGCTTTTCCGCCTCTTATTGCGGGAGACATTTTGCTGGAAATGGAGCGGGCCTTTAACTGGCCATTTTTTGATGCCAGTCGGGGAGGCGATCCTCTTTTATGGCAGCACTTATTCTGGATCTTTGGGCATCCGGAAGTTTATATTATTTTTCTTCCATCCATCGCCCTCCTTGCAACCATTATTCCCACTTTCGCCAGAGTACCTCTGATCGGTTACAGTTGGGTGGTTTTATCAGCTGTGGGGACTGGCTTTTTGAGTTTTGGACTATGGGTTCATCATATGTTCACCACGGGTCTTCCGGGAATCTCTCTTGGTATTTTCTCTGCCGCCTCTCAGGCCGTCGCCATACCTACGGGAGTTCAGCTTTTCTGTTTTCTTGCCACACTTCTTATAGGGCGTTCTGTGAAAGCTGTTCCCATGCTTTTTGCCATCGGAGGCCTTGCTACCTTTGTTATTGGTGGTCTTACGGGGGTCATGCTGGCTATCGCTCCCTTTAACTTCCAGGCCCATGACTCGTTTTTTATCGTAGGCCACCTTCATTATGTCTTAATCGGAGGAAGTGTCTTTCCCATCTTGGCGGGAATTTATTATTACGCTCCCATCATCATTGGAAAAAAGCTCTCTGATAAGTTGGGAAAAATTTGTTTCTGGCTGGTTCTGATTGGTTTTAATGTCACTTTCTTTCCCATGCATGCCAGTGGTCTCCTGGGTATGCCTCGGCGTATTTATACTTATTCAGATGACATGGGTGTGAGTACTCTTAATTTAATTTCAAGCATCGGTGCCTTTATCCTGGGGACAGGATTTTTGGTTCTTCTTTGGGATCTTTTAAGGCCCAAAGGAAAATTGTCCTATTCAGAGAGAAATCCCTGGAAGGCAGGAACTCTTGAATGGTCGATGAAAATCCCTGATCGCATGTGGGGAATACGTTCTATCCCGATGATCAAAAGCCGCTATCCCTTATGGGAACAACCAAACTTTATTCATGACGTGGATAATGGACATTTTTATCTTCCTGATGCCGCTGAAGTGATGAGAGAAACTTTAGTGACCAGCACCCTTGATGCAAAACCGGTTCAGTGCCTGCGGGTTCCCGGTCCAACTTTTATTACTCATCTGGCGGCCCTCTTTTCTGGAGGCTTTTTTATCTTTGCCACTTATCACTGGTGGGTGGCGACAACGATTTCAGGCATTCTCGCAATGGCCACCATCATCTATTGGTTATGGACTGGCTCTGCCTGGATTCCGGAGAAAGAAGAGAAAGATGTTGGCTTAGGGGTAACCCTTCCCATTTATCAGTCGGGACCTCATGCCGTCGGTTGGTGGGCAATGTTTATTACGATGCTGGCCGATCTTACGGCGTTTATTTCTCTTATCTTTGGATATTTCTTTTATTGGACGATTCAACAAAATTTTCCGCCAGAGGATAGTGTTGGACCCGGAATTTTCTGGCCGGTGACCGGGGCCTTGCTCATATCTCTTTCCTGGCTTCTGACAAAACTCGCCAAAAAATTAAATAATCAGGATAAGGCCATACTTTTTTATGGGATCTTGCTGCTCGCCGTTTTCTGTTCTTTGGCAGGAGCACTGGCCTTTCTTGCCGGCCCATTAAAGTATCAAATGGATCCCACTCATCATGTTTACGAGGCCACGGTATGGATTCTTGTCATATGGACCGCTCTCCATGCAGCTTTAGGTGCACTTATGCAGCTGTATTGTATGGCACGACGACTGGGTAAGAAGATGACTGCCAAATACGACGCCGATATCACCAATGTTTCCCTATATGAAAGTTTCATTGCTATTACTGGTCTTATTACCGCCATGGTTATTGCTGGTTTTCCGGCGGCTTCATAAAGGAGAAACTTGAGATGACAAAAAAACACCCTTTATGGCTCTTGGCCCTCTCTCCCCTGGTGTGGTCGCTTCATTTTACGGCTTCCTATACTATAGCGGCCATATGGTGTGCAAAATTTCCGGCCAGCGATTTGAAAATAGTAAAGCTGCTCATTGGAGGCCTTACTTTCATTTCACTGGTCATCGTGGGCCAGGGAATCATGAGTGGCCTTAAAAAATATAGCAGTGGCCTTGCTCATTCTTCACAGGACACTGATACGATTCAAGATCGAGATCGATTTTTGGGGCTCACGGGGTTACTTGTATCTAGCCTGAGTTTTATCGCCATTATTTACAACGCCTACGCTGTCTTTGTTTTCGGGAGTTGTGAATGAAACCAATAAAGCATTTGATTATTGGGTTAATGATCTTACTGCTTGCCTGGGCCGGTCCATTGCCTGAGCTTGCTCATTCGGCTTTTTATGGACACATGATTATGCACATGATGGTGGTTGCTCTGGCCTCGCCATTTATTGCTCTCGGTATTTATGGAAGTAAGTTTGATCCTACTATCACATATCCTGTTTTCTTTGCACCGATACCTGCTGCCTTTGGAGAGCTCTTGATTGTCTGGATCTGGCATGCTCCCACGCTTCATCATTTTGCCCGACATGAAAGAGGGGGAATCTTTCTTGAACAAGGGATGTTTCTTCTGGCCGGTGTTTGGGTATGGCTTTCCTCTTTTGGAAATAAGGCCGCCGGAATTATAGGGCTTCTCCTGACATCCATGCATATGACTTTTCTGGGAGTTTTGTTGGGGCTCGCTTCTTATCCGCTTTATCCCCATCACCATGGGCATGGTTCTCTCACAGCACTTGAGGATCAGCAATTAGGTGGGGCGATTATGTTGGTGGTAGGAGGTCTGTCCTATTTTTCTGGCGGATTATGGATCACATATAAACTATTGAAGGAAAGAAGATATGAAAAAATGGTTTAAACCAATTCTTATCTTTTTAGTCATTATAGGATTTCTCGGCACCACAGTGATGCTCTCTGGGATTATACCCATCAGTGCCAGTTCCGGTCACTGGCCCATCACTGAGTGGATTCTTACTTTTTCCATGAAGCGCTCTATCTCTACTTACACGATGATGATGGATCCTCCTCGTTTAGATGATGCCGACATGATTCAAAGAGGGGCCGGTCATTATGAAATTGGATGTCGTCACTGCCATGGTGGTGCTGAAGAAGAACATTTTCTGGGGCAGAAATCCACACCGGTGGCACCTCATTTATCAACCAAAGTTTCGGATTGGAAACCGGAAGAACTTTTTAGAATCATCAAGCATGGAGTGAAGTTCACCGGAATGCCGGCCTGGCCTTCAATGCAGAGAGATGATGAAGTGTGGTCGATGGTTGCCTTTTTGCTTAAGTTTCCAAAACTTAATGATGAAAGCTACCAGAAGATGATCCATGCGGAGGACGCCGATAAAATTGTTCATCCGATTTTAAAATCATGTTCAAATTGCCATGGAGTCGATGGTAATGGAAGGAAGGCAGGCGATTTCCCTATACTTGCCGGTCAGAACGAAAGCTATCTCGAGCATTCACTCAAGGCCTATGCTAATGGCAAACGTCATAGTGGAACGATGCAGCTGGTTTCCTCGCATCTGGAAGAGAGGATGATCAAAGAGCTTTCCCGGTTTTATAGTAAGCAAAAAAGAATCAAGCGAACCTTGGAAAGGACGCCAGAAATTGAGAAGGCCATCAAGCGAGGGGAGATGATTGCACATAAAGGAATTCTGGAGCAAAGGGTGGCCGCATGTATAGGCTGTCATGGGCCGTCTGAAAGTGGACAGACTGTGAAGTCACATTTTCCAGATTTAAGAGGACAACCTGCGAGTTATCTGATGAATCAATTAAAGCTATTCTTGAGTAATAAAAGAGGTGGCTCGGAGCATGTAACACTGATGGAAAAAGCAGTAACTGATTTAACTTCTGATCAGATTAAAGATGTCTCACTTTATTACGAGTCTCTGACCACTGATCAATAGCAAAATTTTCATATGAGCTCACTTGTGTTGTATTCATCCCGGGCCATTAGATTTTTACTTTCAGCATCAGAGACTATTTTCAAAGTTTTCAATGCCACATCTGAGGTGACAGAAATTGAATCGATACCTCTGTTTACCAAAAATTTGGTTATCTCTGGATAGTCACTTGGGGCCTGACCGCAAATCCCGATTGGGATGTTTGCTATTTTGGCTTCCTTGATGACCATCGCAAGCATTTTTAATACAGCTGGATCTCTCTCGTCAAATATTCCTTCCAGGATTTCTGAATCTCGGTCCACTCCTAATATCATTTGCGTCAGGTCATTTGAGCCAATAGAAAATCCATCAAAATGTTCTGCGAATTGCGCAGCACTAAGTACGTTAGAAGGGAGTTCGGCCATGACATAGACTTCCAGACCATCTTTCCCACGAATAAGATTGTTGGCCGCCATTTCATTCAAAACCTCTTTGCCTTCTTGCGGAGTTCGACAAAAGGGCACCATCACTTTGACATTGGTTAAGCCCATTTCTTCTCTCACTAATTTGATTGCCTGACATTCAAGTGCAAATCCTTCCCGATAATTTTGATGATAGTAACGGGAAGCACCTCTAAAACCGATCATGGGATTGTCTTCCTGGGGCTCAAAAGATTTACCGCCCAATAGATGTGCATATTCATTAGTTTTGAAATCAGAAAAACGAACAATGACTGGGCGTGGATAAAAAGCGCCGGCGATAATGGCCACCCCCTCGGCGAGCTTATCGACAAAATAACGAGTGGGTCGGTCTGCATAATTACCGATGGTTTTTAGAATGGCATTTTTGGTTTCCAGATCGTCTAATTTTTCCAGGTTAATGAGGGCCATCGGGTGTATTTTAATGTCATTGATGATGAATTCCATCCGGGCGAGACCTACTCCTGAAACAGGCAACATGGAAGTCTGAAAGGCTTCGTTGGGATTCCCCAAATTAACCATCACTTTGGTTTTGGTCTTTTGTAAATCGGTGTATTTGATGTTCTCTTTGGAAAATTTTAAAATGCCCTCAAAGACGTAACCTTCATCACCCTGAGCACAGGAGATAGTTACCTCTTGATTGTCTTTTAACGTTTCAGTGGCGGTACCAGTACCCACCAGGCAGGGAACTCCATGTTCACGACTGATAATTGCGGCATGACAAGTTCGTCCTCCACGATTGGTAATAATGGCCCCCGCTTTTTTCATCACCGGCTCCCAGTCTGGATCAGTCATGTCAGTAACTAAAACCTCGCCGGGTTGAAACTTTGTGAGTTCTCCAACGTTGTTAATAATTTTCACGCGACCTGTTCCTATTTTAGAACCAACAGCGCGGCCCTTTAACAAAATACGGGATCTTTGTAACAGACGATAGGATTCGCTGAATGAGGATTTATGAGATCCATGAACCGTTTCTGGTCTGGCCTGAAGGATAAATAATTTTCCACTTCTTCCGTCTTTGGCCCATTCAATATCCATTGGCATGTATTTTTTATGAAGGCTTGAATAATGGTTTTCAATGATCCTTGACCATTTGGCCAATTGAAGGATTTCCTGATCCGAAAGTGAGGGTCTGGTTCTTTCTACCTCCAGCACATCAATGTTTTTGGTTGTTTGGGTTCCGCTGCTGTCATAGCTAAGTCGCATTTGTTTTGCCCCAATTTTTCTGCGAATAATGGGGAGGCGACTTCTACCGATGAGGTCCTTTTGCACCAGAAATTCATCTGGGTCGACTTTACCGCCAACTATATTTTCACCCAGACCATAGGCGCTTGTGATTAAAATCACATTGGTCGCACCTGATTCTGGTTCCAGAGTGAAAATAACTCCGGATGAAGCTAAATCGGAGCGAATCATTTGTTGGATACAGATGGAGAGCTTAACATCGGAGTGTTTAAACCCCTTATTGACTCTGTAACTGATTGCACGGTCAGTAAAAAGAGAAGCGAAACACTGACTACAGGCCCGTAGCAAGTTATCTTCGCCTCGAATATTTAAAAACGTTTCTTGTTGCCCGGCAAATGAGGCATCTGGTAGATCTTCAGCTGTGGCCGAAGAACGGACTGCAATATCACAGTCCTTTGTTCCTGTTAATTCATTCAGTTTTTGATAGGCCGCTCTTATTTCATGTTCGAGCGCTTCTGGAAATTTGACCTCTTTAATCATGGATCTGATGCTGCGACCCGCTTGTGACAGTGCTGCAACATCTTTTGTATCGAGAGAGGACAACAATTGATCAATCTTTTCTGCCAACTGTCCATGGAAAATTATTTCGTCGTAAGCATCGGCAGTGATGGCAAATCCCGGCGGGATATTTATGCCCTCAGGACTGAGCTCACGGGTCATTTCGCCGAGTGATGCTGTTTTTCCACCAACAGAAGGAATATCTTTAATGGTGATGGTGTCCAGATCTTTTATAAAGTGCGCCATGAAACCTCCTGATTTTATCCGATGAATCTTATTGCAAGTTTCATTCCATTAGACTCGCGCACTCCTTTACAATGATCTTTAAGTGGGGGGGGCTGATGAGATCATTATTCAGGGACAGAAGAGATGCTGGAAAAAAACTAGCGCGAACTCTGGCAGAGATGTCTTTGGATAATCCTGTAATTCTGGCCTTACCACGAGGAGGAGTTACTGTTGCGGATGAGGTCGCCGAATTGTTAGGGCTACCCGTGGATGTGGTGATTGCCCGAAAAATAGGGGCCCCTGGTCAGCCAGAGTTTGGAATCGGGGCCATTTGTGAAGATGAAATCCCATCATTTAATCCCACCATCGCTCATTCATTTTTGCCTGACTCAATGGAAGTTCAACATATTATTAAGCATGAAAAATCAGAACTAAAAAGAAGAGTAGAACTTTATCGTCATGGGAAGCCGCTTGCGAATATGGAAGGAAAAACTATTGTTGTGATTGATGATGGTTATGCAACAGGTGTTACCGCCATTGCTGCTGGAAAATACCTGCGCTCCCTGAGACCGAAAAAATTAATTCTGGCAGTTCCTGTTGGCCCGGAAGATATTCACCGGGCCAATGAAGTGTATGATGAAGTTGTTTGCCTGTATGTGCTTCCTAATTTAAGCAGTATTGGACTTTGGTATGATGAATTCGGACAAGTCGAAGACGAAGAGGTCCTGGATATACTGAGTAAGTATCATTGAGCCGTCCAGCCAC
Source organism: Bacteriovoracaceae bacterium (assembly GCA_023701435.1). Classification (GTDB taxonomy): domain Bacteria; phylum Bdellovibrionota; class Bacteriovoracia; order Bacteriovoracales; family Bacteriovoracaceae; genus Peredibacter. Next base: position 78,751 of record JAMPXB010000004.1, on the reverse strand, counting down.
CATCTACGGTTAGAGTCAGACCCGTAACATAAGAGGCTTGATCCGAACAAAGCCATAAGACACTTTCAGCTATTTCCTCCGGTTGTCCAACCCGGCCCATGGGAGCGAGCTGGCCCATCGCATCTTCCTGACCTCGCGTAAATCGATCAAGCATGGGCGTGTGGATGACACCGGGACAGACAACATTGACTCGAATATAGTTTTGAGCATATTCCAGCGCCGCTGTTTTAGTAAGTCCAATAACTCCATGCTTACTGGCCACATAGGCAGGTATTGTTTTGAATCCTATGACACCAGCGATCGATGAGCAGTTAACAATACTGCCTCTGCCTGAGGCGAGCATTATGGGTATTTGATATTTCATGCAGAGCCAAACACCCTTGAGATTAATATCAATGGTGTGATTCCAATTATCAAGTGAGCATTCCATTGTCGAAGAAGGCACTCCTTCAATTCCTGCATTATTATATGCACAGTCGAGACGACCAAATTTTTTCATTGTCTGTTCCACCATGTTTTTTACATCGCTCTCAAGAGAGACATCGCACTTGATGTAAAAAGCACTGCCTTCTGCTTGTTCTATGAGCCGACAGGTTTCCCTTGCTTCTTCCTCCCTGACGTCACTGACCACGACCTGGGCTCCTTCCCGGGCAAAGGCCAATGCTGTGGCCCTGCCTATGCCTGAAGCGGCCCCTGTAACGATGACAACTTTGTTTTCAAAAGTGTTGTTTTTCATTCCTAAAAGCTAGCCCCGTTCTTGCATAAGAAAAAGGCACGATGAGGTGAGCGCATGTCGTTATCTCAAATGACAATTCCTTCTCAGGATTTGTGGGCGGAATTAAAATATAAAGTTGATTTTATGAAGTCCCATTCAGCGGTGGCCGTGGAAACTCATATGTCATGGGTTTTTTTAACCGATAAATATGCTTATAAATTAAAAAAACCAAATAGCTTTCCTCATTTGAAACTGGACACTTTGGGGGAACGGTTTGTAAATGCCCAGACGGAGTTGCAAGTGAATCAAAGGCTCGCTCCCGGCGTCTATCTCGAACTCGTCCCTCTGGTTATGGATGAAGAGAACCAACTTCATTTAGAAAATTATGATATTTCTGGCAAGGTCGTAGAGTGGCTTATTAAAATGAAAAGAATTTCTTTTGAGCTGACGATGGAACAGGTGATTGTCAAAATCACTGAGGCCGCCAGAAATTTAACAAACTTTTATCTCACAGAACCGTCAGTAAAAATATCTTCCGAAACCTACCATGCCAGGTTCTTGCAATATGTAGAGGAAAACCGCTCTGCTTTAACACTGCCCAAATATGGCCTCGACTTAAAGCTGGTGAATAGTATTCAAGCTGCCCAACTGCGCTTTCTTCACTCACATAGGGATTTATTCTATCAAAGAGTGAGAGAAGGCAGGATTAAGGAGTGTCATGGGGATTTAAGACCAGAACATATTTGTCTTACCAGTCCTCCGGTTATTATCGACCGCTTGGAATTTAGTCATGATCTCCGAAGCCTTGATCCTGTGGATGAATTAACTTATCTCATGCTTGAATGCGAAATGTTGGGAGACTTCTCTCTGGCCAGAAATTTTTTGGACACCTATCTAAAGGAAAGTCAGGATAGGGTCTCACCGGAGCTGATTGTTTTTTATAAAAGTTTTCGTGCAGCTTTAAGGGCCAAAATCTCGGTCTGGCATCTGGATGATATCAGAGTGAGCAACAAGGAAAAGTGGAAGAAGAAGGCTCGAAATTATCTTAGCTTAGCAGAGATAATTCTTGAGTAGCTTCTGGATAGTGTTCCAGCAAATCTACTACCGAGTCTCCCGCCTGAACCCGCTTCATCGCCCTGGCAAAAAGACGAGTAGAATTCATGATAATGATTTTTTCCTGGAGAATATTTTGATCAACATGGCGTGGGGGGATACTGTCGGTAATCAAAATCTTTTCAATGAGAGGACTCGCCAGGACTTTATTGGACTCTTTAGTGAGAATGCCATGGGAGGCGCAGACAAAAATTCTGGAGGCTCCTTGATCTTTGAGGGACTTTAATCCCAATTCAATCGTTTTTCCTGAGCTGATGATATCATCAATAATGATCACCACTTTGTCTTTAATATCTCCAATGATTTTCTCACCGCCCTCAACAACTCCTTCACTTCGTTGTTTTTCCATAAAGGCCAGACCGATCTTTTTATGCATCAGCCCTGATAATGTTTTTTGGAATTGTTCTGCTCGCTTAACCCCACCGGCATCGGGAGAGACAATGACAATTTCTTCATCTTTTAAATGGAGGGAAAAGTAGGGGGCAAAAAGAACTCGAGCCTCTAAGTGTTCTGTTGGTATCCGAAAGGCATTTTGAAAGGCCGCCAGATTATGAATATCCATGGTGATGATCCGATCGGCTCCGGCCGCTTCCAGAAGCTGTGCCATATATTTCATCGTTACAGGGTCTCGGGTTTTTGTTTTACGATCTTTTCGGGCATAGGCGAAATAGGGGATGACGGCTGTGACTTGCCGGGCGGATGCATCTTTTAGGGCACCGATGAAAAAAAGTAAGCGACAAATTTTATCATTAACACTTTGTTCGGCATCACTATAAAGGGATTGCAGGACAAAGACATCCCGGTCCCGAACATTTTCCAGGGGACGAGACTTGTGCTCCCCATCTTCGAAGTTTCTTTCTTCATGAAGACCCATGGTGATTTCCAAGTGATCTTCGATTTTTTTTCCCCACTGCTGTGTCGTATTGAGAGTAAAGAATTGAAGCTCCATATGTCCTCACTTGGTTGTCAAAGTGGTCCTGTGAGGAAGTGTAGAGAATAATTTAAGCTGACGTCATGGACCACCATGCTTTCGCATTAGGCCGTTATTTGGAGGATTTCTTGATTGAGAGTTCTTTAAATGTTGTTTTAGGATCAACTTCTCTAGAGAATTCAAGCTCGGGATAAGCAAGTAAGACAATCTCCAGAGTGGTATAAACCTTGGACCCATCGGCCAGATGTCCCCCGAGAGTCGCGCCCTTATCATCGGAAATACTGAGATGGAGATGAACTCCACTACTGGCGCCGAGAGTGCCGCTCAAGGAGACAACCTCTCTGAAACCTTCAATTTTTACAAAGTCATTTTTATTTGCGTAGCGCAGAAATGTTACAGAGAGGCTACCGACGGCCGATGCAATGGATGCTGCTTGAATCTTTTTTTCTTGAACATATTTTATTAAAGTTGTTTTGGGATCTTCGCCAGGACCAAGTCTCAGGATATGGGCCTCAACTGTTGATTTCATTGGGAGAACTTCAGCTCCTAAGGCTGTCCAGCTGATGAGAAAAGGTAAAATTAAAATGAGGAAAATGAAACGGCCCATAAATTGAATTATCGCAGAGTCAATTAATGTATGATAGGATTAAATTTATGGAAATACAAAATACTGCTACTTGGGCCGATTTGGGCCTCTCTTCTGAAATGTTGGAACAAATCAAACAGGCCAACTATAACACACCGACTGCTGTCCAGGCCCAAGCAATCCCACTTGTTCTTCAGGGATTTGATGTCTTGGCCTCTTCACAAACAGGAAGTGGGAAAACGGCCAGTTTCGTTATCCCTGCTGTTGAACGCTTTAAAGGTAAAAATGGAACTTATATTCTGGCCCTTTCACCTACTCGTGAAATAGCTCAGCAAACTGGCGCGGTCTTTGAAGCTTTTGCTTCTGCCTATGGCATGAAAGTGGCCGTTTGTATCGGTGGTGCCTCAATCCCTGTGGAAAAAGAAGCACTGGCCGCTTCTCCCCATATCATCGTGGCCACTCCCGGCAGACTCTGTGATCATCTCGAGCGTGGTAACGTTTGGTTGGACTTTATTCAATGTCTTATCTTTGATGAAGCTGACCGGATGCTAGAAATGGGCTTTGCCAAGCAGATTGATACCATTACGGAGCAAATTCCCAAAGAACGACAGACTTTGATGTTCTCAGCAACTTTTTCACCAACAGTGGAAAAATTGGCCCGCAAGGCGATGAGAGAACCTAAAGAAGTTATTATTAAGCGAACTGTAGAGTCAGCACCTAAGATTGACCAGCGGCTATTTTGGATTTCTGAAGATCAGAAGTTGGGAAATTTAATCCGTATCTTAAGGCATGAAAAGGGAACCATGTTCGTCTTCGTTAAGGCGAAAGAACGGGCCTATCAGGTTTGGCGCTCTTTACAGAATGCCGGTTTTGAAAGTGTTACTTACATCCATTCAGATTTACCACAAGATGCCCGCGAACTTGCCGTTGCAGATTTTAAGTCCGGAAAGTATCGGGTTATTATCGCCACTGATGTCATGGGGCGTGGAATTGACGTAGATGATGTTGCTCATGTGGTGAATTACGATGTTCCACGTGAAGCTGCTGATTATGTCCACCGTATTGGACGGACAGGAAGACGTGGATTAACCGGTCATGCCAGCACCTTCGCCGTTCCTGGAAAAGATGACAAGGCCATTAAAGACATTGAAAAGCTTCGAGGAGTTCCGGCCCCTAAACCTGGTGAGCGTCCGGCAAGACCTCAGGGCGATGGGCCCCAAGGCAATAGACCTCAAAGATCCCGCCCTCGTGATGATCATAGGCCTCGTTCTGAAAATAAAGAAAAGCTTCAATCGGTTAAGACTCCTGAGATGCCGCAAAAAACAGTTGCTGCAGCTGCCGCTGGACCTCAAACGAAACCGGGAATTCTTTCTCGAATAATTTCCTTCTTTAAAAGATAATTAAAATTCTTTGATCAACTTCAATTTAGTTTCCATTAAGCCTTCATACATCCTTCGGGATGTATGATGTTGTTTGATTGGAGGCCATGTGGATCTCTCTCCTTTAGAAAAAATCAAAATCACGACCTTCGATACTGTTCAGACCTATGGCAGAAATCGAGAATCCATTGATCTAAGATTAAAAGAACTATCTAAAGAATGGGACATTGAACGGTTACTTGAAGTCATTGTGGCATCAACCGCACTTTCAGGGATTTTTTTTGCCTACATCTTTAGTCCCTATTGGCTTTTTTTGTCGGTCATAGTGATGGCCTTTCTTTTGCTACATGGCATCCAGGGTCAAAATCCAGCACTTCCTGTGTTTAGAAAATGGGGAAAGCGAACCTATCGGGAAATAGAGCAGGAAAGACATGCCCTGAAGGCCCTCCGAGGTGATTATGCTTCTCTTCAGGATCCAGAAGAGGCCTTGAACGCATCCATGAAAGATTAATAATGAATTGAGATTCTCTTGAACTCTTGGAAGGGTAGCATTGTGAGATGACATTAATCAGGGGAAAGTATGAAAATAGATTTTATTAATATGTTTTTTGGTTTTTTAAAAAAATCAAAAATGGATTCACCAAGCAAGGTCAGGAAAACCGTGCCAGATGAAGTTCTTCAAAAAAACTTTTTAAAAAAAGAAAATAAACGTTCTCCCAACTTTGAAGAGAATATGGCCCGAAGAAAACACTCCATGATTGATTCTCAAGGAGTTTGTGAAATTTCTGGATCTGGTTACAACTCCAATATGAGTCATCGCAATTATCAGGTAAGAGATTAGCAAACAGCTCAGGAGATGATCATGGGCCATCTTGGTGAAAATAATTTAAAAGCGTTTATTTTCGATCTAGATGGAGTCCTTACTGAAACTCATGACCTTCATGCCAAAGCATGGGAGAGGATGTTTAATGAATTTCTGCTGAAACGACGAGATTCTCCTCATGCTGATGATGAGATCCTGGATGATTTTGATCCTCACAGAGATTATCAGGAGTTCCTTGATGGGAAACCTCGTTTTGAAGGGGTACGTGGTTTTTTAACGTCCAGAAACATTCATTTAAATGAGGGAACATCCCTAGACGACATTAGCGCAAATACCATCCAGGGATTAGGACTTAAAAAGAATACTTATTACCAGAAGATCCTTGAGCGCGAAGGACCTCATCTCATTCAAGAAAGTTTTAGTTTTATTCAAAAACTAAAAGATCACGGTATCCCCATGGCAGTGGTGTCATCCAGTATGAACTGTCGTTTAATCCTGAATGAAGCTGAGATTGATCAATATTTTCAGGTCATCGTTGATCCGCAGGTGGCAGGAGCTAAAAATCTTAAAGGAAAACCAAGTCCTGATTATTTTTTAGAGGCATCACGGGAACTTCATCTTTCACCTGAGGAATGTGCTGTTGTGGAGGATTCCCTGGCGGGAATTAAATCAGGACGGAAAGGGCATTTTAAAAAAGTTTATGGGATAAATATCTATAAGGATCAGCATGTTCTCAAAAGGCTAAAAGATGTCGGAGCAGATCAGGTCGTTTCTTCCCTGTGGGAAATAAACGAGGCGAAAGACTTTTTGGACCTTCCTGATGCTAAGACATGCTTTGAGGCAATCTTTCCTCATGACAACAAAGAAAATTATTTTCTTTTTTTAGATTTTGATGGCACCCTTTCTCCCATCGTTTTAGATCCAAATAAGGCCCGTCCTCTTGAAGGGATCTCGGAGTTAATTCACACTTGTTCTCAGTATCTTCCAGTATGCATTATTACCGGCAGAGATACTGGAGTCATAAAAAAGATGTTAAGTCTCCCGCAGGTGTACTATGCCGCTTGTCATGGTTTCGAAATCTCCGGACAAGATGGTTATCATTATGAATTAAAAGAGGCCCACGATCTCATCCCGCTCCTGGATGATGCTCAACTTAAGTTAACTAAGGAGCTGGGACCAATTGAGGACCTCTTGATAGAGAGGAAAAAATTTGGTCTGGCCTTTCATTATCGGATGATTAAATCCCCAGCGGACATTGCCACCATCCGAGAAGCGATCCGCGATTATTGTTTTGAACATCCATCTCTGCGATACATGTCAGGGGAAGCAGTCATTGAAATTCTGCCCCGTCTTAATTGGGACAAGGGAAAGGCCATTTTAAAGTTATATGATGTTTTGCATCTGGACCCTAAACAAAATCCACCATTGTACTTTGGCGATGGTCGAACCGATGAAGATGCTTTTCGTGAAATGAGGAATTGGGGAGTGCCTATTCTGGCCAGCATGGAAAAGCGTCCCTCGCTGGCGCGCTATCACTTAAAAGGTCCTGAAGAAATTAAAAAATTTTTAAAAATGATGTGTGATTATTTTCAAGGGGACACAAAAAATGTCTGACTGGGAACTTGATTACAGCGAATGGAATCCAAAACAAGAAGGCCTGAATGAAACTCTTTGCACCTTGGGTAATGGTTATTTTGCCACCCGTGGTGCACGTGAAGAGGCATCCTGCGAGCGGGATCGTTATGCCGGCACTTATTTAGGCGGTGGATTTAATCGGGCAGATTCTGTCATTGAAGGAAAAATTATTGAAAATGAAGACCTGGTTAACTGGCCTGATTGGACCTCTCTTAATCTTAGGATAAAAAATGGGGATTGGTTCTCCTTAGACCGTGTTGAAATTTTAAAATTTCATCAGCAGCTGGATATGAAAAGTGGGGTGCTGAACAGGACCATCCTTTTTCGTACACATGATATGGTGACATGCCTTGAGACCAAGAGATTTGTCAGTATGGATAATCCCCATGTCGCCGGAATTTCCTGGATTATTACACCCCGAAATTGGGAAGGCGAGGTTGAAGTAAAATCAATGATCGATGGATCTGTTACTAATAATGGAATCGCCAGATATCGGCAGTTAAATGGCAAGCATTTGAAAATTTTGGATACTGGATTATCAAGCGAAGACTCCTTTTATCTTTTATGCGAGACCCGTGAATCTCAAATCATGATGGCACAAGTAGTACAAACACGAGTTTATGAAAATAAATGCCGCTTACCGATTGTAAGGGAGAGTTTCTTTGAGCACGAAAAGGCCGGGCAACTTTTAAAATTCAAGTGTCGAAATTTGAAAAGTGTCAGAATAGAGAAAATGGTGACCTTATATACTTCCCATGACTTTGCCATCAGCCACCCTTTAAAGGCCGCAAGGAATTTAAATAATGAAATGAGAAGGTTTGATGATCTGCTCAAAGCCCATAAAGAAAAATGGAAAAGCCTATGGGGAAGATTTAATATTTCACTAAAGGGAATGAGTGAAGAAAATAAAATTCTGCGGCTTCATATCTTTCATTTGCTTCAAACTGTTTCTCATAATTCTATTGGCAGGGACGTCAGTGTTCCTTCACGAGGACTTCATGGTGAAGCCTATCGTGGTCACATCTTTTGGGATGAAACTTTTATTTTCCCCTTTATTTATTTCCGCATGCCGGAACTCGCCCGGTCTCTTCTGATGTACCGATATCGCAGGCTTGATGTTGCCAGACGGCTTGCTAAGGAAGAGGGACTTGAGGGGGCGATGTTTCCCTGGCAAAGCGGTAGTGATGGAAGAGAGGAGAGTCAGAAGTTTCATTTGAATCCTGAATCGGGAAGATGGATTCCCGATAATACTCACCGGCAGCGTCATATTAATGGAGCGATTGTTTACAATATTTTTAAATATTTCCAGGTGACCAATGACCGTGAATTTATCTCTTTATACGGAACTGAGATTGTGCTGGAAATAGCTCAGTTCTGGGTCAGTCTCGCGGAATTTAATCCCAAAAAGAAGCGTTATGAAATAAAAGGAATTGTGGGCCCGGATGAATTCCATACTCAGTACCCTGAGGTGGAACAACATGGGCTTAACAATAATGCCTATACTAACTATATGGCCTCATGGTCCATCAGGAAGGCCTTGGAGCTACTTGAACCGCTGGCAGAGTCCCGGAAAAATGAATTGCTAAGAATGGTAGGTGTTACGGAAGGTGATCTTGTTCATTGGGAACATGTCGGACGGAATATTTATATTCCTTTTCAGAAGGATGGCATCATTTCTCAATTTGAAGGCTTTGAAGAATTGAAGGATTTTAACTGGGAAAAATATCATCAGATGTATGAAGACCTGCAGCGGCTGGACCGGATTCTGGAAGCAGAGGGCGACTCCATCAATCGTTATAAGGTAAACAAGCAAGGGGATGTCCTGATGCTTTTCTACCTTTTTAGTGCCGAAGAAATTACTGAGGGATTTGCCTGGATGGGTTATGAATTTAAACAGGACTTAATCAGCAAAAACATACTCTACTACTTAGGTCACACCTCCAGTGGCTCGTCTTTAAGTCGCATTGTCCATGCGTGGGTATTATCACGATCAGATCGTAAGCACTCTTGGAGAGTCTTTCAGGAAGCGCTGATGAGTGACCTTTCCGACATTCAGGGGGGAACTACCAGTGAAGGTATTCACCTAGGGGCCATGTCGGGCACAGTGGATATTGTTCAAAGATGTTTTACCGGGATGGAAATGCATGAAGGAATATTATGGTTTAATCCGATGTTGCCTGATGAGTTAAAAGGCATCGAATTAACAATGAGATATCAAGGACATTGGATCTCCGTAGATGTGGATCATGAGAATTTAAAGATAACTATTGATAGGAGTTGGGAAAGTGAGGGAAAGCTAGGCTTTAGGGGTAAAATCTATAAGTTTCAGGAGGGGTCATTTTTTAACTTCAGCATGAAAGGTGATTACCATCAAAAAGAATTGTCCTAAGTGATAAATTAATTTTCTTTAACCTTGCCAACAGTCTTTACTGATCTGCATTGGCTTATTGCGCACTTCATTGTATTAAACATTAACGGAATAATTTTTGTTCAAGGGATATCGATCATGCGCCAGGTTTTCTGGAAGTCTTCTCTTACGCTTTTACTTTTTCATATCGTTTCGTTTTTTATTTTTCCCTGGAGTCTGGTCTTACTGCTGATTACGTTGCCGTTGTTTATTATCGGATTAAAAGACTTGTCTCAAAAAAGACACACCATCCGCAGAAACTTTCCGGTTTTGGGTCACTTTCGTTATTTGTTTGAAAGAATCCGCCCGGAAATTAACCAATATTTTATTGAATCTAATACAGATGGCGTACCTTTCTCCCGCGAGGAGCGCTCATTAGTTTATCAGCGCTCTAAAAGAGTTACTGATACTTTGCCGTTTGGAACTCAAAGAGACGTCTACGAAGTAGGTCATGAATATGTTGTCCATTCGATGGCCCCAACTCACTATGATCCAAAAAAGTTGCGAACTCTTGTTGGTGGCAAGGATTGTTTAAAACCTTACGAGGCTTCTATCTTTAATATTTCGGCCATGAGTTATGGTTCGTTAAGCCAAAATGCGATTCTGGCCCTCAATGGAGGAGCTGCGGATGGAGGTTTTGCTCATAACACTGGTGAAGGTGGTATTTCACCTTATCATCTTGAAAATGGTGGGGATCTTATCTGGCAAATTGGCACGGGATATTTTGGATGCCGGGATCACTTAGGTAATTTTGATCCAAATCTATTTGCCCAAAAAGCTCAAAGTGAACAAGTTAAGATGATTGAGATTAAGCTCTCTCAAGGGGCCAAACCCGGTCATGGTGGTATTCTTCCGAAAGAAAAACTCACCAAAGAAATTGCCGCCATCAGAAATGTTCCAATTGGTACGGATGTTATTTCCCCTCCAGGACATTCTGCTTTCTCATCTCCTAAGGAGCTGTGTTTATTCATTAAGCAACTTCGTGATTTATCCGGTGGTAAACCGATAGGCATTAAATTGTGTATAGGTCGGGAGTCAGAGTTTATCGGTTTATGTAAGGCCATGATCGAGACATCCATTTGTCCTGATTTTATCGCCGTCGACGGCTCAGAGGGGGGAACCGGTGCTGCTCCATTAGAGTTTTCTAACTCTGTTGGAATGCCGGGACAAGATGCCATCGTATTCGTCATCAATACCTTGCGTGGATTCAATCTTAAAAATGAGATCCGTGTTTTCTCAACAGGTAAACTTACTTCGGCCTTTGGTCTAATCCGTAATTTGTGTCTGGGCGTGGATATCTGTTATGCGGGCAGGTCATTCCTGCTTTCTCTAGGTTGTATTCAGGCCCTGCGCTGTAACACCAATGATTGTCCTACAGGTGTGGCAACTCAAGACCCAGAGCTTGTGGCGGGATTGGTGGTGTCCAATAAGAGAGCAAGAGTTAAGAACTTTCATGAACAGACGATGAAAGGAGTGGCGGAAATGCTGGGAGCGATGGGAGTTAAAAATCATCAATCTCTGAATCCTCATTACTTAAAACGTCGCGTTTCCCAATTTGATGTAAAAAGCCTCGATGAGTTAATTCCATGGGTAGAAGATGGATCCTATAACAAGGGTATCATTCCACCACGTTGGCAAAAAGAATTCGACCTGGCATCAGCAGATAAGTTTTAAATTGTTCGCAGTTAACTGAGGATAAAATCCGACAAAAAAGTCTACCTCCCGGTGGACTTTTTTTATTAAGCGGCAATAACTTGACGAGAATAAGGATAAATCCGGTTCACAAAGTTTGTTTCCTTCTGATCAAGTTTCATTTGCGTCTTTAACTTTCGAATCCCAAAAACTTCATTGAAATTCAAAATCTTATCAATCACACCCACATACATCGCCGGTGACCATTCATGGGCATGGGGATCGAATTTATTCTTCCTTACAAATTTAGGATTCATAAAATTACGATAGATTTTCATGAGCTGCATTTTTTCTAAAAGGGCCGCTTCATGTTTTTGGAAAGCGATGGTTTCTCTTTTTTGAGATGAGAAAAAATGGCGATAAAGTGAATGCAGATGATTCACCGGAAATAGTGGATTAGATGGATCCCTTCGGCGCTCAGAACTGATCGTTTCAAAATCCATGGGAAAAGTAAAACTGTGAACTGCCCGCTCATAGGCCTTGTGTTTGTCGGTGTATAGAGTGCGACCAGCCCCGATGGTGGCCAGGTTTTTAAGGATATAACAGGTCTCTTCATAGACTGAGTCTCGAGGGTACAACCCATGTTTAAGAATGAGCTCGCGGTTTTTAATTTTTTGCTCCTCCGTCATTCGGCCCTTACGATTTAGTGGAGAAAATGTGTTGTGATAAATAAACATCGAGTGACTCCCGACAGCCGTATTCACATAACAGGGCGAGAATTGGGAATGAGTAAAAGTCTCAAAACCGTCGTATGCGACATCTTCACGGATCTTGTTAGGCAGATGTTCTTTTTCAAAATATAGTGACTGCCGGGCCATTTCTTTCAATCGATCGCGAATCGTTCCCTCGGCGACATCCAGAAGCCTGGCGATGGAATTATTACTCATACCATTTAGAGAATAGTGCAGAACATTTTCAGAAAGCCCTGCCAGACGCCGCCGATAATCCAGACCAAAAGTATTCGCCGAAAAATGTTCACCACAAGACTTGCATTTATAGCGTTGATTTTTAAAAGGGGGCTTATCCGTTAGGGCCCAACCATTTTTTACAAAAAACTTGGATTCCGTTCCAAAATGAAACAGGCAGCGTGAATTTGGGCAATAAGGTGGGATCAATTGTAATTGATCAGCAATTTTAGTCATCAGTAACGACTAATGAAAAATTAGTGCCAACGTTTAAATCTGTTAATTAAATGAAATTAAAGGGATTCCAGAGGAAGGCGTTAAAAAAATTACCTGTCGAAGTAAGTAAAAAAGTGGGGATATTATCCCCACTTAACTGCGAACAATTAGGCGGATAAAACTACCTGGCTCATGTGTTGAAGTTCCGTAAAGATTTCTATTGGCAGGGGAGTATCTAATGATACTCCTACTTTATTATTACTGACGTAGACGATTCTTCCAAAAATAGAATTTTCCAACGGCTGGTTATTGATCGTCTTGATCCAGATGTGATCATTTTGTAAGAGAGTTTCCTCCTCTGCATTGTGCAGAATAAATCCCAGCCCCATATTTGAAACATCAAATATTTGTACATTCAGATCACATGTTCCGCCCCTTTTTTCTATTCGATGGAGAGTACTGGTAATTTCTGTGTTGAAGGGCATGATGTAACGATCACTATCTCTTATTTCCAGCGCCTTCGCTGACTTTGGCAAATTGGCCACGAGAGTCTTGCCTTCTACCAGAAACTGCTGAGGCATAAGATGAAAATACATTTTACGGTACTTGAGCTTAACTTTGATATGCCGTTCTTCTTCTGAAATAAATTCTTCAGATAACTCGATTCTCATCATTCCCATTGAATCGATATCGATATTTTGTATGTCAAAAGTTCGGTTCGAGGTAAGGGTCGGAAGTTCAACGACTCCTCCGAAGCGGGACGCTTTTACGATGAGGCGGTAAATTTCATTTTCATTGAGGGACTTAAAGTCCATTGAATTACTTCCTGTAAGTGTGACTGTATGGCCTCAGCTCATATCGGAAGTTTTATTTATTAGATATAATTTTTTTTAAACATCTAAATGATCCCAAGGGCTTAAGCCCCTTCGTACTGCTTAGCAAGCAAAGAGTACGAAGGTGGCAACAACTATACCGTATTTTTATTCCTGTCATCATAGTTTATCTATATGGGCCCCTGCGACTAAACGCCCGGTACGAATAATTCACCTCTGAGTTGTTGAATTTTGATCTGACCCGTCCGGTGTTTTCCTCATTTTCCACATGAAGGGGCAAGCGGTTGTACATATGGCTCTTCACATGGAAACAGTGTTCGGGTCCATAATTATTCGCCCGATAGTACCTGTAGGTTGAGACTGGACACTCTTTTTTGGACTGGATAAAGCCATCAGACCAGGTCTTCATAGAACGAGGACTACTGTTATAACGTCGGTCCATTACATATTCTTTAATTACCCCTTCACTTTCGACTAAGGTGTAAGGCGAAACATGAAACCACCAGCCGTAATTATATCTTCGAATGTAGGTATTGGTAAAAAACATGAAAACCTTTCTGCTTATGAGCTGATACTTGCGCCACTCCTCATAGCTCCAGACATGTGCGCGGTCCGTGCATTCGGTATCTTGATAATAACTTCGATTCATTCCACTAAAAATGGAACTGGCCTCACTATAACTTGTTAAGACAGTAGGCTCTTCAGTAAGACGATGAGAAGTCACTGGTTCCTCAGAGTAAAGAACTTCATCAGGCAGAGTACTTACGGATTCAAGACGGTTCTTCTTATCGACTTCAATCTCCACGTTTGTCCCGGGTTGAAAATCATCCAGAGAAAATTCTTCTGGATCTACAAAGACCACCCGCCCGTTGTCCAGATAGACCAGATGTTCTTCATCCTGCTGGCCGCTGTCGACCGAATGAACGGTGTCTGTGAAGCGCTCGGCAAAGACGGTGCTTGTGAACAAGGCAAAGGTCAAAGAAGTAAGTAGTATTCTCATAATTCCTCCAGTTGCTTGTTAAATTTAAACTGGATTGCAGAAAAGTCGCTCTCAATAAATCAATAAGAATGAGGGCAGCGGGTCATTGAAACATTTTGCTCAACTTGTTCGTCTATTGCTTCGATTATTTAAGGTGGATCAAATTAATTTTAACACTCACTATCATCATGGGTGTTTACGGCATTTCCATTTGTGAGTCGCCAGGTTCATTTTCTTCTTGTAGGGGACGGCGAGACACTCTTCTTTTAACTGATGATTTATAGCATAGTAGTACTTTTGTAGAAGGAACTTTTTGCTTTTTGGATTCCAGCCAAAGTTTCTTTCAAATTCATTTTGATTAATAAAATGAATTTGAACTTCCGATCTTTCATAGGTTAGAAAATTATCTGTTACAAAATCTGTGCCTTCCAATACTAACCAGGGACGTATTGATTTCTCATGGAAGATAAAGTCTGAGCCTTTAATTTTGATTTTTCCCAGTTGTGGGGCAATATTTTTTTGAAGGAGTTGAAACTTTAATTTCCCTTGGTCAATGATTCCGTTTTCGGTGGAATATGCTGTCTCCAGCAATTGAGATCTTGTTGTTTTGACATTATAAAAAAGAATCGAAAGAGTATCACCCAGAGGTCTATTGTCTTTTAAAAAGAAAAGGGCCAGAACGTCCTCTCCCGTTGAGATTGCCAGGGACTTAGAACAATAGTCGCTCTTTCCCTTAAAAAGCCTATAGCTGCCCAAATTATCATGATTAAGGGGCAATAGAATTGGCCTGCCGGATTGAAGTGCGAAGATATGTTCGCCATATTCGGAATCTCCAACTTCTGTGTATTTATCAAAGCTTCTTACTTCTATTTCAATGGTTTTGTTATTTAACCGGCAATAAGAGTTGTCTCGGACATAGGTCTTATCAATGAGGGACCGTGTTTGGAAATCTCCGGCCATTACCGCGGAGGCCAACACTAGGACGAGTAAAGGAATAAGATTAAGCATCAGCTTCTGCATTGCCCCTATACTATTGTGCTCTATAGCATATTGTCAAACTCATGTTTTAATATTTCAAGCAAATGATTGATTTTCGGTGTTGTGGGCCTTTATCAAATGTCGGGATTCAGTAAGATTTATGGTTAAAAAGGAAGGAGCTCATGGGTCGTTATTTTATTGATCCTGTTCATTCCAAAATTGAATTCAACGTGAAACACATGATGTTTGCTAAAGTCCGGGGAGGACTTAAGAAGTTCTCGGGAACCCTCGATTACGACGCCCAGAAACTAGAAAATTCACGTGTCGATATTTTGATTGAATCGGAAAGTATTGATACGGGAGACTTGCAAAGAGACAATCAGGTTAAAGGCAGTGACTTCCTTGATATAAAAAAATATCCCACCATTACTTTTATCTCTAAAAAATTTGAAGGAAACTTTCGCCAATTAAAAATTAAGGGAGACCTGACTCTGCATGGAGTGACTTTACCGGTAATACTGGAGGTAGAGGAACTTTTGGACGAGATGAAGGGTCATAAATTATCGGCCAAAGCCGCGACCAAAATCAATCGCAAGGATTTTGGACTTAGCTGGAACGCAGCTTTGGAGGCTGGAGGGATACTGGTGGGTGATGAGGTCAACATCTCCTTAAATGTTCAATTCAATAAAGTTTGATTTAGTTTTTCATGAGCTTTTGTCTTTGTTTACTGATGCCTGAAAGTAATCGGATACGTTTTAAAAAATCAAGGAGCTCAGAAGATTGCTCTTTGTTTCGATACATCATGATCACGGGAGAAGTTACTTTGGGATTATTAATAGGAATGTAAATCACATCTCCCGATCTCATCTTTTGCACTGATTTGGGAACAATGCTGATGCCTACACCCGAGGCGACCAGACCCAAAGTCGTCTGCAGTTCCTGCACTTCCTGGATAACGTTGGGTTGAATGCCTTCTTGATAAAAAAAAGAAGTAATTTGATCAGAGTAATTAGGTCTTGGCCGTGCAGGATAAAGAATCAAAGGTTCTTTTTCTATATTTCTCAGACTGACTGAAGCCTTCTTTGCCAGGGGATGATTTTTGGGAAGAACCACCATCAGTGCTTCTTCTAAAACCGTTTCTTGTTTTATGTCAGGATCATCAAAGTGCAAGCGACCAAAACCAACATCGATCTGACCAGACTTAAGGGCCTGAACTTGATGAAGGCTTATGTGTTCAGTCAGACTGATTTCTATCTTGGGATTTGTCATGCGGTAATGACGGAGAAATTCAGGTAAAAAACCATAAATGGTGGAGGGAACAAAGCCAATATTGAGCCAGCAATGCCCGGAACGGCCGATTCTTTTCATCGCCGTTTCTGTTTCTTCAACGGAGTCGAGAATCTGCTGCGCTTTACTGATAAAAAATTTTCCGGCCTGTGTGAGAGTCAGTTGTTTCCCATTGCGAAAGAATAATTCAGTTCCCAGTTCCTCTTCGAGTTGGCGGATCTGACGGCTTAGTGGAGGTTGTGACATATGCAATCTTTCCGCTGCTCTGGTCATATTCATGTCATAAGTAATCTCAAGGAAATAACGAATGTGCCTGAGTTCCATCAATACCTCCTGGGTATTAAAACTAATATTCTGAGTCTTGGACTCGCATCCCGTCAAGATTTAAGATATCAGACATGAAGACACCGATCACAATTACCAAAGTAGAATCCTTTATTATTGACCTGCCGACTATCAGGCCCCATAAGCTCTCGATGACCACCATGCAAAAACAATCCATGGTGATCATCAAGTTGTATTCCAGTGACGGTTTAGTGGGAATAGGTGAAGCCACGACTATCGGGGGACTAAGCTATGGAGAGGAATCTCCAGAGGGAATCAAGCTCACAATTGATAAGTACCTGGCCCCGGCACTGATAAATATTGATGCTACTAATATTCAAAGTGCCATGACTCAATTATCAAAGATTGCCAAAGGCAACAGATTATCGAAATCGGCAATTGAAACGGCACTGTTTGATGCTCAAGGGAAAAGATTAAATGTTTCCATGGCGACTCTTTTAGGTGGTGCTGTCACCGATACTTTGCCGGTATTATGGACTCTGGCCAGTGGTAAAACCGAACAGGACATTGATGAGGCTGAGAAACTTCTGGCCATCAAAAGACACAATACCTTTAAGTTAAAAATTGGATCACGTGAGCCTGCTGTTGATATTGCCCATGTTTCGGCAATTAAAAAGGCGCTGGGAAATCGTGCAAAGGTAACTGTTGATGTTAATCAGGCCTGGAGTGAAAGCACGGCCAAAACGGGAATTGCCGCCCTTCAGGATGCGGGAGTTGATTTAATTGAACAGCCTATTGTTAAAGAAAATCATCGCGGTCTTGCTCGTTTAAGAGAGAAATTTATTGTTCCAATTATGGCCGATGAAGCTGTGGCGACACCGGAAGATGCCTTTGATCTTGCTTGCCTGGGAGCGGCTGATGTCTTTGCTTTAAAGATTGCTAAGTCCGGGGGCCCGATGGCCGTTTTAAAAGTTGCAGCTATTGGAGAAGCGGCCGGCATCGCACTCTATGGTGGAACCTTGCTTGAAGGCAGTATTGGTTCGATTGCTTCTGCTCAGGCCTTTTCTACTTTGAGGTCTTTAGAGTGGGGAACCGAACTATTCGGTCCTTTACTACTGACTGATGATATTGTGGCCAATCCTCCTGAGTTCTCAAATTACCAATTAAAATTACCATCAGGCCCGGGCCTTGGACTGGAGCTTGATATGGATAAATTAAAACATTATCAACGGAGAGAGTGATGTTATTTCATGTGAAAATGACTGTGAATATACCATCTACAGTAAAAGTAGAAGTGGCAGATGAGCTGAAAAAGAAAGAACGAGAGTTCTCGCAAAAGCTTCAGAAAGAAGGCAAATGGAAACATATCTGGAGAATTGCCGGTCATTATGCCAACTACAGTATTTTTGATGTGAAGGACAATGAGGAGTTGCACGAGCTATTGATGCAATTGCCTTTATTCCCATATATGGAAATTGAAGTGAATGCTTTATGTAAGCATCCATCTTCTATCGTTTAAGGAGTATTTATGGAATACACGGTTAAGACATTGTTAAAAGAAGTGAACTCATCTTATAAACATCCCGGAGATGAAAGAATCAGGGCCATTTCAGAGCATCTCATTGAGCAGATGTACAACACCATTGTTAAATTTGATGTTTCCCATGACGAGATGTGGGCATTCTTAAAATGGATGAATGAACTTGGTAAAGCGAATCAGGCAGGTCTTCTCGCTGCTGGACTTGGTATCGAGAGGTTGCTTGATATTCTGGCCGATGAAAAAGAAAAGCAAAAAGGTATTACGACAGGAACTGCCCGCGCCATTGAAGGTCCTCTCTATGTTCCCGGCGCTCCGCTGGAAAAAAAGTTTGCCCGTATTGATGATGGCACTCAAAAAGGCGAAGTCCTTATCATGGAGGGTGATGTGTTTGGTCCCAATGGTGAAAGAATACCTCATGCCTTAGTTGAGGTGTGGCTAGCGGATCAAGAGGGAACTTATTCGATCATTAATCCAGCCCAAACACCTTACAACAACCGTAGAAAAATTGAAGCAGATGAAAAGGGTCACTACGGCTTCAGAACTTTGGTGCCACCTGGGTATTCCGTGCCAAAAGACAGCCCTACCCAGAAAGTACTCGACTTACTAGGACGAGAAGGCAACAGACCGGCCCATATCCATTTCATGGTCTCAGCTCCTGGTTATGAGCAACTCACTACTCAGATTAACATGCCTGGAGACAAATACATTGATGAAGATTTTGCTTTTGCAACTCGTGATCCACTGATTGTGACGGTTGAAAAAGTAAATGATCCTAAAATGCTTGCTCAGTATGATCTGAAAGAACCATATGCTCATATAAAATTTAATTTCACATTGCACCAGGGGTGAAATATGGCAAAGATCATTTCATTAAAGGAAGCCATACATGAATATGTGAAAGATGGTTCAGTCATTGCCATGGAAGGCTTTACCCATTTAATCCCATTTGCTGCCGGACATGAAATCATCCGGCAGCGTAAAAAAAATCTGACCCTTATTCGTATGACTCCGGATCTGATTTACGATCAGATGATCGGGGCGGGATGTGCCTCTAAACTGATTTTTTCCTGGGGCGGAAATCCCGGAGTGGGCTCCCTCCACCGATTCCGGGATGCTGTACAGTCAGGCTGGCCAGTGCCATTAAAAATTGAAGAGCATGGCCACGCC
Organism: Bacteriovoracaceae bacterium; assembly: GCA_023701435.1. Taxonomy (GTDB): domain Bacteria; phylum Bdellovibrionota; class Bacteriovoracia; order Bacteriovoracales; family Bacteriovoracaceae; genus Peredibacter. The sequence goes on along the minus strand of JAMPXB010000004.1, from coordinate 59,280 downwards.
GATATGGCCTCCCGTTATCAGGCCGGCGCCTCAGGTATGCCTTTTGCCGTTCTTCGGGGTTATATCGGTTCTGATTTACCTAAGTATAATTCCAACATTAAATCTGTGACTTGTCCTTTTACCGGTGAAAAACTGGCCGCCACTCCTGCCATTAATCCTGATGTGACAGTGATTCATGCTCAGAAAGCGGACAAAAAAGGCAATATTCTTATTCAGGGAATTATTGGCGTTCAAAAAGAAGCTGTGCTGGCCTCCAAAATAGCGATCGTGACCGTCGAAGAAATTGTTGATGATCTTAATGCCCCGGTGAATGCCTGCGTGTTGCCTCACTGGGTAGTCACTGCTGTCTGTGTGGTTCCTGGTGGGGCCCATCCTTCCTATGCCCATGGTTACTATGAGCGAGATAACGTTTTTTGCAGAAATTGGGACCTGATCGGAAGAGAGCGGGAGAAGTTTCAGGAATGGATAGATAAACACATTTATGGAACTGCTGATTTTAGCGAATTCAAAAAAAGTATCCAGGGGGAGCTATGAGTGAATTATCTTACACTCCTAATGAAATGATGACGGTCACTGCTGCCCGTAATTTGAAAAATGGGGATGTTTGTTTTGTAGGTATAGGTCTGCCGAGTGCCGCTTCCAATCTGGCGCGACTGATACACGCTCCGGAAGTTGTTCTTATTTATGAATCAGGTACTATCGGGGCCAAACCCCATGTGTTGCCTCTTTCTATCGGTGACGGTGAGCTTGCCGAAACGGCCGACACTGTTGTCTCTGTTCCTGAAATTTTCCGTTATTGGCTTCAAGGTGGGCGAGTGAAAGTCGGCTTTCTGGGAGCTGCCCAAATAGACCGTTTTGCCAATATTAATACAACGGTCATTGGCCCTTATGAAAATCCTAAAGTCCGTCTGCCTGGGGCCGGTGGAGCTCCGGAGATTGCCTCAAGTGCCCAGGAGGTCTGGATTATTCTAAAACAAAGTCTTAGAACCTTTGTGAGTAAGCTTGATTTCATGACTTCCGCCGGGCATTTAACCGGCGGTGATTCCCGGGAAAAATCAGGCGCACGTGGAAAAGGGCCGACCAAAGTCATTACGGATATGGGAATTCTTGAACCTGATCCAATGACCAAAGAGTTAGTTTTAACCCATATTCATCCGGGAGTGAATGTAGAGGATGTGAAGAAGGCGACAGGATGGGAGCTTAAAATTAGCCCCGATCTCAAAGTAACGACTGTCCCAACAGCACATGAATTAGAGGTCCTTCGAATTCTTAATAGCAATACGGCCAAAAAACATGGAGCGGTTGTAACTGGAGACTAAGATGTCTGAAAAATATGCTTACATATGTGATGGAGTTAGAACTCCCTTTGGAAAGTTTGGCGGAGGACTTGCAAAAGTTCGCGCCGATGATCTTGCTGCCCTTCCGTTAACACATCTAATGAAACGTAATCCCTTAATTGATTTTGGATTAATTGATGAAGTGATCCTTGGCTGTGCCAATCAGTCTGGTGAGGACAATAGGAACGTCGCAAGAATGGCGCTCTTACTAGCGGGACTCCCGGACTCCGTTCCTGGAATTACTGTGAATAGATTATGTGCTTCAGGCCTTGAGGCGGTTGCCTATGCCTCCCGAAACATCAGACTGGGAGAAAGTCATCTGGTTATTGCCGGCGGAGTCGAGAGCATGACCCGTGCCCCTTACGTCATAGGTAAATCTGAAACTGCTTTTGGACGAACTCAAAAGCTGGAAGACACCACCATGGGGTGGAGATTTATAAATCCCTTAATGAAAGAAAAATATGGCGTGGATACCATGCCTCAAACTGGCGAACGGGTGGCAAAAGAATTTAATATTTCACGCGACTCTCAGGATGCTTTTGCTTACCGTAGTCAGCAAAGATATGCCAGGGCCTTAGAGCAAGGTCTTTTTAAAGACGAGATTTGTTCGGTACAGGTTAACGATCAAATCCTGGAGCAGGATGAACATCCCCGTAGCACTTCGATGGAGGCCCTCTCCAAATTAAAAGGGATCGTTGAAGTGGGGGGAACCGTTACGGCGGGGAACTCTTCTGGCATAAACGATGGATCAGTGGGAATGCTGATTGCTTCGGAAGAGGCGATTAAAAAATATAACTTAAAACCCATCGCCCGAATCATTGGAACTCAAGCCGCTGGCGTGAGACCGAACATCATGGGCATTGGACCAGTTCCCGCAGTGAATAAGCTTCTGGCCATGAATAATTTAAAAATCAGCAATATTGATGTTATTGAATTAAATGAAGCTTTTGCTTCTCAGGCGGTGGCCGTTCTAAGATTACTCTCACTGCCGGAAGACGGGGACTTTATAAATCCAAATGGCGGGGCGATCTCTTTGGGTCATCCTCTGGGAGCAAGCGGGGCAAGAATCACCCTGCATGCTGCTTTAGAACTTAAAAGACGAGGTGGTCGTTATGCCATGGCCACCATGTGTGTGGGTGTTGGACAAGGTTCAGCGATTCTTTTGGAGCGAGTATGATGGAAAGTAAAAAAGGAATTCAGTATCGGTTAGAGGGACAAGAAGGTCTGCCGGTCATTCTTTTCTCCAATTCACTAGGAACTGATATTTCCATGTGGGATCAGCAGGTCGAAGAACTCAAATCAAAATATCGCATCCTACGCTATAATACGAAGGCTGTGGGAGCAAAGTCCATTGCTGATCTGGGGAACAATGTTATTGAATTGATGGATGAACTTAATTTTTCCCAAGTTCATTTTTGCGGTATTTCTCTTGGTGGGCTGACTGGTATTTGGCTTGCCCGCTACCAGTCACAGCGATTTCATTCTTTAACTCTCGCTAATACATCAGCTCGTATTGCGACCCCGGAAGTCTGGCAGGCGAGAATTGAATTGGTTAAGAGTTCTGGTCTAAAACCTGTCGCAGAGGGGTCTGCTGCCCGTTGGTTTACCGCGGACTTTATCAAGAATAATCAAGAGGCAGTTGAAAAGGCCTTGAAGCCTTTTAGTAAGACATCGCCGGAAGCCTATATTAACTTTTGTGAAATTCTTAAATCCACTGATTTATGGAGCACGCTTTCGGAAATTAGTGTTCCTGTGCTCATAATAGGGGGAGAGTTTGATCAGGTGACGACTGCGGCCGAGGCCAAGAAAATGGCAGACCTCATACACGGATCTAAGCTGGAGATCTTGCTGGCGGCCCATCTATCAAATATTGAGGCCAAAAACTTCACGTCAACTTTAAGGAAAATAATCGAACGCAATCAAGTTGGTTAATATAACTCCTGGACACTTAGAGTTATAATGAGCCTTGTCAGGAGGGACTTATGACCACAGCTGATTTAGGATATCCGATACTCTTTTTTATACTTGTTTTGTGGGGACTCTTTGCCATTCTCGCCATACTGACGACGCTTATGAAACAAGGGAAGATTCCAGGACATATGAAAAATGTTTTCCACCGCTATCATGGAACTTCCCATAGAAGAAAGCATACTCACTAGTTACTACCCCTGCGAGTAAAGGCACGATAAGAAAAATTCACTTCGCTGGTATTAAATCTGGTTTGAACTCTGCCGTAATCTTCTTGCATCCTGACATGGTAAGGTAATCTGTTATACATCGAACTTTTTACATGAAAGCAATGTTCCGGGCCGTTCTTGTTTCTGCGGTAATGTGCATAAGTCTTAACCGGACAACTTTTTTTAGAACGTATGAAAATGTCCGACCAGGTTTTTCTGAGTCGCGGACCACTGGTATATCTTCGGTCTAGAATATATTCAGTGCTACCTACGAAAGTATAGGGTGAAACATGAAACCACCAATGATAGTTGTATCTTCTGATATAAGTGTTGGTGAAGAACATGAAGACTTTGCGGGAAATGAGACCATGCTTTTTCCATTCCTCGTAGGTCCAGACATGGGCACGGTCAGTACACTCAGTATTGCTCTTATAGCTGCGATTCATGCCTCTGAAAATGGAGTCGGCCTGGGCATAACTGGTTAACACGGTGGCATCTTCCTGAATCCCCAATTCTTCAAAGGGGTCTTGATAAAGAGGCAAAGATTGGTCTGGTAGAGAGCTAATGGCCTCAAGGCGATTTTTTCCATTCACTTCAATTTCCACCACGTCACCGGAAGGAAATTCTTCGGCAGTGAAAGTCGGCTCGACAAAGATGACCCTACCGCTGTTTAAAAAAAGTAAATGTTCCTGTCCTTTTTTTCCTTCTGAAAATGAATGAATGGTATCGGAGAATCGTTCGGCCAGGACGGTACTACTCAGTAAAATTAAGACGAAGGTTAAAAAAACTTTTTCCATAAGTTTCCTCCCTGAACAAAGTTAATTTTAACCGTTTAAATTAAAAAATGAGCTGAAGTTATCTTTAAGAATAAGAAACAGGGCAGTCTGAGTCTTTTACTTACCAGGTGATGAGGATCATCGAGGCGACAATGACCAGCACCCATAAAAGGAAACCAAAGAAGAATGGTTTGGGTCCAATCTTTCTCAATTTTTCAAAATTAAAAGTCACTCCGATTAAAAAAAGAGTCAAAGAAAAGCCGAGCTTAGAGGTAAATAGGAGTGGGCCCTTCAAAGGATGAAGGAAATCGATAAAGGTAAAGACCAAAGAGAGCACCAAAAATCCCAGGATGAACCAAGGCAAATAAAGATTCTTTTTATTGAGCCGATTTTTGTAAAAACTAAAAAATAAAGTAATGGGAATGATCCACAAGGCCCGCGTGAGCTTGACGGTAGTCGCGACTTCCAGTGCTTTATTTCCATAGATGGCAGAAGCCGCCACGACGGAACTGGTATCATGGATGGCCAGAGCTGATAAAAGTCCAAACTGTTCCTGAGTCAGCCCAAAAAAGTCCCCTAGAATAGGGAAAAGAAAAACGGCCATGGCATTGAGAAAAAAGACAATGCTAATGGAGACGGTAATGATCATTGAGTCTGCCGCAATAACCGGAGCAAGGGCGGCAATGGCACTTCCGCCACAAATGGCCGTTCCCATAGTAATCAGGAGTCCCAAAGTATCTTCAATATTAAAAAGCTTTCGCCCTAAAAACCCCAGAAAAAAGACAAAGACAATGCTGATAAAAGTGATGAGAACACCCTCGGCACCCTGCTTTAAAACTGAATTGAAGTTTAGTGAGGCACCAAGAAGGATGACACTTAACTGCAGCAGCTTCGTTCCCCAGAGCTTGGCCCTTTTTTGAACAATGTCATTTTTAGACCAGAAAAAAGAAAGAATGATACCAGTCAGTAAAAACCATTGTGGGGACAAAAAGTTCATAAGTTTAATTAACGCTTAATGGGAAGCTCATGCTTCAAAGTCTCGTAGCCACCAATATTTTCTGATTTAATATTATTTTCCTTAAGAATTTCCATAACTTTTCCAGAGCGATTGCCACTGCGGCAGTAAAGGAAAATCTGTTTTCCTTCAGTCACCTTTTTAAAATCTTCTTTCCAGTTTTGATTCGTCGAAATTTTGGATAAAGGAAACCACTTGGCCTCGTCAATCATGCCGCCTTTGACTTCATCAGCTTCTCGAACATCAATAATGACGGCCTTGCCTTCTTTGGCGAGTGCATAGGCATTCTTAGGACTAGTTTCTGCCAACACCCTAAAGCTAAAAATTGTCATAATGAGTAATAAAAACTTTTTCATATCTTACCTCGATGGACTATTTCTGGCGCAGTACCCAAAGCTTGCCAGTCAATTTAAGATAGCAGAAGATTGTTCCTTTGAACTCATAAAAATCATTCAAGGTTACTCACATGACAATTGTCCGCACTATAAAATTCAACAGCCACGGTGGACCTGAGGTCCTTAAACTTGTAGAGGAAGATTTAAAGCCCCTACAAAATGATGAGGTTTTAGTTAAACATGAGGCCATAGGTGTCAATTTTATAGAAACCTATTATCGTTCAGGACTTTATCCAGTTAATCTTCCCTCTGGTCTGGGAACCGAGGCGTCTGGTACTGTGCTGGCTGTTGGTAAAGATGTAAAAAAATTTATAGTTGGTGATCGTGTCGCCTATGCTCAGGGGCCTCTTGGTTCTTATTCTGAACAACGAAATATTCCGGCCCGTTATGTGGTAAAAATTCCTTCTGGTATTTCCTTTGAAGAGGCTGCCGGAGTCTTGCTTAAAGGGATGACTGTACAATATTTGTTTCGTCAAACTTATAAACTGCAAGAGGGTGAAACCATTTTATTTCATGCTGCTGCCGGTGGAGTAGGACTGATTGCTTGTCAGTGGGCAAAGCATTTAGGAGTTAAATTAATCGGCACTGTTAGCTCTGAGGAAAAGGGCCAATTGGCAAAATCCAAAGGGGCCTGGGAGATTATTAATTATTCAAAAGAAAATGTTCCAGAGAGGGTTTTAACACTCACTCATGGCAAGAAAGTCCCAGTGGTCTATGATAGCGTCGGTAAAGATACTTGGGAGGCTTCGCTCGACAGCCTGGCCCCCCGGGGCCTTATGGTAAGCTTCGGAAATGCTTCAGGACCTGTGACCAATGTTAATTTGAGCACACTGGCCCAGAAAGGCTCACTCTATGTCACAAGACCTGTGCTCGCCACTTATGCGGATACTCCAGAAAAACTTCAGAGTGCCGCCGATGAAGTTTTTGATCTTATCTTAAAAAAGAAAATTCATGCAACAATTGATGAACGCTTCAAGCTCAGTGATGCTCAGGAAGCCCATAAATTCATCAGTAATAGAAAATCCATGGGCTCCACCATTCTTGTTCCATAACCAGGTCATCACTTTATGTTGAAATTTTTATTAGTGCTGGTTATTTCCGTCTACTCTTTTTCAGGTCAGGCGGCACGGGACATGGAGAAGACGACGGAAAATCTTTTTGGTACATCAGCTCTTGAAAAGTTTTCCTACTTTAATCCCATGTATCTCATCGGTAATGATGATGATTTAAAGCTTCAGTTTAGCTTTAAGTATCGGCTTGCACGGAGTTGGGATGTTTATTTTGCCTATACTCAATTGATGTTTTGGGACATTTATAAAGAATCCAAACCTTTTTCTGATATTAATTATAATCCTGAAATCTTTTATCGACTCTTTGAAGGGTGGGGGGACAGTTTTTTGAATCTGGATATGGGTTATATCCATACCTCCAATGGACAGGAAGGTCTTGAATCAAGATCTCTTGATCGAATTTTTCTTCGCTCCAGTTTTGGGGCCAAAATTGAAAGAAACTATGTTGCCTTTCAAGTCATGGTTTATAATATCTATAATGAGGACGAGACCAACAAAGATATCGTGAACCATCTTGGTTACTATTCCTTAGGTCTTTTCGTCTCTGATCTGATCCTTTTGGAAGATGATCACATGGATTTGGAATTTAAGATATTTGCTGGCAGCAAATTGTACGATTTTGATCAAGGCGGTTATCAAGTCGGTCTGGTCTATAATTTTGATTCTGATGATTTCAATCCTTCTATCTATTTACAGCGCTACCAAGGTTACGCTGAGAGTTTGGATCGTTATAACGTCAAACGAACAGACTACCGATTGGGGCTTTTGCTCGCCTTTTAAGGGTATGGGGGCAAAAAACAATGGCCAATTCCCTTTAAATTTTAGTTAATAAGAGGCTATGAAAAAACCTCTCCTTCGCGGACATATTCATCAAGAATCATTCTTTCTCGCCCTTGGGGCCTGTGCCATGTTAGTGGCCAAGGCCACTACATCGATGACTTTTATTGCAGGCCTGGTTTATTCCGTTTGTCTGGTTATGTTGTTTGGCATTAGTGCTGTCTATCATCGTCCTAATTGGAGTGTGAGAAAGCGCGCCATCATGAGAAGAATTGATCATTCAGCAATCTATCTTTTAATTGCAGGATGTTTTACGCCGATCTGTCTTCTGGCCTTATCCGAATCAACAGGGATTCAGCTTTTGACGATTGTTTATGTGGCGGTAACTTTTGGCATTATTAAATCCATCTTTTGGGTCAATGCTCCTAAATTGCTTTCCGCTCTCTTGTATACTTTTGTTGGCGCCCTTTTTATTCCCTATATCTCGGAGTTAAATGAAGGTCTGGGATTTACGAATATGGTTCTGATCTGGTCAGGCTGTATTATTTATGTCATCGGTGGAATCTTCTATGCATTTAAACGACCAAATTTTTTTCCCGATGTTTTTGGTCATCATGAATTATTTCATTTCTTTACAGTCATCGGCGCGATTCTTCATTTCATTGTCATGTACCGGCTTATTTCATGAAGCTTAATGACCTGCGAGAGTATCTCTACAATCAGATTCCTTTATCCAAGGCCATGGGTCTTGAGATTACGGTGGCGGATATCTCACGGGTTGAAATGACGGCACCTCTGGAATTAAACAGTAACCATATGGACACCGCGTTTGGCGGCAGTCTGGCCACACTTCTTATTCTTACCTGTTATGGTTATTTATTTAACCGTTTGGATCTGGCAGGACTTGAGTCCCATGTTCTGATCAAGGAAGGAAATACGAAATACCTTCTTCCTGTCCGAGTAGAGTTAAAGGCCATTTGCCTGGCGCCTGATGAAGCCACTGTAAATCAATTCCTCACTACTTTCAAAAGACGCGGTAGAGCAAGAATCACACTCACGGCATATGTTGAGGCCGGAGCAGAAAAGGCCTGTATCTTTTCCGGTGAATTCGTTGCAGTAAAAGCGTAGCGATAGGTATTTTTCTCATTTATCAAATAAGATAGCCTTCAATTAGTCTGGAGGTCTCATGAGAAAGTCATTTGTCCTTTGCTTTGTCTTTCTTTTTTCATTTCTCTTTCAAAGTTGCTCCTCTTTAGACCCTGATGAGTCAGACATTAATGCCATGGCCTTAAAGGCCTATAATGAAGTTAAAACTCAGGCCAAAATTTCTAATAATGCTAAATGGACGGCGATGCTCAATCGGGTCGCACCTCGAGTTGCGAAAGCTTCCGGGGAAAATTTTGAATGGGAATGGATGCTTATTGATAGTCCTGAAGTTAATGCCTGGTGTATGCCCGGAGGCAAAATGGCCGTTTATACCGGAATCATGCCTGTCCTCAAAACTGAGGCTGCCTTGGCCGCTGTGCTGGGACATGAAGTTGCTCATGCCACCAAAAGGCATGGTAAGCAGAGTTATGCCCGGGCCATTAAGGGAAATCTGGCCGGATTGGTAATAGGAGTAACCACCGCTGTTGGTGGACAAATGCTCTGCAAGTCAGAATCCTGCAGGCTCCTGACGGGTTTAGGAGGTGCAGCCGCTGGATTTGCCATTGCTTTCTTTGACCATAAGTTTTCCCGGGAAAATGAAACAGAAGCCGATAAAATCGGCCAGGAATATATGGCCCGCGCCGGTTATGATCCGGCCGAATCGATTAAACTCTGGGAACGGATGGGGGCGGCCAGTGGAGGGAAGGCACCGCCAGAGTTTATGTCGACCCACCCATCTGATGTGACCCGCAAACAGAACTTATCTAAGTGGTTACCCGAAGCCCAGGGGATCTATACCAAGTCCCCCCAAAAGTATGGGCTAGGGGAAAATATTTAATAATCCTGAGTAAAAAAGGCTACATTTTTTTCATGATAATCCGATAAGGTTTATTATGATGAATTTTAAGATCACTACTTCTCTTCTTATTCTCCTCTGCTTTCTAAATTCGGCCCGGGCCAGTTTTACTGCACATTGGACGCTTTCCAGCAGCATTGATGGGGTCAAAGTCTGGCAGGTAAAATCTCATCCGGACATTACCGGTTCATGGCAAGAGAGGGTCGCCACTAAAAAAATCGACTGGTCGACCCAAGGTAAGGAATCCCATTTTAAATCACTGGAAGCTCAGAAAAAGAAAATGCTCTCCTTTGTTGGTATCTCTGACTGGCAGGCCCACAAATATCATTGGGCCCCTCACCCGAAAGGACACGAACTAAATATTGAAGGACAATATACTGACTCCTCGGGGCAGAAAATTACCTTCAAAGAAATTCACATTTTCGCTGCTGATAAAACAATTCAGATTCTGCATACCCGACTATCATCTCAAAAAGATGGCCAACAATACTCTGATGAATTTTTTGAGTTTATCCAACAAGAGATAAAGCAGTGATGAAGGTAGTCATTAGCTGTTGGCTTATTTGTTCCATGCTACTGGGCAGTACTGCTAAAGCTGCAGATTTTACTCTTAAACCAACGATTCATTCCTATCAGGAAATTTGTGCGACTCAGGGAATTGAGCCCCTGACTAATTCTCTAAAAGGTATGTGCGAAGTCGTAACGAAAAATGACTTATGTAAAAATGTTCCCAAAGCGGATCTCTTACAATGTCATTCCTTGAATAAGAATACTCACATTGATGCCTGGGAATTTATTAAAGGCTGCTCACAAGGTGCCTTTGATTCGGTCAAGGAAACATTAGAATTCCTATGGAGCATCATGGAGCTTGCCTGGGATAGTGAAAAACGTAGCGGGGCAATGAACGGCGCTTCGGAGTATATGGCAGCAGCCAAACTCTATCTTCACACTGAATATCAAAAAGCTCTTGCCCGAAGCCAACCGCCCATGAAGGAAACGAAGGCCGTAATGTCTATGGGGGGTGCCATTGCTGGGCTGGTGATGAATAAAATTCAAGATATCATTTCCCAGGAGTATGACCAATTCGGCTGTCTAAATTTTGAAGCAAAATCAAAGTACATGTGCAAAGTCATGAGTGATATCTTTCTTCCTCCTGCCGGGGTGGTAGCGCTTTTAAAGTATGGTCCTAAGGCCGCCAAACAATTTCCTAAATTAAAAATTCTATTTGCAGCTAAAAAGGCTACAACTATTTGGGGCCGTTATCCAAAACTTCAAAAAACGCTCGATAGCATTCAGATCCGGTATGGAGAAAAAATTGATCATGCCCGGGAAATCCCTTTTGTAAAATCTGGCGCATTTCGACCAATTAAGGCTGATGAAATGATCAGACGGGCCAATCAGTTGGAGCCTGACATTCAGAAAACGATAACTGGTGTCTACAATACCCTGAATGATAAAACAGTGCTGGAGCCATATTTCAAGAATCTATTTAGGGAGAGCGCTGAGTGGATGGCCAAAAAAGGCAGACCTGAAGACCTGAAACTGCTGGAGAAAGGAGTTGTTACGGAACATGCCATTGCTGTTACCCTGGTAAAACGCTTTAAAGCGAGTGGTGATAATCAATTTACCACTATCATGGAAAGAAAATCTGATAAGAATCTCAGTTTTGGTGCCAAAAAGATTGAATTAAAAGATGTTGAGAATGGCAATGATGCCTTTCGAACGGCCGTTCGGACTGGTCCTTTTCTAGATCGGGCCTTTGCCATGACCGAAGGTAAAAGAGAGGGTCATGGAGTGATTAATCATATGATTCAAAGAGATATCGTCAGTGGCGTCGTAAAAAATGAAATGAATGGCTCCCCTCAAAAGTTCTATGAATTTTTAGGCTCTAAAAAGGGGATTAATTGGTGGGCCGACCTTTTTGACTCAGGTGATGAAGTGAAAAATTTCACCCGACCGGAAAATATCTCTGATTTCATGCACCATAATCTTACGGATTCAAAGTTTAAGTAAATGGAGAATTATCGGCATCTTCCTCAGTGGCCTTTTCCATCTTATGCCTTTATGCCCGGACTAAGCCCTCATCCTAAAAAAGAGGGAGGGCATATGGAAGGGCAGGGAGATCCGGTGACGGAACCTGTTGAACCAAGTCATCCCCAAAATTCAGAGTTTCTTAAATACGCCCTGGACTTATTCAACTATGAGTACTATTGGGAGAGTCATGTCTATTTTGAGTCCTTGTGGAATGCTCACAGACGTCAGGGAAGTATTGCCAATTTTTTTAAAGGGATGATCAAACTTGCTGCCGCAGCATTAAAATTAAAACTGGGCCAGCTGCCAAGTGCCTTGGATCATTATCTACGGGCAAAAGAGCTATTCTTATTGGTAGAGGTTTCTGAAGGCCCAGTGTTTTTGGGATTCGATCTAAAGGAAACGATTAAGCAGATTGATTTAGCGGTGGATAACAGTCATCACAGAATTATCATCCACCCCGCCTGGAAATAAATCATTTAAAACGAAATTAGCAACTTCTTGAAGCTGGGATCTTCTCATCCTTTCTTGCAAAATAATTGGATCATTTTGAGTCCTTGCTATTTCTTGTTGAATAACAGTCTGGTCAAAGAGAATTCTTTGACCCAAATGGAGAGAAGTCTTATTGCACTTGTTGGATTGGCACCATGAATGGAAAGAAGTGGATTTTTCTCCGTTAAAGGGAATGAACCTCATTTTATCCAGAACACCCAAAGCAGTAGGAACTTTTACTTCAGGTACTGCATACATGGTGTATTGAAGATATGTTTGTTCAAAGGCCACAAAGTGTTTAATAAAATGTTCAAGCTGTTCTGTTTGGAAAGCAGCTTTTAATTGTTTCAGAACCTCTTCTTGCTTAGACTTCTCAAGCCCCGGGAACACAAGTACCAGTTCCCTGGGAGAAATTCTCTTTAAAAGGTCCCGGACATATTCTGGACCGCATATGGCCGAAGCACCTAAGCTCCAGGAGAGTGTTTTGTATAAATCCAAACTATGGGCCATGAGGCGTTTGGATAACATAAGAGGGAAGGTTCTGACAGTGGTTCCAAGAATGGTCCCCTGAATAAGGGCCTGATCTGCCAGAGCTAAAGGCAGCCCCTTATACCGCTGCCAATAATGAAAGCGAACCAGTCTACCGAGATGATGAGAGGCATTGGCATAAACATAGCCCATGGCCCTGATATGGTTTTGAGAATTCTGACTTAATTCTAAATAACTAAGAGTAACCAATTGATTGGTTAAAACATCCTTCTCTACACCGGCCAGTTCACTTTGCCTGAGCAGTTCTTCAATGTGAGATGCCATCAGGTTAAACCAAAAAGAACTGGAGCTGGCCTCAGGAGAGGAGCAAAATTCTGGACGTGATTGTGTGTCTGTCTTAAAGATATCAGGCAGAATTTCTGAATGGGCCCAGGATTGGGTTGAAATTAAAATGAGGACGATAACCCTATAAACAAACTTCATGCAGGAATCATTAGATCATGCAGAAGTCGACATAGCAAAAAAATCTTTCTGTTGGATAGATTTTTTAAGAGTTGCCTCGATAAATTCCATCGTCAAAAAAAATGTGTTTAAAACCTGTTCCTGTGTCCCAATTCCTGGATTGAGTTCGACCACATCCATAGATTGAAGACGGCCAGTTTCACCTAGTAATTTACCGAGCTTGAAGATTTCTTCCAGGCGTGGGCCATGATCAACTTTGGTTCCAGTTGAATGGATGTCTTTGGTATCGAAGACATCAACATCAAAGCTTAAATGAAGGGGACATCTTCCCTGAGGGTCAGCTATTTTAAGGGCCCGGTCCAACAGCTTCTTGGTTCCGATACGATTAATTTCTTCAGAAGAGTAATACTGAATGGAGAGCTCCTCAATGATTTCTTTTTCACTCGCATCCAGGTCCCGTGGTCCAAAGTAGATAAGCTTTTGAGCAGAGAGGGTGTTTTTCAACCAATTGAAGGCACGACGCTTTTTGGGAAGCGAAAGCAGAAATGACAGGGGCATTCCGTGGAAGTTACCGCTTAAGGTGGTTGCTGGAGTATTAATGTCTCCATGAGCATCGGCCCAAATCACAACCATGTCTTGTTTGTGGGAGAGCAGTCCATGAATTGTTCCTAATGCCATTCCATGATCGCCTCCGAGATTTAACAGGAAGTTGTTTCTTAAGTCCTCGGACTCGATACACTTACTGATTAATTCATTGGCGATGGAAGCCTTCAATTCATTTTTTATGGAAGAGAAGACTGGAGCATTTTTACAAAGAGAAAAATCCAGATCCCCTAAGTCACTTACATAGGCAATTTTATCTAATTGTTCCAGAAGACCTAATGTTCTGAAATAGGTTGGGGCATCTTTGACATCTTGGTGTTCTTGACCAAAGTGAAAAGGGATTCCCAGTACTTTAATTCTTTGCATATGCTTCACCGATGATTTTATGGGCCAGGTCTCTAAGTTCATTTCTAAGAGCGCTTGGTTGAACGGAAATTTCGTTTAATTCATTCAGGGTTACAGTGATTTCATGTTCTAAGCACATTCGGAATAAATGATCAGGAAAAGTCATCTCGCCATACCAGCAAACCTTATCCCCGTTGGGAGATGTGTACCTTAGGCATAGTGGTAGGATTTCAGCACCACTATCAATGGCCGTTTGAAAAAATGTAGACTTGAAGGGAAGTATCGATTTTCCATCGGAGCTGGTCCCCTCCGGAAAAAGAAAGATATTATGACCTCTAAGAAGTTTCTTTTTAATATCTTCCAGTTCTTTGACCATGGACTCATGGGTGCGTTTGCTTTTTCTGCGTTCTACAAAAAAACACCCTGCTAATTCAGTAATTCTGCCCAACAGAAAGGTTTCTTTAATCTCTTGGGAGGTAATAAAGAGCGCAGGGTAATGAGCAAACAAGACTAAAATATCCAGATAGGAGAGATGATTGGCGATGAGAAGTTTTCCCTTTGGCCTTGAGTTAATAGGGGAATCTCTTGTGACCTGTATATTTAAGATCCATAGACCCACTCGACAGAGAACAGGGACGATTAATAATGTTAGTTTTAGTCTTTTTTCTTCACTCCAAACGAGGAGTTTCATCAGCTCCTGCGCTACTATAAATAACAGCAAGATCGTTATAAAAAGGATGAACTTAATGACCGCATGGGAGTAGCAGAGTAACGAGAAAGTGAAGTGTTTAACCCTTAGCGAAGTACTCCCTGCCATCATTGAAACCTTCTCACAAAAGAGGCCGGTATTTCCTGCATGTCCATAACAGTAAAAAAATCGAGGCAATCCATTTCCGCATCATAGGCGGGTGTTTCGCTCATTTTCGCTCCCGCCAGAAGATACATATGCATCAGGGAGTTAACTCCTTTGCCATCAGTAGGGCCCATCGCGCAGAGACTCGTCTTTAACTGAGGATAACGATCGAGAGAATAATCCTTCGTGGCCAGAACAGAATAGTCTTTAATGAATCCGTTGATTTTATGCAAATGACTTAGAATGGAAGGATAATTGGCAAAATCCTTACGGGCCACACTTGAGCAGCCAAACATATAGCGTGCATCCACCCGCCTTGCATATTCCAGAAGCCCTTTCCATAAGAGACTAATAACTGTGCCATTCCTGAAGTCCTTGTGGACACAGGCCCTGCCTAATTCAAGTTTATTCCCTGGCAGTTTGATGAATTGGTCCAGATTAAATTCCCCCTCAGAATAGAAATGTTGTACTTTTCTTTCATTCGTGAAGGCCTGCATCCTATAACAAGCAACCACAGAATCCGTTGCTTTATCCTTAACAATTAAGTGATCGCAATTAAAATCATGCATATCAATATCATAGGGAAAAAAAGAATAGGTCTTGCCGGCCGCTGGTTCCTTGAAGAATACATCAAATCTTAATCTCAGGACTTGCATTAATTCATGGGGGCAGTCTAATGTCTTAATCTCATAGTTAGGACCGTCTATCTTGATCGAAACATGAGGCCTGATTAGACTGCCCTCGAGTTTTTTTAGTTCGAGATATAGAGGAAAGCGTTCAAAAGCAAATAGTGAACTTGTATAGAGCGCAGTTATCGACATCATCTCTCCCTGAAATGTTACTCAGATATTTTTTCAGATGAGGAGTTCTTTTGCTCGTTAAGTTTAGATGTGTGATTTGTTAGGAAAATATTAAGAATTCACATTTAACGATTAAAAATATTGTTTTAACCTGGGTGCCACATAATCAATAAATGTTCTGACCTTTTTGGGAATTTCTTTCTGCTGTGGGATCAGAATTTGAATGGGGTGGCCTTCTGCCTTCCAATCCTTGCAAACTTGCACTAATTCTCCACTCGCCAGGTAGGGTTTAGCGAGAAAGACCGGAAGAAGACAAAAACCAGTTCCTTGCAGAACCATCGAGCGCAGGACAAAATAATTATTGCTCCCAAAAGAGGGGATTAATTTCAAATTTTTAATTTCTTTCCCATTTGTGATCTTCAGCTTTTGAGTAGATAAATTCAGGGCCTCGAAGGCGAGGAAGGGCACTTTTTCCAGATCATCCAGTTTCCTGGGTTGATACCTTCTAAATATTTCAGGTGTCATCACAAAGATCATTTCGACCTGACCGATTTTTTTCTGAATCATGCTGCTATCTTTTGATCGACCAATACGAATCGAGACATCAATAGACTCTTTGACCAAATCAACAATACTATTGCTGGCATGGAGTCCAATTTGAACCCGGGGATAAAGTTCCAGAAAATCATGGCAAAGCTTGCTAAAGAGTTCTATGCCTAAGTCTTCCGGTACAGTCACTTTAATGAGACCGGAGAGTTCATCTTTATCCGAAGTGACCAGTTCAATAGAATTTTTTAACTCGAGCATCAAAGGGGAGATGCGGTCAAAAAGTTCTGTACCAGCTTGAGTCAGCTGAAACTGCCGGGTGGTCCGGTAAATGAGTTGAACTCCTAGTTCTGTTTCCAGTGATGAAATAACACGACTAATTCGGGATTTAGGCTGTCTGAGGTTATTGGCCGCTTTGGAAAAACTTCCGGCCAGGACAACTTCTCGGAAAATGAATAACTTATTTAAATCAATGTTATCATGAACCATCTCTGCGTCCTTATTGTTGCATTTATTGAAACACTGATACTCATTTTTGTCCACTTTAGGCATTAATCAAATCATGCGATAATGGGAACCATGAATAGAAGAATATTTTTAGGAAGTTTAATTGGGGGCACTATGACTGGACTTTTAGTTAAAGCAGGTATTACTCAATCTGGCCCCCAAAAGTCTGTAAGAATGCCTACCATGTTTCTTGGTCATGGCTCACCCATGAATGCCATTCAAAATAATAGTTTTACAGAATTTCTAAGTGCCTTTCCCAAAGATATGCCGAAGCCTTCGGCGATCCTTAGTGTTTCGGCCCATTGGGAGACCCGGGGAACGAAAGTTCTTAAAGTGGATAAGCCGAAGACCATTCATGATTTTGGTGGTTTTCCGGAGGCATTATATAAAATTCAATATCCGGCTGCAGGAGCACCACAGATCGCTGATAAGGTGATCGATCTGGTCAAGCTCCATCAAGTGGAAGCAGACAGCAGCTGGGGCCTTGATCATGGTACTTGGACTCTTTTAAAATTTATGTATCCTGAGGCAGACATTCCGGTATTGCAATTAAGCTTGAATCAGAACCTGACTTTAGAAGATCACTTGAGACTGGCGGTGGAATTGAAACCGCTAAGAGATCAGGGAGTACTGATCATGGGCAGTGGAAATGTGACTCATAATCTTAGAAGAGTGGTGTGGCAGGAAAGTGCCAAGCCGGTTGATTGGGCCGTGGAATTTGATGAAATGATCAAAAAGGCGCTCTTGGAAAAAGATTTGAAGACACTTTTAGGCAAGGATTCCAAATCCCAATCCTTGTGGCAAGTAGCGCATCCATCTTTAGAGCATTATCTTCCGCTTCTTTATGCTTATGGAGCTTCTGATGAAAAAGAGCAGGTCAAGTTTATACATGAAAGCATGGAGTTGGGCTCTCTTTCCATGCGTTCAATGACGTTCGGCTAACGCTCTTTTTCCTATCTATCCCAGTCATTTGAAATGACCACAATGTTGCTGTTATGTTAGTTCAGCAATGTTTAAAAGGAGTTTCAAATGAAAGCGAAGTTCACTGCATTCTTACTTCTCATGTTGTTCTCACTCAGTGGGTTTGCCGCAGGATTAAAGCTCACTCCAGGAAAGTATAACATTGATGCCGCCCATACCAGGGTCTCTTTTTTGATCGACCACTTTGTGATTTCACAAGTACAAGGTCGATTTAATGATGTGAAAGGTGACTTTACGCTTTCTCCTAAAATGGAAGATTGTAAGATTGATGTACTTATTCCTGTGAGTTCACTGGATACCGGTGTGCAAAAACGCGATGAACATTTAAAGAGTGCCGATTTTTTTGAAGTGACAAAATTCCCTAATATGACATTCAAAAGTAAAAAGTTTATTGGAAAGCTTGATGATTTTAAAGTTATCGGAGATCTGACAATTAAGGATGTAACAAAAGAAGTGACACTGACTGGTAAATATAGCGGTTCGGTTAAAGACACATGGAAAAATATTCGAGCCGCTGTTCGTGCCACAGGAAAAATTAATCGCCAGGACTTCAATATTAAGTACAACGATATAGTTGAGGCAGGCCCCGTAGTCGGAGATGAGGTGACGATCAATATCATCTCTGAAGGAATTTATCAGGATCCTAAGGCACCTAAGACCAATTAACGAATCATTAATCCATTAAGGGATTTACCAGTGTAATAGGCGAGCGCGGCGGCCATCGTACCAATGGCCAGTGTTTTAAGTCCGGAAAGCCAGGCGGATTCTAATGACCATCGGCTTTTCAGACAGCCTACTGAAAAAAAAGCCACTCCGGTTAAAATTGACGTCAGAAGAAAAGATGGATGTTCGAGAATGATATAGGGGGCCAGTGGAACCATGCCGAAAATAATAAAAGCGATAAAAGTCATGATGGCCGCTTTGAAGGCAGAAGGAAACTGCCCTGACAAACCATATTCTTCCTGCAGCATCGTTGATAGCCATTTCTCCCTATCCTTAACGATGTTCTCCACAGCAAAGTCCAGTACCTCACCACGAAGGCCCTTTGCCTTATAAATTTGACGAATCTCTTCTTTCTCTCCTTGAGGATCATTTTTTATCTGTTCAGATTCAAAATCAAACAGGAGATTTAGTTGGTCAATTTCAGTTTTTGTTCCGAGGTAATTACTAGCGGCCATGGAAAATCCATCGGCGAGGATATTGGCCGCGCCCAAAATCAGGATGGCATAATTGGGCATTTGGGCCCCTATCACTCCGGCAACAATAGCAAAAGTCGTAACCGTACCGTCAATGGCGCCATAGACAAAATCTTTAATGTAACTCTTGGCCTTCACACTTTGAAGACGTCTGACAATGTCTTCGGGTTTATGACTATGATACAGGGCCCTGGGAAAACGGTTTTTTTTCTTGGTCACTGTCCATCCGGCATAAGTTCAGCGGGTCTTTCTTTCACTTTCCATAATACTCCGCAAGCAACAGGAATTGACTTGTAAGGAGAAATGCCTTCAAAAGAAGCCACGGTTTCTGGTAGCTCTTTTTTCTCACTTGCCCCTTGAATAAGTACTACCCGGCCAGGAAAAGTCAGGCCCTCATCTTCGGGTATTTTAATGATGTTGTCTTCAGGATCAGTATCCTCGCTTTTAAGATCGGCAAACATACTTTCAAAACTGGCAGTTCGCTCATAATAATATTTGCCGGTATGGATATCTCCTCGTGGGTACTGATACTGACCTTCTGCCTGAGAATCAATATTGTCATCGAGAGGAATCGTTATTTTTCCAATAGCGATCAATGCTTCTTTGATGTCGATATAAGCATCTTTATTTAAATCATCATTAATATTGGGACATCTTCGCCCGGTATAAATGGCCTGAGCATGCTCTATGTCTTTGGGCCCATATTTAAGTCTGACGTAGGCTGAGAATCGATCATCCTCTCTTTCAACTCCAGCCACTCCCACTTTCATAAAGTGGAGGTTGTAGTTAACAGGGACCAAATCGGCTGCATAAAAACCATTAATATTCGAGCCATCACTGACGATGATTTCATTTTGGGTCATTTCATTATCTGGTGCCTGCGCTGAAGGAGTAGACTTGGAGTCAGTAGCTTCTCCGCAAGAGACCAGCAAACAACAGAGACTGAGCAGTGATAGAGATTTTTTTGTTATTTCTTTCATTTGTTCCTCGAAGTTTTGAGTACAAAAACAGTTCATCTTGAAAGGATAATCTTTTTTTGTCTACTTAAGGACGACCTTAAGAATGGTTAAGTGTGCAGTCCGCGTTCGGGGCAGTTTAACCTGTAGCATTTGGAAAAATATGACAGCGTTATCATTTTTCTTACTTGGGGCCGGCACTGACCTTGCCTTAGGAGAGAGGAGGTTCTGACTTTAATCAGGAGACTAACTATGAATGTTTTGCGATTGAAAAAGATGACTCCTTTTTTGCTCTTCTTATCTCTTCTCAATTTATTTGTGGCCTGTGGCAGTGATGATGATGACGACGGAAGCAGTGTTGCACCACCACCTCCACAGAGTGAAGAGCAGCAAGAAGATCAGGGCACCTATCAGGCAATTTTAACTCCACTTAATGTTACTGCTGCCGGTTCCTCACAGATTGAAGCAGAGATCAGAATTAGAGGAGATGAAGTGGATGCAGAAGTGGATGCCAATAATACACCAGCAAATATCATTCATCGTCAGTACGTTTATAGTGGTCGGAGCTGTCCGACTCCCGTTAATGACAGCAACCAGGATGGTTATATAGACTACATTGAGGCCCTTAGTTCAGCCGATCAGATCTTGATTCCTTTGGATAATGATTTAACTTCTCAAGCTGCGGGCGGTGTTTATCCGGTTGCAAACGGTTTTGGCAATTATGATTATGATGAAGAAACTTCCCTCGCCAGGATGCTGGCCGATTTAAGGGTGGTCGATACAGTGAGCACTGATGACATCATGAAACTTGATCCTTCTGAAAATTTAAATCTGGCCGGCAGAATAGTGATGGTTCATGGTGTAAGCAGCTTTAAGATCTTACCGGATTCAGTTGCTTCCCGAGATAATGCCCCTTCACATCGAACACTACCAATTGCTTGTGGAGTTCTTATTCGTGTAGCTGACTCGGAAGAAGTGCCAGTACCTGTGCCGGTACCTGTTCCAACACCGACCCCTGAACCTGAATGTCCTGCGCAAACAGCTTTTAATACCCGCTTATCAAATAATCTATTAATCCGCGGTGTTAAGTGTACAGGAGGCGAAACAACCGAGGTTATTAACAATGATGGCACTGTCCGAGTCTTTGTCTGTCGCCCAGGTCAATGGTTGGTGACAGTTGATAATATTAATACTTGTTCCCCTGCTGGAGGATGTACAGAGATTGGGGTGGCACCAGTCATAAGTGTTTTGGAGCGAACTTCTGGTTCTAATCCTCCCGAGCAATGCCATTACGAGATGGAGCCGATTAGTCCAGTTACTCCAGACCAACGTCAAATAATGGATCATCATGAAGTCATCTTTTATGACGATCGTGATCCACAAGTCATTCGTGAAGATGATGATTAGAAAGGAGTCGATTATGATTAACAATGACCACTATGATTCACCTTTTCCTGGTACCGCTGTTGGAAAACATGAACGATTTACTAGAAGGAATCCTGACTTTAGTGAAGCAATAGAGTCTTCCTATATAGGCAGAGGTCCCCGTGGGTGGCGAAGAAGTGATGATTCTATCAGAGAAGCCGTCAATGAAGCCTTATATCGAAGTCCTGAGGTCGATGCCCGTCAGGTTGAAGTAGAGGTTCACGATGGAATAGTTTTCTTAACCGGTTCTGTTCGTGACCGCTATATGAAGAAGGCCGCAGAGGAATGTGTGGATAATATTCAAGGTGTTCAGGATGTAATGAACAAGATTAGTTTTAAAAAGCTTTAGAGTAAATCCATGTTAAAGAAGTTCTCTTTCAGGAGGAGCTTCACTACCATGGATTTAGTCCTCAAGGTTTCTGAACAGAATTTCTGTTGAGCGCCGGGAGTGACACAACTGGCCGTCTTAGGATGGCCATTTGTATTTTAAACAAGGAGCTTCATCGTGAAACAGCCTGAAAAAGAAAAATACGGTTTTGGTGGCTTCAGCGATCAATATGATAATAGCCGCATAAAAAGCATGGACCGTGATCAGCACCGGGGAGGTGTTACCGGGGTGCCTTTTGAAGATGATTTTGATATTGAGACGAATGATTATTTTCCTAATCATGGTGAAGGTTATCCTAAGAGGGCCCACCGTTTTGATTATCCTCGCGACACTGATTTAAGCCGTGGCCGCACAGGAACATCATGGAACCAGATTTCCGAACCGATGGACAACATCGCCCGCTCAGATTTAAGACCTGACTTGCATCCAGAAAGGAATTTTACTGGTCGTGGTCCTAAAGGATGGAAGCGGACAGATGAACGAATTCGCGAAGAAGTCTGTATGGCCCTTGAAAATAGCCATGAAGTGGATGCTTCCCGTATGGAAGTTCAGGTTGAAGACGGTTGCGTCTACTTAAAAGGGAATATTGCTTCAAAAGGCATGCAAAGAGTGGCCGAAGACTTAGTAGGCAGTGTTCCCGGAGTCGTGGATGTCTTTACTTTACTGAAAACAGAAATCAAGTAAGTTAGAGAATTTCCTGCTCCATATCCCAGAAAATTAAAACTTTATGTACAACTCCGGTGATTTCAGGCTAACTTTTAGTATATCCGGAGGAATACCATAGATACTAAAGAAGCAATTCTCAAGAAGGCCCGTAAACTATTTGCTAAGCACGGATTTGATGGTGTGAGCATTAGGTCCATCTGTGACAAAGTTCACTGTAACGTGAGTGCTATTTCTTATCATTTTGGTAGTAAAGAGGAGCTTTATCATTCTTGTTTGAGAGAAGAAGGTCAGAATGTCATGGCCATCATTAACTCTGTACTTACCACACCGGAAAACAAGGCCGACTTTAAAGCAAAATTGAAATTGTTTCTGGATCAGTTCTTTGAACATTCTTATACCAATCGTGAGGCCATTCTCATTATCAGCAAGGATGTAAATTCTAAGTCCGCCATGGATAGTGTTCAGACGATTTTTAATCAAATTCCAGAAGCAATTACGGCGTTTCTAAAAGAAGCTCAGAATAAGGGTATAATTCGCAAGGACCTTGAAGTCGAATTTCTCTGTAATTATTTGACCAATCCCATTTTCATGCAGGTTCTCTTTGCGGAAGTCTCAAAATCTTTCAAGCAAAAGGACATGGCAGATCCCCAAACCCGCCATGATTTTGTGGCGCAACACATAGAGATTCTTACCACAGGCATTTTTTAAGGTTGAATGTAACTTGCTGAAAATAAAAGTAATTCATGGTAGAACATACCTGCAAATCAAACATTTGATTGATATTTTAAAGCATCGGTTTTAAAGTATTTGCTATGTCAAACACCGAAACTGATGCCAAACGTAATTCTATTCTTGAAAGTGCCACCACCTTATTTTCTCGCCGGGGATTCGATGGAGTGAGTATCAGGCAAATCGCTGAAGAATCAGGCTGTAACCTGGCGGCGATTTCCTATTATTTTGGTGGCAAAGAAAAACTTTATTCAGAATGCATTAAAGTTCTGAGTGACAGCGAGATTGTCAAAATCTGCCAGATTTTGACACCGGCCCTTACCAGAGCTGATTTCGATTCAAAACTTCTAAGCTTTTGTAGCGCTTTCTGTGAAATCACCCAAAAGAATTCCAAAATTATCCGCATTCATATTAATGATTTGAATGCCAAAGAGGCCTATTCTCCGAACTTAGAAAATACTGTTTTTGGTCCTATTGCTAAGGCGATTCAAGCATTTTTACAGGCCGGTATTGATTCAAAAGTTCTCAAACAAGACATCAATATATTTCTCATTGCCCGCATACTTCTTTCGTTAATGATAAGTGAAGTGGTCTACGTAGGTTTAAATAATAATTTCGAAGAATTCTCAAAAGAACTCATAAAAAACTGTAATGGGAGTATATATGCGTAAGTTGAAAGCAGCATCACTCGCTGTTTTGATGTCAGGAGCTTTGAATGCACAAACTCCTGAGGTTTTAAAAGAAAGTGATGTCGTGAAAATGGCCATTGAAAGAAATGAAATCAGCGCCATTACCAAGAATCAAATTGAGCAAGCGGAAATTAGAATTAAGCAGGCCCGCTCGTATATGTTTCCTACCTTGAAGGCCAATGCCACTTGGTCAAAGTTGTATATTTTGCCTGAGAAGAGATTGCCGGGCGGTATTGAAACACGACAAGGTGAAATTAGTCTGACTCAACCGATTTATACTTTTGGACGTTTAAGTTCAGGGGTGAAAATTGCCAAGCTTAGTAATGAAATTACCAACAATTCTGCCAAAGCGACAGTGGCAGAAGTGGTGAAAACTGCCAAACAGCTTTTTTACAGTGCTGCTTACAATAAAAACGTCCTGAAGATTGCTCAAGAGTCACTGGCCAATGCCAACAGCAATAAGAGCGCATTGAATGAACGTGTTTCATTTGGTCGAATTAACCAAAATGATAACTTAAAGATGCAGGCCGATGTGGCCAGCCGTAAGCCCCTTTTGCATGAGGCAACCAAGGGCTATGAAAGATCTCTTCAGGATCTCTCTTCTTTCCTGGATATCTCGGTAGAAGAAATTAAAAATATCGATGCCAATCTGGCCGATACCTCACGGGATCCGTTACTGGAAAAACCTGTTGATAGCTTTGTGGATGTGGCCAATGCTGTAAATCAGCAAAAATTGGCCGCTGCTCAAGAAGAGTTAGCGAAGGATGATTATATGCCAACGATTTCGGCCTTCGCCAGTTACGCTCCAACCAATGCGGACTTAGCAGTTCCGGGAGTCTTACTGACTGATACTGCCAGATTTGGTCTGCGATTGGATTTTGACCTTCCTCTAGGTGGGACTAAAGTACAAGAGCGAAAAATCAGAACAATTGACCGGACAAATTCTGAACTTAACCTCCGCCGTATCAGACGTGAGACTGCTAAAGAGCAATCCTCTTTGATTCAGCAATACAGCACTCTGGAAGATAAAGATAAATCTATTAAAGAAGCTGTTCGCCTGGCAGAACGTTCTTACAAAGTGGCCCTGCAATCATTTAGAAACGGCTCAGTAAGTCAGTTGCAGTTAAATGATTCAGAACTGCTTTTAACAAACAATAAAATTGCCCAGGCCCAAAACCTTCTGCAAATGAAGCTGATTAAAACAGAACTTGAACGTCTTCAAACAGAGGGGAGAAGATAATGAAAATCATCGTTTCGAGCATCGTCCTTCTTGCCTTGTATGGAGGAATTCTGATCTGGAAAAACGGTCAGATTGAAGAAAAAAAGAATACTTATATCCCTACGACCTATGATCTGCAGAAGAAAAACGGAATACCAGTTTTTGTAGATAAAGTTGAAAGAGGAAAATTTCAGGATTTTATTACCATCTCGGGCACGATCCGTGATGGTCAGTTAAAAAGTGCCGTTGCTCCTTTTATTAAAAATAAAATAAGAGTCGGTGCCGGGGCCAAAGTTGAGTTTAATAAAGGAAAAAAACAAGTTAACGGTCGGGTCAGTTCCGTCTCTTCTGGGCCCAGCCTTTTAACTGGTTTGTATGAAGTGACTGTTAACTTTGATCAACGACTGCCAAAAGATCTTGGGGCGGTGACTGTGGATATTCCAGTTAAAGAAGTGAACAACGTCATCGTGGTTCCACGGGAAGCCGTGAGTGTTCGGGAAGTCAAACCGGTGGTATTTATTTTAGAGAATAATAGACTTACAAAGAAATTTGTTCAAATTGCCGGGGCCAATGCTGATGTCTTTTGGATTAAATCGGGGCTCTCGCAGGATGAGACTGTGGTAACGAGCGACACCAGATATTTTAGTGGTGGTGAACTAGTTAAAGTGATGAATGAAACAAGGGAAGAGTTATGATTGAAACGTTTATTCGTCGACCGGCAATGACGATTATTTTTATTGCCGTTTTCATGGTTTTGGGAGCTGTTTCCATTGGGAACATGATCATTGAACCCACCCCTAAAGTGGAATTTCCTCTGGTTTCAATCGAAACCGTCTATCCCGGTGCTTCACCCGATGAAATTGAAACCCAGGTCTTAAAAAGAATTGAAGATGCCATTTCAGAAGTTTCGGAAATTAAAAAAATCAATGGTACGGCCCGAGAAAATTTCGGAATGGTCATGGTTGAGTTTAATATTGAAGCCGATGTTAACGTAAAATCAATTGAGATTAAAGATAAGGTTGAAGCAATCCTCAATGATTTTCCTGCTGGTGCGGAACGGCCGATTATTGCAAAATTTGACCCGCTTCTGCAGCCAATATCAGTTCTTATTTTCACCAGTTCCAAACACAGTCTGACGGATCTGTATGAGTATGCGGATAAGAAGCTCTCTACTGTTTTAAGTTCCATCAATGGTGTGGCCTCGGTGGATATTTCCGGGGGACGTGAAAGACAAATTAACGTCTGGCTTGATAATAACCTCATGATTAAAAATTATCTTTCGATTCAAAATGTGACTCGTGCCATTCAGGAAAAGAACCTGAACGTCCCCGGAGGTTCTATTGACCGAAAAGATAACAGAGTCACTGTTCGTTTTGTCGGTGAATTCCAAACTGTTAAAGATATTGAAAATCTTAAGATCACTTCCAATGAAGGCAGAACCTATCTTCTAAAAGATATCGGCCGGGTGGAAGATGGTTATAAAGAAGTTGAATCGATTGCTCACTTTAATGGCCAGGAAGTTGTGGGTCTGGCGGTTAAAAAACTATCTGATGGTGATGCTGTAGGGATTGTAAAAAATCTGAAGGCCAAGCTCCCTGAGATCCAGAAAGATCTTCCTGACGGGATGAAGCTCGAAATGGGGATTGATACGACTGAGATTACCCTTAATGAAACCACTGGGACTGTTGATGGTATTGTTCTGGGGATTATTTTAACTATTGTCACGATCCTTTTATTCTTAGGAGACTGGCGAGGAGCGGTTATTGCAGCGATTGTGATTCCGACGTCTATTGTTTCAACCTTCTTTATGATGGACATGCAGAATTTCTCCATCAATACCATGACTCTGCTGGCCTTTGGTACATGTTTGGGAACTCTCATTGCCAATGCGCTTCTGATTATTGAGAACGTTTATAAACACCTTCATATGGGGAAAGATTCCATCAAGGCCTCGGTTGATGGAACTAAAGAAGTTCTTCTGGCGGTACTTGCTGGTTCCGGTACTAATATTGTGGTTTTTACCCCGCTTGCCTTGATGGGTGGAATGATTGGTAAGTTCATGGTGCAGTTCGGGATGACTGTGGTGTATGCAACTCTTTTCTCAATCCTCGCCTCAATTACCCTGACTCCTATGCTTTGTGCTTATATCTTAAAAGATCCTACTAAGCTCAAAGGGCCATTCATTCGTTTCTCATCTAAGCTCGATAAGGCCTTAGAAGGAATGATGAATATCTTTAAAGTTCCTTTTGATTTCATGATGAAGCGACCAATAATATCGATCCTGCTTGTTTTTGGAGTGTTTTTAACAATCCAGTATCCGGCCAGCAGAATTGGTTCTGAGTTTATTCCTCGTTCTGACCGTGATGAATTCACGGTTGAAGTGGAAATGCCAGATGGTACTCCCATTGAAAAAACCACCCAAACTGTCCAGATGATCGAAAAAGATTTGAAAACATATCCTGAAGTCATCAGCTACTTTTCGGATATTGGTTTTGATGGTGAGGAGAAGGCCCGTATCACAGTCAAGCTGACTAATAGTTCTCTGCGTGATCGTTCTTATGAAGACTTAATGAATGACCTTCTTCCCAAAACAGCGATTTTACCAGAGGCCCAGGTATTCCTTTCTGGTGGTAACAAATCTAATGATGGTCTCGGAGATATCACCATTGATGTGCGTGGTACCGATATCAACGATATGGCAAAAGTCTCAGAAAAGTTTACCAGCATAATGAATGAAACGGGTTACTTCAGTGGTATTAAGTCCAGCTATATCCGACCAAAGATGGAAGTGCGCTTTGAACCAAGACCTGAAGCCTTGATCCAGCAGAAAGTAACCAATGCTGAGTTAGGTGCCGTGATCCGGGCCCTGGTAAACGGCAATGATGATTCTGTGTTTAAGCAGGGTGGCGAAGAATATGATATTAACGTGACCCTCGACAAGGGCTTTAAAAAGACACCTGAAGACTTCAACCAATTTCTGGTTATGGGTAAGGATGGTCTCATTCCAATCGTATCATTAGGTGAGGTAAAGCAGGTTGAGGCGACATCACCGGTTAAACGTCGTGATAAATCAAAAATCATTCAATTAAACGGATTTTTGAATAAATCCACTGCTGGTACTGTGATGAAAGAACTTGGAGAGAAATTTGCCAAGGTAGAAATGCCAGCAGGGGTGAGCTTTAGATATACCGGTAAAGCTGAAAACCAGGCAGAGTCCGCTGCGGAAATTGGTAAGGCCTTCATGCTTGCCATTATTCTTACCTACATGCTTCTGGTAGCGGTGCTGAACTCGTTTCTGTTCCCGATCTCTATTTCAAGCTGTATCGTCACATCATTTTTAGGGGTATTTTTATTTCTGTTCTTTTTTGACGGATCTATCAATATCGGTTCGATGATGGCATTCGTGATGGTGGTAGGTTTGGCAGTGAATAACGCCATTCTGGTGATTGAGTATGCTCAGCAGTTAATTGAGCAAGGCCTAAAGTATGAAGATGCTTTATGGGAAGCCTCCAAGTCTAAGATTAAGCCAGTGCTAATGACTTCGGTGGCCATTGTCACTGGTACACTTCCGCAGGCCTTTGATGCAGATAAAATCAAAGCATCTATGGGGTTGGTGGTTATTGGAGGGATGCTGGCATCAATCGTGTTCACCTACATCATGACTCCGGCCGTGCATATTGTGATTCTGAGAATGAAAGATTACTTTGCTCGATTCAAGAAAAAGACGAGTCAAGAGGAAATTCATGAAATGGGAACACATGCTACAGAATCATTAAACTAAAATGTTGAGGGCCCTTCGGGGCCCTTTTTTTTGCCTAAAAAATTTTGATCAGCAGTCTCATACTGACAATAAGAATCAGAAGTCCAGTACCTTTCTGAATAAGGTCATAGGATATTCTGGAGTGTGATCCTATGCGGGATCCCAACTGTCCTGCTACTATCACTGAAAGAAAAAGTGGAAAGTAATGATACAGTTCGTGATAGTTAAAATCTTTAGTGAGTTGACCGGCCAGACCCGCCACCGAATTTACCAGAATGAAAACGCTGGCCACGGCAGCTGCAGTTTTTGATCTGGCCCACCCCATATTGATCAAGATAGGGGATAAAAAAATACCACCTCCTATTCCCACCATGCCGGATAATAGTCCCAGGCTACCTCCTGTCAGGAAGGAAGTCAGAAAGGAGGGATCTTTAATAGCGCTCATTTGTTTGTCGGGAACAAAAAGAATTTTGAGACCGACCAAGATGAGACTAAAAGACAGTAAGATGAAAAAAGTTTGTTCTTTGATAGGAAACATTCCGCCCAGATAGGACATAGGGACGGAACTTAAAATAAAAGGCAGAATGAGCTTCTTGGAGAAATGGTCATTTTTAAAGTAATGATAACAGCCGCCGCTCACCACTAATAAATTACAAATAAGGGCAATCTTGGGGATTAAGTGATAGGGAGTTCCTGAAACACCTAGAATAGCAATGTAAGATGAGCCTCCGCCAAATCCCACGATGGAGTAGAGGAAGGCCACCATAAAAAAGGAAAGGGTCAGAAGGAACATGATTCACCAGTTTTTGTTTTATTATAACGTGGTGAATTTATAATTAGCCATTTAAGTTGGCAAATTCCTCAAGTTTCTTTACATTGAGGATATAAATGGTCTTTCCTTCCTGGGCCAAAAGACCTTCATTTTTAAAATCAGTGATGAATCTGATGACCGTTTCATTGGCCGTGCCAATGATAGAAGCAATCTCCTCACGGGTGAGCTTAATATTAAGTCTCCAACGACCTTCTTCCTGCACACCATAGGCCTTCTTAAGAGTCAGGAAAAGTTCCGCCAATCTTTCGGAAACGTTCTTTTGAAACATAGATGCACTTCGGGATTCGGCTGCACCCATTTCTTTACTTAATTTTTCGATCACGTTAATCGCAAGAGAAGGTTCGTCGTTAATTACCTGGAAGATAAATTTTTTATCAACAAAGCAAACTGCAGCGTCTTCGATAACTGTCGCTGTTGCCGTGTAATTTTCTTTACTGAATAAACTACGATGGCCCAGGATATCTCCCGGACCTGCGATTCTGACAATTGATTCTTTTCCGTCATTGCCTATTTTAGAAATTTTGACCTTGCCACTGTTGATACAGAAAAGACCAAAGGGAGGGTTACCTTGAAAAAATATGGTATGCCCTTTTTGATAATTATTCATGATCTTATTGTGACTGACATTTTCCAGCGACAAATCTTTTAGTCCGCAAAAAACGCTGTTTTGTTTATTTAAACAATTCTGACAAGCAATGATGTTGGTTTTGTGCATATGGTCCTCTGTCTTTATGCTGCTCAATATAGCACAAACTTAAGGTGGGGATGCTGACCCAGATCATGTTTTTATTTGAGTCTAAAGAATTTTTTTAGATTGAAGTGGCTTTTGTTTTCACTCAAAATATCAAGGAGATAGATCAGGAGATCATCCGTAGTAACAATTCCGGTTATTGTTTTTGTCGTTTCTTCCTCAATGAGAAAACATGAAACTTTCATTTCCAGCATGTCTCGGGCCACTTGTTCAATTGAGTCGTTCTCTTTGACGGTATGAATTGGTGAAGTCATGAAATCGGCCACTTTCTTGTGTGTTTGTAAGTGGTTTTCGTTTCCTTCATCCGATTTTATAACTGTCATGGCCCGTTGAATGTCACGGTCACTAAGTATTCCAATAAATCGGCCTTCCTTATTAACAACAGGAAGATGTCTGATAGAATATTTTTTCATCAGCAAGTTTGCCGAATGCATAGTTTCATCAGGTCCGATTGTTTGAAGGCTTTTCGACATTATTTTTTTAATCATAGGTCTCTTATTGAGCTTAGATGGTTTGACTGAATTTTATGGAAGATGTCTTCTCACGTAAGTAGTAGTCAAAGCACATTGCAACATTCCTTACAAAGGCTTTTCCCATTTCCGTGAGTCTAAGCGTGTTTTCTGTAAGTTCAATAATTCCATCTTCCTCAAATTCATAAAGTTCTTTTTGAATTTCTGGCCAGTGAGGAATGTCTTTATGCCCGATTGTGGTTTGATTGCTGCACATGAGTTCCAGAATCATGTCCTGAACTAACAAGTCTTTGCTGCTATGAGTATGACCTTTCTCAATTGGCAGATGATTGGCCTTGATGGTCTGCTCATAGGTCTTAACCTCTTTAATGTTCTGAACAAAACTTAAAGACGAGTCAGATATGGAAGTGGGGCCTAGTCCTAAAAGGATAGGAGACTTTTTATCCACATAACCCATGAAGTTTCGATGAAGTTTATTTTCTATTTTCGCTTTATAAAGAAAGCTCGATGGCAGGGCAAAGTGATCCATACCGACATCTTTATAACCATTTTCCTGCAGTAATTTTTTGCCCAATTCATACAGTTCCCGCTTCTGTTCCGGAGAAGGGAGGTCTTCATTAGGGATTAGTCTTTGATTTTTAATTTTTTCCGGTAAATGCGCATAACTATAGAAGGCTATAAGATCAGGCCGTTGTTTGATCACAATCTCAATCGTTTTTGCAATCGACTCAGTCGTTTGTTTAGGTAGTCCATAGATGAGATCAAAGTTAATGGAAGAAATATTAAATTTACGAATTTTTTCCACTAAGGCCTCTACCATAGCAGGAGATTGTTCTCTGTTAATGGCCTTTTGTACCAGTGGATCAAAGTCCTGAATACCAAGAGAGACGCGTTTAATATCATTGTCTGCCAGCACTTTAAGGTGAGCTGACTGGCAGGTGCGGGGATCAATTTCAATGGAGCCGATAAAAGTTTCAAGCTTATTTTTTAGCAGAGCTTTAATCAGTCTATCCAGATTGACGGGAGAAAGGAAAGTTGGAGTGCCGCCTCCAAAATGGAGTGAATTAATAGTAGGGGTGAATCCCAGTTTTTGTTGATAGAGATCCCATTCCTTGAGAACCATTTCCAGGTAACTATCTTCCACTGCATGATTTTTGGTGATGGTTCTGCTACATCCGCAGTAGTAACAAAGGCTTTCGCAGTAGGGGACATGTACATAGAGGTCCATTCCCTTCTCTGGATCATAGTTGGATTGTAGGTGACTAATCCAGGTCGTTTCATCGGGTGCGTTATTCCAATAAGGCACCGGGGGATAACTGGTATAACGTGGACCTGGACGGTTGTATTTACTGATCATTTCCTTAAGTGTTTTCATGCCCCTATTATGCCGGGAAAAATTCGTGAATAATCTGATGTATGTCAGGTTACGTGATGAAATTAAATGCTAACTTTCTAACCACTATGAATGACATTCAAAAAAATCCTTACCGTTTATTTTTCTTATTAGGTGTGATTGGACTCTTTGCCGGTCTCGCCGTTTGGGTCCTTTTTGCTTTTTATTCTCCGGAATATTACCTGGGTAAAATGCACGCTCATTACATGATCGGTATTTTCCTATTAAGTTTTGTTATCGGGTTTCTCATGACGGCCATTCCTCGAATGACTGCTTCCAGTGCTCCCGCCCGACAGGAAATTCTCTGGCAGCTTGTTCCTATGTTGGCAGCCGTTGTATTTGGTTTGTTTGAAAGTCAGGAAGTTTTGTTCTTTATAAGTCTGGCCATTGCCCTATTAGTGCTTTTTCTCTTTTGCTTTCGCCGGATTATTACTTGCCGCCATATGATTCCAGATGTTTTCCCCTTAGTGATTGTAAGTCTTCTTTCTGGATTAATGGGGGCGCTGTTCTTTATTTTCAATGAGCCTTATATTGGGGGCCGGCTCTTTTATCTCAATCTGGTGTTAGGGCTATGTGTAGGAATTGGGGCAAAATTAATTCCTATGATTCTAAGGCTTGGATGTTCTGGCAAACATGGTACTGCTGAGATGTGGGCAGTAGGGGGACTTTTAACTCTTTCCTGTTTTTTTGAGGCCTTCTGGATAGAAAGTTACGGTGGTCTTCTTCGTTTCGGCGTTGTCCTTTTGGTATTTTTTAGACATTGGAAGGCACATATGTTTTCAGGATTTAATTCATCTTTGGCCATCGGAGTCAGAATCTCTGCACTTTCTATTGTTATAGGCACAATGGGGCTATGGTTATTTCCAGATTACCGGCTAGAGTCGCTTCATTTGCTTTATATTAGCGGTTTTGGGCTACTCACCTTGATGGTGGCCTCGCGGGTGATTCTTTCTCATGGTAATTATGACCTTTCTTTGGAGTTTAAAAACTGGTTTTTAAAGATTCCTATCGGACTTATTGTTTTGGCCGCCCTTACACGGGTCAGCGCCGTTTTCATTGAAGGCGGCTATGATCGGCATCTGGCCTATGCCGCTCTTACATTCCTGATCGCGGCCATTCTCTGGTCGATTTATTTCGTCCCAAAACTGTTTTTCAGGAGAGTTTAAGGGAACGTGGGAGCGGAGTGTTAAAAGCTTTTTTAACTCCATTATTTTCATAAAGTTTCCTTGTCTCAATGCCCTAAATCCCTCTCATAGACATGGGTCTGTTCTTCTATTTTGAAGGGGAAAAATGATTGACTCAAATTTCGCGCAGGCAACTGTGCTGTCTGGCCGTTTACCAATCAGAATTAAAACGGTGTGCTTGGAAGATTCATTAGGACTGACACTTGCTGAAGATGTTCATTCCGATTTGGATCAGCCGCCTTTTAACCGTGTCTCCATGGATGGCATTGCCCTGAAGCGGGAAACTCTTCTTGATTCTAAAAAATTTCAAATTCTTGGCACTATATCCGCCGGCTGTGAGATACAGACTTTACCTTCAGGAAATGTTTGTTTTGAAATCATGACAGGAGCGGTTCTTCCTACCAATGCAAATCTTGTGATTCGCTATGAGGATCTAAAAATTAATCAAGGTGAAGCCGAGCTTATATGTGATCCTGCTGAGCTTAATGATAATTTTCATCCTCAGGGAAGCGATTACCAAAGAGGCGATAAGGTCCTTAGCATTGGCACGATAATAAAATCTACCACCACCGCTATCCTTGCTTCCGTTGGCAAAACTCATGTCAAAGTCTTCGAGAAGCCGCGGGTGGCGAATTAGTTGATATTGGAGATATGCCCAAACCTCACCAGATTCGCTGGTCTAATGGAATTAGTTTAAAGCAGCAATTTGGCAGCCCTTGGTTTTTGCGATGTTACTCTTCATAAGATGCGGGATGATGAAGCCGAAATGAAAGCTCTCTTGCAGGAACTTCTTAGCACAAAGGACGTTCTGCTTTTGACTGATGGAGTTTCCGCGGGCAATTTTGATTTTGTTCCTAAGCTTCCTAAAGAGTGTCAGGTTCAGGAGATATTCCACAAAGTAGCACAGCGTCCGGGGATGCCTCTATGGTTTGGTAAAACACAGTCGGATGTTTATGTTTTTGGACTGCCAGGTAATCCTGTTTCTTGTTTGGTGAATTTACGAAAGTATGTGAATCCCATTTATGGAAGGCAAACTGATGGCCATCCCTTTAAAAGGAAATGGATCGGGAGATTTTTTTCAACTTAGGGATTCAGAAGGTTTTATTGAATTAAGACCACAGGATGCTCCTTTTAAAGAAGGTTTTCTGGGAACAGTTAAAAACACTATGAAGAGTCTCATGACTGATGAATATGGCAGAATCATGAGGAAATTGCGGGTTTCACTGCTCGATGCCTGTAATTTTCGATGCAATTACTGCATGCCTTCTTCGGCGACTTTTGCCAAAGTTCATGATCTTTTATCTCCAGATGAAATCCAAAGTATTGTCTCGAATTTAACAACTCTAGGAATTGAAGAGGTTCGCTTAACCGGCGGAGAGCCGACTCTCAGAGCAGAATTAGTTGAAATCGCCGAGAGGTTATCAGCACTTCCCTTAAAAAGACTGGGGCTTAAAACAATGGCCACCGAAGTCATTAGCACTGGCTTAATCTTAGATTTGGAGGCTTCCCATAAAGCATCTTCATACTTTAGGCCTTGCTCAATCACCAGAGCATTCTTAATATTCCCTTGGAAGAAATTACTAGCTTTAAACCATCCCAGGACAAGAAATACCTAACTGTCTGTTCTAAAGGAATCAGATCCCTTAAAGCGGGCAGGGTACTTAAGAAACACCATCCTCATGTTTATTCTCTGCGAGGTGGTGCTGAGGCACTGAGCTCGCCAAAACAACCTTGATCTTAGGGTGGAGAACCACCTCGGCCTTAATGGAATTGGTGATTAAACATGACTCTTCAGATTTTTTAAGTGCTTTAAGAAAAGGATCGACATCTTTTTCACAACATATTTCTAGTTGAGGAAAGATTTCCACCTTAGTGAAGCTGAGCTTTCCGTCCTGCTTATCCAGATAGGCCTTCACGTTAACGTCCAATGTTCTCCAATCAAGCTTCATCGCCCGTGAAACGGCCTTAAAGGTCAGGATAAAGCAGGTTGAGACTGAGGCACTAAAAAAGGCCTCTGGATTCCAGTAACCCTCTGGTCCACCAAATTGAACCGGCGGTGCCACTTCCAATGATGGTAGAGATTCAGCAGTCAAATGAAGATTTGAGTCTTTGCTTCCTCTGGCCTTGGTGTGATAGATGTGCGGGAAAGTGCTCATTATAATTTCCTTGTTTGTTCAATCATGGAGCGTAGACTTATCCCTTCTGTATAATTACCAAAAAACATAAGTCCGGGTTTATCTTTAAGAAGTTGTTTTAATTTTTCTACGGTTTGAAATCTTTTTTCATCATACAATGGCAGACCTGTTTTCCAGGCAGTGAGTGAATGCACTAGAATATTGTCTTTTTGAAAGCCTGGGACTTTTGTCTTTAATTCCTGAAAAATTTCATCTTCACTTGTTATCCCTTTGCAGATTACTGAATAACAATGATTCGAATAGTTGCTAGGAAAAACCGCTGACTGATGAATAATTCCCAGAATAGGACTTCCATACTTTTGAGGAATCAGCATGCCAAAACTTTTTTTCAGTGAAGGTAATTCTTCCTTCAGATAAAAAGACAAATTGCTTATGGGACGATATTCAATTTCTTTAAGCTTAAGAGAGATTTCTGGGAGTACTTTTTCAAGGAGTTTTGCCGCATCAGGAGCGCTGGTACAAATGACCGTGTTAGGTCTTAAAACAAAAGTCTCAGGCAAAGGTTCTATATGGGAACTTACTTCTTCATGAAGTTTGTTTATGAGAGACTGCATACCTCCTGGAAAGCTTACGGAACCTTTTATTCCCACAGCTGCATGCTTTTTCATTTCCTTTTTGAGTGATTTAAAAAATGAAAAATAACTGGCGTAGGAGCGATTCTGGGCAAAAGGAAAAAGACTTAGGAAGTGCAAATCTCTCGCTTCGGCAGCATGAATTCCCTGTAGTGCAGGAGATAGTAATTCATCGACATACCTTCGCCCCAGGAGCGGAAGGAAGATGTCTTCGACCGAGGAGTTTTCTGTGATCGAAGGTACTCTTATCGCGGCCTTAAATAATAATTTTAAAGCTAATTTAAAGTTAAGTGGTGAAAGAAGCTTTTCTTTTCTCCAGATCCATCTTTTTAACTTCTTCTCTGAATTTAAGTAAGGAATTTCCATCTCCTTAATAAACTCTTCGGCATGAGCGTTCATATAAAGAGTACTGGCCGCTGCTTCAATGGGGCCGAAAGCCGTCATACGAGTACTGATTTTTCCGCCAACCTTTTCTTTTTCATAGATGGTAAATGGGATACCTAACTTCTTTAGTTGGTGGCCGAGTGATAAACCAGCAAAGCCAGCTCCATAGATGTAAACGTGTTGGTGAGGAATTATTGAACCGATCATGAGAGAAATTTCTCATATAATAAATGAATTAAACCTGACGTGGATCACTTTTTAAATATTCACTTTATGTTACTTTCAAAACAATGATGGAGGTCACACGATGGATATTACAGTTGAAGAATTTACTAGTCTTTCACCTATTACGGTAGATTTAAATACCAAACTGGCCGAAGCTCTTCGCTCAATGAAAGATAATGGCATCAGACATCTACCTGTGACTGAAGACAATATAATTGTAGGCATTGTTTCTGAAAGAGATCTTCTCGCTAATTTTGAAAAGCCCTGGAGCCTGGAGTTAAGAGTGAAGGATGTCATGAGTACTTCTATTTTGACTGCCTATACTTCGGAAGGTTTGGGCGATGTTGCTTATCGTCTGTCCAAAGAAAAGAAAGGCTCGGCAATTGTATTGGATGAAAATGACGATCTCTATGGGATTTTCACTACAATCGATGCCTTAAACGCACTGGTTGAGATCGTAAAATGAAAATAGAGGCCGTTAGAAAATTACATTTTTGTTCCGGACACCGGGTTCATGGACATGAAACTAAATGCGCTAATTTGCATGGACATAATTATATTCTATGGATTCATGCAGTCGCAGATAAACTTGATGTGGTGGGACGGGTGGTAGACTTTTCTGTTTTAAAAGACAGGATTGATCCTTGGGTGCAATTGCATTGGGATCACACCTTTCTTGCCTATGAAAAGGACACTGAACTGCTGGCACTTGAGCCCCTTAGTCCTAAGAATAAACCGTGGTTTATTTGTCCTTTCAACCCGACGGCCGAGAACATGGCCATTTACCTTTTAAAGGAAATTATTCCTGAATTGCTTAAAGGGACTGGTGTCGAGGTTTCAAAACTTGTCCTGTTTGAAACTGAAAATTGTAAAGTGGAAGTGTTTGCTTAGGCCGCGGCACTTTTTAGTATTTTATAGAGCTTAGAGTTCTTTTCTTTTAGAATCTTCATAATTTCTGACTTGGGGATGAGGATCAGCTTTGTTTGTTCTTTTACCCGACACTTAAACTTAAAAGGAACATTTTCCAGCATGTTCTTAATTCCCAGAATGACTCCCGGTAATTTTATTTCCGTATGCTTCTTATTAATTAATAAATCCAATCCTCCATCAACCAAAACAATTCCGGTGTTGGGGATTTGTTTTTCATAGACGAGATCAAATTCCGAATTAAAGGTGATTGTTTCAAAATGTTCTTTGAGTATTTCCAAATCAACTTGTTCGATAGTTTGAATTTGTTTTTTCATACTCCTATTCTGTAGGATTTTATGAAATAGAAAAATGTTCTGGATCAGTTTATTTCCTTATAATTGTTACCCTGAAACCTTACAGACACCATGTATTTGAAGATAACTGGCGGTTTTTATGACGACTAAATATTAATAATAAAGTGTACACAACCATGGGCCGATAAATACCTTAAAGAATTTCAAGGGTCTTTTAAGGGTGATATCAAAAAGGATTACATCCTCACTACCCTGAATGATAATAAAAAGCTCTATATGGAACCTCTTTATGTTCAGCCTCAATGCTTACTTTGCCATGGGGAGAATGTAAGTTCGGAAGTTAAAAGTAAATTACAGAGTCTGTACCCCACAGGATAAGGCCACTGGTTTCAAAGTTGGCGAGTTTCGTGGATTCATCTGGGTTAAGGAAAAGTAATTATCTTTTGTTGTATGAGTGGAAGAGACTCATGTTCGAACCATTTATTTTTGGCCAGCCAGATATTGTTTCTGGGAGAAGGGTGAGGCAGAACTATAAAGGATGAATCTGAGAATGAATGTTCTTTTATTTGTTCAGTCAAAGACCCCTTCCCCAGAAAATATTCTGTTGCATACGTTCCCACGAGAATTTTAAGTTTGACCTCTTTTAGATGGCAAAGAATTGAGTCCATCCACCGCACCCGGCATTCGGGCCGTGGTGGCAAATCACCCGAGGCCCCTCTTCCTGGATAGCAAAGCCCCATAGGTATAATCGCCAGACGATCGGCCTGGTAAAACTCCTTTTCAGACATTCTAAGCCACTCCCTGAGTCTTACACCGCTGGGATCATTCCAAGGGCGATGGGTTTCATGGGCCTTAAGACCGGGGGCCTGGCCGATCAGGAGCATTTTGGATTTTCTGGAAAATTGTAGGATGGGACGAGGTTCCAGGGGAAGCTCGTCCTGGCATAAGGTGCAGGATCTTATATCTTTTAATAGTGCCATGAGCGCATCATAACAAAGTTTGGGGTAAGGGGAAAAGTTTTGAAAGGCCATCCTATTTAGTCGGAAAATCAGGTTTCAAGGATTTCCTGTCTTATCCGATAAGATTGTATGGGCTTCCGGATTAATACAAATATGAGCGCCCTTAGGGCCCAAACACCTCTGCAGAAGGTCTCGCGAGAGACAGAAGAGAGTACTGCTAAATTAAGCAGTGGCCAGAGGATAACGAAGGCAGCAGATGATGCTTCCGGGCTCGCTATTTCTGAAAAGTTGAAAGCTGAAATCCGCTCTTCCAAACAGGCCAACCGAAATGCCAACGATGGTATCTCCTTAGTTCAAACGGCCGAAGGCGGTTTGAATGAGACTTCGTCAATCTTGACTCGCATGCGTGAGCTGGCAATACAGTCGGCTTCGGATACCCTGGGAGATTCGGACCGGGCAAAAACAAGTATTGAGTATCAAAATCTAAAAGATGAGCTTGAACGAATTTCTCAAACCACTGAATTTAACGGAACCAAACTTCTAAACGGTAAAGGTCCCAATTTGGATTTCCAGATTGGAGTCGGTTCCAATAATACTGAAGATCAAATTTCTTATAATACTGGCCAGCTGAATTCTGGAATTAATTCTCTCGGGGTTTCCTCCGCTTCGATTTCCACTAAGCAGGGAGCTCAAGAAAGTTTAGGTAAAATTGATTCGGCCATTAACAAGGTATCCGGACAGAGATCAGTTCTGGGTTCATTACAAAACCGCCTTGTTTCAAGCTCAAATAACCTCATGATTTATTCAGAAAATATGAGCTCTGCCAACAGCCGTATCAGGGATGTTGATTATGCAGAAGAAACCGCCAAGCAGGCGAAAAATTCCATCCTAAGCTCTTCTGGCACCGCCGTTTTAAGTCAGGCCAATATGTCCGGGCAGGGCGCTCTTAAACTTCTAAGTTAATTATTGCTTCTGATTTTATCCGGATCAAGATTGATAGGAATTGAGGTCCCGGACCATACTGATTTTTTATGTGATCCTACGATGATTTTTTTTGAATTAAGCTTGATGTCGATGATGGCGTTGAATTTTGCCTGGGCCGCATAAAAGGCCATCTTCATAATGGCTTCCTGCTCATCAGCACAATCTTCAACATGGTAAGGATCTTCTTTTCTTTTTAACCAACTGGTTTGTTTGGTTTGATCTTTGGTGAAGATGATAATGTCCCGGGCCCTTTCCATTGTTTCATTATATTCATTCAAAGGAGCACTGACTTTTTCATCAAAGCAGTTTGAACAATAAGTAGTATGAGTGAGCTCTTCAGGAATAACCTTTAAGTAAGAAAAGCTTTCGTCTCCCAGGAAATGGGCACAGGATTTACAGACAGCGTCCTGGCAAAGTCCACAGTTATAATTAGCTTTAGGTTTACGGCACGATTTACAAACAGTTGTCATTTTATAGTCACCACAATATTAGGTTCGCTCACCAGGATAATTTCGTTCTGAGGGCCTAGTGTAAGTCCCTCATACTGATCTGCAACCCTCGGGATGTCCAGAGTTTTAATCACGTTTCCTTGAGGATCAAGTTTCATGATTCTGGAAGATTCGTGGCTTAAAAGGAGCAGATGATTATTGATATCGTCATAAGTACAGGCAGATAGATCACTCATAACATGCTTTAGAATCCTTTCAGAATTAAAAGGCTCGGAAATATCACGATTTCCCAATTCCCAACGGAAAATTCTTTTTTGACGTTTTTCCTGAACCGCATAGAGAATTGGGTGCTCACTAGCGCGAGACAAGCACACACCTTCAAGACCCAGGTTCTTCTTGGAAGGTCGAGGGAACTTGATGCGTTCAATGGCCTGATTATTTAAACTGCCATCAATCAAGACTTGTTGTGGTTCAATAGTGAGAATCATCACGGTGTTCTGTTCTTCACTAATGGCAAATTTGTTATTGCCCAAATAAACAATATCCTCTGTATCATCGTGAAGCAGATCCTTGAAATAAATGGTTCTCAGAGGTTTGGAAAAACTGCGGTCATATTCAAAAATGGTTCCGGAATTATTTTGAATCATGAAGTAGGTATCAGTATCGAAGTTATAAGTGATGCCTGAAAGATTTCCACCGACTTCAGGCAGAGTGATAACCTGATCTATTTGCAATTGTTCCTGGGCAAAAACATTGAATGAGAGCATAAGACATAGGGCAGAAGCAAAAACAGACTTCATAAAATTCTCCAGCAGATAGAACCACTTCATACCATACTTCGAATGATTGTCAGAAAAATAAAGATTGCTGTGTAAAAAATGGAGTCAACTTGGCCCTGGAATTTCATGGGGTTATCTTGTAAAAGTGTTTTTGGAATGCAAATATCCAATTAAGCAACTGCAAAGGGGGACTTCTTTGAATAAGCTATTTTTTGGTCTATTCGTGTGCTTTTTTTCATCAATGGTTCTAGCTCAAGGTTATAGCTATGGGGACCGCTATCATCCAGGCAACTATGGCTGTCAGTCAGAAATGGTGGCAATCAATGGCAGGGTTATTCAAGTTTTTGATGGATATGACTGTTACGATGCCCAAAGAAAGTGTGATGATGAATTGTATTGGCGACAAAACCAAGGACAGAATCCAAGAGCTCACTGCCGTACAGTGACTGTTCGTCCGACTCCTCCGCGTCCAATGCCTCCACGTCCAACTCCTCCTCGACCAATGCCACCGCGTCCAGCACCTCAGCCTGAGTGGATTCAAGTGGATCAGGTCACTTTCCGCCATTCAAAAACGGCTGTCGCCATTGCTAATTGTAGAGCGGCCCGGGAAGTCGATACCCGCTGTAATGGGCGTTTGCGGGATTATAGCTGTGGGGCATGTTCTGAAATCGATCACTCTGATCAATCAACTTATGAGGTCTATCAATTAATCAATGGAAGACGTCCTGGACCTTCTATTGAGCGCCAGCTTGAGAGGACTTTTAATTTTCGAGATAATCAAACGGCAGTAGCACGTCAGAAGTGTGAGAATTTTAGAAACTCATTACCGCAATGTTCAGATGCCCATAATTATGAATGCACTCCTTGTTCAAGAGAAAGCCATACTGATCAGTCTCAGTTTGAGCTCTACCGTCTCGTTCGCTATTAACTGTCATTTCCACCTTCTCATGAGAATGAGAAGGTGGTTTCCTGCTTGAATTTTCAAATTTTCTTAAGAATAACTGCCTTATCTACTTGGCATGGCCTGTTTTTTTTTCGCAAATTGATTTTGGCACTGAATGAATTCACATATTTCGCTGCTTTCGAATTCATTGAGAACTTTTTGAGAAGTGCTAAGATATGGAGCATGAAAAACAAGCCATTAATATTTACAGTTCTTTCTGTCCTTTGCTTAATCGAGCCGGTGATCAAGGTTCTTTATTTTAAGGCCATTACCAATTTTGATTTCATGGTGATTTTTGCGAATTTGCAGGCAAGAAATAGTTTCATCGATGTGGTCGATTTTTGGCTGATCTTTCCTATTGCGGGACTATTGATTCTCAAACTCAGAAAGTGGACCTATTTCACTTTTATGGCAGTGCTGGCCTATATTAACTACAATATTTTCACCTACGAGAAATACACCTGGCCCTATAACAGCGATTCTCCTTTTATGTACAATTATGTCGTGGCCCTGATGTCGGTTGCGGTTTTTGTTTATTTCTTATCACCTAAAGTGCGTGAACCCTTCTTTGATCGTCGGGTCAGATGGTGGGAGCCTAAGGCCCGTTATAATGTCCAGATTCACTGCAAGCTTCATAGTAATAATTTTGCTTTCCCAACAGAGATCATTAATATTTCCCAAACAGGTGCATTCATCCTGGATTCAAAATACATGAAGGTCGGAGATAAATTTCAATTAGAGTTTAATTTTCTGGGGCAGACGATCGTGACCCCGGTAGAGGTTGTTCATAAACATACTGTTCAAAACCAGACAGGATATGGCGTTAAGTTTAACTTCAAATCATTGGCCCAAAGCGTGAGGATGGCCAAGGTTATAAATGTTCTAAAAAAATCCAATGTTATGTTCAAAGAAGAAAAAATGAATAATTTTGCGGCCTGATCATTAATCTCCGCTTAAGCATTCGCAAGTCATCCACAATTTTTGATAACTGATTTGAAAATGGGATCATTCCATTATCAAATAGAGAAATGAAACTTAAGTATTCCTACTTATTAATTTTTCTGATGGGGTTGAGCATGCAAGTGCTGGCCCAGGAACAATTTCAACTGAAAG
This sequence comes from Bacteriovoracaceae bacterium, assembly GCA_023701435.1. Taxonomy (GTDB): domain Bacteria; phylum Bdellovibrionota; class Bacteriovoracia; order Bacteriovoracales; family Bacteriovoracaceae; genus Peredibacter. The sequence goes on along the minus strand of JAMPXB010000004.1, from coordinate 16,138 downwards.
GTTCATATAAAATTGATTCCTCAGTCAAGAAGCCAGTTAAATTCACCCTGGTTTGGAACGAAGAGAATAATAAGATCACTGGTACCTATCAGGATAATTATTTTACAAAATCGGCCGGCGTTACGGGCGAGAAAAAAAACTTGGGACGCACTTTTGTTGTCACGTTTCCTGAAGCCACCAAAGGGGTTAAATCAATTACCCTGCTTAGTTCACAAGTGGAGGGCAGTGTTTCCGGCACGACTATTCCTGTGAGTGTCATCACCAGGGACTTGCCAGGTAACCCGCTGACCATTACTGAGGCGAGTTCTCAATTCGTGATGGTCTCACCCATGCTCGCCCAAAAGCAGGAAGAGGCCCTTTGTCGTGAAGGTTTTGGTGTCCTTCAGGGGTATTGTGGAGTCTATGAAGGATTAATTACCGAAGAAATCGATAGAGGAGATCAATGCAATCTTCTTTATGCAGAGGCCGTAAGACTGGAATTAAATTTCATGGGAGACATAAATTTATATCTGGGTGAAGTTAATGAAGTTGTCTCCATACCAATTCATCGGATTGGTCGAATACCTTCTAATCCTGAAACAACTAATATCGACGTATTAAGCAGAAGTTGCCGGCCTGTTTCTGGTACTTCATTTCCCGGTGATAACTGCAAGAGGCTTCATTTGATTGGAAGATTTTCTACCGTAGATGTGACAAGACATTTTGCGGGAGTGTATTCAATCACGGATGAATTAACTGGCAATGTATGCCGCTATTCTTTATCAATGGATCTCCGATAGGAGCTATATATTATGGAAAATTTACAAGTATCTCGTGGTGAATCCACCAAGTATGAACAGTGTATTAAGGACTGTCTTGAATGTTACCATATTTGTACGCGCACTCTTCACCACTCCATAAAACAGGGTGGGGAATATGTAGAGCCGAAGCATTTAGGCCTACTCATTGAATGCTCCCGCATTTGCCAGCTTAGCTCTGAACTTATGCTTAGTGGATCTTCCTTCTCGGATGAGTTTTGTCAGATCTGTGCAAGGGCGTGTGATGCTTGTGCTGAATCATGCCGCTCTATTGATCCCCAGGATCAGATACTGCAGGAATGTGTTAAAGCTTGCACTCGCTGTGCGGCTTCTTGCAGAAATATGGGTCATTAACTTTATTAAAAAACGACCCTGGTCTTGATGGAGCGATGGAGCTTTTCAATATCATGGGCGAGATTTTCTGCTTGGGCCGAATGGACATCCATTACCAGATAACCAATTTCATCATCGGTAGAGAGGAACTGACCTTCAATGTTGGCACCGGCCTTAGAAATAATGGTGTTGATTTCACCCAGAACCCCCGGCTCATTTTTATGAACATTCAGGATCCGTGAGGTACCTTTTTTAAGAGGTAAATCCACGTTAGGAAAATTAACGGCGCCCGAAGAAGATCCAATTTTTAAGTAACGATGAAAGCTCTCAGAGACTTCAATACCGATGGCCTTTTGAGCTTCTTCAGTGCTTCCCCCAATATGCGGAGTGAGAATGACATTGGGTAGACCCTGCAGAGGAGAGACAAATTTCTCTTTATTTGAAGCTGGCTCAACTGGAAATACGTCTACTGCACATCCAGCAATATGTTCAGACTTAATGGACGCTGCCAGATCCTCGATGACCACAACTGTTCCCCGGCTGGCATTGATGAGGTAACTTCCTTTCTTCATTAAAGAAAGTTCTCTTTCTGTAATCATGTTCTTTGTTTCAGGAATCTCTGGTACGTGGAGTGTAACAAAGTCAGCCAGTCCTAATAATTCATCTAGAGAAGATATTGAGCGGGCATTTCCCAGGGGAAGCATCTTCTTGGTGTCATAAAAAATGACCTTAAGACCCATGCTCTCCGCCAGTACACTTACCTGGCTTCCGATGTGGCCATATCCCACGATACCTAAAATTTTACCTCTAACCTCTCTGGAACCAACTGCTGACTTAACCCATTCACCCAGATGGGCCTTGGTGTTACGATCACCAAGTTGTCGGGAAAGTGAAATCATTTCTGCAATGACTAATTCTGCAACACTGCGGGTATTTGAATGGGGAGCGTTGAATACTGCGACCCCTTTCTGACGTGCTTCAAGAAGATTTACCTGATTTGTTCCGATACAAAAGCAACCGATCGTGACTAAATTCTGTGTCTGCTCTAAAACCTTAGCAGTGATTTCTGTTTTGGATCGAATACCGATAGCACAATATTGAGGTAAGAGTTTAATTAATTCGTCTTCGGAAGGCGCATATGAAAGAAGATCAACTTGGAAGCCATCATTCTCTAAAAATTCTTTAGCGATAGGGTGGATATTTTCAACAAGTAAAATGCGTGATTTATGGGTGTTTTTCATAAAATGAGTGTAAAGAAAAAGAGGAATTTTAGAAAGGGAAAGATGATCATTGACTCAAGTGAGAGCTAATCGAGTGATAGCACAAACCGTCAACAAAGTGACACGTGCTATTAAAGATGTTGATTTACTGTGAAATATTTTTAACACTATTGAATACACACATGGAGGTTACTATGGAAAATACTGAAACTGTTAAAGCTACAAAATCTGCTCGTAAACCTAATGCTGCTTTTATGAAAGCCCTTACACCATCTGCTGAGCTTGCCGCTGTTATTGGTGCAACTCCAGTTGCCAGAACAGAAGCTGTTAAGCTTATGTGGGATTATATCAAGGCCAATAACCTTCAGAATCCAGCAAACAAGAGAAACATCATGGCCGATGCAAAACTTAATAAAGTTTTCGGCAAAGAAGAAATTACGATGTTTGAACTTACTGGTCTTCTTGGTAAGCACTTAAGCTAGTTTTACAACAAGTTTTTTTGGCAGGGGCCTTTAAGGCCCCTTCTTGATTTAAGACAAAGTCTTATTTATGAATGGTAGCTTTATCACTCGTAGTGAATCAGAACCTTACCGTTTATTTTTTCCCTTAGGCATATTCTATCTGCTTTATGGCATCTTGTTATGGTTGCCTCAAATCTGGAATCCCGGAGATTATCCTGTTCTTGTTCATCGTTATTTAATGTTGAACGGGTTTGTGGCCTCGTTTATTGGTGGTTTTCTGATGACTGCAGTTCCAAGGTTCTCTAAAACCATTACTGCGCAAAAAACTGAAATCCTCTTCTATCTTTTTATTACCATTTTGGGCCTCATTTTTTCTTATCTTGTAAGAGAGCCGCTGGTTTATGCTATATCTGCTCTCCAGGCAGCTGCGCTTCTTTCTTTTTTGTTAAGAAGAATTTTTCAGAGAAAAGAAAACCCTCCCTATACTTTTGTTTTCATCTTCGTCGGGCTTTTTCTTTGGCTGTTCTCTGCTTTGTCCGGGGTTTTTATTGAGAATGAAGGCCTTAAGCATTTGCATTATGAAGGATCAATTGTTGCTATTATTCTTGGGGTAGGTAGCCGTTTAATTCCTGGAATCCTCGGGCATGTAGAGATTGTTAAGGCCCAAAGAGATCATTACGAAACACCAGCTTCTATTTTCAAAACCGTACCCTGGTATTTTTATCTTCTTATTTTGGCTTTTATTGGAAGTTATTTTATTGATGACTTTAAAGGAAGCCTTGTACGTTCGGTCGTTGTGGCCTTCATAGGTGTGTTTTATTGGAAATTATATCGGTCACCAAAAGAGAAGACCGCTTTAACCTGGAATATCTGGATCTCTGGTCTTTTTATTGTTTTTAGTTTTATCCTGAAATCTTTTTGGCAAGACGGGATGATTCATGCCAGTCATGCCCTTTTTATTTCCGGTATTGTGCTCCTGACTTTATTAATTGCGACAAGGGTTATTCAGTCCCATGGTCCAAAAGATAAATCCCTTGAAAATTGGAAGGGACTGTACGTCGTAGGTGGTCTCATTGTACTTGCGGCCGCGACGAGAGTGACTGCCTATTTAATGCCAGATTCCTATCTTCGTCATCTTGCTTACTCCGCCATTGTTCTGACGATGGCCGTGCTTCTTTGGTCTTATAAATATTTACGCTTGGTAAAAGTTCAATAGCTTCTGCCTAATGTATCGGCCATGACGGCATCCCGTTTTCCCATGGGCTTTGCTGGTCCCTTCGTGGAATCTTTTTTGGTCTGGTGTTCAAGTTCCGCATTGATTTCTCCTCCCAATAATATGACAAAACTTGAAAGATAAAACCATGTCATGAGGACAATGACCGCAGCGAGTGAACCATAAGTTTTGTTGAAGTTGCCAAATTCTTTGGCATACCATGAAAAGAGCAAAGAGGTGACGGCCCATAAAACTGAAGCGATGAACGCTCCCCAGCTCACCCATCTCCATTTTGCTTGGTTACGGTTTGGTCCAAAACGATAGATCACAGCTAAAAAAAGAGAAAAGATAAACAATAGCACCAACCAACTACCCACTGTAGCGGCAGTTTCAACCAGGGGTGGGAAATTGAATAAATTGGTTACTGCGGGAATACCCACAATGACTCCTATCGCAACAATACTTAATAAGACGCCAAGTAAAGTTAATGCCAGGGCCATACCGTTTAGCTTAAAAAAACCTCGACTATCCTTTTCATCATAGATGATATTCATGGCCTCCATCACTGTCTTGGATATCTTGGATGCGGCCCACAGAGAGAGGAGTAGTGAAAAAATGGCACCTATTCCCAAAGAAGTTGAAGCAGAACTGGCCAGTGTACTTAGCTGAGTCTTTAAGATCTCCTGAAGTTCTTCCGGCATGAATTGTGAAACAGAAGCAAGATGTTGAGCTATCTCACTTGGATCACTGACCCAGGCATAGACCAAAACAACAGAAGTTAAAGCGGGGATGAAGGAGAATAGGGCATAATAGGCCATGGCCGCTGAAACCATAGAAATTCGATTATCTTTAATACCATGTTTAACTCTCACTAAAGTATCCTTCCAACCTTTTAAAGGTATCTGCTTAGGAGAATCAGCTTCTCGACCTCTTTGATTCCATGTTGCTGTTGCCATACTTTTACTCCTTCCTTAATTAAGCAAGGTCCTCTTTAGTAAGTTGCAAGTCATGGACCACATCTGCCACTCATGGGTATAATTCATTCTGTGAGGGGATTGTGAATGAAACGTTATGTTAGAAAATTCTCCATATCGGCCTTCGCCACTTTTGGTGCCCTCACCATAACATTGCTGGCCTATTTCTTTACCTCTAAGACGATTCAGGAAAGAGAAGAGTTAGAGTTTAAAAATATCTCTTTTCAGGTTAACCAGAGCATTTCAAGCAGGATGAAAACATATATAAATGCCTTGGTGCAAACTAGGAGTATGTTTTACGTTACCACCGAAGTCGATCGTTCAGAATTTCATAATTATGTAAATAACCTGAATTTATTAAAGCTCTACCCGGGAATACAGGGAATAGGCTTTACTCAGCGTATTTTAAAAAAAGATTTAAAGTCTCATATTGCGGCCATTCGCAGAGAAGGTTTTCCAGACTATAAAGTCTGGCCTGATTTTGAGCGGCCAGAGTACCACTCAATTGTGTATCTTGAACCTTTTGACTGGAGAAATAAAAAAGCTTTTGGCTTTGATATGTTCACTGATCCTACGAGAAGAGTGGCCATGGAAGGGGCCCGATACTCCGGTAAACCTTTTTCTACAAATAGGGTAATCTTAGTGCAGGAGACAGAGCAGGATATCCAGTATGGATTTCTCATATATGTTCCTTATTATGATTCAGTTGATGTCGATGCAACAATTGAAAGCAGACGTGAGAAACTCAAGGGCTTTGTCTATAGCCCTTTTCGAAGCAAAGATTTATTCCGAGATATTCTTGAGCCGATTCGAAATGAACGTGTCGGTGTTGAAATTTTTATTGGTGATGATGCAAGTGAAAACTTAATTTTTGCGTCCAAAAATCTTCAAGGGATAAAGTCCCCTGAACAGGTTTTAAAAAATGATTTAGAAGTCGCGGAGAAAAAGTGGCTCATCAAGACTTATGCTCTGCCGGGATTCTCTAAAGAATCTGATTATACCGCACCTCTACTACTCCTTATTATTGGTTTATTATTTTCTTTATCTTTATTCTGGATCGTCTGGAAACACCAAAAATTTACCCGTCTGGAACGAGAAAGGGCAAAAAATTTAGAGGCCCTTCATCGTATCGGAAAGACTCTTTCAGCCGAACTTAATCTCGAAAAATTAGTGCAGGCGATAACCGATGTAGGGGTTGAGCTTTCTCAGGCCGATTATGGAGCTTTCTTTTATCATGCGGTAGATGAAAAAGGTGTCGATTGTATTCGCTTCACCTTATCAGGACTTTCCAGGGAAACCACCGAAAATCAGGAACTTCCATTTGATAAAATGTATTCAACGATTTTTCATAAAAAGACTACTTATCGATGCGATGATATTACCCATGAACCGGATCTGATACAAAAATTACCATTTCTGAATCTTGTTAGGGGACATCTTCCTGTTAGAAGTTTTATGGCCGTTTTTGTTATTTCTCGCACGGGTAAAGTTCTTGGAGTCTTATTTTTCTATCACTCAAAGGTTGGTATATTTAAAGATCGTGAGCAGATGCTTGTGGAAGGTATTGCCTCCCAAGCCGCCATTGCCATTGATAATGCTAAACTTCATCAAGAGATGACCGATGCCGTGGCCGCCAGAGATGAATTTCTAAGTATTGCTTCTCATGAATTAAAAACTCCTATCACTTCAATGAAACTGCAGTTCCAACTCGCTCAAAAATTGATTATGAATGATGACGAAAAAGTTTACGATCGTGAAGCCGTCAAAAAGAGGGTGCTACTTGCAGCATCTCAACTGGAACGAATGAGTAAACTAGTCAATGATATGCTGGAAACCACCAGGTTTTCTTCCCGTCGTTTGGATTTAATTCAAGAAGTGTTAGACCTAAACGATGTGACTCAGCTTGTGATTGATAGTTTGCAACAGCAACTAGATTCTAAAAATATAAAATTGACCTTTATGAAAAATGCTCAAGACCCTCTCGTCTATGGGGATAAAAATCGACTGGAGCAAGTGCTTAACAACCTGATAACGAATGCAATGAAATATGGGAATGGAAAGCCGATAGAGGTCATAACAGAAGAAAAAGATAATTCTCTTTTACTTATGGTGAGAGACCACGGAATGGGAATACCTGCTGATAAAATTGATTCCATCTTTAATCGTTTTGAAAGGGTTGATTCAAATTCTCCTATTCGGGGGCTGGGGCTAGGTTTGTACATTAGCAAAGAAATCATTGAGGCCCATAAAGGAAAAATATGGGTTGAAAGTGTCCTGGATCAAGGATCTACCTTCTATGTCCAGCTTCCAAGATTTTAAGTAAAACCATTATCATTAGATCCTCAGTATGCTAAAATGAACCCATGTCCAGATCACACTATTTTTATTTTCCTCTGTCCGTCGAAGAGCTTGAGCAAGTCGTCGATGCTCATATTAAAGATTTCGAGACCATTATAGGGGATCTTTTTACAGAGGACGAAGTCAAACACTATGAAAAGATGTTGGATTCAATTGCCGCCATTTATGTTCAGCCTATTTTAAGCGAATTAACATTTGAAGATTTTTATGCTGATGCTTCCCTTTTAAAAGAACAGCAATCTTTTTTTGAATCCTGTCGAAGTTCTATTTGTCTGGAAGGGCTGCCATATTTGGAGAGTAATCCCTTTCAAGTGAGCTATCTAAAGTTACTTCTCTCCCACTTTAGTGAGGTTTTAATCGATAGGGGTGGTATCCAGGACTTGCAATTTAAACAGGTCTATCTGGATGATTTGAATAAATATAAAGTTATGGAGTCTCTGGTTCCTGATATTCCGGCCGTAAAAGTTAATTCCGAAAAAAAGACGAGGCCGGTTGATCCTATCGATTTTCTTGTGGCCGATGTTTATAAAGAAATAGCTCGTATTACGGTTTCAGGTAATGCCCGTTTAATAGATGAAGCACTCCAATCTCAATCACAAAAGGTCCAGAAAATTTATCTCGCTTTTCAGGGTGAAGAGCTGGATTCATCAGACTTATTCAAAAAATCAGGTTTGAATCCTAAAGACTTTGACGATCATTTGGAACGCTTTAAGTTTTTGTTAAAGAAGATTTAGTCTTTGGCCATGGCCATAACTATTTCTTGGGCCAAGGCTTGTGGATTAGAAAGCATCGGAAAATGACCCGCTTCAATCCCTTTCACATCTTTGATGTTCGTCCTGGAGGTAAACTGGAATTGAGTCGTTAGACTTAGAATAGGATCATTTTTGGTATAGAAATAAGTTTTTGGCAAAGACTTAAATTTTTCCTCATCATAGTCGATATTTTCAGAGATCAGGCTAATCCATTCGCTGTGAAGTGCCGGCAATTGTCCCTCGATATTTACTTTAGGATCAGTCCCTTTGAAATAAGTTAGAGCATCTTTGGGGATGATTTTAAATCTGCCAAAAGTTACGACCTTTGAATAATTACGCTGGTCGGTTTTATTCATGCGATCGAAGGGTTTCTCACCTTTTAATGGTACGATGGCGGCGACATAGATAATGCGATTTATTTTTTCCGGACAAATACCACTGATCTGATTGGCAATGGCCCCACCATAACTATGACCTATTAAAGTCGTTTTTGGTGGGAGCTCCTTACAGCTTAGAGTTGCAATATTTTTTAAGGAAGCAGCCTCTTCAGAATCCCGGCCCAGACGGCCCAGATCGATAATGTTAAAATTTTCTTTATTCAAATTTGCTTTAAGATCATTCCAAACTGTTCCATCAACATGAATACCCTGGATAAGGACCAGATTATGGCGCGGTTTTGGTGGAAGAGTATTCGAACATGCGACCAGCAGGAATAAGAACAATAAATTTTTCATGTTAAAATGGTCTGACATTCGTGATCAAAAGTAAATAACCAGGAATTAAGAAGGCCCCTGACGGGGCCCACTTTTATTGAATTTCAATGTTACCTAGAAAAATTCTGTTGCCTGAGAGGCCATGTCCAAACTCCACCTTGTACATACCAGATTCAAGCTCTGGTATCTTGATTGTCTTCTCAGCTCTACCAAATACGTCAAATCGGATCGCTTTCTCCTCTTTAAAGGAAGAGATCATCATCTTCCATAAAAGATCTTCGTTGGGGGCAATTCCATAGTCGAAAGGAACACAACGGAATTTAAGAGTAACGTCTTCATCGTTGGTATTTCTAAAGACCGCAGATTCTGTTGCTTCGAAAATATCACCTGTTTTCTTCATCACACTGCAATTGGCATATAAGTAAGACAGGTCATAATGCTCAGTAGGGAGGAGTTCCACTTGGTAAGAACCTTTTGGTAGAGTGAGTGTTTCCTCCGGCGTGGATTTATTATTGAAAATAATGGTCTTTAGTACATCTGATTTTGGTGTCAGTATAAGATCACCTTGAAGAGTGGCAGTACTTTGATTCCAGACTTTTATTCTGCTGCCGGAAAGGGTGACTTCCGTTAAAAGTTTAATATTAACTTCTTCGATTTCAAATTCAACGGATGCTTGTCTTTCTGTTCCTTGAATCATCGCCAAAGTGATTTGATAATGACCCGGCTTGGCGGTTGGAATAATGAATTCCTGAGGCATGCCTAAATTGATAAATCGCACGTAATCAGTGTCATAAGCTGAAGCGTTAAGAAAGCGGTGTTCTCCTTCAAGGAGTCTTGCCTGAACCTTTAAACCTTTAACACCTTCTGGAACATTAATATGCAGCCGAGCCCCTTCTTGAGAAGAAACAGTCAGCTTTTCACGCAGAAAGCTTCCGGCCCTCATATCATTAATGGCGGTGACAGGGATTACTGCCATCAGGGTCTTATCAAGTTTGGAATAGACGCGGATTTCTCCGAAGGCCTCTTTTTCATTTCCTAGAAGGTCATGAATCGCGACATCTACAGAGAAGCGGCTCGAAGACAAGCTTACCCATAGTTCTTTGGGACCAGTAATTCCCTTTGTATATTCCAGGTCTACCGGAGTCAGTAAGTTAGTCTCGGCATCTGTTGGGGCGAGTGTTGAGAGAGAACCTTTCAATGTAATCCTGAAGCTCTCTAGAGATTCGGCTTCTGATTTTTTAATGAATATCCCTTCAGCATTTGTTCCATCAATACTGCCGCGATTTACAGTGTGATGGATATGGGCGAATTTTAGCCCTTGGATGAGTTCCTGGTAAATCTTCAGGGCCTTTTCAATTTGTGGAAGTCCATAACCCTGAGAAATAAACGGTTCATTTTTGATTTGTCTGGAAGATAACCTTAAGGCCTGAACGACTGTGGCCGCATGAACTTGAAGGTTTTCTTGCTTAATGGCAGAAATTAGAACTGCTGCCGCTCCCGCCAGGGCAGGAGAAGCTGAACTGGTACCGTTAAACGCTCTATAGCCAGCATCAGATGAGGAATGAGTAAGGCTTGAAAGGGGAGAGATCATAGAAGGCCCTACACCGCCGGCCCCAGGACCTCGGCTGGAGTAATAGATGACCCGACCATCTTCCGGAATACCTGTCGTTCCCCAGACTCTCTCGTCTAGTTCTTTTGAAACATAGGCCCCTGCCACCATCACTGATGGAGGATAGATTAACCGGCGATTAAGTGATCCAAGGCCTGGCCCATTATTACCGGCCGAGAATGAAACAACAATATTGTGCTTTTCAATAATGGCGGCGATGGCCTTGGCCATAAAGGTTTGAGTTTTAGCATTGGTATAAAATAAGGAGTAGCTGACATTGGCAACATCTGCACCTTGAACGGCGAGCCAGTCTAAGGCGAGAAGAAATGTCCCCAGAGTGTACTCATTTTCAGCAGGTTTATCGCTATTTTCTGAAAGATCATAATCTGCGATCTGAGCGCCTGGGGCCACGCCATCAAATCCTGGAAGATTGCCCTGTCGATAGGATGCCATCACACTGGCCACTCCTTCGCCGTGAGAGTCTTCGCCCATTTCTGGTTGAAAGATTTGAATCTCTTTTTTATCAAGATTTACTTCGGCCATGGTGACGAGAGTTTTCTTTTTAGGCAGAACAAAGTAATCGCCGGTTTTTTTAAAAGTCCCTTTGCATTCCTCTTCAGAGAAAGCTTCATCGACATTCAGGTCAAGACAGACCTTGTTTCCATCCTGAGATATAAAGGCCTTGAATGAACCGATGATCCCATCCTGGTTCAAATCCATCTTACCTGCAAAGCCTACGCCTTCTTTAATTGAAGCTGTAAAGCCCTCTTCAGTCAAAGTGATGGGATAAGTACTAAAGCTTGATTGAGAAGCCTTCGCAAGAAATTTACGGGCGCCGGTGGTCGTTCTTGAGAACCCCACTTGATTGGGTGAAATACCGTCATCAATGACCCCAACGATGACTCCCCGGCCATCAGCTGCGGGATATTTTTTCCAGAAATCCAAAATGCCAAAATCTTTTTTAGCGAGATAAAGGGCCTCTTCATCAATTTCGCCAAATGCTGTCTTCTCAACATCAATACGGGCATCAACGGCATAATCAAAATTATCAAATGCGGGTATATTTAAACGATTAAGTTCTTCTGTATTACCTGTCAGGCGAACAACGGTGTCTCCTTCCAAAGAGATGCCTGACTTCTCCAGATCATTTTTAAATTGCGCATTGAGATCGGCCCCTATTAAAAGAACTGAGGTTTTACCTTCACTGGTAACAGGAAGGTTTAATTTAGCCGTTTTGTTTTGTGGGCCACCACAACTGACGAGGATTAATGTCGATAGTAAAGAGAGGGCCTTGATCATGGCGAATTCCTTCTATAAGTAGTGATTTTCAATAATAACGAACCAACGCATATATAACGGTGTTGTTGAACTTTTTACATATCCATTATCGAAGAGTAAACACTTTAATAAGTTATTGATTTTAAAGGGGGAAATTGACCCTTGGGTGAATTGGTTTCAAAATAGTTCTGTGGATATAAAGAAGAAAAAGCGCAAACATCACAAAATCTACATCCCCTGGTACACCCGGGATGAAGAATTGTATGAAGAAGAAGAGGGTCAGGAAGACAGTTGGGTCAGTTACATTCGCCGCAATCTTCCTCATCCTGTAGGTGCTGAAAGCCCATTTCCTGACTCGAGTTGGAGCTATGCAAGCCACGATTCTGTTTTTGATAAAAATGAGGATGATGAAGGTGATACCAAAGAGGATTCAGTTATATACAATGAAGTGACTGATGCTCTTTATCAAAACCCTCAAGTCGATGCCTCAGGCATTAAGCTTATCGTTTTAAATGGTATCGTTTGTCTCTTTGGGACAGTCAGATCTGAGCAGGAAAAAAAAGAAGCGGAAAAAACAGTGAGAGAACTTTCTGGTGTCTGGAGTGTCAGAAACGAAATTAAGATCGAAGAAGTTCAATGAATGAAAGATTCATCCATGGAAGCGCTCTCCGGTGGTCTCTGATCCAGCTCTTGAAAAATTTTATGGAGTTCTTCTTCATTTAAAGTCTCTTTACTCCTAAGCTCTTCTGCAGCCGTCATTAAGAGGCTTCGATGTTCCTCAAGAAAAGCATAGGCCCGGTCATAGGCATCCATGACAATTTTTTTCACACATTGATCAATTTCATTGGCCGTATGGTCTGCCAGAGAGGCCCTGCCAAAACCTTCTTTGACTTCCAAAAAGGTTGGACCAGCATCTTCATAGGAAACAAATCCTAATTCCTTGGTCATTCCAAATCTCATGACCATTTCTCGGGCGATATTGGTGGCCTTGACCAAATCATCGGCAGCTCCGGTACTCAAGTGGCCGAAGATAAGCATTTCTGAGGCTCTTCCCGCCATGAAGACGGCCATTTTATTTTCCAGGTCTTCTTTCGTCATGAGATAGCGGTCTTCGGTGGGGCGCTGTATGGTGTAGCCCATGGAGCCAATTCCATGAGGAATAATTGAGACCTTGTGGATTTTATCATCTCTATTTAGACAATAGCCAATAAGGGCGTGACCCATTTCATGAAAGGAGACGATCTCTTTTTCTTTGGCATTAAGAACCTTACTTTTCTTTTCTATCCCTGCAACAATTCTCTCCATCGCTCTGGTGAAATGATCCATGCCAATCGAAGTTGCTTTATCTCTCATGGCGATGATCGCCGCTTCATTGACCAGGTTGGCAAGGTCGGCCCCGGTGAATCCTGGAGTAAGACCGGCAATAGCATCAAGGTCTACATGTTCACCCATCTTTACTTTTTTTGTATGAATTTTCAGGATATCCGTTCGGCCTTTTCTGTCCGGTTTATCAACCACCACCTGACGATCAAAACGTCCAGCTCGCAGAAGGGCAGGGTCGATCATCTCCGGACGATTGGTGGCCGCCAGGATAATAATTCCACCTTGTGTATCAAAGCCGTCCATCTCCACCAGAAGTTGATTAAGAGTTTGTTCTTTTTCATCATTTCCAGAGATCATGTTGGAATGACGGGTCTTTCCCATAGCATCGAGCTCGTCAATGAAGATGATACAAGGAGCAGTCTTCTTGGCCTGCTCAAAGAGGTCTCTCACCCGGGCCGCACCGACACCAACAAACATTTCCACAAACTCCGCTCCACTGGTCGAAAAGAACGGAACATTGGCCTCTCCGGCGATGGCCTTGGCGATAAGTGTTTTACCTGTACCAGGAGAGCCGACGAGTAAAATACCTTTAGGCATTTTTCCTCCTAAGCTTTTCACATTATCGGCATTCTTGAGGAAGTCGATGACTTCCCTCAGTTCCTCCAGCGCTTCATCGGCCCCGGCCACATCCTTAAACGTTGTTTTGGTATCTTTCTCGACATAAATTTTGGCCTTACTCTTACCGATGGACATGAAGGAGCCGCCGCCTTGACTGATGCCTTTGAGACCACGCCTTAGTATGAAATACCAAAAGCCAATAAATAAAATGGTGGGCAGGAAAAATAGAATAAAGTTACCAAACAATGATGATTGTCCATGACTTTCATAAACAACTCCATGCTTATCGAGTTCTCCAGCTATTTCAGGAGGAACAATGGTTGTTTGGAAAGTGGTTTTTCCATCGATCGGCTTTTTAAATTCACCCGTGGCCAGTTCTCCCCGCAGAGAGACGCTTTTAACATTGCCTTCCTCCAGATGAGTTTTGAATTCACTATAAGGCAGCCGGTTGACAGAAGCGCCTTCCATGCAGCTGCGAAGAATCAGGATCGTTAATAATCCCAGGAAAATGTGATAATAACTGAAGGCAAATTTTTTGTTTTCAGTTTCCATTGCCATATATGCTACCAGTGATGAAGAATAACAACATGCCACCCTTCATCTTAAAGTAATAATGCAAAGTTTCTATCCATAGCTGTTTACTCCAGACATAGGTTCTGAATATCAGTCGGTAAGTTTTGCAGAACCTGTCGGGCCTCACCCTGATCAATTATCTCTAGAATCGTACTCAGTGTCACAGGTACAGCTTTTTCCAGATCAACATCGTCATGGCCTCTAAAATGACTTCGGACATCATTCAAGAAAGCATCTACTGTTCTGGATTTTGAAATATCATGCGTCAGCTCCCAACCTTCATAATAGAAACCTCGCAGAAGCGGTGAGAGCTGGGAGCCCAGATGAATGGCCTCGATCTTAGTTATCCGATCACGCAAGGCCTTCATTGTTGCTTTAAGCACAGCAAAAGCTTTTTGTTCATCTGTGAATACCTTACTTTTCATTAGTAAATTGATGACGTGATTAAACTCTTCATTGGCCTTTAATACTCCTTTTAGTTCCTTATTCATGACGCCTCCTCGGGAAATATTAAGTTGGATTGATCCTGAGAGAAGGTTGATACTAGGTCAATCCGGAGTGGGCAAAATAAAGGAGTTCTTATGGAGTTCAAAACGGCCTGGAAAGAAGGAATGACTTTTCAATCTAAAATTGGCAGTCATTCTATCATCATGGATTCTCAATTTCCGCTAGGTCATGATCATGGGGTTAACCCCAAAGAACTTCTCGGCGCAGCTCTTGCCGGTTGCATTGGTATGGATATGGTCGGGCTTTTAAAAAAATACAAACAGCAAATTCACAGCTTCACTATTGATTCCCTAATCAATCAGAGCTGTGAAGGTTATCCCATTGTTTATTCCAATGTGGAGCATCTCCTGAGGCTTGATGGTCAGATTGATGAGGACTTGCTCCTTGAGGCCGCAAGACTGGCCCATACGAGATATTGTGGTGTCAGTGCCATGCTCGCTGTAACGGTTCCTATCCACTGGAGAGTTTTTCTCAATGGCAGGGAAGTCGGGACAGGAGTAACCGAAGAATTTTTATCTGCGGAATAAGTGACCAGGAATTCTCCAGGCAGCGTGGGTTTTGATATTGATTAAAAGCATTCCGTGACTGGTGGTCATTGGAGGAAGTTCGCCTTTAAGGACCACGATCTCTTTAATGTACTTATCGAGTAGTATTGTCTTATCCGGCAGTTCAGCGGCGATCTTATTTAATTGTAATGAAGCCTCAGTAAAGTAGGGTACTCCTGTGCTTTGATAAGCAGCGGCCACTGTTGTGAGATTCTTTTGAAGTTCTTTCAGGAATTTAGTTTCAGTTTGATTTTTCTGGTTGATGGATTCAAAGGCAAAGCGCTTCATCTCAATCATTTCAGTGTCAAAAGCATAAAAAGGAATAATTTTGTCGAAGTCATAGCCCCAGGAAACTTTTTTTACCGTAACTCCCTGACAGGCAGTCATCCGGGCATCATCTTCTATGTTATTAATTCGTACGTCTTTTATCGCCAGAACATACTCGATACGATTATTAACATTGCACTCATAGGTACATTCAAATTTTACTGTGCGAGGATATTTGGTACTAAAGTCACTTCCAATGTAGCGTTTGGAAGAAATTTGAGGAATACAGTGATTCTGGGGAATATCATTTTCTGCTGAGGCGCCCAGACTGAATAGCATTACGGATAAAAGGAGTGATGACAAAAGAAGGTGTTTTATTTTGTTTTCCATGACCTTAGTTTACTGTCTTATTTGTGGCCTGTGACTGAGTCATGAAATATTGAAAGAGCTGTATAGTTTCTAGTCGATTATGACCTCATCTAATTTCTGAGCGATTATGACCCATCAATAATAGTTGTGTACCCTAATTCTATACACTTAGATTAGGAACTATTAGCGATGGGAAAGATTCAAATGAGCCAAGAAGAACTTAAAACC
>JAMPXB010000037.1 GCA_023701435.1 Bacteriovoracaceae bacterium | reverse complement strand
CTTTCCTACTCATGAACTAATCTCCAAGAAGGTCGTACTCGATCTCGCTGTCCTTCTTCGAGAAAAATTAAAATGAAAGTCATCGTCATCTCCGGGCCCACCGCCTCAGGAAAAACAGATCTGGCAGTTGAACTGGCCTCCACCTTCGGCGGCGAAGTGGTGAACTTTGACTCTCTTCTTCTCTATAAAGAAATCAACATCGGCACCGCCAAACCAACCGCCGAAGAACAAAAATCAATTCCTCACCACATGATTGACGTCAGAAGCATCAGCGAGCCCATGAATGCCGCCGACTATGCTCGTGAAGCCTTGCCCATTATTGAAAAACTCTTAAGCGAAAATAAACTGGTCTACTTGGTGGGCGGAAGTGGCTTTTATCTGCAGGCCCTCTTAAAAGGCATGTACGACTCGCCTACTACTCCCGATGAAATCACCAAGAAATCAAATGAACTCTACGAAAAAGAAGGCATCGCTCCTTTCTTGGAATTTCTCAAGACCCATGACCTTAAGAGTTTTGAGCGCTATCACGCCAATGACCATTACCGCGTCCGTCGGGCGGTCGAACATTTCTGGACCACTGGCTCTCCGCTCTCCGAGGCCCGGGCCCAGAAAGATGAATCCAACCAGAAGCTCGAAGAAGTCTCGATCCACGGCTGGGACATCCTCCACCTCTATCTGGATCTGCCAAAAGATGAGCATTTAAAAATTATTGAAAGACGAACGGAGCGGATGCTCTCCGAAGGTCTTCTTGCCGAAGTTCAGGGTCTGCTTGATCAAGGTTTTAGCGGGGAAGAAAAGCCCTTGCAAAGTATCGGCTACAAAGAAAGTCTTGCTTACCTCATGGGAGTTTTCTCGAGTCTCGAAGAATGCAGAGAAAGAATTATCATATCCACTCGACAGCTCGCTAAATCACAGCGGACTTGGTTTAAGAGAGACACCACGAGAGAGACTTTTCATCCCCTTAATGAGAAAAAACAGATAATTGAAGTAGTTAGAGCATTTCTCCAAAGCTAGTCACAATCCTTAAGATTTCATAATCGAAAAACTTCTCTTTTTTAATCCAAATAAATCTTAAATTCAGTCAATAGAGTCTATAAAAATTACCTTCTTCAAAAATCTCAAACTTCAACGATGTATAAAGACTCAAAGGAAGGTTTTTATGAATAAGTTCACATCCAAAGCTTTTGGTTTGCTATTGCTTGCCACATTAGTTTCTTGCGGCGACAACGGTTCTTCCAATTCTTCTGTTATCCCTTTGGAAGACACTACTCTCAATCCTTCAACAGTTGCTGATTCCACAGATATTGATATTACCACTCAGAGAAAAGTTGAAATTGCAGAAAACTTTTTCAATTACACAATATTTAAAAAATATATCAACACTTGGGTCGTTGTTTTCCATCCTAAAAGTAAAACCTTCGCCAATGCCGATATCACATGTAAGAAGTACATCTATGGTCAAAAGCAACAAGCAGTGACAGGAAAAATTAATGCCAACGCCGATGAAACCAAGCTTGAACTGACTATTAATCAAGACGATCCTAACAAGTTTACTTTTGGTTGTGAGATTTCTTTAGATGGAATAATTATTAGAACTTACAAGAAAGAACTCCTTAAGAGTTTTGTTGTTGAAGGTGATAAGAATTGGGTTCATTTACTTGGCAGTGTTGCTGAAATAGAGACCTTAGCTTTTGATCCAGGTTCACGTCTTATCAGTAACGGTATTGATGTAGATCTTAAAGTTAATCAGCTCGTTTCTTATAATAGCCACGTCGTTACCTTCCCACTTGAACTTGAAGACACTACTCTTGATGACCATGATGGACTCGCCGGCGGAAAAATTAAAATACATGCTTCTGAGGCCCATGGAAAACTGGCCTTTGAGCTTCGTGGTCTTAATGGAGGAAAACGAACTAAAATACCCCAGGCCAGAGATCCTCTTCCGAGAGACCCTAAACTAGATGGAACATGCGGAAAATACATCCGAGAAAGTGATTACAATAATCCTAGCTGTGCGGGAAAAAATGGGCACAAGGGTCTTAAAGGTCATACCGGCTTAACAGGACTAAAAGGTGGAGACAGTGGGTCGCTTGATCTTAACATCGAAACCAAATCCCTTGAGCTCATGGTTTATTACATTCCAGGGCTTGGCAGTAATGGAGGACAAGGCGGTGAAGGTGGTCTAGGAAGTCCTAAAGGCCTTGGAAATACAGTTAAAATCATTCCTGAAAAAGATGGTCCCGTCTGTCCCCTATGCCGAGTTGAAGCTTCCTATAACAGTAAAAAGTTTCCTGACGGGAACCCAGGTGCCAAGGGTGACCCAGGCGTTCAGGGAGAAAAAGGTAAAGATGGCTCCGAGCAAGAATCTGTGATTGCCATCGGAGATGTAAAAGAAATTATCAACAGCTTCTGGAAAAATAACTAGTCACCATTGGACAGAAAATGAAAAAAATATCATTTATACTTGGATCGCTCTTCCTTTTCATATCTTGTGAGAAGGAAACGAAAACTATAATTCTTCAAAATCCTTCACCTTCTCAAAGTGCACAAACTATAAAAAGCGTCTCCTCTGAAAAGGACCTAATGAACAAGCTTCTTCGTGGTGATTCGGCGAACTTGGCATTGGCCGAAGTCATCGCCAAAACCCTTAGTCCAGAATATCAAAAAGGATTAAAAGAACTCATAAGCAGTATGAGTAATGAAGAAATCAGGGACATGCTAAAAACCATTATTAATGACAATAGTAATATCCGAAACAATTATCTCTACCATCAAGAGGCCTATCAAAACAATAAAGGGTTTCTCAGAAACTCACTGTATGATCTAAATAATCTGGAAGGGGCTCAGTTTTCATCAGTTAATATGCTGAATGTTTCAGTCCTGACTTACATAAAAAACAAAGCTCTTGATGACATCATTACTACCTACACGACTAAAGCTAATGAACTTTCCAAGGACCTTGCGAATCAGATTATTTTACAAATTCCTGAAGAAATCCAAGAAGTTCTTAACGAAGATAACCTCGAAGATTTTAAGGCGAAATTGCAAAAGTCTCAAAAATATCTTGAGCTTATCGATAAATACTTCAAAAATTCATCGATTAATGAAAATGAGCAATATGTCCTATTGGCATCAGGGGCATTGGCCGGTGCTATTTATTACAATGTAAAAGACTATTCAACCGTTCAACAGTTTATTAAAGAATCCAAGAAAGTTGTTCGAACTGCTATCGAAATTCAGAAAAAGGGGAAAGAGTTTTTAGTTCTTGCTAAAACTCTGGATGATCATATTTCCAACACCGAAAAAGATGTCACCCTCCTAAGGAACAGCCTAAATGGTCTTGGTAATGATATTAACATCGCATACCGGGATGCTAAATTAGAATTCTCAAAACCTAGCAATATCCATTCACGCCGGATATCTGATTTTCTTTATAGAAATGTAATAAAGGGAGAGAAAACGTCTAACGGAGATAATGCAAGTATTTTTTCAAAACCTGTGAAGTTCAGCGAAAATCTAACAGGTGCGGTTACTGCTACCCAGAACATTTCTTCTAATCTTGCCAACATTATTGATACTACAAATAAAATGGCAAACCTTCTCGGAGTTAAGCTCTCTAAAGACACACTGGAAATTATGGACAAGGCCAATAAGATTGCAACTGTGGCCAAAGCTGCAACGATTGCTATTCAGGGTTATTCTCAGGGTGGTGTCGTTGGTGCTGTTGGCGCCTTGGCTGCATCAAATTTTAGTGGAATGGGAAGTGCTTTCGGTGGAGGCGACAACAATGCTGCGCAATTTGAACTCATTAATTTAAAACTCGATCGAATTTTGGATAACCAAAAAATAATTATGGAACGTCAGATAGAAACCATGAAGATGATTAAAGATCTGGCGATCATGGTTGATGAATACCATCAGCAAGAGATGACCGTGCTGGCCCAGCTTCGTGACCTTCATTTAGTTGAACTTGAATTCCAAAAATCTCTCTTAAACAAAGATATTCGCCAGTGCGAAAGGATCATTAACTACCAACTTGCTTCCATTTGGAAAGACCAAGACTATCGTATGGATTCGACATCAGGAATTCATAACGTTGAAATGATTAAGACCAAGTTTCTTTCAAACATTCGAAATCTTTCCGATGTTCGAAGAATCCTAAATGCCGGCGGGATGAATAGTTTTGCTCAATGCCAAGATGCTTTCGGAGATGTTTTTGGGAATGAACTCGGTTTCGAAAATCCAATTATTGGAATCTTTTCATCAGATGAAAACAATGAACTCTATAAGTGGCAACGAGACACTTATTTGCCATTAGTTCAATCTCTCATCACCTTTGCCAGGACCACGGACATGGATCCAATTCCCCTCCATATCCCTTCGGCGAACTTTGAAGGGTTAAGATTAAAAAATGAAATTATTAATAACGCTTTTGATAGCGGGAGATATGAATCAAATAACTACAACCTGGATAACCTTCTATCAGTAAAAAGCCTTGAAAGATATCTCACCAGGCTTCTTATTCTTTACCCTCTTTTTGAAATAGATAAAAATGTTTGGGAACTTCCTTTAGAAGAAATTATCAATACCTATATTAATAATACAAACCTTAATCACAAGCTGAATATCAGAAGCCACTATTATCTAAACAATGCTCTCAAGATGATCCAGACAGCTATAGCACAAGAAGCTATCCTGGCCGGGGAACCATTACTCATGGGCTTCTACCAAAAGTCGCATAAAGAAATTTTATCTGAGAACAAATGCAGTGAAACTATTTGCGCAGTAAAAAGTAATCGTCTTCTTATGAGGAACTTCATTCATTTTACACTCCTACAACAAGCTCGCCAGCAACCTAATTTTTCTGTGCACTATAAGCAAGCCTATGAGATTAATGATCTCGGTACACTTGCAAAGCTCTTTAATACAGAAATGAAAACGACACGTTTATCAAAAGTTGATAATAGTATTGTCCTGGATAGTAAGTACCTGCTACCAACACCAGAAGAGTTAAATAAAGGACAGATCATTTATTCTGAAAATATGCCTCGCCTTTTGAAGATGCAGACATTAATCCTCGATGCCCTTGAAAAGGTTTCACCATATGAAAGGGAAACCAGCAGTGACAACATACTTCAAATTTTCTCGATTGGGGCTTAATATGCGTTTCCTCCTTATGATGTTTTTTTTAATTCTTTCATTATCAGCCCACAGTGAAGTCATTGAGATTGATTACATCCAGGATATGACTGATGAATACTACCGAGACGCCAGTGCCCAACCGCATAAGGCGGAGGGTGAACATATGTGCCAATCCCACACCTCTATTGGCCATACTTGCAAGAATTTAGGAGTGAACTTTATGGATTGCAATCAGGCCTTCTTTAAGCTTAAGCAGGAAGATTGCTGTTCTGGCTCAACCTATGGCGGAGTCTCTATTGGCTTTAAGATTAAAGAGTGTTCAAAATACTTATAAGGAAGAATATGTTAGAGCAACTTATTGAGATCATCGTTCTGTGGATTGGAAAATTAAGTAGGAAGAAGAAATAAAAAAGGCCAGTCTATGACTGGCCTTCCCTTTAAAAACAACTTCTAAATTCTACGGCTCAGGCGTAATCGAATGATTCACAGTATTCGGAAGCATCGGCATAGTCTGCTTCGGGAACTCTCCAGTCAGAGCGTTCAAGAAGGCCACAATATCCTCAACTTGCTTGTCCTTTAAGTCCATATCAAGCTGAGTCTTCGCCATAACTCTCACCGCTTCATCCAAAGTCTTTACTTTACCATTATGGAAGTAAGGAGCAGTGATTGCGATGTTTCTCCAGGTCGGTACACGCCAGTGGTTCTTATCTTCGGCTTTCTTAGTCACTTCAAAGCGGCCAAGATCAGCAGTTAAGTCATACATCTTGTCATACTTTGAGCCCGGGATTTGCGGGAACGGCTGATAGTGACCCTCACCCATCTTAAATCCATCACCGGCGAAGTTCACACCAGTGTGACAAGAAGTACAGCCAATCTCATCAACGAGCTTCATTCCGCGAATCTGCTGAGCAGTCATCGCCTTCTTATTTCCCTTCATATATTTATCGAAAGGAGAATTAGGAGTAATCAGTGTGCGCTCATAAGCGGCAATCGCCTTGGCAGCATTTTTAATTGTTGGCTTTGAATCTTTTGGGAAAACTTTTTTGAAAGCTTGAACGTAGCCTGGAATTTCATTAATACGAGAGATCACCAGATCATGTGAAGTCATTCCCATTTCCACTGAATTCACGAGAGGGCCCAGTGCCTGATCTTCCAAAGAAGCAGCACGACCGTCCCAGAACTGAACTGTTAAATAGGCCGAGTTCCAAACTGTAGGAGATCCGCGACCGCCACGCTGTCCGTGAATACCGGCACCCACTGGTCGTCCGTCACCACCGTGAAACATAACGTTGTGGCAGGAGTTACAAGAAATTGTTCCATCTATCGAAAGTCGTGGATCAAAGAACAACATTTTCCCTAATTCAATCTTGGCCGGTGTTTGTGGATTGTCGGCCGGAATGGGCGGACTATCCGGAAGGGCCTTGAATTCTGCATGGGCCGATAGCGAAACCAGCGCCATTAGTGTGAATAAGGTTTTTCTTAGGTGCATTTAAATTCCCTCTTTAGTAAAATAAAATCTGATATGATTTTAATCTCAAAATCAATTAGGGCAAATAGAGAATAACTATAGCCACATAGAGAAAACCGATGATGCAAGTCAACGATAAGCTAAAGGTCATTGTCATTTCAGACGGTACAGGTGAAACGGCTTCGGCCATTACTCGTGCTGCCATGACTCAATTTCAGGATAAAGAAATTTTCTTCACCCGCTACAAGAATATCCGCTCAAAGGAACAGATTGATGCCATCTTTCAGGAAGCTGCTCTTCATCATGACATCGTGGTCTACACCATCGTCTCTGTGGAGCTTCGGGCCTATATTGCAGAACTCTCTAAAAGAGAGCATGTCCGCGCCGTTGATGTGCTGGGTCCCCTGCTGACCTCTTTTTCTAATTTCTTTGAAGCCGAACCTAATTACCAGCCTGGATTACTCCATGCTGTAAACGATGCGTACTTTAAACGAGTGGCCGCCATTGAATTCACTCTCAACCATGATGACGGTCGAAACATGACTTCCTTGGATGAGGCCGATGTTATTTTAGTAGGTATCTCCCGAACTTCTAAAACTCCTCTCTCCATGTATCTGTCTTTGGAAGGCATCAAAACCGTTAACGTGCCCATCGTGATGGGAGTGACACTTCCGGAGAAGCTCTTCCAGGTTGATCAGAGAAAAATCTTTGGTCTAACCATTGATCCGGACGCTCTCTTTCAGATCCGTAAAAATCGCCTGAGCCGCTTGGGACTCTCCAATGATGAGGGTGATTATGCTGATATGAACAAGGTGGTGGAGGAAATTGAATGGGCCAACCGCATCTTCTCCGAGAACAAACGCTGGCCGATTTTCAACGTCACTGGCAAGGCCTTGGAAGAGACCGCCGCTGAGATCATTAAGCTTCTTAATATGAGAAAGGTGAACCGCTTTAAGCAATCAAAGCGCTTTAATGATAAACCAGAGGAGTAACTTCTATTCCAGGAAGTGCTTTTTATTCTCTTCGATCACAAACTCAACTCTCTTTTCAGTTCCTAGAATTGGATTGATGACCTTGGCCTGGTAAGTGCCTTCCTGAACTTGCAGGTCTTTGAACGGCAAGTCCCTCTCTACTGTTTCCCCCGCCTCTTCATAGATCAGTTTTGATCCGGCCGTATAGTTTTGAGAGGTCGTTAAGAGACCCATCCGTGCTCGCTCGAGTTCCGGAACGTTGACTACCGCAGAGTTTTTATCCTTGGATAAAGTCACTTTGGTCACGTAAGGCACGTAACCAGATTTTTTAATGGCAATGGTCGTTTCCTGATCAAGATCTACCTGAATCGGTCTTCCGATATATTGAGTCTTCACACCATTAATATAGACTTCCATGGAAATATCCACTCCGCCCATAATGATTTTGCCAGAACTTTGTACCGCCGGAGTTGGTGTTTTTCCGTTAGGATTCTTTTTATTGTTCGGAACAGAAGAGATAGCGCGTTTGGCCTCTTCACCATGGATCATCTTTTTGAGATTAAGACCAATCAGTCTCTCTACCATATCGGCCTGAAGATAAGCGACCGCTGCAAAAGAAGCGGCAACGATCAGAATAATCACAGTGGCCGGTGATGATTTTTCATCCTGACGGGCCAGTTCTTTTTTAGAAAGAGTGCGGCTACCAGTTTTCTCTTTACTACTATTCTTAATAGATGAAGCTGAAGAGTTCACCTTGGTATTGCGCGAAGTCGCCTTCGCCGTCTGAAGCATTGCTTTATTTAACTTACGGGTCTGGGTTTTTTCTTTTTGACTTTGGGCCAGCCCAATTTCAACTTCCATCGGATCGATGGTCATCTCCAGCTCACGTATTTTTTCACGCTGAGGCTGAGGAGGTGTTACAGTTGTTTTCGCTCCCACTTCTTTACGGCTGATTTTCCCGGTACGACTCTCCTCCAGCTTCATATCTTCGATATAAGGAAGGATATCGATACTACCGTACTCTACGAACTTCGCCTGATCTTTAGCGATCTCTTGCTTAAAGAGATCATCCGCAAAAGTTTTTAAATCGGAAGCGTTGAATTCCGGATATGTTGAATAGAGGAAACGCACTAAAGCACGGTTCATCTGATCAAGGTTTTCATAACGGTGGGCACGGTCTTTGGAAAGTGCTTTCATCACAATCGCATCGAGTTCCTTAGGAACTGAAGGATTGATTTCCGATGGCGGAGTGATTTTGCAGGCCTGGATCTGTTTTAGAACGGCCAGATCATTATTGGCCTGGAAGAGTTTTCTGGAACACAGAAGCTCCCAGAGAGTAATCCCCACGGCAAATTCATCATAACGGGCATCAAGCTCATGGCCATCAAGATATTCAGGGGCGAGATAAGAGAGTTTCCCCTTAATGGTTCCTGCTTGAGTGGCCTCAGAGTTGGTGTTGGCCTTGGCAATACCAAAGTCAATAACCTTCACTGCTCCATCATAAGTGAGCATGATGTTGTGAGGAGAAATATCACGGTGAACGATATTGTACGGTTTACCTGTGAGCTTATCAGTAAAGGTGTGAGCGTAATGAAGGCCCAGACACACTTGTGAGATAATGAAACAAGAGATCTCCACTGGAAAGACCACTTTCTTTTCTTTCAAACGATCGAGATATTGTTTTAAGTTCGCACCATGAATGTACTCCATGGCGGTATAGAGCTGACCATTGGTTTTACCATAGTCATAAACCTGCATGATATTGGGATGGAGCATACCAAAGGTGATATTAAGCTCGTCCTGGAACATACGGACAAAGGCTTCATCATTGGAAAACTGCGGTTGCACCATCTTAACGGCAACCATCTTATTGGCCTGCTCACCGAGATAACGGGCACGACAAATCTTGGCCATACCACCGTCAACCAGATGGTCCAAAATCAAATATTTTCCGAATCTTTGAAACTTCTTATCACTCATAATGCCTCAAGTTCCTATCGGATATCTGAGGATTTTCTTAAGCAAAATGAGGCTTAACTTCTCAAAGTTATAATGATTTGCGGTTTTTCAAGAAGTTGGGGCCTAAAGCTCAACTTCAAATTGCTCAAAGCTTGGAAAGTTAATGGCCAGCCCCTTCACCCCAATTCTGGAGGGAGCGCGCTTGCAGTAACCCATGATTTTATAATTTTGGAGGCGCCATTCATTGGCGGAGGGATGGCTCTTCATAGAAGAAGCAAAATTGTTAAGTACTATATCATCGTAACCGTTGAGCTTCATTTGCTCACGGAAATTGACGTGGGAAATTTTGGAGGCATCGGCGCTATAGCCGGCAGTAACTAAAAAGTGTTCACACTTAGTGAAGAATTCTTTTTCATCAGCAGAAAACCATTTAGCAAAAGGAGAATCCAAATCGGCTTTCCAGAAAAGGGCATCAAAATAGAGGGTAATTCCTTGATACCAACTCATGCGCTTAAAGATGAGAGAGTCAGGCCAGGATTCCGTTTTTTTAACTCCTCCTCGCAGTATCACTTGTCCTTCGGCCGTCTGATTGAAAGTTTTATAGCTGGCACAGCCTGCCAGGGCAAGTAGACATAAGATAAGAAGGGACTTCATGGAGACTCCTTAAGCTGCTGATCGACCCAGGTTTTCATTGTTTTGAAAATTTCTTCCCGGCCTATTTCGTTCCACAACTCGTGATGGTGCTTTGGATATTGTATGACTTTGGTTAACTGTTTATCAATCCCATGGGCAAAAAGTAAGGTGCTTTCAGCATCCACAATTTTATCCGTCCCCGCAATCAGGAAGAGACTCGGAATTCTCAAATAGTATCCCAGGCCGATGATACGGTTGCTGGCATCGATCACCTCTTTGGCCATGCGGACACTGATGAATTTAGGAATCAGGGAATCCGTATCAAAATCATTCGCCCGATCGGCGTCCTGGGTAAGATCCGCTCCTTTATAAATGAGCGGCAGATGTAATTTGGGAGTCAATTTATTGAGCTTCTCGAGCAGTGGAATGGAGAGAGAGGCCATTACTGTTTTCGGTCTGATACAGGGACTCGAAAGAATGAGCCCCTTCACCTTGAAAGGAAAATCATAAGTCGAATCAAGCAGGGTGGTTAAAGTAATGAGTCCGCCCAGGCTGTGAGCACAGATAAAGGTCTCGGTCTGAGGATTATTCTTGGAATAAACAAACTCAGCAACCTGAATGAAGTCATTTACGTAATGCTTGAAACTTTCCACATAGGCGCGGGTCCCCCCACTTCGGCCGTGGCCGATTCCATCAAAAACCGTAATGGCCACATCATGATAATTTCGCAGCCAAAAATTCACCAGATCCATATGGCGGCCGGAATGCTCCAGCGCCCCATGAACCAGAAAGAAATGGAGCTTGGGAACTCCTCGATAATAATGACGGATAAAAAGAGAAGACTCTCCATCATTGGCGAGAAGTGAATGATCCTCAGTGATAAAAGGAACGATCTTTGCCACAGTTAATTTTCTTGAACGTATTTTTCTATCGCACGCTTGGCTTCATCAGATAAATTCTGGAACCGGAACGAAAACCCTGAGTTTCCTTCAAGAATTCTCACCACCACTCCCGAAGCGGTAAAGTGATAATCAGTATTTTCAGGGTGAACATTGATGGTAATTTTATCTCCGGCCGCCCCTTTAAAGTCATCAATTAAAATCTGCATTCCGCCAATTGAGATATCACGACAGATTCCTTCATAAACATTCTTATTGTTTTGAATGAAGAGTCGGGCGATAAAAGGTTTTCTGACTGTCACTCGTCTTTCTGATTCTTTAATGACCGGTGGAAGTTCTTCAAAGATCTCCTGATAATCAGGCAGGTCGGCGAGAAGTTTCCATTCTTTCATACCAGTGGTGAAAACAAATGTTTTTCCATTGATACGGTTCTCTTTATGGAGTTGCTTTAATTGCTTGAGACTAAAGGGCCCATAATCATTGGTGGCGGTCCCGCGATCACTGCCAATGCGGATAAAGATAGCTCTCTCATCCGGTTTTAAATTTCTGAAATCGACCACTTCTATTCTTGGAGAAATTTCAGGTGGCAAGTGAGGGGCCTTTACTTCTGGCGCCTTCTCCTCTACTTGAAACTCAGAAACTTCTTTTATCTTTTTCCAGTTTTCAAAACCTTTCTTCCAGACAAAATCTTCAGTTTTAAGCTCATCATCAGAAATCATCTTTTCTATAACTTCGATTGCGACTGGACCGTGACGATTGCCTTTTTGAACGTAATACCAATTTTCTGCCATAAATATCCTCAACCCATTGAAATAATTATTAATCATATCTTACCCTAACCTCGGGTAATTTAACGGATGAGGGCAAGAATTTCCCCCCCAATATTAAAGTTTCCCCGCCAATACTCCGAATAGCCGGTCAGGAAATTCCTTAAGGTGTACTTATGAAAATGAAATGGTCGGCTTTTTACTCTCTACTCTTTCTCACGACTCTGGCCAGTTGTGGGAGTGAACAATTCGGGACAACACCGCAGTCATCAACCAGTACCGCCGATCCGCTTAAGGTTTATGAAGCTCATTCCTGTACCAACCGCACTTTGATTTCACCCAAAGTGGATATCATTTATGTGGTGGATAACTCAGGAAGTTCATTCAATATCCAGGATTCAGTAAAAACGGCCGTTAAAAACACCGTGAATTCTATCTCTAAGGACTTTGATTATCGGGTCATTGGTACGACTCTGTTAAACGCCCCCGGGGACACGACCCCTAATGATGATTACCGGGTCATGACCAACTCTAACGAAGATGCTCTGCCTAGTGAGGCCAGTAGTCGCCGGGTCTTTGATCCAAGTGACCTGACCTTCTTCACCAATCCCATTACATCATATGCACCAGAACGGGGCTTAGGCCGCACACTGGAGTTTATGGAACATCACCTCGCCTCTGGTCTTCTCCGCCAGGGTGCCTATCATCTGGTAGTGCTGGTTTCAAACGGACGCGATGATGAAGTCGAGTATGTTAAAGATGGTACCAATCTTAACTATCCTACTTATTCAGATCGCTACCAGCGCTTTACAAATTTAAAAACAAGCCTCTCCTCTCAGCAGTTAAGATTCATGTCAGTGACAGCTAAGACCAGTTGCGAAGGCTCCAAGACGTCCAATCTTTCTTATATCAAGATGGCCAATCAGCTTTATGCTGACTCCGGTGCCACTGATAACAACTCTACCCGCGACAGCTATGATGTTTGTAGTTCAGGGTTGAGTAACCTCTTCACTGCTGTGAATAGCTCTATTCAAAAAATCGTTATTCCTCATAAGTACCGTTACTGGCCGATAACTTTTGCCAAGAATACTGATACTCGCACTTCCTTTGGGAAAGTCGAGGTTTACCGTATTAATGGATCGAGTGCTCCACAATTGATGCCTGAATCAAGCTGGACTTGGGAAGCAGCTCCTTCTGGCTCAAAGGATATCCGGGAAGACTCTGGTTCGGAAGTTGTCTCGGCTTACCACTTTATCCGCTTCAATGACTTAATTACGTACCCGGATTGTATTCAGGTCAAATCAGTCGATCGCACAGAATATTTTGGTTACATCGTTCTTCAACGTGAACCAAAACCGGACACTATCTATGTCACAATTAACGGCAACGCTATTCCTAGAAGCACAACCAATGGTTGGGAGTATAAAGGGAATATCACCCGCTCTAACATCAAAGTTCCTCATCCGGATTCTCCGGGCAGTGAGGAACCACCGATTGCCAGATCTGGTTTTATGATTCAACTTCACGGAACCAGCAATTACTACAAATCAGGCGATAACGTTCAGGTTAACTTTATTCCAGCAGCGATTTAATATCAGTCGAGGGCCCCACCAGGGGCCTTCTCTGCATTTGATTTTTTAATAGCATTCATAAAACGAATAATGGGATAGAGCTTCTGCATTTTCCCAAAATCAATCTCCACCATCACCGCGCCATCTTTCATAAAGATTTCGCCAAAGAAAACATTTTTTCCATCTTCTAGGTGATTGGCATTCATCACGATGTTCTTCGCCTTGAACTCATCCAGAACAGGAGAAAGATTGTAGTACTTGGTAAACTTGGGAACATTTTCTTCAGTGATCTTCAGATTGGGAATGTCCATCAATGGATTAGCAGAAGCAATTTCTAACATCTTGGCGATGAGCATTTCACACTTCTCACCAATGCGCATTTTCTTCTCTTCCGGCAGATGTCTTTCGGTGTTGTAGAAAATAAAGATCTGACGGATGACTTCCAGGTTTTTTAGAAGCAATTGATTTGGCAGTCCTTCAGCATCATCTCTAATTTCCAACCAGCCTAAATGAGTGAGCAAAGTGAGAATGCTCTCAAGCTTCACTTCCATTATCTGGTACATTTCCTGAGTATAGAGAGTGAGAACCTTTCTATTAATGGCCAGCGCCTGGGAAGTGACTTCTCCGTGGGCCTTAAAGACCAGAAAGACAGTTCCCAGGATCCGCATCACCTCAATAGGCTTCATGAACTCATAACCGGAATGCTTGCCTCCATAGGAGACAGAAGTCTGGTTATCTTCGAGTTCACGAATGCGGGTATTGGTTTTTCTAAGACGGGTGACCAGGGTGTTAATGATTGTTTTAAACCAAGGATTGAGGGACTGCATGGTTTTACCGAAGGCCGCAAAGGAGATTTCGATAATTTCAACAGGAGTAATGGCCGAAGCAGAACATGAACGCTTTTTGCCAGAGCCGTCCTCATCAAAGTAGGCCATCTCCCCGATCACTTCTCCCGCCCGTAAAACGGCAAGCTCTACAAACCCCTTACCTTTGGGTTTGAAAAGACGAACCTGTCCTTTCTGAATGATAAACAATGAGTCAGCGGTTTCCCCGTCATTAAAGAGGATCTCTCCAGGTTTTAAATTTTTGAGACCAGATTTTGACTGGCCCGCTGACGTCGTGGCCATTAGCGAATTTTCTCAATAATTAAGCTCAGAGCTTCACCGCCACCGATACAAATAGCAGCACAGCCGTACTTAGCTTTTTTACGTTTCATAGCATTCATCAAAGTAACAACGATACGAGTACCTGAAGCACCAATCGGGTGACCAAGGGCCACTGCTCCACCAAAGACATTAACTTTAGAGTGAGGAATATTGAATTCTTTCATCGCGGCCATGGTAACGGCAGCAAAAGCTTCGTTGATTTCAAAGAGATCAATCTGATTCACAGAGAGACCGGCCTTCTTAAGTGACTTATTAATGGCCTCGACTGGAGAAGTGGTAAACCAACTTGGGTTTTGAGCATTGGAAGCATAAGCGACGATCTTAAATTCTGCCTTATCAGCAAATTCATCACCACCAAGAACCACTGCAGCCGCACCATCATTGATGGTTGAAGCATTGGCAGCAGTGATCGTTCCATCTTTTTCAAAAGCTGGCTTCAGAGAAGGCATTTTTTCAAAGTTTGCCTTGAAAGGACCTTCATCTTCAACGATGTCTGTTGTCCCACCTCTGGTTGGAACTTTTACTGCCACGATCTCGTCCTTAAAGACTCCTTCTTTAGCGGCAGCTTGAGCGCGTACAAAAGATTCCTTAGCAAAGGCGTCCTGCTCTTCACGGGACATATTATATTTTTTAGTACACTCTTCAGCACAATTACCCATGGCGCGGTTTGAATAAACATCCCAAAGACCATCCCACTGCATAGAATCTTTCATCTCAGTAGCTCCAAACTTCGCACCAGAGCGAGAATTCATCAGCATATGAGGGGCCAGAGACATGCTTTCCATACCGCCGGCAACCACCACTTGATTATCACCAGTCATGATGGAGCGGGCCCCAAGAATGATCGCCTGAAGACCAGAGCCACAAACTTTACCAACTGTTGTTGCTGGAACACTTTCCGGAAGTCCGGCAAAAATCAGGGCCTGACGTGCAGGAGCTTGTCCAACACCAGAGGTGAGAACATTGCCCATGAAAACTTCATCCACTTTTGATTTTTCAATATTGGCCTTCTGAAGAGCACCTTCAATCGCAGCTGCTCCCATTTTTGGAGCAGGAACAGAAGATAAAGTTCCCATGAAACTACCTAAAGCAGTACGAGCGCCACCGAGAATATAAACGGCCATATTTAGTCCTTTTTTTTAAGAATGTAAGATTGTCTTTCTTAGTGATATATTTTAATTAAGGGTCATATAAAAGACCACTAAATCTTTCCATTTCCCATTAAGGCAGGTCGTCATGTTGGCCAGAAAAAATACTTCTAGAAATAACGGTAAAATCATCCCACTTGATTGGGCGGAAGGACTTAATCGCCTGTTAAATGAGTCTTACAGCAAAGAATGCAAACAAAATGGTCGGTATTTTGATGTCTATGGGCAAATATTCCCGGAAGAACTTCTGGTAGTGGTCTCCTATCTTTCAGAAAAAGATGAGTACCTCGCCCCTATTACCTGCTTCCTCTCTTGTGAGCCTGACCAGATCGCCACTGAGGAAAAAGTTAAAGAGACCCAACAAAACTATATCGATATGATTGGTCTTTTCTTTGATGAGATTTTTGCCGAAGAAGAGTGGAATGAATTTGAGCCCAACTGGCAAGAAGTCACCCATAAGCACCAAAATTATTTCTATAAGATCACCAGAGAGAATATCAACCTCACGATAGAAGCCGATAAGCTACTAGGCGAAGATTTCCTGGATGAAGAAACCTAAATAGTTGTTTATTCGTTTAGTCATATATCACCTTTGTGAATAGACCATCCTGGCCTATAATCATTGGCATGATAAGAAAGCGATCTTCCTTTGTAATTCTAGCCTTTTTACTTACCACAACCGCCCAGGCCACACCGCTTGGGCTGGACAGTGGCAAGATTAAAGTCATTTCACAAAACGATGAACTTTGTACCGATGGTCCTTACCGAGAGATTGGTGAGAAAGGCGAAGAAGTGCTCATGGTTGGAACAACCATCACCTTTTCCCTGCCTTCGGATAAAAAAGAAATTATCGCCGAAGCCTCTGAATCAGAGTGCGCAGAAGATGTCACAAGCCAGATTAAAGACAAGACTCTGACCAACATTACCTCCACTCACCATTGTCCTTCCTCGTTAAAACATTTGGAAAGAACAGTCACCGAGAGTCTAAGTGTTACCGGAAAAAGACTTAAGTACGTTAAAGAATCCCCTAAAGAGAAAAAAATAGAATGTGTTTTTGAATGGAGTCTTCATGAGAAAAAATAACTATCTCATGAGCGCTCTCTTGAGCACGAGTCTATTATTGTCCCTGGCCAGTGCGAAAGCAGAAGAGGCCACTATTAAAAAAGGGATCAAGGCCCTGACCAAAGAGGCCGTGCAAGGACCACAAGTCGACTGTGATGTTAACTCCAAGGCACCTCTGAGTCGCGCCTTCTCTCATTCGGGGGCCGACTGCTCCGACTTTATAAGACCAGATGGTTCGTTTGGAAAACTTGGAAAAGTTATTTCTTCCCATATTGATTCCATGGGAAGCAATGCTCTTTTCCATTCCGGTAAACTTCCAGGTCTTCAAGCAGCTTGTCCCAAGTGGTCTCGACTAACTAAAGAACAAAGAGATTATTTCTGGGTGTGGCTATTCGCTGCTATTTCCTGGAAGGAAAGTACCTGTGGAGCCGCGACAGTTAATCGTGCGGCAACTCACGGAACGGCAATAGGACATCTGCAGCTTAATAAGAACAAGAAAGACCGCGCCTGGCGAGGTGGTGATAGCGGAAACAGCTGTGCTGTCAAAGACATTGCCCCTGCAGAGGCCAACATGAAGTGTGGCGTTGAAATCCTTCATGAACAGCTCAAAGGTAAAAATGGTCTATACGAGGGCAACGGCACACTTTATGGCAGAGGGGCCAATTCCTACTGGCACCACTTGAGACTAAAAAATGGTGGAATGATTATGAAACTAATGAGGGACTTCCCTTTTTGTAAGTAAGCAAAAAAAAGCCCCGTTTTGATCTGTACCCGGTTTTCCGGACACAAAAAGAAAAGACCCTAACCAGAATCCCGGCACTCAGCCGGGGTTCTTTTTTTTAGTCCCCATTGAGGTCTTTGGTTATTGTAATAATCGATATATTTAGCTGTTTCAATTACTAGTTCAT
>JAMPXB010000020.1 GCA_023701435.1 Bacteriovoracaceae bacterium | reverse complement strand
TTGGCCTTGAATTTACTTAGACAGGAAAAAACCAGTAAAAGAAGTGTAAACGGGAAGAGGCTTAAGTGCAGCTGGACAAACGAATATCTGCTAAGGGTTATCAAGGGTATGAGCCTTGATAACCTTATGATTTAGATGCGATTGTCCTGGTAGACGCTACCTTTGGGCCTAGAGTAGTGCTAAAATTTTCTTTTTGAGTTCTTCTTCCTTCCAGGGCTTGACGATGTAGTCTTTGGCCCCTGCTTTAATGCAGTCAAGAACCACATTGATTTCAGACTGAGACGTTAAAAGTAAAATAGGCAGCGCGGAATATTCATTTATGGCGCGCACTTTTTGAACGAGCTCAAGCCCAGAGCCATCGGCCATCGTATAGTCGGTAATGATGAATTGAATATGATTACCCGTAGTGGCTTTTTCCTGAATGATTTTGAAGGCTTCATTACCAGACTTGGCCATGCTAATTTTGCTTGCTCCTAAGGACCTTAAGGATTGGAGCAAAATCACACGGATGCTTTCAAAGTCATCGACGATTAAAAAATGAATGTCGTTCATGGTTTTCACTCAGCTGCTGGTAGTCTTTCTTTTGTGTCTGAAAGGTACTTAATTTTCATTCCAGCTTTGAGTTTTTCCGGACGGCTTAATTGATCGATGTTCCAGCTCTGTAATTTGCGCCACTTCTTGGAAGTGCCTAGAAGTTTCAGTGAAATCATTCCAAGATTCTGATCTTTTTTGGAAATAGTATAGTATTGGTACGGATCTTCAGGCGCAACTGGTGTCGGAGCGGCAAAAAAATGTGAGTTTTTTTTCTCTTTATATTCTTCGAGCTTCACTTCATTGTCATATATGGTGTGGACCCTCATAGTTTTCACCCCGGCAATGACCCGATCCCTCTCCCGTTGTACAGGACTTGCCAGTTCAATGATCTCAACTCCATCCTCCACTGTTGTGCTAACAATTTTCGGGGATGGTTTAAATAAGGAGCAGGAGGCACTCGAGATAAGGAAAATACACATCAAGAGGTTAGTGGGCTTCATAGGAACTCCATTTTGTCATCTTTTCGGCATATCCCTTGGAAAAGCTGAACTTAATAAAGAATGTAGCCTAGGCCTACACCTAGTCTTAAGGTCTGAAGTTCAGAAGGCCCATCCATCGTGTGGTACTTAAAGAGAGTATGAAGGTAAATCTTATCGTTAAACTTCTTATTCACGTACCATAAGAACTTGTAACCAGTGTAATTTCCACCTTCGTCAATCCCGTCTGGATTAGTCGAGATTTGTGAAGAGAGACTGTGGGAGAAGGAAAATTTGGTAAAAAAAGGCGAGCCAAAGACATGAACCAGTTTGGAGAAACCTACGGTTGCGTACAGAACAGTGTTCTCATCCAGAATAATTTTGCGATCCTCTTGAATCCCCCCCATGTTAAAGGTGGAGAAGCGTTCGAAGTCGAGCCCGAAGTAGCCGGTGAAGTTGTACTGATTAAAGCGGTACTCCGGGTACAGGGTCACTCCCAGCTCCGGTGCCACACTGACGTTGGAATCATCAAGATTATTGGCGGAAGCCATAAGGTAAGAAACATAGCCAGAGCTGGCGTATGACCAGTTGGAATCTTTGGGATAATAAGAAAAGGAAGCGCCCAAGGTGATAGGGCTATTCTGGTAAAAATCCACCTCTGCCCGTTCGGGGTCTTTTTGCGTGAACTTCCCGTAGGAAGCCATGTAGAAAAGCGAAGCCTTAAGCCCTTGGGGAGTGAAACCAGGTGCGCTGTTTTCGGTTTCGTTGAGGGCCTTAATCCGCTCAAGATCTGCCTTCAATTTATCAAGATAGGCCTGGTACTTATTCATATCCAGGTACTCGTAGGCGATATAAAGATCGATCTCAGTGCCTGTTGTCAGTTTGTTCCAGTCTTCCACCTGGGGGTTGCGCTTAAAGGTCATCTGGTTCATGGGCGTGTTCTTGGTAATGATACTGTTCGGATAGACAAAGCGCATGTAGATCTTGGCCAGCGTGTCTTGGGGCTCCACCATGTAGTGGATCTTATAAACCTTGGTGTGTTCCTGAGTGAAGCCCGGGATGGTAAAGAGGAACATCAAAAGAGCTGCGGTCATTTTATTCATTAACTTCTACCATTGGTGAAATCGGGAAAATAAGCTCTCCCGGCTGAGAGTATGGGCTAGTTTGTCCCCAGATGTCGGTGACTATGACCCTGTAATAATATTTTCCTGAGCGGTTACTGGCCCAGCGATAAAGAGGAGCAGTGGTGGAAACGGTGAAGACCTTCTTCTTTAAAGCTGAATCCTGATAAACTTCCAGTGTGTAGGTTTTAACATTGTCCTGAGGAAGAAGCTTAATCAGGTGCAGAGG
The DNA here is from genome assembly GCA_023701435.1 of Bacteriovoracaceae bacterium. GTDB lineage: Bacteria > Bdellovibrionota > Bacteriovoracia > Bacteriovoracales > Bacteriovoracaceae > Peredibacter. The sequence continues at coordinate 71,656 of JAMPXB010000020.1, read as the reverse complement.
AACGTCTTCACCTTCCTGGTATTCTAGAATCTGCTGGGCGATGACCCGTGGACGCCTTAACGGTGGAAGAGTGATCATCAAGGGATTAATCTCGGTGGGAGTGAGAAACTCCGGGGCATCTTCTTCTGGAAGGAGTCGCCAGAAGTACTCACCGATCTGGGGCAATTCCACAGTCTCGGATTTTTTATCAGTCATTTTGTCCACGATAATCTTGGTAAACTCCTGGTCCTGTGCCACTTGTAGGCGAACCTCATCAGCAATCTTGTTTTTATTCCAGGAGATCCTGGCGGTCGTTCCCCGAGGGGAGATTGACTGAGTAGATGCATGAGTTTTTGCCACTGCCGCCACCGGAGTAGTGACCACAACTTTGGCCGGTAATGAGACCAGGGGAGGTGCGTTCTTGGTTTTGGCCCGCACAAAATAGACTCCCGGCTCATTCATAGGGATAGATTTCTTACCTCTATGAGAAGAGAAGACTTTGACGTTTTCTGAAAAATCTTTTTGCGGGCTCACTTCATAGATAATGGCAGCGTTTCGAATGTTGTTTTTTATTTCAAAGCTCGCTGGAGTTTTTTCAGGGACAAGTTGGGTGAGTTGCTTGTCATCTAAAAGAAGTCCGTCCTGAACTTTGAAATTAAACTCACTGACGTGCCCCGGGTATTGATCTTCATTGTCGATCAAAGTTACCTGCAGCGCATAGGCACCAGCTGCAGAGATAGGGAGTGCGTAATGATTTCCTTGAGTGAGGGCGACTTTTTTTCCCTCTGAAGTTTTATAGTCGATGCGGTAGTGCGCTTCAGGAATTCCATTCCATTTAAGGGGCAAAGTTTCTCCGCGCAGATAAGTCTTGTCAGTGGAAATCGGGGCCAGTTGGGGTGCTTTATAAGGGCGCACAAGAAATGCCGTCCGCCCCGTCACCTCGGAGGAAGCGCCGGTGGTAAGGATAACGGTATAGCGACCGGGTTTAGGTGTTGTGAAACTGAAAGCACCACTGACCGGCCTTTCAGCAACTTTATTGCCGTTGGCATCGTAGAGCGTGGCGGTGGCATGTTGGTTATTTTTTAGCGAAAAATCAATTGATCGCACGCTCTCCGGTTCAATCACTGAACCCTGAAGCGGAGGATTTAAAAGATTGTCTCTATCTTCAGAGGAGATGAGTCCCATGGGGGAGCTGGTAATTTCTTGGGCGTTTTTAAGTAACAGGCCTTGCCCACTTTCCGCGTGAATAACTTTGATCGAAGTTTCACCCTCAAGCTTAAGCTGTCCCTTTACTAGAATCAGTTGATACTCATCATCCAAGAGTTCAATTTTAACTAATGACTGAGGTCCGATAAAAAGCTCCGCTCCTGAGTCAAAACGAACCATCGCTGTAGATCTGGACTTAGTTAAGATCTGGTCCCCATGGTAAAGAGTGGCAGCGGTTTCGGTGTCAATCCAGTTTAAGGTCCCCGGAATTTTTCTTTTGGACTCAAACTCTAGTCCTTCGATCTTGGCGATCGGCCGCAGATCTCGCAAGGGATTTAAGAAAAAGGGATTAAACTTAAAAAACAGTAACCCAACTACGATCAGCAGTCCCCCTGAAGCCAGAGTGATTCTATCGACCAGTAAAGCATAAATATTATGATGTGAATTATTCATTTTCCTCTATTCTAATACTAAATACGTTAACTCTAACTTAATTTGAGAGATCGAATATGTTTGGAAATATTGGCCTAAAAGCAAAAATCCTACTGGGATTATCAACTTTACTGGTGATGGCGATCGTCGGCGGACTGCTTTTTACCAACTATCTTCTGGTATCTGATAAAAAGGCCTACATCTTTGAAAATGTCCTCGCCAGCGCCGAAGAGGTGCGCAACCTTCTTAATGAAAATATCCAGGATTCCCTCTTTCGGGCGGAATCGCTGGTGCTGCTTCGTCACCAAGATCATGAACTCAAAACGTTGATCGACCGCCAGGAGTTGGTGGATGGACTCTTCTTTATTGTGGGAAAGGGGGAACGACAGAGCGTAATGAAATCCTCTTTTCCAGAGAGTGGTGAAAACTATCCCGCCTTTGTTGCCAATTGGATCAAGGAGGCGAGTCCTAGTGAAGCCTTTGGCATTCAAGTAAGTAAGCTTCAGGACAAGAATGTTCTTGCTGTGAATTTTCGAGATCAGCAAAAGGTTCTGGGTTTTTTGATTAATATGAAAAACCTCTGGGCCCGCATCTCCAGTGATTTGGTTTTCTCCTACGTGATCGTGGATCAAAATAAGAATGTGCTGTGGTCTTCCGCCGCGGAGTTGACGGAGCTGCCTTGGGAGGAACTATCTCACGGCACGGTAGCCTCGCAGGCCAGGGAGATGGAACTGGCCGGTACTACCCATCTGGTGGGCATCTCTAGTCTACCGGAGCTGGGACTGCAGGTGGTGAGTTTTATCTCCACTGCTAAGGCCTATGCGGTGGTGGGAGACTTGAGTGTTAAAATTATCGCTTTGGGGCTCGTGCTGCTGGGGATCTCGCTTATCATTGGTTTAATTTTTAGCTCGCGTCTAACCGGCCCCCTCAAGGCCTTGATGGAAGGAGCTGAATATGTGGCGCAGGGTGATTTTTCCCATCAAGTGGAAGTCAAGAGTAAGGATGAACTCTTTGTCCTCGCTGATCGCTTTAATTACATGAGCGGCCAGATTAAGGATCTCTTGGAAAATTTAGAGAAGAAAGTCGAAGAACGGACCCGAGAACTTAAGGCCGCCAATGACTTCATTCAGACGATGATCGACAGCTTGAATCAAGGGTTGTTTGTTATTGACCGCGAACTGAAGTGTTCGCCGGTTTATACCAGGGCTTGTGAAGAGCTGTTTCAGAAGTCCCTGAAAGGGCAGAGCTTTGAAGAAGTCCTGGAGCTTAGTGAAGAAGAAAAAACACATACCGAGAAGTGGGCAGATATCTTGTTTAGTGAAATGTTGCCATTTGATTCCGCCGCTCAATTAGGTATCAAAGAAAAAACCTATGGCGACTCGGTAGAGCACGAAGATTACCGCTTTTTAAACCTGACTTACCATCCGATGCGTGATGAAGAAGAACGTATCTCCAATCTGGTAGTGGTGGCAACTGACAAAACTGCAGAGAAGCGGGCGATGGAAGAAGTGCGCAAAAAAGAGCGCTACGTGGAAATGATTTTTAAAATTATCTCCAGCAAAAAACAGTTCATCGATTTTATTCACGAAGTGGAAAATTATCTGCAATCTCTGGATGAGGTGTTCGAGGAAGAAGTGCCTAACTTGGATCAGGCGATGCTTGTCTATCACTCCTTTAACGGAGGTTTTGGCATGTATGCGGTGGACTCATTAGTGAGTGAGGCGCGCAAGTGTGAGCAGACTATCGTGGATATGAAAAAGAGCGGAGAACTGGAACTGGATATTTTACTGAAAGAAAAAGAGAGCTTTAAGCAGAGCTATGAAGATTTTAAGAAACACATTTTTGAGACCTTGAAGTTTCAAAGAAATACCTTTGAAGTGGACCAGGCAATTCTTCTATACGTCAATGACCTGATTCAGGAGCGGGGAGACTATGAGTTAAAATATGTCTTCAGCGAACAGATCATGAAAGTGCCGGTAGAAGAGTTCTTCTTGCCTTATAAGCATCTGTTGGAAACCTTGGGACCCAAGCTGGGAAAAGAGTTTGCCCCACTAAAAATCAATAGCGCCGAGATAAGGGTCGATCCGGAAAAGTTTCGCGAATTTTTCTCCCTCATGGTTCACCTTTTTAGAAACTGCGCCGACCATGGTATTGAGGCTCCACAAGTGCGCGAAGAGAGAAACAAGAGTCTTGCTGGCGCGATCCAGGTGCATGTAGCAAAGGAAGCTGAAGGAAAGCGACTGAGGATTGTGTTAGAAGATGATGGGGGAGGAATTGATCCCCAGCGAATTCGTAGCAAGTTGATGGAAAAAACTCCCGATAAGAGTTATGAAGAAGAGTCAGATCAGGAGATTATTTATCATATTTTTGATCAGGATTTCAGTACCGCCGAGCAGGTTACGGCCATCTCCGGTCGAGGAGTAGGGATGAGTGCCATCAAGGAAATTGTGGAACGAATGGAAGGCGAGATTAAAGTTGAATCAGAAGTCGGGGTAGGCACGAAATTTATTTTTTTCCTGCCGCTCTCTTCGTGAAGACCTCGTTGATTTTCTGTTCAATGGTTACTTTATTAAAGGGCTTTAAGATATAGCTGTTGGCCCCTGCCTGAACCGCATCGAGAATAATATTCAGTTCATTTTCCGAGGTCACCATCAGAACCGGTACCGCTTTATAATTGGCGTTTCCCCGTACCAATTTTAAAAAATTAATCCCATTACATTTCGGCATATTGATGTCGGAAAAGATCATTTCAAAGGGGCTTCCCGCTGCCAACTTTTCGAGGGATTTTTCCCAGGCATCGAGCCCGTCGACAGCTTCACTGATGTTGGTGAAGCCCATGCTTTTCAAGAGACTGATTAAGGCTTCCCGTATCGTCCCCATGTCATCCACAATTAGAACTCTTTTATTCAGAATAGTTGCATCAATCATACCTTCTTGTCGGACAGTTTTAGTAAAGCATGAGGCTGACCACGTAAATAAAATTCGCCTTCAGGTTAAATTAAGATTGAAAAATTAACAGCGTGTTAACATTTATGACAGGAGAAATATTTTATAAAATACAAATTTTTTTATTCCTATTTCTTGCTGGCCCTCGTAGTGGCTTGTGATCCCTTAGGGGAGATCAAGGTGTCTAAAATAGTCAACCCAGACATGGTGAAACCGACGATTTCTTACATAACTGCTGCTCCGGCCACGATGCATGGTGCACAGGATTTTTCCCTGGAGTTCGAAGTTAATGACAATCCTGGTGGCTCAGGTATTGATACTGTAAAGCTCATGTATGCCCCAGACGGTCTCTCTTACAAGGAAATTGGTCTCTTCGCCGGCGGTCATCGCACCATTGAGTTTTGCCCTCCCAACAAGACTCATCCGCGCCCGACTTTTAAGTTAGTAGCAAAAGATAAAAATAAAAATGAAGCCGAACTCTCTCTAGGTGATGTCACCGGAGCAAACTTTACTTTGTTACCAACCGAACCCGCACTTCCGCTGATTAGTTCAAGTGAGGGAACGAGTACGAACGCCCCAGAAGCCAAACTTTTAATCGACATGTGCCGGCCTACCACTTGCAGTTCGGGTGCACTCTATTATGAAACTCCAACCAGTCAAACTTATATTGCCGTCGCTGGTGCGCAACCCAGTGCCGCTGATCCGTCGTGGCTTTCCTGTGAAGAGGTACTGGAAGACGGTTACCCGCTGGCACCTTTTGGGGGAGACGGCAGCTTTAATTATAGTGTCTGGGTGAAAACCGAAGACACCGACACTGACGGCCTTACTCCGATTGTAAATGTCTCTGATACTTCCACTTTAATTACCATCACCCGTGATGGTACGACTCCGGCCGGGAACTTTATGACTCCGGCCGGAGTTATGGATTCTCATCGGGACTTTACGGTGAGTTTTAATCTTTCTGATGCCATTTCTGGCTTAGGGGAGTCAAAAATCTTCTATTCTCCGGATCCTACGCCCATCATCGGTTATCCCTACGTGGAACTAGGGACGCTGGTGGGGGGGACACCTGAGACGGTCAATTTTTGTGTCCCTAATAAAACGCATCCCAACGGTACGTTTAAAATCGAAGCGGTAGATCTCGCCGGTAATGCGATAACCTTCACCCAATCAGGCTTTACCATTAATAAGACGGCCGATCCGCTACTGCCGAATGTGGTATCAATGTCTACCGCGGGCCCTCTTACCGGAGGATCTTCACGCATTATCATCAATGCCTGTCACCAGCGCGTCTGCAGTAGCGGTGCCCTGACTTATGAAGCTGCCGATAACAATGTCTTTATTGCTGTCGCTAATGCTCAGCCGCTTGCTACTGATCCGGCGTGGGTGAGCTGCAGTGATGTACTGGCCAATGGTTATGATTTCATTTTTCCACCCCAGGTGGGAGTGGGAGTTTATAACTCAGGTCTGTGGGTTAAATCTGAAGGGATGGACCTGGATGGATCAACTCCAGTGGCAACAGTGTCAACCACTTCAGTGCCGCTGCCACTGCCTTATGATTATTCGGCACCGGCCTTGACCGGCCTGGATCTGGGAAACATTGGTACTAATCGAAACCTGGAAATTATCGGTACTAGTATTTTGACGGGTTACTCCCAAGGGTCCTTTCGACTCTCACCAGTTTGTCTTGATCCAGCCTCTATCCCGGTGGTTCAGAGCTACATTGCGGGAACGGTAAGTGTTAATAGCAATAACCGCATCGTCACCGGAACTGGCACTCATTTCACTCAAGCGTTTCAACCCTTCGACTATACCGAAATCAATGGGATCTACACTCAGATCTTAAGTATCGAGTCGGATACCCAGATGACTTTGAATGAAATTGGCGGCAATAATCCGGCCCTGGTGGGCACAGGTCTGAGTGCTGCCAAACGCATGCTCTCCTATGGTGGTATCAAAGTCACCAAAGGTGAGTCAGGTCCTATCTCTGCCACCGCTCCGGGCTGGCAGAACTGTGACAGCATCAATCAAACGATAGTTTACGGTAATCTTCTGAACGGAAGCAACAACCTGCAGTTCTGGATAAAAGACCGCTTTGATAATGTGAGTTCTGCCTTCTTGTCTTTTACTGTTAACTACAATGCTCCCATTCTGTCGGTGGTCGGTGGACCAACCATTTCGAGTGAGATCGCTGATATCACTATTAATGCCTGCGGTGGTGGAACCAAAATCACCGAAGTGCTTTTTAATGAAAGCAGTATCGCTCCTTTGAGCGCTGACTCTGCCTGGCAAAACTGCTCAACTGCAGTTGGTGCATTAAAGTCACCGCAACTTTCGGCCGGTAACCATATACTTAAGGCGTACTTTAAATACTCCGACGGTTTTATCTCGGAAAATCCGGTTAATGTTCCGGTGAATTACCTGCCGCAAGTGGCATGGGTAGAGAGTCCGCTGACTCTTCGTCCTCAGACCACATATACTCTGGCAAGCTGTGTGGGGATTGATGAGGTGCTGTTGAATCAAGGGGCCATGCCGCTGGCCACTGATCCGGCCTGGGTTCCATGTACTACGACTCCTGGTGGTGTTTCCTATAATCTAACGATAACCGGCAATCAGACTGTCAACGTCTGGTACAAAACCGCTGGTACAGTTGCTGCTGACTTTTCACAAGTGCTGGTTGATTTTGTTCCACCTCTGGCCTACATCTTTGGCGGTACGCAAGTAAGTACTACGCAACCACCACTGAGTATCGATACTTGCGAAGGTGTTACTCGTCTTTACATTAAAACCGACGATCCTACTGGCGTAGCCCCGAATGCCGGAGATTTTGCCAGTGCTGGAGGCATGAATTGTAGCACTGCTTTGAATGGTATTATTCCGCCGGCCTTGGTTGGCGAGGGACCTCATAGTTATGATGTGTGGTTTCAGTTCAGTGATGGTTATATTCTTGATCCATGGTTTAGCCGGGTAGGGGTGGTCTACACTGCTCCGGATATTACTCCACCGCCGATCACTGCCGGTGAGGGGGCCACAAATCCTCTCAGTATTTTTCTGGAAAATGGTAATGGTGACGGTAGTGTTCCAGGAGTAACAGAGACGATTGAAAACAATGCTTCGCGAGCTTCTTTTACGTTGAATACCTGTCTTCCTAAACCTGATGCAGCCTTAACCGGAACGGTGAGTGTTGCCGCCAGCGGCAGCATCGTCACGGGGAGTGGAACGCTCTTTAATACTGAACTCGTCGCCGGAGATTTTATAAAAATTGCCGGGCAGTCATTAAAAATTAAATCCGTTGAATCTGATACCTCTCTCACCTTAGTGCTGATGCACGCGGCAGGGGCGAGTGGAGTTGCTGCCGCTCGCACTTATCCCGAAGATGAGATCTCCGGCATGATTCTTTCCAATCTGAACACACCTCCGGCCGTGGATGATCCTTATTGGCAGAGTTGTAATACCTCGATGGGCACTTTTCAGACGCCTTCTCTTGGTGACGGAGCTTACACTTATTATGCTTTTTTTAAAGATACTGCCGGGAACGTCAGTTCCACATCATTTCAAAAAAATTTCATAATCAATGTCACGCCTGATACCACTCCACCGCCGCGACCGCCAGTAATTGTGGAAGGAGCTCCGACCTTGACGCAAGCTCCGGCACGACTCACGATCACCAGTTGTGCTGACGTGGACCAGATTTATGTTGAGTCATCAAGATATCCTGATCCTTACGTGAGTCCTGATATTGGGCTTCCGGAGTGGCAAAACTGCTCCGAGGCCATTGGTTCCATCGCCTATGATGTAGATCTTGCCGGTTCCTACACCTTATCGGTGTGGTTTAAGGATGCCGCCGGTAACATAAACGCTCTCCCACGGGATATTTCGTTTATATTTGATCCGGTAATCAGTAACCTTCCTAACCCCATTGCCTACTGGACGATGGATAAAACACATCTGAATAAAAATCGGGTGATTGATGCTAAAGGCAGCAGCCACCTTTACCGCTGGGATTTAGCGGAAGTGACGATGGTCACCGGGCGCAATAAAGAAGCGCTGAAATTATCCGGAACCAATAGTTATCTTTTCACTGAAAATACTTCAACTTTAAGGCCAACTATCTCAGTAACCCTGTCTTTGTGGGCCTACTTAAGTAAAAATGAAGCGACGACTATGGGACTTGCCGGTAATGGCGGTTATGGCCTGAAGCTTCAAGGCGGCAACCTGCAGTTTTATGCCAGCGGTGAAGGTAATGTAGTCTCAGTACCGACTTCCAGTTATGAGAGTGGTTGGCGCCATATCGTGGGAACCTCTGATGGTCGTTATCTTAAACTTTATCTCGATGGCAAACAAGTGGGCGCCACATTGGATCTTGGCTCAGCTGCCAATCTCGTCTATGGATCGTCTCAGCTCTTTGTTGTGGGCGGTTTAACTGACGGAGCCGGCAGTAATCCGTTGGCGAGCGGACTCTTTACTGAAAAGCTTGATGAAGTGGTGGTATGGAATCAGTACTTTACTGATCAGATGGTACTGGATCACTACATTGATTCCTATAATAACTATAAAGTACGTCAGGACTCCACTCCTTCGGCCGCTATTACCAATGCCACCTTTTACGGAGAGTTTCTACAAAACGCGCTCATCACATTACCGAACTGTGGGGATGCTAAATTTATCTACATCAATGAAACTACCCATCCGCCGCTGGTGGATAGTCCGGATTGGCAGCTTTGTAATACGGTCAAGGGGGGGATTATTCACAAAAATCTCTCACAAGGTCCTCATGAGTTAAAGATTTGGACTAAAGATGAGTACGATAATATTTCAAGCGGCTACTATAAACTTGATACTATCATCACCGACATTGCATATCAGGCTCCAGGGGTAATGTATTACACGCTGGATGACAACCATACCAGCATCGCCAGTGTCTTTGACCTCTTCTCCGGTCATAATGCTATTGCAGTTGGGGCCGATGCCAGTCAGTCAGCAATCCAGAATGAAGGATACCGCTTTGTACGCGCTTCCTCGGATTTTATTGAGAGGAAATACGCTTATTACGCCCAACCGACAGAGAAGCTCACGATGTCGATCTGGGTGAATTTAGTGCAAAACAATAACCTCCGACAAGTGCTGGCGGGTACCCGCACTACCAACCATGGCTACGCGATTGAAATCGATCAGGTGGCCAATGAACTACGATTTGTAGTGGAAACCAGCGGTGGTCCTCGTTATGCCGCCATTCCAACCAGTGCCTATTCCTCGGGCTTTCATAATATCATCGGAACCTACGATGGCCGTTATGTGAAACTCTACATCGACGGTGGTCTATACGTCGCTGAAGACTACACCAACAATCTGGCGGTTCAGTACAATTGCCTGGGGTCATTCATGGTAGGTGCGGGAGCAAGTTGTAATACTGGACCAGTGGCCGGCACGCACTTTAATGGAGTTTTGGATGAAGTGGTAGTGTGGGATGATGCTCTAACGGCCCAAACGATATACGACTTTTTTAACGGCCAAGACTCTGTTCCACCAGACAGCGTACCTGTGACACCGAAGAATAATGATTACACTGTCGGAGTTCCGATTGCCCGCTTAAATGTTTCTGATTGTAATGATATTGCTTCAGTCTATGTGACTTTAAGTAACGTGCCGCCACTGGCGGATATTGCCAATTGGCAAGCTTGCTCGGAGAGTGGTGATAGAGTTAAAACGCCACTTCTGGAGACTGGGTCAAATGATGTGAAAGTCTGGTTTAAAGACATGGCCGGCAATGTTTCACTGACTAGTACCAACCTTAACCTGAACTTTGTATATGATTTTACTATCCCTGATCCCAATTCCTATTGGACTCTTGATAATGTAAATGTCGATGGCGTTGCGGCCTTCGATGTGGTTAGTGGCAAAGACGGGATGATCACCGGAGCTGTCGCTACTACCGGTAAAGTGGACGAGGGGCGCTCCTTTAATGGCAGCGATCAGTTTATCGAAGTTCCTTTTGATGCTTCTTTTCAGCCGACAAATCAGCTTACTCTCTCAGTGTGGTTTAAAGTTCCTAGTTTTGGAGTTGCTGAAAGGGTGCTGGTAGGAAATTTAAATGATGGCGGTTATGCACTGGTGCTTCAGAATAATGAACTTCATTTTCGGGTTCAAGTCGATGGAGTGGTGGAAACGATTAGTACACCGACCGCCGCTTTTGGCGATGATATCTGGCATCATGCTGTGGGTATTTATGACAACGGAACTTTGCGCTTATTTGTAAATGGTCAGGAAATTCTTCCGGCGGTGAGTGTCGCAGCTACTGATAAGAGCATTGATTACAATAACTCAAACTCGCTGGTGATGGCCGCCGGAGCTCCGGTGACAAGTGGTCATAACAATAGTTTTTTTACAGGTGAACTTGATGAAGTCGCTTTCTGGAATGTGGCCCTCTCTGATACCGTAGTGGCGGAGATTTATGACCGCGGTGTAGAAGAGGATCAGGTCTACTATAAGGTGACTCCACCCGAGATACCGATCAATCTTAATATTACCTATTACAATTCGCTGGTCTCGCGCGCAAACTTGACGGTCAGTAGTTGTACCGATCTGGATTACATCATCGTAACAAAAGATGAGTTTCCACCGGATAAGAACGATCCAGACTGGCAGCGCTGTAACATCCTGGTCGGAGGTCTTCTTTCCAAAGAACTAGAAACTTCCGATTCCTTTGGAAAGCTCTGGACTAAAGACAATTATGGGAACATTTCTCGTACTTTTGAGTATGTGCCTATTACGACTCCTTATGATAAGCCGATCTCGCGACCAGTGGTGCATTGGACGTTTGATAATGACCACTACCTGGCAGGCAGTCGTACGGCTTTTGATCGTTTAGGCCAGATTAACTTAAAGAGTGAGACTCTGTTAAACGCTCTGAATGATGGTTCCTGCCGCTACCTGCAGGGTCATGATCCTAATAATAGTGTGCTCCTCACCAATCAGAGTGGAGTACTGCGGGAGTCCTTCCAGTTCCGGCTTGAAGGCAGTGAAAAAAGGCCAACTATCCTGCGTGCGAATCATCCGCAAAACGGCAAGGTCAAACCGTTGGATAAGCTCTCGGTAGCTGCTTGGGTGTACATCGTTGGCAGTTCTTCTTCGCCAGACAAGCACATCGTCAGTAACATGGTTAATGGCAAAGGCTGGGCGCTCAGAATCCAGGCGGCCAATCTGGATGATAAAGGTTTGCGTTTTACCGTCAATACCACCGCCGGAATAGTGGAACCTTATCTGGAAACCAAAAATATCGCTACCGGTTGGCACTTAGTGGTGGGAACTTTTGATGGCCAAAAAGCTTCACTCTTTATGGATGGAATTTTTGTTAAGTCCTTCTCTTTACCCACACCGGGACAGATTACTTATGAGTCAGGGGTCAACACCTTCGTGGGCTCTCAGGCTTCGACCACAAGTTTGCCAACCCGCTGGGAAACGTATCGTGATGATAACATGTGTCCGGCAATGATTTCCGTTGCTCCGGGTGTAATAACTGATAACTCTTATTATGAAAATAAAATCGATGAAATAATCATCTGGGATAATGACTTAAGTAAACTGGAAGTCTCTTCGCTGTATCATAACGGTGCCGACATTCTGTATGAAACCGATGTAGCGCCACCACCGCTGCCGCTTCTAACTCTGGAGAATACACGTCCGGGCATGTTCTCGAATAAGGCCTATTTTTCACTTAGTTCCTGCAACCTTGCCAGTCCACTGGGAGATGTGATTTCCGGAGTCTTGGTCAATGAAGGAACGATGCCTGATAAGCAAGATGAGCGTTGGGAATCCTGCCGAACGCGGCTGGGTTCGTTCGGTCTGGAAAATCTCACGCCGGGCGGCCATACCATTACTGTTTGGTTTAAAGATCTGGCCGGTAACGTCACGCCAGTCTCTGCTGATTTGGTGGTGGAATTTATCGATGGACTATTTCCTTCGGCCAATGCGGTCTGGCCGTTGGATGCCACACACAGTATCTCCAAATATTCCCGCGAAACGATTGATGATAAGGTTCATGATCTTTTAATGGTGAATATCGATACTCCGCTTAACCCAAATGCCAAAGCCGTGGCGGGTAAAGTTAATGAGGGAATTGATCTCGCCGCGACTTCTGCAACTAATGGCGCCTTCTTGTCAGCAACCTCCACCAAACTACTTCGGCCGGTGAATTATTTTTCAGTAGGTGGATGGTTTTATTTAACCTCTGGTGACACTGCCACTAAGGTGCTAATTGATCAGCACCGATTCGTCAGCGCGACTCAGCGGAATGGTTACAAGCTTTACATGTCCGGCGGTCAATTACGGCTGACGAATGAGTTGGATATTGCCGGTACTGTCAATATGAGTGTTGCCACTAGTACTTACACTACTGGCTGGCATCATGTGGTGGGGATCTTTACTGGTTGGGAAATGAAACTCTACATCGATGGTGTTGAGCGAGGCAGTAGTGGCCTGTTAATGGAAAGAGATTTTATTCGCTACGATGCCATAACCGACTTCCGCATTGGTGCTGAATCGGAAGTAAATGCTAATCCTTCTTCCTACTTCAATGGGATGGTGGATGAGATTGCTCTCTGGGGATTTGATCTTTCTCCTGCACAAGTCCTAACTGCTTTTACGGCACCGGACTCGAACTCCCATATTTATGCTCCTTTGGCCGCTCCAAGTAACGTGGATAATGCTTTCATTTATCACTACGATAATTTTGGTTCACGGGCGCGGATGACCATTCTCAATTGTACAAATACTCCTTATATTTTTGTGACCGCTCAGGATGCAGCTGTACCACATAAGGCCGATCCTGATTGGCGCAATTGCCGTACCGAAAAAGGGGCCATCCTGTCCACTAAGCTTCCCATTGGCACCACCTTTGTAGATGTCTACGCCAAAAATTCAGATGGAATTATTTCTCAAGCTGCCGGCCGTAAGGAGATCCTACCGGTACTGTTTGACTATGATCTGGTGTTACCAATTACTTATTTCTCATTTAATGAGGAACATGCTGACACGGTTGAGCATGATTTTATCATCAACAACCGGGGCACCAGAGCAGGAACTCCGCTTCGGGTCGCTAATGCTGATGGGGATGCTCTGAACTTCACGCTAGCCTCGCAAAGTGTTACCTCCAGCACCTCAAAAATCTTTGATCTTCGTGCTGGACTATCTTTTGCTTTATGGGTGGATCTCACAAAAGGAGACAGCAGCACTAAACTGATTGTTACCAGATCCGGTTCAGCCGCTGCTGATGATACGACCCTGTTGCTGGAAAATGGCTTTTTGAAATTCAAAGTGAAGACTCCAACAGTTAGTAGTTATGAGCGAGCGACGGTCTTGACGGAGGTCATCTATCCAACCTCCCTCATCGAAACCGGCAGTCACTTCGTGGTGGCCAGTTATGATGGACTTGATCTACGGCTCTATCTGGATGCTACGCTGGTTGCGATTCAAAATGTCGGAGCAAGAAACTGGTCCGCCAACACCGAACGAATTATAAACATGAATGGTATTGGCGGCTTTACTGTCGGGGCCGGAGTCATCGGTCAGATTGATGAGTTCATGGTCTTTGACCGTGTTCTGACGGAAGGAGAAATCATCGTCTGGCTCCGTCGTTATCAAGATGCTCTTAATCCAACAGATTTGACTCCGCCGGCCTTAGGTCGAAACATCAGTGTTTTTGGTACAACCTTTGGTGCTAACTGGCCGACAGATAATAGTAATCCTTATTTTACCATTGATGACTGCAATGACATAAATGGGATCTACATCAGCTTGTCACCGGTGGCCCCCGCTTTTGATGATCCGGGTTGGCAGGCCTGTACCACGGCAGAAGCCTATCTTCGCAGTCCCACACTTAATCCAGGTGTTAATGACGTTTACTTCTACTACCGTGATGCCCACGGGAATGTTTCCAACGGGCAGCAGATTGAAGTGGCCTACAATGTTCCTGTCCGTCCGGATCCGGTGGCCTATTGGGATTTTGACGATGACACTTTAGTAGGAATGAAAAACTACGAGCCGGTCAATCTGCTCCATGCTCACACTTATGGTGTGCAGGGGGCAGATTATGTGGCCGGTGGAGTAGGTAAGGGCATTAATTTTGATGGTGCCCGTAAGTACGTAGAAGTGGAGCATGATGCCCGAATTAAGCCGACTGACGAACTATCGGTGAGTTTTTGGGTCAACGTACCGAGCTCGTATTTAGATCGCAATGCAGATACCTTAATCAGTAATCGCAGTGTCGGTCATGAAGGTTTTGAATTCCGCTGGTCCTGTACACCTAGTAATCCCTTTGATGCTACCGCCGCTCATGGTGGCTGTATACTTAATGGTCTGGGTGACGAAGAATTTTTTGAATTTATCCTGAATATAGATGGTCAAGACGTACTGATTGATTTTCCTCAAAATCAATTAGGCACCGGACCAATGCACATCGTGGGAACTTTTGACGGTCGCTTTATGAGACTTTACAAAAACGCCATACTCTTAAAAGAGAAAGATCTGGAGTATGAGGGCAAGATCACCTACGACGCTGTTAAGAATACTTCATTGATTATCGGAGCGAAAGTGGGAGATTTCCAGCAGCCTATAGGCGGTTACTTTCGCGGAGTGATTGATGAAGTGGCGATTTTTGATACCGCTCTTTATCCGGACCATGTCACCGATATCTATACGAACTTTATCCAGGCGGGGAATCGTCTTTATACGCCATCTTTGGTCGCTGATATTCCGGCCGGGACCTCATATACGATTTATGAGCCGGGTAAAAAATCTTTTGGTTCACGTCTGAAAATTACTGCTTCTGATTGTACTGACACCAACATGCTACTCGTAAATGATAATGCCATAACTCCGCCTGCTGCCAACGATGAGAATTGGCAGCCCTGTAACACCATGGCAGGAGGTATACTATCTGCCCCACTCACAGATAGTTCTACGGTCACTCCAGTTGTTTGGGCCAAAACTTTTACCGGTTCGGTGAGTGCTACCCCGCGAACCCTTGGTCAAGCATTCACAATCCCGGCCTATGTGACCGACATTCCCCGGCCTAAAGTTTTATGGACTCTTGATTCGGATTTTGCCGGTCATAGCGTGGGAACTGCGATCAAGGAATCACTATCCTGGTCTGATGGAGTGGTGGACTTGTTGATGGCCCCTACCACCACCGTCACTCAGCTTACGGGCACGGTGGAGATCTCCCCCGGCACGGCGATTGTAACCGGCACAGCGACACAGTTTACAACCGATCTGAGTGTCGGTGACCGGATAAAAATCGGTCATGAGACAGCTCAAATTAAGCAGATTAACAATGCTACAGAACTAGAATTGATGGTCAATCATCTCTCCGGCGCGGCACCGCTTACTCCTTCTTATCGCATCGGCAATGTCAATGGATCACAGTCAGCGATTGAAGGTGGTTACGATTTTGATGGTCTGACAAACTTCATCTCCATCCATCCCAATGCTGCCACCAATCCGATGTATGACTTAACGATTGCCGCTTGGGTTGAGCTTAAAAAAGGAGAAACCCTCCATCGCCATATCGTGGGAAATAACCAATATTTCACTACTGCCGAGGGCGCGGGAAGTGGTCTAAGAATAAAAAATGGAGAATTGCAGTTTTATGTCACCGCCTGGACAGGCAGCGCACGGGTTACTTATGTTGCGGGCATTGATACCAATATTTATAGTACCGGCCTTCATCATGTGACTGGAACTTATGATGGCCAGGACTTAAAGTTGTATCTTGATGGCGTTTTTGTGAAAAAATACGCGATTCCTTTTTTTGTAGCTGACCGCTATGAGATTTATCACGATGATTTTAGTCACTGGACTATCGGTGCAGAGACCGACAATGATAATGCCCCTGCCACCGGCTCATTTTTTAGTGGAGTCATTGATGATGTACAGATCTGGCATGCTCCTCTGACTGAACAGCAAGTTTATTATGTCTATGAATATGGCAGTAACTTCCTGCCGGATGTGATCTCCGATGGTATTGCTCCGAGTGATCCTGGAATTTATCTTGCCGATGGACTGACCACATCCAATATGCCATGGGCCTATTTTACCATTCCAACTTGTACCGGTGCTAACGGCGTAGAGATCAACGCTATTTACGTCAACCTTGGTACAGATCCCGCCCCAAATAAGGATGATGTCGGCTGGCAGTTCTGTAGTTTGGATGCAGCCTACGTAATGTCTTCAATTCTGAATCGAGGCAGTGCTACCATCAATGTTTATTTCCGGGACGAGCAAGGTGATATATCTACGCCGACTCCTTTTACCTTCACTTATGATCCGCCAGCGCTGATACAGCCACTGGCCTATTACACCTTTGATGCTGCTGATAGAAATGGTCTTTGGTATTTCTACGATAAGGCGGGAACCAAACACATTCGAACTAAATATTCCCTTTCTTATTCTCCGATTGCCAGCGGCAAGAGAGGCGATTCCTGGAGAAGGACGGAGTCTCTCGGTTATGGCTATCCATTGGATCTGACTTATCGGGCTGATTACGATGCGGTAAAAAATTATTCTGCTTCTTTTTGGTACAAAGCAGACGAAGCCACAAGTATCGATGAAGTCCTGCTGGATCAGGGCCAGTTCCGGATCATTCGGACGATTACTGATACGATTGAAGTGCGAACGTTTGCCGGAAACGAATGGATCAAGCGCAGCTCTGCCCGGCTGACACCGCTGAAGTGGAATCATATTGCGGTAGTAAGAAACAACAACACGCTTAAAATTTTCCTCAATGGTTGGCTGGACTCTTCTCATTTAGTGGGTACCGCCAACTTGAATGCGAATACCGGTAAGATGATCATGGGTAAAGTACCAGGTTCATACGATGAACTGGTGATGTATGATTCCGCCTTAACCGATGCTCAGGTTGCCTATCTGTATTTTAAAGGAGAAAAGCTAGAGGAGATCGATGTCTTCACACCTAACTTGGTGGTCGCTCCGACTCCCGACTATTACTGGAATTTTGACAATGGTCAGTTCGTCGATCCCTATTTGAACTCTCTTACTGCTGTATTGCCACTGAAAAAGGTCAATGTTGTGGCCACTGTTCAGAGTGAAGCCAAGGTTGGCGAGAGTTTTTTCTTCCAACGCTTAGAAGATAATTTAAATGGTGGTGAATCGCAAAATACTATCGGACGTCAGCAGTATCTGGAGTCGGAGAGTGCTGCACCATTAGCATTGGGTAATGATTTTACTATCAGCTCCTGGGTCAAGCAACCCGTTCCGCGGGGCTATTACGGCACTGGAACAAATGCTCCTCATAATGATAGTACCGCCATCATTGACATGTGGGGGGCGGATGATATCAACAAGGCCTTCACTATGACCTACACCCGTGGGGTCGGCGTTACCAGCTCTACCGCCTACGAGTTTCAGGTACGGATAGGAAACAATAACTATACGGTGAAGACCAATAATGACTCCTTTGAAGATGGCTGGGCCCATCTGGCGGTCAGAAGAAAGGGGCGAATATTACAGTTCTATATCAATGGAATCGAGTCCGATTCAATTGATATGAACAATCTGGGAGCAGTGAATATTCCGGCGTTAACCCGTCTCCGTTTAGGAAACTCCAGTCTTTATAGCTATTACAATATTGCAGGAACCGTCAGTGTTTCTGCCGGTTCCAATGTCGTGACGGGAACAGGCACTCAGTTTTTAACTGATCTCTTTGTAGAAAAAACAGGAACAGTGAGTGTTGCTCCCGGTACCAATGCCGTCGTTGGTAATGGCACTCTCTTTTCCACTCAGTATGCTGTTGGAAATCTCATTCGTTTGGCGGGCGAATACCACCAGATTGCGGCGATCACCGATGCTACCAATTTGACTCTGGTGACTAATCATATAGTTGGAGCAAGCGATGAAGTCATGGAGAAGCGGAGTACTAACACCATTCGAATAGGGCTCAGCAATTTCAAGATTACCAGTATTGACAGTGATACCCAACTGACCCTCAGTACTTCTCACCCAAGTGGAGCGAGTAACGAATTTCTGGGTCATAATATCAACAGTAACGACCAAACGGCTCTGGATGAATACGGCTATAATGGTTATCTCGACGAGATGGCCATCTGGAAAAGCGCCCTGACTCAGCGTCAGATTTATGATCTGCACTTAAAAGGCAATGCGGGCACAGCGATTCCTATCATGCCTGTGGCCAGTGTCGCCGGAATCAACGGCAGCACGATCTTTACCAGTGAGAGAGGCCGGCTGCGACTTAACGATTGCAATGGTTTTACTCATGTCTGGGTCGGCTTTACCGCCGATGCTGAACCATTGGATGGGGCCAGTGGTGATGCCACCTACCCGGGATGGGTCGCTTGCAGTGATGGGATGGAGTTCGATACACCGGTACTGGTGGATGATAGCTTAAATAATCTCAGACTGTGGTTTAAAACCGGTACGGTGGTCTCCACTTACACGAGCGATGTCGATGTCACTCGTGCAACAGGTGATACCACTCCACCGGTCATTCCTGGCATTACCATGGTAACGGTGACTCCAACTTCGGAATCCTTTGCCCGCTTCACTCTTAATAGCTGTGCAGATATCGCCGGAGTGTACGTGGGACCAAGTGGCAGTACTCCGGCTGCTACTGCTGGTGGATGGCAGAACTGTACCACCACGGTGGGAGCGATTCTCTCACCGCCGCTGGTGGCAGGCCTGAATAATATCAGTCTGTGGTTTAAAGATGCTAACCACAATATCTCGGCTACTACCGACTTTGCTGTGACTTATAATGAACCGGCCGTACCACAAGCCGCTCTTTATCTTACTATGGATGATGAACAGATGACTCCGCTTTCACTATTTCAGCGGGAAGTGATAAATAATGAACTCGCAAAACCAGTCAATGCCAGCAATATCAGTAGTGGACGGGTTGGCGTGGTTAACGAAGCGATAAACTTCACCACCAATGCTTACTTTGATATGCCTTACAGTAATCTCACCTTGACCAATGTTCTGAGTTTCTTCTCCTGGGTCAATGTAGCAGCTCCAGGAATAGATTCCCACTTGATCGGCCGTTGGGATGGAACGCCGGCCAATGATTCCTTTGCTATCCGGATTGACAGCACCGGTAGGGTCTGTCTTGATCTGCAAACGACAGCTTCGGCTGGAGTGTGGAATACATTGGCGTATAAACGTGTATGCTCGAGCAGTAAAATTTCTTTTGCTAGTTGGCAGCACATCGGTGTGACCAGAAACGGCACGAACGTAGAATTTTTTATCAATAACAAACTTGCAGGAAGCGCAGCGGTCAATAGCGCCGATTTTGTGGCCTCTTCTTTGAGTGTGCGTGTGGGAGCAGAAAATCGGGGGGGAGCCATTGCCGCAGTTGAAGGAATGATGGATGATCTCACACTCTGGACCCAAGTATTGACCAGCGATCAGCGTGGAGCGGTCTATGCCAAGGGGCTTAAGGATGAACCACTCTTTAGCGAGTCTGCTCCCATTTCTCCAGCAATTGATCCGGATCATTACTGGCAATTTGACAGCGGTTCAGTGCTGTTAGATGCAATTGCAGGTTTTGATTTTGTTGCCAATTCCGGAGCCGTTCTGAGTCCCGGAGGCAAGATCGGTGATTACTTAAGCTTCACTTTAAGTGAATCCGATGTAATCAATACGAATAATGCGGCTATTAACCTTACAGGAGATTTTACTCTCTCGGTCTGGGTGAATCCAACCTCTGCTGCCACAGGTGATATCCTGGCGAAATGGGATTCGACGACACCCGAAGAACAGAGTTTCATACTGCACACTTCCGCTGCCGGTATTGTGAGTTTTACCTATCAGACAGCACCAAGCTTAGTCACGGGCAGTATTAGTGCGCAAGAAGGGATCCCGCTGAATGAGTGGTCTCATATCAGTGTCGCAAGAAAGGGCAGCGCTCTATATTTGTACGTTAACGGCAAAGTTCAAAATCTGGTGGATATGGGGGTTGAAAGCATTAATAATGCCGCCAATGTTCCATTGAGTGTCGGAGGTAATTTCTTCACCGGTGCCAATTACTTTAATGGCGGAGTTGATGACCTGGTTCTTTATAAGATTTACTTACAAGAGCGAAAAGTTCGCTTCAACTATGACAAGGGTGTTGCGGGAGATCCGCTTATTCCTTAATGCAGAGGTCGAAAGGTAGCGTCTACCTTGCTGACATTAATACGGAACCTCCCTTCGTAAGTTGAGTCCATAACTGCACGTATCTCCATTAACTTCATCGGTAATGGAATAGGTGCCGGTAAACGAAACCGTAGTGATCTGTTCAAAAAATATTCCCGAGAGATTCATCACCTTACAGTTATCAGCAACAAAGGTGGTCGCCGGCAAGATCTCACAAGTCCTTCCTGTAATATTGATGGAAGTGTTTTGTGGTGAAGGCTGAAAGCTGCCGATGCGGTGAACTGCCAGATCGGTGACACCTGCAAGATAGTTGGGATAAAAATTAAAAAATGTATCGGTCGCCAGTTCAAAGCGGGCATTGCCACTCGAAGTTAGGTTACAGCGGTCACGGGTATCGGCGATTTCTCTTAGGGTCCCATTGTAGAGACCGCAAAAACCGGTGAGTGCCCCAAAGCCAATAATACAGGTTGAATCATCGGGCGTGTTGTCCCTCGGAAGATCCCGGGTGGTCATCAATGCGAAGGTATTTGGAGCATCGATAGGAGCTCCGACCTCATTTCTGGTGACGATGGTGATGGGTACACTGCCGCTAGCGGAGCCTGTTTGAACGGAAGTCAAAGTAATGGTTTTCACTTCATTGACGGAGAGAGGGAAGATGATATTGAACGTCCGCCCATCGGTCGAGACGGTTCCCGTCACCGCTTGCGGCCCATCTTTGGAAAAAAAGTTGTCTCGATACACCCCTTGGAGCGAGCTGGATGTTTCATTCCAATTAATGTTGTAGTTCACAATCACGGGTTCGATGGTATCGATCGCCGCAGCGGTGGAAAAGGAGCCTTCGAGGTAGTGCTTATATTGCTGCCCAAAAGCGCTAAAAGACAAGAGACCGAGGAAGAGAACGAGAAAGGTACTCATATATTCTCCTTTCTTACCCCCATATTTTCCCTGCCTACATAGACAAAAGCACCAAAATTAACGAAAATGACGTCTCTTTTCACTCTCATTGGAGCCTTAAAATGAAGCTAAGCATTATTGGCACTGGATACGTCGGCCTTGTAACTGGAACTTGTTTTGCGGAGATGGGTCACGAAGTGACTTGTATTGATATTGATGCGGCGAAAGTTGAGCGAATGAAAAAAGGCGAGTGTCCGATTTTCGAGCCAGGGCTTGAGCCACTAATGCAGTCAAATTTTAATGAAGGCCGCCTGCACTTTGATAACAGTTATGATTCAGTAACTAAAGCTGAGGCGATCTTTCTCGCGGTTGGTACCCCTTCATCTGATGATGGCCAGGCCGATCTGAAATACGTTTTCGGCGCATGCGACTCCATTGCCCCTTACTTAAAAGATGGTTCAGTGGTGGTAGTAAAATCCACTGTGCCAGTAGGAACTGGTGACAAAGTTCGCGAGCACCTGAAATCAAAAACCAATAAAAAATTCTTCGTGGTGAACAACCCTGAATTCTTAAAAGAAGGTTCAGCTGTTGAAGACTTCATGAAGCCTGAGCGAATCATCATCGGCGCTAAAGAAGATGCCGCTGCTGACATCATCGAAGAGCTTTATGAGCCGTTTAACCGTCAGGTTAAGCGTACCATCCGCATGAGCAACATCTCGGCGGAGATGACTAAATACGCTGCTAACTGTTTCCTCGCGACCAAGATCTCTTTCATGAACGAAGTAGCACGCCTGT
Source organism: Bacteriovoracaceae bacterium (assembly GCA_023701435.1). GTDB lineage: Bacteria > Bdellovibrionota > Bacteriovoracia > Bacteriovoracales > Bacteriovoracaceae > Peredibacter. Next base: position 49,240 of record JAMPXB010000020.1, on the reverse strand, counting down.
GTGACATCGTTGGTGCTGATGTGGAAGAAGTTCGTCACGGTATCTCAACTGATTCCCGTATCGGTTCTCAGTTCTTGTACCCAGGTCCAGGTTACGGCGGTTCTTGTTTCCCGAAGGATGTGAAGGCGCTGGTTTTCACAGCTAAAGAACACGGCATCAACTTCAAAATCGTTGAAGCAGTGGAAGAAGTGAACAAAGAGCAGAAAAAATACCTCGTGGGCAAAGTGAAGAAACACTTCAATAACGACCTTAAAGGGAAAACCTTTGTTCTGTGGGGAACTGCTTTCAAGGCCAACACGGACGATATCCGCGAAACTCCGGCCATCGATACAGCTGTCGCTCTTCATGAAGCAGGTGCCAAAATCCGCATCCACGATCCAGAAGCGGCCGATCACTTCGAGCAATTGATGACCAAGATGGGAATCCCAGTCGATCAATTCGAGAACAAATACGACGCTCTTAATGGTGCAGACGGTTTACTGGTAATGACCGAGTGGAAACAGTACCGCGCTCCTGATTTTGAGGAGATTAAGTCTCGTTTGAATGCACCTCTGATTTTCGATGGCCGAAACCTCTACAACACTAAGAAAGTGCTGGAGCAAGGTTTCACTTACTACGCTATCGGCAAACACATCAAGGGTTAAGATACTCAGCTATCCCGTACAATCCATTTTGTTGATAAGCAAAAATCAAACTATTACGAGCTGAATGATAAAACAGCGACCCTGACGAGCACTTCATCGAGTTAATCGGAAGTGTCAGGGCCGTCTCTACATTCGTCGTGATGTTGCGCTTATAGAGATTTCCTGTTGTTGAACAATAGAAAACAAAGTCCTCAGTTGCTCCCTTATAAAAATCATAGGACACCAAACCATTATTCATGGTCTCAAAGAGATTCACCGTTCCGCCGAGTGAAGGGATGGTGTACAGCGAGTTTGAGCCTCTGATGGTGATAAGCCAGTTACCGGTCGAGGCGTCGTATTTAAAACGCTCCTGGACAGCATCAGTCATGGTGTGAGCGAGCGTACAGCTGGTGCCATCCACTCCTGTACAAATGGTGGAACTTAAGGAAACTTCTACAGAATCTTTACCATAGATACGAGTGGAGAGATTGTTGAGCTGATCGAAAACCCGTAAGGTAACTTTATTACCACTAACGCCATAATGGCTCGGGAGATAAGTCAGAAGGCCTTGAGGATTAATACCAATATAACTAACCCGCGCAGCTGTGTCTTGCAGTCCCGAAGCCTGTCCCACCCACTTGCCTGTGGTAAGATCAATGTAGTTAACTTGGCCTCCGGCTCCTGCATAATGATAAAGACGATTATTAGCAGCATCGATAATAAAACTACAAGGCATGGACCAACTACAATTAGGAAGGGCCGAAGTGGTGGCATCAACACCCATGGAGGTTCCACCGCGAACCGTGTTTCCAGCGATGTGCTGAAGGACTCCTCCGTTTAGCGAGAATTTCACAATCTGATTTTCCAGTTCGTTTCGAATGTAGACGTCATCGCCATTTAAATCAAAGAAATCAATTTTTGAATAACGAGCACTGACAGGATTATAACCAATCCCAAAGTTTCTCGGTTGGCCCGCTATGGTCTGCACGTTACCGGCACTATCGATGGTGCGCAGAACCCCCAGATCAATGAAGTAGACCTTACCAAATTCACTCACAAAAGCGGACATCACCACTACTCGGCAAGAGAGGGCAGGAGTGCCATCCGCACATCGTCCATTGGAGCCCAGACCCACGACCTTATCAAAAGTATTCGTAGCCGGATTATAACGGGTGAGTGTGGCGCGCCCTTGGCTTAGAACATAGATGTTTCCGTCCATGCCAGTAAATTTATGAGAAGACCAACTGGTATCCGTCGGGTGAGGTGCTTGAGCAACACCGGTCACGGGATCAAAGCTTGTGTTGTAGTAAGGTGCGGTTGAAGTCAGTGAACCACAAGCGGCTGCAGCTGAACCGGACATTCGGCGCATGACTTTGGTCCAGGCCGAAGTGGTTTTATTAAAAGCGAAGGCCGCATTGGTTCCCTGGCAGACAGCAGTGTCTAAGTTCGCCCGCCAACCGGCCATGTCTCCAGTTCCCAGACCTGTCAGAGTGATTTTGCGTTTAACCAGGGAATCTGTTGGATCGTAGTACCAAATTTGATTGCTCTTATTGAAATAAATTCGTCCATCAGGAGTCGCTGTAAATTGATCACTATAACCAGCGCCAATGTTGGCCGCTAAAGCAGAAGCGCCGTCTGAAGAATCAGCTCCTCCTCCAAAGACAGTGGTGATGGTCCAGCTGGTGGTATCAATTTTTCGAACTCGGTTATCATCCCAGATCAGCACATTGTCATCGTAATCCAGAATCATTCTTCGCATGGACTTAAAGGTGGCATTAAAGACGCTGCCACCGTCACCGGAAGATGCTCCTGTTTGGAAGGCCACATCTCGCAAAATACCGTCAGTGGGAGAAATATAAACAAGACCACGATTGTAATAGCGATAAAAGATGTAACCGGTTTTGGTGACTACTAAGGCTTGAGTATCGTGATTATCATTATAGACTGCCTCACCATACCCGAGGAGAACAGCATTGGTGGCCGCTCCGCCAATTCCGAGACTGGTGTTACCAGAGAGGAATTTCACTGAGCCCGTGTTAAGGGGGTTGGAGACTTCAAAAATGGTTGTTCCGCCTGAGTCTGTTACCAGAAGTTTAATTCTGTAATAAGCATCCGTCGGCGAGGAGACGTTCCATTTAAAGCAGCCAGTAGTTTCAGCAGTGAGTGTACAGGCCCCATTTGCTGCATTTTCTAAATTACTGGCGATCTCAATGTAGTTATTGTCATTGGTTGTGTAATAGAGCGAAATATTGCCCGCTGGAATGGGCTTATCATCAGTGAGACTCCAGCGAATGTAGAGATCATAATTAAAAGGTACAGTGGTATCAGCAATCGTTAAAGGATTTGCAGGTGTATCGGTACTGGAAGCTATGAAGTTGGAGATAACTGGTGCTGGGTCTGGGTAATAAGAGATGGTCGCGGTATTTTCGGTTTCAGTAATATTGCCCAAGGAATCTTGAAACCACAGAGAAACTGCATAATCACCTTGAATTGATCCTATCTGATAAGGAAAGTTGCTGAGTGAGAAACTGGCATTTGGAGTGCTGCCAATATCAGTGAGTTCGGTCCAACATTCATCACTACCCAGAGGAGCCGTAGTGTTGTTGTATTTGAGGCAGAAGGCCTGAACGTTTGAATGATTATCAACCCCACTCATATTAATCAAAACGTTTCTGTTTCCGGTAGTGGTTGCTCCACTATTGATAGCGATTGATGAAGCAACAGGCCCAATACCATCAATAATAAAGGAGCTGGTGCTTTCACTGGTAAATCCGAGTTCATCAGTGGCCTGAAGTTTAATGAGTGCTTCCGCATCGGTAAGAGGCAAGTTCCAGGAATAGGCACCGTCATTGGCGGTAGAGGTGACAATGGTATTCCAATTTGAACCACCATTGGTGGAGTAGCTTAATTTAATAGTGGCAATCGTTGTATCAGTGACCGCCCAGCTAATATTTTGCGTGCTTTGGGCTTTAACCACCGGAGCGTCGAGGCTTGGGGCCGTGGCAATCACCGGTTGAGTTGTATCGAGTACTAGCGACTGAGTTTGAGCACTGGTGGAAATAATTCCGGCGGCATCTCTACTCCACATATAAAGATTGTGAGTGCCGTCACCGGTAATCGTTATACCGTGAGCGCCTGCAAGGGTTGAGCATGATTGCCAGTTGGATTCAAGTCCTGTTGGTGCGAGATTTAGTTCGGTCAATAAAATTTCCTGCACATCACTGCAGCTACTGATAGTTGTTTGCACGACTGAGCTAGAAGTTGGATTGGCCGAGAAAACAGCAAAACTCGGAGCAAGAGGAGGTGTAGAGTCGATAGTGAAAGCGGAGCTTACAAATTCTGTGGTCAGCCCGGCATTATCAATCACTGTTAATCGAAGTTTCGCTGCTGTGGTGTCGATCGCCGGAACGCTCCAGTTATAAGAGGTTTGACCGGAAGTCAGATTGGCCAGATGACTAAAGCTTGTTCCATTAGCTGCAAACTCCAGAACAGCAGAGGCCACGCCAGTAGTTGCATCGGTAACTTGCACGGTGATGGTCTTAGCCGTGCCACCTCGTAGAAGAGAGGATGGGAGAGTGATGGAGGCGATGGGGGCCGTGCCATCTTTAATAAAAATCAGAGACTTTGAAGTAGATATCTCGCCCTTGCTATCCATGGCCCATAGATAAAGATTTTTCACTCCATCGGCGGCGCTGAAGAAGACTGTCTCAGTCTGGCTGCCAGCGGCTGAACAGGAGATATTAAATGCACTAGGACCGGGGGCAGCCGGTGTTTCAGTGAAAGCAAGAGAAGTGAATGAGGAACAATCCGCCATTCCAATTCCCGTCGCCAGATCAATATCAATTGAATTCACTTGTCGTGGCGAAGGAGTTGCTGCCGCAATGGTGATCTCCGGCGGCACTGGTTTAATATTATTATTTACGGAGAGTGCGATCGTTTTCGAATAATAGGGCTTGCTGATATCTATATTTCCGGCCCCATCATCCATGCCCACATAGAGATCAACCTGATGAGCCCCTTGGGCATTGGCCCCCGGAGTATAGTTCCAGTTCCCTGAAGTCGATTTCACCACTCCATCAAGTTTCCAGGCGTAGGCAAACGAGTAATTGGGATTAATGTGAAAGGCCTGAACATTGAAGGTCGCTGTCGCCAACTCGTTTATGGCAGTTGTCGGAACTGCCAAGGTCACATCCGGCTTCGTTTCCAAAATCACTGTCGGCGACGATCCAAATATTTGCGTAAACTGAGTGGAGAGTGCAGGCTCATTGGTAAGTGAGTCTAGGGCGGTAGCAATGCTGTCACCATCCATCGACTTAATGAGAAGCTCAATTTCCTTACGATCAATCTGATTGAGTTTATTTGGAAGATCCGAATTGATGTTTACCACTTGAGATACAATCGTGGTTTTCGCATCAAGATCCTGTTGATCATCAAAGTTCGTTACGGGTCTCTTAAACACCGAACCATCACACCCATCAGCGACTACCAGATAATTTACCATCGCTGTTTCCGCCACTGTCATCTTTGACATATCAAAGCGATAGCGAGCATCAGCTCCCAGCAGTTGCGATTCAAGCGGCTGATCAATTTTGATCGTGCCATCGACCTCTAGCTCATAGAGTTTTGCATAAACCGGATCACTACAAAGAGCCGCATACGAGCGGGAAATGAATAACTGCTGAGCTGGGTGTTGCTTAACGATTGAACCAACGAACGGTTTAACAATTCCTGAAATGAAATTGCCGCTATTTTCATCTGTTGCCACAATATGGAAGCCGCAGGAACTAATGGCAATTCCGCTTAAGATTAAAAATAATGTTCTCATTATCCCACCAACGTGCATTCAAGTCCTTTGGGGACTTTTCGGCATTTGTTAAAGAAAAATTTATATTATTAAATCGTTGAAATTTTTGAGTTTAAGGTCATTTAACGGGTGAGGAAGGGGCTTTAGGATTAAGCCAAAATCGGAACTTGGGAAGGTTATTTTTTCAATTCTTTATCAATTTCAGAAATAGCCTTCGCATAACGGGCAATTCTGATCTTGGAATCTTCTGAGGCATCCACTGAATTCCAGATTTTCTGAGATTCTGCTACAGGTGCCAGAGAATTAATTTCATGGATGATCGAAGCGACTTTATCAGGGGAGAGACTGAGTAGATGCTTAACGATCTGGTTCATGGCTTGAATCCCCACTCGTCCATCGTTGTAATAGGCCATCTTAAGAGTATTGAGATTCACGCCGCTTTTATCAGCAAACTTAGTGGCATCCGCCCATGTAGGTAGACGCTTCACCAAGAGCGCGTGGAAGATTTGCTGAATATAGTTCTCTTCATCTTGAGGCATCATTTTTTGTACCCAACTTTAAGAATTCTAAATGATTAATTTTATTGGCAGTATCTTGATTTTGCCATGGTTTTACATGATGTATACCAAAATGTGATTTTGTGTGTGTTGTATAAAAACGGAGATTATAAGATGCCAAATAATAAATCCAATAGGGACTCAGTGGATGAGACTTTAAACGAAAGCACTGTTCGATTAGGTCATAAGTACATCAAAGAAATTGAAGATGGCCCTCTCGGAATTAAGTTAATGAACAAGAAACCACAAATTTTAGTTGTAGATGACCAGCTGGAAATAACGGAATTCTTAGAAATGTACCTGGATGATTTGGGAATTATTAGAATGGCCAACAGTGGTCCCGAAGCCCTTTCTATTATAGAAACATTGCAGTTCGACCTAATTATTTCTGATATCAACATGCGACCGATGACTGGTATCGAATTTGGTAATGAAGTGAGGAAGCTTTTTCTTTTTACCCCAATTATTTTCTTTTCAGGTGAGGTGAACGGTGAGTTGAGATACAAGCATGATCTTGATGTGATAGGGAATAGTCATTTTGTTGATAAAAACTACCAGGCGTTGAGGAGTATTGCATCGATTATTATTTTTCAGTCAGACATTGTGTTTTAAATCTTAATTGCAGCTTGGGAGTGCAAAGGTTAGATTTTAAATTTGAATTTTGGTAGCTTCTAAAAGGGTGGATGTTTAGAAATTACTCCTTTGATCCAAGGATAGTCTTCAGTTTTAAAGTCAGTATAACCAGTTGTGATGTATAAGTTTTTGAATCCAATCGCCGAAAGTTTTTTAGCTTCAATTTCGCCCTTTGTATCTTCCCCAAGATCGGAATCGATATAGATAATCAAACTCATATCGTCTAAATTAGCACTATCATTGATAAATTCATCAACTGAATAATAGCAAGAGATAGTATTGGCCGTTTTGGCAGCTTTAAGCTTCCAACTTAAATGCATTAATTTATCATTATCTATTAAGACAAACATTTTTTTTAAGCTATTCAAAAGCATGTCCAGGAAACGTCAATTTAATCCTTGTCCCTACGCCTGTAATAGAGTCAATTTTTAAAGATCCGCCGATTTTTGTGATAAAATCTTTTGCGTGGTTAAGACCTAACCCATGTCCAGAAGCCTTATTAAATGAAAAGGTTTTTTCACGGAAGTTCTGTAAAACGTCTTCCGGGATACCTTTCCCATTGTCACTGATAGATAGAATAAAGTCTGATCCTTCGAGATTAAAATGAATTTTAATCAGTCCTGAAACATCAATTGCTTCAATAGAGTTGTTCAATATATTTGAAAGAACTCTCATCAAATCAGAACTTGGTTTGAAGAATTTGAGAGTTTCAAAATTTGGATGGTGTGCAAGATCGAATTTTACAGACTCATTGTAAATTAACTTCTTTTCATTAATTAAATATTTAATCTCATCAATAAATGTATTTGTTCTTTTTGGGTTGGGTTCTTTGTATTTATCTAAAAGGTTATTTGAAATTTCTTCAATACGGTTAAGGGAGAATTTAATTAGCTCTGTTTCATCCTTATCACATCTAATATCCTCTAAAGCAATCCTCAATGCTGAAACAGGTGATCTGATGTCGTGAGCAACTTGATAAGCAAGTTTAATAACTTCATTTTTAGATTGAAGATATTTTAAAATAAACTGATATCTAGATGATGTGATCTTAAGAATAGCTATTCCAATGATTAATCCGGCAACCATAGGGCTAAAACTGTCTATGAACTTCCCTGTTGATAAAAAGAACTCTTCGCTCTTAAAAAACAAAGGTGTGATAAAAAATATTAGATAGAAAGGAAGAAACCTTTTTAACCAGAAAGTTAATGTTCCATTATAGCTAATACAGGAGAGAAGGAAAACGATCCCGATAAAGTTATAAAAATCTACGCTTTGAGAACCTTCAAAATACCCATGGGATGCTTGGATTCCTACGGATAGAAGAAGGTACGTTGAAGCAATGTTATGATTATAAAGTTTTTTGACTGTAATTAGCGCAACTAGAAGAATACCTAATAGGCTCATACTAATTCTAGAATAGTAGAGCCATTCATACCAGTGCACGTGCTTATAATTGGAAGTGCTAAGTATAAATATAGCCCAGGCAAAAGCCATAAATCCTATGCATAGTATCTCAAAAAAAGGATGTTTTAATTCAGGTGAAGAACTGAAGTCCTGCTGATATTCCATCTTTTCTCCTTAATTCATTTCGATGATATATAAGACTATTACTAGGGATATTTTCTCTGATAACTGAATTTGCTCCGATTAGAGAGTTTTTTCCAATAGTAATGCCTGAAGGAATTGTGACATTCATTTGAATGCCTACATTATCTTCAATTATTAATGGCCGAATCATCTTTTTGAGGGGCTTCCCAGAGCTGAAATATAGAGTGTGCCCATCATGATCGATTAGAGTAACGTTCCAGCTAGTGCTTGTGTTCTTTCCTAGTGATATTTCCTTGGAACATACTAAAAAATTATTGTGCCCAATGAAGTTTCTTCCTTTTAGCTTGAGAGTTGCACCTTTTTTGATATGAATAAATGTTCCCGATGCAATATAAACATCACCCTCAATAACTAATTTTGTATCTTCCTCCATTACAATTCTGGTCTTGTTGTAACTCGGTATTTCGATACTCTCCGGTAAAGATCCGCCAATTTTTAGAACGCCATTAATAATTATTTGGCTTCCTTTTTTTATATTTATTTCAGCGCTCTTATCGAAAATGGTAAATGAATTTGATCCCTTGTACTGGACATGTCTTAAAAATTTAAAGCGTTGATAATATTTTTTAAACATATTTAATGATGTTGGAAATGCACTTGTTGAGCATGAGTTCCCTGTTCTTAGTAAAACTATGATCAGTGTCTAGGATCTCATAGCTTAAGTTCCCATTGAATAGATTGATGAATTCATTTGTACTCTCTTTTGGAACTTCATTGTCGTGCTCTGCTTGTAAAATTAGTACGTCACCTTTGTAGAACGTTTTGCCAATTAGTTCTCTTGGATTAAAATTATTCCTGATTTGATCAAAATCATTTATATAGTCACTAATAGATCTATTTTTCAAAAGGAATGGAACATCTTTAGTTATTTCTGTTAATACAAATTCCAGGGTCGTTGAGTCTGGTAGTTCATTTAAAGGAGATAGCAAAATCATGTTTGATATTTTCGAATGAAGCTTGTTAAGGCAGTTAACCGCAACGACACCTCCCCAGCTATGAGCAACAAGAATCAGCTTTGAATACTTTTCTAGAAGTAAGTTTGCCAATTCAAATGAATCTTGAATTGAGCCATTAAAACTAAAGTTGCCATCTTTGTTTTCCCCCAGACCATTGTAGTGATGGAGGTAGGAGTCAAGTTTTGTAGCATTACTCAATGCTTTTAATAGGTCTACGTTCTTTTCTTGTGTTGTTCCATTGTGGGACTCAGAAGGAAAGCCGTGAAACATCAAAATTGCAGTTTCGCTGTTTTTATCTTCGTTCGGAATAAGTTCAAAGACATAATTCCTGAAGTTTGCAATCGTCCTGTTCATTATTTTGGAGTCGTTTTAGCAACGATATTTGGATCTACTTGTGTGATGCCACTTTTAATTAAGATTAATAAAAGGAACGAAGAACCAATAGGAATTAGAGAAATAGCTTTTCTTAAAAATGGACTTAGTCTTTTCATGAATACACCTTATAAATAATTAATTGGAGAGTCTTATAAAGGATAAAAGACCTCATCAGTTCTAAATATTTGAGGTGTTTGTAAAAATGATATAATTAAACTTATAAAATTGATAAATCTCAGCCTCTAACCGGCTTTATTAGCTCTTATAAAACAATATTTTCCAATAATTTAAGATTTCTTTGGGAATCGAATAGCTCTTCAACTTTGATGGATCCCTGATCGATAATGGTCTTAGTCTTTTCTTTTGAAGCTGTAATCACCTTAAGTTTTTTGAATAATTCCTCCACATCAAATGGTTTTACCAACCCCCCCGTAACCCCATCCTCAATAATCTCCGGATTCGAACTCACATCCCAAGCAATCGTCGGCACCCCATACTGAAGCGTCTCAATCAGCGTATTGGCCGACCCTTCATACAAGCTCGTAAACACAAACACATCCAGCGAATTAAAAAACGCCGGCATATCACTCACATGCCCAAGCAACTTAACTTCGTTCGCAAGCCCTTCATCATCAATCATCTTCTGAAGCGCTCCACGAAGTTCGCCTTCGCCAGCAATTAAAATCTTAAACTTCACACCATCGGCTTTAAGAAGCGAAGCTAACTCCACCAAGTATTTCTGGCCCTTCTGTTCAGTCAGGCGTCCGGCATTGCCGATAATGAGTTCGGCTTCGTCTTTTTCGTAAAGTTTGCGGTTCTTCTCAATGGGCTTCGATGTATCAACGCCGTTATAAATCAGGACCATCTTATTTTCCGGGAACCAGCTCTCATTGCCTTGCTTTAAGCTTCGGCCGATCTCTTTGGAGTTAACAATGACGTGAGTGAGAATCTTGGTGAAAAGAAAACGGTTTAGCCAGGTGTTGCGAAGTGGGTGAGGCATCCCGCGGCGGTAGATGATCTTTTTTACGCCGGCGAGTTTGGCGGCGATGCCAGCGAGTTTTAAATCAGAAGGAAGGTTCATTACCACAGCATCAACTTTCTGCATGCGGAAGAACATCATCATCACTAAAATTTTAATGGGATTGAGAAAACTTAAATTGCCGACGCGAAAACGATAAACATCTTGTTTCTCCTGGATGCCTTTAATAGCAATCTGCGAATGGACATTGGTTGCGAGAATGGTTTTGAATCCCCGACGCTGAAATTCTTTGCAAGTGGTGAGGTGCCATTTCTCACCGCCGCCCCATGCTTTATTGGAATTGAAAAAACAAATTGTCTTAGATTGTGGATTATTCATGTGGGTCTTATTCTAGAGATTTAAGGTTTAAAAGTCAGGGATCTTTTTGAAGTGGTACAGAGTCCAGTTGGAATGGATTTCCTGATTTACGACTTCCCATTCGTAGAACAAGTATTCCGGAAAATACGTATCGGCCGGACCCTCATAATCCACTACTGAGCACAGAAACTCGGAGAGGTAGGGCAGAGTCAGGTTATAGATTTCAGCTCCGCCAATGACGTAGATTTTCTTAATTTCCATATCGTCGGCGTATTCGATCACTTGATCCATGGCACTGAAAGTGACAGCGTTGGGACTTGAATGGCCCGACTTGGAGAGCACGATGGGCAAGGCGTCTTCGATATCTCCGCCATGGAGTTCAAAGTTTTTTCGGCCAACCAGGACATACTGCCCCTTGATGGTTTTCTTGAAATGGTCGTACTCTTCCGGGATGTTCCAGGGGAGGGCGCCGTTTAGGCCGATTTCTTTGTTTTTACCTAGAGCAGCGATAGCAACAAACTTAACATTCATTGTTTAATTATAGACCTGATTGTCTTAAAATGGGCACATGAAAATCTTAATTACTGGTGGCGCAGGCTACATTGGTTCACACGTTGTAAAAGCTCTCGGGACTCAAGGTCACGATATTACAGTCTATGACAATCTCTCGACTGGACACAGAGAAGCTGTGCTCTATGGCGATTTAGTGGTGGGAGATCTTGGCGACAAAGAGAAACTGAACGCTCTTTTTGCAGCCAAACACTTTGATGCTGCTCTTCACTTTGCTGGAAGTATCGTCGTTCCGGAAAGTGTTTCCCAGCCGTTAAAGTACTATCAAAATAATACGGTTAATTCTCATACGCTGCTTTCTCTTTGCCAAAAGCATGCTGTTCATAAATTTATTTTCTCTTCAACTGCCGCCGTTTACGGAATGCCTAAGGACGGAGTGTGCCGGGAAGATTCAGAGCTTGCTCCTATTAATCCTTATGGCCAGTCAAAGCTTATGACTGAACAAATGCTTAAAGACTTCTCTGCTAGTTCCAATTTTCGCTATGTGGCCCTTCGCTACTTTAACGTCTCAGGCGCTGATTCCGAAGGAAAAATCGGACAGTCGTTTCCGGAAGCCACTCATTTAATTAAAGTGGCCTGTGAAGTGGCGACAGGCAAACGACCATCGATGAAGGTCTTTGGCTCTGATTACTGCACTCCGGATGGCACATGCGTGCGTGATTATATTCATGTTTCCGATCTCGCAGATGCCCACGTGAAGGCCCTGAACTATTTGGATAAGGGTGGTCAGTCCGAAGTCTTAAACTGTGGTTATGGCCACGGCTTCAGTGTGAAAGAAGTGCTGGCACGAGTGGTGGAAGTGACTGGAGTTAATATTAAAATTGATGAGTCTCCAAGACGCGCGGGAGATCCTGCCAGTCTGACTGCGCTGGCCGACCGAATTCAAAGTGTCATCGGCTGGAAGCCCAAATACGATGATCTCAATCTCATTATCAAATCTGCTTACGAGTGGGAAAAAAAGCGACCTTACTAATGAAAAAGAAAGCCATTGTTGTCCACTCTGGTGGAATGGATTCAAGTCTGTGTCTTGCTCTAGCGGTGAAAGATTTCGGGGCCGAGAACGTGCTCTCGCTTTCCTTTACTTATAACCAGCGGCATTCGATTGAGCTCACTCGCGCCACTGAAATTTCACGCCACTTCAAAGTGGATCACGTGGAGCTGGATCTCAGCTGCCTTTCTCAAATTACGGAATCGGCCCTCATCGGTAACAAAGAAAAAATTGAACATCAAGAAGGCAAAGCGCCTAATACTCTCGTTGTCGGCCGCAATGGTTTGATGGCCCGTCTCGCCGGCATTCACGCCGACTCCCTGGGTGCCAACTGTATCTACATGGGTGTGATGGAATTAGAAGAGGCGAACTCTGGCTACCGTGATTGCTCTCGCGCCTACATGGATATCATTCAAACAGCTCTTCGCATGGATTTTGCCAACCCACAGTTCGAGATCCGCACTCCCTTGGTGAAACTTAACAAGAAAGAATCAATGGAGCTTGGTTATAAGTTAGGTGTATTAGAATACCTTCTGGAAACAACCATCACTTGTTATGAAGGGATCGAGAAAGAAGGCTGCATGAAGTGCCCGGCCTGCAAATTACGAAACAGCGGGCTCAAGATTTTTAGCCTTGAGCACCCTGAAGTGAAGTATTCTTATAAAGAGAAAATTCTGAATTTAATTGCTTGAAACGAACTCTGTCCAAGTAGCGAGTAAAGATTCTTTGAACTCTTCGCCATTGTCAGCATCTTCTTCGGCCAGAAAATCATCCATCTCGGCGACTGTTTCTTCGAGTTCTTCGATTAATTCTGCCATATCTTCATTCTTGCATGATTCAGCATTGGTGCCGGAGAGGCTCAAGGCCGTGAGGAAGAAATCCAACTGGTCTTTGGAAATTTCCATGAACGTATAGAGATCAGTTTCATCCACCGGGAATATGTTTTTCAGCTCGGTCTTAAGACCGGCCTTGAGACCATCCCAAGTTTTAAGCAGCGCTGGTTCCAGGGACTGTTTGGCTTCGGGCGTTTCCGCCAGTAGCTCATCCATCGCCTTAGGGAAGGGCATTGGCTTTTCCGCACATAAAACCCCTAAAAAGAAGGCCTTAACTTGTGCTTCGGTCATGCCTAAATCTGTCTGATCAATAAGTTCTTGTAGTTTCATGGGTAATTATTACCAGAATCCCCACATTTTTCCCACCGCTAATAACCAAGAGCTTATGATCCGGTCATGAAAAACGCAGCATCATTAGCTAAATTGGTTTATTTTGGTACGAAAGCCGTGCTCTTTTGCTATTTCTTCAGAGATTTTTTAGGTTTTATTTCTTGAAAGGATCTTCGATCTTCTCACCGTTCTGCAGACGCCAAATTTTCACCGCACGGATAAAAACGTTATAGGCCGCTAGGGCGGAAACAACGAATCCATGAGTTCCATCTAAGAATCCCAAACGCCAGATATAGTGACGAACAAAACGGCCGAAAGGACGGAAGAAGAGATACATAAGTCCGATCTTTTTCCCGGACTTTTCAAACTTATGGTAGCGGTCAAGCGCCCCCCAAGTGGTATAGCGATCGGCCTTCTTTAAGTAAGAAGTAACATCCTTGTAGGTATAATGGATGAGCTTATGCTTTAAAATGCTGATCTCGCCCTTAGATTCAACTTCCGCATGGACATGCTTATTTTGATACTTGCACTCGTCGCGCTTAAACAGGCGGATGACTTTATCAGACTGCCAGCCTGAATAATCAATCCGTTTCCCCATGAAATTATTCCGGCGGTAAATCCAAAAACCTGAATACTTTGTACCAGTTTTTACCACGTCTTTAACTTCATTCACGAGTTCAGGAGTTGGTCTTTCGTCAGCATCGAGGAGGAAGATCCAGGGATGGCTTGCCTGAGGGATGGTCCAGTTTTTCTGGGCCGCTGAGTGCTCATATTCATGCTGAAGAAGGCGCACTTGCGGGAAGGATTTGGCAATCTCCACCGTTTTATCGGTTGAAAACGAATCAACTACGATAATTTCATCACACCAAAGGACCGATTCAATGGCCTCTTTAATGTTAACTTCTTCGTTGAATGTCGGGATTATCGCCGTGATCTTTTCCATAATAGTGTGCTAATCTTAACGCATGACTGACGCCTCGTCTAAAACAATTCTCATCATCCAAACCGCTTTCATTGGAGATACCATCCTTGCCAGCCATTTTGCACGCGCTGTCAAAGAAGAGTACCCCAACTCCAAGATCCATTTCTTCCTGAGAAAGGGCAATGAATCGGTGATTCAGGGGCTTCCCACGATTGAAAAAACATGGGTCTGGGACAAGCAAGGCGGGAAGACCAAAAACCTCATGAAGCTCATCTCTGAGTTGCGTGAGATTAAGTTTGATATGGTTTTTAACCTGCACCGCCATTTTAATTCTGGCTTAGTGGCGTCCTTGATGAAGTCGCCTTTCAAGGCCGGGTTTAAACAAAATCCTCTCAGCATGTTTTACACCCGAAAAATCAATCACCAGATTCCTGATCCTCGGGGCTGGCATGAAGTGCAAAGAAATCTCGAGCTCATTCCTGATTTTAAGATTGTGGATAACTTCAAAATTTACAAACCAGAATTGCCGCTGGCCCAGAAAAACTTTGATAAAGTCGCACCCTTTGTGACTGATAATTATTTTGTCGTCGCTCCCGCTTCTGTCTGGTTTACCAAGGCGTGGAGTGAGCACAAGTTCCGGGAATTGACCCAGGAACTCGTTAAGCTGGGGAAGGTGTATTTCACTGGCGGCCCGGGTGATAAAGAACTCTGCGATCGCATCCGTAAGGATTTGCCTTATACCGAAAATCTCTGTGGCGCTCTCAATCTTTTGGATTCAGCGGCGCTCATGAAAAACGCCCGCAGAGTTTTTGTCAACGATTCGGCCCCTCTGCATCTGGCCAGTTGTGTGAACGCTAAGACTACCGCTATCTTCTGTTCTACTATTCCTGGTTTTGGTTATACGCCTCTGGCGGATGATTCAGTCGTCATTGATGTAGGGGATTCATTGTCTTGCAGGCCGTGCGGTCTTCATGGCCACAAAGCTTGTCCACTCGGACACTTTAAGTGCGCTGAAAATATTGAAATCCAGCGGGTGATTGCTACTATTTCGGCTTAATAATTCCCAGCCTGCCTTCATCAGTTGAAAACCACAGATGGTCATCAGGACCTGGACGAACATTGCGCCAGCGCCAGCCGCGGTCCGTGAAATACTCTTCCTGGGATTTTACCTTGGTGCCATCCATGATCAGTCTTCTTATGTGTTCGCCCGAGAGGGTGCCCAGCCAGATATCATTTTTCCAGAAAGTCATAGCGGAAGGGGAGATGGAAGGAACCCAATAGACGATGGGTTCTTCGACTCCCGGTTTTTTAGGAACTCCGATTTTGGGTCCATAATATTCCCGGCCATAAGTGACAATGGGCCAGCCGTAGTTGGCATCTTTTTTAATGAGATTCACTTCATCGCCGCCTCGTGGACCCATCTCGGCTTCCCATAACTCATCGGTTCCCGGTTTCATCGCCAGGCCCTGAGGACTACGAAGACCGATACTCCAGACTTCAGGGGAAGATCCGTCTTCTTTCATTCGGACAACTTTGCCAAAAAAATTATCCTTCTTTTGAATCTTATCTCTTTCGCCCCGTTCACCAGAAGTGATGAAGACATGTCCTTTCAAATCAAATTCAATTCTTGAACCATAGTGATAGTCATTAGTGCTTTTATCAGCGGTGAAGAGCTTCTTGAAGTCTTCCAGCTTATTGCCCACAAGTTTTCCCCGGGCCAGAACTGTCGCAGAATAATCTTTATCCATGGGCTCCGAATAAGTCAGATAAATATACCCATTGGTGGGATGAACTCTCACATCCAGCATCCCACCTTGTCCCACGGCATGGACCTTAGGAGTGCCGGTCACTAAAGTTGCTTTTTTTGTTTTAGGGTCAAAAACAAAAACTTTCCCACCGCGCTCGGTGAAAATAACTCTGCCGTCTTTCAAAAAATCAAATCCCCAAATAACATCATCTTGCTTCAGCAGCACTTCCTGCGAATACTTCGCAAAAGCAGTTAGAGAAAAACACAAGAGAAGAGTAGTAATAAGATATTTCATAGTTAAACTTTTTTTATAAATCTTTCTTTCGCCATTCTTACACGAGGACCATAGACTCCATTGTAGGCCCGTTTGCCTACACTGATCACCATAACAACTTCTGCATTACGTCCCAGTCCTAAAGTCTTTTTCACGCGACTTGAATCATGGCCTTCCATCGGACAAGTATCAAAACCATGTGCCGAAAATCCCATCATGATATTCTGACAGGCAAGAGCAGTAGTTTTCACTGCCCAGGTTTTCATATCGGAGCGGGAATAGGGTTCGCGCGGTATTGGTCGAAAGACACCTACGAAAGCGGCTACCAATCTTTTAACAAAACCAAAAAGACTAAGTGGTCCTTGGGAATAAACCATGGGAACAAGTTTTTCATAATACGTGCTGGCCGATTTAGGAACCTGGCCTTTTGCAAAGAGCTCAATCATCTCCCGTCTGGTTTGTTTCCAAGTATCAAGTCGTGCCACGGCGACAATCAACTCCTGGGCGGTTTTGGCCGCCGGCTGATTAAAGCAGGCCTCTACAATCTGTGACTTCTTAGCAGGATTTTGTACCCAATAGAATTCCCATGCCTGCAAGTTGGATGAATTGGGTGCCATGAGCCCCCATTCTAAAACTTGCTCCATCACTTCTGGTGGAACTCGTTGATTCGTATAAACTCGTACCGAGCGACGATTATGGATGATGTTGGCAAAGGCTTCGGGGGAGGTTTCTTTGAGTTCTTCTTGGTATTGGATGTCAGGAGTCTTGGTGAGAATTTCTGCGGGATCTTTCATGGGCCTCTCTTCATTTAAAATTTTCGTTCATACTTTATTCCTATGGTATGAATCAAATCTGCCCGGCTTCTATTTTCATATTCAGCGTGAGCGTACTTGCGGGTAAATGGATCTTTATGTTCTTCCACCCCGGCAAATACTTTTACCACGTTTCCCTTTTTATCACTATAGACAGTGCCATATAAGGTCACACCGATATTGGTATAGGTCTCATTCGTTCCATAATGCTTATGATCAGCTTTAAGACGCGCCTCGAGTAAAGGTGTCTGCCCTGCATGAGAGCGGAAAAGCTCATTAGAATGAACTGAAACTTCGGTGGTGAGTCCCACAAAGGAATTCTCCAGGCCGGCCGTGCTCCCTTGCACCTTTCCTTCAATGGCCATCTTGACTCCCAACCAGGACAAAGGGGCTGTGGATTTTTCCATGCCGACGGCCACTCCTGCCTGCAAGCGGGTTTCATCTTTACGGTGATCCAGATAACGATAGTCGATGGCATTGCCAAGCTTATGCCAGGCCTTCTGAATGTTCTGAGCAGTCCCCTGATCGGTATCTGTTAAATGCTCTACCGAGCCGATGACTTTTATGTATTTATCACCATTGATTTGATTCACCCTAACTTCAATTTGCACCCCATCCACGGTTAAGAAGTTTTGATAACGCCGATTGTTTTCATCTCTGATCTTGCCATTAAATCTGGTGAGTTCACTGTAGGCATCAGTGTAGGGAGTAACTTTGATACTGCCGTTTTCATAATTCATCTCACCGCTCATATTGATGCCGAAGGTATGCCCCCGATCATCTCCTTCCCACCAGGGCAGAGGCCTTGTGGTATCGATAAATTGTCTGCCAACCCCATGAAGGAAATTATCATTTCCCGTATTAAGCTCAAGCGAGATGCCTTGTAATTTGCCCAGATTAATAAAACCATCCTGGGCCATCTTACGATCCACTAACTCCCGCTCAAGTTTGAGCTGGGAGTCCTGATCAAACTTGAGGTCCACAAAAGGTGTGACCTTAAGGTCTTGATCCTTTTCCTCACAGTCCTCACCAGTATTTTCTGTAAGCTCATTAAACTCTTTTATGGCACTGATGAGTAGCGCCTCATCACCCGGATATTCAAAGCGAAATTTGTCTTCAAAATGAGACAGCACTAGCTTCTTAAGTTCCGCTTGATCTTTGGCCGGATCATTTGAATACGCACTCATGCTTTTTTCCAGCTGCTGATAATCATCTGCCAGTGAAGCCGTAGGTGTGAGCTTAAATGTCTGGCGATGTTTGGAACATTCTAAACGATATTCCGAAGCTTCTTTTTGATAATAGACCTGACAGGCCCCGTTGGAGCTGGTGAAGGCGGGCAAGGGGGCGGCCGCATAGAGACTGCTAATAAGAAGCCCTAAGAGAAGCATGGATGACTGATCGGGCTTCTCTTAGGGGAATTTTAGCTCTTAGGTTTTAATTTAGCTTAGCTTAAGAGATGCTGGAAATCGTCCATGTTAAGCTTACCGCTGAAGTACTCATCATCATCTTCGGCCATCAGGTCACGGAACAGTTCCCGCTTACTTTGTTGAAGGATCAAGACTTTTTCTTCCACTGATTCTTTAATGATCGGACGATACACCGTCAGTTTATTTTCCTGTCCAATACGGTGAGCTCGGTCAATGGCCTGTCTTTCAACTGCTGGGTTCCACCACGGATCCATCAGGAAGATGTAACTGGCGGCCGTTAAGTTCAAGCCAAATCCCCCGGCCTTAAGTGAGATCAGGAAAATCTGGGCATCGCCATTCTGGAAGAGTTCCACTTGTTCGCCACGTTTTTTGATCGTCTGAGAACCATCAATTCGCGCCATCTTCCATCCGGCAACCTTGATCTTGTTCTGGATCATATCGAGGTAAGTGGTGAACTGAGAAAAGACCAGAGTCTTGTGTCCTTCGGTCACCAGCTGCTCGAGATTCTCCATCAAAAAATCAATCTTAGTGGATTGCAGTTGAGGCTGCTTCTGCCACAGACACAGCTGTCTCATTTCCAGGAGAGACTTCAGGACTTCGCCGTAGCGCTTGGCCCCTGGAACCATCATGCTGGAGCGAACAGCATTGAGTTTATTCTGATATGTTTCACGCTCTTCCGGAGAGAAATCCAGGAAGACGTGGTTTTCAATTTTTTCTGGAAGCTCTTTTAAAACCTGATCTTTGGTACGTCTTAAAATAAACGGCTTCACCGTTCTTCGTGCCAAGAGGCGGTTCTTATTCTTGGAAGTTGATTTCACAACCCCTAAGTCTCCCCATACTCCCGGAACACAAAGATCCATGATGTTGTAGAATTCCGAGAGATCATTTTCAACCGGAGTACCGGTCAAGCAGATGCGGAACTTCGCCTTAAGTTGTCGGGCGGCATTGGCCCCCAGAGAGCGGATGTTCTTTAAGTGCTGAACTTCATCGAAGATTAAAATATCAAATTCCTCCTGCCCCAGATTGGAGAAGGATTCTTTTTTCATTAAACCGTAAGACGTCAGGATCACCTGAGCTTCAGTATTAATCTCACGCTCATCGCCGTAGTAAATGGAGTAGGTGAGATCCGAGAACTTCTCGAGCTCGTTTCTCCAGTTATAAAGAATGGAAACCGGACAAATGATGAGAATCTTCTTGGCCTTCTCTTTCAGCGTCTGAAGCAGCATGATGGTCTGGAGAGTTTTACCAAGACCCATATCATCGGCCAGACAGGCCCCGAACTTGTGCTCATATAAAAAGCGCAGCCAGTTATAACCATTAAGCTGATAAGGACGGGCAATATCATTAAAGCGTGGATCTACATCATACTGAGGCATATCCTGCATGGTCATGATTTTTTCGCAGAACTTTTCTTCTTCTTCAGTTAAAGCACCTTCGATGCCCAGTCGCTTTAGTTCAAAGAGTTCAAAAATTCGTGAGCGCTGAAGGAACAGGCCAAACTTGTTGAGTCCCTTGGCACTTTGCTCTTTCTTCTCGCCCTCATACTTCGTATAGCGCTTCATGAAGCGCAGAAGGTCTTTCTGCTCATCTGACAGAAGGACTAAGCCCTTACTAGAAAGAAGAAAATTATCGGTGATCTCAGCGTTCTTGATTACATCCAGATCATCATCAGTGATGACCAGGTCCATTTGAAACCAGTCCAGACGCTCTTTATTGCGCTCAAAGCGAATGGAGCTCTTCCAGGTTCTGATCTGTTGCTGATCGTAGAAGATCGGAATATTAAGGGGAGTTAGTTGCTGATAAAAATTCGCCACTCCCTCAAGAAGATTATTCTTAGGAATCTGAAAAACGATTTTTCGCTCGTCTTTGTGATAGAAAGAAGTCTTAAACCCAATTTCCCCGAAGCTGTCGAGGAAGGCCAGGAAGACCTTTTTAAAGGTCTTGGTTTTAAGCATGAAAACTTTCTTGAAAGTCGGATCAAAGAAAGGAATTTCATCTTCTTTCATCAGAAGGGCAATCCACTCCGACATCAGATTTTTCTTGGATGCGGTATGAAGATACTTCTTATGGAAAAATGTCTCGCGGTCAAAATCTTCAATTAAAGTTTTAAAGAACAAGATGGCATCGTTCTTAGTCCTGAAACTTCCGGCCCAACCTTGCTCACTTACAAACAGCAGAAAAGGGGACGCCATTGGTACCAATTTCTGATCAGGAGTAAAAAGTTCCAGCTCCAGGTTAAGGAAGCTTTTTCGCGCTGATGGATTAATGGAAAAGCGGTAATCCATATCTTCGATAGGAAAGCTGTCCCAAGGTTCACCCTCAATCAGAACATTTCCTAATTGTTTCTCCCGCAGTGGAAGAAAGAGTCGGATATAATCCTGAATATCGCCCACCACATCTGTGAGTTTTAATTTGGAAACGAGTTCCCTCACTTCAGTCGGTAGATCAAAGGCTTCACCTGTTTTCCAGTTGAAAAGATAAAGTACGTCAAAGATTGAAACTTCCTTAACGACGTTGTCTTCATCCTGCCAGTTGAACTGATAGGTATATTTTTCATCAACATAAAGAAGGTCTTTGTACTCCTCCAGTGAACTGGCCTTGATGATATTCACCAAGAGCTTTCCTTTCCACTTGGAAGGGGCAGGGAAGTTGACGACTTTACGGTTTGTGAGAGTGTATTGAAGTGAACTAAACGTTGAGTTCATCTTAGCACCAGGAAGTGCCGGTGCTGCCTTCAGGAGTGAACCATAGCGTTCAACGTGAACACCTTCCTGGGCCATCAGGCTCAAGGAGATACGATTTCCGCCTGAGTTTTCTTGCTTGTTTCGAAGCTCATCAAACTTTAACAGCAAGCTCGCCGTATGATGACAGGGCTTCTCCGCATTCCAAAGTTTGCAAGTACACTGAGTCGTCAGCTGGCCTTGCTTGTAACTGATCTTAGATTCATAGTTAGTATTGTTCTCAGCGAGAATCCCGCTCACGATGAAGTAGGTCTCAAAGCTTCCTTTCATAAATGAAAGTGAAACCCTTCCTTGCTCCACCATTTTCTGGGCGAGAAAAACCACTGAAGGTTCAAAACTTTTCTGTAGTAAATCCTGAATGGGACTTGCGATATTCGTATATTCCATGGTGCTCATTTTTCCAAAGGTCTAGTATAGACTGATTTCTACTAAATGGCAGGTTAATTAAGAGGTAAAAAAAAGGGCCGGAAGAACCGGCCCTTGGGATTAGTTATCCAAATAAGATTTAAGAAGCTTAGCTCGGCTAGGGTGGCGAAGCTTACGAAGGGCCTTCGCCTCAATCTGACGAATACGCTCACGAGTCACGAAGAAATCCTGACCAACTTCTTCAAGAGTATGGTCTGATTTTTCACCGATACCAAAGCGCATACGAAGAACTTTCTCTTCTCTTGGAGTCAGAGTTGAAAGAACCGAACGGGTTTGTTCAGAAAGAGTCACACTCATCACAGCATCGGCCGGAGAAATGATCTTCTTATCTTCAATAAAGTCACCGAGTGATGAATCTTCTTCTTCACCGATTGGAGTTTCCAAAGAAATCGGCTCTTTAGAAATTTTGAAGACTTTTTTCACCTTATCTACAGAAAGCTCCATCTTCTCAGCAATTTCTTCAGGGGTTGGTTCACGTCCAAGCTCCTGAATAAGCTGTCTTGAAGTACGGGCCAGCTTGTTGATGGTTTCGATCATGTGAACCGGAATACGGATCGTACGACCTTGGTCGGCGATAGCACGAGTGATCGCCTGACGAATCCACCAAGTAGCATAAGTTGAGAACTTATATCCACGACGGTATTCAAACTTATCAACGGCCTTCATCAGACCGATGTTACCTTCCTGAATCAGATCCAGGAACTGAAGACCACGGTTGGTGTATTTCTTAGAGATTGAAACAACGAGACGAAGGTTGGCCTCAACCAGCTGAGATTTCGCTTTATCGGCTTTTTCTTCACCAGTGATGATGATGTTATAAACCGAAAGGATATCTTCAAAGGCCATACCAGCATCAATGGCCAGACGACGAAGCTTACGAAGAATATCTTCCTGAGTTCTGATCATCTGCTCAATTTTAGCATCTGTGGTAAAGAGGTTACGGGCAAGCTCACGCTTGAACGCATCGTCTTCTAGAAGACGGTCGTAAAGAACCTTATATTCATCGTCATTATTCACTTCAAGGAACTTATAAATACGTTCTTGTTGCTCATAAAGTTCACGGAACTGAAGGTAGTAACTCTTCACCGGTTCAGTGAAAGAGTTGATGATTTTACGGTTAAACGTCAGATCAACAAGCTCGGAACCGATCTTGTCCATAATCTTCTGTTCTTCTTTTTCCATTTTCTTCAAAGTACCGTCTTCGTTCACAATTTGTGTCAGAAGGTCTTTAACGTGTTCAACCACGTTGAAGATACGGTCTCTGGTTTCATGAATTTCTTTTTCAGATGATTCATCATCAAGACCACGAACGAGGTCTTTAACGAATTCATTCTGCTCTTCGGCCTGTAGAACTTTGTTTTTAAGTTTTACGATCTCATCAAGAGCATGTTTTGATTTAAGACAAGATAGAACAATCTCTTGTTCACCTTCCTCGATTTCTTTGGCAATTTTAACTTCGCCTTCACGAGTAAGGAGGGCCACTGAACCCATCTTCTTAAGATATAATTTAACCGGATCACTCGATGATGCGCGAAGCTCGGCTTCTTCATCAATAGTAAGAGGATCCTCAGCAACTTCAGTGCTGGATTTTTCTGAATCTTCTTCATCAATTTCCGGAGATTTTACCAGAATTCGGGCCTCTTCGATCTTGTCCATGATCTGATCAATAGAAGCCGGGTCAACGATATTCGCTGGGATGGCGTCATTGATTTCTTCAGGAGTAAGAAAAGTTTGATCTTTCCCCTTCATGACAAGACGAGAGAATTCTCGTGAGTTTAAAAAGGCAACAACTACTGACATAGTATCTCCTAAGGACCAGTATTTTTGAGATTCAAAATCTCTTTATCCAGTTTTGAGATTTCGGACAAAATTAAATCAACTTCAAGCTGCGTAGGTGAGGACTTTTGTTTAGCGACAAGGTCTTTACGCCTTATCTTTAACTGATCCATCCTTAGCATCAAGTGGTAGTCCTTCAACATCCTTTGAATGACCTTCTCGTTTAACTTATTTCCATAATTGAAAAGAGCTTCGGTACCAACATCTACAATATCTTTACTGTAGCCTCCGTATTGAAGTTCTTCCTGGACGATGGAAACATACTCCGCATCGTCTATTTCCAAATAAATTTTAACGAGCCACTGAATTAGTCTTTTTACCTCATCATGCCCAATAGTGGCAAGAAATTCATCTGCGTTTAAGTGCGTCAAGAACTCAGGATGACAGAGAATTTCCCTAATAAACACCTTCTCACTTTTAGTGGGAGGCAGGAGTACTTGACTTGTAATACTGTTATGCAAGTTTCGGGCCTCTTCGGCTTCTTGCTCAAGAATTTCTTCGGTAACTTCCAACTTCGGTCGTTCTGTTACCGTATGAGTCTTTTCTTTCTGGCGACTTAGAAAGTCTTTATAATTTTCTAAAATGGCACTCGCATCTGATTTCATTCCCAAAATCTTGGCCGCATTGACCACTCTTTCTGTGGCAGAAAGGTTCTCCTTCAAAGGCGAGACCAATTCTTCAATTTGGCGCATGAGAGCAATTTTTTGATCGATCGCGTCAGGGATTTTCTCTGAAAAAAGTTCCTGAATCAGGACATCGAGATAGATCGGGGCCTTCTCAATTCGCTCTAAAAGAACCAGCCGGCCTTCATGGAGCAGGAATTCATCAGGATCTTTATGGGGCTCAAATGTGACATATTTAGGCAAAATCCCATGGGACATGAAATCCGCATTAATTCGATGCATGGCCTTTTTACCGGCAGCATCTGAATCCATCCCGAGATAAATATTTTTAGTCATATTTCCCAAGAGGCGGACGGAATGTTCGGACAAGGCCGTCCCCATGGTTCCTACGCATTCATGAAAACCATATTGGTGCATCATGATGACGTCCATGTTGCCTTCTACAATAATGACTCTGTCATTTTGTCGGATGGCGTTTTTGCCGAAGTAATAACCAAAGAGAATCGCACCTTTATTGAAGATGAACGATTCGCCCGAGTTGAGGTATTTCGGGTTCTGGTCAGGATGAACAGCGCGGGAACTGTAGCCGCGAATCTGGCCGCCATGATCATGAATGGGAAACATCACCCGATCACGATAAAAATCATAATGGGAATCACGGTTCTCGTTGTAGCGGATAATGCCGATCTCTTTGGAAACCGAGCGGGCGAAATCCCCATCGGCCCCAGGAATTGAATCCAGATAATTGAAGAGGGCATTATTTCCGGGTGAATAACCGATCTGAAATTTCTCCACTGACTCATTATCGAGTTTTCTCTTCTCCAGAAATTCAGTGTAGGCAGGAGGATTTTGAGCGGCCACTTTCTTATAAAGTTTCACCGAGGCATTAAGCACTCGAAGGGCCATCTCGATTTTAGGACTTTTCTTTTTTTCTTTTTGTTCTTCAAAGGGAAGACCCAGCACGCCGGCAATTTCCCTCAGGGCGTCGACAAACTCCAGCTTTTTGTATTCTTTGACAAAAGTAATGGCATCTCCGCCGGCCCCGCAAGCAAAGCACTTGTACATGCCTTTGCCATCGTTAACTTTAAGCGAAGGTTTAGTATCAGCGTGGAAGGGACAAATGGCTTCAAGAGTTGCGCCTCTCTTATTGAGAGTAATGTAATGGCTGATCACCAGTGATATCGGTGAGTCCTTGATACGGTCTTTCAACTCTTCAAAGGCCATCAATTATCCTTTCAGATTACGAAGCACAATGGATTTGATCAGTGTCCCCTGGGATAGAAATATTTTTTCAAACTTTGTCGTAAACTGCGAGAGAAAATGCTCAGGGTATTCATTCCTGAGGTCTTTTGACTGGAGGAGAACTTCAAAGCGGTCATCGCCCTTGAGTTGCTCCAGCATCCATTCAAAGTAGCCGTCGTGGTCAGTTTTTACAAACAAGGTTCCACCTGGCTTCAGGACTTTATGACAGGCATTCAAAAAAGGCTTTTGGAACAAGCGCTTTTTATTATGGCGTGTTTTAGGCCATGGATCAGGAAAGAAATAAAATACCGACTGGACTTCACTTTCATCAAACATGAACTCAAGGCGTTCGCCCCGGGCACGGAGATAACGAAAATTTTTATGCTCGAGCTTGTCGAGTTTCTTGGCCACCGCGAAGCTGCGCTTGAAGCGGTGATCAAGACCGATAAAATTCACTTCCGGGTATTTCTGACAATACTCCATCATGAACTCACCATAGCCAGTACCGATTTCCACTTCGATCGGTTTATCGTTGCCGAACATGGCCTTCCACTTACCGAGATTGGATTCAGCTTCTTCATCCCGGAGGACGAAGGAATCAAAAACCTCAAGCTTATCGTGATAAGGATTATCGTGGGTGTACTTAAAATCGGCCCGATAACAAAAATTGTCATCGATAGTTTTCTTTAATTTTTCTGTAGTCATAGAGGGGAAATAACAAAAAAACACGTTGCAGTAAAACAAAAAAGGCCTTTCCCTTTCGGGAAAGGCCAGGTTTTTCAGATTCTAGCGTCTTAGCCGATCAACTTAAGTGCGTTTTGACCACTTACGTTGGCCTGGGCAAGTACCGAAGTACCGGCGGCCGTAATAATCTGGTTACGCGCTTGCTTAGCAGTTTCCTCAGCATAATCCACATCACGGATACGACTGTTGGCCGCACTCATGTTTTCAGTATAAGTCTGCAAGTTGTTTGAAGTTGAGGTCAAACGGTTCTGGAGTGATCCAAGAACAGCGCGCTGACCGGAAACTTTTTCAATTGCAGAGTCGATATTGGCCAATGAATCCTGAGAGCCTTCTTTGGTTGAAATATCGACCGAACTTACACCCAGAGATTCGGTTGATGCATCCAACTGACCGGCTTCAAAGCCAATTCGGTTTTCAAAGGCATCACCTTTTGTACCAACCTGGAATTCATACGTATCGCCTTGACCGTTTAGGAGTTTCTTTCCGTTAAACTCAGTCACCTGGGAAATACGGCCCATCTCCGATTTCAGCTGTTGATATTCCAAATTCGACATACCTCTTTCCGCATCACCCACAGTATCAGAAGCAGATTGGATGGCCAGCTCACGCATACGAGTCAAAATATTTGACGTCTCGTTGAGACCACCCTCAGCTACTTGAACCATCGAAATGGCATCGTTCGCGTTTCTGTTTGCCTGTTGGGATGAACGAATCTCAGACTTCATTTTTTCTGAGATCGCTAGCCCTGCCGCATCGTCGGCCGACTTCGTGATTCTGGAACCAGAAGAGAGTTTCGAAAAACTTTCCTGTGATTCTTTGCTCACTTTGTTTAGTGAAGTCTGTGCCTGCATTGATGAAACGTTTGTGTTAATTCTGAAACCCATAGACTATCCTCCGGTTAAAATCATACCAACCTCCAAGTCAGTTGATGGACTGTTCAATTTCCATCATTAGGCAACCGTGCCCGATCTGTTTTTGAGACCTCATCACCATGATGAAGTCGTTGTTGACCAAGCATTTCGGTTCCCTTTAGCCAAACATGAGGAATATTTTTCCGGGCAGTAAAAAACAATTACCAGAGTCTTTCAGTCGGTTTACGGAAGCCTTGAATTTAGGTACACTTGCACCAAAACAACCCTCCCAGAGAGAAAACTATGAAAGTAAACTTCATTGATATCCTTCGCTATGAACCGAATTTTTATGAAAAGGTAACCGCTAGAACTGCTGAGCTACTTAAAAATGGCCACTTTGTTGGTGGACCTGTTGTGGCGGAATTTGAAACGGCGATTAAAGACTACACCCAAACTGCATTTACTCTTGGCTGCGCTAACGGAACTGATGCCATTCAATTAGCTCTTCGTGCCGCTGGTGTAGATAAGAACGATAAAGTTCTTCTTCCGGATATGACTTTCTGGGCAACTTTCGAAGCGATCGTGAATGTGGGAGCAATTCCTTATACCATCGATGTCTCAAAAGAAACTCTTCACCTAACGTTAGCTTCAGTGAAAGAGGGGATTGAGAAGTTTAACCCGAAGGCCATTCTTCTGGTTCATCTTTATGGATGGGCCTGTCCTGAAACGATGGAAATCAGAAATTATTGCCGTGAAAAAAATGTTATTCTCGTTGAAGACTGCGCTCAGGCCATTGGTGTAAAAATCAAAGGCGAAGATATTCTGAAAAATGCTCTGGTTGCAACAACCAGCTATTACCCTGCCAAAGTTCTTGGGGCCAGCGGGGATGCCGGTGGTGTTTTCACAACTGAGCAAAAGATTGCAGACACGACAAAAATTTTATTAAACCACGGAAGAACTGGTCACTATGATCATGGCATGATCGGATGGAACTCACGTCTGGGTGCTTATGAAGCCACTTTCCTGGTAGAATCTTTAAAACACCTTGATGCTCGTCTTGAAAGCCGTCGTCATGTCTGTGCAGAGTACAGAAAGAAAATTACTAATCCTGCTCTTAAATTCCTTCAGCCTTCGGCCGATGTGGTAGAAAACGGATACCTTTCTGTTGCTTTAATGACTCCAGAAACTCGTCCAGCCTTCATTGAATATTTAAAGAAAAATGAAATCGGTTACGGAACAGTTTATCCGGGAGCTATGAGTGCTCAGCCAGGTGCGGCTGCTCACCTTGGTGGAAAAATTTCTCACGGTCATGCTGAATGGATTGCTAAATCAATTATTAACCTTCCTTGCTTTGCCTATATGAAACAGGAAGAGATTGATTATGTTATTGAGAAGGTAAACCAGTTTAAGGCTTAGTTTTTTTCAGCCACTGCTCAATGATGAGAGCGGCTTTCTTTGCAGACTTCGGATCATTTAATAATTTATCGTTGAGTCGTTTTATAAGCGACTCAACGATTTTTTTGTCCTGGCCATAAAGTTTGGCCAGTTCTTCCGGCCTCATCTTGAAAGCAGACATATAGCGCCTTAAGCAGCAGCTTCTGGAGAGCGACGCTTGTGAGAAGCCACTTTAGTCAGATGCTCTTCAATAATTTCATAAAGCTCTAGTTTCGTAGATTTTGGATCCATCCCTTCTGGCATGACTGAATAAACCACTTCATTGTTAACTTCTGAAAAGATGAACCATGTATTTCCGATTTTCTGGAAAAGAACATCTTTAACTGTGTTTTTAACTGTGGCCGAATTTTTTGAATGAGTAGTAGTTGATGTCATAAACCCTCCGTGGTTTTTCTTGAACTCACATCCTGTAAGTTCATTTGTCTTACTCTTCGGAGGGGACTGTTTAAACTTTAGACATTTTTTTCAAAGCTTGAAAAAAAAATGGGCAATAATACCGGAGTAAATTAATAGGCAGATTGAATGCCCAGATAACCGCCTAGAGTGAAGGTGGTTCGGGTGGTGAATTTATCGTTGCCTAGGTGTTGCCACCAGGAAGCTTCACTGCCGGCGTCCTGGGCGCGGTAAGTGGCCGCTGTGCCCACTTCGAGGGCAGTGCCCACCACAAAGTCAATATCCGGGAAAACCTGCTTACGGTGATACTGGAGGGACAGGCGAGGGGCAATAGAATAGGCGTTATAAGTCCTGGATTCTGTTTCCTCATCAAGGGATTGAGTTACTTTTAGTTGATCAAAAAGGTTAATCAGGATGGTGGCCGAAAGATTGACCCGGTTCTTTTCACCTTTAAAGGCATCATAGCTGATAGTGGGACCGATCCCGAACTTCAGTCCTTCTTCTTTGGAATAGCGGCGGTCATAGAAAGTATAGGTGTTCTCAAAAGAGCGAAAGTTCATAGTACCGCCGATGAATAAGCGGTCATGGTAATTGCCGGGGGCCTGACGGAGAAGAGTGAAGTTAAGGTCCAGCGGACTAGTATAGCCCTTTTTTTTGAAGCTATCCTGATAAGGATAACTTTCATAGTACGGCTGAGTCAGTCCCACGAGGAACTGCCCGCGGTAGCCAGTAGGATTTTTTAAAGGGTAATTTTTCGGCAGCGGTTCTTCCAGACGGTAGTCAGTCGGATCCACTTTATTGATGTTTTGAGAGAATTCCCGGGAATCTCCAAAATAAACATAAATATGTTCTGAAAGGACGTAACCCGTATTGCCCTGACGGTCTAAAGTGGGAATGAATTCATCTTCAATATAATAGGTGTTCTCCGTTTCTCCACGGAACAATGGGTCCTGCTTATATTCCGGACTTTCCTTCATCTTCTTCTGCAAGGCCTGTAATTTTTCAGGGGCGGGAGCGTGCTCATCGAATTTTCTATCATTTCCAACGGAAGGATGAATTTTAATCACATCGCCCTTTCGAAGATACTGCACGACCGGAGCTTCATAACTGCGATGTTTGAAAAGGGGAGTCTCCAGCACTGTCACCACAGCATCAAGAGCAAAGGCTTCGGTACAGACGAGCACCAAGATGAATAATTTTTTCATTCGAAAACCTGGGCAAAAGAGATACCGAAACTCTTGTTGGTTTTATTGGACGCCTGAAGGTTAACATCCCCCGACTGATCCTTAATGTTTAACCACTGGACTTGATAATAAAGGCCCAAAACAAATTCACCGAAGCGGTTCTTAATGGGACGCTCAATTGAGGTCAGAAAATCGGCCGAATTAAATTTATAAGAAACATTATCAGAACTCGCTTTGGCAAAAGGACTGACCCTAAATTGAGTCTGGAGCCGAAGAGGTGAGCTGAAAAGCTCAAAATCTTTGGTTTTAAACTGAGGCCCAAGAGACGGAGAGGAATAAATAATTTGTCCGCCATCACTTAGTTTGTAGCTGGCCTTTTCATAATGGATTACCCCTCCTGCTTTAACAGGAAGTTTCCACTGGGTGAAAAAATGAATCCCGTATTGATTGCTGGTGCCGCTACTGGCCTCGGAGTCATTGAAAAGGTCCTGCATAAAGTCCGCTTTAACCAGGCCTGCAAGAAAGGTAACTTCAGGTGGAATGGAGAGTTTCTTATCGTACTCGGTTCGCACAATATTATCAGGTGCCGGAGTGTATTTCAGAGGAGGGACATAGAGGGAGAGTTCTTCTTTTATTGGTTCAACAAAACGGCTTAAAATTCTCCAGCCGACCGTCCCATCTTTATTCTGAACGTACTTAAAGCCATTTTCATCTTCCTGGTTAAAGTAGCGGACAAAAATTTGCTTAGTGATCTTGTAATTCTTGTTATTTTCTAAATTTAAAATCGGAACACCGGCACTAATGGATCCCATCTGGGTTCCGCTCTTGGTGATTTCCTCTAAAGGGATGACTCGGACCGGAGGAACGAATTTTCTCTGCTGACGATTGATATTGATATCTTCTTCAGACTCTTTGTACTGGTCAAAAGTGGGAAGTTCTTCATCTAGCTTTCGAATGGCCGAAACATCTACCTGGGCATAAGCGGTTGTGGTGAGGAGAAGAACCAACCACCACATTTATCTGCCCCAGTGCTTGAGAAGCTTTTTGGACTTCTTGAGGGTCTCATAGTTGGACTCATGTTTCACACTGTCGCTATTAATCTCATCAATTGAAACCCATTTGAAATTTTGGTGCTCGTGAGGATCTATCTTAACGTCCCATTTTTGATCCAGAACGATCAAAAAAGACTCTTCGTGAACTTTTCGTTTATGCTGGTCCGTAAATTCATAGGCGAGTCCTAGGTTTACCATATCGATAATGGACTCAACCTCAAGGCCTGTTTCCTCAATGGCTTCCCGCAGGCCTCCTTCTTCAAAAGTTTCACCTTCTTCCACTTTGCCGGTTACATTTTGCCAGAATGAACCACGGCGCTCATTGGTTTGCAGAAGGAGAAAAGAAAAAGAATGACTGGCCTGGTCAATAACTGCCAGGACTATCTGAGCTTTTTTTGTTTTGTTGGCCATAATTTATTATGAGCGACTAGATCAAGAATGTCCAAAAACTAGAGTGAGATTTTAATAACTTTGCTGTGCGTAGCTGACCTTAAGACTCAACTTATAAATTGCGTCATATCTCTCAATTTGATATGAAAGTAGGATGAACGATCTCAATACCGTACTCTTTAATATTGCGCAGTCACTGCCTGGCTTTCTTATGGCCATCGTAGTTCATGAAGCTGCCCATGCCTGGATGGCCAATCGCTTTGGCGATCCGACTGCTAAGAATGCTGGTCGTCTGACTTTAAATCCTGCTGCTCACTATGATCCATGGGGAACGATTTTTTTCCCTCTAATGGCAGCCTTTACCAATTTTGCCATGATCGGTTGGGCCCGCCCGGTGCCGATTGAAGTTCGTAATTTCAAAAATTATCGCTCAGGCATTTTCTGGGTGAGCTTCGCAGGCCCCCTTTCTAACCTTATTTTAGGAACTCTTTCCGCTCTGGTGCTGGCCTTAATTGCCACTCAGGTTTCTTCGGATTGGGAATTTTATACGATCTCCATCAGGATGCTTCGCTATTCTGTTTTCATTAACTTCATTCTGGCCTTCTTTAACCTGATTCCTCTTCCGCCGCTGGACGGCTCCAAGATGGTTTCATCTTTTTTAAAAGGTCCGGCGCTGTATAAATATGAAAACCTGGCCCGCTATACGCCGGTAATCTTTATCGCGGTGTTTGCTCTGAGCTTAATGGGAATCCATACTATCGGTTATATCCTGATGCCGGCACAGGTCCTGGCCAATTATATTATGTTTTCTTTCCTTGGACTTTTCGGGGGTATCGCATGAGCGAGAATGAAATCTTAGTTAAAGTTGATCGTTTTGACGGTCCGTTAGCTCTTCTTCTTCACCTCGTTCAGAAAGAGGAAATGCGTATTCAGGAACTGGAACTGAATACCATCACCAATCAATATCTGGATTATCTGCAGAAAATGCAGGATCTGAATTTTGATGTGGCCGGAGAATACCTGTTCATGGCGGCGACCCTGCTTTATCTTAAGTCGCAAACCATTGCCGATGAATCTCAGGATCAGAACTTGATTAAGATTACGGCAGGAGAAATGGGACTGGAAATCCAGACTCGTGGAGACCTGATTAAGCGTCTTGAGGAGCTGGAACGATTCCAGCGTTTGGGGCAGCGACTTTGGGGCCTACCTAAGAAGGGCCATGAGATTTTCGTTAAAGCGAAAGTTGACCGTAAGGCGATTGAAAACTCGATCCTGACTCCACTTGACCTGCAACAGCTCACGGAAACCATGATGGATCTGATCCGTCGTGAGAAAAGAAAATATACGGTTGTTAAACGTGACCGTTTATCGATTAAAGAAAAACTAATAAAGCTTAAATCGATGCTTAAGCAGGGTGAGACCACCCAGTTTGATAAGCTCCTGGACCTTAATGAAACAGGAATTATTGATAAGGTTATTACCTTTATCTCGCTTTTGGAGCTTGCCCGTTTGAAAAAATTACAAATTTATCAGAATGAGGATATGGGCGCCATTTACATCGAGGTTAAGGAGAGTTTAGAGTCATTTGACCCTGAAACGGCCAATGGTTTTGAACCGGAAGATGAGACTAAAGACGAAGCTCCTGCCCCGGCAGAAGCTGCGATCCAATAAGGAAGTGTTATGGATTCAATGAATGACATCAACTATGAGTGGGATCTCTCAGTAGAGGAAGTAGCTAAAGAAGAGATTTCTGTTGTTGCTCCAGATGAAAATGAATTCGTTCTCGATCTTAATCATTATGATGAGAAAGAGCAGGAAGACATGCTATGGCAGGCAAGAACGGGTCTTAATGTAGACACGCTTTGCGGTGCTATTGAAACAATCATTTTTATGTCGGATCGTCCGATCTCTATCCAGAAGATCAAGGCCCAGATCGACAATGAACTACCACTTCGTGTTATTCATGAATCTTTATCCCGTCTGCAAGCTGGCTATGAAAACAAGCATCATGGGATTCGTCTGGTTGAAGTAGCGGAAGGCTATCAGTTCCGTACCAAGGCCACTTACTCAAAATTCGTACAAAACTTATTTAAAATTAACTCTCTGGTTCTTACTCCAACCGCCCTGGAAGTATTGGCGATCATTGCTTACAAGCAGCCGGTATCGAAGACAGAAGTTGAAAAAATCCGTGGTGTAGATTCTTCTCACATCATCCGTGCCCTCATGGATAAGCGTCTGGTAAAAATCACCGGCCGTTCTGAGGAATTGGGCCGTCCTTCTCTTTTTGGTACGACCGAAGAGTTCCTGGAAGTCTTTAACCTCGCTAACATCACTGAGCTTCCACCGGAATATGAACTGGAAGAGATGGCTACCAAAAACACTATCGGAACCATTGCCGACATTAAGTCAGTGGTCTTCCGTTCTGAAACTTCTAAGAAGTTCAGCGTGGATGAAACTGAAGAGCTCGATAAGCTCTCTGAAGATATTCAGCATATTGCCGCAGATACCAGTTTCACCATGCTCCTAAAATCTGAAGAAAAGAAGAAAACTGACGGAGAGACGATTGTTCGTAAGTCAGCTTTCGATATTCTGGAAGATTTTGTTAACCGTGAAGAATCAGTTCGCCAGAACCAGACGGCCGTTAATTCAGAAACTCTGATGAATGTGGTTGATCCAAAAGTGGTGGACCTCTCTCTTGAGGGTGTGATCTTTAATGCACCAGACGTCGATGAAGAATTCGAGGCCTTAAGGGCCCGTGATATAGCGGAAATTGAAGAGTCAGAAGCTTTGGACCTTCAACAAGAAGCGGAAGATCTAGAAAAAGCCTTGGATTTTGCCTTTGAGCAACTTACTGGGGAGAAGATCACTGAAGGCGAGATGGATTTTGATGTTGATAGTGATATCAGTAACTTAGACTTCTCGATCGATGAAGCGATTTTAAAGGGTAAAGATTTTGATCTTGACCTGGCGTTCCTTAACGAAGTATCAGTACCTACTATCGAGACAAGCGACGAGAACTAAACTCGTCGCTTTCTTTTTCAACATTTTAACTGCCGGGAGGCAGATTGGAGTCTTAGATGTCTAAATCTAATCAGAACCTATCTATTCGTTTACAAAAAGTTATTGCTGATTGCGGAGTCACTTCAAGAAGAAAGGCCGAAGGCTATATCCTTGATGGACGTGTTACAGTTAATGACCGCATCGTCACTGAACTTGGAACTAAAGTTAATCCTCATACCGATACGATCACCGTTGATGGTGTAAATCTTGAGTTAGCAGCTGTTGATAAGGTTTATATCGTGATGAACAAGCCTCGTGCCTATATCACCACACTTTCAGATCCAGAAGGTCGTCCGACAGTGATGGAGCTTATCTATGGTGTGAAGCAGAGAATTTTCCCGGTAGGTCGTCTGGATTATCTTTCAGAAGGTCTTTTGATCCTTACTAACGATGGTGATCTGGCCAACATGATCATGCACCCAAAATATGAAGTTGAGAAAGTGTACGAGGTTAAAGTCTTTGGCCACGTTAACGAAGCACTCCTGGCCAAAATTAAGCGCGGGGTAATGACTGAGGACGGTTTACTTAAGCCGAAGTCAGTACGAGTGATTGAGCAGCTTCCTAATAAGACCTGGCTTGAATTCCGCCTTAACGAAGGTAAGAACAGAGAGATCCGTAAGATTTGTGACGCGGTTGACCTGACAGTTGATAAACTTCGTCGAGTAGCTATTGAAGGATTGAATATTCAATCGCTCCCAGTAGGACAGTATATGTTCACCACGAGGAAAGAGCTTCTTAAGGCATTAGGTCTTAATGAGCATGGCGAAAAGGTTGCTCTTCGTAAGTTTGTGTCTGCTAAGAAGACTCTTAATACTGCGAAGGTTGCTAAGATTGTTTCTAAAACAGCACGTCCGGCCGATGATAAAAAGTTTCAGAGTTTTAGAAAAGAGAGCTATTATGAAACAGTAGCTTCAATCAAAGATCTTAAAATGCGGCAGGCAGAGGAAGAAGCTACTAAACTAGCAGAAACTGAAGCTCAAGAAAAAGCTGCACGATTCGCTAAAACCATAAGACCTGCCCCAAAGGCAAAAGGTTATGGAAGTCAGAATTAAGCGTGGGAAGATCTTAGTTTATCGTGTCTTTGACATCGGCTCCGAAATTGACCTAGAAAAAGTTGAAGCGCTCTTTGAGGATAAAAAACTCAAAGAGCGTTTTAAGTTAGACCGCAAACATAACACCTCACTGATCATTTCTAATTCTCCTGTTTCTGTACAACTTGGGCCTATCGACATTCATTTAATGGATAAAGTAGTGCCGGCCGAATTGGTAGCAAAAGTCTGGCATTTCGGAACCGTCTCTCTGTGTTTTCAGATTCCTATTCCTGAAAATACCAGTTGGCAGGAATTGGTGGAAATGGCCGCCTGGCTTGAAAAGCGGGATGAAAAGATTGAGACCCTGGCCCGTGATAAGGCCAAAGAATTTCAAAATGATATTCAGTACGCCATTCCGGTGATGAATGACTGGAAAATAAATGAAGACTACGTCACGTACTTCATTCAGGAGATGGAAGGATTAAAAGGCCCGCTTTCCACGCTGAAAGACCAGGTTGATATCACCGCCTTGATTCTTGCTGAATCAACAGAAGTTCTCTCCGATGTCTTAAAAAAATCGACGCTGGAAAAAATCTATCAGTATTCAAAAGATGATCTGGTGGTGATGGACTGGAACTCGGCTTTGGTGGTTGAGCCCACTGGCTCCATGGATGTGCCACTAGTCATTGAGTTCGCTCTGAACCAGCTCTTAGAGATGCGCTACTACGACGATATTTTGGATCAACGTCTGAACACTCTTTACAACGAAGTCGTGGGCCGCAAGAAGGGCCTTCTCTCAAATAAGTATTCTCAGCTTGCCGAAGAAGCGGGACAGATCTATTTGGAAATTTCAGAGATCATTGAAAACGTAGAGAACTCTTTTAAGGCGGTAGGGGATTCTTATCTTGCTACCATCTTCCGTGCCACTTCTCAAAAGTTCAGATTTGGTGATTGGGAAAGAAGCATCAACGAGAAGCTCAGTAACCTGGCGGAGATTTCCAAGCTTCTTCATTCTGAAGTAAATGAGTCAAGAAATCAGTTCTTAGAGATTGTGATCATTCTCTTAATTACTATTGAAGTCGTGCCGTTTGTTTACGGACTTTTTCAGTAGTAATTAATTATCGAGATTGGTCATTTTATTTTCTTCGATGGCCTCGTTGAGATAATCAACAGCAAACTCTACCGCTTGATCACCGTAGGCCATTTGCTTATTCTGGGCCGAGAAATTGGCCTGCTTGATAAGCTCTGCAGTCTTCTTCAAAAGGGCGGCACTTGTTTCAAAGTACTCAGATTCCTCATCTGAAACCAGCACGTGAGCAAGAAGAGCATGAATATTCTTAACCAGACGTACTTGAGTGACAGAGAGTCCTTCCGTGTCCATCTTTAGTGAGATTTCTTTATCTTTCTGACTCAAGCTTTGCATATTTCTTTCCTTTTTGAAGTGCAATCAAAGGCTTTATCGGGATAATCCCTAGGAAATTTAGCTATTTATGCTGGAGTAAAAGAATGCGGGTTTTTGCTTTACAAGGTGGGTTAGTGGGCGTATAACTACTTTAATTTCCAAGAGTTTTCTTTCAGTCGCGGGATGGAGCAGTCTGGTAGCTCGTCGGGCTCATAACCCGAAGGTCATAGGTTCAAATCCTATTCCCGCAACCAAATTAATACAGACATTTACAGTAACCATAGAACATTCAGCAGACGCTTGTGCGTGATTCCTGCGTGAATTCATCCTGACCCCTTTCGGATTTTTGGGGAGGATGACTTGCGTTCAGATTCCTAGATACACAGCTCGTCTTCTCCAAAGTTTAAAATTTTGCTAAACTCTATTCATGCCAACAATCTTACGACAGGATGGTTTTCGTTTTTTCTTTTACAGCCGAGAAGGTAATGAGCCTTCGCATATCCATGTCGTTGGCCATGGCGGTGAGATGAAGGTTTGGTTAGATACTTTAGTTGTAGCAAAAGTATTTAATCTTTCTCCTAAGCATCAAAAAGCGGTGATGCAAATCATCTCGCAAAATCAAGAGCTACTAATTAAAAAGTGGGAGGAGTTCCATGGGTGAGTTAGCATATAAAATTTCTAATCCAGATGAACTATCAATATTAAAACTTACTGTTACTGAAGATATGCTAACAGCAGTTATTAGTGATGGCCGAATCATTTCTATTCCAATTGCTTGGTTTGAAAGACTAAGAAATGGAACTCTTGAGCAGCTAAATAATTTTGAAATATCGCCTTCTGGTTATGGGATTCACTGGCCAGATATTGATGAGGACATATCA
Organism: Bacteriovoracaceae bacterium; assembly: GCA_023701435.1. Taxonomy (GTDB): domain Bacteria; phylum Bdellovibrionota; class Bacteriovoracia; order Bacteriovoracales; family Bacteriovoracaceae; genus Peredibacter. Next base: position 11,134 of record JAMPXB010000020.1, on the reverse strand, counting down.
GTTAGGGCCTTTCTAGGACTTTAGTCCCGAATCCATCAGTAAGATTCTCGCAAACGTCCCGTGACCCTTTTCCGTTCATAGGCCGGTTATGGTCAAAAACATTTTTACTATCCTCCTATCACCACAATTTTTTCTCTCACGAGTCGGTGATCGCCCGCAAAGAGCTAAAGATGATGTGTGGCCACATTTCTTAGAGCGAATCCATAGCACAGGCCTTTATCATCGAAGAGGTTTTGACTGGAAAGACTTTTAAAATTTTAGTAATTCCATTCTACTCCTTCCATCTTCTCGCTAAATTGCTCATGAAGAGTAAAGCTCTGGTTCAGGGCCAGTGTTGGTAACAAATTTTGAATCTGCTGAATTTGACGGGTTGAGAACAGTCAAAGTCATCAATGCATTCAGCTCCAGCAACGAAGCCTAAAACCCCTGAATATAGCTTCTGAAAGCTGGAAAATCCGCGTTTACGGGACTTTTCAGGAATTGAGGCCTTTAGATCAAACTTTGAAATAAGATCAGAAAACAAATGTAATCCAGAGTAAGAAGAAAGGGTCTTAGCAATGGATGTCACTTTGATGAATAGTCTTTGCATAGAAAGAGTTTCGGAATTTTTTTGGACTTCGTTATACCAAAAAACAAATTCATCAACCCATCCGCTAGCATCGTCAGTTGAAGAAAATGGGTTTGAAGGATACTGAGGGCAGTACTTTAATGTTTTAAAAAGTGACTCAGAGTATGGATTGTCATCTGAGACGCGTGGGCGACTAAAAGAAGGAACAATTCCCAGCCTCTGAAGAGTCGCCAGCATCGTCGCCCCCTTCATGGCCGCACCATTGTCAGAATGAAGAACGACTTGATCTTTAAGAATTCCCTCGCGAAGAAAAATCTCCTCAGCCAGTTGAGACGAATATTCCATAGACTCGCAGTCGTGAACCTTCCAGCCTACGATCTTGCGGCTATAAATATCCATGAATAAATAAAGATAATAAAATTTTCCAGCGACAGAACTTTTTAAATAAGTAATATCCCACGAGTAAATCATATTAGGTCGTGTGGCAATCAGTGCCAGCGGCAATTCTAAACTTTTACGTTTTGATTTTCCTCGATGCTCAAGAAGTTTTCTTGCCTTCAAGATTTATAAAAAGTCGACTCGCTAGCAAGATAAACACCCTCGTCCGCAAGGAGAGGAACGATCTGTGAAGGTGGAAGATCCATGTATTTCTTGCTAGTGCAGACCTTAACAATATTTTCCACCTCAATAAGATGAAGTTTATTCCCCGGAGTCTTTACCGGACCTTTTCTTTTATCTGTCACGTCGATCACCCATCGCTTAAAAGTTTTCACATCAATACCCATATCTTCGCAGACAATAGCATGCCTAGAACCACTTTTCATGGCCTCATTAATAAGTTCCAATGCGATTAATTTTATTTCAGTGGTTACTTGTCGTCCTCGGTTTCCCCGAAGAGTAACCGGATTTTTTTTAGAAGTATTACCCGCGCTGACATTTCGGCCAGTGCCCTGTTTTTGCGCTTTAAATCCTTTGAGAGCTCTTTTTCTTTGGCCCTAAGCTCTACAAGTTCCGGATCAAGCTTCGGACGCCCTGCTGACTTCTGGGCGCTATAAATGTCTTTCTTCCATTGATTGATTTCTGTTGAATGAAGGTCATTTGTTCGAAGAAATTCACCTAGCTCATTTTCACTCATCGTGGCGGTTTTAATAATCGCTTCAAGCTTAGCTTCCGGAGTCCATTCTTTTAATTTTTTCATGCTGGAGGGATTAGCATGAAGTTTGATCCAAGTCCGAATAGAAGTGTGGTGTACTCCCAACTTTTCAGACATTTGCATGATGCTGGGGCCACCTGGGGTAGCAATTTTCTGGACAACTGATTGTTTGAACTGTTCTGAGTGACGGGGTTTCATGGAAAACTTTCTTTTCCGCCCCCGACAAGATTCTAAGTTATGAGAATCTCTTTAAATTAATACTTTGAAATCCCAGTGGTCAACTTTCCAAAAACCGGGGGATGTTGTTCAACAAAATTTCCCACTTCTTTCAACAGAGTTAGACTACTTCAAAAATTTTGATGCTTTAATTATAAAAGTTCGAGAGTCCAGTCATACAGGATTTGTATTGGATATTCATAAGATCAAAACGGATGATGTCAGTCTGAAACGACAAGTTGTTGTGTTACCTCATGATGATGAATCTTTTAAGGAAGGAAGAGATGATTTGGACTGCCACATTCAAAGGTATTTCTGTAAAAGTCATCAGCTCAGGCAGGGGTGTTCATGATGAAATTTTCAGACCCTTTCCACTTTCGACAAATATTAGTGTTATTTTGCATAAACGGCTCGAAGAAAAATGGCTCAAAGGAAAATTGGGGGCCATCGAATCAATATCAATACTATTAGCTTACGGAGTGAATGAATTACTCGAAAAGAGATTCAAGATCATGGGGCCAGTAATAAACGTCACCCACGAACGTCATTGGAGACTGATTTTGAAATTCAAAATGAGTGACTGCCGATGAACAACTATCTGCTAGGTAGAGTCATTGCTTTAGGCTACTTGGATGCCTTTGAATCTTGAATGAGTTGCAGTTGCATCTTACGAACTTGGATAAGAATTTTTTGGAGATTGCCACTTGCTACAGCAGCGAACGCCAAGATGACTGAAATTTTAATGAGATTGTTCATGTTATCCACCGATTAGTTTTTATTTTCCTGGTGACGTTTGATGATGAAGCCAACGGTAGGCTGGCTCCATTTCTATGCGTGTCTGGGGTTTACTTTTTGTTCGTTGAGTTTTCTGGCGATGGCACAATGGCTTTGGCCCTGTTTCGCCCATTTGAGAATGAGGTTCAAAACCGATTGCTTTCTAGGGTCTTTATGGAGCATCCCGTCAACCAGACAGTACCCGTAGGGGGCGGTTTTGATGCTTTTTGCTTTTGGCTTTTTCTCGGTATTGAACTGGCATTTGGAGTGGCTTCTGAGTTCCGCTCCTGCTTCGTTTAGGCGGCTTTTTACAGCTGTTTTGCTTATTCCAAGCTCTCTGGAAACAGCTCTATTTGAATAGCCTTTTTCGTATAATTCGCTGGCTTTTTGGGAAATCCCCTGTTTTTCTAGGTGAGAAATATCAACAATATCGTGCGGATAGGTTCGGTGGTTTATTCGTCCAGTTCCGCAACCAAATTAATACAGACCAAACGGTAGACGTTACTGCGTGAATTTCATTTATCAATTCACAGACAACGAGACATCATCCTGACCCCTTTCGGATTTTTGGGGAAGACGTTGTATTTCCAGATTCATATCAGAGAAATGAGTGATGGAGCCTAGATCGGCTAGTCGTTTGCTGTAGTAAATTAAGCATGCCTTAAATTGACCTTCTATTCTTTACGTTCAAACTTTATACCATGGACAAAATAATATCAGTCCCTAACTCTGTCCTTGAAAATGCTCTTGATGCGGTAGTGGTTATGGACGCTAAGGGCAATATTGTTGCATGGAACCGGCATGCTGAAGTAATTTTTGGTTGGAAAAAATCCGAGGCTATCGGTCGTCGAATGTCAGAGACAATTATCCCGCACAAATATCGTGAAGCGCACGAAAAAGGGTTAACCAAATTTCTTAAAACAGGGGAAGGCCCAGTTATTAACAACAGGCTCGAACTTTCAGGGCTTCGCCGTAATGGAACTGAATTTCCCATTGAGTTGTCTGTCTCTTTCTTTGAGAAAAATGGTGAAAAGAAATTTTGTGCGTTCTTGAGGGATATTTCTGACAGGAAAAATGCTGAGAAATATCTGGTCGAGAGTAAGGATGCTCTGGAAAGAACAGTTAAGTCCAGAGACGAATTCATTTCAATAACTTCACATGAATTAAAAAATCCCTTATCTGTATTAAGTCTTCAGATCGAGGTTTTCAATCGAAGGGCAAACAAGGACGATCAGAGTACATATTCAAAAGAAGATGTGGATCATCTACTTGTGCAAATTAATGATCAAGTCAATAAGGTGAATCGGCTGGTAGATGAGATGCTTGATGTCTCAAGAATCCGAACAGGCAGACTTAAGATTGAATTAGAGCAATTCAACATGACAGAATTAATACAAGATATCCTGGAAAAGATGAGTGAGCAGTTCATAAAGGCCAACTGTGGTGTACCAAAGTTCAATTCCTCCTCTCCCATTATATTAGGTATGTGGGATAAATTACGAATTGAACAGGTCGTAGTTAATTTGCTTACCAATGCCATTCGATATGCTGCTGGAAAACCCATTGAAGTGAAACTAAGTACTACGGATGAAGCAGTTCAAATTTCGCTTCAGGACCATGGGCCAGGTATAGACAAAGACAAACAAAAAAATATCTTTTCTTTTAAGACGTCTCCAGATGTAAAAGAGGTGAAAGGCCTTGGTCTTGGCCTGTTTATTTCACAACAGTTAGTGCAGGCCCATGGGGGAAGGATTTGGGTTGAAAGCGTGATTGATCATGGAGCAACTTTTATCGTTGAATTACCTTTTAAGCATGGTCAAGCAAGTGGTGTGAAAATAGTTCCAATATAGGCAGTAACGGAAGGATTACCTTTTCACTGCCCGTGTTAATACCGTAGTATCGACTTGTCTAATTGAAATCTTCGATTGATACACCGATTGAAATTCCGTCTCAAACCTCTTACGTAGAAAATTTTAAATTTATCATCGGTGTAGACAACGAAATCGTCACAACTTAGTTCGGAGAGAATTACACGAAAATAAGACTTAAGAGGTTATGAAATCAATAAAGAACGAAAATACATGATCCAGATTAGTCTATTCAGTTAGGTTTGATACATTCATTGAATTTGATTTGACACGAATTTTTTTAAACATAAAAATGAAATTATCTACGAACTGATGAATTTGGTGAAATTCCAAAACTGACCCGCAACGGTAAAAGTCCGGTCTCGTCGTAGATACAAATATCACTCATTCTCCGAGGCAGAGATTTATGAGATTTCGAGATTATTCTATTTCATTACAAGAAGTACCGGGCGAAATTAGCATGATTTTTTCAATCACTAATTGTCCACACCGCTGTCCAGGCTGTCATTCGAAAGAATTGTGGGCAGACAGTGGTGAAGACCTAACAGAAGAATTATATCTGTCAAAACTTTTGCCTTATGAAAACTACATAAGCACAGTCGTTTTTTTTGGAGGAGAATGGGATGACCAACTCCTTAACTTACTTAAAATTGCCCGGAAGAAAAATCTTAAAACTTGTCTGTTTACTGGGGCAGAACATGTATCGGATGAAATCATTCGAGAGTTAGATTTTTTAAAGACGGGACCGTATGTAAAAGAATTAGGGGGACTTGATTCTTTGAGTACGAATCAGAGATTTTGGGATGTGAAGAACAATATTCTACAGAATCACAAGTTTATATAATTTCTCACACACACATACACATAGTTACACACAGGCATTCACCAAGGAGAAAGGAATGTTAGTTTTAACGGATCATCAAGTTTCAACAAAAATAAATTTTATAAATGATTATTTGCATGCCGAGAATGCTGCCAGTGGATCATCTTTTGATCCTAATGCGAATGTGTCTTTTAAGAACATTGCAACGTTAGAGGCAGAATTAAATAAGGACATTAATATTCAAATAAACCGAAAATTAGTTTTTAATAAAATTGAAGAATTGTTTGGATCTGAGCTTGCCCGTGAATATTTGCGACAAATTAAACAGCATGAGATATATGTCCATGATGAAACATCACTGAAGCCATACTGTGCTTCAATTTCAATGTATCCTTTTCTCTTGAACGGGTTAAAAGGGTTGGGAGGAGAATCGTTACCGCCCAACCATCTTGAGAGTTATTGCGGCTCATTTATCAATTTAATATTTGCAATCTCTGCACAGTTTGCAGGAGCCATTGCGACTGTGGAATTTTTACTCTATTTCGATCATTTTGCACGTAATGACTATGGTGATGATTATCTTGAAGAACATGCAAAGATAATCGAAAATCATTTTCAACACATTGTGTACTCAATAAACCAACCTGCAGCGGCTCGTGGATATCAGTCTGTTTTTTGGAACATCTCAATTTATGATAAGTCATATTTTGACAGTCTCTTTGGAAGTTTTGTTTTTCCCAATGGCGATCGTCCAGACTACGAGAGCGTAAAGAAATTACAGTGGTATTTTATGAATTGGTTTAACCAGGAAAGGAAAAAATCGATACTAACTTTTCCTGTTATTACAGCAGCGATGCTGATTGATGAGAATGGACCAGTTGATAGAGAATTTACTGGTAGTTGTTCAAAAGAACTGGCCAATGGTAACTCATTCTTTATTTATCAATCAAAAAGCGCAGATTCTCTGGCGTCGTGCTGTCGTCTGCGTAATGAGATATCTGATAATACTTTCAGTTATTCACTTGGAGCTGGTGGGGTTTCAACTGGATCTATAAATGTGATCACCATTAATATGAATCGACTAGTTCAAGATAAAAGGGATTTAAAAACTGAAGTACAGAAAATTCATAAGTATCAGATTGCCTATAAAAATCTAATGGATGATTTTTTTAATCATGACATGTTACCGGTTTATACAGCGGGTTTTATCTCGTTAAAAAAACAATTCTTAACTATCGGAATTAATGGAATGGTTGAAGCCGCAGAATCAGCTGGCATCAAACCAACAAACAACGAGGAATATATTAACTTTGTTGGTGGACTACTTAAAATTATTTACGATGCGAATATTGAGGCAAAAAAGAAATACGGACATATGTTCAATACTGAGTTTGTTCCTGCCGAAAATTTAGGTGTCAAGAATGCCAAATGGGACATGGTCGATGGGTATCAAGTTTCAAGAAATTGTTATAACTCCTATTTTTATGTAGTCGAGGATGAAAGCACAAATGTTGTCGATAAATTTGTGTTGCATGGAGAGAAAATAAATCGATATCTTGATGGAGGTTCAGCTTTACATTTAAATCTGGATGAAGTTTTAAATCAGGAAGGATTTCGAAAGATAATAAATTTATCGGCCCAAACAGGCTGTAATTATTTTTGTACTAATGTCAAAATTACAATCTGTAATGAGTGTGGATGTATCGATAAGCGAACATTGAGACTATGTGGCCAGTGCGGAAGTGATAATGTTGATTACGGGACTCGGGTCATAGGTTACTTAAAGCGCATCAGTAGTTTTTCAAATGCTCGACAGGTTGAAAATAAACTCCGGTATTATCATCGGAAGACAGAACGCCCGAAAGTCATGGTTTAATGCTTTTTTTTCTTTAGTAAATATTCGAAAGAAAAGATCAAAACTATTTGCAAATAGCAAAAAAACAAGGGAAGTCTTTTTCTTAATTTAAAGAATGTCGGTCTAAGAGAAGGCCAGAGGTTCAATTGCCTCTGGCCTCTTACTCAAGAATTCATATATTCGGTTGATACATTCCTTCTGGTGTCGGTCTAGTCGTCCGGAATTTTTCTGCTTCCTCAGAACCTTTCGTTGTATCACCGGCCACACAGCGGGCCTGAGCGGAGAGGGGAGTTCCTGCTGTATAAGGAGTCATGCCATGGCCGAGGAAACCAGACGTCGCTCGAATAACCAACAATCTTGCCCGTTTGCATAGCACGAACTATTGTATCACGGTCACAGATTTTTCCACGTGGTCAGGGCTAATGCCCGCAGTAATCGCGAGTTTGAGCTCCTTTGCTTTAGCGATGCGTTCTTCGGTCAAATAGGCCGGGTTAAAATGGATTGAATTTAATGAACGTATCTTAGACCTGCAGAAACGCCGTAAACTTCGGTAGCAATGCTGTTGTCGATTTGCCCATATAACTGAACATGCGGAAAATTGATTTGGGTTCCCAGAAATGCCCGTGCAGTTAATGGCTCCACTCGATCTTCAGTATCGGCTGTGGCCCTAACTTGCATTTGGAGAGTTCTTCCTCCTTCGCAAATAGCACCTCCATCAGTACATACTAGAGGAGTTGCTGCGACATCCGCTTCGCCGGTTCCCTTGGCCTTACCCAGATTAATATTAACTCCTGCACCACCAAAGAAACTTAGAAACTTAGAAACTTAAAGATGCGGATATCAGTTGATATTTCCAGGGGAATTGTATGAGTCTTAACATCAACCTTAAATATCGGTCTTCCAATAATTTGGCCGTTAAAATTTTGCTGTCCATTGGTAAAATCAATGACCTCATTGAGTTCTCGTTCAAATGAAAACTTAGATTCATTATACTGATAACCCCAGTGGAGGTTTAATCCTCCCCACGATGCGTATCTATACTCTTTGGCCGGTAACCATAGATACTGAAGTTTGAACCCAGCCGTTTTTGTGCTGACACCGGCTTCGGCATCATAGCCGAGAATGCCCGTTAAATTTTGGTCGTACCCAAAGCTCATCAAATTAACGTAAGCATTGAGGCGCTCGGTATCCATTCCTGCAAAATGTGAAACGCCTAATTGATCGAGGTTCCCTCCAATAAGGAGTGCAGGCGCGAGGCCAACTCCGCTAACATCACTTTTTGTGCCATTCTCATGATCAAGATCTGCAGCCGCACTCATCGATACACCGATAAGATATGTACCGTCGAAGCGTTGGCCATGCCTCTCATAATGCGCGCAGGACTCCCGTTAGGGATGTCTTCGTTGACCTCGTTCTGGAATTTTAATAGTTCACTATCGATAAAGTTTTTAAGTGGGCCGATAGAATCTAGTCCGTCGTAGTCAGTGACTTCAACTTGAAAAATCTGAGCTTGGAGATTAATAGAAAAACACAGAGTAATGATGAGGAGTAGTGCCTTTTTCATGGTAGGAACTCTATATTTACTACCTTTAGAAAATGAGGCTGAATGAGTCCGTTTTGACACTGGTATGAATGAAGGTGAATATTTTCTTAAGGACAAGAGCGGCTCTTTAATTATTAATTTTAGTTCGAGTACTCCAATAGTTTGATCCGTAATAAACGCTCAATTCTTCATCCTGTAAAATAGATTTATTTGAAATATAAAGTGTTCTCCATCTGTTTTTATAAGGGACATGAACTACATCACAATTTGGATTTTCAGAATGATTTACAAAGCGAGCGATATTCCCCTTAGCTCTTGAATCCACTTTTAACTTGATTTCATCGGCATTTGAATCTTTCAGAGTTGAATAATAGATCCACGCATAGTCAGTGTTGGGAAATTTGTTGGTGATGATACCGGTGTACTCAGCAATGATTGACCAGGCCGGAATGTATACATTAGCGAAAACTCCAAAACCCATCTCGGGAGAAGAAAGTGCCACATATACTCGACGATCTTCTGGGAATCCTCCTCTTTCAAGGTAATGGCCATGAAGATCAATTCGCCTCTGTACATTAATTTGCGAATATTGTGGGTCCTGGGTAATGTCATGCTTTTCAAGTAAGGGCAACACGTCAGGATCAACGATTGATTGTTGAAGATATTCGACTCCAAAATATTTAGGGAAATCATCCTGAAAATATTTTCTTCTCTCTTCCTTCTTTTTAGCGAGATTGACCAAAGAATCTTGAAAATATTCTACACCCAGATATTTTGAATAATTCTCTACACTCATCTTAATGTCCCTTTAATAAGATATAAAAGAAACGGTTCAATATTGTGAATTTTCCACGTTGTCACCTTCATAAGATCCAAAGAAATTTCAAATCAGTGTTAAAGGTTCATTAAGTGAAAATTATGTTTAAATGAGGTACGCAAGACAAGCTATGCATTGGCCAAGTATGTCGATTTTTTTATTCAAATTCATTTCTATAAACTCACCTATTTAACAGCAAGACTGAAGCAGCGATGCTCATGGCCAGCACAATTCTTTAAGTAATATGTTCTCTCGTTCTAGTAGCAGATAAAAAGAATCACCATTGACGGTAATTTTATAATCAAAGTAGTTTTTCTACCGTTAGTTTAACTTTAAACCATTAAAGGTGGGGGAAATGAAAAAATTCAAAAAGGGTACCGGGGTTCTTTTGGCCGTTTTGTCAGTTACATCAACGATTCCACAGAATTTGAAAGCTCACACATTGACAGACTACAAAGCAGAGATGAGAGTTACGAACGAAAAAATTGCTAGCGTTTTTGACAAGTTTCGCTATGACATGACGGTTGAGTGGGACCAACAAGATCCTTATTTTCGTGATCATGCACAAAAAGAATTGGAAGAAGCTCTCTTGAGACTTAAAGATGAAGGTATTTCTGAAAAAGAAATTTTGAGTTACATGCAATCCAATATTTTGGATGGAGCTGCGAGAAGTGGTTACAACCGAATGTTAGCAGCAATTCAGACACAAAATCTTTCAGCAGAAGAAGCTTCAGAAGCTGCCATGAAGTACATGGAACAAAACTATAAGCGAGGAGTAGGCTTCTCTGGCGGTGGTTCAGTTTCTTATCGAAGGGCACTGATTGTAGCTGGGATTATCATTATTGGTGTTGTGACTTATTTAATAATTAAGCACATAAAAGACGAAATCCGCGATGGTAGAGATGGTAAAGACGGTGCTGACGGCAAAGACGGTTCAGATGGCAAAGATGGCAAGGATGGTTCAGACGGTAAAGACGGTTCAGATGGTAAAGATGGTAAAGATGGCAAAGATGGTTCTGATGGTAAAGATGGCAAGGATGGTTCAAACGGTAAAGACGGTTATAACGGTAAAGATGGTTCAAATGGCAAAGACGGTTCAAATGGCAAAGACGGATATAATGGTAAAGACGGAGCTCCTGGCAAAGATGGTGCCCCCGGTAAAGACGGTGCCCCTGGTAAAGACGGAGCTCCTGGTAAAGACGGAGCTCCTGGTAAAGACGGAGCTCCTGGTAAAGACGGAGCTCCTGGTAAAGACGGTGCCCCTGGTAAAGATGGAGCCCCTGGCAAAGACGGTGCCCCTGGTAAAGATGGAGCCCCTGGCAAAGGTTACGATGATTAATTGCTAGTCGTTTAATTCAGTAAGTTTGATTTTAAAGAGGCACCCCTTCGTGATCTGTACCCGGTTTTCCGGACACAAAAAGAAAAGACCCTAACCAGAATCCCGGCACTCAGCCGGGGTTCTTTTTTTTAGTCCCCATTGAGGTCTTTGGTTATTGTAATAATCGATATATTTAGCT
>JAMPXB010000003.1 GCA_023701435.1 Bacteriovoracaceae bacterium | reverse complement strand
GGAGCGACGATTGGTTCCAGGATTGGTGCGTGAAGGATCGGCCGGAAGTTCAGGGACACTGCCCACATTGCCAATGCCCACAAAGTTATAGGCCTGGGCCCCCATCTTTTCCTCTTGGGAGTTATACATTGAACCAAAGCTGAGATTATGTGCGATCTTCTCGAACTCTTTTCTGCCGCTCACCAAAAGCTTTACGGCACGGGTGTTACGCCGCTCATTTTCACTGCGGTAGTCATAAAGATCAAAGTCCCCATTGGAACAATAACGATCAAAGTTGTTCTCGTTGGAACAGCCATAAGGGTAGGCCAGACGATCATCGGTCACCAGGTTCTGCCCTCCAGCGGTGAGAGTGGCCATCCAATCGTCACTCAAAGCTTGATTGTAACGGATCGATCCCGAAAAGCCCTCAAACACCACTGGTTTGCTCCAGGAAAGGTCGTTTAAATTGATATTCGGATCGACGGGCGATGGAAGCCTATTACCCAAAAGACTGAAGCCAGGAACCGAGGGTTGACTTTTCCTGGACCACTCAAGCTCTGCCTCAATCGATGAGCTCTCTGATAAGCGCCAATCAAAGGCCGAAGCAAGAAGTGAGCGATCCCCTTCCGCGTCTTTGATCTGTGGCGTGAGGTTTTCCCGGGCCAAATTAAATCGATAACCAAATTTTTCGTTGAATCTTCCCCCTGCGTCCGCGGCAACCAGCACGCTCCTCTCTTGGGCCATTCCTAACCGGATGGTGCGCACTTTTTTGGATGTTGGCCTTTTCACCACGTAATTGACGACACCACCGGGGCTGGCCGCTCCGGCCTGGATACCACCGATGCCCTTCAGAACGTCTACCCGCTCTTTATTTTCTAGAGGAATTGAGGTCTCCGCACTAATGGGCAGTCCTTCTCTAAAGAAGTTGGACTTGTTATCCAGGACAAAGCCTCTGATGGAAATAATATCCCAGTACCCAGTGGCATTGTAGCCATCGGTAATGGAAGCATCCAAGGTGGTGAGATCGGATAATCTTCGTGCCTGGACCGAATGAATCGAAGACTGATCAAAGCTTTCCACTGTGATGGGCAGATTCCGAAAAGGGCCATCAAATCCCATAAACTCGGGTGATTCAGGAGTTTCAGTGACCTCAATGGGAAGAAGGCTTTCTGTTGCAGATTCTGCAATAAGGATTTGGTTTGAGACAATAAAAATCAGAACAAAAAATAATATTTTCATCGTGGCTTCCCTGCGCGAGCATTATCTCTTTCAGGTTCGAAGGGTTTTTCTCAGCCGTCCATCACCATGATGAAGGCACCCCCAGCTTGTTACTTTAAGATCGCACTATATAAGTTCTTATGTCTAGAATTTTTTATCAAATCACCTACCGCGACCAAAGTGTAATACAATTGGTCCTCACTAAACTTCGCCCATATGCAATCCACCAACAAATGTCCCTGTCACCCGACAAGGGCGTGGTCGGGCCGGATTTTAATGTCTAGGGATATAAGAATCTCTATCTTTGTGACGCCAGTATTTGATCAATTCAAGTAAAAGCACAAGAGCTAGAAGCTCTTTTCGAAGTCATTAAATTGAACTATAATCGCCCTTCACATTCATCCTTAGGTGAAACTGGTGAAAATCCAGTACTGTCCCGCAACGGTAACTCATTTTGAGAAGTCCGAGCCCGAAGATGAATAAAATTATTATCCCGCGGAGGAATCATGCCACTAGAGTCTCATCTACAAGAGAGAATTAATCAATCTCAAACCAAGGTTTTCAAGGCCGTTTTCCCCGGAGAAACCAACCACTATGACACCTTGTTTGGTGGAGTCGCTTTGCAGTGGATGGACGAGGCCGCCTTTATCGCGGCCACGCGGTTCACCCGAAAAAAAGTCGTCACCGTATCCAGTGATAAGGTTAACTTTAAAACACCCATTCCTAGCGGCAGCTTAGTTGAATTAGATGCCAAAGTGGTTAGAGTTGGAACAACCAGCCTGGAAGTCAGTGTCGATGTCTACCGAGAAGATATGTACTCTGATGAAAGAATCCTCGCCTTGCATGGCAAGTTTTCTTTTGTCACTCAGGACAAGACGGCAGTCACCTAGAGATCATCACAACTGATACCATCTCTTTGAGAGCTCTTGAAATTTATTTCTGGCGCTCTCTAATTTTTCAGTTACTTTGCTAGGGTCTCTGAGCGAAACACCAAAAGCTTCATGCTCACCTGCTCCCATGAAACTGAATTCAATTTTGGCAAGAGCACTTAGGGCATCCCAATAGGGAAAATCAGCACTCACCTTTTCTTGGGGATATTCACTTCCACTTGTGTAAAGAGTCAGTGCTTTTAATTTATTCATGACTGGATCAACGCCGGAGCTGCTCATTTTAAAAGTTTCTCCACTGAACATGATGGCATCAAAGTATGACTTTACTATTCCCGGCATAGAGAAGTTATGCATCGGATAGGACATTACCAGGACATCAGCACTCTTCAATTGTTTAATCAGGCGATCATGCTCTTTGAGCAATTCTTGCTGAGCAGGAGTCAAATCTTGTCCCATGTAATTTCTTGTTATATAGGCCTCCAAACTCTTTTCACTGAAAACAGGTGGCCGGTATTCTAAAAGATCAATTTGTTCAACATTACTTGAAGCAGGGATTTGCTCCATGAAAAGATCGAGAAGTTTTTTAGTGTTTGAAGAATGGCCGCTCGGCAAGTACTTAACTATTAATGTATTCATATGACCTCTGTCTGGCTGTTTTACTTAATCCAATACTTACCCAGACACAGGGACTTTTGAATGGCTAAAGATCTATTTGAACCATACGTTAGTCCAAAAAGCTGTACTTTTATCAATAAAAAAGTTATATCTAAACCATGGACATTGTCAGCGACATACTCCAACTCTCGGGAGTTAAAAACCATTTACTGCATAACCAGGTTATTCAATCACCCTGGCAGATGAAATTTCCCTGCAATAAGTCGATTGCTTTTCATGTTGTCACGAAGGGTGAGCTTATCTTGGAGGCCAAAAAATTTGAGAAGCCCAAAGTTTTAAGGCAAGGAGATATTGTCTTTTTAACAAGAGGGTTTGATCACTCATTGTCGAGCAATGCGGCGGCCACTGAATCCATTCTTATTAGTGGGGCCTATCAACTATTATGTGACCCGATACACCCACTTTTTTTTGAACTTCCTGATTACTTCATTTTAAGTTCAGTAAATATCGAAAGGCACTCCCCTATTAATACGGTCCTAAGTTTAATATCTCAAGAGATGGCGTTAGCTGATATTGGATCAACCAAGATTACCAAAAACCTTTTAGATGTGATGTTTAACTATATCCTTAGAGAGATACTTCGACAGAAAGGGACTAATCATTCCTGGAGCGGATCAATATCTGATCCTCTCATTTTTAAAGTTTTGAACTTACTGCACGAAAATTTGACTCATAACTGGTCTTTAAATGAGCTAGCAGAGAAATCAGGTATATCAAGATCAGGGCTTGCTTCCAAATTCAAAAACTCACTGGGTGACACGCCTCTAAATTACTTGTCGAAACTAAGGATTCAAAAAGCGTCAAACTTATTAATTTCAACCGACTTAACGATTGAACAGATTTCTCACTCACTAGGTTATAATGACTCTTTTGTATTCTCAAAGAATTTCAAAAAGCATCTAGGGCAAAACCCCAGTGAGTACCGCAAAAAATATAAGCAATATTATCTGGGCCTACCATCTTTGGAAAAGAGCTCATAAACTTACTCAGCTCAATCCTGCCTCAATTTCCTTAATGATAGTTTTTTGGCCGCAAACAATCTGATATTCATTTCAATCTCAATTGGCCCCAATAACAAAAGGTTGAACATGAAAACGTTTCTCTTGCTCTTGTTACTTTGTGGATTAATTCTCCCGGCCTTCGCTTTGGAAAAACCCCGTTCCCACTACTGTATGCCTGTAAGCACCAACATCAGTTGCCAATTGGAACTGGCCCTGGTGTGTGGTGATGGCTACATCGACGGCTGTCTTAATCAGACCACCAGAGTGCATAAATGCGTTTTAAAAAATGAGGGAGCATCTTGTAAGACGCCGGTGCAAATTCTTTGTATCCAAGGATTCCGAGATGGCTGCGAGATCGGTCGCACCAGCAGACATCAGTGTGTTCCGGTCACTGGTCCTACTTGTGATAGCGGTGAACCCTTCTCTTGTCCTGAGGGATTCAAAGACTTGTGCAACGAATAAAAACGAATTGGGGACTTAAGTCCCCAATTTTAAAATATCCCAAAGACAGCCTTAAAGATTATTACATTGAGTAATTTTAATCCCCTTTTCTCACTGCATTTGTTACAAATGCGCCATGAAAAAATTGGCCCTTATCTCCATGATCCTCGGGATCTCATTTAGCTCACACGCCCAAGACCAAGCGGCGCAAACTCTTCTCTCCTACTTCTCAGGAAGTTGTAAAACCAGTGCTCATTGGACTCAGGCGGCCATTGCTGATTCCAACGCACTCATAAAAACTCTCACCGCCATGGCCAGTGATCCAGACTGTGCGGGCGCTGCAGGTGCGATCTCTCAGCTCACCAATCTCGCCTCTCAACTGACGACTCT
Source organism: Bacteriovoracaceae bacterium (assembly GCA_023701435.1). Taxonomy (GTDB): domain Bacteria; phylum Bdellovibrionota; class Bacteriovoracia; order Bacteriovoracales; family Bacteriovoracaceae; genus Peredibacter. The sequence continues at coordinate 250,098 of JAMPXB010000003.1, read as the reverse complement.
GGAAAAATTAAATGAAACTAAAAATGCCATCAGTGTATACAACGCTGAAGAACAGGAACTGCTGATTCAATTAACCAAGACCACTGATCCGGACGCTTTGTATGACATTAACGAGAACTTGCGGGAGCTGCAGATAAAGCGGGCCCGCTTACTTAGTAAAGACAAGATTGGCGAGAGCCTCTCTGGTGAGGACAAAGTAACAATCCTCGCCCAGGTTGCCCAGAGTGCGAACTCTTCCTTTGCGCAAATCACCGCTAATCAAAAATGTGTTGATAAAAATCCAACTCTTCTTAAATCGGCCACGTCCATTATGGCGGGAGTCGGTTCGGCCGCGACACTCGTTAACCCGGCCATTGGTCTGACTCTGACTGCCGGATCAACCTTTGCCAAAGTGGCCATGGATGGAATCAGAAACCATCGCTACGCCCGCACCATCCGAAACATCTCTGACAGCACTGTCACCTTCGAGGCCTATAGTTGTGCTCTTGAATCCATGGCCGACCGTTGGTGCCAGATGCAGGACGCGGAATCATTTTTAAATTTCAAGGCAAAAAATCGTCGAACAGAAATCGGAAACCAGGATTTTGCCAAGGCAATTTCCCTTAATGACCGTGAAATACCAGTGATTCTTGATTGGTTAAACAAAGTAAGAAACGGGGTTTCTCCTCGAACGACTGCTGATGCGCAAAGAAGAAGAGTCGTCCTAAGTCGAGAGCTCATGGTTCGCTCACAAGCGGACTTTGGTCTGAGCTTAATTGAACAAAATCGCAACACCTATGATTCCCTGGAAGGGAAACCGGATGATCAGCAGTGGCTGTTTCTAAGATCGATCATTACTTCGCTGGCCCCCCAACATGTGGAGAGCATGGAAGTGAAGAATCCCTTAAATGATATCCATGCGGCGATGTACTCGCCCTATTATCTAATCGGTCTGCGCGAAGATGATCCACGTATCCGCTCAGTAAATGGTATCTATGCTTTTTCTTCATGGAATAAACCCAAAGATGTGATCGTATCCTTAGATGCCGTTAAAGCAAGATATAAAGAATGGGTTGACCGGGCCTCAAATCTCGTGAACCGCGAATTAACGGAGGTTCAACAGCCCGATCCATTACAAACTCTCTCCAGTGCCAATATTGAAGCTGAGCCCTGGATGGTAACTCCCCTTGATGCACTTAAGACCATCACTGACTTCCTGGAAAAAAATCCTCCAGGGGAGAGACAGCAGGATTTTGCACGCATTTATCGGGACACATTAGAGAAATTAAAAAAGATCCACGATACTATTGCCGTTACCATCATCACCGGAGATGTCTCTTCTAGTTTTAATGAGAGCGGTCTCACCCCGATTGAAGAAATTTACGAAACTGCCCAACTTAAGTACGGTATCGTAGTACTGCAAGCACGACTTGAAATGATCGTTCGTCTCTCCCTTTTGGAATACATTAAAAATAGTCCGGAAGAAGATCAGGTGCTGATTGCCCAACTTCTGGCAGCAGACCGATTTTTTGAATCCATTGGCCGCATGAGTGGCACATCGAGCTTCGCTATTTTAAAAGAAGACATTAAGCGCGGTAAGGCCTACACCATGATGAACCTCTCAAGCTTCATGAGCATTTTTGGTTTTAACATCAACCGCTCTCTGCAGAAGTTATACAACTCTGAACGCCAGGCCACTCCCTCTGTTGCTCAGTCTTATCGAGACCTTCGCACCTCCATGTGCTTTCTGATTTTAGGTGCCGAAAATGTCGAGCAGTGGGTAGACCTGAGACTTTGCAGTGGTCTTAAAATGGAAGCTATGGAGCCAGGGGGACCTGAGACAGTGACTTTGAGTGCAGATACCTTCAAGCAGGATCTGGCCAAGCGTGCCTGTACCTACCGGGAATATTTCAGACAAAGTGACATTTATCAGAAGTGGGGAATCAAAAATAAATAACGTTTACTTATTCCATTTCACATAATAACTACTATCGCCTCATTTAATTGCCAAAATAACCCAACCCCTTGGCCTAAGAAACCAAGGGATATCCTCAGTAACCCCTTCAAATCAATCTATTTCCAAATATCACATTCGGCCCCTGTGAGTTTCTTCCGATAATCATCGAGTTGCTTCAAATCACACATGGGAGTATGAAATGAAAACGCGGTACGTACGTTCAATAATTCTAGGCACTGCCCTCCTGCAGTTGGTCAGTTGCGGTGAAAAATCCTCAACCAGCGGCGCTGGCAATATCATGAGTGGTATTGCGGCCACCGGTGCTCCAATTTCCGGAGGTGCAGTAAAGATTAAAGGCTCTAATGGTGAAGTGGTTGAAGACACCACTGAATCAGACGGAAGTTATTCCGCCGATGTCGCAAGTCTTAGCGAACCATACCTGGTTCAGGTTATTGCCCCTTCAGGTGAGAAGTACATTTCCGTCGCCAGCCAAAGTGCTCTAGCGGAAGGAAAAAAGATCAACGTCACTCCGCTGACTCACACCATCGTTGCCAACGTCTTTGGTAAGGCCAATGGGGATGAGATTTTTGCCAACTTTGAAAGTGAAGCGAGCAATTTCTCTGAAACCAAACTGCAGCAAGAAAAAGAAGAGCTGGTTCAAAAATTTGTCCAGGCAGGTCTTCTTGGTTCAGGTAAAATTGCCCCCGCCAATCTTGATTTATTAAACGGTGAATTTGTTGCCGGTTCGGGTGTCGGTGTGGATGGTTTGATGGACGTCATCTCGGTTAATACCGATGCGGCGGCGGGGATTCAAATCTCTTTAAAAGGTGCATCAGCGCCAATTTTTATCGATAAAGTTGATGCGGCAGACGCTGCTATCGTTGCCATTGATCAGACCGCCCTTGATGCGGCCAAAGTGCAGCTGAGTGTGCTGGATCAGATCCGTGCCCGAATGAATGCGCTGGCCAGTCTCCACTCCAGTAAAGTGGCCTGTAATGGCGTTCCTAAGGATGATGACGGTGCCTGTGACGTCGATAATCTTTTTGCCGCTTTTGCACCATTTTTCCATGCTGATTACAAGGAAGAAGGCAATTCCCGGGACGCTGGTATCTGGGGATGGTTTTGTCGTGTCGGTGAGGATGATGATGCTGAAACTAGAGCGGAGTGTGTCGGTCAAAATGGATCGGTAAAATTTGAAAACGTCGCTTTAAAAGACATCACCCTCATTAACTATGACAGTGTCAGTAAAGTGGCGCTGATCAGTTTTAACTTTTACCTAAACGGTCTGATGAGAGGCTCTGAAGAGATTGCTCTTAAATATGATGAACAAGAGGCCAAATATGATCTAGTCGGTAATAAAAAGACTTTTGAATATTGGATTGATACCGAAAGCTTGTATAGCACTAGCTATAACAAAACTAGCAATGAGGCAGTAGATAGTTACTCGGTGAATTTAAACTTCTACTTGGATGATAAGAAGTCAGTGGCCTTAGCAGATGGTCAAGAGATTACCCTGACAGCTGTAAGTACTCATAAGATTTTCCCTAATGACTCGGCATCGATGAAACTTTATGTAGTGACAGCACCGAAATGGGACAATGAGCAGTGCTCAGTTGGTTTGACCTTATCGACAACTCTAACACCATATAAATCTTTTAACCAAAGTACCGGGGCGACTGCTTATTTGAGCTATGCTGAGGCTTGTCCAAGTAATGCCAATCCATGTACTAACGGGTGTCCTGGAAGTTATTTCGACTACGATGTCGCTCAAAAAGTATCTCTGTCTGAAGGTCAAATCGCTCAGATGAACCGCATTGAAAGAATTTCGATGACCAATGCAGCGATTTCTTTAGCTGATGAATTCACCATCAAGAAGCCTCTGATCGTTAACGCCTTCAATGCTCCTATTCACATTCCAAGTTTTGGAATGTCAGCTCCCTTGTTCTGTGAAAATGCTGCCGCAGGCATGACCCTAAATCTTTCGGTGGCAAGTGGAACACTTAGTTACGTCAATATCCATCATAGCTTCAGCAGTGGTCAGAACATGTGGAGTAACGAAAGTGATAAAGAGGATTTCTGGGACCTAACTCTAAGAAGTAGCCAGTTTACTCCAAGCTTTTCTTCTCTTGATTCAAGTGATGTGATCCACTACAGCCACTTGTATCTCTCGGCCAATGATGAATTTGATCGTCAGTTTGTCAGAAAAGTCAATTGTGAAAGTCCACAGATCTAAGAAGAGATTATCTTAACTAAAAATAAGGGGAAGCTTCGGCTTCCCCTTTTTTATCATTTACAACAAATTAAAACTTAGAACTCAGTTCTTTTTTCTTCTCCAGATCAACATCCAGATACTGAAACAGGTGCTGGAAGTATTCTGTGTACTCAAAATTCTTGATCCAACCCTGACTCAGATATTGTTTCTGTCTGTGAAACCCAAGGATCCATGGAACATCCTCAGAAACCATCTGGTTGATTTCTGCATAGAGTTTTGAACGCTCTGGAGTGTCCTGTAAAAGAGTGGCCTTCTTGAAGAGAGCATCAAACTTTGGATTACAATAGTTAGAACCATTGGAACCTGGAGACTGGTTAGGACAATACAATAATGAGAGGAAGTTTTCGGCATCCGGATAGTCTCCGTGCCAGGCCATGGTATACATCTGATGCTGTCTTTTTGTGACTTTGTTCACCAGTTCCGGCCATGAGTTTGATCCAAGCTTTACCTTGATACCAATATCACTCATACACTTAATGAAGAATTCAAGCATCAGTCGGGAATCAGTTGAAACCGTCGTTTGCACCGTGATCTCAGGCAGGCCTTTCCCTTCCGGATAACCGGCCTCTTTGAGTAACTGCTTAGCTTTTTCAACATTATACTCAACGTAAGGATTTTTATAACTTTCATCATAACCGCCAAGACCTGGAGGGATAACTCCATCAGCGATCGTTCCTGTATTCACATAGAAAAGCTCATTGGACTTCTTGCGGTCATAGGCAAGAGACATGGCCTGACGAAGTTTAAGGTTATTTTTAAAAAGAGGATCGTCATGGTTAAAGGCGTAGAAAGTCACATCCATCATTGGCTCAGCATCAAGTTGAACGCCTTTGCTAACCAGATCACTCGCCAATGTTCCATCCTTATTAAGGGCCTGATCAAAGTTATCTTTTGGAAGCTCCAGGACGTCCACTTTGGCCTTATTGAAGTTAAACCAGCGCGGTTGGGCCTCAAGCATGATGTGAACGACAATGCTATCGAGCATTGGAACTCTTTGCTTTGCCAAGTTTGGATCTTCAGAAGGAAAGAATTTTTCGCGGTAGTTTGGATTCTTATAATAAGTGATGGTATTTGACTGATTGAAATCTGGCAGAATAAACGGCCCAGTTCCCACCGGATGATTCAGGAACTCTGTTCCATAAAACTCAACAGCTTCTTTAGGAACGACAACAGTATAAGGCATGGCCAGAGAGTACATCAGCTGAGGATAAGGCCTGGCCAGTTTAATCTGTAGTGTATAGTCATCAATGGCCTTGATTCCTTCCAGCACGTCATCATAGTTTACTTTTTCCGCCGAAGCATATTTTTCACGCCACTCGTTTACACCGGCGAGCTTATCATCAAATAACCACCAGCCTTTGCTCATGAGTTTAGGATCGGCCAGACGCTTGAATGAATAAACAAAATCCTGGGCCTTTACTTCTCTGCCCTTTCCATTAGGGAAGGCCTTGTCATCATGAAAGAGAACGCCTTTTCTAATTTTAAAAGTATAGGTTAAACCATCTTGACTAATCTCAGGCATGCCTTCGGCCAGATTAGGATGAAGCTGATAAGGTCTTTTGGTAGGATGAAACTCAAAAAGACCTTCATAGACCTTACCAATTTCCAGGGTCTGATACATATCAGAGGCCTGAATAGGATCGTAACCAGCAATTTTAGAAGGAGACATAAGGTGTAATTCCTTGGTCGTCATGTCCTTCTGTTTGGTACAAGAAAAAGCCAAAAGGCCGAGGGCCAAGAGGCCGAATAAGAATGATAACTTCATAAAAACTCCTTAGGTGCTTAATCATTGCTAAAAATGGATCAAAATACAAGGATTTGCCAGCAATTTAGGTTTTCTTAGTGCTGAAAACTGGGCTTTTTATACTTAAAAAGTTAGCATCTAAAAGAACGTTTCAAGGAATCAAATATAAAAAAAGCCAGAGATTAATGCTGAAGATCATCAAAAATTTAAAGTATGCACTCAATCCGGATCTGGTCCAGGCAGATCTCGCAACCCTTCTGGCAACATTGGATCCTCAAAACTCATATCATGAAAGAATAGCAACCCTCGGTCAGATTATGGACTGGGTAAGACTACCGGTGAAGGTACAATCTTCCGGTCTTCTTCCCGATCCGATTCAGTCACGTGACATCAGACTCAGATTCCTTTTTCAATTTCTAGATCGCCATCCGGACCAAGCGGCCGGACTTGCTTCGACTCTCCAGGAACTCCTTGTCTCTGGCGGGGCCGTCGGTCTCTACTGCCTGACTGGTATTTCAGAAAATCAGGGATTTTTTAATGAAGTTTCTAACCGTCTGATCCAAAGGATCCTGCCTGACGCTTATTCAGAACAGGACCTTTCAGAGATATTTAAAATTCTCTTCACTGAAGAAGAGGACGCCCTATGGATCGAATCATCTTTCAAAAACATTCTTCCGTTCATTGAAGAGTTTATCGCCAAACAGTCTCTCTCCTTTGAAGGTCTCAAGTCAGACCGGGAAGAAGCGATGATCATTCTGGGTGCCCAGGTGGCAACTCTTGGAACGACAAAGGACATAAGGCGCAGGCTCCTAGGAAAGCGTTTAAACGAATCAAGCTTTCTTCGTTTGAATATGGCCATCAATTCGGGTGGCACAACCAACAAGATCCTGCAGGAAATTTCCAACGCAAGACTGGATTTAAAGTCCGTCCGGGACAATATTGAATCGTCCGGGGTCTCGGTGGATCTCATATTCAGGCTGGAGAAAATTGATTCAATCCTGGATCGTATTGAGATGTTGATCTATCTAGGTAAAGACTATGGAGACGTGGCCAAGCCTCTTATTATTGGGCAGTTCATTGGCCGCCTGATTCGTGATGAGATTAAAAGCCTTGGGGTGAAAACCTACATCAAAGAAAATCTGCACATGCTCACTCGAAAAATTGTTGAGCGGGCGGGAGAGAAAGGCGAGCATTACATTGCCACGACCCCGGAAGAGAAGAAGGAGCTCTTTGTCGCCGCCACCTGGGCCGGAGTGCTGACCGCCTTTACAGCAGTCTTCAAATTCTTAATTGCTCTGATGAGTTTGCCGCTCTTCTTTGAGGGCTTTTTCTTCTTCTTAAATTATGCCCTGAGTTTTCTTGTTATGCAGAAGTGGCACATGGCCCTTTCAAGCAAGCAGCCGGCCTATACAGCTTCGGCCTTGTCACGAAAATTTGAAGCCTTTAAACAGACTAAAAGCCTGGAAGAGATTTCTCTTGAGACCAAAAGAATCGTCAGCTCCCAATTCATTACCACTATTGGCAATCTGATCTGGGTCATTCCAGCAGTTATCGCTCTGGACTGGATATGGTTCTTCATTACCGGTTCTCATTTTATGACCGGCGTAGAGGCCTTAACTGTCATTAAAAAGCATAATCCTTTAACTGGTCTGACCATACCATTTGCTATCCTCACCGGGATTTTTCTCTGGCTCTCCAGTGTCATCACCGGTTGGGTGGAGAACTGGCTGGTGTTCAGAGATATTCCTGAGGCAATCAGGGCCAATACATTTTTAAACAAGATCATGAATAAAAAACAGATCAACTCCATTGCTGATAATTTTGCAGGAACGATGGGAGGGATTGCCGGAAATCTCTCCATCGCTTTTTTCCTTGCCAGTCCTATAATCATCGGAAAATTCACCGCTCTTCCTCTGGACATCAGACACGTAACCCTTGCTGCCGGGACTGTGACTCTGGCCTTCAATGCGCTGGAATGGAATTTAGAATACTGGCCATCGATGCTTAACATGGCCTTTAGTATCATTATGATTGGGATAATGAATTTCTCTGTGAGTTTTTATTGTGCCATTCGCATGGCCGCCTTAGCACGGAATGTTGAGTCCAAATACCTCAGGATCATTTTCAAATATGCTTTCCGTAAAAGGAAGTCTGAAAACTGATCTATTCAGAGAGACAGATTTCTACAAAGAAATTTCCGGCGGTACTTTCAAAGGGTTCAATGACGGAAGGGCCCTTTTAATGCCATAGCCTTTTTCGTTTAACACTAATTTTGCCTGGCCAAATATCATATTGGTTATTTCACCGGCGCCATCATTAATGTCATTATTTAATTCCGTTACTCTTCTCCCAACATCTCACTCATGACTTTAAGAAATGTTTTTTCGGAAAAACTGATGACCACTGCTCCGGAGAATGAATCACTGACGATACCAATGACTCCCGAGACATCACCTAAAAGCTTCTCATCTTTCTTTTTAAGATAGACTCTTCCCGCATGGGATTCGATATTGGCCTGAACTTTCAAGACATGTAACGTTGAATTTAAAAAAGGATTGATAAATTCTGTATCCAGAGTTCTTTTAGGAGTCAGACCCAATTCAACCAAAGCATCACGTATGGTGGGGGCAATCTTAAAAGCATCATCCATTCCCTGTGACCTGAGATCTTGTTTTAATCCAGCACTCACATTGATAAATCTCATCTGCCGGCTTAAGCTTCTGAGAAATAGATTGATCCTTAAAAGTTCCCTCACCCATTCGCGGCCGACAGATGAAAGATTTATGCAATCAACTATGACATGAGGTAATGGACTTTTAATATACTCCATTACCTCATCTTAGAAGTTTTTTAGATTGCTGGAATTACAATCCCCAGTCAACTTAAGTACCAGGTACTCATCAGTGGTTGTAATTTCAAAATTCTTTTTCATCTGTCACCAATTAACAACTAGGCAGCTGCTGCGTATTTCTTATGAACCATTTCCAGTTTTGCCTGTAGGGCGTCCTTACTGAAAGGCTTCACAACGTATTGATCCACTCCTGATTTAACAGCTTCAGCAACTTGATGCTGTTCTGCTTCCGCTGTTACCAGAATAAACGGAATACGAGAGATATTTTTATCACCGCGAAGTCTCTTCAGAAGTTCCAATCCCGTGCAATTAGGCATGTTCCAGTCAGAAATAATCAGACCGATAGGTGCCGGGGCCTTATTGATGGTTTCCCAGGCCTGGTTGCCGTCTGCAGCTTCTGTAATATTGGTAAAGCCAAGATCACGAAGAATTTTAGCAACAATCTTTCTCATGGTAGACATATCATCAACGACTAGAACCGGAGTATTTGGATTAAACATGCAATTTTCCTTTATTATGTTTGTTTTTTTATATTTATTTTAAGCTGCTACTTTTAGTGGGGCCGATCCATCAAGCAGGGACTTGGGATCAAGCCACATCGTCAGTTTTTCTTCATGGTGAAGGATTCCTAAAATATGGGCCATGCCCTGACCGTCGGAATCAGGAACAGGCTTAATTTTAGTCTCGTCAATATTAAGAACCTTCTGAATGGAATCAACCACCACACCTACTAATCTTTCATCCAGATCAAAGATGATTACTGCATTCTGAGAAGCATCCTGACCTGGACGAATGCCCAGTTTTTTTCTGAGATCAATGACGGTAAGAACTGTTCCACGTAAATTAATCAAACCACAAACATAAGGCTGAGCCTTAGGAATGGCGGTCACTTCAGGAGGAGTAATCACCTCCCTGACTTTCAAAAGTCCCACTGCGTAGCTTTCATCACCCAGCTTGAACTCGAGAAATCTCTTCGTTTCCATGTTTGAAGAATTCTTATCTTTGTTAAACATATCCATATCTTGGTCCTCTTTCTATTAGGCTGCTTGAACCATAGAATCATTATTCATTTCTTGTCTTAACTTGCGAGAGTAAAGATTTATGAGATCGATAATCAGTGAAGGCTTACCATCACCTAAAATGGTGGTACCCATCACGCCCTGCTTGTTAAGAATTTCTTTTGTCGGTGGCTTCACCACGACTTGCTGCTGTCTCATAATATCAGTGATACCGATGGCAAATGACTGATCATTATGTCTGACAATCATGGCGATATTCGCCTTCTCACCGGTGGCAACACTTCCCCAATCCTCTTCCAGATAGAACACCGGAATAATGGTGTTTCTGAGATTCATATAAGGTCTGCGGCCAGTCATTTGAGTGATCATATTTTCTTCAAGTCTGATCACTTCCTGCACTTGCCCTTTCGGAACCACTAATTGCTGTCCACCGGCCTTAATGAGCATTCCATCAATAATGGCCAGAGTCAGTGGAAGCATCAGTCGGAAACAGCTGCCACTTCCCAATTTAGAGCGGACCTTAACCTCACCACCGAGCTGCTCGATATTGGTCTTAACCACATCCATTCCCACGCCTCTTCCCGAAACCTCAGAAACCACTTCTTTAGTCGAGAATCCAGCGTGAAAAATAAGTTCGATGGCCTGCTGTTCAGTCAGGTTCATGGAATCTGGAATGATCCCTTTGGCACGGGCCTTTTCGATGAGCTTCGAGCCATTAATGCCTTTGCCGTCATCGGTGATCTGGATGACCAAGAAGTTGCCTTCATGGAATGCCATTACTTCCACAACACCTTCCTCAGGCTTCCCAGCGGCAATTCTTTCAGCTGGGGTTTCTAGTCCATGATCGATGGCATTACGGATAATGTGGACCAGAGGATCACCTAAACTTTCAGCGACTGTTTTATCAATTTCAGTGTCTTCACCAATCAGACGAAGATCCACTTTCTTATTAAGTAATTTAGAAGTATCTCTCACAATTCTGGCAAGTTTCTGGAAAGAAGGACCTACCGGAACCATACGCAGTGACATTGAAAGGTCTTGAATGTCCTTACAGAGCTTCCCCAGAGAACGGGCGGTTTTCAGTTCACCGGATTTACCGAGAGCGCTTTCAACCACTGACTGAATGATAACCAGCTCACCCACCAGATTGTTTAACACTTCAAGTCTGTTGAGGGAGACTCTCAAGGTTTCATCATCTTTTCGCGGTTCTTTTTTAACTTCTTTCTTCTCCGGCAACTTATGGACTACCGCCTGAGCGACTGTTTCAACTTGTGGCTCCTCGAAAGACTCTACTGACTTCGCTTCAACTTCCACCTCAACTTCAGGTTCAAATGAAGCGGCTGCAGGAGTAGCAACTGGTGCAGCAGCTTCGCCGGCGATAATAGCATCGAGATCTTTCATCAACTGCTCACAATCAAAAACGGCGTCCAGGTTTTCCTCAAGGCCGTCAATCATCTCACGAACTTTATCGTTAAAAAGAAGCAGAGTTGAAACAATGAGATCAGTGGCAAAAATTTTCTCTTGCTTGATTTCCAAAAGAAGATTTTCTGCCCGGTGAGTGAGCTCAGCAATCTGGCCAAAACCTACTGCTCTTGAAGTGCCCTTTAAATTATGGGCAAAGCGAAAGATGGCATCAATCAGGGTCTTGTTGGAAGGATCCTTCTCAAGCTCCAGAAAAGATTGCTCCGTATTTTGAAGAAGCTCGCGGGCCTCTTGTAAGAAGTCATGTTTTAATTCAATTTCAAAATCGTCCATAGTCAGTCCTTTGAATCCATTTCGGCTTTTTTGAAAAATGACCTTAAGTAAAAATTAAGTTCCATTCTTAAAATGCGTATTTTTTTTCACTAAATGATTCATCACAATCTCCGGCACATCACTTAATGGAGCAACTTTTTCAACTGCTTTAAGTCTGATGGCTTCCTTGGGCATGCCAAAAACGACACAACTCGCTTCATCTTGAGCGATGGTGTAGGCACCCATGCGCTGGAGATCCACCATTCCACTGGCCCCGTCTTTACCCATTCCGGTTAAAATCACACCGACAGTGTGTTTAGTTGAGTGCTTGGCCACTGATTTAAATAAAACGTCCACTGAGGGCCTGAAGCGATTTACTGGTTCACCTGGAAACACCTCAACGGTTTTTCCATTTTTACTGAGGGCCATATGATGATTTCCGGGCGCAATGAGAACTCTATTTGGTCTGAGCTCATCCCCGTCTTCGGCTTCTTTGATCTCAAAAGGACACAGCTTATTAAGGCGGTCTGCCAGGGCCTTGGAAAATCCAGCAGGGATATGCTGGGCCACAAGAATCGGCGGAATGATAGAAGGCATATTGGTAAAGATTTGCTGCAAGGCCTGGGTTCCGCCAGTGGAAGAGCCGATAGTAATCAGATAATCCTCTGGTTTAAAATTAAAGGATTTATTCTGAAGACCCGCCTTGGTAGTAGAGGTCATCTGCCACTTTGATTTAAGTGCTGCTTCCATTTTAAGTAACAGATCATCTTTCAGAAGATCCCATCCTCCCGACTCTGGCTTTTGAAGGTAGTCCAGGGCACCGGCATCCATGGCATCCATAACCAAAGAACCAGATTGTTTGGGCTGAGAGGTAATGATGAGTGTAGGAATTTTTTGAGGAGCAAGAAACTTCCTCATGGCCTCGACCCCATTGATCTCTCCCATATGGAGATCCAAGGTGACAAGGTCCGGATAATAATTTTTAAGTGAGGTCGAAATGTCTTCGGCCCTCTCCACTTCATCCACCACATCCCATCCTTCAAATGAAGAAATAATGTGTTTTAAAAGTTTACGGATAGTAGCTGAGTCATCAACAATGACCGCTCTCTTTTTTCTTTTTCCCATGAAACGAATGAGATTTTTCTCAATAGCCATCTGAATCGAAGCACCGGGCTCAAGACCAATCACTTTGGAGCCTGTGGGAATTGAGAACTGCGGAAAAATATTTTTAATGCGTTCAAATGTTCCAAAAATTTTCCAGGGCACACTCTTTTGATTTGCCCAATTGTGCGGTACATCTTCATGGGTTTCACAAATAACGGCTTCTGCCGGGGAGCAATCTTTCCAGATAAGCACAACATTATCAGGAAGAGTGAACTGCAATAAACCTGTATGACCTTGAATAATTTTACCAAGAAAGAATTCCATTATTCTCCCCTGAAAAATTTATCAACCAGATAATTAAAAGAAGTGGCAGGAGAAATATCGCTGGCATCTGTCACGATAAATTCAGGCGATCCTTCTTCCAGCACCATGAATTCATGTTTCTTTCTTTTATCCTTCAGCTGTTGAAAATCCCCACTTCTAAAACACAACCAGACCACTGGAGCGCTGGAAAAAGGAGTCCGCTCATTAAGGGACACAAGATCAATTTTTGCTGCTCTCTTCAGTGGTAGCTGTATTCTTTCTTTAAAGCTCACGGGGAAACTCGCTCCATTGAATCGGAAGACCAGATGATCACTCTCCCAATCATGTTCATCAAGGACACGCAATAATCTCAATTCATCACCTGAACCAAAATTAAAAACAACCATTCCCGATGGGCGTTTTTTTGATTGGGTATCTGAAGTGACCACAGATTTGGATGAGGCAACATTCTTTCTATTTAACCATCCCATTTTTATTTTCTGTACGAGCTCTTCCCCGATTTCCGTTATGTTGGTAAGCGTGGGCTTTTCGACAAAGTCCACCACTCCAAGACTTTTCATTGGACTAATCAGCGGCTCATGATCGCGACCGACAGAACTGACGACAATCACCGGTGTTCTGTAGGCAACTCCGGAAGTTTTAAGGAAAGTCGGTCCATCCATTTCTGGCATATGAATATCCAGCGTAATCACATCTGGTTTTAAGACCTTTAATTTTTCAAGGGCATCAAGACCATTACTGGCCGTTCCGATGACCTCAAACTGAGGAGCTTTCAGGATTTTTTTAAGGATATTTAAAATGGTGGCCGAATCATCGACACAAAAAACCTTCAAAGGCACCGGTAAAGTCTCAACCTGAGGCTGGACCTTTTTAGGCAACTCTATGACCGGAGCACTTTGAAGTTTATAAACTGAAGGGGCCACACCCTTAACAGGTAGACCGTAACCGCCAAGAGACTCACTCAAACCGGTAATGAGAGTACCCATTGGACTCAGGTGTTTCAAAAGAGAGAGAACAATCTTCTCCTGGTTCTTTCGATCAAAATAAATAAGTACATTTCGACAAAGGATAATATCGAAGGCCTGATCTTTACTTAAAGAAATATCCAGCAGGTTCATGACCTTAAAACTGGCGTGCTTTCTCATATCTGATTTAATTTTATACCAGTCGGAAATCTCACCTGTTCCCCGAACCCAATGCCCTTCCCATAAATGCCGGGGGGCCGTCTCAAGTTCACGTCGGTGATAGACACCATTTTCAGCTTCTTTAACTGAAACACTGTCAATATCACTTCCAAGGACATGGAAATCCATGAAAGGGTCAATTTTGGGCAGATAGTGCTGAAGCCACATGCATAAAGACCAGATTTCCTGACCTTTAGAAGAAGCTGCCGACCAGATCGTGATGGTTTTACGACCCTCTTTACGCACATTCTGAACAATGGCCGGAAGTTCATTTGCCAGCCATTCAAAATGAGAAAATTCGCGAAAGAAAGAAGTGAAGTGAGTGGTAAGCAGTCCGATCAGAATTTTATTTTCTTGATCCTGATGCCGTTTCCAGAATTGTTTGTACTCAATGGGAGAAGACATCTTTAAATCAAGGCAGCGTCTTTTTAAACGAGACTCAATCATTGGTCTTTGCTTATCTTCCATGACGTTGCCGGTAATCTTGGTGATGACTTCACTCACCTCTTTTACCAGCACGTCCCAATCTGTATTTAATTTCAAGGCCGAATCCATTCAACATCCTCTTACAAAATCTTATAATGATTTCGGACTTCGAAGTGGACGTCTTAAGGATAATTTGCGGTTGCTGATAAATATTAGGAAATTTTGCAGATATAAAAACCTCACCATTTCGGTGAGGTTTTCTGATTTTTTATTTATTAATCTACTGAGACACTAGTCATCATTCTGCCGACAGCGTATGGGACTGAATAATCACGGCTAATTGAATACGAAACAGCGTGAGTAAAACCAATTTTATGCAACCATTCATGGAATAAGTTAGCGGCAACTTTTCCGACCGTATTTCCATCAAAGAACTTTCGGTTTACCCAAACTCTTTTACTGTTGGCATAGGTATATCCGACGGTAGAGTTGTTGGCGTAGTAAAGCTCCACTTCCATTTCCATGGTGTTGTTGTTACCCGGAGTAAGCCTTTCAGAGGCATCAAGAATCTTTTGATAGATCTCGGCATTTGTATAACCACCGTTATCTACAAAGGTCTTTTTCCCGCCATAAGTGTGGTTCAAAACCTTGCTTCTGAACTCTTCAGTGGCAACAACTTTTTGAATCAGATCAATGGCCTTATCAAACTTCGCCTGTTGAGTGGCAGTGGTATTGATAAATTTAATGTTTACATCAAAAGTATAAGCTTCATTGGGAAGACCGGTATCATTATCAGTGGTTCCATCATTACTTGAATCATCTGATCCATCAGTTGTGCCGCCCGTTGTTCCATCTGTAAGAGGAGGTTCAGCGGTGATTGTACAATCAGTCCCGGTAGCTTCCTGTGCCTGGGTCCCGGTCGTGCAATCAGTCCCCGATGATCCATCTTTATTACAGGCCACTAAGAACAAGCATAAGAAAAGTAAGGAGAAAATTTTATTCATTGTTGGTCCATCCTTGGGTTTGTTTCAGTGCAAGGATGTTCACACAGAGCATTTTGGTGCTCAAAGTAGGCAAAATATTCGTATGTGGAATGACTATGGATGGAGAATAAGTTTTTTTACGTGATTCTAATAACTATGGAATGAGAAGCGCCATTTAAGAGCGAAAAAATTCTTTGCTCAACTAAAAATAAAAAAATAAAAAAAAGGCCGGTTTGAAAACCGGCCTTTAAAGTTCAAAAATTCTTAGGCTTCGCGAATGACGTATTTGTCTTTGCCTTCATCCACCATTTCTTTAAGTTCTTTACCAACTTTAAAGAAAGGTACTTTCTTAGGCGACACTTTCACCACTTTACCTGTCTTAGGGTTACGTCCTTCATACGCTTTATAATTTCTGTTTGCGAATGAACCAAAACCTCTGATCTCGATGCGTTCATCATCGAAGAGGGCCTGGATCATACTATCAAAACAGATGTTCACAATTTTCTCTGCTTGATGATGAGGAAGGTTAGCTTGTTTTTCTATTACGGCAATTAGATCAGCTTTCGTCATGGTCCACTCCTGTTGACGGGACATCCATATTGTATGATTTTGAGAGCTTATCGGTTAATTAAAATATTAATTTAGTTTTTGCCTCAAAGCTTCGGCAACTCCCCAATAAATAAAATGTCCTTACATTCCCTATGTTACCGGAATTACTTCCACTCCTGCAATTTTTTTATCAGATGACCGAAGAATCCTACAATGAATTAAGAATTTTATTAATCGACTCGATAAGTCGTTGAGGAATAAGGATATGAACTCGCGATTTACTTATATTTCTAGGACCTTTTTGGTGACCTGTCTTTTGGGCCTCTCAGTGGCCTGTCAGGACACGTTACCCAATCGACAAACCATTACCAAGAGCTCGGCAGCTGATGATGAATTAGTATGCCCTGAAGGCCAGGAAGTCGTCTCTGAAACCGTAGATGGTGAGGTCCTTGAAAATTGCCAGGATATCCCTCCCACTCGCCCTACTGGTGCTGTTTTCTGGAAAACAGACTTCTGTGCCTGTAAAGATTCAAAACCCGTGAGCTATGGAAACTGCTCTGCAACCTGCGCCGGTAGAAACACCGGTGGTGCTGAAACCTTATTTGCCAATTTCAGAGTCACAGAGGCGATCTCTCTAGGTGGTCTGGGCAATATGTATGCCTGGTGTAAGGTAAACTTACCCGGTGATGAACAAAACCCGGAATGTGAAATTGAAGCACGTGATGAACAGGGAAATATTTCTTATATTGAAGTGATCATTCCGGCCAACTCCAATTCTTTGCAGGCAAACATTCAGGATAAGTTATCCTATGATAAGGCCTACGTTCTGACTTTGGTTGAAAAGAGCACCGGAGCGAAATCAGATTCTATTCAGTTTGTGAAATACTCAAGTGAGCTTCCGCTTCCCGTTCTGGGACCTTTGAAGAATATCCCGATCTCACAGTATACCTGTCTGATCAGACCTGCTGAATATGATTCCAATACCAACGATGCTTATTACAATACCGCCTACCGTCAGCATTTTTATTTCATGCCAAGACTTCCTCCTGATCCTCTTCCGCCAGGAACCGATGGAATTGTCTGCCATGATATCTTTAATCCATTATACGGAATGGTAGATGATCCGCTTTATCCACGTCTGGAAACCATCCCTGGCATATTTAACTTATGGGATGACACTGACCCGCGCTTTTATGATAACAATGGTAACGGCGCCCTCGATGTGAACGATGCCATTGTTCAAAAAACAAAAAACTTTGGTGGAAGCATTCCTGCCGACAGTAAATTCTTCACTCCTTTCGTCTGGCAAATGGCCCCGGCCATTGAAGATGAAGACGGCAGTACCGACAGTGAAGCTTCGGCACCTAAATCCCTGGGCTACTATATGGCCCCATGGATTGATCAGACTTCTTTCAAGTCTTATTGCCTGAGCTCTACTCATTACAATAGTGACAATGCCCTCTATAAAGCGATGAGAGATATCATCGGCGTAGACACTGAAGGTATCTATGTGGGTGAAAAAGCCGCTGAATCCATCAGTGGAACTGATGGTACCATTGCAGGCCTTAAAGACCTCATCCTGATCCGGGAAACTGATTTAAAGGCCGTATGGTTTTATCTTAGTTCGGGAGTTCCTACAGCACCTACTGAGGATAATGTGGCCAATCACGCTGTTTACTTCTATTACCCACTGAATAAGGCCTCACCGTTTGTAAAAACTTCTACTCAGAGAATTTACCGGGTACGAAGTGCTCAAGAGCTAAACGGCTCAAGCGGCGGCTCCAGCAGTACATCACCGGATGGATCTTTATCTACCTTTCCACCCCATGACCGTAAAATTGGATGTGTTCCTAAGTTCTAAGATTTTTTTTGATTCCAGTGACGGGAAATGAGCTCTAATGTGGGAGAAAGCTCTTTATGAAAGGTATTGTAGAAGACAGTCACTGAGACACTGGTAATTATCAAACTCACCAGCATACCCATCGCCAAGGTCCGATAAGGGCCCCAGCCCTTCTTAAAAGTGGCCTTCTTTAAGAGCCAGGCGGCTATCAAGAAAGCGATCCAGAAATGGAGATAAGACTTCAGATCATCTCGACGGATGAGAATATCGACCAGTCCAACCAGGGCGCGCTTGTCCCTCATTATATCCACCAGAAGACTGAAGATTCTCGGATTTGATTTAAGGAAACTGCCTAATAAAGAGTCCTTCAATTTCTCATTAATAAGACCCTTCACCACTTCCGGGGAAACCTCATCAATACGGCTGTGCTCCAGCATGCGCTTGATGAGAAGAATCACTCTTTTATCCGTGAGGGCCTGGGCATTAATGGAATCATAACCGAGTTTTTGTAATTCGACGGCAGCATTAAATTCGGGAGCTACGATAGTTTTGGTGACTTCTCTCTTGTCTTCTAATTCAGAGTCCTCCTGGCAAAAACCAGGAAGACTCGTGAGAAAAAATAAAATGAGAAAAAGGGATTTCATGCTTTCTTGGCTGTCAACTTTTCAAAAACGACAGTCATTGGAACAGCAATAAAGATGGTTGAATAAACACCAAGAATTACACCGATAGTCATCGCAAAGAAGAAATCATGAATAACCGCTCCACCCCAGAAAAGCATCACAAGCGATACGCCTAGAACAGTGGCCGAAGTGATAATAGTTCGAGACATGGTTTCATTGATGGCACGGTTAATGACCTGAATGGTAGGCATTGTTGGATTGGCCGCTTCAATTTCACGAACACGGTCATAAATAACAACGGTATCGTTTACTGAATAACCAATGATGGCCAAAAGTGCTGCTACAATTTGCAGAGAGAATTCTTTTTGGGTAAAAATAAAAGCTCCTACGATGATGATAACATCATGGAGAAGGGCGGCAATCGCACCCGGAGCAAACTTGTAATCAAATCGAAGAGCGAGGTAAATCATAATCGCCAGGATCGCCCAGATCACTGCCTTAAAAGCAGATGTTCTAAGTTCAGCACCGGCCTTAGGACCCACAATATCATTCTTTAAGATTTCAAACTTATCAGCACCGTACTTCTCAGCAAGAACTGTTTGAACCTGATTTGAAATGGCGTTTAAATCAGCGCCTTCATCAGTCTCAAGTTTAAAAAGAAATTCATTTTGAGCGTCATCGCCGATACTCTGCATTTGAGAAACCGGGACATTTTTTTCATCCAGGTAACTACGAAGCTCCCCTAGTTCAACCTTATTGGAAAACTTAACCTGCACTTCAACCCCACCACGGAAATCAACTCCGTAGTTAAGGCCTTTAGTGAACAGACCAGTGATACTTCCCAGAACTAAAAGTACTGAGAGAATACCTGCGATTTTAAACATTCCAACATAATCAACGTTTCTTGTTGTACTCATATAGATCAATCCTTCGATTAAATGCTTAAAGACTTCTTAGTTCCTCGGCCTACGTACAACTCAAAGAGGACTTTAGACACGAAGTAAGAAGTATAAACTGTTGTTGTGATACCAATTAAAAGAGTCACAGCGAAACCACGAACAGGACCTGTTCCGAAGTTTAAAAGGCACAGACCTGCAAGGGCAGTAGTGATGTTGGCATCGGCAATCGCCCAGAAGGCCTTGGCAAAGCCGGTACGAACAGCTTCATATGGAGTCATGCCTGCTCTTAATTCTTCACGGATACGTTCATAAATAAGGATGTTACCATCAACGGCCATACCTACAGTCAGGGCAATACCGGCAATCCCAGGAAGAGAAAGAGTAGCACCGACAGCAATTAAAATTGAGAGGGTGAAAAGAACGTTCAGAAGAATGGTTGCAGTAGCAATAACCCCTGAAAGCTTATAGTAGAAGCACATAAAGGCCAGAACCAGGAACGAACCAATCATCGCGGCCACTTGTGCCTTATCAATGGCGTCAGCACCAAGAGATGGTCCAACTACACGCTGCTCTTCAAAAATAAGTTCAACCGGAAGAGCACCTGCACGAAGCACCAGGGCCAGATCGCGGGCCTCCATCATTGAAGCATTGTAGTCCCCTGTTCCCAAAGTAATCTGAGCAGAACCACCGGCAATACGACCTTGAATAACTGGAGCGGAATAAACGTTACCATCGAGAACGATCGCCAAGCGCTTACCAATATTGGCACCAGTGATTTCTTCGAAGATTTTGGCACCATTTGGTTTAAATTCCAGACCTACATACGGACGGTTTTGTTGAGGATCAATTCTAACGATGGCTTCTTGGAGGGAGTCACCTGTCAGGCTTGTTCCACTTTCCACCAAGTAAGGCTCCATGCTAGTCACTTCATTGGTGCTCTTGTTGATCGTTCTACCAAAAGCAATTTCAAAGCCTTTTGGAAGGTCATTAACAAGATGAGCGTTGATTGCATTTACATAGTCAGAGAATCGCTCCCCTTTCTTATACTCAATGCCGGCCTTCTTAACTTTTTCAAGCCACTCATTAAGGGCCATTGGAGGAATTTCATCGTTAACAAATTTGAATTCAAGCTTAGCTGTACGACCGATCAGATCTTTAGCGCGAGTAATATCTTTCACCCCTGGAAGCTGAACAACAATGCGTTCAGCACCTTGAGAGACGATCTCCGGCTCAGTCACACCAAATTCATCAATTCGGTTGCGGATAACTTCAATTGATTTTGAAAGAGCTGTGTCCTCAATTTCACGGATATAATCACGACCTAGGCCGTATTGAAGAGTTGTTCCCTCATCCTTCGTTAAACGAAGTGGATAACCATAGAAATCCCGAAGCTTGGCCTTGGCCGCATCACGATCGCTCTCTTTAGTAAGAATGATTGAGTGCTTAGGATCTTCCACATTGGAAGCATCAAGTGTTCCAACAGAAGAATCAATACCGATGTCCTTCAACGTGGCCTGGGCCTTTCTGGCATACCCGATAATCTCATCGCGATAAACCTTGTTGAAGTCAATTCCCAGAACCATATAAAGTCCACCCTGAAGGTCTAGCCCCAAGTTGATCTTTGTCTTGACTGGAAAAGCACTGTCTTCTTTGAGATTGAAAAAAGTTGGGGTTGTGGCCATTACCGCAGCAATCACCAAAACCGCTAAAAGACTAAAACGAAACCACCATCCCTTGGCCATGTAAACTCCACTCTTTAAAAAGGGTTTTCTTCGAATATATAGACTAGGAAATGTTAAACAATTTCAAGAGGTAGGGCAATGAATAGAAGGGCTTTGGGCCCTTCTATTTTTAAGTTTGATTGGTTTCTTTCTTTTCGGTTGAGTCAGCAGCAGGCTTAGCTGCTTCTTCTTGCTGTGAAGCGTCGGCAATTTTCTTTGGTGGCTCAGAATTTATGTCTTCCTTAAGTTCGTCACCAAAACCTTTTGCTGCGTTCTGAAAATCACGGATCCCCTTACCAAGACCCTTGGCAAGTTCTGGTAGTTTTTTTGGTCCGATGAAAATCAGGGCGATTAAGAAAATTAAAATTAATTCGCCAAAACCAAGACCAAACATAATTACTTCTTGGCTTCAGAGAAAAGAGCAGTTGCAGATCCACCGATATGAGATTTTAAAACCTTCATTTTCGATCCGCCTTCAAGCTCGATAGTTACGACTTTTTCTGCAATGCCGGTTACTTTTCCAAGGATCCCTGACTTTGTGAAGATTTCGTCACCGTGAGAAAGTTTGTTGATAAAATTTTGCTCTTCTTCCATACGCTTTTTCTGAGGACGAATCATCAGGAAGTACATAACAACGAAGATTAGTACGAATGGAACAAATGACATCCAAGCCGGTTGTGCTGGAGCAGCGTTGGCAGCTTGAGCGTGAGCAGTTGAAATAAATAAATCGAACATGGCCATCCTTTTTTATTCCCAACGGTTAGTTGAGTAATTGTTATAAAATGTCTGGTAATAATCGTCAAACGTCCCTTGGAAAATGGCTTCGCGAGCACGCTTAACCATTTGCAGATAGAAGTGAATGTTGTGATAACTGATGAGCTGCCCCGCCAGATACTCTCCAACATTAAACAAATGACGCACATAACTTCGTGAGTAGCGAGAACAAACCTGGCAGGAACATTCCGGATCAGGGGGAAGTTCGTCTTCCAGGAATCTGGCCTTCTTAATATTGAGGGGTCCGTGAGTCGTAAGGAACTGACCATTTCGTGCATTTCTGGTCGGGAGCACACAGTCAAACATATCAAGACCAGCTTTGATGCCGTTTAAAACATCCAGTGGCTTGCCTACCCCCATCAAGTAGCGAGGCTTATCCTTTGGCATAGCAGGAACGAACTTTTTGCAAAATTCGACCATCTCTTCATTCTTTTCACCGACTGACAAACCGCCCAGGGCGTATCCATCGAAATCAAGCTCCTTAAGACCTTCCATGCTCTCCATACGCAGATCGTAATGAAGACCACCTTGAATGATGCCAAAAAGATGTTGGTGAGGCTTGAGTTCAACTGATTTACAGCGACGGGCCCAGCGATGAGTGAGCTCCATACTGGTCCGAAGGGTTTCCTTGGTCGCCGGGAGTTTCGGGCATTCATCAAAGGCCATGACGATATCCGAGCCCAGGGCCCGTTGGATCTCCATGGATTTCTCAGGAGTGATGAGATGCTTTTTACCATCGATATGGGACTGAAAGGTTACACCCTCTTCAGTAAGTTTATTGATATCTGAAAGTGAGAAGACTTGATAACCGCCAGAGTCAGTTAGAATGGGACGATTCCAACTCATAAACTTATGGAGGCCCCCCATTTTTTCAATCAGCTCATGACCTGGGCGAAGGAACAAATGGTAAGTGTTACCAAGAATGATTTGGGCATTTAGGCGCTCAAGGTCTTCTTGCCACAGGGTCTTGACAGACGCGCGAGTTCCCACCGGCATAAATATCGGCGTTTCGATCACTCCATGAGAGGTATAGATGCGGCCGGCTCGGGCCTCACCAGAAGAAGCTTCTAATTGAAAAAAAGACATGGCGCCAAAATACAGGAGACTCATCTTTTAGTCTAACGATTTTAGTTCACTATTGAATTTATGATTTTAAAAAAGCTTTTAATTTCAGCTCTTTCATTCACTTTCTGCGCAGAAAAAAAACGGTGCATCATTTCGGCAGATTAGCATCAAACATTTTGATAAGTTCAGGGGTTAGGTCCAGAATTTGAGAGAGCTTGTTTCCAAATCTTCCTCCTATTCCTCCCCACTGATTCTTTTTCACAAGCTTTGAGTCTTCGGGATCTTTCAGGTTTGTCATTTCAACAATGCCGTCAAAACAAATAAGTTCGGTTTCACCTAGCAGTGGATTATAGGAAGCAAAGAAATCAGTTCCCCGCACCCCCATGCTGCCATTGGGTGTTCTTACCCCAAGACCCTTTTTGTCCCCGCTCACCCATCTCGCAATGCCCTTTATCAGATTAAGCTCCTGCTTGTCTGCCGGAGCAGAGATATTCAATTTCGACAGGCTATTGGCACCGATAGCAATGATCGTTCCAGACTCGCTCAGATGTAACTTTAAATAGGACTTATCCCCCACCTTAATTTCACCAGTTCCCTGAAGAGTACTGTTCTTAGTTAATGCCTTTCCCCCAAAAGTCGCTTCACCTTTTAACAAAACGACTTTTGCCGATCCCTTGGCCCAGCACAAAGAAAAACTCAAAAGGCAAATGAGACCAAGCAAGAACTTCATCATACTTTTCTTCCTTTCCTTAGAATCAGCATGCCATCTCCGTAAGAGAAGAAGCGGTATTTATTCTGGATAGCAATTTTATAAATCTCCAGGGTCTTCTCTCTGCCAATCAATGAACTCACCAGCATGATCAGTGAAGATTCCGGTAAATGAAAATTTGTCACCAGAGCATCGATTGATTCGACTTTTTTTCCTGGATACAAAAATATGGAAGTGGAGTTTAAAGTTCCCGGTTTATCAAAACGAATATTGCCGTCCTTATAGGAGCTCTCCAGCGTTCTGAGTGTCGTCGTCCCCACCGCAATTCTAAATTTGGCATTCTGGATTTTTTTCAGATTCTCTTCATCAATAGTGAAAAACTCTTCATGCATTTTGTGTTCTAAAATATTCTGGGTCTTAACCGGCGCAAAGGTCCCTGCTCCCACATGGAGGGTCAATGTGGCCAGATCATGACCACTCTTTTTTAATTTCTCCAACAGTTCTTGGGAAAAATGGAGCCCCGCCGTTGGTGCGGCCACCGACCCCGTCTCAGCAGCATAAACAGTCTGATACGTCCTCTTGTCTTCCTCGTCAGATTCACCATTACGGATATAAGGAGGAATCGGAATTTTTCCGATCTCTTCTAAGCTCTTCAGAAGTTCTCCATGAGATTGATTAAAGACCACTCCAAAAGTGCCATCCCCCACCACCGTTTTTATCCGCGCTTCAAGCTCCCCAAAAAGAAATGTGTCATCAACCTTTCTTTTCCCCGAGGCGCGAACCATCGCTGGATAAACGCCATTGTCATGAAGGAGCGAAAGAACAAAAACCTCTGCTTCGCCACCCGAGGGCTTCTTTCCGATCAGTCGGCAAGGAAAGACCCGGGAGCGGTTAAATACCAGAGTTGAATGTGCAGGTAAAAACTTAGCAATCTCCGCATAAGTCGAATGAACGATGGAATCCTTCTCCTCATCATAAACCAGCAGCCTGGAGGAATGGCGATCAGGAACCGGCCGATCAGCAATCAGCTCCCGGGGAAGGTCAAAGTTGTAGCTAGAGAGCTCTAGATCAGTCATTTTTTCAATCACTCTTGGAAAAGTTCTTATAAATCAGTAGGATCATTATAGGAGAATAGTTATGATGAGAAAATTTCTTATTTTAGGCCTGCTCACCCTCTCAGGCGTGGTGCTTGGCCAATCAGCTGCCGAAGAGGCTATTATTCTCAATCAAGAACTCCAATTCCTTGAAGACTCGATTAATAACGTCCAATCAATGGCCATTGATACCAACAATACCGCTCTTCCCAGAGACCGCGCACTAAACGAAGAAAGTCTGGAGAAGACCTATTTCAATGATGTGGAAGAAGATGAAGTGAGCACCAGAACGGCCGGACCTAAGCGCCGAAGCTTTTAAGTCAAAACTCCGAATCGTTTTCCCAGATCCTGAATTTTCTGCAGCATCTGATCCATGAATTCCTTAACCACTTTAAACATGGCAAAGTTTTCCACCTGCTCTAAGAGCAAATGAAAAATGTTCTGCAGAATATTGATGGCCGGACCTAGATTGAACTTCTTAATCATTAAATCAAAAAATGAATTTGCTTCCAGCACATCCTTTCCTTTCACAACATACAATGGATTTTTATTCTTCATGAATGTAACTCCTTGTGAACAGTGTCCGCCATGGCGGTAAACTGTCGCTGCAGATCCTTGTACTCACCGGACTTATAGTGGAAAACTGATTTCCCCTGAGCTAGAGATTTACCAAACTGCACCTTATTCGTAAAAGCCTCGTGCATGGTCGCCTGTCCCAGAGTTTGCTTAATCTGCTCCAGATCAGTTCCTGCTTGCTTTCGTCTTGTATCAAAGAGATTCGGTATATAACCCAAGTTTTTAGGAACTGAAGTGATCTCCATTTCCTCAATGTCAGACACCACCTGGAGAATATTCTTAAGACCCTGCTCTGAAAAGCGATCAGGGACGAAAGGATAAAGGACTCCATCAGTGGCACAGAGAATATTCACCACTAAAAGACCCAATGTCGGCGGGCCATCAATGATGATCACGTCATATAGGGAGCGCAGTTCAAACTTTTCAATAAACTTTTTTAGGATCAACTGTCTAGGAGCACTAATACCCGCCACTGTCAGTTCAAAGCCAGAAAGCTCCTGCCCTGATGGAATAAGGTCAATTCCCTCAGCAGACTTGATCACCACATCATTTAAAAATGTCGGAGTATGCAAGGCCTTTAACTCTTTAATAGAGTTAATGAGCAAATGATGGATATTTTTTCGATCAGCGGATTCAGGCAGATTAAACAGCGAGCTAAAATTGGACTGCGGGTCCATATCAATGCAAAGTACTTTTTTGCCCTGATGAGCATGAGCATGGGCAAGATTAAAGGCCATAGTGGTTTTCCCCACTCCACCTTTCTGATTCATCAAGGCAATCACTCGGCCGGCAGGCGTAGAAGTTTCCTGATTAGATTTAAAAAAAGAAAACATGCTAAGAACTCCTTTAAATGCCAACAAATCTGGTCAATAATCAGATTCCCCTAAAATTGTGCTCCTCCCAGTGGCCTTTGTAAACCCTCGGATTCTTAAGAGTTACCCCTTCAATCCCGACTACTTCAATATGAAAAATGAGACAATAGCACTAATTAAAATTGTTTAAGCGTATCCAAGTCTAAGGAATTTTAAGAATTGTCCCGATAAAACATCGAGACGGATCGAAAAGGAACGGACCATGGTTGGTTTAAAAACTTTGTGGATATTAATAAGTGCACTCTTTTTGTTTGCGGCCTGTGTGCCTCAAACCAAACAAACAGAGTGTTCCTCTAATCAAGCATTCAATGCTGCTCTTAGAAGTTGTGTGCCGATTGTATCGGGCGCATCATCATTTATTAACATCTCGAGCTTCACTCCACAGTTCACCCAGACCCGTTCTAAAGATGATCAGTCGATGCTCTCATTTACGATTGCTGTTTCTAACCCTTACAACCAATCATATTCCGTTGAATGGGAACGCGTCTTCAATGCCGGCCCCACTTATATGTGCTCCAACTCACTTACTTGTTCATTCCCCGCTTCGTTCCTTGGAACAACTTTAGGTGAAGTGGGAACTCACATCCTGACTGCAAAAATCAAAGACAGCAATGGCGCCGTGGTGGATTCTCATAGCTTTGAATTAAAAATTAATGAGCTTCCAAAGCCAGTGATCAATTCTCCGGTAACTCCTGACACTCTTAATTTAACTGTTTTCCCAACTGAGCCTAGAATCCAATTCTCTTTCACCATCAGAAACAATGGCGCGGCGATTTCGGCTTCTGATAATTACCGCACTGTTTGGACTGTCTTGAAAAACGGTTCTGCTTACCTAACTGAAATTGATTCATTTTCTAACTATACCTCTTCCGGCACCAACTCTGCCTACTTAGGGGCCGGCGGAACTCCCGCCTTTAACCCCGGAACCTTCGGCGTGGGAACATATTCCATCCGCGCTTCAGTTCAAAACGATGTTCCCGGCGAAATCGTTGATGAGCAGTACTGGAACGTCATTGTAAAACAACCTGATCTGGCGAAAGTCACCAACATTGCCGAGCCGGCACCAGGTGTGACCATCACTGCCCACAACAACATTAACTACTCTCAATATCCGACTCTAAGCTGGATTGACAGTTCAGGTGTGCAACCTGACTTCTGTGTTACCGTCAATGATGCCGACGGAACTTATGCTTCAGATGGCCTAGGCATTCAGGTAAAATTTTATCTCAATAGTCTGGGCGGCGATGTCTGTACCAAGGTCACAGACGACAATATCGGCGGAGGTTCTCAAACCATTTGTTTGAACGATGCCAATCTTTGCCAAACCGGCGGCGTACCTATCGCCTTTGATCCCTCGATCTTAAAATTTGCCAACTCCAGTTCCAGCGTTGATCAATTACATAAGATCACCGCTCGCCTTTTTGATGAAGCGACCTCTCAGGAATTTGAACGCTCTAATGTGACTCCTTCAAACGGCTCTTATCCGATTGAATGGAATGTGTTGGTAAAACCAGTTAACACTGCTCCGCAAATGACATTTGGAACAACTCAACCAACTGGTTGTACTTCCTTCGGCTCTTATACCAAGGCCAATTGCCTGGTTAATCAAAATCAAAATTTCACAGTCAGCTTTAAAGTGACTGATGACTTCTATAATCCGGCCATTGATCCGGCCCAGTTTCAATGGAATGTGAATCTAAAACTAAACGGCGTGGACGTTCCTGGTTCCCAGACGGTCTGTTCAAAACTCTTTGGTACCGCGGCGACCACTCCGGTCGGCTCTGGTCCATATGGTACTCAGTGGACTTGTACATTAGCTGTTCCTCATTACACTTCCAGCGGCCCGCTTGATCCTTCTTCCGGTTCCTACTCCGTGGTGGCAACGATGGAGGATAATGGTTCACCAGTTGGCGGTGCAGGCCTTACCTCGCAAAGTCTTAACTGGAACCTGGTGGTGACTGAAACCAATCCAACCAATATCGCTCTTAATGCTCAGACGGCAAACGCCCTTGATTCTCACGTCGCTTTAGGTCTTGTGCCGCTTGACCCGCTTAATAGCGCAAGTTATGCGACAGAACTTGATACCGTAACATTCAGACTGAATATTTCAGACTCTGAAATTGATAACTTTAAATATAAAGTATCCCTTTGTACGACTAATACCTTGGCCTGTCCGACTTCAACGGCCATTACCAGTCCAAGTTGGATTGACTTTGTAAGATCCATTCAATCTGATCCAGATTTAAATCCAGTTCAAATCGGCGCTCTGGCCTATCAGCTTCCGGAAGATCTGCTCCTGCAGGTATCTCCTCAGCTCGATGTAAACACCACAACGCCGCAGTTAGTTTATTTTAAAGTTGAAGTAAGCGACGTTCCAAGTGTCCTTGCAACTACTCCAACCACTCATTCACGAATCTATCAGATTTATGTTCGAAACAAAAACCCTGCTCCAGTCATTGATACCGCCTCTGCTTCACCGGCAGTAGGAACAACATCAGTGGTTTATTCAGGTTATCCGTTTACGATTAGCCCAGGAACAGTGACTGATACAGGTCCTGCTTCAGAAACCAGCATTGTTTATCAGTGGTATGCAAAAACTGGTGCCGGTGCATGGACCGCAATCTCGGGAGCCACAGCCAAAGTTCTTCGTTATACTCCGGGAAATATCACCACCAATATTGATCTTAAACTTTGTGTCGGTGACCGGGCTGCGGCCAACCCTGCTTCTTCAACCGGTGCTTGCTCTGGAACCTGGACAGTAACGCCTAAAAAATTCCTTGAAAACTTAACCGCTACAGGAACGACTCTTTCTGGCGATGAAATTGCTGTCTGGTATGATGACACCAATCCTTTAGTCTTTGCTGGTACTCAAACCATTTATACCGCTTATGTCGCCAACGATGGTTTTGATAACAAAGTCTATGTAGAAAAAACCATTAAAAATTCGGCTGGTGACATTGTGAAGACCACCACCGTGAGCTTCTACCCGCTTCAGACTTCTACCGCCAGCGGTGCTGTGACGAATCTTTCCATTACCGGAAATGCCGACAGTATCTATATTGCTTATCTGGCGAGCACCAGTGGCTCTCCAACTATTATGATTCCAAGAATCCGCCGCATGGATAAGAGTTTTGAATCAGGAGTGAGAGAAAAATTTGCTCTTGGTCACCCAACCCCTTACGGATTTAATTACGATCACTATGATGGAACCAGTGACTGTGCTGGCGTTGCCTGTGCTCAAGTTATCTTCACCGCCGGAAATGGAATCGGTGGCTTCGCTTCGGTAGAGTTCACCGGAACCCTGGCAAGTGGTAATACTTTAATCATCAATGGCTACACCTTTACGGCAAGTGCAACTCCATCAGCAGAAAATCAAATTTGCGATGGAACAGTTTGTACAACCGTGGCCTCTCTTGCAACCAACGTCGCAAGTAAAATCAATAATTCAACAGCTGCGGCCTTGCAAGGTATCACTGCCAAAGCGAATGGCGCCATTGTTGAACTCTATGGCCAGTATCATGATGACTACTTAGATTTTGACGGATCAATCGGTCTGGTTCCAGGATTTGCTGTACCAAGTAATGGCATGGGTAAAATCTTTATCAATGGAGCACGCTGGAATCTTCCTATGATTGATATCGTCGGCAATAAGGTCGTAGTCCTCTCTGGTCCCGCCAGTCAGCATATGAGAGCTTCACTTCCAATTGATACCGCCAACATTTTAAATGAAATGGGCGAAGTGGCAGCTTTTGACTCAGCACTGGGCCAGGGCGGCGAACTGATCTTTGCCCGCATTTCTGGAGATATCTCCGATGCAGGTCATATGAAAATATTCCGCTATACTCTCTCCGGCACAACTTGGGTTCCGGTCATCCCAGGCGGCTCAGAACAGGCCTCACAGGATATCTTTGGTCTGCTCAACTTTGAGTATGTAAAACTTGCCACTGATAAAACCGGCAACAACCACCTCTATGTGGTGGCCCGTGAAAGAGCGATCGATGGTGGAGCTTATCATCTTGGCCGCTACAACCCAGGACTCGATACTGCGGTCACTCCGCTTGAGTACTTACTCACCAACAGAATCACCACAGCTGATTCTACTGATGATGTCATAAGTGATACTAAGTTTAAGGCACCAGTCGTAGTCTCCGTACCAAACGTTCAGGAAGCGCGGATCTTCTTCCACTCAGTGGGAACAGGTGCCACTCCTTATCCACGGGTTGCCCGCTGGAAGAGTGATGACCTCATCAGCTGCGGAACTTGTAGTTCTTTAACCGGAACACAGGCAATCCTCTCCACTTCAAAAATTGGAGTTTCACAGCTTGCTCCTTCGATTACTCTAGGTGCGGCCGGCTCAACAGCTTCCGAAAACATCAAAGATGTGGTCTTTACTGGCTTCCAGCTTAATACCACCGGCGCCCCTGCCGTTTATTTGCCTTATCTCGGCATCATCAACGTACGTACTGAAGCTATTCAGTCAAATACTGTCGACAGCACCGGTCTGTGGCGTCCACCTTTCGTATTAGATCAGTAGGAAATTTTAATTAAAATGGTATGATGAAGATATGTATCTTCGTCATACCATTTTGTTTGTACTCCTATGCTTAAGCTTTAGCGCTCAGGCCTTCGAGCTCATCATGATTCAAGCGGTCTCCGAGACCAAACGAACTTTCATTACCCGCAACGGAAAACGTCAGGGACTGCAGCCAGGAATGACTGCCACCTTCACTGCTGAAAACGTCTCGATTCTTGCCAAGGCCATTAATGTAAAGAGTAACTTCGCCCAATGGCAGATCATTAATACTGATGCCATCGTGCCCTTTGAAAAAGGCACCATCGTGACCTATTACCCGGCCACGGAATACATCTGGGCGCTGGCACCAGAGGCCGAAAGAAAGAAATACATCAAAACTGAACGGGCCCAAATACGAAAATCTTTTGTCTTTAAAGGTGCCCTCACCCGCGGCCTGTCTGAATCAGTTTCAGATGCTCCGGCCAATACCTCTCGCCGGGGTGGTTATATGGGTGAAGTTTATTTTGAAAAAGATTTTTATGAGAACCTGGCCTTTGATGTGGGTCTTCGTTATGAGCGCGAAGTGATTAACTACGAAGGGGCTTCACTAGTGACCCGCCGAAGCCTCGCCATTGCTGATGTGATCTACTACTTCAGTTCATTTCGGGATTATATTGCCGGTGGACGCTTTTATCTGGCGGCCGGTCTCGGTTATGGACTCTCCAACACAGAAACCGTAGGACTCTCCCAATCAGGTCCGGTATCACTCCTGCCAACAGTGAAAATCGGAGCAAGTCTGCCTTTTAATGATACCTGGGAATTTGTATTTGATGGTGCCTTTGAAAGCTTAAGCACCCGCGAAGAGCAAGAATCAGGCAGAATCCAAACCACAACCCAGACAAATTTCAAAGCTGGGTTTGGACTCCGCCGGTTTTTTTAATTACTTCTGTTCTTTAACCAGACCAATTTCTTTCAAACGGATCATCAGCCACTCGTGAGAGTTAATCGGTTCATACTTCTCCCCTGTTCCACGACAAGAAGGGATGCAAGTAAGCATCGTATCCGGATTAGGATGAGTGAAAAACGGCATCGAGTAACGGTTTGAAGTTGCATCGTCCGGGTTAACCACTCGGTGAGTCGTTGCCGGGATCAAATCGTTAGTCAGACGAGACAACATGTCCCCTGAATCCACCACCAGTTGCTTATCATTGGTCACAACCTTAAGCCACTGACCATCACGATCTAAAAGCTCCAGACCAGAAGAAGTAGCACCAACCATCACCGTGATGAGGTTAATGTCTTCATGGGCCGCAGAACGAACAGCATTTTTAGGAGCTGCAGGTCCAAGAGGCGGGTAATGAATCGGACGAAGAATAGAGTTACCATCCTCGAGCATATTGCGGAAGTAAGTCTGAGGAACATCCAGTGCCATGCCTAGAGAATCAAGCACGATAGCAGATGTCATATCAAGACCATTATAGAGTTTTAAAAAGGTATCTTTGAATTCAGCAATCTCAGAAGGCCAGATGTTTTCCGGAAAGTACTTTCCGAATTTTTCCGGATTAACCAGTGCCTCACGACCCACGTGCCAGAACTCTTTTAAGTCCGGGTACTGAGAGTTTTTAGCATGCTCAACACCAAAGGCCGTGTAGCCGCGCTGACCGCCGCCCTCTTTGCAAACATATTTCTTTTTTGTTTCATCGGGAAGCTGGAAGAACTCATGAATCAGATCATAGGCCTTGGCCGTCAGTTTATTATCAACCGGATGATCTACTAGAACGATAAAGCCATAATCCTTCAGACCGCGAAAGAGATCATTTGTGAACTTAACTTTGTCGTTATTAGTTCCATTCACAAAACTCATCAAACTAAGCTCAGGTACCTTACGAATGGCGTCCATGACGTCCCCCCTTTAAAGTTTTAGATGTATCTAAATAATACTGAATGACTTAGGAAGTCTAAGCAAAAAATTAGATGGCCGTTAGCGAGAAAATACCATAGAAAAATTACAGGTAATTATTAGTTAAACTAATACGTTACAGACCCAGGGCCCAGCTGATTTTACCACCCTGGTGAGAATCAGGTGCACTTTTGATCACTTGCTGAAGAAAGACCAGTCCTTCTTTAATATGGGCCTGGATAACGTCCGGTGAGGATGATGAGGCCTGGTACTTTCCGGAGACCTCCAAAAGGCAGTGACCTTTTAATTCCCACCTCTCCACAGAAGGCTTCTTAATAAAGGGATTCTTGGTCCCTGTGGGAAGAACCAGTTTCCAGCTAGTGGAGGCAATCTCCACCGTTCTTAATCCTGTGAGCGAGCCAGAAAAACCACTCAGTGGTCTTTTGATCATTTCAATGAATTCCAAATGCTCGGGCAGAAGATCATTAGAAAGAGTCTTAAAGGAACACGACCTCGAAGTGTGAAACCTCGAAAGATGATAATTACTATCAAACTCGCATTTCATTTCCCCGGCAGCCGAATTTGATAATCTTCCATAGAGATAGTCATCCAAGACAAAGGCTTCGGTTGCCCTGTATTTAACGGTAAAATCCTCTTCCTCTCCAGAGCGCTTACGGAGAATGAAACCCTGGTGATGAAAGCTATCCCCACTTTTTTCAAAAAAAGTGATGATCTCTTTTTCTTCTTTGTCTTTAGGAATCAAATTCAGAATACCGCAGGGATAGTTGATCTTAACTTCACCGCTATCAATCACCGGATAAATCCCGGCGAAAGCTTCCATTGATAACAGAATTAATAAGAAGCAAAGTTTTTTCATACAAACATCATGGTGCCGAGCCTGACCCAACCAGATTTTTCCTGGAGGGCGATTTTATAATCCTGGCTCATACCCATAGATGTTTTCAGGTTAACTTGCAAATTGTCCTGTAATTTTTCCTTCACTTTATTTAACTCCTGGAAACATCGGGCGGCTTCGCCTTCGAAATTCTCAGTCCTTAGCGTACCCATGGTCATAAGACCTGCTAAGTTAAGTTTAGGTGAGGACAGCAACAGTTCAGCGGCCGCACTTAAATCCGCATAGTCCTCAAAGCCAGATTTTTCTTCTTCTTTGGAGGTATTAAACTGCAGAAAAATCTGGAGCGAGTGATCGAGAAGATCCTGAGACTTAAGAAGTTTCTGGACCAGATTCAAGTCATGGACAGAATGAATGGCATACAAATGAGGAATTTTAAAAAGAGCATTTACTTTATTGGTTTGAAGGTGACCAATCATGTGCCAGCGAATTTCGGGACATTCATCCTGAAGGGCCTGGGCCTTATCACTAAGTTCCTGCACCCGGTTTTCACCAAAGTCCCGCAGTCCTAGTTCATAATAGGTTTTGATTTCTTCCACGCTCCGGGTTTTAGAAACCACCAAGAGCGACGATCCCTCAGGGAGCTGGGCTTTTATCTCGCTTAACTTTTTTGCGAACAGCTCTTTTTGAGTCAAGGTCTACTCCTCCGGACTCTCTAGCTTCTGGGCTTCGGGCTTTTTTTTTAAGCTGACAGTGGCCTTGATTTCAAAGTCATACTTGTCAAAAATTTTATCCATCTCTTTAGAAAGATCAATTTTCTCCAAGTATGACTTGAGCTCATTTTTTACACTGGATACGAATTCGGTTTTGGTATTCTTGGCATTTTCCAGAAGACCGCCCACGATATCTTTAGGAAGTGGAACATCCTTTAAAAGAGTGCGGACACTTTCTTCAGTCATGAAGGCCGCAGTCACCCCAGTGGTGAGTACTTTTTTAAAGAGATCCCCTAGCTTTCCATCTTTATCGCGGTCTTCACTCATTTATAAACTCGCTGCTTTTTTAGCAAAAGCTTTCATGGTTAAAGGAAGATTAGTGTTTACCAAAGTTTTCTCAATCATGCCTAGACCCGGTAAGAAACCTTTAAGTTCCACTTCCAGAGAATAAGTCACTTCAGTTCGTGCCTGACCCAGATCTTTTAAAGTCCAGCGGCCATTGTTAACCTTCATCATGTCACCGGACACAAGGCTCCAGTTCACTTCTTGATTCTTTTTATGGTTAAGCTTAATGGTGTAAGCAATTTTCTTAATCAGATTCAAATTCATAGTCACTGTTGCACCATCGGCCGTCTCGTTAGAGACTTCTGTTGAGTCAACTCCATCCACAAATTTTGGATAAGACTTGTAATCAATAATTGCCTGGTAAAACTTATCCAAAGGGACATCAAAAACTTCTGTTCTTTCAGCGCGGGCCATTGTTCTTCCTTTTTCTAGTATCTAGGTTTCTTATCAAAATGGTGTTCAGCTCGAATATGTCTAATAGTACCAGATTCAGAGCGCATCACAAGAGAGTGCGTGAAGCATCCCCATGATTTGAAAATAACACCATCCAGGAAATTACCGGAAGTCACACCAGTGGCCGCGAACATAAGATTCCCTTTCGCAAGGTCATCAATTTTGAAAACACGGTTGATATCTTCCACTCCCATCTGACGGGCGCGTTCAATTTCACCTGGGTTTCGTGGCTTAAGAATTCCCTGGAACTCTCCATTAAGACACTGAAGAGCAGCAGCGGCAATAACGCCTTCAGGAGCACCACCGATACCAAAAAGGATATCGATCCCAGAATTTGGAGTGGCCGTAGAAATGGCAGCGGCCACATCACCGTCACCAATTAAATTAATACGGGCACCAGCGGCACGGATTTCTTCAATTAGCTCTTTATGACGAGGACGATCCAGAACAATGGCAGTTAAATCTGCGACTCGGCATTTTTTAATATCGGCCAGTCGCTTTAAGTTTTCTGTGGGAGATTGACGAATATCTAATTTGCCTTTGGCCTCTGGGCCTGCGGCAAGTTTAAGCATATATGTATCAGGGGCATGGAGAAGTCCGCCGGCCTCACCAATGGCCATAACGGAAATAGAATTTGGTCCACCGTGAGCACAAACAGTGGTTCCTTCCAGAGGATCGAGAGCAATCTCAAGCTTAATGCCTGTTCCAGTCCCTACTTTCTCGCCGATATAAAGCATTGGTGCTTCATCTCGCTCACCTTCACCAATAACGACAGTGGCATCACATTCAATTGAATCTAACATTGCCCGCATAGCATCTACAGCGGCTTGATCGGCTGCCTTTTCATCTCCACGACCCATCAGTCGTGCTGAGGCGATAGCGGCCATTTCTGTGACTCGGACAAATTCCATTGCAAGGTTACGATTCATTCCTAACTTCCCTTTTTGAAGAGTTTTACGAATGAATCATACTCCCTTTGACGGAATCTATGAAGATTTAACTCAATTGACGCGCCATAAATGTCTTCACTTCGGAAGGTAGAAGATCTTCGGTGATGTGCTCAATCAGGGTTTTAACTTTTTCGAGTTTTTCCACATCAATTTCTTGATCCATTTTAAACACCCACTCGTCTTCAGTCAGAAGCGGTGAATCCACATTTCTTTTTGACAAAATTCGTCCAGTTTTAAGACCTGCCCCATCTTCCCACTCCACAAAAGTTTCCAGGAACAAAAACTGGCACTTGGCAATTTCCCCATGACCATGGACCCAGACGAAAACCTCAACCGGGCCATCAGAGCGTAGCCAGTATTTAAGGCGGGCCGGAATCTCCAGTCCCCCATCAACCTTGTGCAGAGGCTTGAGTCTTTTAACCATTTCCTCAATATTTAAAAAGGTTTGAACCTTTTCCAGCACATCTCTTTTTTTAACAAATTCCACCCCCAGACGGTGAGGAGTCTGCCATTTGACCGTACCCGAAATATCCAGGTTTTTTCCCAGCCAGTGGATATGACCTCGGAGGGCGGCGTCTTCTTTAAAATCATGGTTACCGTCTTTTAAAGACAGCTGCATCCCGGTATGAGAGATATCTTTGATCTCATAAACCCGAGAAGTATTCTCGGATTTAAAAGTCAGGTAGCAGAAAGGAAACCGGGGCAGAACCCGCTTCTCATGCTTTTCAAAATCACTCTTGATCAAATTAAAACGTCTTTCCATTTTCACCTCATTGTTCTCTTATTGTAGGTGTTTCAGTAATATAACCCAAGCTAGGTAAAGCTTTCTTTTTGCAACACTCCAACCCCTTTGCTAAATTGGACTTACATGGAAAAAAACGATCTCGAGATAGATAACCTGCCTAACCGACTCACATTCTTCCGGATGTTGATGATCCCTGTCGTGGTTCTCGCCCTCTACTTTACTGAAGAAACTCCACTGTGGCTGATTCCTTACGCCCATTGGCTGGGCCATATTGCTTGCTGGGTCTTTGTTATCGCCTCTATTACCGATTTTCTTGACGGTTATATTGCTCGAAAAAGAAATATTGTGACCGTTTTCGGCTCATTCCTGGATCCTATCGCCGATAAGTTTCTGGTGGTTTCCGCATTGATTATGCTCATGGGACTAGACCGGGTTCATCCAATTGTGGTGATTATTCTGGTGTTAAGAGAAATGTACATGACGTCCCTGCGCTTACTGGCGATGTCTGAAGACGTTGATGTACCAGTGAGCAATATGGGTAAATGGAAAACCACGGCCCAAATGGTGGCAACCCCAATGCTTATGATCTATGATGACTTTTTGGGACTCAATCTGCCCGTCATCGGAACAGCGCTGATATACGTTGCGGCCCTGCTTTCCCTTTGGTCGGCCTTGAAATATTCAATCTCCATGATCAGAAAACTTCAGGAAAAGCGCTCTGAGAAAAGAAAAATCAAGAAAGAACAGAAACTGAAGGTCTCGACGTGAAGAGATTTGTTCTCTGTTGTGTCGCCGAAACTTCTATCAAGGAATCTTTTCTCAAAAAGATAAATGACCTCTTTGCCTCCATTGGTGCAACAGTTGAAAAGACAATTGATCTTCACGAAGAAAAGTTTAAGGCGATCGATATCGTTATCAGTCTTTCGGAATTAAAAGATGAAGAAAAACTAAAATTCGATCTGATGGATCTATCTAACCACTACCAAATAGACACGGCCTTCATCCCCCTGGATGACTCCCGCACGAATCGCCGTCTGATTGTTTTTGACATGGACTCCACTCTGATTCAACATGAAGTCATCGATGAGATGGCGGCAGCTTTTGGAATTGGCGAGAAAGTCAAACTCATTACCGAACGAGCGATGAATGGTGAACTAAACTTCAACGAAGCCCTCATTGAGCGCGTCTCACTCCTCAAGGGTTTTCCCCGCAGTGAGATGGAACTTATCATGTCTCGCCTAAAGCTCACTCCAGGGGCCAGGAAGCTCATCGAAGAAGTAAAAAAGAAAGGCTATAAAACTGCCATCATCTCCGGTGGCTTTAAATACTTTGCCGAAAAATTCAAAACTCAACTGGGCATTGATTATGCTTTTGCCAATGACCTGGAATGGGATGGCAATGTCCTGAGTGGAAAAGTTTTGGGTAAAATAATTAATGCCCAAGAGAAGGCCCATATTCTGGAAGAGCTCGCCAAAAAAGAAGGGCTCACTCTGGAGCAAGTGGTGGCCGTAGGTGATGGTGCCAATGATCTCCTTATGCTCTCCAAGGCAGGACTGGGCATTGCTTTTCACGCCAAAGAAAAAGTCAAACGCCTGGCCCGTCATCAAATGAGTCATGGGCCCATGACATCCATTCTTTATTTCTTAGGAATTCCCGGGAATCACTTTGAATGAAAATTTATAAAGATTTAGGAAAAGCTCTTAAGGCCCGAGAGGATGTTCAATACTTGATGATCACTCTAAAAGGAAAAGAGTTTCCAGAAGATCTTTTACATTTTCCAAAACTCCAGGAACTCTCTTTTCGGGCCCCTGATTTTACCGGTGACCTCTCAGCTCTTTTTAATCTTCCCCATCTGGTGAATCTTAAAATTATTGAAACACCCCTTACTACTTTTTATCTTCCACTGGGCCACGCTGTAGCTCCTTTAAAGTCCCTTACTATTAAAGACTCAAGTCTTAAGGAGCTTCCCGAAGAGATCTCCGTGTTGAGTCGATTAACGGACATGAATCTTTCCGGAAACCAGCTTAAGTCGCTGCCTTTCTCTTTTACCGACTTAATATATTTAAAACGTCTTAATCTAGACCATAACCAGTTCAGCCTTTTCCCTGACATGATTAAGAAGATGAGGAGTCTCTCCCACCTCTCTTGTGACTTAAACGACTTTTCTGAAGAAGAGAAGGCGCGAATCCACCGAGAATTCAATATTTGGGTCAACTAGGCTAGTAAACCAGGGCCTGGCCCTGATCCAGAATGATAAAATCATTTTTCGGAATTTGATGCTTTTCCATCGCCTCTTTCAGACCCTTAACCGGCCCATCAATAGCTTCATCAGATAATTGAAAAGTTCCAAAATGAATGGCGATCGATTTGACTGCTTCCAGATCTTTATGGGCCAACACGGCCTCTTCTGGATTCATATGATAGGCCTTCATAAACCATTGTGGCTCATAGGCCCCGATCGGCAGAAAGGCCAAATCTGGAACTCCCAGGCGTCTTTTAATGTCCAGAAAATGCGAAGAGTAACCGGTGTCTCCGGCAAAATAAATTTTACTAGTGCCATTATCAATCACAAAGCTTCCCCATAGACATTCATTCTTGTCCCACAGGTGACGGGCCGACCAATGCTTGGAAGGAGTGAAGATGAAACGGTTATCCTTAACCCTTACTTCTTCCCACCAGTCCAGGGCCTTGACGTTCTGAATTCCTGCCTTACCTAAATGCTTTTCATCTCCCAAGGGTACCAAGAAAAGCGGATGATATTTGGCATCCAACATCTTAAGCGTTTCCAGATCCAGGTGGTCATAGTGATTATGAGAAATGATCACCACATCAATTTGAGGTAAAAGTTCAAAGGGAATTCCCGGAGCGCGGACTCTTTTGGGTCCAATCCAGGTGATGGGACTCACCCGCTCTGAATAAACTGGATCCGTCAGCACATTAAGACCCGGCAGCTGCATCAAAAAACTTGAATGGTTAATAAAGGTGGCACTAACCTTTTCCGAACCACCCAACGGTCTTAAAGGATAGTTCTTATTAGGCACGGACTGCGGCCACTCTTCCTTATTACCGATAATTTGCCACTTTAAAACCTGCCAGAATGATTTTAATTCATCAGGGCCAGGGTTAAAAAATTTCTTACCATTGAAATGATCTGATTCAGGATAACTAAAGGCCAGTAAGGGAAAAAATAAAAGCAGAAGTTTGAACATTCTTATCCTGAAAAAAAAGGCCTCTCCGAAGAGAGGCCCTGATTAGTTAGTGTAATTCCTCTTGGGTTTCGGTGACCTGATGGACTTCCATTTCATGTCCATTCCAGGACATCAAGAGCTCTCCGCTATTTAGATTACCCTCAAGAATCTTTTTCGACAAAGGTCTTGTCACCAGACGCTGGAAGACGCTATTGAGTGGACGCGCCCCGTACTGGAAGTCAAAACCCTGCTCTTCAAGAGTCTCATAGGCCTTCTTATCAAGCTTCAGAGTGACCTTCTTCGACTTAAGACGCTCATTCAAGAGTCGAAGCTGCTTGTCAACCAACTGCCTCATAATGCGCTTATCAAGACCGTGGTAAGTTAACACAGCATCAAGTCGTCCCATCACCTCTGGCTTAAAATCCTCTTTCGGATTTTTTGAGTTTGATGTCATAAGAACAATGGTGTTCTTAAAGTTAACAGTTCTGCCCTTATTGTCAGTCAGGCGGCCATCATCAAGGATCTGCAACAGAATATCCGCAAAGTCCGGATGGGCCTTTTCAATTTCATCAAAGAGCACCACTGAGTAAGGTTTTCTTCTGATCGCCTCAGTTAAAACACCACCTTCTTCATATCCCACGTAACCGGCGGGAGCACCAATGAGTTTCGCCACTGAATGCTTTTCTGAGTATTCAGATAAATCAAAGCGCACAATATTATCCTCATTATCAAAAAGATATTGAGTGAGCGCCTTGGCCGTTTCAGTTTTACCAACTCCGGTCGGACCTAAAAGAAGGAACGATCCCAGAGGTCTGGTCTCATCTGAAAGTCCCGCATAACTGGCAATCAGTGTTTCAGCAATCTCATGCACGGCTTCTTCCTGACCAAAGACCCGACGGTTTAAAAACTCTTCCAGATGAAGAATTGAGTCCTGCTTGGACTTTAAAATCTTCTCCAGTGGAATACCTGTCTGACGAGAGATCACCTGGGCTATATGTTTTTTACCAAGGATCCATTCATGCTGAAAGCTTGTTAGTTCTTTTTCCGTCTGAGGGAACAGCATATATTTGATCTTGGAAGCTTCTTCGTAATTTTGATTACGTTCAGCATTCTCCAACTCAAACTGCAGGCGTTCCAGACGGTTTTTGATTTCCGAGACTTTCTTCAAAGAAGAAATCTCTTTTTCCCAACTTTGTTTGCCTTCATTGAATTTCTGCTCCAGCATTTCGATCTCTTTTTTTAGATCAGTATTGTCTTTTTCCATCTGGGCATAAATTTTCTTAGAGCGCAGTTCCGCTTCAAGCTCAACCAGTTTCGCCGGCATCGCCTCGGCAGAGAGTTTTAGGGCACTGGAAGCCTCATCCAGAAGGTCAATCGCCTTATCCGGAAGGTTCTTGTCAGTGATGTACTGATCCGAAAGGAAAACTGCATTATAGATGGCATCATCAGAAATTTTCACACCGTGGTGAGCTTCCATCTTTGAACGCACACCCATGAGAATTTCTACCGAGTCTTCCTTAGTTGGCTCATGCACCGGTACTGAGCGGAATCGACGTTCCAGGGCCGGGTCATTTAAAATATACTTTTGATATTCATCAAAAGTGGTGGCACCGATACAGTGAAGCTCACCGCGGGCCAGAGCAGGTTTTAACAGGTTGGCCGCATCCATGGCACCATCAGTACGTCCTGCACCGACGAGCTGGTGAATTTCATCGATGAAGAGAACCACTTCACCAGACTTTGATTTAACAAACTTTAAAAGATTCTGAATTCTTTCTTCAAAGTCCCCGCGGTACTTGGTACCGGCCATAAGAGAGCCCATCTCCAAAGAATAAACAGTCTTCCCTTTCAGTACATCCGGAACCTGACCTTTTACGATCTGTTCGGCGAGTCCTTCCACGATTGCTGTCTTACCAACTCCAGCGGGGCCCACGAGAACTGGATTGTTTTTGGACCTTCTGCCCAATATTTCAATGACCGATCGGATTTCCTTGGTTCGGCCAATGACGGGATCAAGTTTTCCTTTTTCGGCCATTTCATTGAGGTTAATGAGAAAACTGGGAACCTCCACATCTTCAGCAGCATCAGCAAACTTACTGTAGTCTACTTTTAACGTTGGGAAGATTTGAGGTAAAAATTTTAATAGATGTTTTTCGGAAACTTCCTGTTTCCCTTGTTGAACTGCATCCCCTGATGCCACAGTAATCCATTCCTGAAGCTTGGAAGACATTCTAATATTATCAATTGAGACCTGGCCGGAAGTGCGTGGAAGCTTTTCGATCAGCCCTTCCACTTCCTTCTGATTGTTCTTCATTGATTTGGAAGCATAAGAAGATTTATTCAGAATAAGCCCTAAGAGCAAATGTTCTGGGAAAAGTTCTGTATTTTTGTGCTTTAAGGCTTCAGATTGAGCGATATCCAAAGATCCTAAAACCACTTGATCAAATTTATTCATATATCACTCCTTTTCGTTATCTTATTAATAATAAGATGGGAGTGAAATAAACGTCGTCAAGTGTTAGGCGAAAAGATTATTTTATTTTGATTATTTTTACTCTCTTATATTGATCAAGTTCTTTTAAAAGCTCACTTTCCAGCGACGCGCCGGCCAGAACTGACCCTAATTCCTTCACTTCGCTTTTACTGAGATCTCTTTTCATGATCTGATACCGTTCCAGCTGGTTTTGATGACAGATCTCCCATTCAAAGCTGAATTTCGTCTCTGGAAAGACCCTCACAAGCCTCTCTGAGGGATTTGTGGTCTTAAAGGTCCGGGAATAGGCATGAACAGTAAGAGGCAAGAGCTTGCGGTCTTTCCGGGCCATCTGGGAGATGCGCTCAATTTCTGCATCCTGCTCCACCTGAATAAATTGATGACACCAATCATCCTTCTGGTGCATCGGACAATTGCCCCCATGAGGACATGGATAAAGAACTGCATACTGACGAT
The DNA here is from genome assembly GCA_023701435.1 of Bacteriovoracaceae bacterium. GTDB lineage: Bacteria > Bdellovibrionota > Bacteriovoracia > Bacteriovoracales > Bacteriovoracaceae > Peredibacter. Next base: position 207,189 of record JAMPXB010000003.1, on the reverse strand, counting down.
TTAACAGGTGGTCTCTGATCTTGAGCATTTGCGGAAAAAATTCTTTTGTTCCCGGCTCAATAAACAGCACATGCTCTGGATTAATTTTTTCAATGTACTGTATCGCCTGATCATTTCCCATTTCATTGGCCGAGTGGCCGAACAAGAGAAACTTAGGACGCTCATTTTTCCAATCCCACTTTGCACTCTGAAAAAGTTTTTCCTGATGAAATCCTTTCCATAGCATAAGTCCCTGCTCACGCATGGTGGCCGACTGTTCAATCTGATAGAAGTCACCTCGGATCTCTCCCAAGTTCTTCCAGGCCAGACTGAATGTACCTGGCCCTGCCCCCAGATCAATGAAGTCACACTCCTTTAAAAGTGAGGTCCACTCAAGAGGCATCCATTTCAGGACTTCTTCTAATTTGGGAATATTGGTCAAGAGATAAAAAGCAGTATAAGCGGCAACCAGCCTTGGATCTTTAAGATAGTCCCCAATCTTGTCTCTTTCCTTAGTGAACTTAAGGGAGATCTCTTCAATCGCCTTTAAGAGATCAGCTTCAGACTTAAATTTATAAATGAGATGAGGCAGGATGAGACTTAATTTCATATTCCCTTAGCAGCTATAATCGGCACGGATATCTTCTTCCACATCAATACAATGATTTTGAAGTCGACGTAAACTTTTTCTTACCCGCTCCTGAACACTTTCACATTCATAAGGATCCAGCATATAGATGATGGCGTTTTCTTTTTCACCAATGCGGAGTCCCTGGATAAAACTCTGGCAATCCAAAACAACTTTATCCGGAAGATTGGTGCTTAAAACAAAACTGCGCTCAAGCTCACCGTCTTGATGCATTCTTTTAACACGTATTTCAGCAGCATAAGAATTGAGGGAGCTAAGACTCAGGACCAGACCTAAAAGGTATTTCATAATGTTCTCCAATGAATTCTCATCGGAGCTTTCTGAGCTGAAGGTAAGACCCGGGTCTCCAGTCTAGAGGGGGAAAATTTTTCTCACCCCCTGACGGTTTTCAAATCTGCCTTCCATGGTAACTTTAAATGATGAAACTAACGGTTAACCACTTCGGTTTTTTCTTAAAAGAGATCAAACTGCTACTGACCTCATTGCCTTTTTGGGTTCTGACCATCGCTGGCAATGGCCTTATCTGTTTTTGCGGGTATATTTTCTATTTGCTGGAAGAAGGGTCCAATCCCCAAGTCACCAGATATATGGATGCTCTATGGTGGAGTTTTGCCACCGCCACTACCACTGGCTATGGGGACATCACACCGTCAACTGACGGAGGTAAGGTATTAAGCATTCTACTGATGCTGGTGGGGCTTGCTCTGTTTTCCATGTATACCGCCTTTTTTACCGAGGCCATTCTCGAATTCAGAAAGCAGTATCGACACAAAGAACATCACTAGTGCTTATGGGGCTTGGCCTTAGGCCCTATCTCATGCATTTCCCCTGATTTTAAACGGGCCATCTCTAAATCATGGGCCCGTTTTTTTTCCAACGCCAGTTCTGCCTTTTCTTCACTCGTCAGCGGAAAATCCTGCTTTTGCACCAGTTGCATGACTTTTTTGGCGTGAGTGGCCTGATCCACGATCACCAGGGATCCATCGCGCATGGGAACGGCCCTGCCATAGCGGGAAAGAAGCGGTCTTACCTGTTCAGCTATGATTTCCATATCTGCTCCCTTCACACCCTTGTATGTGATGAGGATAGGATTACTGGTATCAGGAACTCTCGGGGTTTTATTTTTGGACGCCTCAAAGGATGGAAAATCAGAGTGAAAACGAATGTCCCGTGCTTCAATTAATTTAGAGGTCTCCGGCAATGGGGTGGGGATTTTTGCCAGTCCAAAAATACTCAAGGCTTCAGAGACATTTTTTTCAGCATTCTCTTTATTCATCTCCAGCGGACGATTGAGTTCAAAAGTAAAAGGCAGGATTTTTTTATCAAAGATGGTTTTTTGACCGGTCAGTTGGTCGGAGAGCTCCACGCATTCCTGAAGTTTTTTACAGGTGGCACTATGGGCAAGAGTTGAGAGACAAAAGAGCACGATGAAAAGTTTCATGGATCCTCCCCTTGAAATCATTTTCACGTTAATCCAGATGCCTCAATGTGTAAGGGGTCTTTGAGTCACAAAAAAAGGCCCCTTTCGGGGCCTTAAAGAATTATTTCTTAAGAGTATTTGAAGTGTCACCAGTGTAAATTTGGCGCGGACGACAAATTTTGAATCCGGCCTGTTCAGTCATTTCCTTCCACTGCGCCATCCAACCTGGAAGACGACCAATGGCAAACATCACGGTGAACATATTGGTTGGAATACCAAGAGCACGGTAAATGATTCCTGAATAGAAATCGACGTTTGGATAAAGTTTACGAGAGACGAAATACTCATCTTTCAGAGCAACTTCTTCCAGACCTTTGGCAATATCAAGAAGCGGATCCTGAACACCAAGTTTTGCCAGAACTGAGTCACAAGCAACTTTAATAATTTTTGCACGTGGATCAAAATTCTTATACACACGGTGACCAAAACCCATGAGACGTGAACCAGAGTTCTTGTCTTTTACTTCTGCTAGGAAATGTTTGTAGTCTTTGCCAGAGTTTTTAATTTCTTCCAGCATCTCAAGCACGGCCTGGTTAGCACCGCCATGGAGTGGGCCCCAAAGAGCGTCAACACCAGCAGAAATGGTGGCGAAGATGTTGGCCTTAGATGAACCAACCATTCTCACCGAAGAAGTTGAGCAGTTCTGCTCATGATCAACGTGAAGAATTAAAAGAATATCAAGGGCCTTGGCCACTTCTTTATCTACGTTCTTATTTCCAGTCATCATGTGAATGAAGTCAGAGCAGTAGTCTAAAGATTTATCAGACTTAACAAAGTCTTTTCCTTGAGAGTGACGGAAAGCGTAGGCACTCATCACTTTGATCTGACCCATGAGTTGAGCGATGGCCGTATCTTTTTGTGCAGCAGTTAAGTCTTGCGCGCAAAGATCGTGGTAGAAAGCAGAAAGTGAAACCATGTTGGATGAAAGAATCGCCATTGGATGAGCGTCTTTAGGAAAGGCCTTAATCATCGCCTTGATGCCTTCAGGCACATCATCAAAAGAAGCAATTCTTTCTTCGAAGGCTTTCAGCTCTGCAGCTGTTGGCAACTTGCCGTAGAAAACGAGGTATGATGCTTCCAGGAAAGATGACTTCTCAGCAATCTCTTCAATAGAATAACCACGGTACTTCAAGATACCCTGCTCTCCATCAAGAAAGGTAATGGCACTCGTGCAAGCACCAGTGTTCATGTAACCAGAATCGAGCGTGACGTAGCCGGTTTCAGCTCTCAGTTTTGTAATATCTATGGCCTTTTCACCCTCTGTACCTGTGAACACAGGAAGCTCGAAAGTTTTATCACCAAGAATAAGTTTTGCCTTATCAGACATGAGGAACTCCTTAAGAAAGAAGGGATAGAATAAAATAGAAGGTTGAATGCCTCGTATATTAGCGAATTTGCATCAATCTGTCTAAGCTGTCTTGTGCCTTACTCATCGGAAAATGGTGACAAAAGTTGAATAACTCTTAAAGAACTGGTGCCAAAAAAACTATTTTAATTCTAATGCAAGCCGCGTATGCGGCGCATCTTCTCACTAGAATTAAACTATAGGATGATATTTTTCAGGTATTCGCAGTTAATTGCTCAAGTTTTTAAAGGAGACAGTATGAATCGGGCCTGGTCCTCATTACTTATTTTTGCCTTTGCCTCACTACTAGTATCATTTCCAACATTTGCTCAGGAAAGGACTGTCCTGTCAGAAAATATTTATCGCCAGGTTAGAGCCCAGGAGCACTTGAAACTGACCCACCTATTCCGCCTCTTCCCAGAAGAATCCCGTCAGATGGAGATTGTCTCCCTCAGCATCACGGCCCGGGGCTTTCAAGGTCGCACGCAGCTTCAAGTCCTGCAAAATGGCCGCGTCCTTCTGGGCGGCCTCTTCGGCATGCAAACCACTGAGCTACGCCTGCCTCTTCCCCCTCGAACCATGATTGATGACCTGCTTCTCACCACCCGTGGTGACCTCTATATTGAAACCATCAGGGCCGAAGTCCGCCGTACCTATGGTCAACACCCTGAGAGGATTTACCTCCGCCAGGACTTGGCCCCTTATTCATTTCTGGATTTGGGACCCCTCAGGCCCTATGAAAACCGTTTTGTAACGGCCATCACTATTGAGGCCTATACTCGATATTCTCCAGGTCAGCTTCAACTCACCACCCGTTGGGGAGAAGTCATTGGAAGCATCTATGTTTCTCACTCACCTATGAGACCCCGAATCCAATTAATGAGACCGCTACCGTTCAGAGACCTGCAAATTCGCTCTGTTTCATCAGGGTTGATTGAACTGGAGACCCTCGAGATAGAGTTTTAATAGAGTGAAGTGGACCCTCCCCTTAACTGAGGCCATCCTCATTAAGCGCTATAAAAGATTTCTGGCAGACGTTTCCCTCAATGACGAAACTTTTACTGTTCACGTGCCCAATACTGGCAGCATGACTTCCTGTTGGGCACCCGAGTGGCGCTGCGCTCTCTCAAAATCTGATAATCCCAACCGCAAAATGCCCCATACCTTAGAACTTACTCATAATGGCGAAACCTGGATTGGGGTGAACACTGCCAATGCCAACAAACTGGCCCAAATTTGGATTAAAAATGGATTAATAGAGGGACTCAGCGGATATTCGGTCATTCAACCGGAAAAAAAGATCGGCAATAGTCGTATTGATTTTTATCTGGAAGGTCATCACCATCTTCCCTCTTGCTATGTCGAAGTTAAAAGTGTCACCCTCAAACATCAAGGTGTGGCACAATTCCCGGATTCAGTCTCTGAAAGGGGGCAAAAGCACCTCCTGGAGCTTATGGAACTCAAAAAACAAGGTCACCGGGCCGCTATGCTTTATATCGTTCAAAGAGAAGATGTTAGTGAAATGCGCCCTGCTCACTCTATTGATAAGCGATATGGCGAACTTCTTAAAGAGGCCTATGCAGCGGGAGTGGAAATTTTTGTTTATCAATGTAGAATAGATATCAATGAAATAGGTTTTGGAAAATTGCTTCCTTTTAACCTGGAGTAACATTGCTTAAACTCGTCTTCTACATCAAAGACCGGATATTAAAGGTAAGACAGGCCTATCCAGAGGACTCCTTTACAAACTCATGTGAGTGGCAAAAGAAATTGGAATTTATCATCACCCAGAGTGGTGACTTTACTATAACCTGGACTTCGCTCTTACCTGATCTTGAAGCAGAATATGCCAGGGCCTTGGTGGAATTAGTCAGCGCCCGTTATCCTCTCTCCAGCAACTATCACAGTTTAAAAGAAAAATGCCCTGACATTGTTTTCAAAAATCCAAGTGATGAATGGGTCTTCTTCGGTGGCTCCTTTAATCCCTGGCACCAGGGTCATCAGGCCTGCCTGACACTCATGCCAGAGGATAAATGCTGCCTGATTTTACCTGATCGCAATCCTTATAAAGACCTGCGTGAGATCAATCCGGTATCAACCATACTGGAACTCAGCACCAAGGGTCGTTTCAAGAAAAATCAGTTTCTGGTACCAACCTTTCTTTTGGAACAGAAAAAAAATCCTACCGTTAATTGGGTGGAAAAATTAAAAGAAGAATTTCCGACTCAAAAGATTTCGCTTCTCATGGGCTTTGATAGCTTTTCTGAAATAAAAAGCTGGACCAGAAGTCCCGATCTCCTGCCTCTGCTTCACACCATTTACGTGGTTTCTCGTTTGGAAGAAGATGGAGAGCGCCATCTTGCTCTGGATGAGGCCCATGCTTTGGCCCCTGACTTGAATGTGGTTTTTTTAGGTAAACACGAATTCGAGAACGTCTCTTCAACCGAAATTAGAAATAAGAAGACATAAAAAAAAGGGAGGCACAAAGGCCTCCCTTAGAACTTATCACTTAGTAGCAGTAAGTGTCACAAACTGTTTCTGAACAAGTATAGTCATACCAGTAGCCATTTGAGTAGTAACCACCGCAGTTATAGTACTGAGGGTAACAGTCATCATAACAAGTATAACCACCACCTGAAGAAGATGATGATGAGCTTGAAGAAGAACCGCTAAGAGCAACAGCAGCAACAACGATCAAAAGACCGATACCAAGATAAAGAAAGATTTCACCATTGAAGCTTGCACCAGCGCTGTACGACTTTCTCATTGTTTCGATCATATAGTTTGAAGCTTCATCAGAAGACATTTTATTGATCTGGATCATATTGAAAGCAGTTTCAACGTCACGGGCAACTTTCTCATCTTTTACTTCTGTCTTGATGAAATCAAGTAGCTCAGCATTGGTCAGACCTTTGGTCTGAAGATCGCGAAGAGTTCCGTAGAACTTCTTCATTTGCTCGTTGTGAAAATCTTTGTCTTTCTGATTCCACTCAACCGTTAAAGCATAGTTAAGTTCATCGAAGGCCTGCTTTAAACCTGATTGCGAAGTTGCATGGGCCTGGACAGTAAAGATGGAAAAAACCATCATAAGTGCGAATAATTTTCTGAACACAAGGACCTCCTAAGGTGTTGTTTCTCAAATTTATAGTCTTCATACTTTGATATGCAGACGTTAAACAAGATTAAATATTGCAATGTAAAACTTTTTAACTTTCTTACAGTTCTACGTAGTGACGAAGTGGCACCAAACTTTAGATTCCCCTAAGGTTTAGTGCTTTAAGTATGCGGAGCTTATCCACAAATGGGCTCACGCATATTTCATCACAAGTGGTAAGAATGCCTTCAACCAGCTGTACTCTCACATTCGAATTTGTATTAATTTTTTTCCTGAGTTCAAACATGAATGCTTCGCCCTGCTCTTCGCCTAAAATGTTCTTAATCTCCCAAAGCATTCCAAAAACAAAATCAGTATTGGCATAAGCAGTTGCTTCAAACTGTAGCATGTAGTCCTGCTTCTTCGTGGCGTCCTTACCGTTAAAGGTATTGTACTTTTTAATTTTCTTGGCCAGGGTTGGAGAATCAGCAATTTGGCCGGCAAAAAAATCGGCCATGCCTTCGATGGTCGCCGTTGAATGAGACAACACCAGATGATCAGAAAGAGCAGCGTGAGCATACTCGTGGTAAATTATTTCCGGAACCAGTGCTGAATCCAGCCAGTACCATTTTCTGCTAAAGAACTTGCTGATAGGCTCATAGAATTGATAACCGGCCTCCATGATGACACTGGAACCAACAGTTCTGATAAGAGAATCCGTTGAAAGTGAATCCGATCCTGAAGCCGTTACAGCAATAACGACCTGAGTGATAAAGCGCTGCAGAGTCTGCATATGGATTTGGTTTCTGAACTTCATCATCAGGACCTGAAACTCGGCATTGCCCAGGTCATTGGTCTTAAGGTCTCTTAGGTGAACACGCTTCATGGGACGGAACCAGATTTCCATTCCCCATGGTTTAACTCCCTTGGATGCAAGACCCTTTCCCGCAGGAATGGTAAGGGCATTATTAAATTGCGGCTCCAGGTTGTCATGAGCGAAGTGCCCTAATTCCGAGAACTGATTGGTGTGGTCAATTCTGATGGTCATCTTCGGCAAAGTCGCCGCATATTGAGATTTTATATTATTTACAAAATAAGAACGGGCCCGCATTAAGTGGTAATAGCTAGTGGCCGCTCGGAAGGAAAGTTCCTCTGGATCATCAAAACGAATGGCCTCATCTGATTTACCTTTAACTATTTTAAAATATTCCCCGTCAAAACTTTCCTTCGACACGAGGTCAGTCAGTACCACAACTTCTACCATCGGTTTATTTTTCTCATTTCGAGTCACCACCTCTGCCCGATGCTCAAAGGCATGGGCGATAGTCAGGTTGGTCAAAAAGAAGGTAATAAGAAATAGTTTTGTTTTCATATTAAAATAGACTTGTAGGGTCTTCCTCATTTGAGTTGTTCTGATTGCCAGCGGTAAATTCAATCACCACAATCGCCAGTGCCGGAATAAAACCATACGGCGGAGGAATCATAATCGTTGCCACTGTCCCCATGGTTTGAACCCATACGCGAGCTTTTTGCCAGAAGGTTTTCTTAGGGTTCCAGATCTCCTGAAGAGTGACCAATTCATCGAGTTCAGATGCGGGAATGATTCCTATTTCATAGGCAGCGGTCATCAGATCCAGATAGCTTGGAGAGCCGCCATAAAAGAATGTGTTAAGAGACAAGTGGGCCATCTCTTTACGAAGAAGTTTAATCGCAAGCCGAAAGCGCTCCATCGGTTCAAGGGTAATGGTTTCCACTCCCTGATTGCGGTCATAGATCAAGATCTCAGCTTTGGGTGACTCCAGACGGGTACGTAATTTTTTAATGATGTTACCCATGAAAACAATCTGAATGTCAGTGTAATTTTCCAGCAGAAACTGGCGGCGACTCAATTTCATCTTGGTCACTTTTTCAGTGACGTAATTAGATTTTTCTTCGGGGTCTCTCAGAGGGTACTGAGTTCTGAGGCTGGTAATTTTTTGATAGTAAGACTTAAGGCTTAGGCCTTTTGTTTCCAGTTGATTAATCCGCGCCTGCTCCAGTCTCTCATAGACGGACTTGTTGATAAGCTCCTGCTTATAGGCCTCATACAAGACGGCTTCTAACTGGGAATTTGTTATTTTGTTATCGACACTACGGATTTCGCCAAAAAGACTCCGGTAAGCATCATCAAAACATTTATTGCGTAAAAATCGTCCCTCGAAACTTCCGATGAGTGGAAGTATTTCATGGATCTTATCATTGGCCGGAAGAAAAAGCTGATCTTCGTTCTTAGAATAGACTCTGGTAGATACAGTCTCATGGGCCTCAAGTAGAATTCGAACGACCACATCATCAATTTCATTCTGGCTTCTTAAGTAAAAAAGAGCGCCTTCATATTCGTCGAACTTTTTATTCTGATCTTTTAGTTTACTGAGAAGGGCCTGATTGAAGTCGTAGGAGCAAAGGTCTTTCCTTTGGGTTTGCCTTAAAACATCGTTATAGGCATCGGAGATAACGTTCTCGCCCAGTTTACTCACGGCCTTATTGAGTGAGCGCTTTTGAGACTTTGATGAATAATAGGTCTCACCTTCCCGATCGTTTCGGAAACTCACAGTATCTGCCAAAACTGGGAGGGCCATCAGCAATAGGCCCATGATTAAAACACGCATGGAAGTCCTTGGATATTTAGGACAACCTAACATCGGGCCATGTCAGAACCTAGAGAGTGGGTAAAAAAGAAAGGTTTAATTTTATCTTTAGAAAGCCTTCAGATCGGAATTTCCATTAGTTAGCTTTTAAGCTCCCCAGGACGAGTCTTATGAGTTTGATAATTCCCCTCTCAAGATCCTGCTGGGTAGAATAGGCAATCTGATTGTTCATTTTCATACAGCAGTTATGAATGAGGGCTATATGGGTAATATGGCTAAAGATAGTTCGCAGACCCCAATGCAGATTTTCATCTGAGACAGTCGGCACCAATTTTCTTAAGGCTTCAGCAATAAGAGTTCCCCCCGGGGGGCCATACAAACTGTCTTCGGATGAGCCGTGAGACATCAGGTGATGAGAATGCTGGGAGGACATCATCATTTTAAAATGTGAAATCAAGTCAGGTGAGTTTTCCAAAAAATAACGAAACAGATTAAGCAGCGTCTGCTCCAGATCTCCATCGTTTTTATTATAAAAGGACCTCAGTTCCAGGGCGCATTCCGTATAACCCTCCTGAAGAATTTCCAGAAAAAGCTTTTCCTTACTGGAGAAATGATAATTAAGTGAGGCGACGTTGACCTCAGCAGCCTTGGCAATCTCTCTGACGGAAGTTCCCTCGAATCCGCGATCAGCAAAAAGGATTCTCGCTGCTTCCATAATTTTGGTTTTAGTATCAATGTCCATGCTGGGCCCGCTTGGCAATAAAAGGAATTTTATAAACGAGCTTCATCATGTCTTCAATGATGGCATAACCGCAGGGAATCCAGACCAAGGTCAAAATAGTTCCTGTCGTTAATCCCCAGGCCATGGCCATAGTCATAGGAATGAGCATGGCATCTGAACCACCTACTCCATAAGCTGTCGGAAAAAGACCACCCATTGTGGTAAGAGAGGTTGCCATGACGGGTTTCAAACGAATGGCCGGTGCCTGAATTAGGATGTCCCTTATGGAGAGCTTGCCCTCATCTTTCATCTGATTAATGAAATCAATCAGAATGATTCCGTTATTCACGATGATCCCTGCCAGACCAATAACCCCGATCATTGAGAGGAAGCTAACCGGTCTCCCATGGGCCGCAAATGAAACTGATACTCCCAGAAGACCGAGAGGAATTGTTGTCATGATAAGTCCCGGCGCCAGGTAGGAGCGGAAGATATAAACCATGATGGCATAAATTCCAATCAGGGCAAGAATCATGGCATTTGCCAGTGAGGCCAATGATTCATTGGTACTCTCTTGCTGACCTCCAAAAACCATAGTGACATCCGGATGGGCCGCCGAGATATTTTCGAAAGTATTTTTAACAATGGTATTGGCCTGGACAGAAGTAATAGTGTCTGTCTTCACATTGGCCGTTATTGTTTTGGCACGCTTATAATCATAACGCTTCACTTGAGGAGTTCCACGAGAGACTTCAAACTTGGCCAAAAGAGATAAAGGAACCAGATTTCCACGGGCATCCATGATCTTTACTTGTCCCAGATCTGCAATGTTCTTTTTGGAAACATCACCAAACTTAACCTTCAGCTCGGCTTCCTTATTATTCAAGGTCACATCCGAAACAAAAGTTCCCGTGAGGGCCGTTCGAACGGTATTACCAACTGCGGCCGTCGTTAACCCCAGACGGTCGAGCTTCTCATAGTCAAGCAAGACCTTAACCTCATCCGGTCCATAAACATCATCCACTTTAACATCATAGACGCCTGTCACATTTTTAAGTTTGGTCGCAATCTTGCCAATAAGTGAATCCAGGCTTTCCCCGTTATTGGATCTGAAGGTCACTGTCACTGGAGAGCCGACAGGAGGACCATTCACCTGCTCTTCAAAAGTCAGTTCAACAGCTTCCGGGATTTTAATATCCGACAATTTATTCAGGACCTCGTAATGAGGCAGATTATTTTTTGCATAATCAGTGGCAAACATTCTGACCAGTCCGACATTGTCACCAAACTGTCCCTTAATGTCCGATGGATTGGCCATCGAGGTTCCGGCAAGTGAGATCGAATGCTTTAGAATCTTATCACCCAGGGCTTTCTTAATTTTCTCTTCAAGCTCTCTGGTCACTTCATAAGTTCGCTCAACCTTAGTGTTGGCCGGCATTTCCATTCGGGCCAGATAAAATTCCGTCTGCTCCGGAGGAAAAAGAATGAATTTATTAAAAACACCTATCATGACCACTGAAAAAACAATAACAATGAGACCACCCAAGGCAACGATGTAACGGTGATCAATGGCCCAGGCCATAAAACTCTCAAACTTACTTGCGACTTTCTCAAACCAGCCACTTTTTTTAGCTTCATGATGACCGACATCCATTCTCCCGGCCACCAGATGAAGACGCATCGGAAGCAGGAAAAAACATTCCAGCAAGCAAAAGAGTAGAGCTACCGTCACAACCACCGGAATTGCATAAATGAAGCGTCCCATGACTCCTGTAGTGACCAGCATCGGAAGAAAGGCTGCAATGGTGGTGAAGGCAGTAGCAGAGATGGGAATCCACATACTATGAACAGTTTCCACCATGGCATCCAGAGAATTGGCACCTAATTGCCTCCTCCTGATGTATTCTTCGGAAACAACCACACTGTTATCAACCAGCATTCCCATGGCGATAATCAGGGCAAGAATGGTGATCGAATTTAGCGTGAGGCCAAAAGTAGGCATGAGCCCCAGAGTCGCCATCAGGGAAACCGGTAAAGACAGGGCCACCATCATTCCAATTCGTCCTGGCATAAAAAATAAAAGAACCGAAACGACTACAATTAAACCGGAAATAGCATTGGATGATAAAGTACTGAGCTTGGCCTCAACTCTTACACCTTCATCGTTAAAAATGACGAATTTAAATTTTCCCTGATGCTTTTCTTCATAACGCTTAAGGAGCGGACGAATATTATTTACGAGCTTCAGAGTATCGGCTCCGCCTTTTTTCTGAACAGTCAGAAGGGTTGCCTCTTCTCCCATATAGCGAGTCAGATTCCTCGGTTCTTCCTGGCCATCCTTAACAATGGCCACATCGTGAAGATGAATCATCTGACCTGAAAAGGATGATCTGATTGGAGTTGCCGCCAATTCCTTTGCATTTTTTATTTTTCCATCGACCTTAACCAGTCTTTGAAGGTTTTGATCCTCAAGCTCCCCACCAGGAGTATTGGTGTTGCGGGCCTGAATTTTTCTTAAAACCTCATCCACACCAATATGAAAGGCATCTAGTTTCTTTGCCGATAATTCGATTTCAAATTCACGCTCCCGATATCCTTCCAGGACTACCGCCTTCACATTCTTGTCATCTTCAATGTCTTCCTTGAGAGCATCGGCGATGAGATCCCGTTGACGGTTAGTATTGGATCCGACAACTGCAATTTCGAGGGCCGCGAATTCTTCTGATTTTATTTCTGTGAATTTTGGTTTTTCTCTAAGATCCAGTGGAAGATCTTTGGCCCGATCAATCGCCTTCTGGAGATCAGACATCACGTCTTTAACAATGACTTTGGGATTATCCATGTCTACCCGGACGACAATTTTACTTCGTCCCGCCTGAGAAACAGAACGCACATCCTTTAGTCCTGAGACTGTGCGGATTTCATCTTCTATCGGCTTGGTGATCTTAATCTCAATATCTTCAGGAGTGGCCCCATAATATTCTGTCTCAATCAGGGCGGTTGCAAAATCTACCGAAGGAAAAGATTCTGCATTCATTTTCTTTATACCTACCAGTCCGAAGATAAAAAGAAAGATTGTCACAACGAAAGTGAGCTTGGGATTGGTGATAAAAAAATGAGCTAAGTTTCTCATATATTAGTTCCTGTTAAACGAACAAGGTGTTTCAGTAAAAATGACCAGATAGTCAAATAACGTATTAAGAATCTGCAATTGGGTATCAATGGTGTTCAGTTCGGAATTCAGTAAGGCGTCCTGATCAAAAACGATTTCATCAACACCGACTCTTGCCTGCTCATATTTTCGGCGCATGAGTTTTAGTCTTTTTGAAAGCTGCTCCGAACTTACTTTCTGGGTACGGATAACATCAGCTAAAAGCATGACGGACCTGGATAACTGAAGATGCGTCGTCTCTACCTGGACATTGGTTCCATTAATCAAATTAAGCAGTCTCTTCTCATCATAGAGTTCTTTAACTTTCTGGGTCCCTTCCTTCACCTCTCCTAAAGGCAAAACAAAGTTCACTCCGACTTCAAATCCCGTTCTATTATTTTCCAGTTGATCACTTATTGATTCCCCATAACTTCCGCGAGTCAGGCGATCGTTAATGGTTTCTGAACCAATACCGGTGGACTTGAGTGTTCCAAAAAGTTTCACATCAGCATCAGCGTAGCGAGAGTTAATCAAGGCATTGTTACTCTTAATTTGTCTAAGGAGTGCGACCGATTCATCGTAATGAGTGTACTGATAGGGAACTTTTCGCTGTTGGGCAATAGTGGCAGTACAGGCAATGACTTCAGTTATATTTTTTTGCAGATCATACTTCTCAAGTTCTATTTCGTGAGCGGCAAGTTCTGGTAAGAGATTTCGTAACTGCTTCAAAAAAAGCTCTCGCTGATATTCCAGATACAAGAGAGTTCCCTCGCGGGATGCCACCTGGGCCTCATACCTGGCAACCTCATCAGCTTCTGCCACGGCGTTTTTTAGTCGCAGCTTAGATTCCTCCAACTGTGACTTGGCCGTTTTTAAAAGTTCTCTAGAAATCTTGGTCGCTTCATTATTGGCGACCAAAGACCAATAAACTCTTCTGAGAGAAATTTTGAATGCTTTTAACTGAATATCTTTTTCAATCTGGGCCCTTTTCTTTTCAAGTGCCGCCGACTCAAGTTCAGCTTTGCTGAGCCTTCCTAAAATATTTTTCCAAAGATCCATCTGGACGGTGAAGGCCAACGTCGTCATTGTGGCATCGGCCAGCTTTCCAACAAAAGCAGATTGAGCAGATCTTTGATCAGTCATGACATAAGCACTGGTATCAAGGCCTTCTTTAAATTTTTTCTGCACACCCAGACGTGCCTGCTTAATCGGAGTGAATACAGGTTGGAATAAAATGAGCGATCTTTCCTCTGTTTGTGAGTATGAGGCCTGGCCAAAAAGCTCAGGCGAGTATTTCTGAGACTCTTCCCCTTCTTCAACCGCAGCATTATAAAAAGCCGCTTCTATCTGATCAATTTGTGGAGAACCCTTAAGGGCCACCTGATCTAAACTTTCCTCGGAAAGCTTAAAAGTGGCAGCAGCTATTTGAGATGTAAGGATAAATGGAAGAACGAATAATAATTTCAAGAACTTAAGCATGGCAATTCCCGATATACAAGTGTTTTAAGCAGTTGTTTAAATATAGGGAAACTTATCTTAATGAAGCGATTTATGACAATAGGGATTTTAAAAAAAGAACCGGCCAGGAAAAACCCGGCCGGCGGGAGGGATTTATTTGTCTTTGTCAGTGATCAGAGAAATGTTTTCAAGCTTATTGGCCTGAAGAAGATCCAGAACTTTAACCAGCCGGGTATACTTCACTTCCCCATCAACTCTTAAATTAACTAGCGTTTCTTTATTAGTCTTGGCAAAGGTGGCCGGTAACTCTTCGATCGAAGACTTCTTGCCGTTAACGGCAATTTGGTCACTGGAAAGTTCAATGGTTAATTGCTCAACTTTCTTTTCAGTTCCTGTACCTTCCTCCACTTTTGGTAATTTCAAAAGCAGCGCCAGCTCGTCTTTCTTAAAGGTGGATGTTACCAGGAAGAAAACGAGAAGAAGAAACACCATATCGATAAGTGGAGTGAGATCCATGGCCAGGGATTCCCGGCGTTGTCTGCGTCCCATGATCTACTCGCCTTTTAACATCGGGCCGATGTGTTTTTCCATCTTGATTTCAAGTGAATCCAATTCACCTGACAGATAATTGTGAGCGATATAATGAGGAATCGCGACAATCAGACCAACGATAGTAGTGATAAGTGCCAATGAAATCCCGGAAGCAAACTGCCCGGGGTCAGATAATCCAGTGGAAGAAATTACCTGGAAAGCTTCATAGATCCCGATAACGGTTCCCAGAAGTCCCAAGAGAGGTGCCGTAGTGGCGATAACTTTAATCGTTGTCATGCCAAATTCCAGCTCATGCACTCGCTGTGAAATAGCATCTTTGACTAAATCTAAGTGATCAATCAGCTTCGTTGTTTCAAACTTAGTTTTCATCTCACCGGCCACGAGCTTGGCCTCATCCAGAATTCGACTTTTGAAATCCTTAAAAATGAACAGCCTCCACAAGATTAATGAAAGACCTAAAATGTTCATAGCAACGAGGATCCAGGTAATCGACCCACCAGCATTGATGAAATCAATCAAGCGCATAAAATTCCTTTTATAAAAGACTAAATGGTAACAAATTTTACAGGAACTTTAATATCCATCTTTCCTTCGCCCAACTCTTTTGGAATCGGCTTGAAACGTTCGACTTTTTTTACAGCATTTAAGGCCGAATCATTCAAACGCTCATAACGGGATGGTCTATCAATTCTGACGTTAATGATATTACCGTCGTGAAGTAACGTAAAGGCGACGATAACAGTTCCAGTCTGGCCCAATCGTCGGCTCAGAGATGGATAGTATTTGTTCTGGTCAATTCTTGCCCGAAGCTCTGCCTTATAAATTGAAATAATGTCAGACTTACCTTTGGAACTTGTTCCAAACTCTGACCCCTGGGCCACAGATTCTGTAGGCTGTGATGCAGCAGGTACTTCTTGGGGGACAATTGGTGCAACTTTAGGTTTATTAGGATTTCTTGGGAGAACTTTTTGAACTTTCTTAGGAACAACTGGGGTCATCACTGCTGAGGCAATCTGAAGTTTTAAGACTCCAGTACCAATTTTAGAGAGGCTAGCACGGACATAATCATTATTTGAAATCTGCCACGTCCCCAGAAAGAACAAACCATGGATCAGAAAGATTGTACTAAGGTGTGTGAAATAACTCTTTGTCATAGGAGTGTTTTATATACCAAACACCCTGTAAAGTCCATGCCCCATGGCAAAATTACTGGTTTTTTAAGTGCCCAGAATTTCAAGTTTTCGGGGTCAATAGAAGACTCCGGGAAACAGGTTATTTCAGGGTCTCTTCGATTTTTTTGATTAATGTTTCGTCATCCAGATGAATTGCTGACTTGTAGCGACCAACGACAGCACCTTCTTTATTCACCAGAAATTTTTCAAAATTCCAATCAACCTTTCCCTGATACTGCTTAGGAGTTTTTTCTGTGAGGTACTTATAAAGCTCGCGCTTCTCGTCCCCGGAAACTGTTTTCTTAGTCAGAATAGGAAAAGTAACATCATAATTTTTCTGACAAAACTCCAGCATACCCTGGTCATCCTGCGGTGTCTGTCCGCCAAAATCATTGGTAGGAACTCCTAACACCACAAAACCTTTGTCTTTATATTTTTTGTAGAGACCCTCAAGACCTTCAAGTTGATAAGTGTACCCACATTTTGACGCAATATTGACGATTAAAACGGCCTTCCCTTTGAGGCTTTCCATCTTAAAATCCTCACCCTTAATACTCTTCTCGCTGATCTTGTAAATTTCCTGTCCAAAAGCAGTGCTCGCAAGTGTCATGATTAAAAACATTAAAAGCTTCATGCAGTCCTCCTGATTTTATCCATTCATTATGAGGGGTTTTCTTGCCTAAGGCCATAAATTCACTTACTATCCTGAAACTTAAGGAAACTTGACCATGACACTCCAAGAGCTCAAACACAATCTGGACGATTTACAGTTAGGAATGACTGATAAAACTGTCAGCGCTTTAACCGAAGAGCTGAACGATTTGATTGGTGCCGGCGGGAAGAAATTCAGACCTGCTCTCTTGTTTCTTATGGGAAAGGTCTTTGGCCTTCCTCACAATGAACTGACCACTTATGCCCGCGCCGTGGAACTCACCCACTTGGCGAGCTTAATTCATGATGATGTCATTGATGATTCTGATAAGAGAAGAAACCATCCTACATTAAATTCAATAAGAGATAACACCACGGCGATCCTTGCTGGTGACTATGTTCTGGCCACCATCATGGGCGAACTGGCCCGAAATAATAACAGTGAGCTTCTTATCGATCTTACTGTTTGCATTCAGGACCTGGCCGATGGCGAATGGCTCCAATATGAACTAAAATCCAAATCCCAAGTGCGATTTGAAGACCTGGAACAGATTTGTATCAAAAAAACAGGCAGCCTCATCCGCTACTGTTGTACCACACCGGCCAAACTCGCAGGCTATACTGATATTAAAACCATGGCCACCATGGGCGAAAGAATTGGTCTCATTTTTCAGATGGCCGATGATATCGTCGACGGCTTCACACAAAGTGGAAGACCGCCTTTCCAGGACATCATCAACGGCCAGCTCAATTACGTCACCTTAAAACTTATAGAGCTTTACCCCAATCTCTATCGTCCGATCTATGCCTTGAAAAATGGTGAGACCAAAGAACTTCCTTGGAATGATGAGCAGTATTTAAATGCCATCAAGGCCGTTCATGAAACAATTAATTTTGAAAAAGATAAATTGATTTCTATTTTCAGCGACCTTTGTCATAAAAAAAACCAGGAAGAATTAATTCCGTTTTTTGAGCTGACTCTGAATAAAATCCAATCCAATTACACTGGCCTCCTGTCTCTTTAATCGAGAGGAAAATCATGAGTGATAATCAGATTCAAGAGTGGCAGGAAAAAATCCGCTCAAGCTTTGGTGATGAAGCAAAACTCTTTGAGTACCTGTTTCAAACAATGGATAATTTTTATTACCGCTATATTGAAACCACCACCGACAAGAATCTGAAAACCATCTCCCTGGCCCCCCACCTCTGGGGTGCCAAATCCTCTGAACTTTCTATGGTGGACGCTCTTAAGATCCAGAACCCCGTTGCCAAAAAAGGCATTATTGAGCTCGCTAAAGCTGTGCCTAAATCCCAGGGGCCGGCCGTTAATTATGAACTCCTGTGCAATGTTGAAGAACTCACCCCTGATCACGGAAAGCTTGAAATTGTGGCCGTTATCAATTGGGGCTGGCCTGATTTTGAAGACGAAAATCGCCGCTTAAGCAAAACTGTAAAGTTTGAGTACAACGACCTGGCCCAATTTAGAAAAGAACTGGCACTTAAGCTAGAAGAAGCCTGTGAGATTTTTATTTAGGCGTTTTTACGGACGTTTTTTAGATAGATTTTGCGAATCAGCCAAATAACCAAAACCGCTCCTAGTACCGACACTGCAATAATTTTAAATTCAGCAATCTTGTTTAGAATGATTTCGCCATAAGTGGCCACGAAATAAACCTGAGTGGGCACAGAGATTATTGCTGCAAGACCGTCGACTAACGCAAACTTCCAGAGAGGAATGCCTAATAAACCGCAACTCATATGCCCGGGAAATCTTAGACCTGGGGTGAAACGGAAAATGCCGCAGGCCCATCCACCGTATTTTTGAAACCAAGAGTTAATCCTATCAAAACCTTTTCCTGCTACTTGTTTTTGAAAGAACTTGGTTTTGATAATCTTGCCGCCAAAAAATTTACCTATGAGATAAACAATGAAATCACTGAGAAAGACCGCCAGGAAACAAACGACCGCGAGAGTAAGAACATTAACCCCTTCGGCTCCGTCATAAGGAGGTGGGAATTTATCGGGGTTATGGGCCATGTAGGCCACAAGCCCTGCTGTTACCAGAACTAATTCTTCTGGAACAGGTAATCCAAAGGAACTGGCAAACATGAACAAGGTGATGAATCCATACACGTAGGCTGGCTGATAGGCATATTGTGAAAAGAAGGCCATCAAAGCGTTATGGCTGAATTCAATGTCGAACATGGTGCAATTTTAATGACTCCAGTCTTATAAGGAAAGGAAAAAGGCCCATTAAGAGTCCGATAAAAGCTCTCTTGGTCGGGCCCTCACTGCGCGCCACGAAGAGGCCATAATCGTGACTAAACAAAGGATTGTTAAAAGCCCTGCCGGGTATAACAGCCTGTCCCAGTCTACGCTTAGTGCCAGCTTAAAAACTTCCCTCCCCACGATTTGAGCAATCATCCAACCTAGAAATAATCCCAAGGTCATGGCCGATAGAAAAAGGACCCCGAACTCATAAAGAAGATTTAATCTGAGGCGCGTGGAAGAAAATCCCAGACTCTTCATTAAGGCCAGATCATAGTAACGGCGATAGACCTGATCATGAGAGAGTCCATAAAGAATCACTAGTCCCACGGCTAAGGAAAGCCAGGAAATAACTTCTATTGCCTGGCGGGCCCTGACAAATAGTCCTGAAAGCTTTCCTATCAGCTCCTCCACATCAATAAAAGATATATTGGGAAACTTCTCTACTGTCGAGCGCTGAAAGGTGAGTTTAGTCTCTTTAGGTCCTGCCGGCAGAACAGCTAAAAAAGTTTTTGGAGCGGCTTCAATCAGGCTTGGTTCAATGGTGACAAAGAAATTGGGATAAAAAGTAGTCCACTTCACTTCACGTATATTATGGACCTGCCCTTCGAATTCAACTCCCTGGATATCAAAAGTGAGCTTATCCCCAATTTCAAGATCCATTCGCTGGGCCCAACGTTTTTCCAGTGAAACATAAGGTAGTCGATCATCCGGAGCACCACCTTGAGGAAAAGGCTTACCACTGATGATTTTTTCGGAGCCAGTCAAATAATCACGATAGGTCAGATTCAAAGTGTTGCTACGAAAGCGATTCTCCTCATCATCTTCCCTGGATCTAAAATCATAGGAGCGTTTTTTTCTGACAAACTTTTTATCATTCACTTTTTCCAAACGGGCGCGAATCATAGGTGTGATATAGGCCAAAGGGGCACCTTGTTCCCGCGCATGACTCACCAATGGTTCCATTTGCTCTTCTTGAATATCAAAAATAAAGAGCGAGGGCTTATTCTCATCCAGAGCGAATTCCTTCAAAATCATTTTATCAAGTTGAAGAATAAGTGAAATAAGAGTCGCTCCCATCGCCAGCGACAAAAAACTTAAAGTCAGTTTATGACCTGAGCGGGACAAGCTGCGAAGAGCAATACCATTTTCAATTGTTGGAAGCAGCAGCCCCTTATTTTTAATGAATTTCCTAAGGATCCATTGTCCACCCCTGACTACCAGGGTTGAGAGGAGAAAGACCATTAAAAGCGAAATAAAAAAGAGGCTTCCATTTCTAAATGAATGGCCGAGGTAACAAGAAAAAAGCCAAAGTGAAACAATAAAAGGCATAAAATCCCAGAAGCGGAAGCGCCCCATGGATAATTTAGAAGCCTTTAACTGAAGTCCCATTGGTGTGCGCATTAATCCCAGCAGTAATGGCACCAGGATAAATAATGAGAGTCCAAACAAGAACGGAATTTCCGTCAACGCAGAAGCAACATTCACTTCCGGACTTAGCTCAATGCCCAAATTGGTGGAGAGGACTGGGGCCAGGGTTTTGTATAAAGGAATAATAAACAGCAGCTCAACGACTACCACCAAAAAGAAGATGAAACTGAATTGAGCGATGATGCCGACAATAATTTCTCTTTTAGTAAGACCATGAAGATTTAAAAGACACAAATCCTTCAAGCGGGCCAAAAGATGAGACTGATAGAGATAAAAAACTCCCACTAAAGAAAGGATTAGACCAATCAGCGCCGAAAGCGCCATAAAGTTAGTCAGAGTATTGATCACCCGGCCGGTTTGCTCAGAGCTATCCTCAGGCAAAGTGATTCTGACGGCCGAGTCTTTAATAACTTTATAGATTGAGGTTTTGATTCTCTGAACTTTTTCCAGAGTTAAATCGTTTAATTTAAAATGATAGGCAAAGCCACCGGTCGCCCCCGGTTTGAGAAGCCCGGTGGTTAATAGTTTAGATAGTGGTAAATAAATCCGTGGGGCGAGGGAGAAACCGCGAAGTCCCATGGATGAGTCTTCTTCAACTACTCCGGAAACCTTTAGGACAAGTTCACCGATCTGGAGCTCATCGTTTTCCTGCACTTGCCACAAATCCGCCAGGTCTTTTGAGATATAGAGTTGATCGCTCTCAAATTCCCCGTTTTTTAAAGTCATCTTGCCATAGAATGGAAATCCCTTTTCGGTTGCACGGATTTCTGCCAGACGAGTGGTCCCCGTCCTTAGATTCGAGATCATAGAATAAATATCTATGATTTTATAATGACGATGAGGGTACTCATTTAAAATCTTAAAAAGAGATTCCTGCTCCAGGGGAAATAAATCCCGCCGCGCGGAGATAGCAATGTCGGAGGTCAGAAGTTCGTTGGCATTATTCTGCAATTTCTCCTGAACCTGACCGGTAATGATACTGATTCCTACCAGCCCCATCGTTCCCAGAAGAAGGGTAAAAAAAAGCAGCAAAAAGAAAAAAGGGAACTTCTTCATCTCTTTAACGAAGAAGAACTTAAACTTCACAGAAGAGTCCCGTGTTCCAGATGAATAATCCGTGAACATCTTTTGGCAAGATCCGGGTCATGGGTGACCAGCACCAGAGTGGTTTTTGTTTCCACGACCATCTTAAAAAGAAGTTCCATCACACGCTCACCAGTCTCTTCATCGAGATTTCCACTTGGTTCATCAGCAAATAAAATGGCCGGCTTGATGGCGAGGGCGCGGGCAATTGCCACACGCTGACATTCTCCCCCGCTCATCTCGGAAGGCAGATGATCAGCGCGGTGACTGAGTCCGACACTCTCCAGAAGATTTTTGGCGGTCTCCAGTGAATGACTTCGTTTCAATAGCTCCAAAGGCAGAAGCACATTCTCCAAAGCAGTCAAAGTAGAAACTAAATGGAATTGTTGAAAGACAATTCCCATATTGTGGGCCCGAAAATTCGTCAGTTCTCTTTCACTCATGGAAGAAATTTTCTGACCCTGCACCAGAATTTCTCCGGAATCAGGCCTGTCCAAACCTGCTAGAAGTGAGAGCAGAGTTGACTTACCAGAACCAGACTTTCCAATTAAGGCGACTGTTTCTCCTGGAGAAATTTCAAGATTGATCCCTTTTAGTACCTCGACTCGGGACTCTCCCTGACCATAACTTTTTCGAAGCTCTATAACTTTCATCATAGTTCTGTCTCCAGCACTTTCAAAATAGTCTTGGCCATGATTTCGTGTCCTTTAGCATTGGGGTGTATTCCATCAGGAAGATTGTACTTAGGAACTCCACCTACTCCTTCCAGTATGAAAGGGATCAACTTAATGGAATACTTTTTGGCGATCTTAGGAAAAATATTTTCAAACTGATTTCGGTAGGCTTCACCCATATTGGTAGGCATTTTCATGCCGGCCAAAATAACCGAAATGCCTCTACCTTGGGCCTTCTCGATGACTTGAGAAAGATTTTTTTCAGTCTCCGTCACTTTCAGGCCACGAAGACCATCATTAGCACCCAGGGCGAGCACTAAAATATCTGGCTTGGCCTTGAGGTACCAATCCATTCGCTTCATGCCAGAAGCAGAAGTGGCCCCACTGACTCCCCCGTTAATCACTTTGATGTCTTTATTATTTTTTTTCAATTCTTTTTCAATTAGCGCCGGATAGGCCTCTTCCTTGGAAAGCTGATAGCCCTCAGTCAGTGAGTCCCCTAGAAAAAGAATAGTTTCGGCCATGGCAGAAGTGGAAATAAGGAAGAGTAACGTCATGACGATTTTCATATCAATCAATCCTTAAAAAATTTTAATGAAAGTATCTTATCAACGAGGGATCGTTGTAGCCAGCAATTGCAAAAAGTAAAAGTTAAACAAATGTTTTATTTGGTCTTTTTTAAGTCTTCGACATCTTTTTTTAAGGCCTGAATTTCGGCCTTAAGTGTCGCGATGGTATGATGTAAGTTGTTTGTTTCTTTGACGAGGCTATCAATTCTTTCCCGCTGATTATTTCCATCAAAAGAATCGTTCTTATAATATTTTTGATCTTCTGCACTAAGGTAACCACTTTTGATCTGAGCAAAGGTCTGAGTGGAAATAAGCATCAATAAAATAAAAAGCTTCATATCATTCTCCTGAATGTTTTTATTCTAACTGTATTTATATGAAGGTCACAACTCACAAGTGGTATCGACATAATTAGTCAGAAAATGTTTAAATCTCAAAATGAAAATAAGTATAATCGGACTCGGTTGGTACGGTGAGCTTCTTGCCCGTCATTTAAAGCAGGATGGTCATGATGTCTTGGGAACCACCAGAAATGAGACAAAGATTTCCAAGCTTGCTCGTGAAGGCATCAAGGCCCGCACCTTGACCTATCCGGATGTGCCAGGAGATGAACTCCTGGCAGCTGATGTTGTAGTTCTCAATATTCCGCCTTTCTCTGAAGAGCTTGACTGGTTTAAATCCTGGAAGTGGAAACCTACCAGCTGGATTATTTTCATCAGCTCAACTGCCCTCTATCCATCGCCCGCATCTGAAAATGCCATGATCCTGGCGGCGCAAGAAGAATGGATTAAAAGCTCTTTTCAGCAGTGGACAATTCTGCGTTTTGGAGGACTCATTGGAGGCGGTCGTCATCCAGGAAAATTTCTCAGCGGTCGAAAAAACCTCTCTGGCCGCTTATGGCCGGTGAATCTGATTCATCAAAGCGATGTGGTGGGATTTACCCGAAGAGTGCTCGAACTCAAATTGCAACAGCAAACTTTTCATGTTGTCTCCGATCATCATCCATCAAAAGAATCTTTTTATACTGATTTTTGTCAGAAAAAAGGACTTCCTCTTCCACACTTTGATCAAAATGATCAGAGTCAGGGTAAGGTGGTCCCGAATGAAGAGATGAAAAAGTATTACCCCAGCTTCCATCAGCTCTCGATTGACTAAAAAACTCTATTACGGGAAAAAAACTTAAAGGTACTTATTTTTTTCAAATACTTTTATAATAAAAGGGTGAATAATTTCCAAATTACCATTTACGGGGCAAAGGATTCTCAGGTTCATCCTGAGATCAAGCGTGTCGCCGAAAGTATTGATTATCAGCCTTATGATATAGAGCAGATGATTGAGCCGCTGCCTAAAACACCGAATGTCATTCTTTGTTATCCGCCAACAGAAGAAATATCCAGTTTAGAACTGGCCCAAACTCTGCGCAGTGTTTATCCAGAGACCTCCATTTTCTTTATCTCTTTGAATAAAAGTACCTTTGATAAAAAACGGCTCATTAAAAATGGTTTTACCCAGGCCTTCCTTCTGCCGTGGGAAAAAGCAGACCTCCTGCGGGCGATGAACTATGAGTCGATCTACTCCGTCTTGCCGGAACTAAGAGATTACAAGGCCATTAAAGTGGCCGATCTGAAACCGGGAATCGTTCTGGATTTCGCCCTCAAGGTTTATCTTCCAAGAAGCAACAAACTTCTGCCTTTTTCTCATGAGGGTGATCCTATCAGTGAGGATAAGTTTGAAAAGCTCAAGGAAAGTAATCTCAATACTCTCTTTGTAAAAAAAGACGGAGTGGAAAAATTTCGCGCTTATACAGCCAATGTCTTAAAAGACCTGATGAAACCAGGAGCGCTTTCTGAAACGGACAAACAGGACAAGCTGGAAAACTGTGTTCGTGACTTGATCTCTGACATGTTCATTGAAGACAGTAAGGAAAATACATTTGCGGCTTCGCAGGTGCTCTTGACCGAAGTAAAAGAAATCATCGACATCCTGGTGGAAGATGCCAATAAAGATGTTTCTCAAAAAGTAAGCTTATTGATCAATCAAGAGCAGAACTTTTATCTTCACCTGTCCAACGTCTCCACTTATGCGGGTCTCTTTGCGATGGTATTGGGTATGCCCAATCCTCAAGAGGTTGCCCTAGCGGGTCTTCTCCATGATATTGGAAAAATCAATCTTCCTCCGGAGATCGCAGAAATTCCTGAAGATCAATTAACAGCGACCGCCAAAGAGGCCTACAAGAAGCATCCGGACTTCTCCATTGATATTATCAAGCTCAGACGAATCGTCTTGCCCGACAGTTCACTCAAGGCCATCGCTCAACACCATGAAGCCTTAAACGGCACAGGTTACCCTAAAGGTCTATCAGGTCCGAAAATTTGTAAGGAAGCTAGGGTTCTGGCCATTGCCAATGCTTTTGATAATCTCACCAGCATTCATCAAGGAAAGCTGGCCCTCACGCCTCGAGAAGCACTACTTAAACTTTTGGACGACAACATGACCAAGTCCATGGAACTGGACTTGGAGATGTTGAAGAAATTGAAAACGCTTTTTATTAAATAACTATTAGAGTTTTTTAAACATCTCAAGAATCTCTTTTTCAGGAAGAAGAGATCCGTCAATTTTTTTCTCGGCCAGGAATTCGGGATTATACATTTTTGAGATAGCGCGCTCTCCACCGTCACAAAGGAAAGTACAAATTCTCTGACCTGCACCGTAACGAAGGGCGGTTGTGAAAGCGCCGGCAAGGTTAAGCATTGAGCTCATTCCTAAAACCAATCCCTCTTTTTCTCTGAGGTACATGGCAAGAGATGTCAGCATCTGATCATTAATAGTGTAACAGCTGTCTTGTTTAATATGATTGAAGTTTTCAACCATGCGGGTAATCCCCACACCCTCGGTCATCGTATAGGAACCATCTGAATCCCAAGTCCCCCGGCCGAAGAAATTAACAATCCCCGAACCAGATGGATCCGGCATAACCACTTTGATATTGTGATTTTTTTCTTTCATGTACTTTGATACACCCGCGGCAGTACCACCTGAACCAGCGGCAACGATAACGGCATCAATTCTTCCATCCATCTGCTCATACATTTCCGGAGCAGTTGATTGATAGTGAGCAAGGTAGTTATCAGGATTATCAAATTGGTTGGCCCACCAGTAATCAGGTGAACTCTGCCCAATTTTTTTACCGACTTTAAAGAAATGCCCGTCATTTGAGTAAGGAACCGCTTCTGCTTCAACAATCTCAGCTCCATAAAGCTTTAAGATCTTGTGCTTTTCAATGGCCATTCCCTTAGGCATAACCACGATCACCTTGTGGCCCAGGGCCTTGCCGACCATGGCCAGACCAATTCCGGTATTTCCGGCCGTCCCTTCCACAATCGTCATGCCCGGCTTCAAATCACCGCGGACGATCGCCTCAACCACCATATTCAGGGCCGGACGGTCTTTTATTGTTCCTCCAGGGTTCAAATTCTCGCATTTCATGAAAATATCACTGCCCGTGAGAGCGCTTAAGCTCTGCACTTTCATCATTGGTGTGTTACCAATAACTTGTAAAAGACCAGTAGATTTAAGTTTAGTGCGAAGATCCATTGAAATATCCCTGCGTGTTAATGTAATTTGATGTGTCCCCCTTTATACTGCAAAAGGCCTCATATGTCTTCAAAACTTGCCCAGTTTTTACATTCTGAACGATTTCAAGCCGCCTCCATCATGATGAATGTATTGGAAATCAGGCAATCTGTGGATGAAATGGTCTCTCTACTCTTTCCTCAGAAAGGCTTTTTAGGGGCCATGGGCCTGGAGCAAACGGTGGCGGCAGTGGAAGAATTA
The DNA here is from genome assembly GCA_023701435.1 of Bacteriovoracaceae bacterium. Lineage (GTDB taxonomy): Bacteria > Bdellovibrionota > Bacteriovoracia > Bacteriovoracales > Bacteriovoracaceae > Peredibacter. The sequence continues at coordinate 180,451 of JAMPXB010000003.1, read as the reverse complement.
AAAAGAAGATTCGTTCACTATTTCGATTCAGTAGCACCGTTACAGCAAGAAAACGCAGTGAATTCATCTGAATTGGTTGAGCTTTTTTTCGATAAAATACCTGAACTGGCGCGTGTCCTTGATCTCGATGCCCAGGCTGCTCTTCGGGGCGATCCTGCGGCCTATAGCCGTGAAGAAGTTATCATCACCTATCCCGGTTTTTATGCGGTTTGCGTACATCGCCTGGCCCATGCCCTCTATGAACTCAAAGTGCCGCTTATTCCTCGCCTGATCAGCGAATACGCCCATATGAAAACAGGAATCGACATCCACCCAGGAGCGAAGATTCAGGATAGTTTTTTTATCGATCATGGCACCGGGGTGGTGATTGGTGAGACCGCTATGATTGGAAGAAACGTGAAAATTTATCAAGGTGTGACTTTAGGGGCCCTTTCCGTCAAAAAGAAATTGCAGTCGCTCAAGCGCCACCCCACTATCGAGGATGATGTGGTGGTTTACGCCAATGCCACGATCCTTGGAGGCAATACCGTGATTGGAAAAGGTTCTGTTATTGGTGGTAACACCTGGATCATTGAAAGTGTAGCAGCAGGAAGTGTTGTTACCATCCCGGGGCATTAGTATGGAAATTGATAACAAAAAAATTGCTAAATGGATCAGCGATAAAAAACCTTTTAATTTTCTGGATGTCAGGCGGGATGAAGAGCGCGAACAGGTAAACCTGGGCGGAATTCATATTCCTCTGCATGAACTCGAGGCTCGCTATGAAGAGCTGCCTCACGACAAGCTGCCCTTGATTGTTTACTGTCATCATGGCGTCAGAAGCTTGTATGCGACCCAATTTCTCAAGTTCCACGGTTACGACGCCCTCTCTTTAAGGGGAGGAATTGATGCCTGGTCACTAGAGATTGACCCAAACGTGCCACGCTATTAAACTAAGACCAGGAGAATATTATGGGAAATTTGTTAAATAAGACTCTTGGAACAATTTTGGTTGGAACGGCCATCGTTCTTGCCGTAGCTTTCGTGGCCGCCCTTCCGTTTAATCTTTTTATGTAGTTAGAAAAGCTCGTCTGCTTGCTCTAGGAGCCTTTCAGCTTTTTTCTTCTCGAGAATATTTTCGGGAACTATTTCCTGTGGGCCATTAGGTGAAGCGATCACTTCCAGCAGTTGCTTCTTAAATTCTTTCTTATCTTCTTTTTCTACCAGATAAAGTTCAGCGTAAAGATTTTTAGTCCCAAGATATTCAGGGGCCACAGTCATGGCCTCTTGGAATTTCTTTTTACTCTTTTTCATGTCACCACCGGCAATTGAAGGTGCGACTGCGTAGAACCCTCCCCAATAGCGGGGAACAGCTCCGTAATAAAAATCCGGTTGTAATTTTTCTACCTGTTTAATCATGCCTAGAATCTGATCTTTATATCTTAAAGACGCCATGATGCCATTGAGCTTGGCCCATTTTCCAAGGGAAGAGGCCGTCCAGAATGTCACTGGAACTTCATTTACGGTAAGTTTTTTGATCGCTTCTTCGATGTCTTTAGAAGCCAGCTTTTTGTATTCAGGGTTGGTCGCCATGCCTTTTTCACCAAAGCTTCGGGCCTTCTCTAAGTTTCTTTTTTTAAGGTCATCATTAGTGAGATGGAGTTCGGCCAGGATGAAATAGCCGCGGGTTAAGTAGGTCAGGATCTCAAGGTTTTCCGGTTGGGCGGAATGGACATGCTCAAATTTTGAAAGAGCTTCTTCCAGACTCTGCTGATCATCCCTCTTTTGCCACAGACGTAGGGCCTCAGTCTTCATTAGCTTGGCCTCTGCATCCGAAAAATTCTGAGCATGGGCCACATTAAAAAGAAAAGTAAATGCGAGCAATATCTTAAGCATAATCATCCTTTGAAAGACTTAATGCTTAATAGATTACCTGTTACCGAAGCGAGCGGAAAGACTAAGCGTGTACTGAGCGTCGTACTTATTTTCGGCGTTTCGAATCATAGTCGCTCCGGCACGCACATAGGCACCGATGAATTGACTCATTGGAAAAGTAGTTCTTATTCCTAAGCTCGCCCTCTCTACCGTATCTTCTACTTTCTGATCTTCCGAAGGATAGTCCTTAGGGGATTTAGCGGTGGTGTATTCGGCTTCCCCTAATAGCAGGGTTGATATCTGACCAATCTGGTCTCAACTCCATACAAAGGCTCCACGATAAACTTCGCCTCTCCGGCCGCCAAAAGAACTGGAGAAAAGATGAAAGTAATAACTGGAATGAAGAATTGTTTGATCGATTACATGGCTATATTCTATTAGACGTATGAAAAATTTAAAAGTCATGGTTTTAAATGCCCAGGACCTCTTCCTCTTCATGGATAAACATAACCACGAAACCATTCCGGTGACTGAACTCACTGAGATCAAGTGGCAACTGATGAGCTCTTCTCTGTTCTCCAATAAATCCAAAGAAAAATGCCAGATGCTGGCGCAAACAATTCTGGATGCCGAGGCCGATATCGTGATGATGACGGAGGTGGGAGGACCAGAGTCCCTTGCTAACTTTGCCAAATATGTTTTAAACGATGAGTATCTTTCACTCTCCCTACCCTCAAATTCTGACCGCGGGATTGATCTGGGTTACTTGATCAAAAATAGTCTCGCCTATAAAGTCGACATCCACACTCACATTGATTTTCCACTGCCGTTACCAGCGAAAAGATTTTCCCGGGATGTACTAAGACTAGACCTCAAAGAAGAAGGCAAAATGAAAATGATCCTTCTTCTGGTGCATATTAAATCCAAACTCGACTTAAAGAAGGCCGACTTCGAGGGCCGTACCCGCCGGGTGCTGGAAGTGAAGGGTCTCATAGATATTTATCAGGACCTGAGCTCCCGCTATCCTGATGTGCCTATTCTGGTGGGTGGTGATATGAACGGTCATGCCGGGGAAAAAGACACCGAAGAAGAATTTAAACCCATCTATGAGCTGACCAACCTTAAGGATATCGCTTTTTTGGCCAACATTCCGGAGGAAGAGCGATTCAGCTATATTTATTTTACCCGGGGCGGAAACCGCTTCGTTCAACAAATTGATTACCTCTTTATTTCCGAGAGGTTCGCTCACTTATTAGAGCCTTTGGAATGCTGCTTTCCTCGCTACAAAAATCTTCTGGGGGCCCCTTTACCCGTGCCTAAACGGATGGAACAAAAGAACACTCTCCCCTCCGACCACTATCCTTTCCTGGCAACCTTAAGGATTTGATAAACACAGCATAAAACGAAAACCTGGCCTTTTTAAGGTGTTATGCTATTTTTACCGAAAAGATTCTTAGACAATCAAACTTTTACAGCGAGGATACATGGCCCACGAGAAAAAAGACCCTAAAGACAAAATTCGTATTGATATCACTGATGGTTTCGCAGTTGAGCGTGCCCTCAAAAAATTCAAACGTCTTTGTGATGCTTATGGGATCGTAAAAGAGTACCGTGCCCGTGAGTTCTATCAGAAACCATCAATCAAGCGCGTAGAAAAAATGGAAGCCGCTGAAAAGCGTAGAAAGAAAACTAACGCCAAGACAACTGGCCGTTTTTCTAAAAAAATCTAATTCGAGCAAAGATTCAAAATAAAAAGCCCCTCAAGCATCCGTACTGAGGGGCTTTTTTTATGTTCTTCCTTAAACTTTTATTTTCTTATCTCATTCTTAAGATAGCTCTCTTCTGGTGAAGCTTATAAATCATGCTGTCCAGTTGAGATTTTTGTGATTTAGATCCTGAGTGAGAGCGATAATCCAGTTGTACATCATCTTGAACTTCTTCAGCTTGAAGAACGAAAGTGCTTACTTCTGATGATGGCAATAGTTTACCGAGGTTAACAATCTTAGAGACATCAGCAACTACAGCAATACCATTTTGACCGGCCCGTGCTCCAGTAAAGACACCGGCAGTACCGATGACGTCGTTAGTAGCAACAATTGGAAAGAAATTCAGACCTGGAAGTGACTGACCAATACTATCGAAGGCGCTGATAGGCACGGCCACACCGATGGCAGTAACAGTTTCAGAAAGTGTTAAATAAAGGCGGGCACCTTTTCCGATTTCAATGGCGATGGTTTGGTTGTTCGCAATAAGTGGAATCATGTTTCCGTTAGGGAGCACTGCTTGTGTTGTTTGCACGTCAGTGAGTTCAGAAATGTTTACAGAAACTTTCAATTGGTTCTGGCCCGATAAACCAGAAATGAGTTCGAGTTGCCCGACGGGAGTCTGGCCGCGTGGATGAACAATGGGAAGAGAGATGGAAGCAAAACTCATGGCACCAAGGTTCAAATCAGCAGAAAAAGACATCCATAGATCTTCTTCAACCATGTTGGTTTGAACTTTGACTCCACTGAGGACGTTTGAAGGCGCTTTTCCACAAGAAATGGCAAAGAGGGACAGCATCACGATAGTGACAGAAAACGAGAGGAATTTTTTCATGGATCTACCCAAAAGGAGACTTAGTCTCTTAGATGATAACAACCCGGCTCTTCAACAAACGTCCAACTTGATAAATACGTGCAACCGCAGGATTAGTATCGGAATAATTCGTTGCGTTATACTAACGGGAGCTCGGATTTTTTGCAAGAAAAAAGTTGAGTAGACAGATCAGTCTTTCTCGAGGCATTCTCCTAAGTCTATGAAAGAGTTAAACTTTTACTTCGATTTTTTATCTCCATTTTCTTATTTTGCCTGGATGAAATTACAAACCCTGGCCCCGGAATTGGGATTAAAAGTGAATTACAAACCTGTGGCCTTAGGACCCTTGTTAAATCATTGGCAGATCAAGGGACCAGGCGAAGTCACTCCCAAAAGGGAGTTCCTTTTAAAGCAGTGCCTGCGCTATGCCGCGAAGAGTGATTTTCCCTTCACAACACCTAAGACCCATCCCTTTAATTCCCTCTACGCTCTTCGCCTCGCCCTTCAAGGGGTGGCCGGTGAGCATCAGGCACGAGTCATTGAGACCTTCTGGAAAGCGGGCTGGCAAAAGCGCATTGATATGGGAGAACCTGATGAACTTCTGGCAGAGCTACGAATAAGTGATCTGCCGGCGGATGAATTGTATGAAAAAAGTTTTTCCAAGGAAGCGAAGGTTGAACTAAAACAGAATATCCAAGAGGCCATTACCAAAGGAGCTTTTGGTGTTCCAAGCTTTGTCATCGATGATGAGCTTTTCTGGGGCAATGACTCCCTGGATGATGTTAAAGACTATGTTTTGGGTCAGGATAAACTTGATCGCGAGAAGCTTGAAAGTCTTCTGGCGAGTACCCCAAGAGCGGCGGCACAATCACTATGAAAATATTTTTACTCACTCTTCTTTTCTCAACAGCTTCATGGGCAGTGGAACTAAAATTCATTGGCCCTTGCTCAGATAAGTTCATCATGAGAACTCAAGTCTCGGAAGATTTTCAAAACGTAGGTGAACTGACAGTGGCAACACTTACAAAGTTTGGTATTCCCTTCACCGGTTCTGCCGAAGGTCTCGCTGGGGCCTTTGAAACCCCTACCGGTGCACAAGCGATGGAAGTTTTATCTGAAACTGAAATGAGGGCCTATGGCTGGTGCTTTGCTGTTGATGGCCACTCCCCAGACCTCTATCCTCATGAAGTCTTCTTGGGTCCGGAGACCCAAAATATCACCTGGACCTACGGCTTTGCTCACTTCAAAGACGGTCAGTGGATTTCTCAATGTACCCCTGCTTACACTGTCAAACCGGCCAAGCTTTGTGAGGATTCGACTATTCCAGTCGGTCTCTAACGACTCACCTTTACCTTCCCATAAGCCGATAAATGCTTTAAAGGTAGAAGTATGTCCAAGGCAAGTAAGATTGATCTACTGACAGATCACCTCATTAAAATTATCTCTGAAACAAATGGTATTTCCCTGGTTGATACGCTGGAACTGGCAGTGATGGGAGACTCTAAGGATGATCATCCTTTAGTAAAAAAATCCCTGCAGGAATTCAAGCGCCTCATCAACGATTTCCAATCCAATGAAGTGGAAATTAAAACTCTTTTGTCTCATCCAGTGGCCATTGCCCTAGGAAATTTCTTCAAGCGTTTTCCTAAGCCCTACATTGAAGAGCACATTCACCTTACCGGATCACTGTCGGCGGAATTTATTCATCCACATCTGATGAAGCTGTTGCAAGGTCCTGATAAAGAAATCTATTTCAACATCATTAATAAAGTTTATGGCGAAGGGACTGCGGAGAGCATCCAGACAGTTGAAGACGTAGATCATTTGGTGCGCTTAAAGGAAGATGAATTCTTTGACCGCTATTTAAAAATTCTACTCCTGCCAAAGCTGATCCTTACCACCAAAGAAATGCATGCTGAAGCTGCCTATCATATGGCCTCCGAGCTTTATCATAAATTTAATGTCGGCACCATCCGCCTTAAATTCACCCTCTCCCGCGCTAACCAAAGTGCTGATGAACAGATTCCCGGTCTGGAAAATCTGACTGAAGAAGATGTGGTGTTGGGTCTCTATGATGGCTACATGAGATTTAAAAAAGAGTTTCCGTCATTTGATTTTGTGCTTTCTCCTTGTTTTAGAAAAGAGGCGAACTTCTATGATGCCGCCAACTTTCCCACCAAGCGAGATCACTTTCTTCATCAGGTTGATGCTATTTTAGGCATTCTCGATAAGCATCCATTCCTGATTCCTCATCTGTGTGAAGTTGATACAGTGGGATCAGAACGGGACCTCTACCGTAAAGGTCACTTTGCAGAAATGCAGCAGGGCTTTCGTAAGCTTCATTTTAAAGGTTTCAAAATCCGCTCCCACCATGGTGAAACATGGCATACTCTGAAAAAAGGGGTGCAGGCAGTGGATAACGCTCTTAATATCTGGCACATTGATACCCTGGAGCATGGACTCTCTCTCGGTATTAATCCCAACTATTACTTTCATTCTCTTTACCGCCGCTTGGTCATTGAAAATGAGCGTGGTGGAAAGATCAAAGAAAACTCCACTGACTGGAAAGAGCTGATGGATATGGACTGGAGAGAATACACGGACATCCGTGAAAAACTGTTCAAAGGTATTCCTCTGGATGAAAAAGAAAAACGCGAATTTGTAAAAGTAAAATTCCATACCGCCCGCGAAGTCGAACATTATCAACATGATGTTTTGAACCGAATGATTAATAAAGGTGTGAGCTTAATTGCTCTGCCATCATCCAACAACAAACTCACCGACAGTTTTGAAGACTATAAGGATCATCCTTTTTCCTGGTGGGAAAAGAAGGGCCTGAAACTGGGAATGGGAACAGATAATTACGTTACTCTCAATACCAATTACATTCAGGAACTGCTGATACTCCTCTTCACAGATGCCGAGAATTTAAAGATCACTAAACTTTTGATGGTGGCCACGGGTGAAACCAGACGTCCCTATTTATCTCAGTTATTATGGAAAATGCGTCAAACCTGAGTAAAGACACCCCAGATATATATTCTTCGTCACTATAGTGTTTTCATGAGCATCACCATTAATGAATGAGGTGCTTATGAAAACAAAATCGAATCAAACTACCCAGGCCAACGATCTTTTAAAGTTAGTGCTGGCCGACACCTTTGTGTTGTACATGAAGACCTATGCAGTCCATTGGAACTATAAAGGGGCCAAGTTCTTCTCCGTTCATAAATTGACAGAGGAGCATTATCAGGAGCTCGCCGAAGCGATTGACGAAATTGCCGAAAGAATCCGCGCCTTGGGAGATGAAACCCCTATCACTCTTCAAAACATTATTGGTTCGGCAGATCTTTCAGAAATGAAAGGCAATCATGCCAATGATGATAAGGCGCTCAGGGAATTAGTTGAAGGTCATAACCTCTTGTCTCAAAGAGCACAGGAAGCAGCTGAGAACCTGGAAAAATCTGGAGATCTCTTCAGCACCGATATTATGATTAGAAGAATTGGCGCCCATGATAAAGCTTCCTGGATGTTACGAAGCTTCTTGTCGGGTCAAACCTTCACTGAACCAAAATTATCTGAGCAAGGGATTAGCGTCGAAAATCGCGAATCAAGGCAGTAATGGGCTCCTGACCCAAGGATCTTTTTCTTGGGTCAGGTCTCTTATAAAAACTATTTTTTAGCGACAGCTTCTTCTTTCATCACTTCCTTGGCAAACAAGAAAATGACAAACGCCACAATCATAAAATCAATCAAGGCCCCCACTACTTTTCCATACATGATGCCGTTATAGCTCAACTGATAGATACTCTCCACGCCGGCCGCTCGCAGGGCAGGTTGAAAGATGAGTGGAGTCAGAAGATCATTTACCAGACTTGTGACCAGTAAATTTAATTTACCTCCGATGATCACAGCGATCGCCAAACCAATCACTCCGTATTGTTTGAGAAAGTCCATAAATTCATGCATCATATAAGAACTCCTTGTTATTCCAATGAGCATTTCAACAATAACCTCTATGGTCAAGGAGCTTAGGCTAAAGAGAAAGAGAAGTTGCTGCGTAGTATCCGGCACCCGTACCGATCAGGGCCAGGAAAATTAAGATAAAGATAATTTCAAAAGTTGAAAACTCATCAATGAATTCTCTGACATTTTTCATGTTTAACACTTCCCCTGTATTTGCTGTAAGCATTATAGGAAAAAGTTAAAATCTTTCATGTTAAGAAGAAGTGAGCTTTTGATGAAGGAAGAGGTCCATTAATTCCGATGCCCCTTCTGGAGAGGTCATCTTTTTATTTAAGATATTGGTTTCTATTTTTTTGATTTCATCGTCACCAACAGAATTTTGGAAAAGATCTTTTAAATTATCAAAGACCAATTGCCACATCCAATCGAGCCTCTGCTTATTTCGCTTATTAAGAATAATCTCCTGCTGATCCCTAAAATAATTCTCAATGGATGTCTGAACTTCCGGCAACCCATGTTTGGTTAAGGATGAACAGGAAAGGACAGGAGGAATCCACCCATCGTGTCTTAGAATCTGCAAGGCCTGTTGATAATCGTGCTTGGCCTTCTGGATGATTTTTTTCTGGTCACCGTCATCTTTGGTCACCACCACCATATCAACCATCTCCAGGATACCCCGCTTGATCCCTTGAAGATCGTCCCCTGCCCCTGGCTGAAGAAGCATGACAAAGAGATCAACCATCTGGGCAACAGTCGTTTCAGATTGACCAACACCGACAGTTTCAACCAGCACATAATCAAAGCCAAAGGCTTCACATAATAAAAGTGACTCACGGGTACGCTTGGCCACTCCGCCCAGAGTCTCCCCTGATGGACTAGGTCTGATAAAGGCCAATGGATCAATCGCCAGTTCATTCATGCGGGTTTTATCACCCAGAATAGAACCGCCGCTTACTTGTGAAGTCGGATCTACCGCCAATACGGCCACTGTTTTATTTTGCGAGGTCAGGAGTTTTCCGAAGGCTTCAATGAAAGTTGATTTACCAACACCAGGTGTGCCGGAAATACCAATACGTTTAGAGCCACCAGTCTTAGGCAGTAAGGATTTTAAAAGTTCCTGAGCTAATTTCTGATGATCAGGATTGGTGGACTCAATCAAGGTAATTGCCCGCGCCAAAATAGTGCGATCCTGATTAAGAATGCCGTCCTGATAATCTTTTAGCTCTAACTTTTTTCTCATTTGTGTCCCAGGGCCTCATTAAGTTTCTGCATGAGATTTTTAGCGGCTTCAGCAATGACTGTTCCTGGCCCAAAAATTCCGGCCACACCCATTTTATAAAGCTTATCATAATCCTGAGGAGGAATAACTCCCCCAATGGATACCAGAATATCTTCACGGTTTAGTTTCTTCAGTTCCGCCTTAAGCTCCGGCACCAGTGTTAAGTGTCCGGCCGCCAAAGAGGAAACACCGATAACATGAACGTCATTTTCAGCGGCTTGCTTGGCGGTTTCTTCCGGAGTCTGAAAGAGCGGTCCAACATCAACATCAAAGCCCAGATCAGCAAATGCTGTCGAGATAACTTTCTGACCACGGTCATGTCCGTCCTGTCCCATCTTGGCAATGAGGATACGAGGGCGTCTTCCCTCGGCTTTCTGGAACTTATCCATGAGAGCTTCCAGTTCTTTCACGTCATGTTTTCCTTGTTGAACTTCTTTTATATACACCCCTTGAATAGTTCTGATTTCGGCCTGATGTCTGCCAAAAACCCTCTCCATCGCCAGAGACATCTCACCTACTGTGGCATGAGCTCGTGCGGCTTCCACTGCCAGGGCCAGAAGGTTTCCGGTGCCAGTTTTGCAGGCTTCGGTCATGGCATTCAGTTTCTGATCAACCAGCTTTTGGTTTCTCTCGGCCTTTAATTTTTTCAGGCGCTGAATCTGTGCTTCACGTACGCTGGAGTTTTCCACCTGTAAAATATTAGGGACATCATCTTTTTCACGCTTATAAAGATTCACTCCAATAATTGGCTGAACTCCTGAATCAATTCTTCCCTGAGTTCTGGCAGCTGCTTCTTCGATTCTCATTTTAGGAATGCCACGCGCAATAGCATGAGACATGCCACCCATGGATTCAATTTCTTCAATATGGGCCCAGGCCTTAAGTGCTAAATCCTGAGTCAGACTTTCAACAAAATAACTTCCGCCCCATGGATCAATCACATCACAGGTATCTGTTTCGGTCTGAATAAAGATCTGAGTGTTGCGGGCAATACGTGCCGAAAATTCACTCGGAAGAGCCAGGGCCTCATCCAGAGAGTTGGTGTGTAAACTTTGGGTGTGGCCATGAGAAGCGGCCAGGGCCTCAATACCAGTACGGGTGACATTATTAAAAACATCCTGGGCAGTTAAGCTCCAGCCGGAAGTTTGTGAGTGAGTTCTAAGGGCGAGAGATTTTTGGTTCTTGGGCTTAAAATCAGAAACAATCTTGCTCCAGATAAGGCGTGCTGCTCTCATCTTGGCCACTTCCATAAAATAGTTCATCCCAATGGCCCAGAAGAAAGAAAGTCTTGGGGCAAAGTGATCAACATCGAGACCTGATTTCACACCAGTTCGGAGGTACTCCAGACCATCGGCCAGGGTATAACCCAGTTCCAGATCGGCCGTGGCTCCCGCCTCTTGCATATGATAACCGGAAATCGAAATGGAGTTAAACTTCGGCATATTCTTGGAAGTATAACTAAAAATATCGGCAATTATTCTCATTGATGGTTCAGGCGGATAGATATAGGTATTTCTCACCATGAACTCTTTTAAGATATCATTTTGGATTGTTCCGGTGAGTTTGTCCGGACTCACACCCTGCTCTTCCCCGGCAACTATAAACAGCGCCAGAATCGGAATAACCGCTCCGTTCATCGTCATCGAAACAGACATCTGATCTAGCGGGATTCCTTGGAAAAGAATCCGCATATCCAGAATGGAGTCAATCGCGACTCCCGCCATACCAACGTCACCTTTAACCCGCGGATGATCGGAGTCATAGCCACGGTGAGTGGCTAAATCAAAAGCAATCGAGAGACCCTTTTGCCCCTTGGTCAGATTATCACGATAAAAGCGATTGGATTCTTCAGCAGTGGAAAATCCCGCATACTGACGAATGGTCCAGGGACGAACAGTGTACATGGAGGCATAGGGACCACGAATAAAAGGCGTATTTCCCGGAAGAGTATGCATGAGTTTAGTAAATTTAATATCACTTTGGTCGTAAGAATTTTTAAGCTCAATACCTTCCGGCATTTTCAACATGACCTTTTTCTCTTTACCTGAGACCTTCGGGGTGCTCCAAGGAATTTTTGTAAAATCAGTCATGACCTCCTCCCCTCAAAAGCCGCTACCAGATTTTCCAAAATCTCGTAGACATTCTGGCCGGCAAATAAATTCTTAAATGAAGTCATTTCATATTTTCCGGCAATGAATTTATGCCCAGACTTAAGACTTGAAACGATCGGCGCCATATTTGGATATTGATCATCCAGGGCACATAAAACAATAATGTCTTCCGTGCGAGTTGATAGATTCTTTTTAAAATTTTCCAGGTCAAATTCGGATTGTCCTGATTCCTGAACAGTAAGTCCTAAAAGCTCAAAATAATTTTTAACAAAATTCAGTCGGGCATTAAGTGCGCCATATTCACCAAAAAGGGCCACATACACTTGCGGCTTCTGCTGAATATTCTCCATCTTGATTCTAAGTTCTTCAAAAATGCGTGCTACTCTAAAAAACTTAGGTTCTCTGAGTTTAAGTTTTAAATGTTCTTTTACGTCCGGATAGTCATTCATTCCAGACATAATGGTTTTTCTGGTTTTCACCATTTCCAAGCGCTTCTCCCTAACCTTGGAAACTTCGCTCTCCATACTCTCTCCGCTCAGCAGTGACTGCATGAGCTTCCAGGAATCCTCGCACAAGGCCTGGGTGAGATTTTCTAAATGATAACTTCCAAAAGCTGCGTCTTCTACCACTCCTAACATACTTTCCAGCGCCAACACATGAGTGGTATTACGGCCCATGCGACGGGAGCGCTCAACATGCTCTTTTTCCGGATGATTATCAGTTTCAAGCTCCAGGATTGAATTATAACCGGCCGACTGAACATGATCGGCCCCACCAATATAGGCAGAGGCCACCGCCGTCTCATTCCGAAGCATATTTGAGTAGCGCTCATAAAGGGTCCAACCTTGATAACTGGTCAGGGCGACGACTTTAATTGATGCTTTTTTTCCGGCCTCGGAGAGAATTTTATGGGCGAGAAGTTTGGCCGCCCGAATCTTAGCAATGTTATGGAAGAAATGTGAATCCACATAGACACCAAGATAAACAGTATCCCGGATTGAATCAAGGCCCTTGATCAGATTGGCCGAGAGCAGGGCCAGTTCCTGAATGGAATGTCCACCTTGATCATGAATTTCTTTTCCTGAAATAAACTGGGAGATAACTTTTATCCGAGAACTTTGATAATCCCCCTCACCCAAGATGAAAACTTCCAGCTCTTCGGGAGAGGAAAAGTTTGAGAGACATTCTTCAATCTTCTTCCACTTAGAAGAGCTTAAGGCTTCAAGGTGGAAGAAAAAATTTCGAACCCCGGATTTCAGGTCTTCTGCTAATTCACGGGTAACTTCTTCTTCATCCAAATGAACATATGTGGTTGAAGCCTTCTTCCAGGCTTCTTGGGATGACAACTGGACTTCGTTTCGGGCCTCTAAAGATAAGGTGGGCCAGCTCTTGCCTGAGATCAGCTTTTTGGTCCCTTTGCTGCCAACTTCTGTGAGTTTTAATTCGGTTAGCAGGGATTTTTCCCACTGTTCTTGTTGGGTATTAAAGCTCGATTCGAAAAAACTGCTTAAGGAATTCACATAATCTCCGAGAAATAGAATCAAATAGATGCAATTATCTTAACAAAAAATTAAGCAAAAATCCCCTTTCCGATTAAACTATAAGCTTCCGGAGGCTTTTTTTGAGTCTAACGCTTTTAGTAGAAAACAATCCCAGGATTGAGTCCTTTTATATGCTCAACCTCGCCACTTGGCTGGGACTTGAGATTTTGCCTAAAAAGAAGGCCGAATTTGCCATTAAACACCTGGAAACTAATGCTTCCAGCATCAACTTAATTATTGTCCGATCGATTATTGAAAAAGAAGAATCGGCCAAGCTTTTGATTGAGTTTGTTAAGCAAAAAGCTCTAAACATACCGGTTATTGTCATTGGTCCTGGCCAGGAAATCCCTGGAAGCTTTGCCCAGGTTCCCAATTCTCTGCAATTAAAGGTCGTCATTCAAAACGCGGCCAAGGCCCTGAACATTACTGCCAAGGATATGTCCGCTAAGATAGTCCCTAATTACTTCCCTATTCCTATTGTTTATTTCAAAGTCATTAAACGTTCCGTGTGCCCGGTTTACTCTCAAGATATCGATGATTCAAAAAAGTATCATCTGGCGCTTGATAAGATGGTTGAATTCGATGAAAAAACCATTGGTACTTTGATTGAGCAAGGTATGAGTCATCTTTACATCAACAAGCTGGATCGTCTGGATTTCGTCAATAACGTCACCTCAGAGCTCATCACCCTACTGGAAGGTAGTGACCTTTCAGTGGATGAAGGCATTTCCGCGGCCGATAAAAGTGTGGAGCTTCTTTCCAGAAAGTTACTTACTCTGGGTGTTAACGAAGAGACCATCGCCCTGGCCAAGAAGAATATTGATGTCATGAGAAAAAATTCGAAGAGCAATCCCAAGCTGGCCAAGCTCCTCGAACGCCTTCTCTCCAACAAAACCAGCTACCTCTTTAAGCACACTCAGATTTTGACTTACGTCGCCCTTCACATTATCAAAAACATTGATTGGGGAAATGCCGAGCAAGAAGACAAAATGAGCTTCATCGCCTTCTTTCATGACATCGTTCTGGAAAATGATCAGCAGGCAATGATTAAATCAAATCTAGAATTAAAAAAGGCCAACTTCGCTCCCGCTGAGAAGCAGCTGGTAGAAAGACATGCCCAAATGGCCGCCGAATTTGTTTCTAAGTATCCTCATGCGCCAATGGGTGCCGATCAAATCATTCGTCAGCATCACGGCACTCTTAACGGCATCGGTTTTTCAGAACACTATGGAAATAACGTATCTCCAGTGGCGGTGGTATTTATCGTGGCCGAAGAGTTCACCCGAATTATCTTAAAGAATGAAAATGGGACTCTTGATCGCGGTGAAATGTTGCGGGAGTTGAAAGAAACATTTCCAACATCCCGCTTTCAAAAAATTATCGATATTTTACAGAAGATTACTTTTTAATCAGGTCAGTGCTGCAATATAAGACACCCAGGCGTCGCAGTTTTCAGCGTCTTCTGCCGGAACAAATTCGCCATTGCCGCTTCCGTCCTCATCATCCCCTTCCCAATAGGCAATTGTTTTCGAAAAGCCGGCTTCCGCCAGGATATCCCTTAATTCAGGCATCATCCACATCCGCCAGTGGTAAGTGAAAACATTCTCATGCTTTTTGCCTTTAGCATCACGGAAATGAATGGCAAAAGTGCAATCATGGGTCAAAGGATTAAAATGCTGGCATTCCCAATAGTAAGTCAGCCCGTCTAATTTTTTAGTATCAGTTACCAGTTTCTGGCTTTCAGGGCCGGCAAAGATGTCCAGAAAGAAGACACCCTGTTTATTGAGTGATTTGCGGACGGTTTTAAAGTACTGAACCATCTGCTTTCTTGATTTGAAAATAAAGTAAGAAAAGTTAAAAGCACAGATGACATCAACTTTAGGGGCCTTCGTCTTTAAAACGTTTTCTTCGCGGTAGTGCATACGCGCCTGTTGCGCCTTCGTGAGCTTTGAATAATGTCTTTTCTTGCCCATTTCAATTGGCTCTGGATCAAGATCAATTCCATAGGCTTCACATTGGCGGTCCTGTTCAACCCATGTACAGGAAATGGCACCAGTACCACAGAAGTCTTCCCTTAAAGTAAAAGGAGAGCGTCCATAGATGCGCTTATACTCATCGTGCATAAAGGCCACTTCAGTTTCAGCATTTTGCACAGAACGTTCATAAAAGTCATACTTTTGTTCAAGAGTCAGAAGAGATTTCACGTCAGGTCCTTCAATAAAAAAAATAAAAAAAGGGCCCCCGAAGGGGCCCATTCAAATAACAATTATGATTTAGTCACTTTAATCATGTCATTAAGAATCATGATTGATTCTTCAATCACAGCATCTTTTTTCAGAGTCTTTGAGAACTCTTCAAATTTTTCCTGCTGTGCCTTCTCACCGCTCTTCGGACTTAGGTCCTTCACTGCAAGATTCTTGTTCTCTTCTTCTTTTTTGAAAACATCGGACATTTCACGAATTGTTTTTCTTTCTTTTTCGTAGTCAGCGGCCACTAAAGAGCGCTTAGTTTTTTCTTTCTGCTCTTTATACCAATTAATCGAGTCCACCAGGTGCTGGAACTTCTCACTGCTCTTGACGCGTTTTTGAGAGTTGGCACGAAGAGATTTTAGATCGTACTTCTGTTTCCACTTGTCATACTTAACCGCTTTAACTTCGCCCCAAGGGATCGAGTAATCCAGAAATTTCTCACCAGATTCAAGATGAGAGAACTGATCCGGAAGAATGATATCAGGAGTGACCCCTTTATACTGAGTCGAACTGCCGTTTACGCGATAGAATTTTTGAATGGTAATCTTAAGGGCACCCAATGGTGAATAAGATTTGGCCATTGGAGAGACATAACCATCAAGGTCCACTACCGCTTGAACTGTTCCCTTACCATGGGAGAACTCTCCCCCAACAATCACGGCACGTCCGTAATCCTGAAGAGCAGCAGCAACGATTTCTGAAGCTGACGCTGAGAAACGGTTAATGAGTACCACTGTTGGTTTTTTGAAATCAACTTTAGTATCAGTATCGGCCAGAACATCTACTGCTCCAGTGTGGGCCTTTACCTGGACGATTGGTCCCTTCTCGATGAATAGGCCAGAAATCATACGGGCATCTTCAAGTGCACCACCGCCATTATTTCGAAGGTCCAAAATAAGGCCATCTGCCCCTTCTTTATTCAAGCGCTCAATTTCTTTTCTCGTATCATCGGTGACATTTCTTCCATTGCGGTCATTGAAGTCACGGTAGAACTTCGGAATAGTAATGTACCCGATTTTTGTTTTATAAGGAGCAAGCTCAAGTAAAGTTCCCTTGGCATAAGACTCTTCAATCTCAACCACATCACGCACAATCGGAACCACTTTCACCAGACCGTTTGGCTTTTTGATGGTCAGCCTAACTTCGGTACCTTTCTTGCCGCGAATGAGCTTAACGGCATCACGAAGTGACATATCAACAACATCAACCGGCTCGTCTCTTCCCTGACCAACTTTTAAAATTACATCTTCCGCTTCAACTTCTTTGGTTTTCCATGAAGCTGAGCCTGGAACAATTCTTTCTACTTTAATGTAAGAATTATCTTCACGAAGAATCGCTCCGATCCCCTCTAACTTACCAGACATATCGATATCAAAATCTTCTTTCTCTTCCGGAACCAGATAGTTGGTGTGAGGATCAAAAACTTTAGTTACAGCATTGTAGAACTTATCAAGTTTGTCTGAACGCTTTTCATTAACCAGACGAGAAAAGATTTTCTTGTATGACTTAAGGACCTTGGAACGGGCCTCAGCTTCAATTTCAACGTCTGATAGCTTTTTCTCAGTTTTAGGTTTCTTCTTCTTGCCCTGCTCATCAGTGGCAAGACCATTTTGTTCTTCTTTCATGTCCACTGTACGACCAAGGATCTCGTACTTCATCAAACGTTCCCAATGGGCCTGAAGTTCTTTTTCCGTTTTATAAAAAGTTCTCTTCTTGGGATCAGTCTCAAGGAATTCTTTTGAACTATAGTTCAAAGGTTTTTTAAGTAACTCCTCGATATATTTTTCAATCTGCCCGATTCGCTTATTCATGAGCTCTGAGCTGGTTTCAAGAATCGCCAGATCCCCGGAAACAGTCATGTCATCGAATGATTTTTTATATTTCTCAAGTTCTTTAACATCACTTTCCAAAAGAAACTGCTTACCATAATCCAGTCTTTCAAGAAAAAGCTTAAAGGCATTTACAGAGAGAGCGTCGTTAATTTCTTTATTGGAGAGATGCATATTTTCCAATGCACCTTTCAGGATATTCCCTAAGACCATCTCGCGGGTATAACGAGGCTTAGGAGTCATTATGCTGCCCAGGATTGATGGATCATCACTGGTAGAAGCCGGTGAACTCGTTTGTTGAGCAACCGCCCCTGTTGTAAGCATAGCTAAACTTAGCAATAAAACGTGGGATTTCATGAAACCTCGATTTCGAAACAATGGTTAAGATATTTTCTACTTACAGAGGAGGAGATGCAATCTTTTTCACTCAGAAACGTTTGATAAGGGCCTTCAGAAAAGGCTTCATCTCCTGAGTTTTTTTCTCATCTTTTGTGCAGATATTCTGGATCTCACCCTTCATACTTAAGCGAAGCGTTACTTCACAATCTTTAGCCGAAGGGGGCAATTCATACTCACACTTCAAAAAACGTGAAGCAAAATCCATATCCAGCTTTTTGGCGTCCCGGGTATCAATCTTGAGGATTTTTTCCTCATCATCTATTTTCATCCTTAGAAAATAATCAAGATTGGCCGTCCGCTCCAACCAATACAAGGCATCTTCTTCCTTGTCTTCGATGCTGAACATAACGATGCCAGTACGAAGATCAGCGGTGCTTTCTTTTGCTGGTTGCGAAGCATGTTGTGCAAAAGCCGAAAGACTTAAGAGAAAAAAGAGAACTGCAAATCGCATGGTTTAACCTCTGAAAATGATTATCTCATAGGGTTGGGTGACTTTCAAAGAAAAGCTTAATACCATTTGAGTCATGTTTTACTCTTTACTAAAACCCCTTTTATTTTCCCTGGACCCGGAAGTGGCCCATAACATGATCATGGATGTGGTCAAACTTTGCCCTACTCTGGGGGCACTCAGCGGCATTAAACATGATCCCGCCTTGTCCGTCGTTGTTGGGAAGACTCGTTGGAGTTTTCCTGTAGGTCTTGCTGCGGGCCTGGACAAAAATGCCGAAGCCTTGCCATTTTTTAGTGCCCAGGGTTTTGGCGCTATTGAATGCGGCACGATTACTCTCATACCTCAAATGGGTAATCCTAGACCCCGTATGTTTCGCTACCCTGAAGAAAGAAGCTTACGGAATGCCATGGGTTTTCCCAATCAAGGTCTGCTGGAGATTATGCCACGCTTAACAAGTTATGCCGGCACAACTCCCCTGGGTGTCAACATTGGGAAAAATAAAGACACCACTCCAGAAGAGAGCATCGGTGAACTCTCCCTCTTATTTGAAGCGCTTCAAGATTCTGCCAGTTATTTTGTGATTAATGTTTCCTCCCCTAACACGCCCGGACTAAGGGCCCTTCAGGAAATCTCTTACCTCACAGAACTTTTTACAGAATTAAACCGAAACCGTGGTGGCAAAGATCTATTCCTTAAAATTGCCCCTGATCTACCCAAAGAAAAAATCCTTGAGCTGGCACGGCTGGCCCATGACTTTAAGCTCACCGGACTCATTGCTACCAACACCACGATTATGCCTGAGCGCGGGGCCGGCGGAGTTTCCGGAGTTTTGTTGCGGGAAAAATCCCAAGACATCTGCCGCACCATTCTTAATGAACAAATTGATTCTGAATTAATTGCAGTGGGTGGCATCACTAGGCCAAAAGATTTATTTGAGCTATGGCATGAAGGTGGCAAGGCCGCACAAGTCTACACAGCATATGTCTACCAGGGTCCGGAGCTTCTCAAAAAATTTAACAAGGCCATTTTGAATTTCATTAAAATTCAAAATATCACTCTGGAAGAATTCTTTTCACTGTCACTGGAAGAAAGAAAATACCGCCTGAAAGATTTTATCTAACCGGCATAGTCTTTATTTTGATTGTTCATTTCAGCGTACTCAATAATCATCGTGGCAATATCAAGCCCGGTTGATGTTTCAATTCCCTGAAGTCCGGGAGAAGAGTTCACTTCCAACACTAATGGGCCCCTGCTTGATCTTAGAAGATCCACTCCTGCAACATTAAGGCCCAGGGCCTTGGCAGCATTAACGGCAAGCTGTGCCTCTTCCTGTGAAATATCTACCTGAACGGCCGAGCCACCACGGTGAAGATTGGAGCGGAATTCTCCTTCCTTGGCCTTTCTCATCATACTGGCAACAACCCGGTCTCCGATCACGAAGGCACGAATGTCACAGCCGTTTGATTCTTTGATAAATTCCTGCACCAGGAAGTGGGCCTTCATCTGCCTGAATCCATCAATCACCGACTCAGCGGCCTTGTGAGTCTCGGCGAGGATCACGCCCTTGCCTTGGGTTCCTTCAATCAGTTTGATCACACAGGGAGCGCCTCCCACCATTCTAATGAGTTTTTCAGTCATCTTGGTAGAGTGAGCATAGCTGGTTACGGGCAAACCGATACCGGAGCGAGAAAGAATCTGAAGGCAACGAAGCTTATCTCTGGAGCGGGTAATAGAAGTAGACTCATTGAGAGAGTAAACACCCATCATCTCAAACTGCCGAAGGATAGCAGAACCATAATATGTGATGGATGCCCCAATTCTGGGAACAATAACATTAAAGTCATCAAGCAACTGATCCTTGTAATGAATCATGGGCTTGGCCGAAGTGATATTCATATAACAACGAAGGGGATCAATCACTCTTACATGATGTCCACGGGCAAGAGCGGCCTTGACCAGACGATGAGTTGAATAGATCTTGGGATTACGGGATAAAATTCCAATTTTCATGGAATTAGTCTAGGCCAGAAAATGATTTTTTAATACAGACTTTAATTCATTAACCCACTCAGGGTACTGCTCCTCATAGTAAAGGTCGCAGTCGAGGCGTTTAAGCATTGCATGGGCACCATGTTTAGACAGGTATTGGTCAAAATCTTTTCCTGCCTGGCAAAAATGCGGATAGTAAGTATCACCCAGGCCGATGACGGCATAATTTAAATGGGTCAAATCCAGCTCTTCAGCAAACTTTATAAAGCTCAGCCACTCCGAGGCATTATCAGGCGCTTCCCCATCCCCATAAGTGGATGTCACAATCACCAGATGTTTGATGTTGTGAATTTCCTCCGGGTCCATCTCCCCCATATCACAGACCTCCACTCCAAATTCATTTGAAAGTGATTCTCCTATAACTTGGGCGAGGTTTTGAGCGTTACCGCTTTGAGAACCCCAAAGGATATGAACAAGGCTCATTGTTTTCGGCGGATTTTGACCGCTTCATAGCCAGCCTTTTTAATGACCGCTTTTATTTCCGAATCTGTCAGTTTCTTATTCTTCACTTCGGTGAAAGTCGCCTTTTTATCTTCTAGAACAACTGAAATATTCTCCGCCTTATCAGTGGCCTTGAGACCCTTGGTAATGGCCTCTACGCACATCCCACAAGTGATCCCGACAATATCCACTTCCACTCGGGCGGCCAAGACCGATACCGAAAAGAGCATTATCCCTAAAAAGGATATTATTTTCATTTTTGTCTCCATTAATTGGTGAAGTATTTATCTACCATTATAGACGAGGTCTGTAACTTCAGGTATACCCGCATCATGAAAAAAGCTTGGGATCGTTTAGGGATTGCATTTTCATCGGCCTGCGTTGTCCACTGTATTTTGGTGGCCTTCCTGCCGCTTTTTTTCCCAGCTATCGCCGTTTATACTCACTCCTCGTGGATTCATATTGTGGTAGGGATCATCATCCTCTTCACTTCGCCTCTGGCCTTTCTGCCGGGTTATCGCAAGCATGGACTGACCTGGATCATCGCCACCGCCATCAGTGGCCTTTTCTTCATCCTGATGGGAGTTATTCTGGAAGGCCACTTCAGTGACCAAATCACTCATGGTATTTCAATCTTCGGTTCTCTGCTCTTGGTTTTCGCTCACGTGAAGAACCTTCAACATTCCCATCGTCATAAACATCAGTGCTGCTAAATTAATCCTGCAAAAAATGATATAAGTCATACTCATAAAAAGATCTTTCCGTCATATTTGGCGTATCCGAACTAAAGGGAACACTGCTATGAGTTTAGACCCCACAAAAAATCTACAGGATATAACTTAAAATGGTTCAAAGAAGCTTCATGGACAAGTTTGTTATCCAGTTACGCTATCACCGCGAGGATAAAGGGCTTAGTCAATGTGAGTTAGCAGAAAAGCTTAAAATAGGACTGCGCTCTTATCAAAGATATGAGGCGGGGGAATCTATTCCCTCTATCGATCTGTTGTTTATGATTTCCCAGGTCCTGAATTTTAATTTGAAAGATTTTTTTGCTCCTGATGATTACCTAAGACATATCAATGGGCTCAAGTTCTATGAGGGTGCCGAGGTTAAAGAATTTACATCCCACCCTTTGATTGTTGATTCTGAATTAATGTCTTTTTTTGAGTCAAAAGAATTTCAAAAAGTTATTGATACAGACGATATAAAACTGCTCCGAAAAAATAAATTCTTCCAGTCCACCAGTTACCATATCAATGTCTCCAGCCCTAAATACCGTATCCTCAGTCCGGTCTTAAAGCATTTAACCCAATATAGTACAGATATCATCTCGGCTACGACATGCTTTAACCACGACATACGGCTTCTGGGAAGTCTGTGGTCCACTTTGATTGATAAAAAACAGGCCTACTATGACATCATCACCTATCCGCAATTCCCAGGCGGGAATTATCAGATGAGAAGTAAGTTCTTATACAAAAGCTCTAATTATCATTACTACGTGGTTGGTATCTCCGAGCCTCATAAACTCTAACCTAAGATTCAAATCAATTGAAATTTATAGACAAAAAAAAAGCCCTCGTAAGAGGGCTTTTTTTTAAGATACTTTTTAGAATTACTTCTTGCCGTATTTCTTTTTGAAACGATCAACACGACCCTCTGTATCCATAACACGCTGAGTACCAGTGTAGAATGGGTGAGAACCAGAAGAGATATCAACTTTAAAAAGAGGATATTCTGTACCGTTAAGAGTGATCTTATCAGTGGTTTTGATAGTAGATTTTGTGATGATTTCGAAATCACAAGAAACGTCTTTAAAAACAACATCTCTGTAAGTTGGGTGAATACCTTTTTTCATACTCTTATCCTTCTAATTAACAAATATAACTAAATTAAGTTCTGGCAATTTACCTACGGTGGCCCTTGCTGTCAATGAAGAAAATACCTGGGTTTTTACTTCTTCGCTGCAGCAAGAACGATACTCGCAAGTTCTGCCTCGGTCATTTTTTCTATAATTTTGGGGTCTTTCTTATCTTCCGGCAAAGTGATGTTTTTCGTTCCTACTTTGATGTAAGGCCCGTATTTTCCATCAAGAATTGAGGCTTTTTTCTTCAATTTGGCCACAACTCCGAAGTCTTTCAAGACTTTACCACCTCTGCGACTGGCCCCTTTCTCTTCGGAAAGTAGTTCCAGGCCTCGTTTAAGATCAATGGTAAAGAGATCATCTTCTTTTTTAAGTGAACGGAAGTTCCCTTCATGCATAACATAAGGCCCAAAACGGCCATTATTGGCGAGTACGGGCTTTTTGGTTTCAGGGTGAAGGCCAAGCTCTCTTGGAAGCGATAAGGCCTCAACAGCATCTTCAATGGTCACTGTTTTAGGGTCTTTGCCCTTCGGCAAAGAGGCGCGTTTTGGTTTAGGCGTCTCTTCAGTAACCTCTCCCAATTGAAAATAGGCCCCATATCGGCCGACTAAGCAGTAAATATTCTGCTTGGTCTTAGGGTCCTTCCCTATTGGTGTTGGACCATTGGCCTGGTTTTTAAGGAGCTCTTTAATCTGTTCAGGATCAAGATCTGCCGGTGCGATGTCTTCAGGAATTGAAGCGTGCACTTCATCTTTACCGTCTTTTTCTACAACATAAGGTCCAAAGCGGCCGACCTTGATGTCCATCGGCACACCGTCTTTCATAATATGAATAGTACGGGACTCATCTGGCTTAATTTTTTTGTCCTGTTCTTCAACTTTCTTAGCAAGACCGCCCTTACCTTTATAGAACTTGGTAAGATACTTAAGTGAGTCTTCCTCACCGTAAGCAATTTTATCGAGCGACTCTTCCATTTCGGAAGTAAAAGAATAATCCATCAGGTGTTTAAAATGGTTTTCCAAAAGCTGGATCACTGCCATACCGGTAAAGGTAGGAATGAGGGCCGAGCCTTCTTTACGGACATAACCGCGGTCGAGAATGGTTCCAATAATGGAAGCATAAGTTGACGGACGGCCTACACCCTCTTTTTCAAGAGATTGGACGATCGAGGCTTCAGTAAAACGTGCCGGCGGTTTAGTTTCATGCATGTCCGGATGAATTGAAGCGGCTTTGAGGGAGTCGCCTTTTTTCAAGACAGGAAGGATAACTTCTTTATCCTCAAGTGCTGCTTCAGGATCATCTGAACCTTCAACGTAAACGCGAAGAAAACCAGGAAATAAAATACGGGTTCCAGAAGCCGAGAATTCAGCATCTCCAGCTTCAATTTTAATGGTCATGGAAGCCTTCTCAGCATCTTTCATCTGAGTGGCCATAGTACGTTTCCAGATAAGCTCATACAGAGCAAGCTCTCTGCCGGTCATACCGGTTTTTTCTGGATGAGTGAATTCCGCTCCTGCCGGACGAATCGCTTCGTGGGCTTCCTGGGCACCCTTTTGCTTGGCCGCATATTGGCGGACTTCAGGGTTTAAATATGTTTTACCATAGAGTTCAACCACCATATTTCGGGCCGCATTAATAGCTTCCTGAGAAAGGTTGGGTGAATCTGTTCTCATATAAGTAATGAGACCTTCTTCATATAAACGCTGGGCCGTTCTCATGGTGTCTTTAGAAGACATTCCCAATTTACGGTTGGCCTCCATTTGAAGGGTCGAAGTAATGAATGGAATGGCAGGCTTTGAATGAAATGTTTTTTCTTCAACGGAAGTTACTTTCCACTCTGCTTTTTCAATATTTTTGGCCAGTTCTTTGGACTTTTTCTCGTCTAAAAGAACGACTTTTTTCTCGTCATTAAGTTTACCGGTCAGACCATCAAAGTCCTTACCACCGGCCACTCGTGAACCTTTAACAGATGTTAGTTTTGCCTCAAATAGGGCCTTTTTATCGCTGGTCGGGTGAACTTGGGCCTTAATATCCCAGAATACCGAACGCTTAAAACGCATACGTTCTTTTTCACGTTCAACAATCATTTTCAGGCCGGTTGACTGCACTCTTCCTGCGGAAAGACCGTAGGCGATTTTTTTCCATATTAATGGAGAGAGCGTATAACCATAGAGACGGTCAAGAATCCGGCGAGTTTCTTGTGCCCGCACCAATTTCTCATCCACTTCGCGGGTATCTTTCAGGGCCTTTAAAATGGCGGCCTTGGTAATTTCATGGAAAACCATTCGTTTAACCGGCACTTTCGGCTTTAAAAGCTCAAGTAAGTGCCAGGAAATAGATTCACCTTCGCGGTCTTCATCGGTCGCCAGATAAATTTCAGAGACTTCTTTCATCTTTGATTTGAGTTCAGAAATGATCTTCTTTTTATCTTTGGGAACAATATAAAGAGGCTCGAAATTTTCTTCGACGTTAACGCCTAATTTGGCCCACTCTTCTTTTTTAAGAGCTGCCGGAATATCCGAAGCCGATTGAGGAAGGTCACGGATATGACCCATGCTGGCCTCAACTATATAATTGTTGGGTAAAAATTTACGAATGGTCTTAGCTTTTGTGGGAGACTCCACAATAACCAGATACTTTTTGTCTGCCATTTTTTTCCTAATTTGGGGAGCTATCCATAATAGAGATAAGGGCCATCCAGAAAAGAGTCAAGGATTAAAATAACCGACACCTTGAGCAAGATATTCAAAATAAGCTGAATTTAACCTCAATTTTTCCTCTGAAAGGGGCAAAAAAAAAGTAAAAAATTCCCGTTTCAAAATTCTTAAAGTAGACCTGAGAAAACTCGGGTTAAAGACAATCTTACGGCCCGGGTCACAAAAGATGGGGGGATGGTAATGAACTATGAAGTCTCAAACAAGCCTACTTTTTGGGTCCTACTTCTCTTTTGGTTTAGGGAACTGGTGATCTTCGCGGCCTTAGTGATTATGGTATCCGTTTCGTTTGCGGCCTTTTTCTTTTTACCGGAAGGCTATCTGACACAAGATTTTTTAACACTTCTTTTTTACTGAAATAAAAAAGGGCCCGTAAAACGGGCCCATTTTTGATCTTATCGAATAAAGAGCATGTCGTAATACTTAGGAACCGGCCAGTTTTCATCCGGCACGATTTCTTCAATTTTATTACAAAGGTCGGCAAC
Organism: Bacteriovoracaceae bacterium; assembly: GCA_023701435.1. Taxonomy (GTDB): domain Bacteria; phylum Bdellovibrionota; class Bacteriovoracia; order Bacteriovoracales; family Bacteriovoracaceae; genus Peredibacter. The sequence goes on along the minus strand of JAMPXB010000003.1, from coordinate 154,642 downwards.
CTTAACTGACAGAGGCATAAGTTCCTGGGCAATCTTCTTAGCGAGAGTTTCCTCATCATGCTTGTGATAGGCTTCCAGATTGTTGGCCATATTCACAGTTTGCTCATAAAGAGTCTTTGAAAGATTGGCAAGATCCTTTAACAGTTCAAGCTCCAGAGAAGCATCAACGCCTGCATCCTTCTGCTTTTTAATGGACTCAGCAAGCTGGGCCTTATAATCCACAGCTACCGGAAGTACCTGCTTTAATACCATACCAGTCAGAGTTTTAATCTCAATCTGACGACATTTGATATAGCGCTCAAGCATAACGTTATGACGAGTGGCAATTTCTGATTCTTTAAACACCCCGGTCTTTAAAAGAACAGATGATTTAGTGGAATCTTTTAGAACGGAGATCGCTTCAGGAGTTGTTCTTAAATTGCCAAGCCCGCGCTTCTCTGCTTCTTTCACCCATTCTTGAGAATAGCCATCACCGTTAAAGACAGCTCTCTGGGCATTGCCGTACCACTTCAGGATTACTGTCGTAAGGGCCTCGTCAGCAGATTTACCTTTATTCATCTCTTCTTCAATGATTTTGTTGGTATCTTCAAAAACATCGATAACAGCGGCATTTAAAATTGAAAGCGGGTAACCAATTGAAGCCGAAGAACCGCAAGCACGGAACTCAAACTTGTTACCGGTAAAAGCAAAAGGAGATGTTCTGTTTCTGTCGGTATTGTCTTTAAAAAGATCGGCCAGCTGTCGGGCCCCTAGATCAAGCAGGGTTTTATTGGAGGCCACATATTTTCCTCCGGAAATCATCGAATCCAGAATACTAGTCAGAGTTGTCCCCAGGAATACTGACATGATCGACGGCGGAGCTTCATTGGCACCCAGACGGTGATCGTTCCCGTGAGAAGCAATACCCATGCGGATGATATCAGCATGACGATAAACTGCTTCCACCACTGTTGCTACCACTGCCAGGAAGCGGAAGTTTTCGTGTGGATTATTTCCAGGCTCAAGCAGGTTCACATTGGTGTCTGTCGACATTGACCAGTTTAAATGCTTACCTGAACCGTTGACACCAGCGAATGGTTTTTCATGTAAAAGACAAACGAAATCATGCTTTAAGGCGACATTTCGAAGAACAGTCATGACCACCTGGTTACTGTCAGCGGCTACGTTTGAATCTTTGAAAATCGGAGCAAGTTCGAATTGACCGGGGGCCACTTCATTGTGACGGGTCTTAGCTGGAATTCCCATTTTATAAAGTTCAATCTCAACTTCCTGCATATAAGCAAGAACCCGATCTTCAATCATACCAAAATAGTGATCTTCCAGCTGCTGGTTACGGCTGGTAAGTGAGCCAAAGAGCGCTCGTCCAGTCATCACTAAATCCTGGCGGGAAAAATAAAAGGCCTTATCAATCAGGAAATATTCCTGTTCAGCACCACAAGTCGTGATGACACGATTGACGTCTTTCATACCAATAAGCTGGCAAAATTTAGTAACGACTTCATTGATTTTCAGGTCAGAGCGAAGAAGCGGAGTTTTGGTATCTAAAGCATCACCGTGATAGGAAACGAAAGCTGTAGGAATAACCAGAGTCTTACCGTTAGTAGAACCCTGAATGAAAAGCGGTGAAGTTAAATCCCAAGTAGTGTAACCACGAGCCTCAAAGGTAGCACGTGAGCCACCATTCGGAAATGATGAAGCATCAGGCTCACCTTGCATTAACTGAGAAGCTGATAGTTGCTCCAGAGGACGGTCATTATCAAAAGATAAAAAAGCATCGTGCTTTTCTGCAGTTGATCCAGTCAAAGGTTGGAACCAGTGACAAAAGTGTGTGGCCCCTTTTGAGATGGCCCACTCTAAAACAGAATTTGCAACTTTCGTAGCAAGAGCGCGATCGATGGTTCTCTTACCTTCGATAACCTGTTTGAGACTTTCTTTATCTTCAAGAGAAAGAGACTTGGACAAATGATAATTATAAACATTCTCGCCATAGTACTGAGAAACTTTAAGATACTTTCCTTGTTCATTGACAGGGACATTACACTTGCGGGGTTTTCTGCCTAAGACGGTGAGCCTAGCTTGTTGACGTAACTGATTGGCCATAAATTTCTCCTGAAATCGGTCTTTCTATATAGGGTAATTAATCTTTATTAATGGGAAACTAAGGGTATTATCGACTGAAGTTAGTTTTTTTCTAACAACTTTTTATAACTTATCAATGGGCCGCTTTCAAGATAAACTAAGTCAACTATGTACACCTGGAAATTGACTAAAAACTTAACAGATCCTCTAGACCCCGAATGGGATGAATTAGCGCATTCAGCATTAGGAAATACTGTTCACCCCGATCGGAAAAAGGGGTTCCTGCTCTCTCGCGAAGCTCTAAAAAAGTCTCTTCAGGAACAGGGTTATGAGGTCTCCTTGAAAGACCTAAAAGTAAATAATTTCCATCAGCTCCCCAGCTTGCCGCAGCTAACTATTTCACTCACCCATACCAAAGACTGCGGTGCTGCCCTGGTAGGAAACCGGAAAGATTTTCACTCTCTGGGCATTGATATCGAAAACGAGTCCCGGATAGTCAAGGACTCTATTCGCGACCGTATCGCTCATAAAGAGGATGAACCCTTAAGAAATATTGAGCTGTGGTGCTTGAAAGAAGCCTGTTTTAAGACACTGATGAATACCGGAAAATTTGAACATTCAGTGGAATTCGGGAGCATACAGATCGGTAAAGGGAAGTGGTTCCACTCACCTTCTGCTTTAGAAGGTGAGTGGAAACTAGAAAGCATTAAGCCATTTGTTGTGGCATTGGCCTTTTTAAGAAACTAAAGGATTTTTCGGCCAGGCCCCGATCAATTATAGAAATTTCCTTTAATTGTTTCGGAGACTTTTCAGGCATAATTTCAAGCCGCACGATTTTACCCATACGGTTTATGATCAATTCATAGTTCTGATCTACCATCACCAGAGTTCCCAGCTTCTCAGCATCTTCCCGGAGGAAACGGTAACCATTCAGGAAGATCATTTCATCACTGGCATTGACTCCTGCCTTATGGGCGGGAGAATCAAGGGTCACCCCCTTGGCAATCGCTCTGTCTCCTGACCATTCCCAGTCAATTCCCAGGTAAGGATTCGGGTTCTCATTCCATTTTAATTCGCATCCCATCTTTTTGAAGGCGGAATCAAAATCGATATCCTGAGTGGTCTCAACCATCGTGGAGAATTTTTGCAGAACTTCTTCACCGCCGAGGTCTTTAATCATGCGGTAAACGTCCTCACGGGTAACTCCCGTTTCCGGACGGTTTTTATAGTCCTGCCACAACATTCTTAAGAGATCATCAATCGATGATCCTTTCTCCAGAAGAAGCGAATGAAGAACTGTGAAAACCAGGCGGCCTTTTAGATAATAACTGACTGTGGAATTCTTGGAATTTTCATCAGGACGGTAGAGTTTTATCCAGGCATTGAATGAGCTCTGCTCCAGTGAATGATAGAGCCTGCCGGGAATATTCATATAAGACTCTAGGTTCCCCTTCACTACTTCAAGGTATTCTTCCAAAGTTGAGAGTTCTGCCCGGTACACAAACAGATCATCCATGAAACTGGTAAGACCTTCGGCGAGCCATAGAAGGCCCGTGTAATTTTCATTTAAATAATCAAAAGGTCCAAGCTCCTTAGGACGGATTCTTTTCACATTCCACAAATGGAAATATTCATGAGCTGTAAGGGAGAGATAATTTTGATAGTCTTTTTTATTTGCCAGTTTTCTTCCATCAAACTGCAGGGCAGTTGAATTTAAATGCTCCAGCCCGCCGAAGAGTTTAGGCACAAAGTGCGTGATAAAAAGGTACTGATCATAAGGGAGTTCATTATCAAAGTGCTGGGCCACAGTGGCGACAATCTTTTTAAAATCGGCCTTCAAGTTATTTCGATGAGGATAAAGTTCCCCATAATTTGCTATGTGATGAGGAATGCCTTGAAACTCAAATCCATCAGTTTCATGACAGCCGATTTCAACCGGAGCATCGATTAATTCATCATAATTTTTGGCGGTATAAAGAAAGGTATTTCTATTTTCAGAAATATCTTTGAGACCAGTGCTGAGCTTAGACCAGGACGGGGGAAATCTAAATTCAATAGTGGGATCCTGTAGATTTTCATTCATGACACCCATTAAGTAGGCCGGACCATGAAGGTAAGCGTGACTGGCATCAATATGAATCGTTCTAACAGTCAGCTCTTTGCCGTAAATTTCATAAGAGACTTCAAAATTATCTGACTGTTTTTTTAGATCAGACTTCTTCCAGTCAATTTCCCAGGTTCCTTTACTCAATTGAGTATGAAAAAGAACTTCACCGTTATCCTGAGAGGCCCCAAACCAACGAATATGGCGGGCATATTCCCTCAAAAGATATGAGCCTGGGCTCCAGGATGGCAGGAACACTTTTATTTTATCCTGATTCTTAGGACGGGTAAGTTGCAGAGTCACTTTCACATGGTTATGCTCAGGTTTGTCAATTTGGACGATGTAGTGGGCCTTCATAATTCAATCCTTTCAAGGTTTTGAGAGTAGAATAAGATTTGAGAGGTCTAAAGACAATATTCAAAAGAACTGTTAAAGTACCTGATATGGAAAAGACTCTACTCGCCTCTGATATTAAACTATTTGTAACCGATAGCGCTGTTCGCCAAATCCAGCTGATGCAGGATAACGACTATACCCTGGAAGGTCTCTCCTTTCGTATCAAGATTGGGGGAAAAGGTTGTGAGGGATTTACTTACGACACTGGCTTCTCAGAACTCCATCCGGACGATCTGGTTATTATTCAGAGCTACCCTTTGATTAATTTTGAGCTTAAAATTCTCATTGATCCGTTTACCGCCTATTATACTCAAGAAGCCACTTTAGACTATTTGCTTGATATCACAAACAATGAAGAAGGCTTTATCCTGAACAATGCGGCCGATGGTCAGCATCGTGGCAAATTCTTTAAGGACGAAACAAAACTTCCACCTTGGGCGAAATAATGAAAGATATCTCTCTTGATTACCGTTATCTTAAGGCCTTCATGGTCACCTCTCATTATCTGAATTTCTCCAAGGCTGCCCTTGAACTCAATATCGCTCAATCCGCAGTCTCCCGGCAGATTAAGCTCTTAGAAGAATCGGTCGGCGAACAGTTAATTATCCGCTCCTCCAAAAAAGTATTGCTTACCGAGAAGGGCCAGTCCTTGCTTGATGAACTTGACCGCTTTGAAGGCCGTCTGCAGGACATTTTCTTCGCTCATATGAATAAGACTATTCGGGTGGGAATCCTTCATGGACTACTTGAGACATGGTTTAACGATATCATGGTGGAATTTTCCAGAAAGAGCCAACATCAGCTGATAGTGGAAGTCAACTCGCTTGATATGCTTAAAGAAAAACTTCATAACGGTAAGTACGATCTCATCTTCACGACCGAAAATATTCAAAGTGAAATTGTCAGCTCGCTCAAGCTCTTTGAAGAGAAAATGGTACTGGTCAGCAAGTCTGAGATTAATCCCAAGAATGCTCATGACTTTACCTGGATTGTCTACTCAGACCAGGATCACTTGTTTCAACTTTTTAAAAAACGATCCAGCAAAACGATCGTCGTGAACTCTATCACCACTATTTTAAAACTGGTCCGTAAAGGGGTGGGCATTGCCATTATACCTGAACATATGGTGGAACCGGAAATGCAGCTCAAGAAGTATGATGTTAAGGGACTGAGTAAGGCCCATATTCACCTCTCTGGCCTCAATTTTAAGACCATGCCTGATCACATCAAGCAATTAGTGGAAATGATAAAAAAACGTTAGAGCTGGCAGGACATTTTGCCATTGAGGATCTTCCCATCCTCACAAACAGTGATTTCCAAAAATTTGTTTTCAGGAAAGTTCTTTAATGAATACATCTTTTCTAAAACTTCACCGCTACTAAACCCGGTCTTGCGAAGGAAAGGCCAGCGTACTTTTATACCGATCACCTGAACACCCTCGTCCACTCCAAAATGCACACCGGACTCATTCTGTGAAGGAAGTCCTCCCTGAGTATACTCAACCCAGCGGCGTTGAACGATCTTCTTATTTTTAGTCTGAGTATAGAGCATGACCATTGCTCCGATACCATCGGTATTGGACTTTATTCCGCTGAGATGAACTTTAATCGCCCTTCTGCCAGTGCTTTTAATATTGTTTTGAAAAAGATAGAGCCTTGGAGCAATTTCCTGTTTCCGGATATTGTTTTGCGAGGTCAAGATATCTGGAAGGCCGTCTTTATTAACATCCAGGACGATGGTACCAGCTGGATTAACGATATCCACTCCAAGTTGTGGTGCCACATTCAAAAACGCCCTGGTTTCATCCTGTTCAAAAACAACCAGACGGGAGTATGGAGGAAAACCGGAATTATCCACCAATATATCTGCTCTTCCATCGATATTGTAATCAAACCACATTCCCCGGCGATCACCCTGGTTCCAGGATTCGCTGGTAGCATCACTAAGGTATTCTGTTCGTAAGAAATAAGGTGGATAGACTTCTTTAGAGCCAGTCAGAATACTGGAGCGGTCTACTGACTCATTATCATAGGCATGGGACAGTTCACCCAGGAAGACATCCATGATGCCGTCATCATTATAATCAGTGCAGGCACTGAAAAAAGAACGGCCGCCGCCGGTTGGGATGAGACTGCCGTCAGGGTCGGAAGCATAGTTGGTCACCGCCCCTAGATCCTCATAGAATCGCTCCCCTGTTCCCGCCTCTTTATTATTCATCCAAAGCTTGTTTTTATGGCCTGAGGATGAAACCGTCATGATATCCGGAAATCCATTCTGATCAATGTCACAGGTAGATGATCCATAAGTAGGCTTAGCATTCGGCGGATACAGATGATTGGAGGTTTTATCAGCTTCATTTCTCAGTACCGAAGTGACATCTTCAAACTTCCCTTTCGTATTCTTCAGCAGCCGGTCAGCAACCGGAAGGTATTGGCCATTTTTATTTTCAAACCAATTTGAAACAAAAATATCAGGCCAACCATCGAGATTGTAATCAACCACTGAAAGAGAAGAAGTCGGTTCTACCGGGAGATTAAAGGCCTTAGGGTCTTCGGTAAATTCCAATTTCCCTGACCACATATTCCCCACATACATTTTAAGTGGCACCTGACTGACTTCACTTCTTTGATTCAGAACACCGGCCACAAGATCAGGGATCTTATCCTTATTTAAGTCATAGAAGAGCATGAAGCTGGCCTTAAAGTCTTTAGGTAACGGGTCATGCTTCCACTCTTCATACTTTTGAAGGGTCGATTTCCAGATATAAAATTTGGGCCGTGAGTAATAAGTGGGAAGGATAACTAAATCAGTGTAACCATCGAAATTGAGGTCTACAGCATTAAAGGTAACAGCATAGAGACCTGAGAGACCATAGTCTTCCGTTTTATCCTGGAAAGTATCATCTTTTAAAGTCGGTCCAAAATTAACGACCTCAACTTTTTTAGAAAGAGATTCCAGTTCTTCGGAAAGTTTAATCGATTCCTCATCAGCACTTTTTTTGTGAGATGTTGAGCACCCTAATAAAAAGGTCAGGAGGAGAACCGAGGTTCTCCTCCCAGGAATATTAGAAATCGATGATATCAAAGCCAAATCCGTCCCTTTCCGCCACTGCCTGGGAGATCTTTGGAATAAGTTTATCGTAGCTTGAACTTAAGCGTTTATAGTTTTTAGTGAAGGTCTGACGACTGTCACGGCAAATAAGCTCAGTCATAAGAGTGACATATTCTTTATCTTTCTCAGAGACATCACTGCGATTAAGGATGGCCGTCGTACGTGAAAGCACACATAACTGGGCATAGAGCTCAATCGACATATTGGCGATTCGCATCTGCACCAATTCGTTTCCAATAATGTTCTTACCATATTTCATAATGGTGTTTTCAACAGCAATTGAAAAGTCCTTAAGGGAAGTGACAAATTGGTTGCCTTGCTTTTCAAGGCTTGGGTGAATCTTAGTCAGAGTCTTTGAACCAAAACGCTTACTAATGCGCTTCTTAGCAAAGTCGGTTAACACACCCACTGACTTGATTGGATCTTTTAATGCCTTCGAAACGTCAGCAATTTTTCCTAACTCTTTTAAATCATCTGATGGGGCCTTGATTCCGGAAAGTGCAGTAAAGATTCGAAGGATTTCATTGGTTCCTTCAAAAATTAAGTTAATACGGCAGTCACGCATGATTCTCTCATAGGGATACTCACGCATATAAGCATTACCCGCTGCAATTTGCGTTGCTTTATCAATTGTGTCCCAAAGCTTCTCTGAGCAATAGACTTTACAGATGGCAGACTCATGAGAAAATTCACTCATACCCTGAGTGATTTTACCCGTCGTCATGTAAACCATACTTTCAGAAGCGTAGATATTAGCTGCCATCGTTGCTAATTTTTCCTGGATCAGTCCAAAATTAATAATGGCATCTCCAAATTGCTTACGAGTTTTGGCCTGGGCAGTAGCAAGTTGAAGGATCATTTTCATCCCTCCGACAGCTCCGGAACCCAGTGAAAGTCTTCCCGTATTCAGAACGTTCATTGCAATTTTAAAACCTTTACCAGGCTCACCGATGATGTTTGAAGCGGGAACTTTGACATTATCAAAATAGACAGCACGGGTTTCAGAAGCGCGGATACCCATTTTATCTTCTTTTTCACCGAAAGAGACCCCTTCCATTCCTTTCTCAACAATGAAACAGGTAATCTTTTCTACTTTCTGGCCTTTGCTGTCTTCATGATCTGTTTTAGCAAAGACTGAATAAAAACCGGCCATACCAGCATTCGTGATCCATAGCTTCTGACCATTGATGGTATAGGTCCCGTCGTTGTTTTTTGTTGCTTTGGTTTTGATTGAATAAGCATCAGATCCTGACCCCGGCTCAGTCAGACAAAAAGCGGCATAAACTTCCCCACTGGCAAGCTTTGGCAGCCAGTGCTTTTGTTGCTCTTCATTACCTTCATTTAATAGGGCCTTAAAACCAATCGACTGGTGGGCACCCAAGGTGGTGGCCACAGCACCGTCATGTCCGGCAATTTGTGAAAAGACCCGGGCATAAAGGGTCGTATCCAGTCCTAGACCACCATGCTCCTCACCGACGGCCAGGCCGCATAAACCCAGCGCCGCCAGGCCATCAAGGACATCCTGAGGGATTTTGGAATCTTTATCAAATTTAGGGGAATCAATATTATCTTTGGCAAATTTATCAATTGCATCAACCATGGCCTTGGCCATTTCTATTTGATTTTCATTGAAGTGAGGAAAGGGAAACACCTCTTCTTCATGAACCTCACCGTAAAACATACCTTTTACAATCGATTCAATTTCTTTTTGATTTTCATTTGCTGACATAAAGGCCTCTTTGAAGAATGAAAAATATTAAAATCATTATAAAGGCCGGACCATTTTAAAGTACAGTAATTCTCCCCGCTTTTATGCAGTAAACTCAAGATACAAGACTTCTATTCTCGGGAAAAGAACCCGACTTTTTTACTTAAACTTTATTCATTATCAGAGAGCTTGCACATAACATCAAATTTGATGACAATAAATTGATGATAAATAAAATCAAAGACTTCCTTAAAACCAAACTGAACCGTCAGAAGATGAAGGACCTATCTGGTCAGGATGAATATCTTGAAGAAGAAATGTCCGATGAAGATCATACAGGTGATATTCCTCTTCCAGATTCTAAGCCTTCTTTGAAAGAAAAAATCAGCCATTCCTTATCGCGTTTTCGCTCGCAAAAATCAGAAGAGATGGATGAAGTTGAAGAAGAGTATATTTCAGAAGAAGACGCCACTGGTGAAACACCACTTCCCTCTCTAAAAAACTCCTGGAAAGATAAACTGGCCGCTCCCTTAGCAGGTATTCGCCACAAGATGTCAGGAATGAAGGCCCGTGAATGGAAAATTCCAGATGGGTTCGATTCTAAAGGAAGTAAAGTTCCTTCTTTGCTTTCACCTAGTTTAAGTCAGAACATTGAAAAATTTTTATCACGTGAAGCTCGTGAATCTGTTCACCAAGTAGCATTAGTCACTATTATTTGCGCTATCACCTACTCTTTGGGAAAGGTGACAGCACTTGTTGTCAGAGGGGCTCCGGTACTCGACTCGGCCAAGGATTATCAAGTCAATCTGGACCTGCAGAATAGTTTTAATCCTGGCACACTAGCGCAAGTTAAAAGCATCAACATCTTCCGTACCAACACTGGTCTGGGTGCTAAGAAAAAAGTTGCCGACACTAAATGTGAGAAGGCGCAACAAGCAAGCAATCTTCCTATTAAGCTCGTGAACACTATCGTGCTTCAAGACACCATCAAGTCTCTTGCTTCAGTGCAGGTTAGAGGAGATCGTTCACTTAAAGAACTACGTGAAGGTGAGCAAATTGATAATCTGGCCAAGATCTTTAAAATCACTCGCCTGGAAATCCTGGTAAAAAACCTTGAGAGCGGAATCTGTGAAAGCATCACATCAGACAAGGCAAAAGAGGCACGCTCTCCTATTTCTGTTATGAGTCCGGCGCAAAGCCGTCAATATAAGGCCAATAAAAAGTTGCCCGGCATTGAAAATGTGGGTAACAAGTTCAATATCTCCAAAACTCTGTTGGATGAAAAGATGAAAGACCTGGCGGCCATTTTAACACAGGCCAAGGCGATTAAAATTCAAAACCCTGATGGAACCCTTTCCTTCAAACTTACCGAAATGGATCCAGAAGGCATTTTTCCATACTTAGGTCTTCAGGATCAGGACATCATTACCTCTATTAATGGAAAACCAATCTCTGACTTAAATGAAGTCATGTCCCTTTTTGGACGAATTAAAAACCTGGATAATCTTCAGCTAGGGATCAAGCGTGAAGGTGCAAGCTCTGTACAAGAGTATTCCATTAAGAAATAAGGACGAGCGGAAATGAAGACAAGACGTCAAAAGAAGCATTTCATGAGTTCTCTCCTCTTTGTCTCCCTACTCTTGGGAAGTCATGAGGCACAGGCTCAATTTAATAAATACCGTTCGCAAACAAGATTTAATACAAATCCGGGAAATGGCACTCCACCTGCTCAAGGCACTCCCAAAGCTCCTTCGGCTTCCGATTTAGAATCGATGTCAGCAGAGGACGCAGCCGCGGCCCTAAAGGCCGCAGAGAAAGTTGAAAATGAAACAGATGCTCCTGAAGAAGATAATGAATCGGCTTTTGAGCCAGATGCAGACGATGATGCCAACGAAGAAACTTTTGGTGATCGTCCTTCACAGGCCCTTCAGGCCCAGCCCAAAACCAGCACCTACGTCAATCTGAATCCTGAGACCGCCTTTGGTCCCGAGATTGTAGAAAGCTTTGATTTTCCTGATACCGACATCATGGAAATCACCAAGCATATGCAAAAGCTCACAGGTATCAACCTGATTCTAGATAAGGATGTTAAGGGTAAGGTTTCAATCATTGCGCCTACTCCTATCACGGTGGGAGACGCCTGGAAGGCCTATCTCGCTGCCTTAAACATGGCCGGATACTCACTCATTAAAACAGGGGCATTCTACAAAGTAATCAATGCTCGTGATATCCGTTATACGCCAACCAAAATTTATACCGGTAACTACACTCCTGACACTGAAAATTATGTCATGAGAGTTATCTCGCTAAAGCATGTTTCCGCCGCAGAAATTGCCCGTAACTTTCGTCCATTCATGAGTCGTTATGGAAGGATCATCGATATTAAGCAGACCAACACCATTATCATTGCTGATACGGGTTCAAACATTAATCGTCTGGCAAAGATGGTTAAGTTTCTAGATGTGGCAGGCCACGAAGAAGGGCTGCAGATTGTCCAAGTTAAAAACTCATCCGCGCAGGAAATTGCCAAGTTGCTCGATAACATATTAAAAGGCGGCTCTGGCGGAGCGACCGGCAGAACAGGCACGGCCACTCCACGCTTCACGGGTGCCACCGGAGGCGGGACAGAATCAACCAGTTCTATTTCCCGAATTATTGCAGAACCAAGAACGAACTCCATTATCGCCATGGCCAACGCCGAAGGTGCTAAACAGCTTCGTGATTTGATCAATAAACTGGATGTAAAACTTATCTCTTCCGGTTCAAACCGTGTTCATGTTTACTATCTGAACTATGGGGACTCTGAAGAACTCTCAAAGACTCTTTCAAGTATTGTCTCTGGTGCTGCTCCGACCAGTGGCGGGGCAGGCGGCGCCAGTCGTTTTACTTCATTTTCAGGTCCTTCGGACAACCCTATTTTCTCCGCCGAAGTTAAGATCACTTCAGATAAAAACAATAACGCTCTTGTAGTAACGGCCTCTCCTACTGACTGGCTGACACTAAAGGACGTGATTGGTAGACTCGATATTCCACGTGACCAGGTCTATGTTGAAGGTCTGATTCTAGAGGCCAACGTTACTAAGGACAGAGGCTTTGGCGTGGAGTATGTCGGAGCTTACGGACAAGGAAACGTTCAGCGCGCCGGATTCACCACTCAAGATTCCGCAGCAAGCGGTCTATTGGGACTCTTGGCATCAGGGGTTCCTCAATCAATGGGTAGTTTTATTGCAGGAGTAGGTTTTGGTCCAACCCGCACCATTACCACCACCACAGCAGCAGGAACAACCACAACTAAAGTGAATGCTCTCAATGCTATGATTAAGGCGATTGCCTCTCACTCAAGTACCAATGTTCTGGCCACACCACAGATTCTCGCACTGGATAACACAGAGGCAACATTTGAAGTCGGTGACACGGTACCGGTAAGTAACTCAACGATTGCCACAGGTGGTGTCCAAAGTTTCAGTACAACGAACCAGGAAGCGAAGTTATCTTTAAAAATCACTCCGCAAATCAATAAAGTAACTCGCTTTGTGAAGCTTAAAATCAATCAAAAGATTGATGACTTTAAGAGCGGACAAAGTGCTGCTCAAAGTGGCGGTCTTCCAACCACCACTCGTTCTGCCATTACCGAAGTAATGGTCAGAGACAGAGACACTATCGCCATGGGCGGTTTATTAAGAGACCGGGAACTAGTGACCAATAATAAGGTTCCTATTCTGGGAGATATTCCTGTTCTTGGTTGGTTATTTAAAAACAAAAGTAAGACAGTCGAAAAAGTGAATCTACTTTTCTTCATGACTCCAAAGATTCTTTCTCCTTATGCCAAAACCGCTTCGGCCAACACGAAAGATATTTTGGAGAAGAGAAACGTTGGCATGAAAGATATGTTCACTGACGATGAAAAAGATCCCAATGCAAAAGTGACCCAACAATTAACCAAGAAACTTGATCGTCAAATTGCAGGACCTCTTTATGACTTGTCAGACGCAGAACATTATAAGAACTTAAACAAAGTAGACATTGGCCCTGATCAGGATGCTGTTCCTCAAGTAGAACAGTCTGAAACTCCGGATTATCAGGAAATTATTAAATCGGTGCAATAAAACATGAATGTAAGCAATGATGTTCTGGAAAATATTGAACAGAGTAAGGAAAAGATCGGTGAGCTTTTACTAAAGTACACCTCCCTCACCCGTTCTCAGCTTGAAGACTCTTTGGAACAGCAACGAGTTGAAGGTGGGCTTTTAGGAGATATTCTCCTGAAGAAGAACTACATTCATTCACATGACTTAACCAAGATTGTCTGTCTGCAGATCGGTATTCCTTATCAAACAGATATTAAAGTCGAAGAAATTGATGCCAACGTGGTCAAAGACCTCTCCATCAATTATGCCAAACATCATGAAGTTCTTCCCTGCATGGAGACTGATTTCTCCGTGACCATCTTGATGAGTAACCCTTTCAACTTCAATGTCGTCAATGATCTCCACATGATCTATAAAAAAGAGATCAAGATCATCTGCACCACTCCGCTGCGAATTCAAGATGCTATTAACCGCGTTTACGAGAAGGCCAACCGAAACCTGGTTGACTCGATCGAAGATGAAGAGTTTGAAGAAAATCTGGACCTCGAAGGACCAATCGATATTCTTGACTCCGCCGCCGATGAAGCTCCGGTCATTCGTTTTGTGAACTCAATTATTTTCCGTGCCGTTAAAGAGCGCGCTTCCGATATTCATATCGAGCCCTATGAGCGTGAAACGGTTTATCGTTTCCGGATCAATGGGGTGATGACGGAAATCCTCCGTCAGCCAAAGAAAACCCATGCGGCCGTATCATCACGTATTAAAGTTATGGCCCGACTGGATATTGCTGAAAAACGTCTTCCGCAAGATGGACGTATTAAAATTAAAATTGCTGGTAAAGATATTGATATCCGTCTTTCGACCATTCCGATTCAATCCGGGGAACGTATTGTTATGCGTATTCTCGAAAAGAACAACACGGCCCTTCGCCTGGAAACATTAGGATTCCGTGGGAAAGTGCTTGATGGACTGATCGAACTGGCCGGGCATAAACATGGTGTTCTTTATGTGACTGGTCCAACTGGTCACGGTAAAACAACCACTCTTTTTGCCCTACTTGACCGCATTAACTCTCCGGACAAAATGATCATTACCGTGGAAGATCCGGTAGAATATGAAATTCCCGGAATTTCCCAAATTCAGGTAAACCATAAAATTGATCTCTCCTTCGCTGTTGCACTCCGTTCAATTCTCCGTCAAAATCCTGATGTGGTGATGGTGGGAGAGACCCGTGACCGCGAAACAGCAGAGATGGCCATTAACGCCTCTTTGACCGGTCACTTTGTGCTTTCAACTCTGCATACCAATGACTCAAGTTCTGCTCCTACCCGATTGATCGATATGGGTGTTCAGCCCTTCTTAATTTCATCATCTCTGGTGGGTGTTCTGGCACAAAGACTTGTCAGAACTCTCTGCAGTGTTTGTAAACAACAGGTTCAGTTAACAGATTTTGAAAAAGTTATTCTGGATGTGGATGAAATTCCTGATACAGCAACTGTCTTTAAGCCAGTCGGCTGCCCTCGTTGCAGCAACACCGGTTATTCCGGCCGTACCGTGGTATCTGAACTCCTTCTTATTAACGATGAAATCCGTGCTCTGATTATTCAGAAAACAGATGCTGCCACCATTAAAAAGGCTGCTGTCCGTGCAGGCATGAGAACTCTTCGGGGAGATGCTCTCGATAAAATTTTCGAAGGGATTACTTCCGTTGATGAAATCATGCGAGCTATCAATGCGGAAGAGGCAGAATAATTTATGCCAATTTACTCTTACAAGGGAATGGATAGATCCGGTAAGGAGATAAAGAACACAATCAACGTGGAGAGCATTGTTGCGGCCAAGCAGCGCCTGAAAGGCATGGGTATCATGCTGATTGATATCAAGGAACAGAAGGCCCAGGGAACCAGCGGCGGCAGCAGCCTGCTCCAGCTCCGTGGTTCAGTTCCGGTAGAAGATCTGGCGATGATGACCAGGCAGCTCGCGACCCTCATCCGCGCCAAAATCCAGATTGTGGAAGCTCTTTCGGCCCTGGTTGATCAGGTGGAAAATCCAAACCTCCGCTTAGTACTCTCTGATCTCAAACAAAAAGTGAATGAAGGGGCAAGTTTAGCGAAGGCCCTGCAGGATCACCCGAAAGTATTCAATTCCATCTATGTGAATATGGTGGAGGCCGGTGAAGCCTCAGGAACACTGGAAATTGTGCTACTGAGACTGGCCGATTTTACAGAGTCTCAGGTGAAACTTAAAAGTAAAATTCGCGGGGCCATGACCTACCCGGTTATCATGGGGGTCTTCGGCTTTGTCATGATGAACGTTATTTTTATTTTCGTTATTCCCAAGATTGCCAAGATTTTTATCAGCATGAAAAAAGAACTGCCTTTTATCACTCAGGTGTGTATTTGGATTTCCAACTTTTTGGTTAGTTACTGGTGGCTGGTTATCGCGGCCATTATTGGTACTATCTTTGTAGTTAATAAGTATATTCATACCAGTAAAGGCGAGTCCCAGTGGCACGCCCTGCAATTAAAGCTTCCGGTTTTGGGAATGATGGTCAAAATGATCAATGTGAGCCGTTTTTGCTCCACATTAGGCACATTGATGAATTCAGGAGTGCCTATTTTAACGGCCCTCACCATTGTTAAAAACCTGATTCCTAATGTTCATATGAAAGATGCCGTTGAAAAGGCCCGAATTTCAGTTTCAGAAGGTGCCTCCATTGCGGCGCCTTTGGTTCAAAGTGGTTATTTCCCGGCGATGGTGACTCACATGATTAAATTGGGTGAAAGATCAGGAGAATTGGAGCCCATGTTAAAAATCATTTCAGAAAACTATGAAGATCAAGTACAATCCAAAATCAGTGGACTCACCTCTGTTTTAGAACCCATCATGATGATTTGTCTGGGAACTGCGATTGGCTTTATTGTCTTTGCGGTCGTAATCCCGATGATGAACATGAACTCGCTTCGTTAAGGAGATACAATGTTAGCTAATATTCAAAAGATTATGAAATCCCAGGCAGGCATGAGCTTAATTGAGATTTTGATCGCCCTTACCCTACTTGCTCTGGCCGGTACATTCGTCGGTGGACGAGTTTTCGAACAGCTTCAAGAAGGTAAAGTTTCATCTGCCAAGATTCAGATTAAGTCCCTTTCAGACCGACTTAAAGAATTCCGTCGCGACTGTAACTTTCTCCCAACCTCAGACATGGGTCTTGATGCTTTAATTGATAAGCCTCAGGGTGGACGTGAATGTAAGCGTTATGCTCCAGGTGGGTACATTGAGGGTGGAAAAATTCCTCAGGATCCTTGGGATAATGAATTCATCTACGAATCTGATGGTAAGACTTTCACAATCATCTCTTTAGGCGCTGATAACGCTGAAGGTGGTGAAGGTGTTGATGCCGACATCAATTCAAAAGACCTCTAAATTGATCTCAAACCACCGGGGTTTCTCCCTTATTGAAATCCTGGTGGCCTTAGTCCTTGCAGCGATGATTTTCCTCGCTCTTCCTTCCAGTGATCATGTTCAAAAGCATCGTGACCTTAAAACAGCAGTAGATGACCTGGACCGCTCAGTGCGTTTTGCCAGCAATGAATCTGTATTAAGAAATACCGTTGTTCGCCTGCGCATCTCCTTAGAGAAGTCCCCTACAGAATATACTGTCGAATACGGACCGGCCGGAAATTTGCCGCTACCGGATATGCCGGAAAAATCGTCCAAATCTCTGGAAGAAGTGAAGGCGGAAGCAGACAAAAGGGCCTCAATTGATCGCCAATTCACCAAAGTGGAAGAGTTTGAAGACATTAAGCATGAAATTTCGCCTGATGTGACTATTATGGGAATGGCCAGCTCCTCTCAAAAAGCTCTTATCACCGAGGGCGAAGCCGTTCTCTACTTCTATCCCACCGGAGAAAAGGACGCGGGACTGATCATCTTCTCGACAACTGATGAAATCGCTTACCTTGAAATCGCCCCTTTCCTGGCAGAAACCAACAGTGTTTTTGAACCTCTCCCAGCTTCTAGCGTTGCGAAACTGGAAGATATCCTTCAAACTAGAATGGACGAGGTTTATAAACAGTGGCTGGCAAACTAAAAAACGAAAAAGGTTTTTCTCTTCTGGAAGTGATGATTGCCATCACTCTCTTCGCCTTTTTTGTAACCGCCTATCTCACCAGCCAGGGGTATAACGTCGAAGATTCCCGACTTTCCGAGGAACAGCTTATTCTCCAGCAACTGGCCGAAAGAAAAATTAATGAGCTGGTCCTTGATCCGCCGAAATTTTCTAATGCCACCGCCAATCTCAAAGAAACCAAAACTTTTGAAGAGGCGGACTTTGCGAATTATGAATACACCCTGGAAATTAAGAAGCTGACCATCCCGGATTTTGCACAGCTTTTTTCTCAAAAAGATGCCACCACCTCAGAGGCGAAAGAAAGCTATGAAGGTGATTATTACTCTGAAGGTGCCAACACTCAGAAGAATGCGGCCTTGGAGAAAATGATCTTTGAAGAACTGAAAAAAAATATTGAAAAAGTCATCTGGCAGGCACGGGTGACAGTGACTAACAAGGAAACAAAGTACAATTTTACACTTTCCACTTTTTTAACAAATTATAATGAAAAAATTCAGCTTAACGTCGGTTTCTAACCAGGCCGGTTTCACACTTTTAGAGATCCTGATTGCCATCACTTTGCTGGCCTTCATTACTCTTGGGGTAGTGGATATTACGGAAAATGCTGCTCTTACGATGGAAAGAACAACCGAGGCCAACACAAACAATCTTCAGATTGAAACGGCCATGAGCCGCTTTGAATGGGACTTTTCTCAAATCTATTCTCCGCTCTATTTTAGCACTGTCATGAACCCCAATCAAAATGTGAATGCTGCCGGCGGTAGCAATGCGGGAATGGACAGCGGGGCCCAGCAAGGCTCCTTTAGTCCTGTTCTTCAGCAGTACTATGAACAACTGGTGGCCCGCTTTGAGAGAAACGAGCATTTCTCATCCGTCAGCCGTGAAGGTTTTCCCGTCCCTCGTTTTTATGCCCCTGAAAAAAATGTTTTTGAATTTTTCACCACTTCCAATCGCAGGAAATTAGAAAACACCAAACAATCTCACTTCGCCTGGGTTCGCTATGCCCTGGCCGAACAGGAGGCACTGCCTGAAGATGAGGAAAGTCCGGAAATTCCTAAATCCCTCAAGAGCCTGGTTAGATATTTCTCGGCAGATGATCCCTACTCGGACAAACGTCTTAACGTGGACGATGAGAATGTAAAAGGCGCAGTCCTTCTCCGCAATGTTGAAAGCCTGGAATTCCAATATTGGGATTTTAATAAAAGAAAATGGGAGACTTCCCTGAAGTCTATTCCCGGTGGAGAAAATATCATCAGAGGAGTCCGAATTCTGATCACTTGGTATGATTCCCAGGGACATAAAAGATCAGCTTCCCGTATTTTCCGGACTCACTGGCCAATGGTAACTCCCCAGGACCAACCTCAACTCACGACCCCCATCAATAACACCGGTTCTGCCACTAGTGGTAGTCAAGACGGAGAATTTGATGAGACTTAAAAAAGAACTCAAAAGCATTCTGAAAAATGAGCGAGGTGTGGCCATCATGATGATCATGACGGCGATTATTCTCCTGATGGCCATTTATGGTGAATTTACTTTTGAATCTAAAATTAGCAGGATTAAGGCCACTAATATTCTCGATCGTGCCCAATCCAAACTTCTGGCCGAATCAGGAATGCAACTGGCAATTACCAGATTGCGACTTTATAAAGAGGCCTATAATAAAGTTCAAGGCAACGCCAATGCCAAGAACGCCGTTCCTTCTCAGCTCCTGAATCAGCTCTGGGAAGTGCCTTTCATTTATCCCATTCCCGTTGGAGGCAATGCCAGCCGCGCCTTCAAAGACACAGTTGAAAAGTTTGAAGCAGAGTCCTTGCTCGAAGGTGAGATGAAAGTCAGCATTCAGAACATTTCCAATCGCCTTAACCTCAACCTCCTTCGTATTGATATGACCAAGTACAATCCGGATCCCAATGCTGAACCGGAGGATACTTCCTCTACCATCAACATGGCCGACAATGCCATCCTGACTGATGTTTCCGTGGACCAGTCACTGTACTTTCTTTTGAAGCGCCTGGTGGATGAGAAAAAAGAAAAAGACGAAGCCTTTGAAGATCGTTATTCAAACTTAAACTACCAGGAACTCCTGACCTCTCTGAAATATTACATGTCCGACTTTGGCAGTATGGCACAGGACCCACTGGCGGGAGAAGCTGAGACCAATTTTCAGCGGATTCCTTTGACTCCTAAATTCGGCCCTCTTAGCTCTGCCAGTGAACTGTACGCTATTCCTGGCTGGAATGATGAACTGATTGAACTTATTCAAAATGAATTTTCTGTCTATCCTTCGACTCAGATCGACTTCAATAAGCTCACGGCCAACATGCTTAGAATTCTTATACCAAGCATGACGGAAGATGATGTGCGGGAATTTTTCCTGTGGAGAGATGATCCGGAAAAACCACAGTTCATCAACACTAAGGAAGATTTTAAAAAGTATATCGTGACCCAAGAACGGTTAATGCAAGAGACCGACTTTGATAACAGACTAAAACTCTTCGAAAGTAAGGGCATCACTTTCGGGTCAAACCCCAACCTCTTTAAGATCGTCTCAGAAGGCTCCTATAACCGTTCCATTTATACTCTCGTCGCCTACGTGGTCCTGCCTAAGAGTGAGCCGACTGTGAGTAAATGTCCGGAAGGCCAGATTGGCACTCCCCCTAATTGCCGTCTTCCTAATCCCGGTGAAGAAGTTCCACCTCCGGTTAATAACAACAACAATAACAATCAACCGGACCAGAACACTCAGCTACTTGAGCCACGTATCATCGAAATTCAAATCAATTAATTATCTAGGCGTAATTCATAGGTTCTGGTTAAAATAATACCATGCATGTATTAGCCATAGACGTCGGAACTTATAGTGTAAAATACCTTTCCTCTTTCGTTGATCGCCGGAAGATTTCTCATGTCGACATGAGTGAAATTGTTATACGCGATTATATGGCCGATCACTCTGATATAACCGAAGAAGAAGCTCAGACCCTGATCATTCAAGAACTCATTGATTCAGTTGCCCGACCGGATACTAAGATTATCTATCAGGCCGAGAACTCGATGATGACCACTCGTTTTCTCACCTTGCCAGTGAAGAGCAAAAAGAAAGCTGAACTCATGCTTCCCTTTCAGTTGGAAGAAGATATCCCATACTCCCTTTCTGAAATTCATTATGCATACCGAATTGAGGGACAGAAAACCCAGCACACTGCTCTGGTGGAACTGGTAAAAGAAGATGTATTTGAAACTTACTACAATCTTCACCGTGAAAAAGAAATTCTTCCGAACATACTTTCCACCGAATCTTCCGTCGTTGAGAACTATTTCAACCTGACTCCAATGGCCGGACCTTTTTGTGTGCTCGATATCGGCCATAAAACCACCAAGGCTTACTTCTTTTATAACTCTCGTCTTTTAATGAGTCACATCAGTTACATGGGCGGGCATCACATCAACGAGATGATTGCCGAGACCTACAAGATTGAAACTGATGAGGCCATCATCTATAAGCATCAGAATGCTTTCCTGCTTACTTCCACGCAATATGAAGAAGTCGAACAGTCCCAGAAAGACTTTGCTGCAGCCATGGAAAGAGTGCTCGCCCACCTGGTAGCTGATTTTGCCAGATGGAAAGTGGGATTTAAGGTCAATTTCGGTCTTAGTCTTCAACACGTCTTCATCTGCGGTGGAACATCAAACATTAAAAATATTTCCAATTATCTCTCTGAGAAATTTGATACGAAAGTCACTCTTCTGGAGAGCTTTGATAAGGTTGAAGCAGAGAAGATAGACCTTAATCCAAAAAATAAATCCAAGTATGCCCTGGCCAACATGATGGCCATTGGTTTTAGAAGAAAAAATCGTTTTCTCAACCTACTGACAGGAAGATTTGCTCAGGCTTCGACCTCAGAGATTCCCCTCTATTCCTTCTCCTTTATCGGGGTCA
The DNA here is from genome assembly GCA_023701435.1 of Bacteriovoracaceae bacterium. GTDB lineage: Bacteria > Bdellovibrionota > Bacteriovoracia > Bacteriovoracales > Bacteriovoracaceae > Peredibacter. The sequence continues at coordinate 133,081 of JAMPXB010000003.1, read as the reverse complement.
GAGTTGCGGCCGTCTGCCTGGTCTTTGCCGTTTCTCTGTTTGTTGAAAGGTTTTTCATTGAAAAAGACATTGCCACTGTTAATTCCAAAATAACTGCCCTCATGAAAAATGATGAGCTTGAAATCAGCGGTCGTCTTCGTCGTGCGGCCACTGCCGACCCTAAGCAAGTGCTTAGCCTCATGGTTAAAAAACAGCGTACCGTAAGACAGGAAATCGGGACCCTCCAGTCGGCGATACAAATCAAGGCCCTGTCACCGCTAGTGACAATCAGTCAGATAGCCGCTTCTTCTCAAGCGACCCTGATCGAATTTTCGACCAGTGATATCGGGGAAATTAAAGCAACCTTCTCTTCCGATTCCTCCGAAGATCTTTCCAATTTAAAAAATGCTTTTGAACGCTCAAATTTAACTGACATTGAGGCCACACTCGATCAGGCCAAGCTTCAGTTAAATGTTACGGCGATAGGAAATTAATCATGGAAGAAGTTAATAACCAAGCAACCGCTTTCAAAAAAATAGATCGTGAAATTTTCGAAAGACTCGATAAGTTTAAACTGACACCGAGTTATGGAAACATACAAGACTTCTATAATAGTATGGAAGAAGAACAACAGCGCCTCTTCAAGGGCGGTGTTATTCTGGCGCTTTTTCTGGTACCAGCACTTCTTCTCGCCTTCCTTGCCTGGCAGAATAATTCCTTGAAAGAAGACCTTAATACCAGAATTTCCTTAATCTCCAAGGCCAATGAAATCATCGGTCAAAAACAAGGAATTAAGAGAGTCAGTCCAGGCGTACTTTCAGACAATCCTATTGATGGGGCCTCCATGATGAGCTCCCGTCTGTCCAACCTGCTCTCTTCTGTCGGAATGGATCTATCAAAAATTAAGGTCAGCAATTATGGCAATGAAATGATTTCTGACACAATCATGAGAGCGGAAGCCGATTTTGCTTTCAACAATGTCTCAACTGATGAATTGATGAACATCTTCACCTCGATGATCACCCGTGAAAAATTTCGTATTCAGTCAGTAAATATCAAACGCAATGCCGACAGCAATCTTCTGCAAGGGCAGTTTCATGCCATTCATTTCAGCAATGCTGCAGAAGTGGAGTTTGAATAATGGCCACTGTAAGCGAAATTCAGTCCCTGAATGAGATTAACTACAAAAGCAAGGCTAAGATTTATGTCTATGCCCTGCTAGCACTCTTTTTATTCGTAACAGGCTTTCTAAATTTTTTCCCTATTGGGGATGCCCTCAAAACGGTCTTAAGATCAAACTTTAAAGGCGCTGCTTGTAATCCCGATTTTGATCAAATCAGAATTGAATGGTTGATGCCAAAAGTGATTGTTTCAGATCTTGTACTTCCAGCGGCCTGCATGGGTCAGACTGGTGATCCTCTCAAATTTAGCTTTGTTACAATCAATTTCCAACTCATTAACTTCTCTCCCCTGGGCCTTCCTTTTAAAATTGATACTGAGATGAATGGCCAACCCCTGAGCCTCTATGTCGTTCAGGGTTTTGGAGAACGGATGCTCCGTCTTAAAGATCAATCTTTGGTTCTGAGCCGACTAGAACCCCTTATGGGCGGCAAATTCAAGATTGCCGGGAATATGACCATTGATTTGAACTTACTAATGAGTAAGCAAAATACAATCAAGTCACTAAGCTTTAAGGCGCAATCAAAAGACCTGCAATTCCCATCGCAAAATCTTCAAGGATTCACCACGCCTAATATGAAGCTTAATGATCTTTACATTGAGGCGAACTCAGAAAATCCACCTCGCATCAGCGTGGACAAGATCATCATTGGTGATCAGGAATCTCCTATGAGGGCCAATTTCAAAGGCGCTATTGATTTGCAGCAAGACGCCATCGCCTTCTCACCGCTTAACCTAAGCGGCGAAGTAGCCTTTTCTGAAAACTTCAAGGAATCTCTTCCTTTGATTGATATGATGTTTCAATCATTCACGCAAAAAGACGGCTTTTATCAAATACGTTTAGGTGGTACATTGGGGGCGCCAAAACCTTCAGCACCATAGGAAGCGTAAATGTTATCTGAAGCCCTTCATGTAGCCTTAAAAAAATCATCACTTCACCCCGAACTCACAGAAGTCATGGATTATGCTGTTTTTCCGGCAGGTAAACTTTTTCGCCCTCGCCTGGTTGAAGCAATTGCCCTCGATTTATCTAAAAAAGTTTCCCCTAATCATTTGCACCTGGCCTCGGCCATTGAGCTCCATCATGCTTATACGCTCGTTCATGATGATCTTCCGCCCATGGACAATGATTTGATCAGACGAGGCAAAGCCTCTACACACGCTCATTACGGCGAATGGAAGGCGATCCTGGCCGGTGACGCCCTCTTGATTGCTTCTTTTAATGAAATTTCAAATATCGACCATAAAAACTTCCGCGAAATTTTAAAGCTTATGAGCTGGACCACTGGGGCCAAGGGCCTGATTGAAGGTCAGTTCAGAGATTTGCTCGCCGACGGAAAAATGAATTTCCAGGAAGTGGTAAGAATTCATGAATTAAAAACGGGAAGACTGATTCAACTGGCCACACTGGGTGCCTATCTTCTCGCTGAAAAACAGACCTTCAAAGAAAAAGTGCAGTTCATGCGCTTAGGTAGAGAAATTGGCGTGAGCTTCCAACTCCTGGACGACCTTTCAGAACTCGCAGTACCAGATGTCTCTCCTCACGAAAAAAACATCAATCCTTTTATTTCAAATACTGAAGCGGCGTTAAATGAGTTACGTCTTTCGCATTTAAGACTGACTTCTATTCTTTTTAATTATCGACTGGACCACACCGAAAGAATGCTTCAGGATTACTTTAAGAAGAACCAGGAAGTTCTTCTTAATGAAATTCAGACTATTGAGAAAAATATAGGCAAGGACATAACCAACATCAAAAACTGGACTACCAATTTCGTTTAAACTTTATGTCCTGAATAATTTGCAGTGATTTTTCTATGAAGGGACGCATATCTATAGCAGCGCTCTTCTCAGGAACTGCATCAGCTTCCACTTCCAACATTTCAGCTTCACCAGTAGACATTCTCTGCTTTGCTTCTTGTATTGAAAGCTTATCTTCAAATAAAAGTTTTTTGATTTTCAGAATGGACTCAACATCAGACCTCGAATAGATCTTTTGTCCACCTTCTGAACTAATAGGATCAATTTCAGGAAACTCAGTTTCCCAAAATCTGATAACGTAAGGCTTCACCCCAGTAATCGGGGTGAGCTCTTGAAACTTAAAATTAGACTTATTTGGAATCATGAGAAGAGCGTATCAACTGATGAGTTATTCGTCATTGTCGTCATCGTCCCCATCATCGTAAACCGTGTCATCCTCATTGTTTAGGAATGAGCTCAGAGCACGCGGCTTAGCTTCCTTGATAGGAAGAGTGGTGTTTTCTTTTCCACTCTCGTCAAGTCGATGAGAATAACGTTCAGTGATATCTTCTTTCAAAATCTGTGATGGTTTAAATGTTAGCACACGTCGTGCACTAATATTCATCGCAGTTCCCGTTTGAGGATTTCTACCTACTCGAGTAGCTTTGTCGCGAATGCTAAAATTTCCGAATCCAGAAATCTTAACCTTCTCACCTTTTGCCAGAGTGTCTTTAATCACTTTAAAGACCAGATCTACTAATTCTGCAGCTTCCTTTTTAGAAAATCCTGCTTCCTTGTAGATACGCTCTACTATGTCTGCCTTAGTCATGCTCATTGAAGATCTCCCATGAAGTTTCAAAAGCTTATCGCCAATAATTTCAAATTATTAATAGGTTAGCAGTAAAAGTGATTAGTTCAAGCAAAAAAAAAGCCCCAACCACCGAGATTATCGACAGTTGGGGCTAATTTAAACAAATTTTACTTATTTAGTAGCGTCGTAAATTGCTTTAAAGGCATTAAAATCACGAACTGCAAGCTCAGCAAGCATTTTTCTGTTGATTGTAATGTCTTTTTTCTTAAGACCAGAAATGAACTGGCTGTAAGAAGTGCCGAGCATACGAGCTCCAGCGTTGATACGAACGATCCAGAGTTTACGTACATCTCTCTTAAGAAGACGACGGCCGATGAAAGCATAGTGAAGTGCGCGACGAACTGTTTCAGATGCGTGCTTGTACTTTGTTCTACGGTCGAAGTGAAAACCTTTAGCTAGTTTAAGAACTTTGTTTCTTCTCTGGCGGGCTTTAAAACCGCGTTTTACACGTGACATACTTTCTCCTCTTCATTCATAGGGGGGGGATTTATTCCGCTTAACCCTACTTCACTACTCTCGATGGTTATCCGCTAATGCGGGTTAAATTACACTAAATAAGGAATACAAGAAGCTGCATTATGGTAATCAGCAGGATTTACATATCCTGGAGTACCTTTGTCTTTCTTGGCTTTCTTCGACTTATTAACTAATAAGTGACGAAGGTGAGCCTTCTTATACTTAATTTTGCCAGTGGCAGTAACTTTAAAACGCTTGGCAGCCGCGCGCTTTGTCTTCATTTTTGACATATATCGCTCCTAAAACTAGTAAATGACCCTTAAAAGAGTGCATGAAGTTATCACGGGATAACTACAAGATAAAGTGTTTTTGTACTATTTTTTCTTTCCAGGGGCAACCATGGCAATTACTCGATTCCCCATCATTTTAGATGGAGCTTCGATAACGGCACCCTTTTCGAGAACTTGTCTTACAATTTCATCAAACTTGGCCAGACCAATCTCTTTATGGGCCATTTCTCTCCCACGAAATTGCATCAAGAGCTTAACTTTATCGCCATTATCAAGAAATTTTTCAATATGGTTGAGTTTTACGGCCATATCGTGTTTTTCAATATTTGGGCGGAACTTAATCTCTTTAATCTCAATCACAACTTGCTTTTTTTTGGCTTCAGCAAGTTTCTTTTGAATTTGATACTTGTATTTCCCGTAATCCATCATCTTTACGACTGGTGGAACAGCGTTTGGAGAGATTTCGATCAGGTCCAAACCCTCAGAGTCGGCCATGAGACGTGCCTGGGCCAGAGTAACAACTCCATAAGCCTTACCATCGTCTCCTAGAAGACGGATCTCGTGTGCACGGATTCTCTCATTTACACGTGGTTCTTGAACTTTCTCGCTTATAACCCACCTCCATAACTAATTTTCGGGGCTTTAAATTAAATAAACCAAAATTACAACGCTTGGAATAACATGACAAGACGTCATTCGTGGAAGAACGAGTCGACCGTTATCTCAAGATCTGGCTTAAGCCAGCGTCGAATGCGCAGACTAAAAGCATTCGCAAAAGGCTTTTGTCCTTTCTGAGCTTTTAATCTCACCTCTTCAGCACATTCCAGGATTTCTACTAAAGTATCACCTTGAAGCGTTTCTTGCCATACTGGAGCGGCTTTCCAGTCAACCAGGGCCAAGGGAGCGTCAACATTTTGTTTAGGCCCAATGACCGGTCGAGCAATCAGACATTGGCCCTTTCCTTCAAGGATATCTGAAGGGGGTTTTGAAAAAAGCAAAAAAGTAGACTCTTCGGCCAAATCCATCCCTAATTCAGACAGGACAGTATCAATCTGACGACTTTTATCAAACCAATCATTACCTAAATTTTCTGATGGCAAGCAAAGCCACCGCATATTGGCCATAAGTGAGTTCAAGGCAGGGCCTTATTAAATTTAAGATTAATGGCGACCTGATCGTTGAGGTCGCGGATAAACTTCTCAATCGCTTCGTCTAGTTTTACCTGATCCACAACGCGGAATGAGCGATCCTCATTTCTTTCAATAATTTTATGGTTCTGATGGTAAATCAACGTATCCTTGATGATCGGAACAGCAAAAGACTCGGGATATTTGATCACTCGTCCATGCTCAATTTCAAGGGTGAAAAGTTCTTTAGAAACCTGAATAAAGCGCTCTTGCGTAAAATTCTCATGGGACAGATATTTCACTGCCAGGCAGGAAATATAGTAGGCTTCATAGAGATAAGAAAGTGCGGTAGAAAATCGTCTGACTTTGGTAGCAATTTGATAAAGATCCTGACTGGAAAGCCTCATGCATTCTTCCAGCGACTCCACTCTTCTTCCTAAAGCATAGGAAATAATATTAAGAGCTTCATGAATCATTTCCTTCATGCTTGGAAGATAGAACTCATATTTTAGTTCTTTTCTCTTATTCATAAGAAAACGAGTCAACTGCATGCCATCTTTAATCGAGCCATTAAAGACGTTAAACCAAGTCGAGTTAATGATCCCAGGCACCAGAAAATGATGAAGAATCATGTTCTTATGGTAAAGAACTTCTGCCCTTCTTTCGCTCTTGATGACGTAATAAACCTGGTTAAGTTTTTCACGTTTCAGGACTTCAATTTTTTTATTTCCAATGAACATATCAAGCGCTGAGCGAAGTGAGTCCCGGAAGCTCTCACAACTCAAGCTGGGAGTCATAGGGATATGCAAGGCCCGGCAATAATCAATGACATCATTCGCTCTCTCTTCAATCTGCTTCCAGGTCAAAGCACCTGAAGGCTCATCCAACATAAGAAGTGCCAGAAGAGAACTTGGGGTGATGGGCATACCCCGCCCGACCGCCTTAAAGTTAGCAAAGGCCAGGTTCTGAGTGGCCTCTTTAAGGTCCCCTTCATAGCCATTCATGACAATTGGATCGCCGAAATGAATATGGATGGTTCCCAGACGTTTATTGACCAGCTTTAAAAGTTTAAAGAGCTGAGTCCCTTTTTCAGGGACTTTTTTTCCTCCACCCAGCTCTCGGGCGTGAGCCTTTTCTTCCGGTATGTGCTCATGCGCCAGTGACACCGGTATGAACATTAACGGCTTGGCCTTAATCTGAGAATGGGCTTCCAGAAGCATCTGAAAAAGACCGTACTTCGGTTTAAGCAATTTTCCGGTGCGGGTACGACCACCTTCAAAGAAAAACTCTACCACCTGCCCTGTTTTTAAAAGGTAATAGATATAACCTTCAAACGTCAGTTTATAGAGTTGATCCGAAGTGAAAGATCGACGGATAAAAAAGGCTCCAGCTTTGCCGAAGAACTGACCCAGCGGAAATACATTTAAATTTATCCCGGCGGCCACTCTCAGAGGAACACCAAAATTCTTAAACATACTATAGGTCAAGGCCACGTAATCAGCATGAGACTGGTGATTAGGAACAAGAATAATATGGTTGTCTTCTTTTAGCTTTTTGAAATCCATTCCGGGGGGCACTTCTAAATTCACTCCATCATAGAGTTTTAAAAAAGTAGCATCCAATAAGGCGGCTGCCGACTTCACAAGCGTCGGGGAAAACTCGCCATGGATTTCTTTAAATAGCTTTTTTATTTTTTGAGCATCTTCGGGTTTGTTGCGAAGACGCTCAACGAGCTTGGGATAAGTTAAAACTACATCAAGTGCATTTTCTGAAAACATTTAATCCTAGAGGTTTAATCCATGAGGTTTAGATTCCATCATACCAGAAGCCGTCATTTCCATGAAGCGGGCATTCTTGTTGATGTCTGCAAGTGTAAAGGCATTAAGGTAAGTCATACCTGAGCGCACTCCTCCTGCAAGTTCGTATACAATATTTTCCACTGATCCTTTACAGTTAACCCAACGGGCCTCACCTTCAGCGGCCATGCCTTGGGGAAGTTCTCCACGCCAGGAGACCTGTGCATCTTTTGAGGCCATACCACGGTAACGCTTACGACCGCCTTCAATCTCACCAGGAGTTTCTAAGCAGCCAGAGAGCATTGAACCTAGCATCACCGTATGAGCACCAGCTGCAAAGGCCTTCATAATATCACCGGAAGTTTTAATACCACCATCAGCAATAACCGGGACATTGTATTTATTGGCTTCCAGAACACACATGGCCACGGCAGTTAATTGAGGTACTCCACAACCAGTAATGATTCGAGTGGTACACATTGAGCCCGGCCCAATACCAACTTTCACAGCATCTGCCCCGTGCTCAATCAAACCTCTCACACCTTCTGGCGTGGCGGTATTGCCGGCAATCACATCAATCTTAGGAAATTTCTTTTTAACATAATCAAGAGTTTCAAACATCATCACCGAGTCACCGTGAGCAATGTCGATGGTTAGAATATCAACACCAGCATCGGCCAGCATCTCTGCTCTCTTCATTCCTTCTTCTTTGACACCAATACTTGCGGCCACTGGAAGCCCCAAAGGTTTGATCGCTTCACGCATCAGCTTGACCTGTCTCACCTGTTCTTCAGGAGACATGAAACGATGAAGGATCCCAAGGCCGCCAAGTTCGGCCATTTTTATCGCCATTTGGTATTCAGTCACAGTATCCATGTTGGCCGAAATGATCGGCGTTTTCAGGGTGAAATTTTTTGTTACTTTAGAATCCAAAGACGGGGAACGGCGTGAGCTCATTTCAGAATGTCTTGGCATTAGGAGCACGTCATCAAATGTTAAACCACGTGATCTTTCTAAAATCTCATTAGCAGAGAAAATCAATCCCATGAAAACTATCCTTGTGAATGTTTAGTGTCGATTAATCATGCCAAAAGGTGGCCGAATTGAGGAGGGAAAAGATCTGACGCATACTACTTGTACAGTATGCGTCAAAACAGAAATTATTCGTACTTCGCGTGAAAACTCTCAATGGCTCCGGCCATCAACGATGAGTGGGCGCGGATTTTTCTTAAGGCCACTACCATATCTGAATAAGTAAGAGCGGTCACAGGAGGATAAGTACCTTTGGAAATTCGGTCCAAGTGTTTCTCTCTCATGCTGTCGGCCCACAATTGCAACTCGTGTGATTTAGCTTCAATCTTAGGGATGTCCAACTCTTGATCATTTAAAAGTCCCTGGCCTACAAGGTGGAAGAACTCCCACACTTCATCCATGAATTGGAAAAATTCAGTTCGTGATTCGCCCTCAAGCTTTTCATTGCTCTTAAAACGGTCGCGGTAGTTAGCAAGTCTTTCAATATAGTCAGCAACAGATTCCAACTCATCAGAAATTTTAATCATTGCCTGAATCTGTGAAGATTGATGATGGGACATTGGCTTTTCCATTACATAACAAAGGAAAACCGTAATCTCTTTATGGATATTGTCGGTGATTCGTTCGTAATCAATAATTTTGGCCAGCATCTTAGGATCATATTCATCAGCTGCCCAAAATTCACGATTCAGACGGTACATACGACCGACAATCTCTTTCATCTTCTTTAGCTCAGACTCGGCTTGGGCCATTGAAGCGGCAGGAAGCATATTGGCCGGATCACCCAAAACGAGCAGATGCGGAACTTCTTTCTCGCTGCGATCTGGAGTGATTTTTGTAACGAAAGCTGCCAATTGATTAATAAAAGGAAGAAAGCAAAGAGTCGCTGCCACATTAAATAATGTATGGGCCAAGGCAATATGCTGAGAAACATAAGGAACACTGCCATCAGCCGCGACAAAACGAGGATCAAGCGGGATCAATGAATCAATCAAATTGAAGTAGTGTGGTAGGAAAAATAGCATCACAAATACGCCAAATAAATTGAAGCAAGCGTGAGCTCTTGCCGCTCTCTTAGCTCCTACGGTTCCTCCGATAGAGGCCAAAATAGCGGTAATAGTCGTTCCAATATTTTCACCCAACACTAGTGATATGGCCGTGTGATAAGGAATGACTCCAGTGGAAGCCAGGGCCATGGTAATCCCCAACATAGCCGAGGAACTTTGCACAATCATAGTAAGAAGGCAGCCCATTAAGATGGAAGCGATATAAGCCCCATAATGCTCGCCGGAGAAATAAGCAATAGAATCAAGAAAGGCCTGATTCTCTCTCAAAGGAACAAAAGCGGAAGACATGGTCTTTAAACCAATGAAAACCAAACCTATTCCTAATAGGGCCCGACCTAAATGTTGAAATTTATCAGATTTAGAAAACAGAGCGGGAACAAATCCTAGACCTACCAGCAGAAGTCCATACTTATCAACCTGGATAGAGATAATCCAACCGGTGATAGTGGTTCCGATATTGGCACCAAAGATAACACCGATGGCCTGTGTCAGATTCATCAGACCTGCGTTGACAAAACCTACTGTCATAACGGTGGTAACTGAAGAAGACTGGACAATACAGGTTACTAAAAGACCGACTCCCACCGCCATAAAACGGTTAGAGGTAATAGAGTTAATGATCTTTCGAATCACATCTCCGGCCACTGCTTGAAGACCGTCAGACATGAACTTCATTCCGAAGAAAAAGATCCCCAGTCCACCTAGCAGGGTGTAAATAATGGTAAAGGCTTCCATCTACTCTCCTTAAAGCTTCTCTAGTCCATCAAGGTCGCAAAACCGATTGGGATAATGATGTAGAGAATCGTATCGCGTACTAAATAAAATAAAAAAAAGTAAACAAAAGCTTTCGGACCCTTAACAAACAGTTTTTCAAGACCCAGGTATTGAGCTTTCTTAGACATGGCCACCATAAACTTAGTTTTGCCATAATGCTTAAAGAAGAAGCTAATGGCCCCATCAACCTTACGGTCAAAGGCCAGAAACCGGGTTTTAATCCAGGCCGACATAATTATTTCCAAAAAATTTTTAGATATATACCAGAGATCAAATAATGTTTTTGTGAAGAAAGTGTCAAGAAATGCGAACAGTAAACATTTTTTATTTAAGGAGATTACTATAATAATTTCTCGAAATTTATGACATTTCTATGACAATTTTCCATCTCTACTACCTTAAAGTTACCTTATGTTAACGAGCCTGAAACTATGGAATTTTAGCTCCGGCACTCTTCAGGATGAAGAGCTTACAAATAATGCTTTTGTTCTTAGAACATGCCAGCGGACTCTTGTGCTCGCTTATGACATTTACCCTTTCCATCAAGAAACTCTGCCTAAACACGATCTGGTTACCGGCCAGGACGCTTATCTTTTTCTTTTAGAAACTATTTGCGGCCTAAAGAGTAAACTTATCGGTGAAAATGAAATTGTCGGGCAGTTTAAAGAGGCCTACAAGATTTATGCTATTTCGACTCTCAAGGACACAAAACTTCTTCTCATTCTTGAAAAGCTCTTCAAGGACGCCAAAGACATCCGGACTCAATACTTAATTGGTATCTCTCAAAAGACCTACGCCTCACTGACACGTCGTCATTTCATCCAGAAAGCACGGGCAAGTCATATTGTGGTAGTCGGATCCGGTGCGCTGGCAGAAGATCTCATTAACCAATTTAAGAAAAAGGCCCAGGTTTCCATCTGCGCCCGAAACGCAGAAAAAGTTCAAGAGCTCGCTAAAAATCATTCCCTCAATGTCATTTCTTGGGAAGAGCGCTCACAATTGGTGAACCATCCTTATATAGCCAACACCGTTGGTACGGACACCATCCTTTTTGATGAGAAATTCTTTGAAGCCTGGAACAGTCATGAACAGCGCCTGTTTGTCGACTTGGGCTCACCTTCGGCCATTAAAACCTCTCTTAAACTTGATGAAGGTGTTGTGCGTCTAGAAGATATCTTCAATGAAGGCGCCATCATCGAAGAACAAAAGCGTGAGCAAATTGCTTTGGCCAAAGCTGCCATGGTGAGTCTTACTTTGAAGCGCAGAGATCTGTTCGAGCAAAAATTCAATCGTACTGCAGAGCTAATTCCTCCTCAAATCACGCCAGACGTGAGATACATCTAACTACTATGACTACTTATAAAATTGGAACTCGAGGGTCGCTGCTGGCAGTGACTCAATCTACACTTATTAAAAACGAATGTGAGCGCCTGTCAGGTGAAAAGTTTGAACTGGTGCTCATTAAAACTCAAGGTGATGAAGTCACCAGTAAGCCCTTGTGGCAGCTGGAAGGAAAAGACTTTTTTACTAAAGAGCTTGATGAAGCCCTTCTTCGTGGGGATGTGGATTTTGTTATTCACTCCTATAAAGATCTTGGTTCAGAGCGACCTCAGGGAATAAAACTGGCGGCCGTGACTGAGCGAAGATTTGCCCATGACATCCTCATTATTGCCCAAAGTACCATTGATAAATTAAAAGATTGGTCGGGTGATTTTGTGGTGGGAACTTCTTCTCCCAGAAGAATCGTTAATCTAACCCGCTCTCTTTCAGATTACATCCCAGGTTCTCCCAAGATTCATTGTGAAACCCTTCGCGGAAACGTAAACTCGCGAATCAGAAAGTTAAAAGAAGGACAGTATCATGCCATCACCTTGGCGCTGGCAGGAATTGAGCGTCTGGCCCATACTGAAAAATCAGCGGCCGAATTAAGCGAACTTCTTGAAGGCATGAATTACTTTGTTCTACCTCAAAGTGTCTTCCCTTCTGCTGCCTCTCAAGGAGCCTTGGGAATTGAAATGCAAGAGGATCGTCAGGATGGTGGAAAACTCTTCGGAATCCTCTCAAAACTGGCCCATCCCCAAACGGTGGAAGAAGTTTACCGTGAACGCAAAGCCTTTAAGGAATACGGCGGCGGTTGTCACCTTGCTGTAGGCATTCATGTAAAAAAAATTGGTGAAGACTTCTTGCACGTTCATGCGGGCGAAGTTGATGGCAAAAGAATTGATCAGCGCTGGATGGAATTTTCTCAGTATCCCAAAGTAGCGGGAAAACTTTTTGTTGGTCTCCCGTCAGGATCTGAACCTGAAGTTGTCTATGATGAATTCTTAACCAAAGTGCCGGAAACCAAAATTCTTGAACTCACAAACAAACATCTTTTTGTGACTTCCCGGTATTGTATCGACAGCTTGAAAGCTTCCTCACAACCTCAGGGTTTATGGGCCGCAGGAACGAAATCAGCTCAGATGCTGGCCAAAGCCGGCTTCTGGGTCAACGGCACATCTGACAGTTTGGGAACTGAGGACCTTAAGGCCCTTAAATCCTCCCGCGCCCTCCAAATGATTCACTCTCATCTGAATCAGGAATGGAACATCCTAACTCATCATATGGGTACTTCTGATCTTGGAACGGTGATTGGCTGTTATGAACGAGTCGAGAATAAAGTCAGTGAAGAGTATCACCAAAAATTAAAAGAAGTCGGCGCATGCTATTGGACTAGTTATCCTCAGTATCAAGCCTTCATGAACAGGTTTCCTGAACTTCAAGAGGCCCATCACTTTTGCGGTATGGGAAAAACCTGGCAGGAATTTCAAGCGGCAGGAGTGAAAGTTCACACCGTCGCTTCAATGGAAGAATTTTATCAGTTAAGGAAATAATATGAATAATAAAGAACTTTTCGAAAAATCTCTTAAATACGTTCCCGGTGGAGTTCACTCGCCGGTTCGAAGCTTTAAAGGTCTTCACACGACTCCTCGCTTTATCAACCGAGGCAAAGGAGCTTTTATTTGGGACGAAGAGGGAAAGGACTTTATTGATTTTTGCATGAGCTTTGGACCGCTCATTCATGGTCACCAGGATCCGGAAATCAAAGAGGCCATTATTAAAGCTCTTGATTACGGCTGGACCTTTGGCGCCTGTGAGAAATACTCTCTGGAGCTTGCCGAATATATTGTAGATAAGATTTCTTTTATCGAGCAGATTCGTTTTGTTAACTCCGGCACTGAAGCTGTTATGACAGCTGTTCGTCTGGCCCGTGGGATTACCGGACGCTCAAAAATAATTAAATTTAATGGCTGCTACCATGGTCATCTTGATGCCATGTTAATTAAGGCCGGTTCAGGACTTGCGGGAACAGCGGAAGCCTCATCTAAAGGGGTCACTGCTCAACAGGCTTCTGATACACTCATCTGTGAATTAGGAAATCTGGAAGAAGTAAAACAAGTTTTTGATGATCATAAGGACCAGATTGCCTGTATTTTCATTGAACCTCTTCCGGCCAACAATGGTCTTCTTGTTCAGGATGAGGCTTTCCTTAAAGGTCTCAGAGAACTTTGTACCAAACATGGTGCGCTGTTGGTTTTTGATGAGGTGATCTCTGGCTTTAGAATTGGTTTTGGCGGGATGGCCGAAAAAACCGGCATTACTCCAGACCTCGTAACGTACGGAAAAATTATCGGCGGTGGTATGCCTGTCGGTGCGGTGGCCGGTCCCCGCAAGTTCATGGAGTTTTTAGCCCCTATTGGGCCGGTTTATCAGGCGGGCACTCTTTCTGGAAACCCGGTTGCCATGGCAGCGGGTCTTGTGAACTTGAAAAAACTCACACCTGCGGCCTATGAAAAGCTTGAACAAAACACCGTGAACGTGGTTTCTATCATGAAAGACTGGATGGATAAAAACGGCTTTGAAGATTATCAAATCATTCAATATGGTTCACTTTTCTACCCTATTTCCACTCATCACAAGTTAAAAAACATCACGGACCTTCCGGCCAATATGGGAGAGCGCTTTTACAAGCTCTTTGAAACATTCCTTAACAAAGGAATCTATCTTGCTCCAAATGGTTATGAAGTCGGCTTTTGCAGCCTGGCCCATGACGATAAAGTTCAAGAAGAATTAAAACGCAGGTTATGGAAGTAAGAGGACCTCGTCGCTGGTTTTATTTACTGACCCTCTTATGGGTGGTGATGCTTCTAGGTTTGGGAAGCTGGTGGCTTTACCTCGTATTCAAGCTTCACACCACCCTAAGCAATTTGAATATTCCTGAATTAGGGTCTCAAAATAACTTCCTCAACATGATGAAATGGGAAGGCTCTTTCTTTTTCATTTTCCTGGTTCTTTTAGGGGGCTCACTTATTGTCCTCTATATCCGCGACATGAAAAAGTCCAAGGCCATGCAGGCCTTCTTCTCCTCTTTATCCCATGAATTAAAAACCCCACTGGCCAGCATGCGCCTGCAAGCAGAGGTCATCAAAGATTTGATTGAAGACGAAACTCATTCCCATGACCAACTTTCAAATCTCACTAAGCGCCTTATTGAAGATACTCATAAACTGGAATCTGAACTGGAGAAAAGTCTTCAACTCTCCCGTATTGAACAGGATGCCCCACTAACATTGGTCCCTTTAAGTCTTGAGCGTTTTCTTAAACGTCAGGAACAAAAACTTCAGTCTCCTTTTAAGGTCGAGTTGAATATTGAGCCAGATGCCCAGGAAGTTCTTGCAGATGAACTAGCGCTTAATATGATTTTCAGAAACTTATTTGAAAATACCATCCGCCACCGAAAAGATGCCACCAAGGTCAAGATCAGCGCCAAACGATCCGGTCCTTGGGTCGAAATCCTCTATGATGATTTGGGCACAAAATTCTCCGGCGATCCATCGCACCTGGGCGAGCTCTTTTATAAATATCAGTCCACCAAAGGCAGTGGCATTGGGCTCTACCTCATAAAAAATCTCATGAAAAAGATGCACGGAAATTTCCAGATCACAAACCACGAGCGACTGCAATTTCATTTAACCTTCAAAGCACCAACAGGAGAAAGTGATGTCTAATCTCTCCCTGCTTCTGGTGGAAGATGAACCTAATTTAGGTCAAACCTTGCGGGACTATCTTCGATCAAAAAAATATATTGTTGATCTGGCCGCCACCTGTGCCGAGGCCAGAATTAAGTTTCAAGAAATGGCCCCAGCGGTAGTTATCCTTGATATTGGTCTTCCTGACGGTGATGGACTCTCTCTTGCTAAAGAGTTCCGCCAAAAAAGAAAAGACTGCGTGCTTCTCTTTTGCACGGCCTTAAATGATCCGGCCCTCCGGGTTGAAGGACTGGAGCTTGGTGCAGAAGACTACATAACCAAGCCCTTTGAACTCAAGGAACTGACCCTTCGTCTGGACCGGATTTTAAAGTCGCGGCAAATCACCATGCTCAACCCAGATGAGTACCGTTTTGGAAAACTCATTTTCTGGCCCAAGCGTTTTGAAATTCAAGACGCCACCGGTGCCGTATCTTCTTTAGGACAAAAAGAATGTGCCATTCTTGAACTCCTCCTGGAGAGAAAAAATGAAGTCGTGGCAAGAGATGAGATGATTGAATCGATCTGGGGAGAAAATGCATTCCCCACCAACCGCACAATTGATAATTACATAGTAAAACTTAGAAAATGGGCCGATTCTGACTCTGAGAAGGCCCTGCAGATCACTTCCGTCCGCGGAATTGGTTATAAATTAGAATGGAAAGGACATTAAATGGACATCTTTGAAAACCGTGGATCAACTTTGCCAGTATGGTTCATGAGACAGGCAGGCCGCTATCATTCTCATTATCAGGGGATAAAAAAGAACTCTGATTTCATGACTATGTGTAAGAATCCAGAGCTCGCTTGTGAAGTTACTTTGGGACCAATTCAGGATTTTGGTTTCAATGCTGCTATCTTATTTTCAGACCTCCTTTTTCCGCTAGAGCAATTAGGCATGGGTCTTTCTTATCACTCAGGCCCACCTACCCTTGAGTGGCACCTGCAATCAGTGGATGACATTAAAAAATTAAAACTAACAGCTCCAGGAGAAGAATTTTATAAATTCCAGGGAGAGGCCTGTAAACTCATTCGTGAGCGTCTGCCAAAAGATGTAACCCTTTTGGGCTTCGTAGGAGCTCCTTTTACTCTTTATACTTACGCTGTTGAGGGCTCCCATGCCGGCAACCTGGTTTCTGCCAAGCAAGGTCTGTTTGATGGACGCTTTGAAGCCTTCACAAAAATTCTAATGCCTGAACTTTTAAATGAGATGCTAATCCAGGCCAGAAATGGTGCTCAAGCAGTGGCCTTATTTGACACTGCCGCTGGTGAACTTTGCGTGGCCGATTATAAGGAATTTATCGTTCCTAAAATTTCACAACTCTTAAAAGAATTTAAGGCCAAGTCTCCAGGCACTAAAGTCATCTATTATTCAAAACACACCCAGGCCGGCTTCATTAAGGCGCTGGATTTAACTCACATTGATGTTATTGGCGTGGATTGGAGATGTGACTTAGTAGAAATTCAAAAACTCCTTCCTCCTCATGTTTTCATTCAAGGCAACCTGGATCCGGCTTGGCTTCATTTGCCATGGGAAATCCTGGAAAAGAAGGCAAATCATTATTATCAGGATCTTAGAGATCGTGGATTAGATTTTAAACGATGGACTGCAGGTCTGGGACATGGTGTTTTAATCCAAACTCCTGAGACAAACGTGCGAAATCTTGTGAAATTGATTCAGTCTCAGATTTGTTAAACACTCTTTCCATAATTGTGTTCTATAATTGAGACAACGCTACGGAGGTACGTATGAATAAAATTCTTTTGGCCCTGTTTGTTTGTGTTTTCTCAGTTGGAGCTTTCGCCTGTGGTGGAGGCAACAAAGACAAAGAAGAAGATAAGAAGTTCACCACCATAACTCGACCATACTAAAAACCAAGGGCCCTAACGGGCCCTTTTTTATGTACCTAAGAAAAAATCTTTAGAAAGTCCGGCCCTTTGTAATTTGGCCATTTTGGATGGAACAAGACCTGTAAATTTAAGTTCATCCTCTTTGATAAGACCAATATCCTGCATGAGAATTCTGTCACCTTCCATATGATTTAATTCAGTGATCTGGTGAAGCACTCGCTTGCCGTTTTTATCACGACGGATTTGAACGATGTAATCAACGGCGTTTGAAATTTGGTAACGTAGGGCCTTTAAAGGTAAATCATAGCCCGATAAGAGATAAAGATTTTCTAGGCGAAGAAGACACTCTCCAGGAGAATTGGCATGGACACTGGTCATTGAACCTTCATGTCCCGTGTTCATTGCCTGCAGCAGATCAAAAACCTCTCCTCCACGACACTCACCCACGATGATACGGTCAGGTCTCATCCGCAGAGTATTTTTTAATAGATCTCGGATCATCAAGCCTTTTAATTCAGCAACCGGAGGTCGGGCCTCCAGACGAACAACGTTGGGCAGATTAAATTGTAATTCCCGGGTGTCTTCAATGGTTATCACTCTTTCTTTAGCAGGAATTTCCTGAAGCAGAAGATTTAAGAAGGTAGTCTTGCCAACGCCAGTTCCACCAGCAACCACGACATTCATTCTGGCCTTAACCAGTATTTTCAAAAAATGTACCCAGTTTTCTGTAAGACCGAAAATTCCAGGAGTCGCATCAAACGTTTTGATATTTTTTTGGTACCGCCTGATGGTTATGGCATGACAAGTATTTGTGTACTCTTTGTGAATGAGATTGACCCGGCTACCATCAGGAAGATTTCCATCTAAAATTGGATAATCAGAATCAAATGGTTTGCGATTATAAGCGGCAATACTGAGACAGAATTCGTTGATCTCTTCATCGGAAAACTTTGCATCAATTCGAATCATCTCCCCATCTTTTTCAACATACACATTATCAAAATTATTGATAATGAGTTCGGAGATGCCGGATTTTTTTGCCAGCTCATCAATAAGATCGTTCATTCTGTTTTTTGCCATAAATCTTCCTATATCTTCTCATAGAGAAATACGTCCGGTTCATTAATGCTCGCACCATAGGCCAGCAAATTCTCAAACATCATTTTTCTTCGATCTGGGGTTATTAATTCATACAAATCTTCAAACTTCTTTCCCGTCATCAAGGCGTTAATCACCAACTTATCACCTAAGGCGTGCAGGAAATGGGTCAGAATAAGAATCAACCAATCCACTTTTTCAGAGCGACCCTGAGAGAGTTTTAATAATGGACTAATCTCTTCAGGAATTTTAATTTCCAAAAACTGATTATTTTCCCGGTGCTGAATTTGAAAGTTGGCCATCTTTAGATAAAAACCTAAAAGGAAAAGACGGGAATGCCCATGAACACTGTGGTTAAAAAAACGCTGTTCAAGAAGTTTAATCTCTTCCATTAGCTCCATACTGGTAGAGACGGGGTAATGACCGTAAATTTTTTTATAAATATAGATACTGCCCATACGGTCCCGAAAATTGGGCCAGCCCAGGGCCATCATGGTTTTTTCCAGTCCCCGCCCGTCATCAAAATCCTTGAAAGCATTTTCCAGAGTCATATAGAGCGCCTGATTGGGTCTGATGACATCAAAGATGGGTGCAGGAGTGGGGACCACGGCCAGATTGGCCTTCAGCAAAGAGACATATTCTGCCGGAAGTAAAACGTGTGGTAAGTGAAGCTTCTGCATATTCTCCGACTAAATTAATTCTCTCTCTTCTGTTAATGATATGCTTTATTTAATCATGAGAGTGGACTTTCACCAAGGTTTTCCAAATAATAAGATATGAGTTTACCCGTCTATCAGCATTTCAATTTAAAAACGGCTTCACTGGAAGAGGTGAACAGTCTTTTGACCCGCGACTTAAATCTTAAGCACCCGGTAGTCATAAATCTTAAATCACTTGATCTGGATGAACAGCGCGAGACCATTGGTTTAATCGAGAACTATTTTTTCTCCAACAATCTTTCTTTCAAGTTTCCCTACCCTCTCTACTTAATAAGTGACCATGAGGCCAGCATTGCTAAAATGCCATTGATCAAAGAGACCCAGGCCTTACCTAAATTTTATAATTCACGTGATGGAAAGATGAATGTCAAAGAATCCCATCTGGTTGGTAAAAATAAACTGCTTCAACAGGAAGTTAAAAACAGCGATGCTTCGGTAAGCCTAAAAGATCTTGAAAACTATGCCAGTGCTCATAGAATTATTTTTGAACTTGAAGAAGAAAAAAGATTCTGCAGGTCAATTTTAAACCGTCTTTTGAAGGTGGGTAAAAATGGATAAGAAGCGCTTAATTAAGAATCTTGAAGCAGAAGACATTAAAGGCTTTGAAGAGTTTATTGAAGGGCAATCAAGCGATACCAACTTTCTTCCACGAGGTGTAGCCGGCAGCTCCAAGAAGAATGAAACAAGTTTTGAGCACTTCACTTTTCTAAGCAACGATTCAATTCGTCTCACAAAATTAAAGCAACTATTAAGTGAAAAGCTTCCTTTCTCTGCTAAATTTGATCAAAGTGATAAAATCATTAAAGAACAAAGGACCGAACTTGAGCTTATTAAGACTAAGCTGTTTGAAGCCTGTGACAGCAAGGACTCCCCTTACAGGAAATCCTTGCATGAAATTTTTGATTCTTTTTTTGAGCCGCCAAAATCTTAATTGCTCGAATAATTAAGAAGGATCGGTCCGCCAATGTGCTTAAAATCTTCTTCGACCATTCCATCAATCTCATAGCCGTTAAGCTGCTCCAGCATGATCTGATAGAGATAATTATCAAATCGAGGGATGAGCTCAAGACCAAATTTTTTGATAAAGTGAAATGTTTTCTCACGAAGGATTGGATCCTCCTCACCCTTGATCAGATACTCTTCGCCATTTTTCTTAAAGAACTGATGATAGAAGTTTTTGAGTTCAGAAATTGTAACACCCATCTTGCCGGCGGTTGATTCCTGATAATACCCCCCGACAAAGTTGATAAAGCTGGAGATCATGATGGATTCAAAATCAATATTATCGACTTCATAGTTCAGATAAAATTGGTCGTTAAGCTTCCCTTCACTCTTAAGATTATCCAGTCCTTTGAAGAAGGTCTGAACAAAAGGAAGAGCGCTCGTAAAGGTTTCTGTCGCCAGCATCCAAAGATTATAGGAATGAAGATCCTTAATCTCTAAAGCCTTGGAACTTCCATCAAATTTATATTTGGCAACTTCTTCATGAGAGTTCTCAAGGAAAGCATTCCAATACATTCCCAGGAAATAACCAAAATCGTCTTTTTCAAACGGCGTGGTACTGAGAGCTTTCTTGATTTTTCTTTTGTTAATTTCAATCAGGCTATGCCCAACCTTGTAAAGATCGACGAAATCAAAATGTTTAAAAATGTCACCTTTCTTTGAAGCATCCAACTTGGAAAGAATATATTCAAACCCTAATTCCAGGCACTGACGGGTTTGATTTCCGACCTTGCTCATGGCCAGAGAGCCATTCTTAAGGGCATCATCGAGAGTCATCTTAGCATTCACTAAGCGAACAAAATTGAAATGCAGAAACTGCTGGCGCTTTTCATCAGCCACTTTCCCCAGGGCGTCCTTCAATCCTTCCATTCCTGACTGATAAGGAACCAAAGACGAAGCATGCAGGCACTGGTTCTGTGACAAGGCATCAAGATCCCCTGTTTCACCTTTTTTGTTTTTGATGAAATTGTCGAGCTGTGACTCATTCATAAAAGGGCTGTTGTATTCAAGTGCCTCGTAATAATCAACGAAACCAAAATCCCTCAGGCGCTCCTTCTTTTGGCTATAGGCCTCTTCTTCCATGATTTGGTAAGAGTCTACCACCATTTTAAAGAGAAACGCATAGGCGTTCTCAACACCAATATCGGCATAGAGGCGTCTGATCATTTCTTTAAGTTCCTGAACCATGCTAAAGTCTTCAGGATACTCAATCAGGAGCTGATTATCTTCCGTCAGGAAATAATTATTACCTTCAGGATACATTGGATCTTCGGCATCAAAGGTTTGAACAATAAATTGATTTTTGATGGAGAGAAGGAAATCCTCACTCTTCACAAATTCCAGAATAACATTGTCATCCGGACACTTTGAATAGATGTCCAACCAATGAAAAGCTGCATCCGGATCAATGATGTCTTTTTGCCACAAATCGATGTCTCTTAATGCCTGTCGCTGCTCAGATGAAAGCTTGGGTAGGATCATGGCAATCTGATCGTTGGAGGTTGTCTGAAGAGAAACATAAAGAGGCTGGATGGGAATCATCGACAGGTCCATGCCGGAGTCCACCAACTTCTCAATATCTTCAAATTTCTTATAGGCCTGGGCCTCATATAATAACTGGCTTAGTAGATCTTTTTTGATCTCAGATTCATTCATATTAATTTCCTAGTGTTAATCTTAACTGTGTACCTTAAAATCGTTTGCTTGGCCACGAATGCACCATGCAGCAAATACTGGATAAACAGGGAATAAGCAGGTAAAATCAGGCCATGAATCCATCACCCCTATCATTTAAGAGTATTCCCGAGTTATTTGAGCTTCAGGCCGGTTACCCCGGTCTAAAGGCCATGTTTTTTGACATGGACGGGACCTTATTCAATACGGAATCCTACCATGCTGACGCCCTGTTAAGGATGGCGGCCATTTATAATATTAAGTCTCCTTATTCCATTGAAGTTGTGCATGAGTTGATGGTGGGGAAAGCGGATCATCTGGTCTTTGATATCCTTAAAGATTGGGAAGGGGTGCCCCGGCACTGGACGGTCAAGGATTTCGTAGATCAGAAGAATAACTATCTTATTGAAATCCTCACGCAAGTCGACTCAAGAGACTACTTTCCTGAAAAAACTTTCAGACTATTAGAAGAGGCTAAACAGGCAGGTCTCTATCTCGCCCTGGTAACCTCCAGCGAAAAAATTATTACTGAAGAATTGTTGAAAATGGCAAAGCTCGCCGATTTATTCGATCTGATTTTAACCCGGGATGATTGCCTAAATCATAAACCCGATCCCTGGCCTTACTTGAAGGCGTTGGATGTTTCAGGTCATGATAAACGCAGTACGCTTATTTTTGAGGACTCACATGTCGGCCTGACTGCCGCCCTGTCTTCCGGCGCTCATGTTATAAAAGTGGAATGGTTCTAATTAGAACTACGGTCTCAGAATAAAAATCTGCCACTGCCGTCCGGTCGTTTCATTGTTCATGAGTTGGATAAATTCGGCCTTCGGTGTGAATGAAGCATCAATTTCATTGGAAACATAAAACTTATCACCTAATACAGAAATGATGTTCCACAGTCCGTGATGTTCCTGCATATCAATCATGTATTTCAAAAACATTAAAGGCACAGGACCTTCCCGGGTGCCTAATTTATCATAGGCCATCATTTCAGCGAGCGCCTCTCTGGTCATAAAAGTTTTAAGCCGTTCGGAGAGCGTATTAATCATATTCAAGCTGAA
The DNA here is from genome assembly GCA_023701435.1 of Bacteriovoracaceae bacterium. Lineage (GTDB taxonomy): Bacteria > Bdellovibrionota > Bacteriovoracia > Bacteriovoracales > Bacteriovoracaceae > Peredibacter. Next base: position 110,296 of record JAMPXB010000003.1, on the reverse strand, counting down.
AACATAGTCATACTTTAGCTTCAGCATATCGACTTCTACCCGCTCAAGATTGTCCGCTTCCCGCAGTTCTGCTGCCTGAAGGAAGGCACTTTTAATCGGGCCTGCAATTTCTTTGATCGGTTCTTTTTTAGGTGCCTCTGCAACCTTTTGCTCGGGCTCTACTTTAACCAGTTTTTTAGTTTCAGGTTTTGCAACAGGTGCCTTCGCGACTGGTTTTGGCCCTTCCGGAGCCTTGGCAATTTGTATCGGTTGTTCTTTTACGTAAAGATTAGAAAGACCTTTTTCTTCAAACTCCTTACCGGAACCAAAAAAGAAAACCCGTCCTTGTAAAAAGCGTTCCTGATACCTCTGTCTCAGAAAAGTCTGAAGAGAGGGAAACAATTGATTGAGGACATCGTAACGAACTTCTTTATGGGCCATGACTTCAGAGAAACGACGAAGACATCCCATCGCCTCTCCCCGCTTATTATAGGTATTGATAATATTGGAGAGCCCCAAAAGGTAGTAAGCATCTCTGTTGGTCGAGAGCCCATAAATTTCATCCATTTCGGAACAAATAAGATTCATGATCTTTTGATCATTTTCACAAACATTTTTGAAGTCTTGAGGAATAGACTCCTCAGTGCATTTACCCTGGCAATGATTCTGAAGACGATATTGAGAGTACCATTTGTAGTTACCCGCTGAGTACTCTTTCCACCAATGCGATTTCTTATAATCTTGAGGAAGGGTTTCATCATAACGAGGCCGGTATTGCTCGAGACGACTGACAAACTTTTTCATCTCTGTAGATTTCGGCTTGCAGGATTTGAGCCAGTTATTCAAATCAAACTGGCACCCATTCTTAAGACCCAGGTGATCCGACATCAACTTCAGATGCCACTGTCCTTCCAAAAGATAACTCAAAGTGATCAAGCGGTAAGAAAAACGAATATCATCAAAGTGCTCGCTTAGGAGCTCATTGGAACAGACCATGCCTCCACTGAGTTCTGAGCGCAGGAAGAAAGAATAATCCGCTTCTTTTTGAAAAAGGTAAGGTTGGAAAAAATTCTGGAAAAAGATTTCATCTTCAAAGGAAATCTTACCCTGATACATATCCTGAAAGATAAGCGGCTGATAGCGCTCTGAGTAAGAATCGAGCTTCTTCTCCCCTAGGTAACCTTCCAGGTGAATGCGATCCACGCTAGTACGTGCCCAAAGACCCAGGCTTATAAGTTGGAAAAAGCAAATGATGAAAAACCGAGTCATTAGGTCCTAACCTATCAAAATTACGTTTTAATTAGTTTAAACTAAAGGACTAATTTGAGACAAAATATAAAAGACTCGGTAAAATTTCCCGGTGTTTCCCATTACATGAGCTTGAGTGGTATAATAGGAACGTACCGGTCCTTCTTAGAGATTAGATTCAAGATTTCTTGCGATTTGACCGACAAGAAGAATCGATTACAAGACTTCAACAGGAGTTGCGTATTGGACAGTGATCACATCGATCCTAACGCTTAATCCCCCGCCTTTTAAAGCTGAGGGTTTAAGCAAACAAGTAAAAATGCTTTAAACCCGAGGTTTGTATGACAACAAAAGAAAATGTTCTTCCTAAGTTCCTTAATTTGGAAAAATTAAACGCTACTGCACCGGCCAACACCAAGACCAAGCCGAAAAGCCTTAGACCAATGCGCTCAATGGTTGCAGTAAGAAGCTTAAAACCTAAAACAGGTGTCGCTTCGATGAATCTTAAGAGTGAAGAGATGGCAATGAGGGACTAAAAGTTCTTCTCAATGTCAGCTTTTAACTTCGTTTGAATTTCAGTTAATTTTTCGACCTGCTTCTGATGAATGAAGCCCAGGTACTTCTTTTTCAAATCAAAAATAACAGTGGTCGCTTCCAGGTAATGCTTCTTCAGCTCTCGCATGCAGAGCTGTTTTTGATCCTTGGGTAGGGCCTTGCCTTCGGCATCGGTTGCCTCTCCGGAACAATAGAGCTTTTCCTCTTCTATTCCATTTTCGATGGCCTTGATGCCATCGTTAAAAGTCTCTTCATAGGCCGGACCTTCTTTGACTTCCAGTTTTTTAAGATTGGCGACCAATGTTGGAATTTTACTTTCCCGGCCCTTGTCTGAACTAAAGTCAAATAAATTGGCGTTGGCATCAGACATATACAGACATAAAACGATCAGAATAGATTTAACCATGAGACCTCTTGTGGAAATTTCATTCGAAGAAAGCTTTCACTTTCTTTCACAAAACGGCTTAAAGGAAAGCCAACGACATTGGCATAATCCCCTTCAACCCGGGAAATAAAAGTTAACGAAGGGCCCTGAATGCCATAGGCACCGGCCTTGTCCAGAGAATCACCTGTATCCAGGTATCTCTCCATTAAAGCATCTGTAATATTATTAAATGTTACCCGGGATTCTTCAACGAAAGAAAATTCATCAACCTGTCCCTGATGAACAAATTTAACGGCCACGGCGGTAAAAACCGAATGGGTCCTGTCGCTTAAAGAAAGCAGATAGTCCTTCGCCTCATTGCGGTCACGGGGCTTTCCATAGATCTTTCCATTATGACAGACGATGGTGTCACTGGAGACAACGAAATAAGAAGCTTCCGGATTTTCTGCTCTTAGTTTGTTAAAGACCGCTGTCCCTTTAAGGGCGGCTATTTCCAGAGCAAACTTAACCGGCGCAGTCTCTTCAGATTCTTCAGGCACATTGAGGGTGATAATTTCAAAAGGGATTCTTAAGTGACCTATCAGCTCTTTCCTGCGAGGAGAAGCCGATGCCAGAATGAATTTTAATTTACCATTTTCCATTTTTTAATATCCAGACGTAATATTGCAGGTCATTCATTTCTCTGACCCGCATTCTTTTCCCATCATATCGGGATTTAAGACCCAAAAGATAGTGATTTAAACTGGCCCGATAGTTATCTTCAGACAATTCTTTTTTGACCGTTTCTCCACTGGACTCTAGTTTAGTTAAGAGATTTTCCAGCGAACGTAAATTTGTGGTCTCAATTCTTCTGGTATATTCGACCAAAAAGTTAAACCTTTTAAGCAGATCTTCGTTCCAGATCCGATAGCCATGGTCCCTGGCGAGTATTTCCGGAGTAACCGCAGTCATCAGGATAGGAACTGAAAATTCTTTGACCCAAATTTCGCGGGCAAGCTCCATGGTTTTTATTCTTTTAGTTAATAGCTCGGTAATCTGCAGGTGGCCTGGAACTTCCAGCATCTGAGAAAAACTTTTACCGTTGGCCTCCACTTCATACCACTGAGTCTCGCTAATGGTATGTACTTCAGTGCTGGTGTATCCCCTTAGATGGAGAGAGAATTCCTCCCCTAATTCTAAAGTGCGCTTTTTAAAATAGCTCTTGCCGCCAGGGAGATAAAAATAATCAAAACTTGCTTCGCTGGAAACGACGGAAGCATTAGGAGAAACAATCATAATCTTCGAGCGATGAGTTAGATGAGGATTGTTTTCATTTTTTAGTTTATTCAGATAGGCGATCTGATCTTTCACTGCCCTCTCATCGAGGTCCATGACTTCCGAGAGTCTTTCAAAATCAGTTTGAGTATTGAATATTTTACGCTCGTAAAATGGCTGGTTGGCCTCTCTGATCATTAGTGGCAAACTAAAGGTGTCTGTTTCTGGTGAAAACTCCTGCGGGTATTCAGCTTTATTTCGGGGATGCCAATAAAAGTGACCCTGATTGAGCCTGACTAAAATGAAGATTTCACTTTTCCCAATATTAAATTCATGAACAGAAAGGGAACTTTCGGGTGAAAGACGCATCAAGCTTCCATCCATGAAATAAATCCAGGCAACTGAATCCTTCTCTGTTTTTATTTCATCACCCTCCAAGACCCGGGACAGGTACTGGGTTTGGGCCTTATTGCTTCCTCGATAAACGGAGCAAGTGCCCCTGCAATTAAGGAACTTCGCAGCCAATTCTTTATGACTTGCCTCTCGCAATCGAATCTTCCAATCAGGAGTTTTATCTTTAATATCCCGCTCGAGAAGCCAGGTATTGATACTTAACCAATCAGTTGGTTCCAGGGAAGACCAGGGTATAATGGAAAAATTCTGACCCTTATTGGGTTCCGGTAAATCCTGAACAACATTCTTTTCGTTAACTTGCCAGGAAGCGGCTTCATGCATTTCAGATGGGGTAAACCCCTGCTCCCCTGCTAGCGCCGGCATAATTTCAGACTCTAACCCCAAAAAATCGTCTACTGCCTCGCTCTGGGCCAGTAAATAGGAGGACTGAAGGATTAGACTCATGGCGAAAGCTGACCAAAATAGTTTTTTCATGCTTTAATTCCTGTGACTTTCTCCTCGGAGTCTTTCAGTTGAAAATTTACGATGGAAGGCTTTTCTGCTAGAGTGATGGTTCATTTTACCTCTTTTGATTTCTGGAGATCTGAATGGAACGCGAAGCCGCCCCACAAACTGATAATTTCTCTTTTGTTGAAGCCGAAAGGTCTGTCCTGAAATTCTGGCAGGAGAAAGAAATCTTTAAGAAGTCTTTAGAGAAAACCCGGAAAGGGAAAAATTATATCTTTTATGATGGGCCTCCCTTTGCCACCGGTCTTCCTCACCATGGGCACATCGTGGCTTCCACCATTAAAGACATCATTCCTCGCTACTTCACCATGAAAGGCTTTTATGTTGACCGTCGTTTTGGTTGGGACTGTCACGGTCTACCGATTGAGCAGGAAATTGATAAGAAATTTCAAATGTCAGCTTCCGACTTCGTCGCCCAACATGGAGTTAGAAAATATAATGATGAATGTCGCGGAATCGTTGATCGTTATGTGAATGAATGGGAAAAAACTATTGGTCGACTGGGCCGTTGGGTTGATTTCCAAAACGACTACAAGACGATGGATCTGTCATTTATGGAATCCACCTGGTGGGTCTTTAAGTCTATTTGGGACAAGGGCCTCATTTATCAGGGTAATAAAATCGTTCCTTACTCACCTGCTCTTCAAACGGCTCTCTCAAATTTTGAGGCCGGACAAAACTACCAAGATATCCAGGACCCGGCGGTAACAGTTCTTTTCAGAACTACACAGGACGCCAACACTTATTTCGCGGCATGGACCACAACTCCCTGGACACTTCCTTCCAATCTTTCCCTTTGCGTGCATCCAGAAATTGAATACGTAAAAGTAAAAGATCTGGAAAAAAATATTTTCATCATCATGGCAAAGGCCCGTCTTGAAGCTTATAAGAAAAACTTCAAATACGAAGAAGTTGAAACCTACACAGGTGCCCAGCTCAAAGGGATGGCTTATGAGCCGCTATTCCCTTATTACAGTGATCTTTCCAGCAAGGGCTACTTTGTTATCTTGAATGATGAATATGTCACAACCGGTGATGGTACCGGTATTGTTCACCAGGCCCCTGGCTTTGGTGAAGATGATAATCGGGTAATGAAGGCCGCTGGTCTTCTGGAAGTTGTTGTCCCACTTGATGCTTCGGCCAAGTTCGTTCTTCCTGTTAAAGACTTTGAAGGAAAGTTCATTAAAGATGCCGACAAAGACATCATTAAAAACCTTAAAGACCGTGGACAACTGTTTCATCAATCAACTCTCGTTCACAGTTATCCGATGTGCTACCGAACTGATACTCCGCTTATCTACCGTGCCATGCCTCAGTGGTATCTGGCCGTTGAAAAAATCAAAGATAAGATGATCAAGGCCAATCAGCAGATCACTTGGGTACCTGATACAATTAAAGATGGCCGTTTTGGTAAATGGCTGGAAAATGCCCGCGACTGGGCAATCTCTCGTACCCGCGTATGGGGAACTCCTCTTCCAGTATGGATCAACGATAAAACCGGCAATGCCATCTGTATGGGCTCGCTGGATGATTTAGAAAAATATACCAAAGTAAGAGTTAAAGATCTTCACCGTGAATATGTAGACGATCTTCAATTCACAATGCTTGGAGAAGAAGGAACCTATAAACGTATTCCGGAAGTTCTCGACTGCTGGTTTGAATCAGGGTCCATGCCTTACTCTCAACTTCACTACCCATTTGAAAATCAGGAAGTATTTAAAGATGGTTTCCCGGCCGAATTCATTGCTGAAGGTCTGGATCAAACCAGAGGTTGGTTCTATACACTCACTGTTCTTTCAGCTGCGCTCTTTGATAAGCCAGCCTTTAAAAACGTCATTGTAAACGGAATGGTTCTAGCCGCCGACGGTAAGAAGATGAGTAAGCGTCTTCGTAACTACACTCCACCGGATGAACTCATTGAAACATTCGGAGCTGATGCTCTACGACTCTTCCTCATTAATTCAGGTCTAGTGAAAGCAGAAGAGCTCCGCTTTACTGATGAAGGCGTTAAAGACATGGTTCGCCGTGCTCTCCTTCCTTGGTTTAACTCCTTTAAGTTCTTCACGACATATGCCTCGGTTGATGGCTGGAAAGTTGATGCCAAGGCCATTCAGGAAATTAAAGTTGCCGGGGACGGCTCTATGGCCTTTAGCGGTCACTACTCTGAGAACATTCTCGATCAGTGGTTGATCTCTAAACTTCAAACCTTAATTAAGAATGTTAATCAAGAAATGCAAAACTACCGCTTGTACAATGTGGTTCCTGAGCTTTTCAACTTTATTGAAGATCTGACCAACTGGTATATCCGTTTAAACCGCCGCCGCTTCTGGGAAGAAGGCATGTCATCGGATAAATCTGCTGCCTACTCAACACTTTATACCACCCTTGAGGCCCTATCGCGTTTAATGGCACCGTTCTCTCCGTTTCTATCTGAATACATCTACCGTGAGTTAAAAGCTTTTGGTGGAAACACAGAAGAGTCAGTTCATTTGACTTCATACCCTGAAGAAATTGAAGGATTGATCAATTCAACACTTGAAACCGCCGTAGGCAGAATGCAACAGGTGGTTTTACTCGGACGTCAAAAACGCGTTACCGAGGGTGTGAAGGTCAAGACACCGCTTAAAACACTTAAAGTCATTCATCAGGATCAAACTCTTCTGAATGAAATGAAAAAGCTCGAAGAATTCATTAAAATTGAACTTAACGTGAAGAATGTTGAGTACCTTACCAATGAAGCGGATTTTGTAGTGCTTTCAGCGAAACCAAATCTTCCAGTTCTGGGTAAGAAGCTTGGAAAAGAAATGGGTGCCTTCAAATCTGTCATCGAGAAGCTATCTTCCAGCGATGTTCAAAAGATTGAGGCCGGCGATAAGGTGACAATTAATAACGTTGACTTTGACTCAAGCGAAATACTGGTACACAGAAATGCTAAACCTGGCACTCAAGCGGTAACAAACCGCCTAATTACCATTGATTTGGACTGCACACTTGATCAAGACCTAATTGATGAAGGGCTTGCTCGTGAAATGGTTAATCGTATTCAAAAAACTAGAAAAGATTCAAATTTTAATGTGGCCGATCGTATTGAGGTCACCGTCTTCACGACTCCTGAACTGGCCCAGGTCTTTAATAAGTACCAAAGCTATATTGCCTCTGAAACGCTTATGCTCAAAGGCAGTGTTTCAGATACAAAATTGCCGGGGGCCATGAATCACGAAATTGATGAAGCCGTCTTTGAAGTTCTTGCTAAAAAAGTTTAATGCCAAAGGGGCCCTGTCGGGGCCCCTTTTTTTTTATCGCCATTCCCAAATAGGAAAGTAATGTCCCCCGGGTCAATTTAAACTCCATCTCTTTGGAGACAATACCAGTTTTTACCATTTCCCAATCGATGGAAGATAGAACAGGTCTTATGCCCGTCATGACGACAACTTCCATTCCAGAATTTAAGCAAAACCTTTTAAGCTCTTCGGGCTTAATAAAAAGCCGTAAAACATGCATGTTCTTTGGAGTGTTTTTTACAAACCACTCGAGAAGCTTAATGACCACCAACCAGGAAAAAATATTTCGGTTAAATGTATGAAAAAAGAAAAGTCCTCCCGGCCTTAAGACCCGGGAGAATTCCTGAATGACTTCCTGAGGATTTTCAACATGCTCCAAAAAATCCATCGCTGTTAAAGCGTCAAAACTACCATCCGGATAAGGAAGCTTGAAAGCATCGGCCACTTCATACCTGACACTCATCGTTTGATCATGATTCCGGGCCACTTCCAGGCTGGCAGAAGACAAGTCTATACCAGTAACCTGATGGCCCGCCAGGGCCAATCCATTGCTTAAAAAACCACCCCCACACCCTACGTCTAAAACAGTTCCGGGGCCCATCAGATAATCTGATAAATGAGTAATAATCCACTCCAGCTTTACCCGATGTTCCGCTCGTAAAAGAGCGACAGGATCATCATAAGAGGTATACCACCTCTCTCCATAGGAATCATAAAAGCTGTTATTTATTTGAGGATCATTCTCCACGGTATACTCCAGCGTAAGATTTGATAGATCATAAAAACTCCTATCAAGACAGACCAATAATCTAAGAAACCACTGCTTACATCATTCTTCCAGAGAACTCCGGCACATAAAAAAACCAAAGGATGAAGAACAAATAACAAGGCGTGAAGCCAATGCTCCAAGGGCCCGCAAACCTCGGTATGAATGAACTCATCCTTGGTGATAAAAAAGCATGAAAAAACCGACAGAATAATAAAAACTACCAAATTTTGTTCCGTATAAGGATTGATGACAATATAAGAGAAGGTCACAAAAACGGTGAGAGTGTCTAAGGGGTGCCCAAATCTCTCCCACAGTTTGAGGTCACGCCTATGATGGAGCCCCTCATCAATCCCCATCAAAAGTCCCTGTAAAAAAAAAGGAAGAAGAAGGTAACTCAATCTCTCACCTCAAAGATGGAACCAAAGATCGTGAGCCCTGGACCAAAGGCCAAACTCAGGACTTTTTGGCCGCTACAAGGTCGACTCTCCCATATTTCTTGCCAGACATGAGGAAGAGTTGCCGAAGACATATTGCCCCTCTCTTTTAAGACTTTGTGACTGAAGACGACCTGTTCATTTTTTAGTTCCAGCTTCTTGGTAACGGCTTCAATTATTTGTGGGCCACCTGGATGAATGGCAAAAATAGCAGACTGGAGAATATCTTGTTTTAAAACTGAAGCTTTAGCACAAAGCTCATCCACAAAGGATGGAATCATTTCTCTGATTTTTAAAGGTACCTCTTTGGAAAGAGTCATCGCCATCCCAAATTGACCCGGAATCCAGGTCATATCTTTTCCGCTATCAGGAATCAGCTTTTCGAGAATAGCGAGTACCTTAAATCCCTTCTCCGATTCACCTACAGAGTATTTAATGTGCCCGTCAGCAAAGAGACTTTGGACCACCATCTGCTCCGGGGTGTGGAGTGATGGATTCAAATGAATGCTGCACATTTCAGTATGAATAATATCAATGGTCGATTTTTGATAAAAACACATCCCCAAGGCCATCCGAATGGCCGGTAGAGAAGCATAACAGCCCATCTGATAGGCATGAGTGATTTCTGGCGGGTTATCTCTACTGCTAAAATAGTCCTGGGCAGGACTCGGAGATAGATAACCTGTACAGGTTACATGAATAAGGTGGGGCGGGTGATGGTCATGATAGAGTTTTTCAAACACCCTCCGCACTTTTTTCCCGAAATATTCATTTCGTTTATCAATCAAGGCTCCTTGAGGAGAATCATTTTTTAAGCAGTAGATCTCATGAGACTCCCAGTCTTCATCCACCTCTGCGCAGTCCGTGTACCTCTGCTCTATATATTTATCCGAGAGGCAGAATCGCCTGAGGAAATTAAGAGATTTTTCAGAATCCTCATCTTGGAGCGAGGCATTTTTCAAATGAGTCAGATGTAGCCAATCGTTGATTTTGGTCTGGGCCATACGATGAGAGGGAAAAACAGATTCAAATGAATGGATAAAGATTTCCTTAATCATAACAGCTCTTTTACCACGTCTTTTAAAAGGGTTAACGACCCGAGGTTTAATCATTTTGGCCTAAGGTTTACCAAGAATAGGCGTTAAATTTTTTCGCTTTTAAAGTCGAAATATCCTGCATCATTCAAGGAGTAGAATTTTGAATTGGAAGGATTTCTTTAAGCTCGCTGTTTTAAAAGAAACAATGACCGGGCCTCACCCCTATTTTCATGCCGAACTCAAAGTTCCTGAAGAATTCTCTATAGAGGAACTTCTAATGGAGGAATTTGAATTCCTTAATCTGCCTGAAAGGGAAAAAAAATTATTCTCACTGAGTTTACGTAAAATTTTTCTTCGCCATGCTTACTTTAAAAGCCGCGAATTTGAGCGGATTGCTGATAATTTTCTGGAAAAGATTTCCCAAGAAAAAGATCAACTACTCACATTTTCCACCCAGGGAGGAGGCATCTATCTCTTCCTCGCCCTCATGAAGCACCCCCTGGCGCTGGAAGAAAAAAAAGTCATTTGCTACAGCTCTGAGTTTCCCCTTGATATTCTGAACTTAAGCGAACTAGATTCTAAGCAGATCCATTTCATTTTAAGACCCCATGGAAGAGGCTATTTAAGGGAAATACCTTCCTTATGGCAGAATTCTAACCTGATTGATCTTTTCCAGGCCCATAAGGCATAATGGATGTATGCGCTATATTCTTATTCTCTTGTTCATCATCAGTCCGGCCACCTATGCTCAAAGAAATTTAGATCCGGAATCCTTTAGAGTGAAGGTTCGTCCTATTCTGAACGGCATTTTGGGAGATTTTTACCAAATGATGACCCTTTTCCCGGACTTTCCCAAGGAAATCATTCCGCTCATTCAAGAACTTGATACCTTGACCCTCGATAAAGAAACACTTCGGACAACCTGTCCGCGCGTTTTAAATTACAAATGTAAGGACACTGTTAAAAAACTTCGGGTAAAGCTTGCGACCATTAGGGCCCTTTCTTTAAAACTCATGGGCCAGCAGAAAATATCCTCCTCTTTGTACCTGAACTCTCTTTCAGGAATAAGGCTGGTATCGCAGTTTGATTATGAATTAGAAGAGGCCAAAGGCTATCTGGATAACTCCTCATTTATGATGACGGCCCAAATTCCTCAAAAACGAGAAACCTATTTTATTATCAAGGAGCTAGATGAACTCAATACTCTGCTCTCACTAGCGGTCGTAGAGTTCATTCCGTTCATGTATCGGGAAGATTTCAGGCAATTCTTTTTTAACTTCGTTTATCCCGTTCAGTTGCAGATCTCTAAGAATATGAATTATGAATTTTTAAACAGAAATGTGAATTCGCTTAATTTCGCCGTCAATCTGCTCAATATGAATCTGACAAAAAGAAAGAAAACACCGGAAGGAATGGGATCCTACCTGTCGGTGATTCATAACCGCTGGAACTCCATTTTAAGATATTATTTTTAAGCAAAAAAAAGGCCCTCTTGCGAGGGCCTCTTTTTGATTAGTACTTCGTACGAGTGCGTCCGCGCACGTCGTTTTTACGACGACGCTTATCAGCGTTCTCTAACTTCTCAGCTTTCTTAATTGAAGGCTTCTTGTACTCTGAACGAGCACGGTATTCCTTAACAATCCCGTAAGCATCACAAAGACGTTTGAATTTCTTAATCGCTTTTTCAGCTGGAAATCTTTCATCGATTGTAATTGAAATTGTAGACATACTAAACACCCCCTTCCGCATGACACTGAAAAGCCGAAACAGCTTGATTTCAAAGACCAAAAAAGTAACCTTTTAACGCTCTGTCGTCAACCTTAGACACTGTGCAAAATGCAATTTATTTGCTAGAACAAGCTATGCAACTAGACACTTTTTCCCTAAATGATCAACATGACGTCCCTTTGGCGGCCAAACTTCGTCCTAAAACCTTGGAAGATTTCTACGGTCAGGCAAAGATTCGTCCTCAATTGGAGAAATTAGTCTCTCATCCCCGACACGTTATCTTCTGGGGTCCACCAGGAACGGGGAAAACAACCCTCGCCCATATCCTCTCAGGCCAAATTGCACGAGAACTCACAGTATTTAGTGCCGTCACCAGTGGAATCCCTGAATTAAAGCGGATCATTCAGGAAATGCTTGATCGCAGGCGGGAATTTGGAAAAGAATCCATCCTCTTTATTGATGAGATTCACCGCTTTAATAAGTCCCAGCAAGATGCTCTTCTTCCTTATTTGGAAAATGGCGACTTCCTCTTTATTGGGGCCACCACCGAGTATCCTCATACTTCACTTAATAAAGCACTCATCTCGCGGGTCTCCCTCATTGAATTAAAGCAGCTTCAGGTGGAGGACCTTGTTCAAATTATTGAGCGCGGATGTGACGACCTTAAACGTCCGAAGCTCAAAGACTTCGGTGAAGACCTGGCGAAACTCTCCAATGGAGATGCCCGCTTTGCTCTTAACCAACTGGCACGCCTGGCAGCTTTTGATCAAAGAGAGCTGGAGAATAAAGAGCAAGTCTTAAAAGAACTGTTTGAACATGCCCGGCAGTACGACCGAAATGCCAACCGACATTATGATGTAATATCGGCCTTTATTAAATCCATCCGAGGCTCAGATCCGGATGGTGCTCTTCTCTATCTGGCGATCATGCTCGATGGCGGAGAAGATCCGGAATTTATCGCCCGACGGCTGATGATTCTGGCCAGTGAGGATGTGGGACTGGCCAATTCTCAGGCCCTGCAAGTAACCAGCAATGCCCATTATGTGGTTAAACAGATTGGTATGCCTGAGGCCCGCATTACACTCGCTCATGCCACTGTTTTTATGGCCTTATCCCCTAAATCGAACTCGGCCTACAAAGCAGTCGATGCAGCACTGGCCTTTGTAAAAGAAAATCCCACGATCGAAGTTCCAGGACATCTTTCCAATGTTTCACCCGAGAAGAAAAATTATAAGTACCCCCATGCCTACCCTGGCAATTGGATAGAACAAAGATATCTTCCTCAAGAAGTTCAAGAAAAGTTTTTTCAACCATTAAACAATGGTTCTGAGAAAATTATGGTAGAGAACTGGAAAGTACTGACCCGAAATAAAATCTGAAATTCCATTTCAACTTAGCAGCGGCTAAAAGTAGTAACAATGCTCTCTCCAAAGTCTCCTCTCAAAAACTATTTGCAAAGCTCTAACACTGAGTATCTGGATGAGTTTCATAAATCCGGTGAACATTTTCCGGCCTGGCATTTAGAGATGTTGCGTGATCGCGAACGTTTTGAATTCTATAAAAGTTTAATTGAGCACAAAGTTAAGGATAAGGTTGTTTTAGACATTGGTTCCGGCTCCGGCATTCTTTCTTATTTATCGCTTAAGTATGGAGCAAAAAAAGTTTTTTCCGTGGAATACAATCCGCATTTACAGGTAGTTTATTCGCATTTAATGGCAAAGCCCATTGCTGAAGGTAAGGCGATACTATTGAAAATGGATGCCTATGATTTATTATTGAAAGAATTCGGGGATGACCAACCTGAAGTTATCGTTCATGAAATTTTCGGGGCCAATGGCCTTTCTGAAAATGTTATATCGGTGTTCAAAACTTTACAGCTTAATGGCATATCAGAAAGAGCTGACATTCTTCCACGTTTCAGTGAAATCATTATTGAGCCGGTATATAGCGAGTTCTATGATACTAGTTTTGAGCTGGAAGACTTTGATGGCTTCCCTTTGTCTCAACTTTCAAATCTCGGTGCGTGGAAGTCCATTGACCAGTCTTACGAGCTTGCAGACAAGTGGACCAGTTCAGGTGAGGAAAAGCTTCTTGCGGTGATTGATCTCATGAAACCGGAAATGCAGGACACATATAGTGTGCAGTTCTCGAATCTTGAAAAATATTCTCATTTAAGATTATCAATCAGGATCTTAGGGCATAACAACGTTTTGATAAGCAGTCATGCGAATAAATTCTCACACTGGAGTAATATCTACTTCCCGATTCCCAAATGGCACAGAAGATCCGTCCCCATCAGAGCAAATTTCATTTTATCAGAAAATGAAATTTATCTTCAGGATTTTTCTCAAAGTTAAACAGAATGATCATGATAAAAAAAAGGGGGAAGTTTTCACTTCCCCCTTTGCGTGTTGCAATTATCGGCAAACTGGATTGGCCGGAACTTTTTTGATAGTTCGGCTTAATCTGCGACCTTCTAATTTTACATTATAAGAAAGTTCACAATCAGAATCCAATGCGAAGAACGTTCCTAAGACGAACTGGTTCTTAACAACTTCTTTACCCATCAACGAGTGTAGAGAGATAAAATATTTCATGAATTCCCTGTCATTATTTTCATTTGATATATCAAACAAAGATCTCATGACCCCCTTTCTGGCCTTCATAAATTCCATCCATCGCAAAATACACACTAAGCGCTTCCTGAGATTCAGAGAGGGCGATTATTGAACGGGTGGCATTGCAGGCACAAATCGTAAAATTTCCACCGGTCATTACGAGACTCTTTCCACGTAAAATAATTCGATGTGAGTCTCCTTGAAAGGGATGAAGATCTTTATCACTTATCCCGTCTGGGTAAGTAGGTTTCATGGTTTTTTCATGAGCCGAGACCAGGTATTTCACAGGTAAATTGCTCACCTTGAAAAAATCAACAAGAGGTTTAATTCCCTTCCAAGTCACCTTATTAACATCCCAATAGGTAGAAGCATGAGTGATGAGCAAAAGGTGGTCATCAGCAATGGTCACGAAAGGATATTTAAAATTTGTCATCCCTTCTGCTGTAAAAGAATGCCCACCAGAGACAAACTCCGTTTCAACGAACTCAGCACGGGCCTGTAGTCCTAGGCTTAGGGAGAGGACAAAAAATAATAAACGAATCATGGGGTATATATAAGCAGGCCCGATGCCATAATGATGACAATAAATCATAGATTTAGCTCCACGGCCCCATAAAGAAAAAAACCAGGTGTCTAAGGACTTTACACACGCTGAAGATATTTCTTCTTCCCTCCTTCCCGTTATTTTTTAGATTATCCTTTGGGTCTCAACTCAAAAAGGAATAAGTATGAAGGCCCTCATTGCAGCAACTCTGATGTTCTCGACAATCGCATCTGCCGCTAGCAATTTACCGATTGGGGAATTCACTGGAACTTATGACTTACTTCCATCGAGTCTGAGCCGCAATTGCCAAAAGGTTCTGGTCATTGAAGAAAAATGCCAAGGGCTTGTTATCCAGGGCAGTGAAAAATTTTGCAAAATCAATCAAGGCCGGCAATCGACTACCCGAAGAGGTGGTGGTGGACATGGCCTTATCTCATCGCTTGACCGAACCAAGACAGAAGTAGAATTGATTGAAAACACCATCACCAAAACAGAAACAACTCGCTCTTATAGTATCGGCATTTATAAGATGAGAGATATCGTAACACTTGAACTAAATGCTGACATACTTACCCGTACAGTCTATGCAAGCCTTATTAATAAAGACGGAGATTTAACTGATGAAGTCGAGTTAAATCAACAATGTCTTTATAAAAAGAAATGATGTGGCAATATGTCCGTTAATCGGTCGTGACAATCGACATTTCAACAGCATTCCCTTGGTCTGAAAATTGCTTTATTTAAAGAATGAAGTGAGGAGGACCCATGGATCAAGAAATTAAACTTCACTCTCCAGGCACCGGAAACCCCAAAAACTCTACTCAAATGATTAGTATGTTTGTGGGAGGTCTACTTACTGTTTTGGGTCTGTCCGGTATTCTCTATCCGGCCTTTGCGGGACTGCACTTAGGACCAGGCTTTAGCTTTGCTATCGCCGCTTCGGGAGTACTCCTTCTCTATACTGGGTACAAAAATAATAGTCGGGATGCCTTTCTTACAACATTGGGTTTTTCGATCTTTTATGGACTCCACGCTATTATTGGATGGGTTTTCGGATCTCCCGGTCTTCCCCAGATTGGTTTTGACCGACCTGACCCGCTCCTGGTGCAAATCATTCCAGGCTTTCATGAAATCGGCAGGACAGACCATATTCTTAACACCATCCTCAGTGTCGTTCTGGCAGGTGGTGCTTTTGACTGGTGGAGAAGACATACCGATCAAACAAGTGTGATGGGAGTGATCAAAGAATTTTTAAGCGAACACCGGGGAGAACATAAACGTCCGCTGCATGATTAAGACAAAAAAAAGGCCCTCTTAAAGAGGGCCTTCTTCATTAGATAAGATTCTCAGGATTCATTGTTTCAAGATGATACTTAACCGAAGCCAGGAACTTACTGCCAAGTTCACCATCAATCAGACGATGATCGTAAGTATGAGTTCCATACATCATTGAACGAACAGCAATAGCGTCGTCCTCCATTACCATCACTCTCTTCTTAATTACACCAGTACAGAAGATACCGATTTGTGGTTGAAGAATAACCGGAGTTGCAATCAGAGTTCCGAATGAACCGTTGTTAGTGAAAGTATATGTTCCACCAGAAAGGTCATCCATAGTCAGCTTCTTAGTCTTGGCCTTATTAGCAAGCATATCAAGCTGACGGGCGATACCTGTAAGATTTAAGTCACCGGCATTCTTAATAACCGGAACTACCAGACCAGTCGGAGTGGCCACAGCGCAACCCAAGTGAATGTCTTTCTTGATAACGATGTTATCGCCTTCAATTGAAGCATTGATTAGAGGATGCTCTTTAAGGGCCTGAACGATGGCATAAAGAACGAAGTGAGTATAAGTGAGGTTAATGCCTTCACGTTTCTTGAATTCGTTTTTCAGCTTTTCACGAGCTTTCACCAGTCTGGTCATGTCAATTTCATCAATTGAATTAACGTGAGGTGAAGTTTGCTTAGAGAGAACCATATTCTTAGCAATGGCCTTCCTCATATTATCCATCGCTACGATTTCAACACGGTCAGATCCACGTGTTTGAGGCGCACCAACTGGAGCAGCAGTGGCGGCAGGGGCCGGAGCTTGTGCTCTTGGAGCAGCAGCTGCTGCTGCTGGTTTTGATCCACGAGTAGCAATGTAAGCCTCGAGGTCAGCTTTATTAACTCGACCAGCGGCGCCTGAACCTTTGATATGCTTAAGTTCAGAAAGAGCAACACCGGCTTCTTTGGCCATCGCCTTAACAAGCGGAGTGTAAAAACGGAAACCGTCCTCTGACTCTTCATGTGCCATAGCTTCTGGAGCTTCAGCAGCTGGGGCTGGAGCTGTTGCTTTTTCAGGAGCAGCAGCGGCTTGAGCTTTAGGAGCAGTGCTTGTTTCTACTTTTGCATTCAAATCATCTTCGATGATGGCGATCGGACGACCAACATCAACCGTTGCACCTTCCGGATACAAAAGTTCTACAATTTTACCGTGAATTGGTGATGGGATTTCAGATTCAACTTTATCTGTTGAGATCTCAAGAAGGATGGCATCAAGCTCAATCACTTCACCCGCTGCTTTATGCCACTTTGTGATGGTACCAGTCGTAATCGACTCGCCCATCTGAGGCATTACTACTTCAACCTTTGCCATATAAATCTCCTATTAGTTTCTTATAAGTTAAGTGCTCTACCCTTCGCGGCCAATACTGCCTCACCCAGGAACTCTCCAAGAGTCGGGTGCGGATGAATGGTCGCAAAGATTTCTTCATCAATTCCTTCCATTGTACGGAAGAGAACGTATTCATGAATCAGTTCAGTTGCCTGAGTACCAACAATATGGGCCCCAAGAAGTTCCCCATATTTACCAGTTAAGACTTTGATGAAACCAGTGTTCTCATTAGAAGCAACGGCCTTACCATTTGCCATAAACGGCGCTTTCCCGACTTTATACTCAATGCCCTTTTCTTTCAAAGCACGCTCAGTATAACCGACTGATGCCACTTGCGGCTGACAATAAGTACAACCGGCAATATTGAGCTTATCGATTGCATGAGGGTGTTGACCGGCCAGATGTTCTGCAGCGACGACACCTTCGTGAGAAGCGGCATGGGCAAGAAGCGGAGGTCCAGAAACGTCACCAATAGCGTAAATGCCTTTGGTGGTTGTTTCATACATATCATTCACTTTAATAAAGCCACGCTCAGTCTGAACTCCAGCCTTCTCTAAACCGAAATTTTCAATATTACCAGTCATTCCGACTGCAATAAGACCCATTTCGAATTTATACTCAGTAGTTTTACCAGCTTCTTTAACTGTGAAAGTGACATCATTACCGTTATTTTTAGCGGTTACACCTTCAATACCAGTTGAAACCTTGATGCCATACTTTTTGTAGGCCTTTTCAACTTCTTTTGAAACTTCAGTATCTTCAATAGGAAGAAGATTTGGCTGCATTTCAAAGATATGAACTTCTACACCAAAGGCATTCCAGAAGTACGCAAATTCCATCCCGATAGCACCAGCACCAACAATACCGATCGACTTAGGGAGCTTTTCAAGTTTTAAAGCTTCCCATGCTCCTAAGAGACGTTTCCCATCATGCTCAAGGCCCGGGAATGAACGATATTTTGCTCCAGTAGCAATGATGACATTCGTTGCACTGACTTCTTCTTTCTTGCCATCAGCACCAGTAACTTCAATCACCTTGGCGGATTTAAAAACCCCTCTTCCACTAATGACTTCAATTTTGTTTTTCTTCATCAAAAAGGCGATACCTTTAGACATATTGTCAGCGATGACATTCGCACGCTTAACAGCTACGCCAGCATCAAGACCTTTGAGATCCACATTGATCCCGAGAGCTTTTAAATCAGCCACTTCATGAACTGAGTGAGCGGACTTTAGAAGTGCCTTAGTCGGGATACAACCACGGTTAAGACATACTCCACCGAGTTTATCAGCTTCGATGATTGCTACTTTTTTACCTAATTGAGAGGCACGAATGGCGGCTACATAACCCCCGGGGCCAGCACCTAAAACCACGACATCAAACGATTTGGCCATTTCGATCTTCCTTTTGTTTCCAATAGAACTATAAATGTCCCGAAATCATGGGCTTTGCGCTCTGCACTTGTCAATGAAGCAAGGGGGATTTTAGCTAGACGAAGGGGCATTAAAAACGCTATAAGACACTCTATGTCAAGATCCCGTTCGGCCCTATCCCTTTCACCTGAGGAAATTACCTCAATACTAAAGCTTTACCCAAAAGGCTTGGTCGCTGTCGACCTGGAAACTACCGGGCTCTCCCCGCTGGTAGATAAAATTATTGAAATTGCTGCTGTGAAAATCACTCAAGAGGGCGAGGTATCGACCTATCATCAATTAATTAATCCCTTAATTGATGTGCCCGAATTTACCATTCAGTTTCATGGTTTAAATAATGATGATTTAAAAAACTCCCCCACCATAAAAAAACCTCTGAAAGAATTTTGGGGCTTTGTGGGACGCTTTCCGATGATTGCTCATAATTCTACCTTTGATCTGGGTTATTTGATTAAGTCTTCCCATGATTTTCAGATCGAATTTCCTCCACTCGATATCTATGACAGTTGTCGCTATGCCCGTGCTGTCTACAAAAAGCGGGAGGACTCACCTGAGAATTTTAAGCTCTCTACTCTGGGAGAATATGTTGGATTCAAATTGCAACATCATGTGGCCATTGAAGACACTTATGCCTGTTTAAAAATAATGGCCCACCTGGCCGGGGTTGAGATTGATCATAAGTCTGCCTTGGAAAAGAGTTTTGTTTTCCGTCTTTCAAATTTTGACAAGAATGAGTGCTTCAATTTTTCCACCAGACTAAAGAATCTGGCCAGCATGGTTCAGGACAAAGAGTTACTGGTACTCGACTATCGTGGCGGTTCAAGTGTAGGCAGAACCCGTCCGGTTCGTCCGATTGGACTCATGCCCCTTCCGAAGGGCCCGGTGCTCTTTGCAGAATGCCTGCTGACAGGCATGAATAAGTCTTTTTTACTGAAGAAAATTAAGTCCTACCAAAAACTTGAGGCAAGCCTCTGGAGACAAGGACCAAAAACATGATAAAAAATTTCATTAATCGCGAAAATATCGGTCAAAGATTTACCCAACTTCTGATCCTCGTGGCTCACATCCTGTTGTTACAATGGATTCTCTACACTCTGTATGAGGGTGGTGTTCTTCCCTTTCAAACATTGATGTTTCATTTTCTGGGAATCTCCGTTGCTGGCGCTCTTTTGATTCGTACCTGCGCCTATATTTATAAACGCCAGTACTTAAAGGAGCTCGAAAAAAATGGTCGAGACCCCCAGCTGGACAAGTGAATTTAAGCAGTCCTTTAAAAATTTAAAAGATCTCTACCAATTTCTCGAGTGGCCTATGCTGGAGGAATTGGAAGCCGTGGCCTTGAGTTACCCTATTTTTGTCCCTCGCAGTCTCGCCCTCAAAATTAAACTTGAGGGTCCGGAGGGAATTCTTGCCCGCGAATTTCTTCCTCATAAAGCAGAACTTGAAGAGAAATTAAACCAAGAAGGCCTTGCTGATCCTATTGGGGATAAAACATTTTTCAAGGCGCCCCAGCTTATTCATCGTTATGCCTCAAGAGCACTCTTCACCCCCACAACCATTTGCCCTGTTCACTGCAGGTACTGCTTTAGAAAAAATGAGCTCAATGGAAATGAGGAACTCTTCCAACAGGATTTTCTGGAAACACTTTCCTATCTCAGGAGTCATCCTGAAATAAGCGAGATTATATTTACCGGCGGAGATCCTTTAACTCTTTCAAATGAAAAATTAGAGAAATATCTCAAGGCGTTTGCCGAGATTAAATCCATTAAGGATATCCGCTTACACACCCGCTATCCGGTGATACTCCCAGAGCGGATCGATCAGGATCTTCTGGCAGTACTAAACCTGGCAAGTGAGCACTTTAGAACAGTTTCACTCGCCGTTCATGCCAACCATGCCAAAGAATTTGATGAAACAAATAAGACGGCCATCAAGGCACTGTCCCAAAGTAAAATCCAGCTGCTTTCTCAAACCGTGTTGCTAAAAGGGGTCAATGACAACCCTCAAGACCTTTTAGAACTGTTTGATCTCTTCATTGAGATGAAAGTCCGCCCTTATTACCTTCATCATCCTGACCGGGTTAAAGGCGGCATGCATTTTTATCTTCCGCTGGAAGAGGGCCGGAAACTTTATCAAGGCTTGAGAAACTTACTTCCAGGATGGGCCATTCCTCATTACGTGATCGATATTCCCGGCGGTCATGGAAAAGTGACAGCCTACAATCCGGAAACCACCACATTTTCTGGGCAGCTCATTTCTAAAAATGGCACAGCCATTGACCTCCAAGAACCTGACTTTTTTGTTTAAGGACTCCGGCAAGCTTTTCTAGCTTTAAAATTCTTGGAGTTGGAAGGAGTCATGTTAAAATTTTCTTCATGAGCCAAACTATTCTTATTGAAACCAATGAAGATTTGAAAAAAATTTTCGCTCTGAATCTCCAGACCTTTGTTGGTACTGATGTTATTCATCGTAAAAATGCCGAAGATGCGTTGGAGCTGTTGCGGATTCTTCCGCAAGTGGCGCTTATCATCGCCAAATGCAAAGTTGGCAATGAAGAAACAGCTCTTAAAATTCATCAATACATTAAAAATGAAGGCCTAAATACCCAGTTACTCGTTATTGGGGAATGCCCTGGCCTCGCCGATGAGACCCTGTGCTTGCAAGAGCCGGTCAGTTGGGAAATTTTAATTAAGCAGGCAGCTTCTCATCTCGGAGTAACTCTCCAGGATGCCACCACTAAAGTCAAACCCGACTACTTTCCTGTTGGAATTTATTATTTTTACGACATTCAAAGAACACCCTGTGATGTCTACATCAGGATTAAAAAAGGTCACAACGATTATCAGTACGTGAAGAGAATCCATTCCAAGGACATTTTTGACAAGCAGGACATTCAAAAATACGAGGACCAGGGCCTTCAGGAATTTTTTATTCCTAAAGATTACATTCAGTATTTTACTACTTTTGTGACCAATAATCTGGTCGCGAAACTAGAACGGGAAGATTTGACTTTGGAAGACCGCATCCTCACCACCGCCAATGCCCATGAAATTGTGAGAGATAAAATCCAGCAAATGGGCCTAGACCAGGCGGCCATCGATCTTTCCGACGCCTCTATTAACTCCATGGTTAAGTCAGTGAAGCACTCTCCGGAAGTTTCAAATCTTTTGAAGTTTGTTTTTTCCAATAAAGTCTCCTATGCCTATCAGCACTGTCACCTTCTGGCACTGATGTGCCATTATGTTTTGTCAAAACAAAGCTGGTACAAGCAGGAGCATCTGGAAATTTTATCATTCGTATCCTTTTTTTCAGACGTCACTATAAAGTCTCATCAGCAGATGCAGATCTCTGCTCTCAAAGAACTTGCCGAATCAAGCTTAACTGATGAAGAAAAACACCAAGTGATGAACCATGCGGCCGATGCTGTGGCCATCCTTGATCATCATCCTGAGGCCAGCGAATACATTAAGACGGTCCTCCTCCAGTCTCATGGAAAAACTGACGGAATCGGTTTCGAAGAAAACCCAACAGAGGAGCTTCATCCTCTCTCCAAAGTTTTTATTATTGCGGATTGTTTTGTGAAGACTCTCCTGAATCCGGCAATGCCATCGAGCAAAAGAGAGATTCTTCCCCTGCTTTACGCCCGCTTCACCAATCCAAGCTATCAAAAGATAATTAAAGCTTTAGAGCAGAAGTTTCAGTAAAGACTAGAACCTTTAATCACTGCTTCATTCTCCTCCATTGACGGTCAAGCATAGGCACTTTAGAAATTGGTGCAATTAACTTCAGTGGGGTGAACGATGAAAGCATTAGTGGTTGTTCTTATGTCTATTTTTCTCTCTCAAACACACGCAGCTGCTTACAAATCAATTAAATGCTCAAACTCCGATGGCACTGTTATCTGGGAGTCTGGCCGAAGTGATGATTTAATTCATTTGAAGTATGCTCATTTTGTAGAGGGTACCCTAACCCTGGAACTCGACCAGGTTCAGATTGAGTTGGAAAAAGAAATCCTGGTGCAGGAGAAAAGTATCAAAGAATGCACCTACGCCGCTCTCTCTCGAGTTTTTGCCTCGAAGGTCATCATTACTGCTGCAGATAAAAATCCCTATGTGCTGAGTTCCCTTTTCCCAGAAAACAAGGTGGAAACTGAGGTCATTTGCACTTTCCAAATGAACACTCCGCGCTCTTGCCCAAGCGACAAGTATTAACACGGAAGGTCGAAAAAAAAACGTTATTTAACCGCAACTTAGAGATTGACAAATTTCAGCAGAAAGAATTATTATCATCTCCACAAAACGCGGTTGTAGCTCAGTTGGTAGAGCGTCTGCTTGCCATGCAGAAGGTCGTCAGTTCGAATCTGATCAGCCGCTCCAAAATTCAAAATTCAAAAAAGCCTCCTTTACGGAGGCTTTTTTTTTGCCCTAAAACACTCAAAAAATGCGAATATCTCTGTATATGGCAAACAAAATCATCATCTCAGTTATTGCGGCCGCAGAAGTGCTTACTCTTTTTCCCTTGCTATTTTTTGGCATCTACACACTGATTAGTACCGGAAATATTGCTGAAAAAGATACGACATCCATGATTGTTACCATGATCCTGGCCATACTTTATGCTGGGACCGTTTTATTTGGGGCCTTCAAAGCCATTCAAAATATCACAAGGCCACGGAAGGCTTACCCATTTCTTGTTTTGCCGTTAGCGGCTGCCCTCATTGTTTTTATCTTTCAAAAATATTTTGCCGCTTAAATTCGATAAAATATATTAATGCTTATTTTGTATCTGAAAGAAGATGTCATAATTAGTTGATAAATAAAGATTGACGCTTTTTAAAATCTTAAGGAACGTATTAGGAATGAAATATTTTTTTCTTATCGTTCTCTCCTTAAGTTTTTCCTCTTTTGCTACCGTTGATGTAGACGAGGCGCTCAAAGGCTCCCTCTTCGACCAGATCAGTGAAAATCAAATCAGCTTCAGTTACGACGAAGCCAGAGGAAAACTCATGAATGAAATACACCTGGAAAAAGACCAACAGGGTTATTTTATTAAGGATGTTTACTGTCTGGAAAAGTATTACCCATTTAACGGAGATGCTCCGGGGAATCGCCTTCCTAATTCAGATAAATTCAATACTGAACACACCTGGCCTCAGAGTAAATTCAGTAACAAGTTTCCTTCTAAGATTCAAAAAACCGATTTACATCACTTGTTCCCAACCTTCTCAAAGATCAATTCTGAAAGAGGCAATTACCCTTTCGCAGAAGTTGATAATCAAAGACAAGTGTCTTGTGCTGAATCAAGCTCCGGAAGGGCCTTGAGCACGGGCACAGGTATTTATTTCGAGCCACCTCAAGTCCACAAAGGAAATGTAGCGCGAGCGATGTTTTATTTCTCTGTTCGCTACCAAATTGAAATCGATCCCGTTCAGGAAGAATATTTAAGAATGTGGCACCGTGAAGATCCGATTGATGAAGCTGAGAAGTTAAGACATGAGAAGATCTTCAAACTTCAAAGGAACCGGAATCCATTTATCGATGATCCTACTTTAGTTGAAAAAATTAGTGATTTCTAAATGATTAGTCCTGCTTCAGCGGGACTTTTTTTTGCCTATTTTTTTTCCGGCTATTCTGATCGAGAGGTCATTCGAATTCTTTCGGCCGCAACAAAAAGCTGTCGCAAGAGATACTCTATAAATTCTTCAGAATAAGGCTGCTTCTGGAGGGCTCTTTCCATGCAAAGGAGCCAGGCGTCCCGCTCCGCTTCGTTGATGATAAATTTTTGATGGGACATGTGAAGGCCCATGGGGCCATATTTTTCAGCGTAACGACGAGGGCCCCCGAGCCAACCACAGAGAAAGAGAGTGAGCTTATCCCGTACCATATCCAAATTCTCAGGATGCATTTTTAGGATTATTCGGACCTTAGGCAAGGTGCTCATGTCATGATAGAAATCATCAGAGAGCTTGCGCAGACCTTCCTCGCCGCCTGATAAGAACTATCGTGATGACCAAAATTACTCATACAAACCTAATGGCACTTCATCTGAGTTTGGATAGGGGCCGATTCAACATGCTTATGAGTTCCACCGTGAAGCTTCACCATCCGAAAAGAGATCGTCATCACTCCAATCATCATAAGACTAATGGCATAGGCCTTTGGAAGCTTGGCCTTAAAGGGTTTAAAAATTTTCTGAACAAGTCCTGGAGCGATAACCATGGCCGGAACAGTCCCTAGCCAGAAAAAGAACATGGATAATAAAGCGTAACTAGTATGCTGCAAGGCTACGGTACCAATAACAACTCCATACAAAAGCCCGCAAGGAAGCATAATGGAAATGAGTCCGGTAAAAAAGGCTTTGGTGAAGTTTTTATTTTTTTGAACCAGCTTCTTCCACAGCTTGGTATAGAGCTCGCTTAAGAATTTAGGTGCAGGTAATTCAGCTTTTTTACCTCTTAAACTCTGTACGCCCCAGTAAATGAAAAGTAGACCGACAAAAACGGGGGGTATTATGGTAACCAAGGGGTGGGCACTTTTAAAGTTTAAGAAACTTCCGATGAAACCGGCCACCGCCCCCAAGAATAAATAACCGATCAGTCTTCCTATTTGGTAGCGAACAACATCTTTGGATCCTTCACAACTGGCCGCAACCAGACCGCCGCACATTCCAACGCAATGAAGGCTTCCCCCCATTCCTGCCAAAAAAGAGACCCATGGTAGATATGTTTTAATCTCACTGAGTGCATTAATTAGTTGGGCCGACAAGGACAACCTCCTTAGTAGTAAGGACCTCGTTGGTATCAAGATTTATGACGTCAACATTGGTCTTACGAGTACCATTTGAGAGAATTTTCGGATCAAATTTAAAGAAGATCACAATCTTCTTTTCCGGGGTATTTAAATGAGTTGGATTGATCGGAGTTACGACTTCTACCAAATCACTAAGCTCTTTATCATTTATTTTAAAAGTTACTTTATATTCCTGGCTTCCCTGGTGGGTGATTTTAAGCCGGAAGTGATTCACCACAGTCTGGCCCGCTTCGATAACCTGGAAAGGATTCTGGGCGCGTAAAAAGACCAGGTTCAGTTTTGTACTGGCATTAATAAAGAAGATAAACAAAGAGACAAAAACAATAGAAATGGCAACATAAATGGCAGATCGAACAGTAACAACTTTTCTTTCCTTGCCATTTAATTCATTTTCCGACTTATAAGCAATCAGCCCTTTAGGCTTTTTAAGCTTAGTCATGATGTCATCACAAGCATCGATACACTGAGTACAAGCAATACATTCAAGCTGATTTCCACGCCTGATATCGATACCAGTTGGACAAACCTTTACACAGTTATAGCAGTTGATACAGTCACCCTCATCGGACTTCTGAACGCCCTCAGTTCCACGACGTGGCTCACCACGTTTTGGATCATAGGCTACAACTAAAGAATTCTCGTCCATCATCACTGATTGCATACGTCCATAAGGACAGGCAATGATACAGAACTGTTCACGGAACCAACCAAAGTCCAAGAGGAAGATAGTCGTCGCAATCATGGTAGCAACAAAAATACCCCAATTCTCAGAGGGAGATTGCATGGTGATGCGAAGAAGTTCACGCGGCCCCACGAAATATCCCACTAAAGTGTGGGCAATATGAAGAGAGATAATTGTGAAGACGATCCATTTAAGGGAGCGACGAAAGACTTTATTAAAGTTCCATGGGCCCTTGTCGAGTTCGCGGCGTTGTCTCGCCTTTCCCTCGATCAAGGACTCCACTTTCATAAAAATACTCTGAATAAAGACAGTCTGAGGACAGGCCCAACCACACCAGATACGTCCGAAGAGACTGGTCATAAAGGCAATGAAGAAAAGTCCGGAAGCTACCAGCAAGAAAAACAAAATAGGCTCTACCCCGTAAAGGGTAAAGCCTAGAACAGTAAACTCTCGCTTAAAAATATCTATTAAGAGAGCTGGTTTTCCATTGATATTAAACCAAGGGAGAATCAGATAAAGGGCAATTAAAAACCAGTAGAATACTTTTCTTCGGTCTTTCCATACGCCTTTAACATCTTCCGGATACAAATAAACACGATTACCATGTTCATCAGTTGTTGCTAACCTTTCCGGATCCAACTCATAGATATTCTTAGTCTTCAATTTTCTCACCCTCTGGGTCTTTTCCTTTTACGAAAGTGTTTTTCAAACTGCTTACGTAGGCAACCGCCTGGTAAATTTCATCTTTTGTGAGAAGTTCCGCCCAGGCCGGCATCCCGTTCTCTTCACTACCGTTAAACACTACACCATAAATGGTGTCAGGGGTACTCTTAGCGACTAACCAGTGATCATCAGTAAGGTTTGGTCCAATATCTCCCGCACCTTTTTCTGCGTGACAAGGTAGACAGTTATTTTCAAAAACGACTTGTCCTTTATTCACGCCATCATCGGCCAGAATGCCGGCATAGTGCTCTTGATTGAAAGCACTGTTTTGTTTTCTGAACTCTTCTTGAACTGCCACGATTCTAGCATATTCCTGATTGAATTCATCCCGCAGTGAAGGCCCTCCCATCAATTGGTAATAGACAAAATAGCCGCCTGAGAAGATACAGCAGATCAGGAAGATAAAGTTCCACCAAGAAGGTAGCGGGTGATTTAGTTCCTGAATATTATCATAGGCATGATCCAGGAGAAGATGTTGCTCATCTGCTTCCACATGCAATTTAGTTTCTTGAGACTGACTCATACATTATGTCCTTTCTGTAATGAAGAAGCTCTGTGAGCTTCTTCTAGAGGGATATGGGAAGCCTGATCATACATTTTCTTGTTGGATTTTTTGAACGTCCAATAGATGTACGCTGAAAAACAAGCAACAAAGATGATAAGGCCAGTTAAAGGTAACCACTGTATATCGAAATGTTTTAAAACATCCTGTTTCATTATTCCTCCGATGCAACTTCTTCAGCTGGCATACTTGTATAATCAACACCAAGACGTTGCATATAAGCGATCAGGGCGACAACTTCCATTTCAACAATCTTTTCAGGTACACCGCTCTGAACTAGCTCAGCAGCGATTTCAGTCGCCTGGGCTTTGGCCTTTTCCACACTGGTTTGAATTTCTTCAGCACTGTAAGGAACGCCTAATTTCTGCATGACTGCAATTTTCGCAGGCAATGTTGAGTAGTCGATCTTCTGGTTAAATAACCACTTATAAGTCGGCATGATTGATCCAGCAGTCACTTCTCTAGGATCATAGAAGTGCTTGTAGTGCCACATGTGAGGATACTTCTTACCTACTCGTGCAAGATCAGGACCAGTACGTTTAGAACCCCACTGGAATGGATGATCGTAAACAAACTCTGAAGCATCCGAAGGTTTACCATAACGTAAAACTTCATGCGGAATAGGTCTTACAGTTTGTGAGTGACAAAGATAACAGCCTTCACGGACATAAATATCACGTCCATAGAGTTCAAGTGGACTGTACGGTTTAATGGCACTTACTTTTGTGATGTATTTATCAGACATCAAAGAAGGTACAATCTCGATGGCCGAACCAACTAAAATAGCGATTAAAGAAAGCACCGAGAAAATCATCGGCCAGCCTTCAAGCTTACGGTGAGTAGACGAATCAGCTTCGAGAGATGAGTCATCTAAAGCATAGGCCTCAAAAACAGCTTCTTCTGAAGGTTTGCCTCTCTTAGCAGTACGGTAAAGGTTGATAATCATCAAGATGAATGAAGTCAGAACTAAAGTACCGCCGATAGCACGTACCCAGTACATTGGAACAATCTTGATCACAGTTTCAATGAAGTTTGGATACAATAATCGACCAGCATCATCCATCGCTCTCCACATAAGAGATTGAGTGATACCAGCAATCCACATTGAAACGATGTAGAAAACCAGACCGATAGTTGCAAACCAGAACTGAATGTTAGCTAAGCGCTTTGAGTAAAGCTCAGCGTTCCAAAGTTTCGGAACGAGGTAGAAAAGAATACCGGCAATCAACATGTAGTTCCAGCCGATAGTCCCTGCGTGAACGTGGCCCGGAATCCAGTCAGTAAAGTGAGCGATAGAGTTAACTGATTTAATTGAAAGAAGTGGACCTTCAAAAGTCGACATCCCGTAAAAAGTCAGGGAAGTGGCCATGAAGCGAAGTCCTGGCTCAGTTCTAACTTTATTCCAAACACCTCTTAGAGTCATGAGACCGTTGATCATCCCCCCCCAGCTAGGCATCCAAAGTGCAACAGAGAAGACCATCCCTAAAGTCTGAGACCATTCTGGGAGTGTTGTATAAAGAAGGTGGTGAGGTCCGGCCCAAATATAGATGAATACCAAAGACCAGAAGTGAATAATTGAAAGGCGATAAGAGTATACCGGACGATTAGCAGCCTTCGGAACGAAGTAATACATCAAACCCAAAAACGGTGTAGTCAGGAAGAAGGCCACAGCATTGTGACCATACCACCACTGAACTAAGGCATCCTGGACACCAGAATAAAGTGAGTAAGACTTAGTAAGCGTGACCGGTAATTCCATCGAGTTAACAATGTGAAGTACGGCAACAGTGATGATTGTTGCAATGTAGAACCAGATGGCCACATAAATATGACGTTCACGTCTACGTATGATTGTACCAAAGAAGTTAACAGCAAAAACCACCCAGATTAAGGTGATAAGAATATCAATCGGCCATTCCAGCTCGGCGTATTCTTTACCGGTACTGAGACCCAATGGCAGCGTAATGGCGGCCAGAACAATGACCAGCTGCCATCCCCAGAAGTGAACCTTGGAAAGAATGTCATTAAACAGACGTGCTTTCAAAAGTCGCTGATGGGAGTAATAGATACCGGCAAAAATCGCATTACCACAGAACGCAAAGATCGCAGCGTTGGTGTGAAGTGGACGCAGTCTACCAAAGGTTGTCCAAGGTAAACCGAGATTCAAACGCCAATCGGCCAATTGAAAAGCTACCGTCACACCTAGGAGGAGAGCGATGGCCCCCCAAATAACGGTGGCGATGACAAACCATTTTACGATTTGGTCATCATAGGTAAAAGTCTCTAACCTTCTATTCGCAGAAGGCACATTCGCATTCGGGGAACTCATTTGTCTTCCTTTTTTAAATTAGGATTGGGTTTGGCTATTTTTTTATCATCTAACAACATTCTAAATCGCGGGGTTTCAAGATCATCATATTGTCCCTTCTTGGTAGACCAGATAAAGGCAAATATAAAGAACGCTCCAAGCATTAGGGCCAGGGGCAAAAGTATGGTCATTATTTCCATAAGGACCTCAATTCTTTAGTTCCAATGACTGTCGACAAAAGGACGGTCAGAGAACTCAGGGGCATAATGATTGCAGCAGTGAGTGGATTAATAAGTCCCATGAAGGCAGCAATAACTGATGCCAAATTATAAAGCAAAGAGAGCACTAAATTACGGCGGATAACTTTCATTGTTTGCTCTGAAAGGATAATTAATTTTTCAACTGGTATCAATCCTGGTGTTGTTAAATAAACGTCTGCTGCCCGAAGTGAGATATCCATAGCTCCCAGGACGGCTACACCTACATCGGCGTGGCTTAAGGCGATAGCATCATTGGCCCCATCTCCTACCATCATCGAATGAGGAGTAGATTTGATCATTTCACTTTTTTCTTCGGGCGAAAGTTCAGATAA
Organism: Bacteriovoracaceae bacterium; assembly: GCA_023701435.1. Taxonomy (GTDB): domain Bacteria; phylum Bdellovibrionota; class Bacteriovoracia; order Bacteriovoracales; family Bacteriovoracaceae; genus Peredibacter. The sequence continues at coordinate 79,778 of JAMPXB010000003.1, read as the reverse complement.
GGCATATTCAGTCGGTAAATGAATTTCACCGGCAATCTTATTTACCACTTCTGCTTTATCTCCAGAGAGAATTTGCACTTTACGGTTATGGGCCAGAATATTCTTAAGGGCCCCCTGTGAATCGGCGCGAACAGTGTCCTCGACCTGATAAGTCGCGGCCAATACCTGGTCTTCAAAAATTCCTGACTTATTGATCTCGTAAAAATGATTTTCAATTTTACCCGAGACCCCTTGACCCAAACGCTCCTGAAAGTCATCGGTACTTAAAGTTCTCTTGGTTTTGCCTTTGATAAAATCAATCAGCGCCACAGCGACCGGATGACGGGAGCGGCTTTCCAGATTGAAGATAATATCTTCCAGCGGGATGGCCGTTTCCTTGTGGGTCTTAAAGTTGATTATCTTCAATTTCCCGTGGGTAATGGTGCCGGTTTTATCAATAAAGATATTTTTAATTTTGGCCAGCTTCTCAATGACTTCATCACTCTTGATAATAATACCTTGCTCAGAAGCTTTTGAGAGGGCCCTGGTAAATGTAAGCGGCGTTGCCAAGGCCAGAGCACAAGGACAGGTCACAATTAAGAGTGTAATGGCCTGCTCGAGAGCAAATTTTGTGTCACCTTTTTGGTAAATATAAACAAACAAGGCGGCTGCCAGGAAAAAAACTGCCAGCGTGAAGTATTTGGACACTTTGCTGGTAAGATCAACGATCTGTGAGCGGTGGGCCCAGCCATTTTCAACATTTTTTAATAGACGACCCAATCTAGTTTCATCTTGAACCTTCTCTGTCCTGATGAGCAGGTCATGATCAATATTTTGGGTTCCAGAAAAGACCTTTTGGCCAACTTTCGCCTTAACCGGTACCGACTCACCTGTTAAAAGAGAGTTATTAAGGTTTGAGCTGCCTTCAATAATTTCTCCATCTGCCGGAATAAATTCTCCAGCTCGGATCTTGAGAATATCCCCCACTTTTATAAATTTAGAATGAATCTCAACGAATTCAGATGGAGCTGACTCATCGGCCCGCAATACACTCTCACTTTGATAGAAATAATGCAGGTCTTGAGCAGACAGCCCTTTTTCCTGGATCTTCTGCAGAAAATAACGGGATAACAGAAGCAGAAAAACCAGTGTGGTCAGAGAATCAAAATAATTCTCAGTAACCCCAGTAAAGAGGTGGAATAAACCCATCGCCACACCGGTAATCAAGGCAAGCGAAATAGGTATATCTATTGAGAGGGTCTTATTCTTAATGGCACTCCAGGCATTCTTATAGAAAGGATAGGCACTAAAGACCATCACAGGAATTGCGAAAAACACCGTCAGAGAATTAAAAATCTGCGCAAAATGATCAGTGGCCCCTGCATATAACGAGACGGCATAGATCATGATGTTTCCACTCGCTGCACCGGCCACACCTATCCTCATCAAGGCCATCCGTTCCTCTTTTGTTTTGAGGTCCATTACGTCTTGATTTCTTTTAAGCGGGTGAGGTCTGTATCCCAGATGATTAAATTCTTTGGCGACCTGTGAAAATTTACCATTTTCAGTGATCACGACAGTTGCAACTGAGCGCTCTAAGTCTAGTTTTGAAATGATGACATCAGGAACGAATTCCGGAAGCTTTTCAATTAACCAAAGGCAGGCCAGGCAATGAATGCCTTCAAGATAGAATTCCATTGTCCGATGCCCGTTAGCATCGAGATAAGAAAACTCCTTGGTGAAATCGGCATCATCCAGGAACGTAAACTGAGAAGACTTTACTTCAACAGGAGAGCGTCTTTTAAATGCGGCCGAATTATTTTTAATTTCGTAGTACGACTCCAGCCCTTTTTCATGCAACACATTGTAAACCGTCAGACAGCCCTGGCAACAAAAAGGCATGGCCATCTGTTTATCATCTTCTTGATAAATTGGTGGGATTGCTGCTTCGTCACAATGTACACATAGTTCCATATAAATAGCGCTCATCTCTTAGGTGATCTTATGATTCTTGAGGTTAAATTTAGCACTTGAGGGGGGAACATTAACTGATATAGGTCAGGTCTGAAGGCTTTTTTATCTATTACAAATGGAATAGAGGCCCAGTTCTTTTCAACTGGACCCCTTAAATTTAGATTATTTACTCAAAAGCCCCACTTAACTCAGGCTTTTCAGTGGATTCTTTCACTTTTATAAGACCAGTTCGATCAAGGACAGCAAGGGCCAAAAAGAGAGCTCCTCCTGCGAAAACAACATCCCCAACAAACCGAATCCAACGCAAGTATTGAATGACCTCAGTCTGCATGACTTCTGCCCCACGAGCATACCAAAGACCATGCTCGATAGAGGCAAAGACCTGGATCAAACCGATTGGCAGTAGACTCATTAAAATCATCAGACCCAGTCCTCCATTGAGACCCCAGAAAGCAAAATTCATCAGCTTATTATTCCACTCACGCTCTTTGAACACTGATTGAACAATGATCAAAATAAGGCCTAATGAGAGAAGTCCATACACTCCAAAAGTTGCCCCGTGAGCATGAACGGCGGTGGTATTTAGACCTTGCATATAGAAAAGAGCAATTGGAGGGTTGATCAGAAATCCGAAGAGACCGGCACCAACCAGGTTCCAGAAAGCAACTCCCACAAAAAAGATAATTGGCCATTTATAATTACGGGTCCATGAAGTCACACTTTGCATTTTATAAGTGTGGAAAGCTTCAAATCCAACCAGCACCAGCGGAACAACTTCAAGGGCCGAGAAACAAGCACCGATAGCACTGATGGAAATTGGTGTACCACTGAAATACAAGTGGTGAAAGGTTCCAGGAATTCCTCCTAACAAGAAGATAGAAGTTGAAAACAAGGAAGCTTTGGTAGCAGATTTAGGTTTAATCAATCCAAGAGTAACAAAAATAAAAGCAATTGAAACAGTGGCAAAGACTTCAAAGATTCCTTCTACCCAGAGATGAACTACCCACCAACGCCAAAACTCCATAATGCTTATGTGTGTACGGGCCCCATAAAAAAGACCACCACCATAAAAAAGAGCAATGGCTACGGCGGAAGCAGTGAAAAGAAGCAGGAGCTGTTTAGAATCAGTGGCCACTTTAAGGGCCGGGCGGATACATCGAAGCATGAGGAAAAGCCAAATTCCCAAACCTGCCAAGAGCAGTATCTGCCAGAAGCGACCCAGGTCAACATACTCGTATCCCTGGTGTCCAAACCAAAAACTAAGATCAAGATTCATGATCTGGTGAATGGCCAGAAACTCTCCGGCAAGTGAACCAAAGACGACCACCACCAGTGCACCAAAAAGAACGTTCACTCCTAATCTTTGATATTTTGGCTCCTTCCCTCCATTAATGATGGGAGCAAGGAATAAACCTGCGGCAAGAAAAGAAGTCGCAATCCAGAAGAGAGCGATCTGAATGTGCCATGTTCTGACAAGACTATAAGGAAGATACTCAGAGAGAGGAAAGCCGTAAAAATCCTGACCTTCCACTGTGTAATGGGCAATGATGCCACCCAGACCGATTTGCAGTATAAACAAAACGAGCACTGTGCCCCAATATTTCCAAAGGGCCTTCTGTGAAGGAGTGCACTGGAAAGATTTTAAAGGATCAGTTGCCGGCAATTCACTATTGATCTCATTTTCTTCTTTTTTAAAACTGTAATACCAGACAAGAAAACCGACTGCGGCCAACAACAAGATCACAGAAATAATCGACCAGAAGATATTTTCAGTTGTGGGAACGTTGTTAATCAGAGGTTCGTGAGGCCAGTTATTGGTGTAAGTATGGCTTTTACCAGGACGATTAGCAGCGGCTGCCCAGGTAGACCAGTGGAAGAAGGCCATCATCTTCTCTCTTCGCTCAGGGGAAGGGAGAACATTCTCATGGATGGCATAAGCCACTCTGGTTTCCCGTAGCTCAGGAGTGTTGTTAAAGAGGCTTAGATAATATTCTTTTGTTTTTAAAAAAGCCTCATAACGTATGTCAGAGAGGGCGACTGTATCGTCAACCATTTTTGATTCACGATAGTCTTTTAACATGGCACTTTTAAGGATCAGCTTCTCAATTTCTGTCGTCTCATTAAAAGACTTATTAAAATTTTTCTGACTAAAAATTTCCTGATACTTTACAAGTTCTCTATGGAGCCAGTCAGCGGTCCAGTCTGGGGCCTGATAAGCACCATGCCCCCAAATTGATCCGACCTGTTGCCCCCCTATCGACTGCCAAATTACCTGACCGTCTAATATATCTGTTTGCGTATAAACAGTATTACCCTCGGAATCAGTTAATTTTCCATACAATGGCGGTGCTTGTCGATAAACCTCACTGCCATAAAAGCCCAAAATAGTGAAAGTAACTATCAGGACCGACAATAGAATTAGCCAGTACTTTTTCATGGTTTCCTTTTTTGTTAGTATTAATATATTTTAGATATATCAATACACAAAACATATATCAATATAGAATTCTTATTATTATGAGACTTACAGTAAAAACCGATCTTTGCCTGAGGGTTCTCATTTATCTTCAAGGCCATAAGACCAAAGCCAAAATTCAGGAAATAGCCGATGAATATGGCATATCCAAAAATCATTTATCTGTGGCGGTAAATAAGCTTTCAGAACTTGGTTACATCACCTCTACTTCCGGACCAAAGGGAGGGATTGAATTTAATTCGGCCGCTGGTGAGCGAACAGTTGGTGAGCTGATCCAAGAGATAGAGGATTTTGATATTGTTGAATGTTTTAATGCTGACTCAAATACTTGCACTCTTAGCCCCCACTGCAGGTTAAAAGGAATGCTTAAAAAGGCCAGCAACGCCTTTGTCAAAGAATTGAAGAATTATAAGCTTAAGGACTTGGTTTGAGTTCGAGACAAAATCGAGATTTTGAGATACTCTAGCCGATATGGAAAAAACTAAAAATATCGTCATCATTTCGGCTAGTGAAGTTAAAAATCTGGAACTGGCCAATAGCTTTAAGTCCCGTTTTGAATCTTCAAAAACAGAAGCCACTATAATCAACTTACTTGATTTAGAGCTACCTCTTTATTCGTCCCGGGCGGAGGGAAAATTTAAGGGAGAAGAGCTCTTGAAAGATCAGCTTCCTGTCATTGCAAAAGCTGATGGTTTTGTTTTCATTGCTCCTGAATACAATGGCAGCACTCCTCCGGTATTTAACAACTTTCTGGCATGGTTAAGCCGCTCCTCCAAAGATTGGAGAGAGTTTCTGAATGGAAAACCAGCAGCAATCGCAACCTTCTCCGGCGGCGGTGGACATAATGTATTGCTCGCGATGAGAACCCAACTGGCCTTTATTGGTATGAATGTTTTAGGAAGACAAATTCTTACCCATTCAAATAAGGCCCTGGATGAAAAAAGCTTAGAGGCCATTACTCTCGAGCTCATCAAGTTTTGCCCACCGCGATAAGACCTTCCGAAAAAAATTGTGTCATAATATTGCATGGGAGAAAAAATCATGGAAAGATTTTTCTTAGTGCTTACTATTGCTACGTTTTTTAATGTTAATGCTTCAGCTCAAGATAAAGGAGTTTGGGATAATTATTTCCGACTCATTCCTGAAGAACAGGCCCATGCTTATCATGGCAAAGCTGCTGCCCCCGCTCTGAACCCTCATTCCATCAAGGCCTTCGTCTGGAATATCAAAAAGACACAAATGCAAAGTTGGAAAAAAGAATTTGAAGTTTATGGCAAAGATCAGGACTTGATTCTTTTACAGGAAGCCTATCGTAATAAGCTTTTTAATTCCACCACCGGATCATTCAAAAATTATCGTTGGGATATGGGCATTAGCATGCTCTATATTAAAGATAACGAGACTCCTACCGGCACGATGATTGGATCAAAAGTTACCCCTACGGAAGTTATCGTTAAGCACTCACCCGATACCGAAGCTGTGGTGAATACACCTAAGGCCATAACTTTTGCCAAATATCCCATCGAACATAGGCCTGAAGAATTACTGGTTATTTCAGTTCATGGAATCAACATCACAAATTACGCTTCCTTTAAAAGACATATGAACCAGGCCGCAGTCCAAATTGAAGAACATAGTGGGCCAATCTTGTTTGCCGGTGATTTCAATACACGGACCCAAGCACGAACCCAATACCTCATCAAACTCATTGAGAAGTATGGTTTTAAAACCGTCCGATTTAAAAATGGCCATCGCCGAATGAGATGGAAATTTACTGCAAATTATCTTGATCATGGTTTTGTCAGAGGCCTTAGTGTTAAAGCGGCCCATGTGGTGGGCGAATCCATCGGCAGTGATCACAAGCCCATGTTTATTGAGATGGCGGTGGATTAGCTTCATCCTGCTCTTCACTTTCAATATAACCATCATCAACTTCATCTTCAATCTGAACTTCTTCTTCCTGAAGTTGAATCTCCTGGCTGACACCCGAGAGCGAAGCTTCGGCCTGGCTAACATCTGAATCATCAGTACTCATCGTTCCTTGGGCCACGATAATGGCAAGAATTCCAATTAAATTTTTCATAACATATCCTCTAATGAATCCGGAATTTTTTAAGTTCCAGGTGCATAAGGTTTATCTGATCAATCAGGTTTAAAATAATAGGAATCGCTTCATCATTGACTCCGAAATTCTGACGCAATTCCCATATGAGCAGCACACGAGCAACATCCTCTTCATCAAGAATGGGAGTTTCCTGATCAAGGGGTGAGATCCATTCACGTTTTATGAAGAGAAGAATCATTTCCCGGGGAACACCACAATAATCCGAAGCCTCCTCTATTTTTCGGTGATGGTGATTCATGAATTCATCCTTGGATTGTAGTTAAACTGTCCTTTAAGGTTCTCTGCTGCTGCTCTAAGGGATGGATCAATTACCCTAGGCATAACAATTTTCAGGACAACAATTTGATTTCCCCTCTTTTCACCTTCACCTGCTCCCTTGCCTTTGATGCGCAATTTAGTACCGCTGGAGACTCCTGGTGGAATTGTTAAAAGAACAGTTCCGTCTATGGTAGGGGCCTCCACTTCACCGCCTGTAATGGCCTCGATAAAAGAAATAGGAAGTTCCGTTTCAATGTCCTGCCCCCGACGGATGAAACCTTCCAACGGGCGCACAACTATTTCAATGTAGGCGTCTCCCGGTACTCCTCTTCCTGCTCCAGGAGAACCCAATCCTTTGAAGCGAAGTTTTTTACCACTTTCAATACCGGCGGGAATTTTGACTTTGAGATTTTTTCCATCCCGAAGAGTAATGACCTTTTCCGATCCAAGTGCGGCCTGGATAAAATCAATTTCCATTTTGTAATGAATATCTTCTCCTGGAAAATCCATGTGATGACCACGGCTTCGACCAAAAAGATTTTCAAAAAAATCCTCTCCTCCGAAATCTTCACCAAAGGAATAAGAATATCGACCACCTTCATGCTGAGTATCGTAATACGAAGGCCTCTGGCCTCTTTTCATGAAGTCCTTATACTGCTGCTGCTGTTGTTCATCGGTCTCACCCCGATCATATTTGGCCCTTGCTTCAGAAGTGCCGATCATGTCAAAGGCATGAGAAACATCTTTGAATTTCTTTTCAGCTTCCTTGTTACCGGGATTAAGATCAGGATGATATTTTTTTGCCAGTTTGCGATAACTTTTTTTTATATCTTCCTGATCTGCATTTTTTGAAAGTCCCAGTACTTGATATGGATCAATCATGATGGCGCATCCCCCTCGTCTTAAGTTTAAACATTCAGTCTAGGATGACAAACCCAGGGTATAAATTAATGCCAACAGCAACACTCAGATTAAGGAATCTAAATTTTAAATGAGGGTAATAGACTTAGTACTTTCCAAGGAACATGATCTTAAAAAAAGGAGACGTCTATGACATTCACTTTAAGAGAGCCTGCAGATAAAAATGATCACTGTCTTGGTCCTCTCCATGCTCCTGTTGTTCTTGTGATGTATGGGGATTATGAATGTCCTTATTCAGCCGTGGTCACTCCAATGATTGAAAAGTTGGCCCATGAGTATAAATCCAATTTGTGTGTGGTTTACCGGCACTTTCCGATGAAGACTATCCATTCACAAGCAGAATATGCGGTCAAGGCAGCAGAGGCCAGCGATAGACAAGGTAAATTCTGGCAAATGCATAAGCTATTATTCAAAAATTATGACTCACTCTCCATTCAAAAGATTGATGACCTGGCAAAAGAACTCGAACTTAATATGAATCTTTTCTACAAGGATATTGAGCGCCAGGAAATCGTGGACAAAATTCAAAATGATATTTTATCGGGAGTGGCCAGTGAAGTCAGCAGCACTCCCTCCATCTTTATCAACGATCTTCGTTATGAGGGTTCATCCAGTTATTGGCCACTCCGGGAGACCATTGACAAGAGTCTCGCCGGAGGGGAATCTGCTTATCTTTGAATAAGGCCACAAGCAATTCTGCCACCAGCATCACCAGTTGGCTGCGTTTTCAGATCATCTGTTCCTGCATGAATGATTATAGCCTTGCCAACGATCAACTCCATGTCATTGTCATTAGACTTAGGTAAGAGGATCACTTTCTTGGCCTCACCGTTGGTATTGGTTTCAAGGTTACCCATGTCGCCCAGATGTCTTTCTTGTCCATCAGGTCTTCCGTGCATTTTATGATAAGGATTAAAATGTCCACCGGCAGACTTGTAGTCATCACCTTCGCAAATGCCTTGTTCATGAATATGAAAACCCAATTTTGAATTTGGTTTAAGTCCTTTAATATCTGCCGTCACTTTTATTTCTTCACCTAAATCTTCAAACATCACAGACCCTTCCAAACTCTGCATCGTCGATGAATGCATATGTGCCATCACACTGTTTGCCATCTTGCTTTGAGTAACCTTTTTTTCCTCAGGCGAAGAACAACTGAAGACCAATAGCAGCAGCAATAAACTTGAAATCCTCATACAACCTCCATGGTTATTAATGAATTATCTTTATCAAAGAGGAGGCGAGCTTCAATCTGATTTTAACAATAAGAAAAGAAATTAAAGATGAAATTAAATTTTCAATAACTCCAAATAAAACTATTAATTCTCCCGTCAAAGGAAGGTAACAATGACGTCAAAACCTGCTCCCCGCGATTACTCTTTTATCGCGCCACTCTATGACCATATATTTCAAAGATTTCTTTCAGAGGGTCATCATGAGATAGGTAATCTTCTACGTAATGTTCGAAATAAAAGGACAGCCAAAGTTCTGGAAGTGGGAGTGGGATCTGGACTAAGTCTAAATTATCTACCCCCATCTATTGATTACAAGGGTATTGATATCAATGAAAAAATGCTTATCCGGGCAAGAGATAAGGCAAAGATGCTAGGTCGAAGGAAAATTGTCCTGGAACTTATGAATGCGCAAAAGCTCGCCATGAAAGATAATTCTTATGATCTTGTGTTGGCAGCTTCTGTCATTACTGCCGTGGATTCCCCTCTTCAGACCATGAAAGAAATGATCAGAGTCACGAAAAAGGGCGGCCATATTGCTGTCATCGCCAACTTAAGAGAAAATGATTCTGTCAGATCTCAATTTGTTAAGATTCTGGATCCTATCACCAGAAAGTATATGGGTTTTCGGACGGATCTGGATCTGGAAAGCCTCAAAAGACTAAGGAATGTAAAGTTATTGCAGCAAAAAAAGGTCAATCACATCTTAGGTTTTCCTTTAAGTTCCTTCCTCCTATTCGAAAAGCGTTAGGTATTTAAGCTTTCTTTAGCTTAAGTCATTCTAAATTAAGGGTTTTTGTTCATGAATTAACTATTTTTTCTTTATCACTTCAAGTAGGTTTGCGCGCCTATGGACTACACATCTATTAAAAAACTTTATGAATCCCTGGCGTTGAAAAACGAATTCATCTGTGTCGCTTCACATGAGTTGAAGACGCCGCTTACCTCTCTCATGCTTCAGGTTGAGATGGTAAAAAGATTTATGGATCATCATGGGGCCGATGCTATATCGCCGGTAAAAGTTAAAAGTCTTATCAACCGAACTCATCAGGATGTTTTAAGACTTTCCAGACTTGTCGATGACATGCTCGACATCTCAAGAATCAATAGCGGCAAATTCACGATGAATTATGAATACTTCAATCTCGACGAATTTATGGATGACTTCCTGGATAAGGTGGCCTATTCGCAAATCAGAAAAAAAATCAATGCTCCGATTCTCGTTAAATGGGATAAATTTCGTATTGAGCAAGTCATGCTCAATCTTTTAAACAATGCCATCAGATACGGGGAAGAATCTCAAATTGATGTTGAAGTTTCAGTGGAAGATAATCTGGCCTTCATTACAATTCGCGACTATGGCCCTGGCATACCGATGGAAATGCAAAAAAAGATCTTTGAGCGTTTTGAGCGCGGAGATATCAGTAAGAGTGAAGGTTTAGGGCTTGGTCTTTATATCAGTCAGGAAATCATTCAACACCATAAAGGTAAAATCCTTCTTGAAAGTGAAATCGGTAAGGGCACTTCCTTTGTCTTGCAAATCCCCCTGACCTAGTTAAGAGCGGCAAGATCCACATCAATAAAGCTCGATAGTCCTGCTTCCACCGGAACTTCATAGGTTTTGATACTTTTATTCTTAAACTTCAGGGTTACCAGGATTTTGCTGATTCCTTTTCTTTCAGAGACGCCGCCAAAAGAAAAGGCCAGCCCGTGTTCGAGTTTTGCATTACCTAGTCTAGGTTTAAACCGTTCAATAAAAGGCACTCTGGTCAATCGATCAAGACCATGCACCATAATGGTAAGATCCTTGTGGTCAAAGCTAACTGTATGAGGATTATTAACAAACATAGTCACCCGGAAACGGGTGAGGCCATAATTCTTTGTGGGGCCAACTGTTGTGCCTTTCAGGTGGTCGAGAATGGGCCTTAAGGCGGGATGTCCGCAGTCTAAATTTCTGCTACACCCTTTAGGGATGTCGGCCACCCCATATTGACCGAGATTGATATGATCGGCAGGGACAATAATAAAAGGTTTCTCGGGATTTTTTTCAAATCCTTCGGCAGTAATAAGTCGGGGCTTTGCAAAAAAATCTAAAATGTCCTTGAAATAGAATCTCTCTGGCCGCATTGAATAAGTGGGAACAACAACATCATCCTCACCTAGTTGTGAGTTGTAGTATTTTTTCATTCCTCCAATGATAAGAGGTCTGATTTGAGGAGCATGACCAAAGACCGTATCCAGGCTTTTTGCCAGATCCTGAATAGTAGAACTGCCATAACTCATTTCATTGAGCTCATTACGACCAAAAGGAGAAATGGGATTTTCTACTCCTGGAGGAAGGGTGTAAAAAAAACGTTTTCCGATATTGGCAATGTCTGCTCCCCAGAAAGGCGTTGAAAGCGTTATGAAGGAATCGACTTGTTTTAGGAGCGGATTATTTAACTGGTTCATTAATTTCAGCCACAGAGATCCTACCAGTCCTCCCTGTGAATGCATGATAAGTGAAATCTTATCAAAGCTTCGTATCTCACCCGGTGAGCGCGAAGTCACATACTGATGGAAATCCTGAGCGAAGTCATAAGTCGTGAGCTGGCTGCCAGTTCGGTACTCAAAAGTCCGGGCCTTCTGACAGGGATGCTGCTTATTAAGAATTTCCTCCAATGACCCAAAGGTGGTCTTATTCCCACCTATACCATGAAGTAAAAAAATATGATGTCGGGGTCCCTCAAGACAATTGGCCCAGACCGATACTGTATTAATGAGCAAAAGAATTAAAATGAGCTTGGGAAGTGTTGCAAGTTTCATAAGTCTCCGAGGCATTTATCGGAAACAAACTTACTCAACTTGAAAGCTAAACTGCTCTACTACCCTTCATTATACCACCAATCTCTTACTCTTTCACTCCACCTTCGCCATCTTTGAGTCCAGTGATCCCACCAACTGCCACCGCTTGGTTCTGTTCTTGGCGGTTCCTGGGGAGGTTCCGGTTCAGGAGGTGGCGATCGGTAGTTGTCCTCTCGCGGTCGTCGCGGTGGTGGCGGCCGCCAATCCTCTTCCTCCTGGGGACTCTCATTAGTTTTTGTTAAAATCCCGCAGACCAAAGGGAGATTGGAATTGGAGACCGAATTAGGCAGATTGGTTCCTCGCCCATATACGACCACCACTTTCTTCTCCACACTAAAACGAGCTCCTTTGAGTTTAGTCATCATGTCATTGATGACATCGTCAGGTTGTTCCAAATCAGTCAGCATCAATTGATAAGAAGTTGAGTTAGAATACTTATAACTGCCCTTGGGATAAATACCTCCACCGCCCGCCTGGGAACTTAAATCACCATCGAAAGGAACAAGTACCAAGCCGAGACTTGCCCTTGCCTCTTCGGCATCAATATAGCCGTCGATATTTTTATCTGCATCAAACTGGGGACAAACAGTGCCAGTATAAAGATGCTGTTCATGCATACCAGAGGGGGCATGTCGCAGGTTGAGAGTTACCCTGAAATCATCACCATATTTGGAGATTTTGACTTCACCAGTAACTTCATTGGTAACTTTTGCATTAAGTGGAATTAAAACAGCCGCATAAACGCCATCCGTAATTTCTTCTTCCTGAAAAGCGGTAACAGTTTTGTCCTTGGGGGCCTTCCCACAAGAGATGAGACACGCAACTAAAATAAGAGCGCAAATTACTTTTGTCACTCTTAGTATTTTTCAGCTACGCCCTTCATCATTGCAATGCGGATAGCACTAAGATTGTACATTTATAGAAGTGACCCAGTCCACGAAGGTTTCGATAATGATGTATGTCACATAGCCAGTCGCAAACAAAAGTAGAAGCATGGCAACAGCAATGATTCCAACAATCATTCGTGACTTAATTGTTTCATGTGGAGGATTTTGCAGATGGTTTTCTAAGAGTTCAATATTTCGGTTATTGGCCTTCCAATAGAAATCAAAAACATTACCAACGACGGGAATCATATCGATGATATTTTCAAGAGCAACATTGATCGCCATTCTAATTAAAGTGGCATTTCCCACTCCCATAGAAGCCGCTTGTGAAATAATATAAATAGACATCGCAGCACCGATCCAATCCCCGATGACAGGAATAAGACCGATTAAAGCATCTAATCCGAAGCGAAATCCAAAAGGAGCTTCGAATTTTGAATCAAGAATAGAACTAAGTTTTTGTAATTCTTTTAACTTCTGTTTTTTCACAACTAATCCTCATGCATATTTATCATGAGGTCAATGTGTTGCTTTAATATTATCCACTGATGTTTCGTAAAATGATTTATCACCAAGAATATTTGATCCAAGGGAAGAGAAAAATGCGGCAAACATCATTCCTAAAACGGCCGAATGGCGGTCAGTCATTTCAAAGACCAAAACAAAGGACGTGATTGGACTTCTGGTAACTCCTGTCAAAAAACCGATCATTCCGGAGAGGCCGAGAATAGTTCGCAGCGAAGGGTCGGTTAATTGCGCCATCATTCCGCCAAAAACCGCACCAGCTGATAATGAAGGAGCAAAAATACCACCAGCAACACCAGTCATTGAAGTTAACAAAGGAGATGAAAAACGAAAGAATACTTCAGAAAAAGGAATTTCTTCTTCGACAAAGAGAATAAAATTGATAGATTCATTTCCTGAAAATATGGCCCTGGCCCCGAAGAAATAGTAAATGCCAACCATGGCAAGTCCAATTGCACCAGCGATAATAAGCTGTTGATTAAATGTTTTTGAAATGCGCCAGGCGATAAGTCTTGTCAAAATTTTTGAGAACATTGCCCCCAAAATACCGGCCATCACACTGACAATGGAAACCGTTAAAAGCATTCCAAAACTCAGTGTCGTTGTGACTTTGGGATATCCCAAATAGAGATAGTTTCCGATTAAAAGCTGAGCAGTGAAACCGGCAATAACAACGGCAAGTAAAAGGACATCCTTATACTTTTTCATATGCTCATGAGAAAGTTCCTCAATGGCATAAACAATACCACCAATTGGAGTATTAAAAGCTGCTGCCAACCCACTGGCAGCTCCGGCGATATAAAGCTGATCGGTTTTAACCGCTATGCCGGCCCTATTAAAAAGAAGGCCTACGTTATGAGCGATCGCAGCCGAGATCTGAAGTGAGGGTCCTTCTCTACCGATTCCTCCACCAGCAAACATAACCAAAACGGAAGAAATGACTTTTACTGCCAATACTCTCATCGTCAAAAAAATACTGGCAAGATGTGAATGGGATTTTTCAATGCAGGCCATGACCTGGGGAATGCCGCTTCCTGATGCGCCCGGTGCAATTTTTTTAACAATAAAAAGCGATAGGACAAACAATAACGGTGAAAGAAAAAGTACTACAGGAAGATTTTCTTCCATCAACAAAGCGCCTAACTTCTCAACCCGAGAAAAAAGAAGAGCATAGATGCAACAAGCCGTGCCGGCCAAAATCCCTACACTGATAAAGGGCACATTATCAATATAATGCTTATCTTTTAAATATACTCTGATCTTTGATACAATAGGTGAATTCACCAAAAAAACTTAGCACACCACACACAGAGTGTCTGCGCCTTTATCTCTGAAAAATAATTTGATCTCATGGGTTCGTTATTAAGTAAGGAGCAGATAAATGGAACAACCTTTTGCTGTTATCACTGGCGCTTCAACTGTTATCGGTCTTGAACTGGCCAAACAGTTCGGACTTAATGGATACGAACTTTTAATTGTTTCTGGCAGTGACGACATCTTTACGACCCAACAAAAGCTGGAGGAAATGGGCATTGTCGTTGAGGCCATGAAAGCGAAACTGGCAAGCTATGCAGGGGTGGAAAACCTCTATGCGAGAATTCAAAAGTTTGGAAGACCTCTTGATATCATTGCCATCAATGCCAGTGTTGGTTCTGGCGGTGAGTTTACGGAAACAGACTTACGGGAAGAAATAAATCTTATTAATTTAAATATTGTCTCCACCATCCATCTGGTAAAAAGAATTCTACCAGAAATGAGGGATCGAGAAGCCGGTAGAATTCTCTTCACTTCAGTCATGCCCTCACCTTACGAAGCCGTTTATGATGCCTCCATTTCCTTTATCAATTCTTTTGCTGAGTCCATTAAAAATGAAATGAAAAACCATGACGTGAAAGTAACGATTCTCACGCCTGAAGCAGGGAATGAGTCGAAATTTGAAAATGATATGCCAGAAGTGGCAAAATTAGGATTTGAGGCCCTGATGGCCGGCAAAGAGCGGGTCTTCTCAGAAAGTTTACTCACTAAGCTTCAAGGGGTGGCCATGAAGTTACTTCCTGAGAAGGCAAAAACAGAATTTTCGCGCTCACATCATCATTAGTGACAAGACTTAATTTTTTTAACCTGTGAGATAAGGGACCTAAGTTCTATTTTAGCTTCTGATCTAGCAGTTGCCGCGTTTATCTTGTCAGTAAGACCCAAGGTCAAATTTCTCCAAAGTTTTGAATCGCATGCAATGTCCGCAGTGGTATAAAGTTGCACACTTTTAATACCGCCATTATTTAAACGGACATCAAATAGCGTCGAACAAAACATCATGCCCGATAAATCTTTACAAACAATTTCCGTTTTTTCCGGCAGGCTTTCCAGGCACTCGATCTCAGAAAGATATAATTTGGTCCCTCCATCAATGGACATGTTCGCGTGGGCAAAAGTGGTCAAAAAACCGAAGAGCAATACCATTGTTAGTTTCATTTAAATCCCCTTAATGATGAAACCCTTCTCAAACGTCATTTCTTTAGACAATTCAGAAGTGTTTATGTGCTTGAATCTCTTACAATCTTAAGACTGTTAACTTCCTATACTGCGAGATTAGTGCCAACACGGGCGTTCCGAAGAAAAAACGGAACAGATAAAAAGTTATTCCAATACGTTATTGATCCCAAAACATCTTGAAAACGACTTGTTAATGACGTATTTCAATAAGATAAAAATATTGAGGATCTAATGAGAATTTTTATTTTGCTTACCCTATTGGGCTTTACCCTAAATGCGATGGCCTGGTCAGAAAGAGGAAATGGTGGAAATTCCATTCTTTGTGAAAACCCTGCCGATAATAAGTTTTATGATGCCTATGAAGCTGAATATCGTTATGGACTAAAGCCAATTTTCCCCAAAATCGGTCAAGCTTGCCATGACGATTCTTCCTGTTTAGATCAAAGTATTGCTATTGCACGGAATTTTATTGGCAGACTTCCTGATACAAATCACTCCCTCAAAAAGTTTCTCTTAGAGAAACTTAATAAATTTAAAGCTGAAATAAACCTACTGGATGGAATTGAATTATTTCCAGTAAATGATATGGGAATTGGTTTCATTCCAAAAGGGTGCGAACTAAATCAAACGTTTATACAAAAACGTCCTATTTTCCCTAAAGATAAAAGATACATTATCTCAAATGATGTCTGGAAACTGCTCTCGCCTCATCAAAAAGCAGTAGGAATAGTTCATGAGCTGCTCTACTACTACAGTGTTTCTTTAAGCCGCATTCCTGATTCTTCTGAAAAAATAAGATATTTAAATGCCCTCATCATTTCTGGAGAGATTACAAGCTACACTTCTATTGAGTATCTGAACGTTTGTTATCTCGTCTTTGAATAAAAGAATTATATGAATGATATTGATCTTCCATTAATGCTTCAAAATGTATTAAAGGAAAGAAGAAAGCGCAATCATAACTATTCTGTACGGGCTTTTGCCAGAGACTTAAGCATCTCTTCTGGACGCTTAAGTGATATCCTTAACAAGAAATATATCCCTGGCCCAACTGTCTCAGCTCGAATCATCAATTCACTTGCCCTTAATCACGAAGACTCTGAAAACATAAGGCAAATTATTGAAAGCACCCAGAAGACCAGAAAAGAGCTAGGTGGTGCCCATCAACTTCGGGAAGATGAACTTTCAATGGTCACAGAATGGCACCATTTTGCCATTTTAAACCTGATGGAAACTATTAATTACCGTGATGAGTTTTCCTGGATTGCTGAGAGATTAAATTTAAGTGAAATGACTGTAAAAGATTCTTTCAGGAAGATGCTATCCCTCGGACTCATTGAATTACGTGATGGTAAGCACACCCCTACTTATAAAGACCTCACAACCACCCATAACGTCCCATCATTAGCACTTCGTGAGGCCAACCGACAGGTCATTTTGCAGTCATTAGAGTCATTGGACGTGGACTCTCTTGAGTTAAGGGATATTACTTCCATTACCCTTCCCATCAATACCGCCAATCTCCCACGGGCCAAAGAAATGGCGCGGGATTTTAGACGTAAAGTCGCCACTCTTCTGGAGGAAGGTGAGAAAACGGAAGTTTACAATATTTGTTTACAGATCGTGCCTGTTACAAGAAATAATACTTAGTACGGCGTACAAATCGGTTCAATGATAAGGGTCATGGGAAATAATTAGCGTGATGAGTTTTTTATAGCAAACATTGGATACAGCTGACTAAAAGTTTTAGTGAAAATAAAAATACTTGGCTGAACCTTCTCTTTAGGTTTCAGGACCGCATAAGCAACGACCTTGGACACTGCTACCCCATCAGGGGGAGAGACAACTCCATAGCTATTTACCTTTGAGACACTTACTCCGTCCGGAGGTGAGACAACAGAATAAGCATTTACCTTTGAGGCACTCACACCATTCGGAGGTGAGATAACAGAATAAGCATTTACCTTAGATGACTTAACATCTGCCGCAGCATAATCAAGGGTAAAAGCAAACGCAAGAACAAACAACCTCTTTACCATCACATACTCCTACGGAGCTGACTTCAGATTGATCTGCAAGGAATTGATGTCGCCAATTGTCCACGGTGATAATGTCACAGGATTTTGAGAGTAATAGGTTTCTTCAATTCCCCACGTAACAGGTAAGACTAAAGCAGCAGGAACATGACTACTTCCATTTGTCTTAACCCCCACAGATAATGACCCAATACCTGAACCTGTTTGTGTGGCCCGGGCCCCAACCTTTACACTCAAAACCTGAAAGTTACCGGCCGGTAAATTCATCAAATGAGTAAGAAAGTCTTGCCCTGAGGTAGCCACAGAGATCGCGGTGGAATCATTAAATGATGTCGTATTTACATCGGTATAGATACCAGTCCATTGGTTCGCATCTCCAGCCGCATTAGGTGCTAGTGTGGCCAATGATAATTTACGGGTGTCACTATCTGAAACGATAAGCTCAGATACAGGTGAAAACATGTCGGCTTTAATAACGACAGTGTCCAGATTGGTCGCCCCTCCGGCCAAAACATTGCCTGTATAAGACAGAATCGGAACTGCTGCTCCATCTTTGTATATCTTTACCGTGGCACTGGCACCATAATCGATAATCTGTATATCTATTTTTTGTAGCGCCGAAGTCCCACTCGTACTGGTTTCGGCTGCTAACTGAGTCCATGTTGTCCCATTATATTTCCACAAGGCTGTTTTATTCGCAGCCGCTGTTCCAAACCAAATGCTGTCATTTGTACCCGCTTTTCCCAATCCGAAATATACTAGATTCGGAGAGCTGAGGCCCTTTACCCAAGCCGAAATCCATCCTGAGGTTATAGCTCCTCCAGGAAATGGCCTCGACTTCGCAATCGCCCCAGAGCAACCGTATAGCGCCACACGACTGAAACTGGTACGTCTATAACTAGAGTTGGTATACACGCAAGTCCCATTATCGAGAAAATCGACATCCTCACCACCCACCCATAATATTTCTGCTTCAACCCTAAAATGGGCCAGCAAAATGACGAACAATATAATGTACTTTAGATGTCGTTTCATAAGACCTCTTCTCCCTCTATCTTGTTCCATAAATTGACCATCCGGCATTGCCCGCAGTGGTATCTGCAGCAGCAGGTCCTTTGATCACCAACGAATCTGCGCCAGCTACAAAGGATGTTGCTGAAGCACAATTAAAACTTGCAACCTTTCCAGAAGCGCTTATCGTAGCCGTCCCGATTTGAGTACAACTTGAAAAACCCGCACCCGTGCACTTTTCCAATGTAACAATCACACTTGATGTAGTCGCCGTAGCAACTTCAAAACGGCTGTTCGCACAACCCGCAGGTATGATCACATTTATTGGAAATGGAAACTGCATGAGTATCTGAGAACTTTCTAGCGTACCGACAAAGGTTCCACCCATTACAAAAGGCTGGATCGCCGAAGTTTGAATCGTCCCATCGGGGAACTTAATACCACCACTTGTTGATTCAATTGTTCCGGCCACTGAAAGTTTCTGGGTAGGAGTTGAAGTTCCGATCCCCACGTTACCGGAAGTACGGAACACGTTCCCGGCACTGGTTCCCCACTGCCCAAAACTATCCACGTACTGCTTATTCACCACATCAGTTAAGTTCACAGGAGCAAGGGTCACTTGCATCGGCAGAGTAGCGTTCGCGGGATATGTAACCCCATTGATGGTCACACCCGCAGAGAGAGAGGACTGTTTATTATTGAAGGTATTCCAGTCCGTTGAGCTCAAGTAACCATCAGTTGTTGTATTTGCTTGAGAAATTGAAACCACGGGAGTGGTAGTTCCAGTTGCCACAGAGATCGGGGCCGTTCCAGAGACATCTGTTACTGTCCCTCCACTACCCGTTGCAGCGATTGTGATTCCACCGGCAGAGTTGGTAATCGTCACCCCTGTTCCCGCAGTCAGTGTAGAGGCCACAGGAGCTGCGCCAGTAGCACCAATTAAAAGTTGTCCATCAGTTAGTGCTGCTGCTTCCACAATCGCTGTTGGAGTGGACACCATGATTCTATCACCAACGAGAGAACTGGTGTTAGTTCCACCACGAGACACGGGAAGAACTCCTGATCCTAAATCAGCAGTCGTAAGTGCAGTATTGATCCAATTGGTTCCATTAAATTTAAGGATATTGCCGTTTGTAAGAGTGTTGATCACAACCGGAGTTCCCTGAATCCCTTCAACCACAGTCGAGTTGTAGGTTCCAGTCACATCCCCTGAAAGAGTTGTTGAAGTTCCAAGCTTGGCATTGAATGCATCGTAATCAGTTTTACTAACTAGACCCGCAGTCACACCAGCATCACTTGCCATCGGGATATTTAATGTATGAACACCAGTCGCTGGAACTGTCACCCAGTTTGGAGCTGTACCGGTTGCGCCAGGAACTGCAAATGAATGCGCACCGACAGATGATCCGTTAATGTTCGTGATACCAGAACCACTCACACCAAAAGCAAGCCAGCTGGCCCCATTACAGTATTCTACGTTTCCACCGGAATAACGAAGAGTCCCCACTTTAGTAGCAGCACAAAGGGCCGCATCGTTACCGATTTGAACTCCACCAGCAACATCAAGTGCTGAACGAGGAGTATTGGTTCCAATACCCACATTACCAGAAGCATTCCAAATACCACTTCCTGGAAAGCTCGCTCCTCCGCTAAGAGTTAGGGCAGTTGCAGTTGTCGCTCCTCTTCCCGTTACAGTCGCAAGTGTATCCGCTTCACTGGTTAAAAAGTTTGGGGCCCATGGCACCCAAGAAGTTCCGTCGTACTGAAGAAGATCTCCAGTCGTTCCTGCCACCATTCCAATCACACCAGTGCCAGAGTTATAACTAATTGGAGAAGAAGCCGACAGAGATCCACGAGCAAGCGTGTCTGTATAATACTTATTAGTTGCACCTTCTAAAACCACATCCGTATTTAATGCTTGCCAAGTTTTGTCCCCACGCCAGTACTGAGCTGCAGTTCCAGCAGCGATCGACGGTTCTTTTCCGGCCAAATCTGTCGTAAGATTCGCAATTTTTGATTGATCAATCGCGGCAGTTGCAGATACATCTGCATCGACAATCGACCCATCAGTAATGTCACCAGAACCAACTGAAGAATTGCCCCAAGAAAGATTTCCTGACCCATCAGTCTTTAAGACTTGGCCATTGGTTCCATCGGCCGCAGGAAGAGTAAAAGTCACACCGGCCGTCGTTATAGGAGCACGAAGTTCAACATAATTTGAACCGGAATCTTTGAAACGAAGGTTTCCAGTAACAGCAATGTTACCAATCACATCTAACTTTTCAGCAGGAAGGGCCGTACCTATACCCACATTACCTGTATTATTGTTATGAATATCAGTTCCACTTGTGGTCCATTGAAGTGTCGTGGTCACACCATCAATGGCATCCTGAAGTGCTTGAAGGTTAACCACATCAGTTAAACCTACCGGCGCTAGCGGAACCTGAAGTGTCTGACCGAAAACCGGATAAGTGATACCATTGATGCTGGCCCCACTAGCAAGTGAGTCTTGTTTGTTATTAAACGTATTCCAATCAGTTGAACTTAAATAACCGTTCGTTATTGTATCTGCTTGAGAGATCGAAATCTCCGGAGTTGTGGCCCCCGTGTTCACACTTATGGGAAGTACTCCAGTTACATTGGTAACAGAACCACTGCCCCCACTGGCCGAGATAATAAGTTGACCGGCAGTGTTCGTAATAGTTACACCTAAACCAGCAATGACATTGGCCGGAAGAAGAACTGAACTAGGAACCCAGTCTCCAGAACCATTATTCCAAACCAAGGCCTGTCCGTTTGTGGCCCCATTCTGAGACAACTTCTTAGCGTAATTTGCCATAAAAGAAGAAGGAACTGCATACATCGCCTGCTCAGCATAGGTACGAGTGTTATTAAGATCCGTCACTTGATAAGAGAGTTGATGACCATTGTTATAGGCCGTTTCCATAATGTTCTGAAACGGATTCCCAAAACAATCACCAGAATCAAATTTTAATTTTACGTGAAAGAGACCTTGTGAAAGAGGCACATGATCAATTTCCTTGGTACACACCAACGTAGTTGGATTAACAGTAACAGAAGAGCGAATGTCAAATCTTAGCTTTACTTCTCCAGTTACCGGCACGCCGCTGCTATTGACCAATCGGCCCGAATAGCTGAATGAGTCTAAGGCAAGCGCATTAAGGGTAAAAGTTCCCGTAACGACAATGGCCCCAATTCGCATTTTCACAAGACGTCCTTTAAGTTTCGTTTTTTGTGCTTATCGTTCAATTGTAGCTGTAAACAAGTGCTCCGCACGTTAATGGAGCAATTAACCAATTTCTTTAGATAAAATTAATCTTGGAGAACCTAAGAGCGCCGAAAAGGCTTTCATGAAAAAACAACACCTGATCCTCGGTGCCCTTTTATGTTTTCTTTCTGGAGTTGGGGTTAAACTCAAAAACCAAAAGAGCACTCATACCGGTCAAGGGATTGATATGGAAGTAGTTCAAAAGAAGATTAGAAAGATAACTAAACGTCAACCAGCATCGGCCAGCAAGTCTCAGGTCCAAACTAATAAATCTCAACTAAATGACGGAACTACCTTTGACGTTTCTGAACGTAAGAGTCCAAATGATATTAGTTCGTTTAATAATAAAGAACAAATATCACATACCGACAGTTCTGGAACAAGAAATGGACCACAAGTCATTATTAGCGAAAGAGTAGCCAGAAACAGAAGTAGTGGCCCAGGCCCTACTCGAAGAGAAAGTTCCCCTTCCAATGACAAAGCACCACAAACCAATCCATCTAAATCGGAGTCATCTGCTCCTCTATTTCTTGGTACTTCATTAAACCCAAATATCAATCTAGACAGTGATAATGAAGATGATAAATTCGCTGAAAACAGCACTACACCAACTTGTTCAAGTACTATTGCCGGAGGTTCTTTCAAAACTCCGATATCCGTGGGGCTAAGTTGTTCCACGGCTTCAACCATTCGTTATTGCTTAAGCGAAAACACCTGTTGTGACCCGGACATGGGTTCACTTTACACTGGCCCAATCTCATTCGGACAGCAGGACAAATCTTTTTGTCTGAGTTTTTCAGGGACCTCCAATTCTAATAACGAGACCTCCGCGACCACCGAGGCCTCTTATTACTTTAACCCCGCCCTTCCTCATCTATTAATGACAAGTAATAAGATCCAGAAGCAGACCACTCAGCTCAAAGCGAAGTTCGCTCTTTCCAGTAATGATTTTGGATCCTCCAATCATTTTTTGGGAATCCTAAATCTAAGAGACAATGACCCCACTTCCATGAATTGCACCGACATCATTGATACATATTCAAGCACTTCATCTTGGAGCGGCCTCTACGCCATGCCGGAAATGCCAGTGACCTCTCTGTCTGCTTCCACAGATTTTAATGTGGCCTTTAATCTAGGCACCATCGTTTATGGAGACAACAATCTAGTGGGATACATGCGAAGTAATCTCTATTCAGACAACAACTTTGCTTGCTCAATGACAAAACTAACTCTTAATGATTTTTATTATTCTCAGGATCTTTCAATTGATGTTCTTCCGTCTGCAGACCAGCATGAACTGATGGGAGGATTTACCGCCATGTCACCTGTGGATGAGACCCCATTGATCTATCGAGGGCCCGCAAGTGACATCGACTCTCCAGAGCAGGAACTCCGCACTGGTCTTTTAAGTATGTTCTACGATCTATAACACTTCACATGTCGAGGAGCACACCTATTCATGACCAAGTGTGGTCAAATCCATCTTCTCCTTCTCTATTCTAATCTGTTCCTTGTAAATTGCCTCATGATGTTCTGATATAAAGGCAATTCTCTCCGGGCCGTTGAGTACTTTACCTTCTGTGCGAGGTTTTTATTCTTTTCCAGACCTCAAAATTTATTTTTGACCGGCAGTAATCTGGTTTATGGGGAAAATAACCTGACTGCCTATTTGAAAAGTATGCTGTATTTTGTACCCCAGTATTCTTGCTCGACTTCCAAACTTTTTCTGGAAGACTTTAATTACTTTCAAACTCTTCCGATGGAGCAGGCGATATCCAACGATAGCGAAGAACTTTTTGGAGGTTTCACCTCCATTGGTTCAGCTGAAGACAATACTGACATCTATCGCGGGCCTGCCAGTACACTTGATACAACATTAAACGAAGAACTAAGAACTGGATTACTCAGCATTTTTTTCGATAAATGATAAATTGCCTTGAAGCCTCATATCAGTTAAGCCTGTCCGCAAAAATTCGACTAAGGCCTCTTCTTCCTCTGCTGTAAACTCAAGCTTTAGCGGTAAATCTTCCGGCAGGTTGGCATACAGTGCTTCATTGATTGAATGATCATGGTCTTTTAAAGGCTTAAGATAATTTTGTAATTGCTGAACAATTTTATAACTCTCAAGACTCCCTTTAATATCATCATAATGCTCAACCACTTGCTCGAGGGTTGCGATCGAGCCATCGTGAAAATAGGGAGCGGTCAAAGCAACGTTTCTTAAAGGTGGTACTCGGAAGGCAAAGCGGCTTCCTTCATCCCCGTCCCATTGATAACGTCCATAATCCATGCCATTTTCTTTTCCTGGGCCAATTTGCGGAGCACCTACTCCATCATAATCGAGCGCCGATAGATGTTCACTATGGTGACAATCCCCGCACTTACCTTTGTTAAAGAAGACATCCATTCCGATTTTTTGCTTGGGAGTTAACGCTTCGATATCCCCTTTTAAATAACGATCATAGGGCGTATCAGATAAAAAGAAGGCATGGGATTGAAATTCGGCCAGGGCCTCACCGAAGTGGCCAATGTTGATTTTTTCTCCTGGATAAATTTCAGCAAAGGCTTCTTTATAGCCTGGAAGATTCATTATTTTTTCAACAATCAGATCCCAAGCTTCTTGTTCATCTCTGGCATCAGCAATTTGGTTTGTGCCTTTTTGTCCGCGCATTTCTGCATGATCAACCATCGGAAAGATGGCCTGAGCGGCCAGAGCACTCTTAAGAGTCGACGCTACTTCCGGTGCTAGCGGCGCAGGAGTAAAAAAAGTTTTAGTTTCAGGAAAATACTCCACTCTCCCATCCCAAAACATGATATTCACATTGTGCAAATTGAATAGGGCCGGAGTATTACGTGCCAGAACTTTCCCAGTTCCTTGCACTCTGTTTCTCGTACCGATTTGCAGACCAGTGGCCCCTTCGCCTAATCCCAAAGGCAATCCATCGGCAGTTCCCACTCTTGGATGGTGGCAGTCCATGCAGGCAATATTGTTATTTCCCGAAAGCCGCCGTTCATGAAACAGATCGCGGCCAATGGCGAAGAGCTTATTCCGTCTAGGAGCGGGAGATGTGGCCGCAGTAAGATTAAATTCCTGGATGTAATCTTTAAGTCTTTCATCAATAGGAGTAGACGCAAAAGACTGGGTACTTAGGGATAGGATGAGGATAAATTTTTTCATGTTTGAATAATAAAACATAGGTATCAGTTGTCAAACATAATCTTCTATTTCTTACACATGCTTTGCACAATTGCCAGTTCCATACTGCTGCAAGATTTCCTTGCTAACCTCTTTTACAAGCAAGAGAGGTGCTTATGAGATTTACCGTCAATATTATATCGTGGGGAGTTTTTCTCTTATTCATTCAGAACGTGAATGTGCATAAAACAGTAGTGAAAAAAGAAAATGAAAAGACTATGAAAACCCTCATAGTCTTTTCAAAAATCGGAGTTACCGAACAGAACGATTAAAGATATCAGCACTAAAGCCTTTGGCATCATCAATAAACAGATCTTTCAGGATATTTGAAGACTGGTTCACAGCGTCCTGAAGTTCACGGCTAAAATCAGAAAGCTTACCCGTAAAGCGGGTATCGACGAGGTTTCTTTCAGCATCACTGATAGGAAGAGAAGCTCCAGTGAGGGCACCAAGACCGGCCCCAAGGGCCATGTAGGCCAAAGGATCAAGGTTTTGAATTTTCTCCTTACCGGACTGAAATCCCGTACTGAGTTTTTCACGAGTCTTCTCATAGCTCTCTCGCACTTTCTCCTTACGGGAAGGTCCTTGCAGGGCGGCCCCCTCAAAATCAGCGCCTAGTGAAAGATGTTCCTGGGTTTCCGAAAATCTTTCCTTAACATCACTTTTTTTCCTTTCAATTGTTTGCTTAAGTTCTTCTTTTTTAGTCTGCAGATCATGCTTAAGTCCTGTTACTTTTGCTTTGGCACGATCCATGGCATTTGGCACCTGACCAGGTTGAAGTTCCTTATGAGGCATTTGGTTTTTAATGCCTTCCTTTAAGGAATTTGCTTTTATCCTGGCATTTCTTTCATAGGTCACATGGTTTTCATCCTCCATCAAGAGTAATGTGCCCAGTGATAATAAGGCCGTTCCTACCGGATTATTTTTGAGATGGTCAAAGGTAGAAACAACACTTCTTCCATGGGGATAAAAAATGGCATCATCAATTATCTGGCCGGGAGATAATCTGCTTTGCATCTCATCAATATCTCTCCGCACTTTCCGTAGTTCATGATGAACTTCATGCTTTAAATCGTCTGATGTTTTTCTCTCAGTGTTTGGTGATTTCATTAACTTTCTCCTTGAGCGAGTGTCGGATTTCTCCAAAAGCTGCAATGGATTTATTAGGCTTAATTTTGTCTGCCTCTAATTTCTTTTTCGCTGACATGAGGAGTATCCCGCCGACAGCAAAAAACATAAATGTGACAATTGTTGAGGCAAGCCATAACTCAGTAACAAGATCCAAGGCTATTATAGCTGTGGCCGCTAAACACAAGGCCCCTACAAACAACAGAACGCCCCCGGAGATCAGTGAAACACTGGCTTCTTTAACTTCGTTAACTTTTTCACCCATCTCCGTTTTAATCAGTTGCCCCTGTGTTTCAAAAAGATGAACAACATCTCCATAAAACTTTTGAGTCATATCTTTCCATGATTCTCTTTCAAAATGCCGATCCACAGTTCCGGAGCTGCCGGTACTGATAAAGGGATCGATATCTTTTGGCATATTTGGTTCCATAAATTCTCCTTTATTAATGAATTGATTCATCCATGGCTGGAGGTTCATTAGTCAGTGGTTTTTGTCTTGCAATGTGGCGGCCCAATCTTCCAAAGAAGAGACCAGCGATATAGGAAGTGGAGAACATAATACCAGGTCTCTTTTCTGTTTGTTCATGCAGAAAGTTAGTGATGGCATTAACATCTTTGGATTCTAATTTTTGTCTAGCCTGATCGAGACCATCAGAAGCTTCTCGAAAAAACTGTGAGACATATTTTTCGGCTTCAGTCGCATTCTCAGCGTTTAATTTTTCGACTCCGCCCTGCAATCCTTTAACCAATGCGTTTAAATAAGGAGTGAATTCGTCTTGATACTTATAGACAACATCTACGATTGGTAAGTAAGCCTTTTTTCCGTACTCCTTCAGTTTGGAAACTGACACGGGACCATTTGCCCCCTCCGCTTCAGCAAATTTAGTATTCTCGTTGGTATTGATCATATTTTCCTCCTTAAGAGATGAACTATTTTCAATAAAAGCAAAATTCGTACCAGCGAGGATCAAAATACATTCTTTTGGCCCTGATCTCGAAATACTCTGAGGCCCATGTAAAGTGGTTTAGTAATTATGATTTTTCAAGAAAGACCAGCTATGGGTCTTGATCATAAATTCTTGCTTATAATTGTCTTGGGACCAGGTCATTACTATCGAGCCCCAATCAGATATCATAAACGATTTACAGTGAGAGCACTTTGGGGAGGTATCAATTATCTTATCTTATTTGCACTCACAACCTTTCCCTATCAAAAGCTTTCTCACAGAGGCGTCTCCTCGTTTTGAAATTCATGCTGGCCAAGGGATTCCTGATATCAACATTAAAGCATCTCTTGATGAAAAAGGTGGATGGGATATTTATTTAGATGCTAAGAATTTTATTTTTACTCCAGAGGACGCAAATGCCACAGAAGACAAGGCCGGTCAGGGTCATGCACATATTTTCTTAAATGGAAAAAAGATAACAAGGGCCGATGGTAATTGGATTCATATCATTGTGCCAAAAGGAAAAAACAAGCTTAAAGCGAGACTCACCACCAACACTCATAAAGACTTTTATTACAATGGGAACCCCATTGAGCATGAAATCGAGCTCAATGAATCTAGAGAGGTCAGCATTCATGATGTCCACTAATTCAGTCCAGGGCCTGCTTTAAATCCTGGATTAAATCCTGAGCGTCTTCTAGTCCTATTGATAAGCGAAGAGAGAAATTATTAATACCCATCTCTCTTTGGTCTTCAGGAGCTAAATCCTGAGCAAAAAATAGACCTGTAGAGCAGATAATACTTTCTGTGGAACCTATGCTGACAGTCAGCTGAATGAGCTTTAATTGATGACAAAACTTATCAGCGGAGAGGGCAACACTTTCATCAATTTCAAAGGCAATAACCGCCCCCATGTCCTTCATTTGTTTTTTTGCCAGTTCATGCCCTGAATGGGAAAGTAAACCGGGATAACGGACATTCTTCACTTTCGGATGAGTGGAAAGAAATTCAGCGATCTTTAAAGAGGTCTGAGTTTGTCTTTCATATCGGAGCATATAGGTTTTAAGACCTCGTTCCACAAGATAACAGGAATGGGGGTCGGGAGTCGCACCAATGTAAATGCTCATTTCTCTTATTTTTTTAATAAGCTGGCCCTTTCCGGCCACACTTCCCGCAATGACATCACCGTGGCCATTGGCGAATTTTGTCAGGCTATGAATCATCACATCAATATCAAACCCAGTATGCTGATGAAGACCGGCAAAGGTTCCGTCCATACTAACCAAGACCCCAAATTTCCGGGCAATTGCTAAAATATGATCGATATCCGCTATATCCAAATTAGGATTGGACGGACTTTCAAAATGAATAAGCTTTGTTTTTCCTGGTATGATCGCTGCTTCTAACTCATCAATTCGGGACAATGATAAAACGGTGTTTTCAATTTGGTATCGTGGCAGAAACTCCCTGATGTAAGTTCGCGCCGGTTTATATAATTCACGGAATGTGATGATGTGATCACCACTTTGCAAAAGTGCCAGAAAAGTGGCAGTGAGAGCGGCCATTCCAGACCCCAAAACAATGCAGTCTTCTCGGTTCTGGATTTCTGCCAGGGTTAGCTCCAACTGACGGGTTGTTGGATTAGAGACCCTTGAATAAATAAATTGATCCCAATAAGGAACATTTTCAGTAGGAGCAAATTTAGCAGATTGATAGATCGGCTGAACAAGCGGTTTATTCCCTTCATGTAAAATAACTTCTACCGGATGATTTAGTTTAGTATTAATATTCCATTTATTTCTATTTGAATTCATTATTTACCTCGACATTTAAAATACAATTCCGGAATTGATCCCTGTCACAAAACTCAGATCATCAGAACTGTCATTAACTTTCATATATAGACCACCTAGGCTTAAACCTAATGATAGCTTTGAATGAAAAAGCCAGTTCATTGATAACTCGGCCCGCGAAATTAGTCCCAGATCAGAATCAAAGGACGAGCCCCCCATCAAATCAATTTTTACCATCAAAGAATCTGGTTCGATTTCACCTACAGCAATGGATGGACCCGCCAGCCAGTATCCACCTTCATAGCGTTCAAGCTCTTTTACCAGATAATAACCTGACTCAAGTGCAAATCCCATTTTTAGATTGCGTTCCATGTCCTTTCGGTCCTCAAATAAGCTATAGCGAAGACCTGTCAGGCTTCCATTTATTGGAACTTCACCCATGAGGGGATTCCATTGGGCAGAAATCATATGATGAATTTTTAAGTTTTAATTATCATTTGTGACCATGTCATGAATTAACACAGGAAGATAAGGGATCCAGGCCACAATGACGACCAGTCCAACAACTGCAAATATGATCATGGCCGCTTCATCACTGCCATTGGAATGGGCCAGCGTGTTGACTGTGGCATCAGCACGATTCAGAAAATCGTCACTAAACCCCTCATCTTCAGCATTCTTTGGAGGCTCCACTTGCACATAGAGAAGCTTCGATGCTTTAACCTCTTTAAGGATGGCCTCAAACCTCTCAGGAGCAACTCTGAGAACCGCGGCTTTGGTCGATTGACACATCAAGATAGCGACAAGAAGTACCTGAATAAAATGTTTCATTTATTCATTCTAAACCAAAATTTAATAATGAATACCAAAGTTCTTTTTCTCTTCGTCCGTATAACCATAATTAAGGGTAATTTCCTGTCCTTTTTTAATATTTTTTATGGCACGCACAATTAGGACTTTTTTTGTAAAATTAAAATAAAACTCACAATTGGGATCATCGTCGTGATTGTAAAGAGACCCATTTCCAAGAGCGATGGCAGCAGTATCCCCTGAGTAATGGTAAACATAGCCTTCCAGGGCCCCATGGACGTCCTTTAAATCCATAAATATCAATTGGCACACTTCAATTATTTCACCCTTCTTGAAATCCACCTTCGCAAAAATGCCCCTGCCCTTTTGGGAGGTCTTTTTAACGATCGTCTTCATTCATTTCCCTGGCAATATCTCTTACGATGTAACCAATGGCATAAGGAACTGTATATTTTCGATCTTCACTTCGTTCTTTTTCGTGCCCGAAACCTAGTTTATGCAGCCATTCATGCATTAAAGTAGCGGCGACTTGAGCGGGACTATTACGGTTAAAATATTTCGTGTTCATCCATATTTTTTTGGTAGAAGGATTTGTATACCCCAATACAATAGAGTCATTGTCCGTATACATAGCAAGTTCGATATCCATGGCGTTGTTCTCAATGGGATGAAGTTTCTCCATTCCTTGTAGGATTTTTTCATAAATCTCAAAATTAGAAAGCCCCTCATTACGGGCAAAACGCTTACGACCTTTATATCGATGCCCCAGAATTCTGTCTTTAAATTCTTGAGAAGTGAAAATGGTCTGCAAGATTTCAGTTGTCTTAAATATTTTTTCTTCTTTATATCGACCCAAACGGGAAGTATCGATGTTAAAATCGAAAGTAAAAGCTTCAACAGGAACATTCATTCGAGCATGAGCAGTGGTAACAGTCACTGACAGGAAGAGGAAAAGATAAATAAATAGTCTCATAACAAACTCCTTTTTGTTGGAGCTAGCTTGGCATAGAAATAGTAAAAATGGTTGTTAAGTGGCACCAAAATGATGCGCAAAAGTTTTTCGAGAAGAAGGGTCTATTTTGAACATCATCTTTCTTACATCTTACTTCCTCTGCACGATTTGCTTCTTACATTGAGGCAGATCACCAGTGAATAAAAAAGAAGTAAAAAAAGTAAAAAAAAAAGGCCATCCGAAGATAGCCTTTTTTTATTCAGTTTGGTTATCAGTTTTGATTTCACTCTCCACTGTTTCATCTGAACATCAGCAGCATACAAAAATTTCTCCTGTTTGAAAACCATGAGAGCCTTATTTTATCTGCAAGATTCCATCGCGATAAGTTTATACCCCAAACCTTTAACTGATTTTATCTGCAAAGCTTCACCCGCTGCTTTTTGTAATTTTCTACGGAGCAAAAGCATTCGTTCCTCAGTAATCAGTTTATCGGTCGTAACAATTTTACCGGCCTTTTTGGTTAAGATAATCAGGATTTCCAGTTCATTTTTTCCCACATTCACAATTTTATCTCTGACAAAGACTAAACTTCTGGCCACGTCAATTTTCAGATCTCCCAATACAAGAGGTCTATTTGTGAGTCTTTTCCTTTCCAACTGCTTATTAATAATCATTCGTAGTTCTGACATTCCAAATGGTTTAAGTATATAATCGTCCATTGCTGAATTCATTCCTTCAAGAATAGATAATTCATCATAACATTCCCCCATTACTACCAAAGCGGCCCTGCTTCCATTGTCTTTTAGTGTCTTGCAAAAATTAACACTTTCACCTTTGTGGGCCACAAAATCCATAAGTATTAACTGAAAGTGTATTTCCTCAATGAACTTCACCGCCTGATCATGTGAAATGGCACTTTCGACAGTAAAACCGCTAAAAGTTAGGCTGTAGTTGAGAATTCTAGATAATTGTTGATCTTTACTGATAATTAGAACTTTTGTCATGGTCTTCTCCTGGCTTGTTAAGAGAATGCCACAACAATAAATTTGAGAATATCGTGGCAGTAAATTCCAAAGAATTCATTCCATAATCATTCAACGTTCTTATCTGCCTCTAATCCCAAGGGTCACTGCTCTGCTGCGGAGTTTCTTGGTACTCATCTTTCCATGCATCGTTCTTCTGCTGATAATCATGAAAAGCTTTTTCCAGACCACCAAGTACTTCAGCAGAAGTTTCCAGTAAAGCTTTCGCCTTTGGATCATTAAAAACATCTTTTTCTTTTCGGCATAACGATTTCAGAGATGCCAAAATGTCTTCGATGTTTCGAGCATGTTCAATAGGATTATGATTGGCCATATTTGAAAATTCCATAAAAGAAATTAAATCCCATGCTTCTTCTTTTGAGAACGATTTCAACCTTATTATTTCTTATGATGAACGGCGCAGTTCACAAACACTGATTTAACCATTTCGATGTAGATTTCATGCTCCTAACTTTGGTCTCTGGCTTGCTGGTTTCTATTCCAACTAGAGTTGTCGATGATCTTAACAATATGGAGGAATAGTATGAAAAATCACAGAATAAGTATCTTGCTTATGATGACGTTGACACTTGCAAGTTGTTCAATGTTCAAGCAAAAAGATACTCAGGGGCAACAGCAGACGACCGCCTCAAATACGGAAAGTGTTCAAACACAAAACAGGGATCAACAAGCCTTGGATAAGGCAACCGGCATGACCAGAGGGTGGCCAGACAGCTCTATTGCGGCAGCAAAAGACATGATTTCAAAATATGGAGAGCCGCAAGAAACGACTTCGGAGTCCTTAATTTGGAGGAATGTTGCCCCATTCAAGAAAATTATTGTCCACAAAAGTGTGTATAACCATAACTTCCCTTTATTGCACCAAAATGCAGTGGAACATGTAGTGGATTATAAAGCTCCGGTCGGCAAGGTTGATGATGTCTGGAGATATAATGGCTCTATCGTATTGGATCGGACTAAAGGTGAAATGTCTTCTTTCGCAGACAATGAGGCAATGAACATTCTTTCTTTGAATCTCGCCCATAAAGTATTGGTTGGAAATATGTCGTCAGATGCAGCCAGAATTACTTATGGTAAAGAAACATTAGATTACTTAAATGGAAAGCAAACTGCAAATACCCAAGTTCTAGTTTTTGGAACTCAGTTCAATACTGCTGATTCCGGTGAATCAGTGACTAACAAGATTCGTTGGATAGGTGATCCAACTCGAAGAACACCTGCACAGCAAAAAATTAATTTAAAACAGGCGCAGGAAGAAAAATAATCTCAATACCAGGACCACTCTATGAGAGTGGTCCTTTTTTTTCTAACGATCCGTAACCAGCATCGTAATTCGTCCCGATGAGACCAATTTCCCATTTTGATTCGAAATAGTGACGTCCCAAATTTGGGTAGTTTTACCTATATGAATGGCCTTTGAGCGGGCGGTAAGAATATCCCCTGGTTTTGCCACAGATATGTGGTTGGCATTAACTTGAATACCAAAAGAGTTTTGTTTTTTCATATCAAGATAAAGACAGGAACTAATGCTTCCCATTGTTTCTATTAATACTAAAGAAACGCCGCCGTTCATGATGTTCCCAGGACGAAGATGTCTTGAATCAACAGTGAGAACACCTGTAACATAATCTTCACCTAATTCCACAACTTCTATCCCGAATGATTCAGGCAATTGTCCTGAAGTAAAATCTCTTTTAATTTCTTCAAGTGTAAGCTTGTTTCTTGTGCTCATAAATACTCCATGACTTGATTTAGTAGTGAAACGATATTTAGATGATTAAATCGAAAAAGGAGCTCTATGGAAACCCTATTTACATTAAAGACCTCATCCTTTGATCCTTCCAAAACCTTGCCTAACAAGTTTGTATTCAACAGCTCAGGCTGTACCGGTGATAATGTTTCCCCGGAATTGGAATGGACAGGTGCCCCGGAGACTACCAAAAGCTTTGCCATTACCGTTTTTGATCCAGATGCTCCGACTGGTAGTGGCTGGTGGCACTGGACGGTAGCGAACATTCCTGCAAATGTGACCAATATCGAAGAAGGTGCTTCGAACAATAAAAAGCTGCCAGCTGGTGCGATTGAAGGAAAAACAGATTATGGAACTTCTGGCTATGGAGGTGCATGTCCTCCACCCGGCAAGAAAGCACACCGCTATATTTTTACAGTATATGCCTTAAAAACAGACAAAATTGACATCGATAAAAATACATCAGGAAAAGATCTTGATAATCAAATCAATGCCAATACCATTGCCAAGGCCAGTTTCACTGTGAAGTACGGCAGATCCTGATCAGTTCTTGAATTCAACCTTGGTAAAGGTACCATCCCAATTGAACATGCTGATACCAGGAGAGATAATCATTTTATTGAAAGACTTATTATTATAAGTGATTTTAGGTGCTTCAAGATCGGGCCTAAAATTAATAGAATAAGTTTGAAATTCCTCGGGGGAAACTTTGGATCTGATTTTAAACTTAAAATCATAGTTTCCTTCTTTGAAGCTCGCCCCTTTCTCCAGCACAATGGCCTTACCGGGTTTATCAGGGTTTTCATAAATAAGCGGCTTTCCTTTGGCAAGATCATCAAAAGAAACCTGCTTAACGACTGTTCCACTTCCATTTTTATAGGTGAGCTTGATGAGCTTAGGAATCTCATTCTCAAAATAAACCGAAAGTTTGCCTTCACCATCGTGGTTAACTTTTAGTGTGGCAATGTCTTTGTATAGTCCTGCACTTACCTTCTTTAAGGAATCCAAAAGTTCCACGGCGGCAACTGGCAAGGGTTGATCATATTCACAATCCTCGGCCTCAGCTAAGACCAGTCCTGGAGTTACAAAGAGGCAAAATAACAACACTTTGAAGCTTTTCATGTCACACTAGTCGGACAATTGACTAAAAAACTTAAATAACTCCACCTAAATTTGGACATAAGAAGGCCCCAACCCGGGACTAAATGCCTCATTTATGTCAAAGATAACCGCCTCAAATCTGGCCCCTATTTTGAAAGAAATGGGAACCTAGGGGGCTTCTATGGACACAAAAAAAGTTTTGAGTCATGCAGAAGAAAAGGAGCAGTGTGAACGTGACTACCATGATCACAACCTGTCAGACCTTCCAAGTCTGGAAAAGATTTTATTTGAGGCCATCGATATAATAGAAAAATCCGGAATCCCCTACGCATTAATTGGTGGTGTCGCAGCTAAAAGTTTAGGCAGACCCCGCGTTACCCATGATATTGATTTATTTGTCAGGCCTGACGATGCGGAAAGAGTTTTAGAAGTCTTAGAGGCCAAAGGATTTACTTCCCAAAAGAGGGATCCATATTGGCTATTCAAAGCTTGGCGGGAAAACATTCTGGTTGATGTCATATTTAAATCCAGCGGTGACATCTATTTCGACGAAGAAGTCAGATCTCATGTAAGGCGGGTTCCTTACCTGGGTAGATACGTCAATGCCATCAGTCCTGAGGATTTTATTGTCATAAAAGCGGCAGCTCATCAGGAACATAATCCTCACCACTGGCACGACGCTCTGGCAGTTTTAAAGCAAGGAAATATTGAATGGGAGTATCTTCTAAAAAGGGCCAAACATGCTCCTCGAAGAATACTTGCCTTGCTCATCTATGGTCAGTCCAATGATATAGCCGTACCCAATGATGTGATTGAACGACTTTATCGCTCTGTATTTGATGCTTCTTCTTATGCTCCAGAAGCAGTTGTACACCCCTATCGGAATGCTGTTTATGAACAGCCTGAAACATCAGAAGAAGGTACAGATTCCCCCATCTACGTTAAAGGTCGCATCATGGAAGCTTTAACCTCAGATGAAAGGATTGCAGAACATGATGTGAAAATCATGATCTCTGACAAGACAATCGTAGCGAAGGGCGAAGTATTTACTCATGAACAAATGGATGCTCTTAGTGAAGTCATAACAAAAATGGCACCTGACTTTGAATTTAAAAATTTGGTTAATGTCCGGATTCTAGGTGCACCAGAAGGCAGTGAGGCCATCAAATGATTAGAATAGCAGCCGCCGGTGATGTTCATTTTGACAGAAAATCCCACAATCGATTTTCACAACATTTTCACAACTTAAAAGACAAGGCCGATTTTTTATTATTGGCAGGAGACCTGACACAAACAGGTCATCCGGAAGAGATGAAGGTACTAGCAAATGATTTAAGAAAATGTCCTATCCCTATGATCGCAGTACTGGGAAACCATGATTACCATGTGGATCAGGTGGAACAGGTAACTCAGATACTCACAGATGTAGGAGTAACCGTACTTGAAGGGAGTTCCATTATTCTTAATGTCGGCCATTACAAGGTAGGAGTTGCTGGGGCCAAAGGTTTTGGAGGAGGTTTTGTAGGGGCCAGCGGTTCAGACTTTGGTGAGCCCGAAATGAAGTCTTTTATGAGGCACTCTAAGAATCATGCTCGTCATCTGGAAAATGTCATCAAAGAAATGGAAGCTGATTATAAAATAGTACTCCTTCACTATTCCCCGACCGCCCAAACTTTAGTGGGAGAGAAGAAAGAAATATACCCATTCCTGGGAAGTTATTATCTAGCCGAGGCCATTGATTATGGTAAAGCGGACATAGCCTTTCATGGACATGCCCATGGAGGTGTAGAAAGAGGTGAAACACCTGGTGGTTGTCCGGTTAGAAACGTTGCCCAACCCGTGATAAGGCATGCCTACAATATTTATACTCTACAGCGCACCCATAAAAACTTGATACAAGAAGAATCTGCCTTGTCACTAGAATCATAAGAGATTATGGAAGAAGCTCTATTCATTTAAAGAACAAAGAAATTATCCCGGCTTAGCATCCTGACTAAATTCATTTCTGGAAACAATTGCCCCCATTCAGAACCATTTTTCTTCGTGACAAAATTCTGCCATGAAAAAAATGACTCTTCTTTTGCTTCTACTAGCTTTCCTAAGCACTTCTTGTAATCAATCAAGCGGCAATAACGGGTCCACATCTGATCTCATTGAATTTGTCTATGGAGGTCATTCGGTCCAGGACCTCATACCGAACGATGCACTCACCTTTGATGCCAACATCCACTTTGTGAATCTCACACCCCTTCAACAAGAGAAGATGGAAGAGGCCATTGAAATCATAAAACTTGTAGTCGCAACAGAAGAATTCAGAACAAAAGTTTTAAACCACTCTTATAACGGCAAAAATACTTTTATCGACAATGGCGGCTATTCCAATGCTCAGATTTACCAAATTATTTTAGAGGGGGCAGAACAACTTCAACCTTCAAAAAACAACACGATGGATGCGGAAGTGGAACTTTATTATGCAGAAACCAATGTCGTGGGTTACACCTATCCTTCTTCAAGAAGGATCTGGGTCAATACAAAATTTTTTGACACTTACTCTGCCGCAGGTGTGGCCCATAATCTATTTCATGAATGGATGCATAAATTGGGATTTACTCATGCTGCAAACTGGTCGGTCAGCAGAGATTATTCAGTCCCCTACGCGCTGGGAAATTTGTTGGGAGAGATAGGTCGTGACTTTTTATAAAAGAAGCCCCCAATCCAAAAGGAATTTTATGAGGAAAATTATTATTGTATTGAGTGTAATATTTAGTTTTTCTACTTTGGCCGATATGGAACACAGAGCTGGTCAGGGAGGCCAACCAAGCCTTCAAAGGCTGACTCTTTCAAGAGGTTGCTTCAATGAAGCTGACCAACTCGGATGCGGCCATCCACGAGAGGATCATGAATATTTCATAGCTTGTACTCAAGACAATCGAAAACAATTAAGTATTAGCTGCCAACATTTTTTTGAAAAACTTTATGGCAACCGAGTTACTCCTGTATAACTCCGATGATCTATATAAGGTTTTTTTTTATTTTTTAATTTTTTCTTTAGGGTAATAATTCAACCTACAAGGAGTAGTATGCCAAAGATCTTGATCATTGAAGATGATATGCAAATCACTAAAATCTTAAAACTGAATCTCAGACTCAGTGGTTTTGAGTCCGAGAATGCCACGACCATTTCAGAAGCTTGGAACAAAATCAATACAGAACATTTTGATCTGCTGCTGATGGACATTGGACTTCCAGATGGCAGTGGACTTGATCTTTGCCAAAAAGTCAGAGAATCAGGGAACGAGGTACCAATCGTATTCTTAAGTGCTCGTACTGATGAGGCGACAGTCGTTAAAGGAATTAAAAATGGTGCTGATGACTACCTCCGAAAGCCATTTGGTTTAGAGGAACTCAAAGCGCGGCTGAATAAATTCGTCAAAAGAATCGCTCCAAATATGCAGACAATTAATTTTGGGGAACTCTCGATTGATCCCTCTAAAAGGATCGTGACACTCATGGGAGAAATGATATCACTCGGACGTAAAGAGCTGGATATCCTCATTCTTCTTGCTAGAAAATCAGGTGATATTGTTACCCGGGAAAACATTCTTAATTCCCTGTATGACAATGCTGACCTCTATGACCGTACTGTTGATTCGCATATGAGCCACCTCAGGAAGAAGATCAGAGATATCGCGGGTCAATCATTGCAAATATCTTCTGTATACGGTCTGGGTTACAGGCTGGAGTGGAAAACCTGATGAAGATAAGCCTTTACCTAAAGCTTTTCTTTATCAGTGTTATCGGAGCACTGACCATAAGTTTGATATCACTCTACTCGCTCGTGCGCCTTTCAGACATGGCGGTAGAAGAGTATCGTTATGGTTACTTTATGTACCTTGCCCGCGCGATCGAAAAAAGAAACAACTATCAACCGGTTTCGAAAATTAATGTCAATAAAGTCACTGCTCCTCCTGAAGTTAAGGGGGACAGTTACAACCTTCTCAAATTAACAGAATTCGGACCTGACCTTGGAGCGTCTCCTGATGACAATAGACCCAAACCTTCACTATGGTTAGTCAGCCAAAAAGGAGTAATCCTTTCGGCCAACACCAACCAACCACTTCCCATTGAATGGAAAAAACTAAAGAAACCTAAAAAAATCCATGGTATCAGGTCCAATGAACAAAGATTTCTCCTGGAACCAAAAACTTTCGTCGTAAAACTCGAGACTACTCCGGTGACTTTTCTTGTCTCTTATAATGAAAGAACTCTCTTCCAGGGACCTTATCTCATTATTCAGGGAACCCATACTTTCACGACAGCGGCACTAGCGGTCTTTCTTGCTCTTTCCATCAGTTTTTATTATCTGCGCCGTAAGTCGGAAGAGGCCCGCAAAGTTTTAACAAAGCTGGGTGCAGGTGATCTTAAGGCCAGATTCGAAATAAAGCGCTTCGATGAATTTGGTAACCTCATCCTCGATTTTAATCGTATGGCCAATGAAATTGAACGACTGGTAATGAGGCTTCAAGATACCGAAATTTCCAGATCAAATCTTTTACAAGAATTGGGTCACGATCTTAGAACTCCTCTGACTAGCCTCAGTACTGCTTTTGAGACACTGAAGGAGCATAATGACTTGTTGAGTTCGGAAGAAAAAAGCGAAGTGTTTTCGATGATCGGTACAGACATCCGTTACTTTAAAGATCTTCTGGATAAATTAACGTTAATTGCAACCATTGATGGTCCTCACTATAAATCGACGACAGAAAAGATTAACCTAAACTCGCTACTGGAGACGGAAGTCCTTTCACGTCAAATTGCCGCCGGCCAATCACTTAGCTGGAATTTGATCCGGGGAAACAGCACTATGCCAATGATACTTGGAGACGGCCATCTCATCACAAGGCTTTTTAGAAACGCCTTTGATAACGCCGCCAGATATGCTGTCAACACTATCACCGTAAAAATCAATGATCTAAAAGACAATGTTGAAATCCTAGTCATGGATGATGGACCTGGCCTTACTGAAGAAGCGATCCAATCATTTGGTAAACGAAGAGAAAGACGGCTAAGAAAAGAAAAAGATCCTAATGATTTCTCACTTGGACTTGGTTCAGTCATCATGAAGACTATTGCCCAGGTCCATGGCGGTCAGGTTGAAATGACGAATCATATGGATAAAGATAAGATCAATGGCGCATGTCTCAGAGTAGTATTTCAAAAAATTTAGGCATTTTTTGCCATCGCAGCAATCCACCTTTATTCAACATTTGTTTTGTATTTTTATGACAAGGCAATACAAGGGAGCTTGCTTATGAGAATGTATCAAACAGTTTTTTTCTTCAGAGTTCTAACGATCATGATACTAAAGCCTCGCTTAATGAGCGGGTGGATGAAAATCTCGCAATTCTTACATCCTCCGTAGATGTGCATTAATTAATACGGGGTTTCTGTCTACCACACATCGTTCATACTATACTTGGATGATGAGTGAATGGCATATAAGAGAATTAAAAAAACATCGTCTCTATAAATATCTGATCTCTTTTATTATTATTGCTATCGCCACCCTTATTCAAAAACTCCTCTGGCCTTTTCTTTCTCCCTCTTCATTCGTAATCTTTTATCCGGCCATCGTCATTGCCTGTTTTTACGGTGATGGTTACTCGGCAATTATTATGGCCTTAATTTCCTCACAGTATTTCTTCATTCACCCTTATGGAGCCTTCGAGGTCAACTTCCCTAAAGACGTATTACGGTTAACATTATTTTTTATTTCAGGTGCTATTGTCAGAACACTTGTTAATAAACTTATCCTTGCGAAGTTAGAATCAGAATCAGCAGTTGAATCGCTGCAAGAAGAGAAGGAGATGAGGGAGTCTTTTGTCTCAACCCTTACTCATGATCTTCAAACCCCTTTGAGTGCATTAAGAATTTCGGCAGAAATGCTGGTATGAAAAAAAGATGATCCTGAATCCTGGATCAAATACAGTCAAAAAATCATCTCAAACTTAAATAGAATTGAGCATATGGTAAGAGATCTGCTGGATGCTAACCGGATCAGAGCAGGAAAAAAATTAGCACTTAACTTTGAAGAACTCGATGTCTGTGAAATTATTTCCGAAACCATTAATGAACTTGTAAGTATTCATGGTCCTCGGTTTCAACTGAACATTCCTTCAAAGGTTATCGGTTTTTGGAGTAAGGACTCCATTCGACGTATACTTGAAAATCTATGCCAAAATGCAATCAAATACGGAGATCAAAGTACCCCGATTACTGTTACTCTGAAGACAGAATCCAAGGGGGTTGAGTTAACTATTCATAATCTTGGCAATCCCATTGCCCCCAAGGAGTTGGAAGTTTTATTCAATCCTCATGAAAGGGCCAGAGCTTCGCAAGACAGTGAAAAAAGGGGCTGGGGCCTGGGTCTGACCCTGGTCAAAGGTCTAACCGAATCAATGGGAGGTTCCGTCAGTGTTACCAGCAATGCGGTCCACGGTACTAATTTTATTGTTTTTCTCCCTTATCGTTCAGGCCCCGACATCCACAATACATAAGTAAATCTTATACAATCCCTTAGTCTTTATTGACTCCAACCCACCCTATCAGGTAAAAATGCTGCACATCAACATAGGGGACCATGCATGAAGATATTATTTATTGCACTACTAGTGATTTCGACCACAGTTTCAGCGGCTTCAGTTTTTAAGGCCGAATTCCCACTAGGCCCTGACTCAACCCTCACTCCAGGCGCTCTATGTGATCGTCCAGATTCTTATCGTTATCCAGAAAGAATTGCTTACTGTAACAGAGTCGTAGATTATATGCTTAAGGAAGATGTTTTCCGTGAATACCGCCATAATGGTTACCGACTCAAAATCGATGATCGTGGCGATTATAAGATCGACCACCTCATCCCTCTCTGCGCAGGCGGCAGCAATCGTGAGACCAATTTGTGGCCTCAGCACGTGAGTATTTTTAAAATCACTGATCCGATGGAAAGTCTGGGTTGCGAAAAATTGAAGCTCGCTAAAATTAAACAACTTCAATTAGTGAAACTCATTATCGCCGCTAAACGTGATCTCAAACTTGTTCCTCAGACGATTAAATACTTAAATAGCCTATAGATAAACTTAGAGATGGGGCCTTCATTCGGGCCCCACTTGTTAATGACGTGCAAATTGTTCTTTCTCTGTAGACCCTTCATAGGCCAGAGTTGAAGAACTTCCACAGGAAATGACTGAACTTATCTGATCAAAATACCCTGTCCCAACTTCTCGTTGATGCTTAGTGGCCGTGTAACCAAATTTTTCACTTTCAAACTCTTTTTGCTGAAGTTTTGAATAGGCACTCATACCAGATGCTTTATAATCACGAGCGAGTTCAAACATGCTGAAATTAAGGGCATGAAATCCTGCAAGAGTAACAAATTGAAATTTGTATCCCATCGCCGCTAGCTCACTTTGGAAAGTTGCGATTTCCTGATCGCTGAGGTGCTTTTTCCAGTTAAATGAGGGTGAGCAATTATAGGCCAGGAGCTTATTGGGGAATTTTTCTCTGATGCCTTCAGCAAAAATTCTTGCTTCCTTAATATCCGGAGTGGAAGTTTCACACCAGACAAGATCAGCATAGGGAGCGTAGGCCAGCCCACGGGCGATGGCCGTATCGAGACCGGCCCTTATTTTATAAAAGCCCTCTTCCGTTCTCTCGCCAGTCAGAAATTCCCGGTCACATTCATCAATGTCACTGGTAAGTAACTGGGCACCATGAGCATCAGTCCTGGCGATGATGATCGTTGGAACTTCCATAACATCGGCGGCCAGGCGTGCAGCCGTTAACGTACGAATAAACTGTGAAGTGGGAACGAGGACTTTTCCTCCGAGGTGGCCACATTTTTTTTCTGAGGCCAACTGGTCCTCAAAATGAACACCGGCAGCACCTGCCTCAATCATACTTTTCATAAGTTCAAAAGCATTGAGCGGTCCACCAAAGCCTGCTTCGGCATCGGCGATAATGGGGGCCATCCAGTTACGAGTAACATTCCCTTCGGCAAACTCAATTTGATCGGCCCTCATGAGCGCACGGTTGATTCGCTCCACGACATGCGGAACGGAGTTTGATGGATATAAACTTTGATCCGGATACATTTGGCCTGATAAATTGGCATCGGCCGCGACTTGCCAACCACTAAGGTAAATGGCCTCTAGCCCTGCTCTGACTTGTTCTATCGCCTGATTACCTGTCAATGCTCCCAGTGCTTGTACATGCCCTTCACTTTGCATTAAGTCCCATAATCTTCGCGCCCCGAGAAGGCCAAGTGTATGCTCAATTTTGATGGAGCCCTGAAGTTTTAAAACATCTTCCGATGAGTAATTTCTGGAAATATCTCTCCATCTGGGGTCAGATAGCCAACTAGCTTTCAATTCACGGGCCTTAGACAACATAGTTTCCATATTTATTATCCTTTTAAAATTAAACGGATTCTGAGGTCAGAGTGAGAAAATCTTGCAGCTCATCTTGTATATACAGGTTAAGGGCCTTGTCCTTGGCCTCACGGAGTTCCTTCTCAAGTTTGGAATGTTCATTTCCAGGTATTTCTGATTTCATTTGATCAAATATGTTTCTAAGTTCTTCTTCAAAAATAGTTGTAATCAATTCTTTGGTTACAATTACTCCCTCATCAAGTTTTAATTTATGGTGCAACCACTGCCAGGTTTGGGCACGGGAAATTTCTAGCGTTGCCAGATCTTCCATTAAATTGTCAAAGGCAACACATCCAATGTCATTTGCCCATCCATGCATATAGGCGATACCAACACGAATATTTGTTCGTAAACCTGCTAGAGTATGAGGCCCTTC
This sequence comes from Bacteriovoracaceae bacterium, assembly GCA_023701435.1. Classification (GTDB taxonomy): domain Bacteria; phylum Bdellovibrionota; class Bacteriovoracia; order Bacteriovoracales; family Bacteriovoracaceae; genus Peredibacter. Next base: position 36,149 of record JAMPXB010000003.1, on the reverse strand, counting down.
ATTTCTTGGCATGATGTCCGAATATTTATCAAAGTCTATTTTGACATGGAGTTGATTTTCGAAGTCCATGGCCTCCATTGCGACTCCTATAAAATACGGGTGTGAAACCCAGCAACCGTCATGTCCCCAGTCTCTTTCCCGTTTTTTATCGGTCATTACTTTTTTTGTCTGTTCATCCCTGAGTTCTTTGGTTTTACCGGGGGTAAAGGCGGCCATCCCTCCCATCGCAAAAGCTCCACGATCATGACATATTTTAATCACACGTTTGGCATAATTTTCCATCCACGATCGGGTCATCGTAATAGAACTTCTATCGGCCATGATCCGATCTGAATGATTCTTAAGAACTTTAATATCACTAAAAATTTTATCCCATCTGCCGACATTCAATCCCGCAGCATGGTCCTTGATTTCAAAAAGGATTTCTTCCACCTGAAATGTTGCAGGCAGAGTTTCAATCAAAAATGTGGCCCTGAGGAATGGTGTCTTAAACCCCATCATCGTTTCTAATTCAGTAAAGAGGTCATGCCACCATCTGGCTTCAAGATAATGCTCACATTTGGGAATGTAATATTTCGGTGTTATCTTTTGTTGTTGATATAAACGGGCGGTGTGATAAAAATTGGTCACCAGATCAAGCAGCCCACCAGAAATATCAATCCCATTTATCCGAAAATTCATTTCGTTTAGATGAAGCCCTCTCACCCGGACCATCACGTAGGCCTTATCCTGAGGATTCAATTGGTACTTTTTATTGCCCACGAATGCCGTAAGGTTACCGGAAACGGCTCCTATTACATTTTTATAGCCTGTTAAAACGTTTTCAAAGCTTGGTTTCATGGAGTCTTCAAAGTCGAGCATCGCCATATCGGCCCGTTGGCCGTCTTCGTTACGACTAAGCATATTGATGACCATCTTAGCGGAGTTAACTGGACCAGTGATTTCGACTCTACGGCACGTAAGTTCTTTAGGGATGGGAGCGACTTTCCAGGAACCTTTGACCGCATCTGAATTACGGTCAAGAAACTCAGGTAGTGCTCCTTGGTCATATTTATGTTGCCGGTGCTGCCTTTCTTGTAAGAGAAAAAGTCTTCGAGGGTTGTATTTTTGATGAAAGTGGATAAGTAAACGTTGCAATTCTTTCGGGAAAATTTCTTGATAATCTGGGTTCCAATATTCTTCGGGGAAAGATATGACTTCGTTAATTTTAATAAGGCCCATTAGAAACCTCCACTAAAGTCATTTTGAACTGGATATAGTTTCAGTTCAAGTTGCACGTGCTGAATTATAGGCCTCTTGTTCATAGGATATATTTCGATAAGCCTGATAGTGTGACATACCTTTTCTCCTGCCAGCGAAGTATTCAAGCAAATACTTTATGTAAAACTTTAACACGCCATCACGCTTGATTTGATCAATATGAACATGTTCATGTGCAATAATGTCTGAATGTGGTTGGCGATCACAATAAAGAATAAAGGGATAAAGAACGATGGCATTAATGTGGAAAGGCTTCAGAAATTTACAATTTTTTATTACCATACTCAAGAAAAAGGGACCCCTGAGGGCCCCTTCCCAGTCTTTCGACTTATCCTTCTTCCATGATGAAAATCACTATGGATTCCGACGCCTTCCCTGGCACCTTAACTAGCGTATCGGTGTTCGGTAATACAGCAGTCATCAAAACTAACTCCTATTTTAAATTAAAACGGTTTTCAATACCTGGACTTATTTTTTGTTCAAATCCATGCTCAATAGCTTTTGAGAGGACCTCACCTTTATCTAGATGAACACCAGATTGGTTCGTTGTGAAGGGTATGAGCGTTGCTACTGTTTTATTATCTGGCGATTGAAGAATAACATTTCCCAGAGCAGTGATGACTTCTATAAACCAATGCTTGGCCCCTTTTAAATTCTCCTCAGCTTCAATAACATCGATATTTTTAAAAAATGGCTTTATATAACCTTCTGTCTTTCCCTCTTCCGATTTGGCTTCAGCATAGATATCAAGTTTACCTTTAGTGAAAGTTACGGGAACTTTCCTTTTAAGAAACTGATTGGCGTGGGTTAAATCAAATCCGTGCATCTCACTATCAATGCTCCAATCCCAAGGTTTGACGAGTGTATTGATAACACCAGTAGTCTCTATCATTGTCTTACCAAGAAACTTTGCATTAATTGTTAAATGGGAATATGGATTCTCAGAATCAGCGATTAGATTTGTAACGGTGCCCTTTATGTCAGTAAAACTTACTTTTTCTTTGTCTTTGAGACCTTTATAATCATCCAATATGACGGTACTATCGTGAACCTCGATCATTCCAACATCTAGAGGAAACATTTTACTTATTACTTTTTTCCCTTCTTTTTTCTTAGGAACCTTGACCAAAGCTTCCTTCAATTCTTTTGTATAAGAAAAGTTAAGCCCCGTTATATCTATATTTGTCTTAATCTTTCCCTTAAAAAAATCTCTCCAGTTTATTGAAACCTTAACCTCGTTAATTTTAATAAATTCATCGTTATTACTTTTAAGTTTCCCTGATACTGAATCAAAATTGTAGCCACCTTTGAGGAAAGAGATATCCATATCGGCCACATGAAACTCAATTACAGGCGAAAAGTTTGCCAAAAATTTATTAACGCCTCGGTGTAACAATGGCTGCGCCACCATTCTTACTGTCAGAAGTAGAGTGAAAAGGGCTAAAGGAATTAACACTTTCTTATTTTTAAAGAGTAATTTCAATTTAGTCTTTTCTTTCATGCCACTATTTACTCCTTTTCGAAGTAATAAATGCAGAACATATTCTTCTTATCTTGCCAGTGTTTTTTTATCTCTAATCTAGCCTTCGATGCTAGTTCACAGAACTCTTCAACGGAATATTTATAAGAATTTTCTGTATGGATTGTTTCTCCTTCACGAAAACGAAAAGTGGTCTGATTGACCCTCACTAACTGGGCTATGTTGCTTACTAAATGCATCTCCACTCTGCCTAATACTTCATTATAATAGGCTTGATGGGTAAACTTTTTCAGATCGAAAGAAGCATCAAGCTCACGATTTATTCTTTCGAGAAGGTTCAAATTGAAGGCGGCCGTAATGCCTTGTGAATCATCATAAGCTTTTTCAAAATACTGATGATCTTTTTTTAAATCCACTCCAATAAGAACTGCTCCACCGTGACCAGTCATCTTACCGAACTTCTTCAGCAATTGAACGGCATCAGAAGGATTAAGATTACCAATGGTTGAACCTGGAAAAAAAACTACTTTTTTCCCACTGTAAGCATCCACCGACAAGGGCAGCTCCAGATCCAATGTAAAGTCAGCACATACTGGGATGGTGTTCAAATCGGGAAATTCTTCATGAAGTTCTTCCGTCATCCTCAGCAGTATTTCTCTGGAGATTTCAATAGGAATATAGCCTTTAGGATTTTTTAACACTTTCAAGAGATGGCGAATTTTGTCACCGCTACCGCTACCAGGTTCAATGATCAGCGCATCTGATCCAATCAAGGTGGCCATCTCTTTTGCATTGGTCTTCAGAATCTCATGCTCACTTCGGGTTGGATAATATTCTGGCAATTGACATATTTTCTCGAAAATCAAGGATCCTTTTTCATCATAAAGGTATTTTGGAGGAATAGATTTCTGACTTTTAGAAAGGCCAATGAGGACTTCTTTTTGCATATCATTAGATTCAACAGAAAAATCAAATATCTCAATTGGTCGGGTGTTCACATTCATGCAAGGTCCTTTGCCAGGCGTATTCCTGAGTATTGCCAACGATTATGAGGGTAATAAAAATTTCTATAAGTCGGACGATAATGAGATCTGGGAGTTATACAGCTCCCCCCTCTGAGAACAAATTGATTGCACATGAACTTATCATTGTATTCTCCAAGGCCTGCTTGAAATTTTTCATACCGCGGATAAGGCAAGTACGCACTCATTGTCCATTCCCAGACAGAGCCATGAATCTGTGAGAAATATTCATGGTCTTCCAAAGCAGGTTCTGGTTCATATGCTTCATTTTCAAGAAATGCACATTCAACTTTTTCCATTTTAGCTGCTGTTTCCCATTCATATTCTGTTGGGAGTCTTGCCCCCTTCCATTTGGCATAGGCCATGGCTTCATAATAACTTACATGAACAACGGGGGCTGACAGATCCAGAGGCATCATCCCGCCTAATGTAAAAGTCCACCATTTCTGGCCATCTTTTTCCCAATACAAAGGATGAGTCCATTTTTCTTTTTCTTTAAAGTCCCATCCATCGGATAGCCACAGAAGTGGATTATCGTACCCACCCTCATCAATGAAGGCGAGGTATTCATCATTTGATACAAGATGAGAAGAAATCATGCAGGATTCTACCCACTGGTTATGCGCATCTTTTTCATTATCATAGGCAAACTCCGTAGAATTTTTCTCTACTCCGATCCTGACAATCCCAGAAGGGATATTTTGCCAGACAATTTCTGACGTCTCAAAGACTCCATGCGAATGCTCAGGGTTGTACTTGGGTCTTATGGGATTTTCAAAGAAGTTTCTTTTAATATCCATCAAGAGAAGTTCCTGATGTTGTTGTTCATGATGAATACCCAGTTCAATGCATTCTTTCATTTCATTAAATTTAAATTCATTCAATGCTTCTACCTGGGCCACTACTGTTTGAGTGATTGCATGTCGATACTCCATAATTTCAGTGACCGATGGTCGTGAGAGTATATTGCGCTTTATTTTAGGGAGATAATTTCCTGAACTTCTATAATAAGAATTAAAAAGATAACTATATTCTGTCCTATAAGGTTCGTAGCTTTTTCGTATTCTCCTCAGGACAAAATTTTCAAAAAACCAGGAAGTATGAGCGAGGTGCCACTTGGGCGGGCTTGTATCTTTAGTTACAGCAATGACAAAATCTTCATAGACCAGTGGTCTAACCAGTGCTTCAGTCGTCTTTCTCACCGAGAGAAAATGTTCGATCAACGCCTGCTTCTGATAGCTATAGTGCTCTTTACTAAGGCCCATTATTTCTCCATTAGATCAGATAATGACGGCCCCTCAATGACTTTGCCTTTCGTATTGAAACGGCTACCATGACAGGGACAATCCCATGTTTTCTCTATGTCATTCCAGTGCACAATTCCGCCGAGATGGGTGCAGACGGCAGATTTTTTCTCAAAATGATCAGCATCATGGTAAAAGCAAGTCTTGGTCACCCCTTCTCTAATAAGTCCTCCTCCATCAACGGGGATTTCATCGAGGCTAGTCACTTCCGATGGGGTTATCCAATCAGTATATTGGCGGGCGACATTGAGATTTTCTATCACAAAATCTTTCAGGCCACTCCCAAGAGGTCTTGTGGGATCAAATACTGCCGCCCAGGGATGAGTGTTGTTTTCAATAAGATCTGGAATGATCTTCGATGCGATGGCCGCAGAGGTCATGCCCAAGCCTGATTCACCAGTAGAAATATAGACATTCTTTTCAAGACCAGGATTTCGACCAATAAAACCGATCTGATCCATCGGTTCAAATACCTGCCCCGACCATTTATGAATGACCTCAGTGATAAAACTGAACTTTTGACGGGCCCAGGTTTCAAGTAGAGCGAAAGGATCATGATCCGGCGCTTGTCCAGTCCGATGATCTTCACCACCGACAACCAACGCTCCATCAACAAATCTGATATAATGGTAAGGATCTTCCGTATCCCACAGCAGACAATTCTCGGTGCTTGGTGAAGTTACTTTGAAAGACATGGCATAAGTTCGGTATGCGGATTGTCTGGTATGAATATGAAATCTGTTATTCACAGGTGTATTGGTTGCCACAATTAATTGGTGCGCGTTTATTTGATAACCTGAATCCGTCAGAAGAATCCAATTCTCCCGATCTTCCTGTCTCATGTCTTGTATATGGGTCCCTTCATAAATGGTGACATCCATTTTACGTATGGCCTTGATCAGCCCACTGATATATTTCAAGGGATTAAATTGCGCTTGATTCTTAAAGCATAGACCTGGAAGCTCATCATTCAAAAGAGGAACAGTCTCGATATACTCAAGCTCTGCTCCACATTTTCTGGCAGCTTCAACTTCTTTCCACATTTTCTCTTGATTGAAGTTGGTTCCTTGAAAGAGATAACCATCGAGGCGTTTGAAGTCACAACTGATGTTTTCTTTTAAAATATTTTCTTCAATGAGATCAATCGCCTTTCGATGTGCTTCATAAAAAACACGGACAGTTTCTTCATCGTGCATTTTTAGAAGTTCTAAAAACTGCTCCTCAAGCTGACAGGTCAAATGGGCAGTTGTCCGGCCGGTTTGTCCTGAGCCAATCCGGAAAGCTTCAACCAGCATGACTTTATAACCCCGTAAGGCCATCTCATAGGCAATTGAAACCCCGGTGATGCCACCACCAACGATACATATTTCCGTTTTCTGATTATTCTTTATAGAATCAAAGTATGGGAGCTGAACTTGCTCCCATACTGATTCCGTTCTATCTTTTATACTCATATTCTTCTCTCGAAATCTGAACGTCGCTGTCTGTCACTACTACGATTAACATCGGAACGTCCCAGCTCCACATCGGGTAATCTTGATTCTGAATTTGGCAGTTCAGTACTTCGAGATGAGTTTCTAATAGAAAAATTTGAGACATCTTTAAATCTGTCTTTATTGATCCCTGCCTCGGCATGACGTTTACGGAATGCAAAAGCGGTTATCAGGAATACGGCCGAAATTAAAATATGCACAGAATGGTCAGCAGTTCCAAATTCAAGACTATTAGGAATAATTCTCAAAAGATTTTCATCGGCTTCCATGTGTCCAACACCCGGATATCCAGGCTCACCGAATATAAAACCAGACACTCCCAAAAGACCATAGACGGCCCCGAATCCAATGCAAAAATTGTATGCCTTTCGAGGATAATCTGAGTAACCGCTCCAAAGGGCCAGGGCTCCAGAAGCAAGATGAATAAAGTTGTGGGCCAGACTTAGATGCATGCCCAAGAGTCCAGGCATGACTATTCCTGCCAGTCCTACTACTACAAATAATATTCCCATTCCGATACAAACCTTTTGGGTCACGGTTCTGGTGGTTGCCAAATGGTGGGAACGTTGTGGATTCATTACAGTCGCCATAACCTGCTCCTTGTCTATTGCTCGGTCATTAATGATTTCTCCAGATCTTGCTGCTAGACATAGTAAAAAGAAGCAAGCGTGAGGCCAATGATGCAAAACTTGAAGTTGTAGTAAGTACATCTCTATGTTGCAGGTAGTGAAGCTCCTGAGGTGGTTTGCCCCGAAATATCTAACCTCTTAACTTCATCAACTTTACGCGGCTTCATGTCTTGAAAAGCTCATGAGATACTTTGTGTTCAAGGAGGTTCTTATGCGTCCTCAAAGAATTGTCATCGCCCTTCCTATTGAAGAAGATCTATTAGAACCACTTCATGAGTGGGGAAGAAGATTTGATTTTACTCATGTCGAAAGCATTCACTTCGTTCATATTGTGAAACAAAATATCACTCCACTCGAATTTGGACTGGTGGAGTCCCCTGACAATGGGACCTATGCAGAGATGGTTCCCACCTTAAATAAGTTTGCCAAGGATGAGGCCCGAAAAATAATTCCTGATACTTTTAAGGGTCCAGTGGAGTTTCACATCACTAAAGATTTTCATCCGGAAGAGGAAATAATTGATATCCTGAAAAACCTTAAGGCCACCTTGGTCATCGTTGCAACTCGCGGGAAGCATGGATTTGAAGGACTGTTTCATAGCTCTTTTACAGACTATATGGTGAAATTTGCCCCTTGTGATGTCTTCGTAGTAAGGCCAGAGCGGTTAACAACCGAGTACTTTGATCAAGCGCCTTAAAAACAATAAAACCCGCCTATAGAATGGACCCCAAAATGCCGATAGCATTTATGGGAGTTCCATATGAAGGTCAGTGTTCTTTTCCTCATCCTTTGCTTCACTGTAAGCTGCGTTCAAGATGACGGCAAAATCTCACGTCCTGGCTCGTCCCAGGGTGGTGGCCAGGTGGAAGTTCCTCCAGATGAAACTGGCAGCTCTCAGACCGAAGATCCTCTCGCCATTTACGCCTGGCACTTGAACAATACTGGGCAAAATTCATTCAGTTCCTATTCAGGTTCCTCTGGCGAAGACATCAGTCTTAAAGCGGTTCATGAACAACTTGATATTTTAGGCCGCGGTGTAAGAATTGCAGTTTCAGATACAGGCATTGATATTGAACATCCCGATCTGAGCGCTAATACTCTCGCCTCTGAACACCGAAATTATGCTTCCAATAATTCACTTTATTGGCAAGCAACCAGTCCTCTTCCAAGCACCAGTGATGAATTTCATGGAACTGGAGTGGCAGGTCTGGTCTCTGCTGTCGGATGGAATGGCATTGGTTCCCGGGGAGTTGCTCCGGAATCAAAATTCGCCGCCTTTCGTTTTATTTACTCTCCTTCCTCTTCAGAAACGGCCAGTTCCCGACTGGCAAAAAAGCTGGATCAATTAAGCGGTGATTTTGACATTTTTAATTATAGCTACGGTTACTCTGACACCATCTTTTATAATGAAGATGCCGAGGTCGATGAGGCTCTCCTCTTAGGAGTCACGAACGGCCGAAATGGCAAAGGTTCTATTTATGTACAGTCGGCCGGGAATGGTTATAGCGGCTATTACCTGGTGTGTGAGGATTTTAACGATCCCGACTGCGTGGTAAGGACAGCGGCCAATACCAATGCCCACAGCGGTCTCGCGACACCCTATAAAATTGTTGTGGGTGCGGTTAATGCTGAAGGATATTCCGCTTCTTATTCCACTCCCGGCAGCGGGATTTGGGTATCGGCCCCTGGTGGAGAAGACGGGTTAATGGAACCGGCCATGATTACAACAGATCTTCGTGGCTGTTCATCGGGAAACAGTTATCGAAACATCAACAAGCCTGATGAGTTTAATTTCAGTTTCCATCCTCTGAATTCACTTTGTAATTATATGAATGACTTCAATGGAACATCCTCATCTGCTCCCGTCGTTTCAGGTGTTGTGGCGCTCATGCTGGAGGCCAATCCCAATCTTACCTGGAGGGATGTAAAACACATCCTGGCAACGACCGCCGATCAAATTGATTACGATCCTTTTATCAATACTCTTTATCACCCCTGGAGTATTTTTCTTGCAGACTACACCTATGATTATAAATGGGTTCAAAATCAGGCAAATATCTGGTTTTCCAATTGGTACGGCTTCGGACGAGTCAATGCTGATAAAGCAGTAAGAGAAGCTCTAAATTATGATCTCGGTACTCTGGGAGAATTTGAGCAAACAATTAACAGTTCCGGTGTATGGTACTATCGGTCAGGAAATCTTGTCGGCCGAACTATCACTGATGAAAGTCCCTATCCTCAGGAAGACAAAATCTGGGTCGGACATGATTATGTGATTGAGACAGTGCAGATAAAAATTACCACTGATCATCCTGCCCCGGGGGAACTGGCGATTCATTTAGTTTCACCTGGCGGAACCGAAAGTCGTCTTTTGAACATCAACTCCTATCTTGAAGGCGACTCCCTCGAACCAGAGACCATCATGATATCAAATGCCTTTTATGGCGAAAGATCAGAAGGATTCTGGACTATCAAGGTCTATGACGGAAGCCTTAACCAAGGGACCGGTGATCTCTTGAGCTGGGAAATCCTCATAAGCGGTCACAGAAGCGAATATGACCTATCCCTTCCCTATCCAGTGACCAATATATCGCTTACAACTCAGGCATCACAGTCCCTGACTTCAAGTCCGGTATTTGCTTTTACCAAGTCCTTATCCCATAACTCTCTCATCACCTATCAGGCAGCAGTGGGCATAACCGCGGACGATGAAGCGGCCAAAGGATGGGCGAATATCGGTCTTACAAATTACAGTCACCAGATTAACGGCATGTCGCTTAATCAAGGCCAGACCTATTATTTAAAAATCAGGGCGGTTGGACCTTATGGCTATTCATCCGTTCAGATAAAACCATTTATGGCCGATTCTCTATGAAAATAATCAAAACGACCCTTTGGTGCCTTCCCCTCCTGTTTGTTTTTTACGGCCTAAATAAAGAGGAAATTAAAGTTGAGCGCAAAGTGGCCTCAATGCAGACTCAGCAGCAAAAGCAAGTGCCACAGAAAATAGTTCAGGCCAAAACAATGAGGATCTTTAGAGGTCAGGCTTCTGTAGATAAATTTCTTATTACCCGCATTCCCCAAAGTATTGAGAACACATTCCAAAAAAACTTTGCCATCAAGTTGACCCGTGGACATGTTTTTCTGAAAAACGTCGCCGCTATCCCCAAAGAAAAATACGATCCGACTTTGGGTGAAATTATGCATAAAGACGACCTCTATTTTTACATCAAAACCAAAGCTGATCACTCCCACATTCCGGTGGCGCTCATGACCTCAACCAATAGACTTTACCCCATTTCCTCAATCGTTCATGTCAAAGGCGCTTCGGAATCTGACCGCAGGGAAATACTAAACTCTGGTTTTACTCAGTATTACTACCATGCCCCACTAAAATTTCTTTCTATTGATTCCCAGGGAGAAAATGTGCTCAAGATCTACTCGGAACTTGAAAAGAAAGGTTATAAAGTTGAGCTGGAAGTCCTAAAACCCATGCCTGGGGCTCTTTGAGTCATTTTTTATCCAATATACGCGCCGCACATCCTCGACAAATAGAGGCTTTTTCCTCAATATAAGAAGACCTTTCAATAACTAGTTCCTTGGAGAATCCTATGGCCAAAATCAAAGTGCAAAATCCAGTCGTTGAGCTCGACGGCGACGAGATGACAAGAATCATCTGGTCTTTTATTAAAGATAAACTTATCACCCCTTACGTTGATGTAGATATTAAGTACTACGATCTTGGAATGGAAAACCGTGACAAGACTGATGATAAGGTAACTGTTGAAGCTGCTGAGGCCATCAAAAAGTATAATGTTGGTATCAAGTGCGCCACTATCACACCAGATGAAAAGCGTGTTGAGGAATTTAAATTAAAGCAAATGTGGAAGTCACCTAACGGAACAATCCGTAACATCCTGGATGGTACAGTTTTCCGTGAGCCAATCATTATTAAAAATATTCCTCGTCTGGTTCCAGGCTGGACTCAACCAATTGTTATTGGCCGTCACGCTTTCGGAGATCAGTACCGCGCTACTGATACAGTTATTTCTGGTAAGGGAACCCTCAAAATGACTTTCACCGGTGAAGACGGTAAAACTCAAGAGTGGGAAGTTTATAACTTCAAAGGTCCGGGTGTTGCTCTTTCTATGTACAACACTGATGAATCGATCCGTGGCTTTGCTGAATCATGTTTCAACATGGCGCTGGTTAAAGGCTGGCCGCTTTATCTTTCTACTAAAAATACCATTCTTAAAAAATACGATGGTCGCTTCAAAGACATTTTCAATGAAATCTATGAAAAAGATTATAAGAAGAAGTTTGAAGCTAAGGGCATCGTGTATGAACATCGTCTGATCGATGACATGGTTGCCGCTTGTATGAAGTGGTCTGGTGGATTTGTTTGGGCCTGTAAAAACTACGATGGTGACGTTCAATCAGACACTGTTGCTCAGGGCTTCGGTTCGTTGGGTCTTATGACTTCAGTTCTTTTGACTCCAGATGGAAAAACATTGGAAGCAGAAGCAGCTCACGGAACAGTGACCCGTCACTACCGTCTGCACCAGCAAGGCAAGCCGACTTCGACTAACCCAATTGCTTCGATCTTCGCCTGGACTCGTGGTCTTAACCACCGCGGAAAACTAGATGGAAACAAAGAACTTCAAAACTTCTGCGAAACTCTTGAACAAGTTTGTATCCAGACTGTTGAAGAAGGCAAAATGACTAAAGATCTTGCCGCTTGTATTCATGGCGATAAAGTAACTGCTGACAAGTATCTGACTACTGAGCAGTTCCTTGAGGCGATTAATTCAAATCTACAAAAGAAACTTTCTTAAAGTTGATAAAGGCCCCGAAAGGGGCCTTTTTTATGTCAGCTTGATTAATCTTCGAATTTCGACATTGTCGGGAAATTTCAAATGCAGAAGCATTAACTTCTCTCTTCCCCTGCCTACTGAAATTTTCATTTTTTGAATAGTGAAGCCCTGATTATCACGAAGCTTATGAATGATACTGGTAAGCTGTCCTTCAGACCCTTCAAAATAAAGAGCGTGGATTTTATTGGTTAAATACTGATAAAAAATCTGATCATCCCCGGCATCCAACGGAATAATTGATGTGCCAACCCTTGGGTTAACAACTCTTAACGTCGGTCTTTTCACCAGAGCATAGCGCTCGAAGAGCTTTTTAAGTCTCATTACCTTATTCCTCTGAACTTTATACAAACTTAATAAGCTGGAATTAGTTTTTTCACCAGAGTCTGTGTAATATTAACTCATATGCCAAGCTACCTCCGTAAAGTCCAGAATTTTGAAATACTAGCGGCCATCGACCTGGGTTCAAACGCCCTTAGGGCCGTGATTGCACGTAAAAAAGGCAATGAAATTGAGGTGATCAAGAGTTTCAGGGAGCCCCTGCGGCTTGGAGAGGATGTTTTCAAAGACGGCCTTATTTCCCCGGAAAAGATGAAACTGACCGAAGAAGCATTCATCAAGCTCTTCCATCTTTTTTCTGAATATAATGTGACCGAGACCAGGGCCATGGCCACTTCTGCCATGAGGGAGTCAAAAAATGGCCAGATTTTGGCCGATAACATAGCCCGCTACACCGGCATTGAAATCGAAACAATCAAGGGAGATTTGGAAGCCTATCTCATTTGTAATGCAGTTAAAGGCCAGCTAAATCTTAAAAAGAAGACCGCTCTCCTAATGGATATCGGTGGCGGCAGTACTGAGTTAACGATAGTAAAAAATGAAATCGTCGTTGCCGCTCAAAGCTTCAATGTCGGGACCGTCAGGCTGTTGAGTTATAAAAATCAGGATGAGCTTGAAAATAAAATCTCTGAAGAATTAGGTAAGATGCTGAGCTTTATCAAAACCAATATCAAGATTAAAGATATTAAGATGATGATTGGCACTGGCGGAAACCTGCGCAGGATTGGAAAAATTAGAAAGAAAATTTTAGGCAAAGAAACCTCACAACTTGCCCTCTTCAGTGAGATTCATCATATGGAAGAGTCCATTTCTTCCATGAGTTATGTCGACCGCATTCGTCGTCTGGAACTTGATCAAAATAGGGCCGATGTTATTCTTCCGGCCATCATGCTCACCCATCATCTGATGCATGCCCTTAAAATGGACAAGATTCATCTACCGAAAGTGGGTTTAAAGGAAGGTATCATTCTTTCGATGCTGAAGACTCCACCAACAAAGATGATCCTCAAAGACTAATTGGATAGCGTCTTTAAAAATTTAGGACTGAATAGCAGTTCCATCATAAATCCCTGCCACATTCCTCCATCAAGGACGCAGATGCCGCCTTTTTTAAGGCTCATGAAGTCATGTTCTGGATGCAGTGACAACAAGGCAGCTATCACTTTGATAATATGGGGATCATGGCCGACAAAAGCATAACAACCATCAGTTGGTAAGAAAGAGATATATTCCACCAGATTTTTAGGATTATCCAAAATATCTAATCCCGCCATCAGCTCCAGATCAGCATCTTTGTAATACGTCCAAAAAATTTCTGCAGTCTGAACGGCACGTGCCAGGGGTGAAGAGAAAATCACATCGATAGAAGGCTCGACTTTCTTGAATTGCTTGAAAGTCATATGCAAACGCTTGATCCCCTCCTCCGTTAACTCACGTTCAAAGTCAGCATCCTGATCCATTGAAAAATGCCCTTCGGCAAGTCCGTGTCGGAGAAAAATAAGTTTCATTATACGCCCTTTTCCCGCTGGATAGTTTTCTTCATAAGCAGATTATGTGTGCCGATTTCTTCTTCACCCGCAGCAGGAGATTTCTGAGTATAATTCCCGTTTTCATTTAAAATCCATGCTTGTCGATTGTCTTGCAGCATGATGTTTATAAAATCCCAAAGCTTCTCTTTGAGTTTTAAATCATGGATGGGAGTAATAAGCTCGACTCTGTTATGCAAATTCCGGTGCATCCAGTCAGCAGATCCAATATAGAAGTTGCCTTCATGAAAATCAGCTGAGCCATTTGAAAAATAAAAAACACGGGAGTGTTCCAGGAAGCGGCCAATAAGGGAAATGACCTTGATATTTTCAGAAAGCCCTTTAACTCCAGGCTTTAAGCTGCAGAAACCACGAACAATCAGAGTCACTTCTACTCCTGCCTGACTCGCTTCATAGAGCGCCTCAGAAATAACTTCATCTTCCATCGCATTCATTTTTGCGATGATTCTTGCCGGTTTACCTTCCTGCTTATTTTTTATTTCCTGTTGGATCTTATTCATGAAAGTTGATTTCATGTTAATCGGCGCCACCAGGATTTCCGAATAATCTGTTTTAAGTGAACTTCCCGTTAAGTAATTAAAGACCTCCACAACTTCCTCACATATTTTTTTGTTACAAGTGAGAAGTCCCAGATCAGTGTAGAGATTGGAGGTTTGAGAATGATAATTCCCTGTGCCAATATGAGCGTAGCTCATAATTTCACCATCATGCTCCTGACGAATGATCAGTGCCGTTTTGGTATGGGTCTTTAGACCTAAAATTCCATACACGACATGCACACCGGCATCTTCCAGCTTCTGTGCCCAAACAATATTTCGTTGTTCATCGAAACGGGCCTTCAGCTCTACCAGACAGACAACTTGTTTCCCCTTTTCTGCGGCCTTAATAAGGTTACGAATAAACGGAGAATTGTCTCCCGTTCGATAGAGCGTCATCTTAATGGTCAAGACATGAGGATCATCAGCGGCGGAAGAAATGAATTTCTCTACCGTGCCGGAGAAGCTTTCATAAGGGTGATGTAAAAGTATATCCCCCTGCCGGATGAGATTGAAGATATTGGTATTCTCGAAAAAAGCTTTCGGGATAATGGGCGACCATGGCTTAAATTTCAATTCCGGCAAATCCAGATCAACAATGCTCTTTAAGATGGAGAAATCGATGGGAAAATCCATCAGGTAAATATCTTCGTCTACAATTTCCAACGAGTCTTTCAGGAAGTTGGTCATGTGAGGCTCGGTATCACGATGAATTTCCAGACGAACACATTCCGCCAAACGTCTCTCTTTAATCCCCTCTTCTACCAGGATCAATAAGTCCTGAGCATCATCTTCCCGATGATCGACATCAGCATTTCGGGAAACTCGGAATGGTACCGTTTGCTGAATTTCCATTCCCGGATAGAGCATATCTAAATTTGAGCGAACTAAGGTGACAGTGGTAACAAAACGATTTTTCTTCTCATTATCGCTTTTTGGCAAAGCAATTAACCCTGGAATAACTTCAGGAATTTTTACCCGTGAGAAAAGAACCGTTTCCGTCAGAGGGTTTCTCAGGATCATACCCAGTGAATATGAAAGATTGGAAATAAAGGGAAACGGGTGTCCAGGATCTACAGACAAAGGGGTCAGGACTGGAAATATCTTTCTTTTAAAATAGCCATTAAGATAGTCCTGATCATCTTTGTTTAAATCTTCAAAGTCATAAATATAAATATCATTACGCTCCAGTTCCGCCACCAGTTCCAGGTAAGTTCCCCGCTGACGCTCCAGATCTTCATTAATATGTTTGCGAATGCTTATGAGCTGCTCTTCTGTGGTCCGTCCGTCTACAGAACGGTGATTGAAACCGGAAGCTATCTGGTGCTTCATGTACCCCACTCTCTTCATGACAAATTCATCAAGATTTGATGAGAAAATGATGAGAAAGCGCAGTCTTTCCAAGAGCGGATTTCTTTTGTCAGAGGCTTCCATCAAGACCCGACGATTGAAATGCAGCCATGAGATATCCCGGTTCAAAAAATGATCCGGATTTACATTAAAATGAATCTTCTTAGGTTGACGGGTAGCACTTCTTCTTTTTCGCATGAATTATCCAAGCTCCGGAGCAATACTTACATTCTTATCAATACTTTGAGATTCACCGTGAAGCTTCTCCATTTTCCATCCAAAAGCAGCAATGATAATCGCCACAAAAGGATTAATCAGATTAAAGAAACAAAATGGTAAATAAGCGACAGTCGAAACACCGAGGATCGTACTAAAATAGGCACCGCAGGTATTCCAGGGCACCAGCACCGAAGTCAGGGTTCCACCGTCCTCCAGCGAGCGTGATAAATTCTGAGGAGCAAGGCCAAAATTTTCATAAGTAGGTTTAAACATTCTTCCAGGCAATACGATCGCCAGATATTGATCGGAAGCCGTCAGATTGGTAATGATAGTGCTGGAGATAGTAGCCGCAATCAGTGAAGCAGTCCCACGAACAGTCTTAAGTACTGCCTTTCCAATTTCTTCCAGCATACCGGTAACTTCCATTACCCCGCCAAAAATCATCGACATCAGGATAAGCCAGACAGTATTAAGCATACTTCCCATTCCTCCCCGACTCAGAAGAGAATTGATCATTTCCTTATCCGTCTGAATTTTAAAACCAGAGTGGGCAATTTCAATCAGCTTGCCGTAGACAGCGGTAAAATTATAATTCTCACCCAGCATTTTCTTTAAAAGTTCTTGTTGGAAAATCAGAACAAAAACGGCTCCCATCAGACAGCCAAATACCAGTGCCGGTAAGGCCGGAACTTTTTTGGCCACTAAGAGAAAAACCATGATCGGCAAAAGGAACAGCCACGGCGTGATATTGAAAGTAGAATTCAGAGTATTTAAAACCATGTTAACTTGAGAAATATCGCCACTGCCCTGCCCATAAAAATAGCCTAGAACAGTAAAACCAATAAGGGCCAAAATAATGGAAGGTAAAGTGGTATAGACCATGTAACGGATATGGGTAAAGAGATTTACTCCGGCCATAGCAGGCGCCAGGTTTGTCGTATCAGATAGAGGTGAGAGCTTATCACCAAAGTAAGCGCCAGAGACCACTGCTCCAGCAACCATAGGTGTAGGAATATTCAGCGCCTGCCCTACTCCGATTAAAGCAATACCGACTGTGCCCCCGGTTGACCATGAACTTCCGGTGGCGATTGAGACGACCGCACAAACAATACAAGTCAGCGGTAAAAACCACTCCGGGTTAAAAAGCTTAATTCCGTAATAAATCATCGCCGGAACAACTCCCGAGAAAATCCAAAGACCAATAAGAGTGCCTACCACTAAGAGAATTAAATTGGCCTGCAAAGAAAGGCCGATGGAATGGACGATTTTCTTCTCAATTTCTTCATAAGGTATTTTTAAAACGAACAAGCCTATAAAGGAGCTGACTAAGGCCGCAATAAAAAGGGCTATTTGATTGGGGCCCATAAGGGCGGAATCTTTAAAAATGCTGATATTCAGTGCCAGAAGACCTACCAGAAAGCAGATCGGCACAAGTGAAAGTAAGAGACTTGGCCTTTTAAAATTTGAGGTCATTTTGAGTCTTCTCCATCAGATGAATGTGACTAAACTTTAAACACTTTCCGGGGGGCCTGTGAAAGTATTAGTCGATATAAATTTTATTTTATTAAGTAGAAACCCTCCTTAGCAAGGTTTATCCCCCTGAATTCAAGGGATTTCTCCCCTATTTCCCGTCAGGGGTGAATCCAATGCGATTTGGCATGAAACTTGGATGTATTAAAGCAAATCAATAACTCTGAGGGGGGTTACTTATGAAACATTTCAATCGTCATTCACTGGCCATTTTGCCACTTTTATCAATTCTGGCCATGTCACCTCGTGTGATTCAGTCAAAAGCCACCCAACGGCATGTCGCTTCGGTTGTAGAAGAAGTTCCGGTTGAGAACGGGAAGCCGGAAGTTAAAGATGATAAAAAAGAAGAGAAGAAGGAAGAATTTAAGAAATTCAAAGAATATAGTGCCAAGGTTAGCCCTGATTCTATCGTTAAAAATGAAAACCTTACTCTAGATGACCTCAAAAAACAGGAAACTGACCTTAAGGTCAAACTCGATCAAATAAAAATCGAAGCCAAGAAAGAAGACATCAAAAAAGAGATCGTTGATCAGGAAAGAAAAGACCGGGAAGCCCTGGTTGTTGATCTACTTCTCATAGAAGATGGTCTTAAGGGATTGGATGAAAAGAAGGCCATTGAAATAGCTGACAAAGAAGCTATAGAAAAAAGCATTCTTGAGCATAAAGTAAAAATCGAAGAGCTTCTGCTTGATCTGGAGCAGAGTGAAGAAATTTTGGCCAAAGCGGAAGCTGAAGAACCTAAAAAGGAAGAAGAAGTTAAGCCGGTCCTTGCTGAAGAACCGAAAAAAGAAGAAGAAGTTAAACCGGTCGTTGCTGAAGAACCAAAAAAAGAAGAAGTGAAAAAAGAAGTCTGCGAAGCTGATGAGAAGAATGCTCTTCTGACTAAGCAGGTGGAACAATTACTTAATGATCAAAAGCAAATCATGCAAACCATGTTAGGCATGGCCCAAATGATGATCAGTATGCATCAGAACCAACAACAGCAGCAGCCAAATCCGTATTATGCGAATTCGATGCATGCAAATCCTTATCAGTATAACCAGCCGTTTACTTCTGGTAACTGGGTTTACTATCCAAATGGCTTTCAACCATCACAGCCAAATATCTTTGCTCAGCCACAGATGCAGCAGCAACAAGGGCAACAAGGTGGCTTTTACCCAAGCCAGAGTCATCAGCAGTCTAACTGGAACCTGGCCCCACAATATAACTTTCAGGCCGATCCTCGCTATACAGTTCAGCCGATCATGCCAGGATCATTCGGCAGTGAAGCTTTTAGCTATAACTTAAGCAATCAAGGACCGGCGAACCCAGTGGCCAGTGCCAACACTTCGATGAATATGAATCCTGGGTATGGCCTTTACTAATATCTGACTAAGAAGCTCACTCGTTCCCTCGCGGGTGAGCTTTTTTTTCCTTAAGAAAAATTTTTGCTCCCCGAAAAGTTATAGAACCGATGTTTAACTTTCGAGGCGAGCATGAAAGATACAGAAATCAAAACTAAAGAAAAACTGCTTATCAGGGCCTGTCACTCTTGCCTTAAAATCAATGAAGCCCCTAAAGAATTAGAACGCTGTACGCACTGCAACAAATCCTTTCTACCCCTTCGATATTTCGATAAAATCAAGAATGATCGAGACGTAAACTGGGAAAATCACTTCTCCTACTCAACCCAACTAGAGGAAGAAGATTTAATTAAAGGTCTCTTTGTTTTGTGGTGAATTCATTGTTCCCTATGTTAGTTTCAAAAGATGGAATTAACATCACACAAGACCTCTGAACTTCACCCTGCTCTCGTTCGACTCTTTAAGAAACGTGGATTCTCCCCACTTGAAGTACAGGACATGTTGTCCTGGAACCTAAAAGACCTTCCCGAACTGACAAACATGATTGATCTGACAAAAGCCTCGGAGAGGATTTTGCGTGCCATCAGCGAAAACGAAACAATCGGCGTCTATGGTGACTATGATGTAGATGGGACCACTTCCTGTGCTCTTCTCTGGCATTTTTTCAAGATGATTGGTGTGACCGTAGAGGTCTTCCAACCGAGCCGCTTTATTGAAGGCTATGGAATCCATGACTCTTCGATCGAAGCGGCTTTGGAAAAAAATGTAAAAGTTCTTATTACTGTGGACTGCGGTATCACCAATGTCGCCACGGCCGAATATGCCAAAGGCAAACTCGATTTAATTATTACAGATCATCACCGGGATGCGGCCCCTACTATTCCCGAAGCCTATGCCGTTATTAATCCGAGTCGGCGTGATGAACCTGAAAATTCTGAACTTAAACCACTGGCAGGTGTCGGTGTGGCCTTTGCATTGGCCTTGCAAATTAAGAATGATCTGGCCAAAAAGGGAGTTGAAACTCCCAGCATTTATTCCCTTCTTCAATTTGTGGCAATTGGAACAATTTCAGATCTCGCCCGTATGAGTCCTCTGAATTTGAGACTTACCCGACACGGACTAAAGCAAATTCCTACTTCGGGATATCCGGGGATAAAATCTTTTTTTAGCCCTGAAGAACTGAAAGTTCAGATGGTCTCCAGCGAAAAGATCTCCTTTCATGTTGGGCCTCATATCAATTCCAAAGGACGTCTTGATCATCCCGATCGGGC
This sequence comes from Bacteriovoracaceae bacterium, assembly GCA_023701435.1. Lineage (GTDB taxonomy): Bacteria > Bdellovibrionota > Bacteriovoracia > Bacteriovoracales > Bacteriovoracaceae > Peredibacter. Next base: position 15,955 of record JAMPXB010000003.1, on the reverse strand, counting down.
GCTGAGACTTCTTATTGCCGATACCTTTGCTGAATGCCGCGAGCACTACACCCATCTGGAAGTTGCCAACCGCGACCGACGAGTCATCCAGGCAGAGGTTTTTGAAGAGGCCAAGCATGACGTCATTAAATCAATGAACGGCGAAGATCTGATGATTAATATTATGTATCGCCCTCATTGGCATGAAGGAGTGATAGGAATTGTGGCCTCCAAGCTGGTTGAGACTTTCGAAGTTCCTGCTATCGTCTTTACCAATGCCGAAGAAGATGGCGTCATCAAGGCCAGTTGTCGCTCGGCCGGAGAACTCAATATCTTTGAACTACTGGAACAGTGTAAGGATCTTTTTATCAAGTTTGGCGGCCACAAAGCGGCTGCAGGTCTTTCCATGAAAAAAGAGAATTTCTCTATTTTCAAAGACCGTATGAATGAACTTCTGAAACCGATACCATTTAGCCTGCGGACCAAAACCAGAACTTTTGATGTAGAGGTTGGGATTGAAGAAATCAATCCTAATCTTTTGAAAGACCTGGAAAAACTCGAGCCATTTGGTCCAGGACACGAAAAGCCTGTTTTCCGAATGAAGAATGCCATCATTCAATCCTATCGGATCATGAAGGATGCCCATGTTCGCTGGACATTCAGCGGCATCAATTCAAAAGTTTCTGTTCAAGGGATTAGTTTTAATTATCTTGGAAAATGGAATGAAATGACCCCTGAAGAACTCTTTGAGCTCCAAGGCAGAGCAGGTCTAACAGTTCAATTCACTCTCGGTGTAAATCGTTTTAACGGAAATGAGACGATTCAGCTGATGGTAGAAAAGTTATTACCGGGACAAGTAAATTAGCCGCACTCCCGAAGGAGTGCGACTTATTTTTTAAGATCGCTTTATTTCGACAGATTGAATCACAACATCTGTTTTTGGTCGGTCCATAGCTCCTGTCGGAGTATCACCAATTTTCTTCACAACATCCATTCCGCGCACAACTTTACCAAATACAGTGTGACGACCGTCAAGGTGAGGAGTTGGAGCAAGTGTGATGAAGAACTGCGAGCCGTTTGTTCCAGGACCTGCATTGGCCATAGAAAGAATCCCTTCAGAATTATGCTTAAGATGAGGCTTAAATTCATCTCCAAAACGGTAACCAGGACCACCTCGGCCGGAACCTTCTGGACATCCACCCTGGATCATAAAGCCACGAATAACACGGTGGAAAACCAGACCATCGTAGAATTTCCCTTCTTTATTTGTCTTCTGTGTGCCTTCAGCAAGGTTAACAAAGTTCCAAACTGTTTCAGGGCAATCTTTGTGAAAGAATTCAATTTCAAACTCTCCCATTGAAGTCTTGAAAACTGCTGAGAGGTTATTAACTTCTTCTTTGTGAGAAGACTTCTCTTGTTTCATCATTCCGAACATACAAACTCCTTATTAAAGAATAATCTCGGTAGGTAATAATATCTTTTGTGGTGATATAAATTTAACTTTTACATTTTCATTCATCAGCTTTTTTATCTCGAGTCTAAGACCTGGTTTCATCATGAGATCACTGCCATAAGGATTGAGCCACTCTGCCGTCAATGAATGAAATCCCACTTGATCCAAATTATTCTCAATCAACCATTGATTAAGATCCTGTCGTGATAAACAAGAAGTGAAAAGCACCGGCAGTCTTTCATCAAAAAGTCCCGTCTCGTGCATTTTTCTCAACTCATCTACCTGATTTGAAGAAATGAAACCATCGAGCCAGATGATATCCACTTCTCTTGCAACTTCAGGAATTTTAAAATGCTTAACTCCGCCTCTGACTTGTTCCAGAGTATTGGAAAAGAAAGCAGCTTCTTCGACGGGTTTGAGAAATCTGACAGCGGTAGAACGAAAATAAGCCTCTAGTCTCTCATTATACTGCGCCTGTAATTCCACCAGCTCATGATAATTTAACTGATAAGAAGCACTGAGCTTTGAAAAATCAAGGTAGTTAAAAGAGTGCTTTTTAAAACATTTCCCAGAAGCCGAAGTGTTGGCCCAAGTTGGAAGCTCCGGAAGAAAAAACTGCTCTAGTCCAGAGGTCCTATAAGGAGTGCTCTCAGGCACTTCCCTAACACCTGGACTGGAACAACTAATGAGTCCCAGCAGGAGAAAAAAGTTTAAATATTTCATTTTCAATACCTTCTAATTTAACAAGATCATTTTCCCAGCCCCTATTGATATTAGGACGGGATGGTGTCAGATTGAAATAACCGGCTTCGCCAGCATCAAGTTCCACTAAATGTTTATTTTTTTGAGCGTAAGCAACAAGAATGTAATCCACTCCAATTGTCTTGAGGTCCAGGATGTTATTCTCTGGATGTTTTTTTCCCTGACGAAATTCAGGTTTTTCAAGTGTTAAGAAGACTCGTTTGCGATCGATCAACTCATCCATTGCCGTCACATTATGGCCGGAGAAATAATTCAGGCGTGGAATAGGCTCAGTTGGACGCGGAATTTTTACCTGCACGAAATCATCGAGCTCCTGCCATTCACGAAGCTTACGGGTAAACGTCTCTACTTCGTTTTCAAATTCCAACTCAATATGCTCAAAAAGGGCCTTTAACTTATTTACCGTCTGAGGATTTCCTTGAGTAAGAAAGTTTGTAAAGGGATCCTCTTCGGCACTTACAATAAAGAGTCGGGAACGGGGCTCTCTGATCCAATCTTCCAATGAAACTAAAATTTCAGCAGCAAGTGAATCAGAGCCAATGATGGCCAATTCTCTTAAATCAGGGCCGGGTTCAAAACTTAAGGAAGCCTTTAAGGCTTCCAGGCCATAATTTATTTTATCGCTCTTGCGACCCTCGCCCAGGGCACGACCAGTCACCGAAGCCGAGGCTTTTCCTAAATCACTTCTAAAATCTAAAACCAGATCGTAATCCTGATACATCTCAATGGTCGTGGTAAGAGAATTGAGAACCTCTTCCGTTAAACGTTTATAGGTCTCAGGATTGGTTTCTTTCTGCTCTTCAATAAACTCAGAAGGGTTGACTCGGTAAATGATCCTAAACAGATCCAGAAAGCGTGAACGACCAGATATTTGCTCACCGGGGGCCAGAAAACGCTTTGTCACCGATAATACTTCATCAGTTTTAACTTCCTGATGAGCTTTCAAATAGTTAATAAGGGGATTTCGATAACCCTCTTCCCAGGCCTTCCAAGCAAAGACAACTGGGGAATAGCTCGAGTTGATTTCTTGCAAGATACCTATTCCCAGATCACTGGTGAAGTGAAAGACCGGAAGCTTCATTGAAGTAAAGCCACTCAGGTCATCTGAATCAATATACCAAGTGAGGGCCGCCCCATTGAGATGAAATCTCAGGGCCGTTTCAAGGGCGAGCGGTGAGTTACCAAGAATGGCCAGCTTCATAAAATTCCTCCGAAGGAGGTTTTGATCTTAGCAAAATTTTATTCAGAGAGCGAGGGCCATAAGAAGGAAAAGGGCCCTTGGAAGGGCCCTGAAATTTTTAAAGAAAATAAACTTTGCTCTCGCCCTTATCCAGGCAAGAAAACTCGGCGTATTGGTAGATAAAATCAATAAAACTGGACAGTGCCTTAAAACTTGGAAGAGATGTGTCGAATTCTCCACCTAAACGAAGCCAGGCGTCGCCCTGCTGATCAATATATTCAGTAGCATGACGTACTGTCACAACGGCCGGAAGATAGGAGCCTTTTGTAAAAAAGAGCTTCAGGGTCGTTTCTGTCCCCGCCTTAAACTGATTTTTTGCCTTTATGCTAAATGGTACCTGAAATTGGCAACCTTCTCCGGAAATATCCACCAGCTTGATAGGAAAGCTTGAACCCTGATCATCAATAACAGTATAAACACCAAGGAATTCTTGAAACACCACCCGTTCAAAAGTTCGGCGCTTCTGCTCAATGGACTTCTTTCTTTTCTCGTTAAAATCGACAACTTTTTTATCATCAGACATGGGTTCTCCTTGAACTTAACTCAAATGTCTTATCGACACCTGTTCACAGGAGCTGAGAGAAAAAAACTATAAGACGACTTTTTCCAACTGACCGATTGGCTCAGGATCCATTAATTGGTGGGCCAACCTTTCGAAATGATCAGTGAGGTCAGTAATACACACCCGAACCTGTCGGGCTTTATTAGTAGACCTTTTAAGTGCGCCGCTGTCAAAAAGAGCATTCAACTGATCAAACAACACTTCCCCACTTTCCACCAACTTCACGTCCTCGCCCAGGACCTTTTTTAAATCCTCCCGCAAAACGGGATAATGAGTGCAGCCAAGGATGACCGTTTTAATCCCATCTTTTTTTATCTGGGCCAGATATCTCTCCGCCACCATTTGAGTAATCGGATCATGAACAAATCCCTCTTCCACCAGAGGCACAAACAAGGGACAGGCCTGTTCAATGACCTCAACGTCAGGTGAAAGTTTTTTTAAAGTTTGCTCATAGGCATGAGAGCGGATAGTGGCAGAGGTGCCGAGAACAGCAATCTTTTTATCAGTTGAGACTTTGACCGCTGCGACTGAGCCTGGACCGATAACATTTAATAAAGGAATACCTTCAAATTCATTTTCTTCTAGGAAAACAGTGGAAGCAGAATTACAGGCGATAATGAGGGCCTTAACTTTTTGTGCCTTTAAAAAATTGAGTATCTGCAGCCCATAACGTCTGATGGTCTCAGGAGATTTATTCCCATAGGGTAAACGGGCAATATCTCCCAAATAACAGAAAGATTCCTGAGGGAACTTTTCTGCCAAAACTTTCAAAACAGTCAGACCACCGAGGCCCGAATCAAAAATACCAATAGATTCATTCATATTATTTTCTTGAAAAAATATCTTTCAACTTTCCTACCTTCTCCAGATTCTTCATCAGCTCAGGAGAAAGAAGGCCCGATTGTGTTAAAATTTTATCTGATAAAAGACTCTTCAGGAAACCTTTTTCCCATAAAGGTGCATAGATTGTCTTGGATCTGGAGCGGGCAAGGTCCATCGCCGTCCGAAGGTCCACAGGACTGATATCCGGGAATATTTTGGAAGCAGATTCATCAGTGACAATAGTCGGATGCTCGAGGCTCACCGCCAGTTTTTTCCCAATTTCAGCATGTTCCGGAATTGAGTAGTCTATGATCTTCATCAAAACTTTAATATCAACTTCCGGAATTTTGACCTTTACTCTTTTAAGACCGGCGAGTTCTGCATAAAGATCAAGAAGTTCTCCATAGGAAGTAACATCAGGCCCCCCTATTTCAATGATCTCATGACCTTGATGAGTTTCTTCCAGCGAGGCTTCCAGGTATTTTAATAAATCATTCAAGGCCAGAGGCTGACAGGGACTATTCAGAATATTAAGTTCCGGCCTGAAAGGAAACCGTTCGGCCATCGCCTTAATCATTTCGAATGAAAGTGAACCTTCCCCAATAATAATGCTGGCGCGAAATTCTATTGTTCCAAGACCACTGCTTCCCAGAATGGCGCCAGTCAACTGACGGCTTCGAAGATGAGGTGAAAGCTTTTCATTTTTGGGTCCCAAGGCGCCTAAATAAACAATGCTGGCCCCAGTTGGCCTGATCCAGTTCACAAAGTTCACTGCCGCCATGGACTCATGATATTCAAAACTCTTGAAATCATCTTTAAGACCATGAACAAGATAGAAAGATTTATCGATGGAACCCAATTCAGGCAGAGTTTCAGGATGAAGCAGATCGCCTTCAATCCATTTTACTTTTTCATGTTTTTTATTTTTCTTCTTCTTACGAACGAGGGCCGTAATATGATGACCTTCACTCAATAATCTCTCTATCAGGGCATGACCTACAAAGCCGTTTGCTCCTGTTACCAAAATATTCATTGTGAAATCCTTTTCTGTGAGATCACGTGCCATTTGAGATGTTCGGCAAATGCTTTCATCACAATCAAATGCACTAGCGCCTGAGTCCAGCGATAAATATACCAGGGAAGTGCCGGTCGGAATTCATGCAGACCTGCCATAACATAGTGGCGTCCAAGAACTTCACGAAACTCCAGTCTTCCCCTATCCATATCGCCTGCTAACAGACCGCCAACCACATAGAGTAATTGTCTATCAGAGGAACTTCGTTCATCACTTTTTTCAAGAATCAGAATTTTTATCGATGAATGAATCAAATAAAAGGTACAACGATTCTGAACAACATCCACTTTCACTAAAGTTGAAAAGAACGTCGGAAGCCAATTAAAATAAGTCGTGGCCACCCATTCAGCATTTCTCCCCTCCGGTAAAACGAGACGTTGAATAGAGCGGACATCTTTCTCAGGAGGCATGAAGCGCTTAACACTAGCAGCCTGAGGCTTGTCCAGGGCCAGGGTGAGGGCCTCATTTAAATTTGTCTGCAGATCTTCCTGAAAAGGCCACCTGTGAGTCAAACTTGGCAGCATTTCATGCTTCAGACTCAGGACCAATGGATAAACCAGGTTTTTAGGAACACCCGTTATAAACGTTATCCACCACCTAGACATCACCAATGGAATAATATTCAAGGTGTAGATCTTGGTGCTTTTTCGAATTTTTTGGGCCGCCTTGAGGATGAGCCCCTGATAGGTAACCACCTCTGGACCCGCTATATCATAAATCTTACCTTGAAGACTTTGTTCTATCAGACTTCGTTCTAAAACATTAATACAATCATTCAAGGCCAGGGGCTGGGACTTAGTTCGGGTCCAGGCAGGACAAATCATAATAGGAAGTTTTTGAATCAGCCGTTCAATGATGGTAAATGAAGATCCCTGCGGTCCGATGATGAGACCTGCTCTTAAAACCGTGGTCTTAATGGGCGAATCTCTGAAGGTCTGTTCCACTTCCAATCGGCTCTTTAAATGCCATGAGAGTTCTTGACCGGCAGGAATCATCCCACCCAAATAGATAATATGCTTAAGACCTTGATTCAATCCGGCCCGGACCAAATTGTCCGCCATGATGAGATCAAAATCGTAAAAGGTTCCTTGCGAGAGTGAGGCAGAAGGGAGCATGGAGTGAACAAGATAATAAGCCTCATCACATCCGACCATCGCGTTTGTGATGTCCTTTAGAGAAAAAAGATCGCACTTTTTCCAATGGAGCCTTGGATGATGAGAATCACGATGTCCCCGGGACAGGGCCACGATTTCAATATCTGAATGCTGCAGCAAGCGTTCAATTAACGCACGTCCAATGAAACCACTGGCACCCGCTATAAGAATTTTTCTCATACAAATCCCTGTGATTATTTTTCAGAGTGTAGCATAATCAGCTCATGATTTTGATGAGAATCTTACCGAGTGTCCTGAAAGAGTTGTCAAAACACGTGCCGACAGTACTCTTTCAAACTGTAGAATGGAGCGAGCTTGCTTCAGAGCTTCCCAAAATCACTCACCGCATGCTTCATAAAGAAGATTTTGCAGAGTTCTTTGATCGACAACATGACTTCCTTTCCCCTTTTAACATCGTGCTCACGAAAGACCCTTTCTCAGGATCGATGCTTGATGGAAATAAACTCTTAAAGCTTTTTTTCACCCAACTCTACTCTCCTCATGGGCTTTTTCTGGATCTCCGTTCCCATCATTTTGAGAACACGGAAACAGACTTAAAATGGCATCCTTCGGCTTTTTGGACTCAATTTGATGAGGCATTTCGGATAGGTCTATTGGACGTTTATGAAGGCTTTTATTTAAATCAAGATGTCCTTTATTTTGAAGGCCTGGAAAGAATTGGAATTCTGAAACCGGACTGGCCAGAAGAAGATAAAGTGCATCTGGGCAATCTCTTTCGCATGCAGTTTGGAAATAACGAAATGTCATTTGATCTGGAACAGTTTAAAGACTCAATTATTAACATGTCAGACTTTATGCTTAAGAAAAAAGTGAAAATTTCAAAAGATTTTCTTTATCTGGGAATTTATCTGGTGACCTTGTATTCAAGTCTGGAAGAAACTAAAAATGTTTTCCCCGTAAAAGAAATTTATCTGGAAGTGAAAGATCGCTTTACCGCAGTAACGACCCGTTAGGGACTGACCTTTCCACTGTGGCCAGAACCACCTTCTTATCTTCATTATAAAAGCCGGTAATTAAGACTTCTGAGAGATATTTTCCAATTTGCTTTGGACCGAAGTTACAAACACAAAGGACTTGCTTGCCGATGAGCTCATTCATCAAATAAAGATCGGTGACCTGCGCGCTGGATTTTTTGATTCCTAACTCACCGAGATCAACTTTAATTTTATAAGCGGGATTTCTGGCCTCTGGAAATTCATTAACTTCCACGATTGTCCCTACTCTGATATCTACTTTCTCAAAATCTTCCCAAGTGATCATATTTTTAAAACTTTCCTGGCCTCAGTAAAATCATGAATAATTAAATCCGTTTTTACTCTTAAATCGCTGGCCTTATGAGAGGTTGCCACTCCAATAATTTTGCAGTTTGCTCTTTCACCGGACTCAAGTCCTGCCAGAGAATCTTCAAAAACGACACATTCCTTGGGGTCCAAACCGAGCTTCATAGCGCATAATTGATAGACCTGAGGATCGGGTTTTCCCCTCTCAACCTGCGTTCCATCGACAATAACGTCAAAATATTTTCGAAGCTTCAGGGTATCAAGAGTAAAGTCAACGTTCCTGGTAGGAGCCGAAGTGCCTAGAGCGATTTTAAATTTATGATTTCTAAGATAATCCAGAAAATCAATAAGACCTGTATGGGGCTTCATGTGACCAGCATAGAGCTTGGTATACATGTCTTCTTTTTCATCAGCATACTGTTTGAGTTCTTCGTCACTGATATTGCCAAAAATCATTCTAAATAAATCAGCATTGGTCTTGCCGTTATATTTTTCCCGGTAAATCTGATCATTAAGTTCAAATTTATACTTCTGGGCAAAGTTCATCCATGCCTCAAAGTGATAAGAATGATTGTCAACAACCACTCCGTCCATGTCAAAAATTATGCCTTTCATAGAATTCAGGATAGCACAAACTAGTGCTGACGACGAGGAAGTTCCACAACAAATGTGCTGCCCTGGCCAGGAGCACTTTCCAGATAAATACTGCCTTTATGCTCTTCCACAATTTGTTGAGAGATATAAAGACCCAAACCTAGCCCCCCAAAGTACCTGTCGGAAACTGCTCGTTCAAAGGGTTTAAAAATACGCCACTTATCTTCAGGGGCGACACCAATTCCCAGGTCTTTAATGGTGAAGATCACCTTATCCTCATCTGCTTTCATTTGCATTTCAACCGGTTTTTTATTTCCAAATTTAAGTGCATTTATCAGGAGGTTAGAGATGACCTGCTGTAATCTGAGTGGATCACACTCTCCTATTACATTGTCCTCAATATTGACTATCAGGGGACAATTTTGCACTTTAAAATCATTTTCAATCCGCTTGATTTCATCAGTAATGACTTTTGAAATGTTCACTTCTTGAAAACTCAGTTGGAGCTTTTTATTGGTAATTCTAGAAACATCCAGTAAGGCTTCAATGAGCTTGGTGAATTTTTGCACATCAGGTTGAATTTCAGAAACGATGGGCGCTAACTTCTCCATCACATTAGAGGGAAATTTACTCGTTTCAATGAGGCGGACCAAAAGATCAATCCTCATTTTTAATGATGTAAGTGGAGTTCTTAGTTCGTGGGAAGCCACCGAAATAAGATTTTCTCTATTCTGAATGGTTCGTTGTGACTCCCGATAAAGAACAGCATTATCAATGGCCATGGTACAAGAATGGACAATCTCATCCATTAACTTAAGGTCTTCCTGAGTGTAATGGCGACCTTCTTGAAAGGAAGCAACGATCATTCCTCCTAAGACTTCTCCTCTTACAATCATCGGGATGGCCATATAGGATTTGAGTCCAACATCTCTCACAATCTTAACGTATCTAGGATTTTTCGTTCCTATAACAGGCCACTCATTTATCTCTAAATTTAAGTCATCGTCCGTCACATGGGAGTAAAGAAGGGACCTGCCTTCCCGAGTCGCTCGGGCAAGACCATGAGGAGCTCTTTTATCTGCCTTATAAGATTCAAATTCTTTGAGTCTTTCTTTTGTCTCTGGAGTTGCAGCAGCCGTTTGAACATGAAGTTTGCCAACGTCATCAGCTAAAGAAATAAAACACCAGTCAGCAAAATAGGAAACAATCAGTTCTGGAATATTCTTCAACACTTTTTCATACTCAATTGAGTTGGCAAGTATTTTTCGGGCATCCGCTAAAAGCTCCGTTTCTTTGGTGCGTTCCTCCATACGATGTATTAATTGAAGATGCTCTATCGAAAGGGCGGCGGCTGCAATTACATCTTTGACAATCTGGCCCTCAAATTCACTAGGTTCTTTGGCTTCATTGAAATACATGGCAAAAGTTCCCAATACTTTGCCATCTCGGGAAATGATCGGACTCGACCATGAGACTTTTAAACCGTGTTCCTGAGCAAGGTCTTTATATTTTTTCCATCGGGGATCAGTAGCGATATCAGAGACTACTACCATCTCTTTTAGAAAAGCGGCTGCCCCACAAGATCCTGCTGTTAATCCTATGTCTTCTTCAATAATCTTATCTATGAACGTCTGAGGAAGATTGCGGGATACTCCTTTAACAAACTTTTTGCCTTCTTTATTTAAGATAAGAATAGAGGCAAGGACTCCATCGACTAATTCTTCAATTGGTTTTAACAACTCATTCAGAGCCATTTCAAGGGAACCACCGCTTACCAGAATTTTAAAGACATTACTTTGCGCAGTCAGGATGGCCTCACTCCGTTTTTTCTCAGTAATATCAGTAATCATTCCAATACTACCAATATACTCTCCACTGTGATTATAGAGAGGATTACAGGCAGCCTTAGTCCAGAGATGAGTTTGATCTTTTTTTATGAAACGACATTCATGAAGTTCACTTGTCCTTACTTTTCGAGTTTCGAATTTATTCATTAAATCAATAAACTCTTCAGGCTTCATGAAATAAGAAAGATTTTTTTGAGAAACTTCTTCATGCGAGTAACCCAGCATTTTTGCCATGGAGGGGTTTACATAAACGGTCTGGTTATTTGCATCAACTATCCAGACTCCTTCAATGGAACTCTCAATCATTTGTTTATAAAGATCTATGTCGAATTCCATGTTTTACTCTTTGAAATGTTTACTGACCGCCTGTAGAAGAATTTCAAGTTCAAGTGGCTTTTGCACGAACTCCGTACATTTAATGGCCTTCGCCCGCTCGGAATAGGCAGAAACCACGACAATCGGAATGTTTTTATATTCTTCGTGCTTTTTCATCTCTTCTACAAATTCCCAACCATTCATTACCGGCATCATCAGATCTAAAATAATGAGTCCGGGATTAATTTTAGGAAGGGTTTCCAGGGCCTCTTTGCCATTGGTCGCCAGAGCAACTTTATAACCTTCAAAATCGAGGGCCAATTTCAAAACTTCACGAATATTTGCATCGTCCTCGACGATAAGAACTTCTTTTTGTGTCATTAATAAAATTTATCCAATTATTTGTACTAGTGCTTCTTAATTTTAAAGATTCTCTTAACGCTTTGTTTAACGGAGATAAAACTCTAAAGAACAGTCACCTTTACCGCTATAACAGAGCTCAACCCCACTTACGTTGTTATAATAAGGTACGATGGCGTTAACACCGCCATTTATCGCAATGTTAAACATATCGGCCGTATTATAATTATCATTTCCGCCCTGACCCGCGCAGCCAGCCGTTCTTGATGTATGCAAAAGAGTTCCGGTACATCTAGTTGTATTATAGTCCCAAGTTCCCATACCGATATCAATGAAAGGTGATCCGGTATAGGCACTCGCTATTAACATTCCATCAGTAGTCCCCACTACCTTGGAAAACCACTCCGGATTGATCGATGAAGCATTATTGACTGTGTCTGTTCGACCTATGAGGTCTTTATTGTAGGTATTGGCAAAAAAATCATTTGGAACCGTGGTAGCAGTGACCGTTCCATTGCTATAAGCAACCCTTGTCCACCCCCCGCCAGAGGTTGTCATGTTACAATAGACCCGGAATGGAAGCTGACCGCCTACTCCATCGGGATCAATGAAATAAAGACCGCTGCCAACAGATAAACCTGCATTCAAGATTTCTTTACAGCTGCGTTTGGTGAATTGGCCCTCAGATCTTCGCGTCCAGAGTTGCACGTGAGGCACACCTGAACTAGAAGCAGTAATGGAAGTTGTGGTTGGAATCCCTGCTGGAGTTCCATAAGCTGCATAAGATCCAATAGCATAATGCCAGTTACTAACCCCGATTGAACCATCTATCAGCGAAGATGAACAACCAACCGTGCAGTTTCTTTCCAATCCTTTCCAATTAGAGTCAGTGGCATCAATCACTAACTCAACATAACCTGCCATTGCTTGATCAATTGCGGGATTAGAGGTTTGTGCCCATATGTTTCGAGGAGAATATCCTGGCCAGTTTATTTTGAATATGTAACGTCCGTTGGATTTAAAATCATCTAGGCGGTCCAAAATAGAGTATAGGTTACCAGTTGGAAGCGAGACATTTTTTGAGAGGGCATCGGCTGGATTAGCAAAATAACCTCCGGCAATGTTGTGATTAAAGACCATGGTCCAACCGCCGCCATCGCTGGTCATATCACAATAGACCTGGCTTGAAGTTCCAGAACCAGTTGGATCTACCCAATAGAGTCCATTTCCAGTCGATTGTCCGTATTCCAAAACGTCTTGACAGTCCCGAGGAGTCTTCAACAGAAAAGAATCATCTCTTACCCATAATTGAGTATGAGGAACACCGACCGTGGTCCCCGAGACACTGGAAGAACTTGGAATACCACCAGGACTCCCATAGGTAGCATAGGAGGCAATCGCATAAAACCAGTCACCATTATTAATTGAGCCATCCATATAGGAATTAACACATCCGATTGCACAATTTCGCTCTAAGCCTCCCCACTGGTTGATTGATGAATCCACACTCAAAGCAACGTATCCCGTTACCGCTTGATCCACAAATGGGTTAGTTAATTGTTGCCAGATGTTTCTCTGTGAGTATCCGGGCCAGTTAATTTTGAAGGTGAAATTCCCCTTTAAAGAACGAAATTCTTCCGTATAAGAAAGAATTGAATAGAGATCGGCCTTAGGGTTTGAAACATTATTTAGGGCCGCCTGAGTTGCATTCGCAAAATACCCGCCGGTATCGGCCTTTTGATTCATTAAAAGGGTCCATCCTCCCCCATCAGTGCTCATTTCACATTGAGCAAGAAAAGGAGCATTGCCGTTAACACCATCTGGGTCAATCCAATAGAGTCCAGTAGGAGCCAGGGGAAACTTGGATTTTATTTCTGAGCAGTTAGAAAGGTAATTATATTCTCGTACAAAAAGCCAACCGTTTCCTGCCCCCGAGCCATCAGAAGCACCCCAAACTTTGGCAGAGCTACTATAATAGGCCCCATTATAATAGCCGCTAGCAGAGGTTTCAGCTCCGCCAATAATACTCCCATTCCAGCAGCCTCCGTACCAAAAAGGCGTACCATCAAACTGTACAGAACAGTTACCCCCAAAAAGATCATTCTTAACATCATTCGTTGAAAGAGGAAGTTGGTCTTGAAAATGGTAGCTATAAATTCCTGGAGTCACTAAACCAGTAAGAAGAGAAATATTGCTGGCATTCATCAGATAGAGCTTGGAAGTATTACTTCGTTTGAGGTTAAACTTACTCATTTGCTCAATCGGTTGCCCGTAATTGGATGACCACTGATACATCACTTCGGTATTTTTATGATGGCCGGTGATTTTATTCCACCAATCTAAACCAATAAAATAATTAAATGCTTCTTTATTGTTCCCTAGATATGTGGCACAACCAACTCCAGCGCCCTGAGCTTGAGAACATAAGGGGGTCGTCGTAGTAGTACTGACCCAGGAAAGATTTCGAGTCGGTTTATTTGTTCCCGTTCTGGTGTTCGACCAGACCAGCGTCCAGCCTCCACCGTCAGTGGTCATGTCACAGTAAACATCCACTGCCGCTTGTCCCACCCCAACCCCATCAGGGTCAATGGTGTATTTACCGCTAGTCGCTGCAGGTACGGCCTTCTTAATGTCCAGGCAGGAACGATAAGTAGCATCGCAGTTTGACAGCGAGGTGCCGGTTGGCGGATTGGTGACGAAACTCGACCATTCAGTAGAGGTTTTTGCTGAAATAAAGAAGTGGTAACTGGCATGACCGTTATTTACTTTTTTACAAGTTCCATGTTCATTGATTCGGACAGTTGTTCCTTGAGGGACAATGTAGCCAGTCTCCCGGTTACCAAAACCAAGAACAGTGATTGAAGTTCCAAGAGAAAGGAGTAAACATAATATTTTCATTTACTTCATTTTAAGATGTTTTTTGATTAGTTCAATATCATTTCGAAGCTTCTGATTCTCTTCTTTAAGAGAAGCAATTTCTCTTTCCATCTTTTTCACTCGGGAATCAAGTCCCTGATTCATCATCTGAAAGAGTTTTTTATTATCCTCTATTTTCTTATGATCTTCTTTGAAGGCTTCTACCAGCAGAGCTACCACGTTACCGTACTTAACGGACTTCATGCCATCAACTTCCGAAGTCACCACCAAATTGGGCTCAACGGCTTCCACTTCCTGGGCGATAAATCCCAGCTCGTGTTCACTGGTCTTTTTCCAATCGAATTCAACTCCCCGCAGTTTCATCACCTTGTTGCTGGAGTTGGCGATATTCACAATATTATCTTTTAAACGACGGTCAGAAGTATAGAGGTAGGCGGTGGCCTTGACGTTACCGCCGATTTCCAGTTTTTCAGAGGGAGCACTTGTTCCAACTCCCACATTTCCACTTTCTAGTATCGTAAGTCTTTCTTGATTCCCACTGACTCCATTTTCTGTAATTATTCGAAATCGCGAATTCGTGACATCAAGAGCATCTAGCGACCACGTGTTATTTGCTGAGTTTTTAAGCCGTATATTTGGACCGTCAATAGCTGTCCCCTCAATCAAAAAGTCATTGCCGTTGTCGCCGATAATATGCATTTTCTTTGAGGGATTTGTAGTCCCAATACCAACATTACCACTATTAGAAACGACCATTCTTTCCACATAGGTATTAGCCGTTCTGGTCCTGAAAATAATTGAACCCAAATCATTGCTTGCGGCCGTCATTACCAGTGCGTTTCTCCAGTTAGCTGTAGCAAAATTGCTACCGAAGATACCGAGACCACCCATAAAATTAGCACCTTCATAGGCGTTCCATTCACCGTACGACGTTGTGTCCGTCCATGAAGTCCTTAAGGCACTCTTTAGCACTCCTGCCTCAGCATGGGTATGAATCTTTTCAGCAGGAACAGATATACCAACTCCGACAGTACCGCTTGCCCGATAAACATTTCCACTGTTCAAAGTCCACTGATTGGACCCTGTTGCTATTTGAGTATCCACATACTGCTTATTAACAGCATCAGTTAAATTGACCGGCGCCAAAGGAATCTGCATCGTCTGCAAACCAGTCGCTGGATAAACAATCCCATTGATAGTGGCACCAGCCGAAAGATGAGGCTGCTTATTATTAAAAATGTTCCAGTCTGTTGAACTTAAATATCCATTCGTTGTTGTATTGGCCTGAGAGATAGATACGACTGGAGTCGTTGTTCCGGTGGCAACACTGATGGGGGCCGTGCCTGTAACATTGGTCACAGTACCACCAGTACCTGTGGCCGAAATTGAAATTCCACCAGCACTATTATTTATCGTGACTCCTGAGCCGGCAGTGAGTGTCGCCGGAACCGGAGCGGCTCCCGTCGAGCCGATTAAGATTTGACCATTGGTTAAGGCCGCTGCTTCAACAATCGCCGTCGGCGTTGAAACCATAATGCGGTTACCGGTCAATGACCCCGTGTTAGTCCCACCTCGCGCTACCGGTAATACACCTGTGGTGATTTTAGCAGCATC
>JAMPXB010000053.1 GCA_023701435.1 Bacteriovoracaceae bacterium | reverse complement strand
GCTGTAATCTTCAATACATGCTTGTTTTTGAGTAACCGCTTGCGGTCGGAATCTGAAAGTTCGGCCATGATCTGCTCCTAAAAAGAAGAATACCCCAAAAACGGGACAGGGGCTTTTTATTTCCTGTCCAGAATTTGGGGTACAGATCACTTTCGCAGGGCTTTTCTTTTATAAATTTGGTACTCCCAAGTTATGGAGTTTCGAACTGCTTGCCAGGAACTGCAACTTGCGAAACGAAAAAATCAATAGTTAGAACTTATTCTATTCTCTTTAGGATATCTTTATTTATTGCATCCCACTACATTGGTTTATCCTGATTCAGTATTGCTCTTACAAAAGGTAACTCTATGTCTCATTATTGGTTAGCTGTATCCATATTGCTCGCGGGGTCGGTCAGCGCACAAAAAGAAAATGCTGCTTGCGAAAACTTCTACTTCAAGAATTCAGATAAACCTTACGTTTTGTGCAATTATGACTTTGGAAAAGAAAAGACGAAAGTTTTCATCTCTAAAGAATGCATTTTAAAAAAATGCGAAGCTTACAGAGCATATGAAAAAGCTTTTACAATTAGTAATGTACGAGAACATGGAGATACGGATCATAATTGGGGCACATTGAATTGCATGAATTTGAATGGCGCTCTTGTGTGGCTAACAAGTAATGGTCAAAGATCAGGTGAGGTACGTTTTTGTAAGTTTGAAGATTTTTCATTTGTTTCAGATTATTTCTTAGATACATCTAGGACACTTTGGTAAATGAGCATCATTAAAGTTGTAATATTGTTATTCTTCTCTCTTGTTACAGCAGAAGCTCTAGCCATTGATTCCGATGGAGAAGATCTAACTATGATGTCTATGTCCGATCGCGCTCTAACTCGACACGTCGATTCGCGTTATAACCCAGCAAGTCACTAATTCAATTTCAGACCCTTTTTCAAATGTAAGAATCTCTCCATCAAGGAGAATTCATGGCAAGGAAAAGGATCGAGATGAGTATCCAGAAAGATGTTCTACATCACAAAGGCCTCGGTAAAAATAAAAGTGAAATTGCACGCGTTTTAGGAATTAATCGTGAAACTGTCTCACGCTACTGGGATGGGTCTCCAGAAGAAATTATCCAAGAACCTGAATGGGTAGCACTCTTAAACTGGGATTACATTACTGATCAGATCGAGCACGATGTCCCTCGAAAAATTCTTTATGAGGAGTTGAGTCTTGAAAATAAACTTCCTGACTATTCCAACTTTTGCCGCCAAGTAAATCATCACCTTGAAAGAAGGGCCCCAGACCCTAAAATCACGATGAAAATCTTCCGTCAACCTGGCCACAGTGTCGAGGTGGATTACTCTGGTGACAGTCTGGAAATAATCAATCCTGCCACCGGAGAAATAACGAAGGTGGAACTCTTCGTTGGTGCTCTCACGTACAGCAGCTACTTCTATGCTGAGTTCACTTACAGTCAAAAGCTGGAAGACTTCATCGAGTCACATACTAGGATGTTTGAATACTTCGGAGGAGTACCGGAATTTGTTGTTCCGGACAACTGTCTCACAGCCGTGACAAAAGCAGAGAAGCACGATGTGAAACTGAACGAGAGCTATCGGGATGTGTGCAAGCACTATCAAGTTATTGTCGATCCTGCGCGGGTTCGTAGACCACAAGATAAGCCCGTTGTTGAAAAGTCTATAGACATTATTCAAAAGGACTTTTTTCCTCGAGTTCGAAACAGAACCTTCACCTCTCTCTATGAAATTAACCAGGTGCTAAGAGAATACCTTGTGGAGCGGATGAAGGTGGTAATGAAGGAGAGAGGAAAGTCACGTCTTGAACTTTATTTGGAAGAAAAAACTCTGCTTCGTCCTCTTCCAGAGTATACCTATGAGATTTGCCACTTCAAGACGGCAAAAGTTCATCCCAACTGTCACATCCAGCACTTGAAAAACTTCTACTCAGTTCCCTGTCATCTCGTTGGGCAGGAGGTGCAAGTGAAACATAACCAGAAACTTCTCCACATCTATCATAAGACTGATCTTGTGTGGACTCACTCAGTCTGCAAGGGACAGGGTCATTACATCACTGTGGAGGCCCATTATCCGGAAAAGAAGATGGTGGACACAAACTTCCATCTCAATGTTTGCAGAATCAAGTCAGAGAAGATCGGAGAGAATATGAAAATCCTCTATAAAAGATTGGTCGATGAACCAAAGCATCCGCTGAAGAACCTCGCCAAGATTCAGGGGATATTGGCATTGGCCGAATCATTTAGTGTCGAGGCCCTAGAGAATGCAGTAGGTATTGCTCTCGAACATGAAAGGGTCACATACGCCTATATAAAGCAATGTACGAAGAACTACCGTCCAGATGAAGAAGTCTCAGAAGCAATGGTGCCTCGAAGACAACTGGAATTTGTTTGCCTGCAAGGAGGGCGAAAATGAAAGAAGTTTTGGAACAGTTGAATAAGCTCAAGATGACGGGACTGAAAGAGAGTCTCGATTACCGTCTAAAAGAGGCGATGAAAGAGAATCTGAGCTACCAGGATTTTTTATTACTGGTCCTGGAGGATGAAGTTTTGTACAGATCGAATCGTCGTAGTGAAATGTTAAAGAGAAGAGCCAAATTTAAGGATCAGGCAACTCTCGAGAGCTTCGAGGCCGATGCCAAGAGAGGAGTCACCCGCTCAATGGTGAAACAGCTTCAGACTCCTCACTTCATGGACAGTTTTGAAACCATTGTTTTATTCGGTAGCACTGGAGCAGGAAAAAGTTATCTTGCTCAAGCAATTGGGCATGCCGCTTGTCATAGAGGAAGAGAGGCACTGTTCATTCCAATGAATTATCTGTTCTCACAGATTAAAGCATCGGAGAAGGCCGGAACCTATCTGGCATTTTTTTAAAAAAAAATGGGACAGATTCCTCTTCTTATTTTAGATGACTTTGGATTGAGGGCGTATACTCATCATGAGGCAACATTACTGTATCAAATTTTTGAAGATCGCTATCAGAAGGGTTAAACAATCATCACAACACAAACGAAGCCTCAAGGTTGGAAAGATTTATTTGAAGATCCAGTGATAGCGGAATCAATCATTGACCGCATTCTTCCTTGTTCACATCAAATAGAATTTAAATCAACGGCTGACAGTTATCGCGGCAATCACAAACCTAAAAAACCTCTTGTTGAAAATGATGTAAGAAAAGGCTAAAATCGTTCAAAAGAAGGGTCTAAATTAGACTTATGATCTGCTGGGTAAGAACGCCATTTTGCCTGCTGGGGTTGATCGCGAACGGACACCAAGGTAACCGGGATGCTTTGTTTCGATCTCGCCATGGGCCTCATTTTCGGCCTTACGACGTTCAAATATAACAAGCTGGTCTTCGGTAAGGACTGTTCCTTCAGCCGCGACCTTCGCCTCCAGGGCCTTCAATCGCTTGTTGATATTTTCGAGATTGTGCCTAATCCAAACGCATCTGACTCCGGCAGGTGAGATAGATAGGCCTTGGCGTCGCAGCTCGTTTGAAGCTCTCGTTTGTCCCCAGGCCGGTTTATCAATAGCGAGGGCCTTTACGGCGTCTTCAATGACTGGATCAATTCTATTCTTAATGTTGGGTACACGTTTGGACTTATTAACCAATTGATCTACTCCACCAGCTTCCACCGCTTCTTGGTAGCGATAAAAAGTGTCTCTGGAAAAACCCATTACCTTGCAGGCCTTTGAGATATTTCCTAGTTCTTGAGCAAGATTAAGAAGTCCAACTTTGTTTTTAATTAGTGTCGTGTTAGTCTGTAGATAAGACATCGGTCTTTCCTTTCCTTTAAAATTGTTTTGT
>JAMPXB010000019.1 GCA_023701435.1 Bacteriovoracaceae bacterium | reverse complement strand
GCCTTCCTTCCCTCCATAGAGGGAGATCGAAAAATTAAATCCGAATGGGCCTTTTTCACTCACGGGTACACTTCCCACAAAGGTGATTGCCTCAATTGGGCCACTCGCTTAGTGGAAATAGGCGTTCCTTGTTTGATTTTTGATCAACCGGGACACTACCTAGGAAGCTTCCATGAAGTTTCCTCCTGGGAAGACTTCAAGGCCCACGTTCACGAATTATTCGGAGAAGCCTTTACTCGCATGCAGAATCTAATGGAAGTCCATTTAGGGACCGGCAATTACCCCGCTCCTAAAAGTATTATCTTAGGGGGCCACTCCTTGGGTGCTTTCACTTCCATTCGCGCGTTGGAATTACCGGTTTTTCAAAATTATCAAAAAGTGGCAGTCGCCATCGGGATTGGAATTGGTCAGGGTCAGGCCACTCACTTATTTGAAACGGCTTTTTATGAAAGAACACTTTCTCTGCGCCGGCAGCTGGTTTCGCCGGAACTTGATTCCAAGCAGGTCTTTTCCTGGATTAAAACTGAAAAAGAAAATATGACTGTATCAAATCAAAGAATACATCTCATCACCGGTGAAGATGATCTGGTAGTCGGGGCCAATGGCATGACTCCATTTATTGAAGTGCTCGAGAGAAATGGCAATATGGTTACCTGGGAGAGACCGAAGCGTCTTCCTCATCACGAACCAGGCACGGCCTCTCCGCACATGTATGCTTTTCTTAAAGATCATTTCGGCTGGAGTTAATCTTTGCCTTGAGGTTTTTAAGCCAACCTTTTTTTCCAGGACGATCAAAAGCTGTTCCGAATAATTTCTTGCGAAAGCTTCGATTCGATTCGTTCTGGATGAAGGCCTGAAGTTTTTCTTTAGGCCATTCAAAGAGCCAAACCTTTAAATATGAAAATGACTCTTTGATTTTAAGTTCACCAATAACTCGTGCGAGTGGCTTTCTATTCCACGGACAAACATCCTGACAAATATCACAGCCAAAAACTTCTCCCCGCGAATCATTAAAACCCTCAGGAGCGTCAGCTTCCTTGAATATCTCAATGGTAAAGGTGGATATGCACTTCGATGCCTGCAGTGTTCGGGTCTGGATATCAATGGCATCTGTAGGACAAGCATCAGCACAGGCCGTACACTGGCCACAATGATCCACATCAAGCCGGCCCTGCTCAATCGGTAGTTTTTTATTCAGCAGCAGTCCCGCTATGATAAAGTAGCTTCCCTCTTTTTGATTGATCAGCATGGAGTTTTTTCCAAACCATCCAAGCCCTGCTCTATAGGCGAGGTCTCTTTCCAGCACTGGTTGCGCATCAATGGTATGAAAGAATTTAAGATCAGGAACATCAATAGATTCTGAAATGGTGGTT
Organism: Bacteriovoracaceae bacterium; assembly: GCA_023701435.1. Classification (GTDB taxonomy): domain Bacteria; phylum Bdellovibrionota; class Bacteriovoracia; order Bacteriovoracales; family Bacteriovoracaceae; genus Peredibacter. The sequence goes on along the minus strand of JAMPXB010000019.1, from coordinate 75,034 downwards.
AGACGGGCCTTTAAAGCACGATGATAGTCCTCACCTTCAAAACCCAGGGTATAGCCCGCAACAGAGTGATGCTTCTCATCTAAGAGCCACTTTTTAGCAGACTGATAGCTGAAAAGAAAAACCAGGGCAGACTTAAATTCGGGAAAGACGTGACGCAGATCCCGGCGCATTTCTCTTCTGTGATCACTTAAATAATTAAGTGGCAGATGGAGAGAATCATCCGTCCATTTTTCAAAATGCTTAAGACTGTAAGGGATAGGTTCTTCGGTATAGCCCCAATCTAAAACTCCAAGTTCTCTTAAAAGCTTGCCGTTTAGGATTGGGGACTCTTTCATCTTGATGTAGGAATGATTTCGATAGCACCCGTCGGGCACCCTTCAACACAGGCCATATCAAGCACACATTTATGGACGTTCAGACCATTAATCCTGGTTTCATTGTTATCATCAATGGAAGCCGAAAAGATTTCAAAAGGACAAACGCTGATACATACCTGGCACGAGGCGCAGATTGATGTATCAAGTAAGAACTTTCCCTGGTCAAAAGACACCTCCTGGATCGAATCTTGATCCGTGTTCTGGAGGGCCCGCGGTATGTCCTTAATGGTTTCAACCCGAATTGAATTGGTTGTTCCCTGACGGAAGAACTTACCATCTCCGACGGTTACAACGATCTTGTCACCGTTTTGAAGAAGATTTTCTTTTTTAAGTTTCTCAACCATCAGCTCTTCGAGCTTGGTGAGATCATTATTTTCATGAATATTGAAATAATAAGGATTAATACCCCAATACAAGCTCATCTTACGAATAACTTGGAGCGAGTTAGTCACTCCTAAGACATGAGTTTTCGGCCTGAAGCGGGTCATCTTTAAGCAAGAGTTTCCACCTTCAGTGATTGAGATAATCCAACGGGCCTTCGTTTTCTCGGCCACAATTGAAGCCGCCACTTGAACGGAAGCGGTCACACTGGAGATATTCATATGACGAAGAAGAGGTCTCTCGGTCGGCTTACTTTCAGCTTCCAGGATAATTTGTCCCATAATCTGAATGGCCTCAACAGGATACTTCCCTGAAGCCGTTTCTCCTGAGAGCATCACGCAATCAGTACCGTCCCAAATCGCATTGGCCACATCCGAAGCTTCCGCTCTGGTTGGACGTGAATTGGTAATCATGCTTTCCAGCATCTGAGTAGCAGTAATGATAGGCTTACCCAGCTCATTACAAATTTTAATCATGTTTTTTTGAATACCAGGAACAAGATGGTTCCCAACTTCAACACCCATGTCTCCACGGGCAATCATGATGGCCTCGGAAACCTGGACAATACTTTCCATATTTTCCAGCGCTTCAGGCTTTTCAATTTTAGAAACGATAGGCACTTGAACTTTCATTTTATGAAGAAGTGCTTTAACTTCCAGAATATCATCAGCAGTTCGGACAAAACTTAAGGCCACATAATCAATGCCTTGCTTAAGTCCAAACAGAAGGTCTTCACGATCTTTTTCAGTAAAGCTTGGAGCTGATACTTTTACGTAAGGAAGGTTAATCCCTTTATTGGACTTCAGAATCCCGCCGACCTTAACTTTAATCTTTAGTACGTCACGATCTTTTTCAATCGCCTCCGCCTCTAACAGACCGTCATCGAACAAAATTCTTGCTCCGACATGAGCATCTTTTACTAAATTTTTATAGATGGTCGGAATAAAATTAGCGGCGTACTCAGGATACTGATCCTTCACGTGAGAAGGTCCAATCACCCAAATATCGTTATCATTTAATTGCAGCGGTTCAGGCAGTTTATCCACCCGAATCTTTGGACCCTGAAGGTCCAAAAGAATGGCCACTTCCTTACCTACATTAATGGAGGCTTGGCGGATATTTTTAATCGATTGTTCATGAGCTTCATAAGTACCATGGGACATGTTGATACGAGCAGCATTCATGCCTGCTTTTATCATTTTCTCCAGCATCTCAATAGTATTGGAGGAAGGCCCGATGGTCGCAATGATCTTAGCGCGACGAATAGACATAGTTATTTCTTTGATAGAGTTATTAAATTAACTTAGGCGCTTATAATCATTCATCTGAGACATCTGGTCCTTATGACCTTGTTTTAAATTCTCAATCTGACTTTCATAAGCATTAACGACCCTGGTCTTCTCAGCTTCATAGGCCTGTTTTAACCTTTCAAGTTCAACTTGCTGGGTAGTGTCCTTTTGGGCCAATTCCTTACTGGTCAAGGCTTTAAGTTCCTTTAATTTAGACTCATAATCATTCGTTATCAACTTTAATTTGGTGTCATTCGTGATCTGCATCTTATCGATTTTTTTCTGGTAAGAATGGTTCATTTCACTGAACTTTTTCTTCAATTGATTTTCACGTTGATCCATCAAAAGTTGTTGACCCTTAATGTCTGCTGCACGGCGATCTTCAAATAAAGTTCTTTGAGAATTAAGCTGCTTCTCCGTCTGATCAATTATATTGGCCACTTTCTGATTCATGGTCATTTTAAGATATTCATTATCGCGTTGATAATTAGCGATTCTCTTTTCATAATCCTGAACCGTACCATCCATCATTTTACTAAATTCGCGTTTCATTTCGAAAAGTTCCTGGGAACGGTTCTCCTGAACTTTTTTCATAAAGGCGGCTTTGTCGTTATTGGTTACTTTCGTGACGTCTTCGAGGCTGGCCTGATTTTTCTCTTCTAAGATCTTCATCGAAGAATGGAAGCTTTCTTTAAGCTTATCAATTCTGGTATTGGCATTGTTGCGTTCAACCATCAATTGCTGCTCATATGCTGATTTGTCGAGCCGGTTCTGGTGATCACGGTTCTGCACCTGGGCTTCGGCCTTCTCTCTTTCATGAGCAACTGTGACAATCTTATTGGCATTGGCCTCATTGAGCTTTCGGTCAAGATGGGTCGTGGCTTCAGAAGCCTGCTTTTTCAAAGTCTCAAGTGACGCTGTATGTTCCTGATCAGCGCGATACTGATAACCTCTTTGGGCCTCAACCAGCTCCCCTTTGAGGTGCTTAATCTTGTTTTCTTGAATGATCTGATCTTTAAGACCTTGTTGTTTTTTTACAACTTCTGAAAATTCTCCGGAACCATTATCCCGTCGTCTTTTTTCAAGCTCGATTGAACGCAAGGTATTGTTATAGTCCCCTCTGATATCTGCAACTTTCTCTTGGTGTTCACGATTTGTTTTAACTGCATTTTTCTGCTGAGACTTTACCAGATCAGCATTTCTTTGACTGTAGTCTTCAGAGATAGCATCAAAGCGAGTCTGGTACTTATCCTGCATTCTGCTTAGACGATCCTGATTATACTGCCTCTGATGTTCTGTCTCTGCCGTCTGAACTTGTTTTACTTTTTTGGCTTCAGTGGAGATTCTTTCCTTCAGCTCCGCTCTTTTATGGGCCGAATCCTTATAGGCTTCGGTTAAGCGATCTTCTTGGGCCCTGACTAACTGCTGACGTTCGCGGTTATATTGATCTTTGAGGTTCTCCCCAGTTCCCGCCATGCGCTCCTGGTAGTTTTTTAGCTTCTCCTCAGAATCAGTTTTTATCTCACTCACATTCTTTGAGTATTTATTATTCAAAGTATTGGTTAAATCTTCGTTTCTGTCTTTTTCAGAATCAAAGGCTTTAGTATAACTTGATTTGATATCATTTAAGCGCTGATCAAAATCACGGCTTTTTTTGACTGATTCTTCAGTGAAGGACTGTCGTTCTTTTTCCAGCTGTTCATTGAATTTTGAATTACTTCCCTGCACAGAAGCGTGTGATTTTTCTTTAAGATTTTCGAGATTATTCTGGTAAGTGCTTTCGAGTTCGGCCCGGTCTTCAATGAAGTTTTCCCGCTGCTTTTCCATGACATGGTCAGCACGTTTATTGGTCGCCTCAATGCGTTTTTCCGCAGCCTCGTTAGTTTTCCGGGTGGTATCCTGGAAATATTCACGGTCCTTGGCCAGCTGCTTGGTGTAATCTACCCCATTCATCTTGAAATCCCTTATGAGTCACTTCCTGTGACATCATGTCTTAGTATAGCAAGTAGGTGAGATACAAAAAAGCCTTGGGTAAATCTTGCTGATTTAGCCCAAGGCCTTAAGACTTAAGTGATTTGATCGGATTTAGCGGGCCATTTCCTCGTCAATAATTTCAGAAAAGACGTCTAATGGTTGAGCACCATTGATAAGTTTTCCGTTGATAAAGAAAGTAGGAGTTGATTTAACCTTAACCTTGCGCCCTTCTTCCATATCGGCCTTAACCTGGGCCAGGTACTTGTTTTCACCCAAGCATTTTTCAAAAGCGTCGGCCTTTAAACCCACTTTCTTCGCCATTTTTTTCAGACCTTCAGCATCCAATGAGTCCTGGTTAGCAAACATTTCATCATGATATTTCCAGAAATATTCTGACCCCTGCTCGTTAGCACAAAGGCCAGCTACTGCCGCAGTTTCGGCATGATTATGAAATGGGAGCGGGAAGTTTTTGAAGGCAATTTTCACTTTGTTGCCGTACTTCTTTTTGATTTCTTTTAAAACATCCGCGCCTTTGGCACAGAAAGGACATTGGAAATCAGAGAATTCAACAATTGTCACTTTAGCGTCTTTTCCGCCAGTCATTGGAGCGTTCCCTACTTCTACCGGAAAGCTTGGACGACGAGGCTTAGGAATGAAAACTTCAACCGGTGTCTTTTTAGTTTGTTCTGCCAACCACTTATCAACAGCTTCTTTTTTTCTTTCCATTTCCAGGTAATTCTTAATTTTTTCTCTTACCTGAGGGTTGATATGCTCAGCAGGAATATTCTGATCTTTAATGAAAGCATCGATTTGCTTTTCAGAAATAACGACATCCTTGGCGATGTGTTTTTCAAGGAACTCATCATTTGAAAGACCTTTTTTACGTGGATCTTTGTCCATATAACGCTGAAGCAGCAAACTTTTCAGACGGTTGAATTTGATATCAAAGACCTTAGTCTCAGCTTCAAAAAGTTCCGACTCAATTCCGTCTTCAATTTCAGCATTAGTAATTTCCATATCACCGATTTGCGCCGCTAAACCTTCTTTCGGAGCCGGCTTGAATAAGTAACTTGGCTTACCGCTAGAATCTGAGCAAGCAGTGAACGAGAGAAGAACAACGAGGGACAATAAGCCCATAATAGCTTTCATATGTAAGATCTCCTGTTTAAAAAACTTCCGATATCTTAACTTAAAGAATTTAGAATAAAAACAAACTGAAACACTCAACTAATGAAGATGATTTAAAAATTCCTGATACTTGGGAATGGCACGCATAATTTGATGAGAACCGGAAGCAATGATGTGCCCCTTCTCCAGCAAAAGCAGTTGGTGAGAATTAAGAATAGTCTCTAACCTATGAGTCACAATGATCGTCATTGAACGGGACTGAAAAAATTTAATAAGATCTCGCAAAGCCGCTTCTAACTCCGAATCGAGTCCGCTGGATATCTCATCCATTAATATAATCGGCTTTTTTAGAAACAGGGCCCTAAGCCCAGAGATCAATTGTTTTTGCCCCATGGAGAGAACTTTAGGAAGGATCTTATCCTGCGGGCCCACGCCCCAGCGCTTAAGATAAGGAATAGATTTCTCTGCCAAACCCCAAAATTCCTCAAATCCGCTTTCAGCGCCAAGAGTAATATTGAATATTAAGCTTTCCGTAAAAACATGGGAGTCCTGAGCAATCAAACTTACATAAGAGGAAAAATGTCGTAGTTCTTTTTCATTCTGAGCATGGATCACTTTGTCATCAATCGTAATGGTTCCAGAAAAAGTGTGGTACTGACCGGACAGGAGTTTTAATAATGTGGATTTTCCACATCCTGACTCTCCCAGTATCCCCAGGACCTCTCCCCGCTTGATTTCAAATTTAATGTTCTCCAGTTTAAAGCCCTGATCATACTGAAATACATTCAGATCAAAAATCATTCTTTGAGCTTCCAGATCGACAAAATCCACTCGTTCAAAATTATCCTGCTCAAAGCTGTCATTGAATTGATGAAGGCGATCTATTCCTGTTTTAGCTCTGGCGAGAACCGATATTTTTGAGGCCACATCTTTAATCGGAGTGATTGATTTTTGAATAAGGTCAATCAGGGCCGCCAGGATCGCCACTTCGATGATCTGGGAATAGGGAACAATGATCATCACCAGTGCCACCAGAATAGGATAAAGAGATTCGGCCGCTGAATAATAACCGGCATCCCAGATGTTGGCATGAAGCTGCTTATCCAGGAACTCTTCAAAGATTTTTTGTCCGCGCTTTGAGGCATATCTATCATTGGGTGAATAGAACAATTCTTTGAGGCCGGAAGTTATATCAGTCACCACTCGGGCCATCATGCCGGTAATGCGCCTCACGTCCATAAAGATTTTGGACATGGCCTTACTGCCTTTAATCAGAAGTAAGCAAGCTATGACCTCAGCAATGAATAAGGCCAGACCGGTGGTGGAGTTCAATTGCAGAAAGCTTATGAGACAAGAAAGAATGAAAATAATATCAATGAAGATGGCAAAACTTCCGGAACTGACAACTTCCCGGACAGCGTCCGTATCATTCATAAGACGAGCGAGAACTTCCCCTAAAGGATACTCCTCATGTTTTCCGGATTTTCTTTTAAAAGGGGCCTTTAACCAAAGGGCAAAGCTTCTCTTCCTGATATCAACCAGAAGTTTTTGAACATAACGGTTGGTACTGAGACTGAAGCAAAAGCGGTTTAAATACTCTCCCGCCAATAGGATCACGAGCAAGGTCAGTTGATGTTTAAATTCCTGATCTTTATTAAGAGAGTCGTAGAAAGAAGTGATCAAACGGGGCGTAAGATATCCGGTGACCGCCGAGATCATCATATTGAGTAAAATAAATACAACCAGGAAAGACTCTGATTTAAGCCAGAGGTAATTCCACCAGTTGTTCTTTAAAGAACTTTGAGACATTTTCTTCCTTCAAAAGTTTCTCAGAAGGACCTTGGGCCTTAATGCCCGCATCCTTATCAATAAATATCACTTCATCCGACAGCTTAACTGTCGTCAAGCGGTGGCTGGAAATAATGAATGTTAAATCCTTCCATTCCGGATTATTTTTCATGCTCTGGATAATGCGTCTTTCAAGAATAATATCCACCGACGAGAAAGGGTCATCCCAAACAATGATCTTCGCTCCCGATAAGAGTGAACGAATAAGGGCCACTCTCTTCATCTGCCCACCCGAGAGACGCTTACCGTTCTCCCCCACTTCCAGGCTTAAAACTTCATCAATAGTAGGTGCCAGACTGTCCAACTGGAACATTTTAATAAGTTCCCGGGCCCGTTCTAACCCAGACGCATCAACCGTTTTACCAAGGAAAATATTCTCATGAATGGTGTCGTTAAAAAGGTAAGGTTCCTGCTGAACCATAGAGACATTATGACCTTTAAGGATAAGTCCGGTGGCCAGCTTGGAGAGCAGATAACTTTTGCCACTGCCAGTTTCCCCAATCAAGACCGTCCATTTGCCGGTTTTAAAAAATAAATCCATCTTCTCGCCCCAGAAGAGCAAAGAAAAACAAACCCCTTGATCCCTGAAAGTCAGCTGAGAATCTGCCAGCTCATTTTCATCACTGGAGGGTATAACCAAAACCGCATAAAGCTCTTTAACCCTCTTCCAGGCGGCAAACCCCTGGGAAACCACGACCGCCACCCAGGACATGAACATCACCGGTTCCAGGAACAAATACAAAAAGCCCGAGAAGAAAACCAGATCCGATGTACTTCCGCCTCGGGCACGAATGAGCATCGCCGCCCAGATCAGTGAAACCCCTAGCCCCAATTTTACATAAGGCCCGGTGATGGCAAATCCAATGGATGATTTAAAAAATAACGCCAGCTCTTCGCTGGAAGCACCCACAAATCCCTTAACAAAACTCTCTTCACGGTGAAAGTTTTTAATGGTCTGCTTGGCCTCATAGGATTCAATAATGTATTGCTGAACCTCGCCCTTCTTATCCATCATCTTCTTAAAATAGCGCTGATTAATTAAAGAAGTGATGGTGAAGAGAACAACGGAGGCAAATAAAGGAATAAAGGCGGGCCACAAGTAGCCATCAGTCTCATTTAGCTTAGGGATTAAGACCCAGGCAGCAATAAAAAGATTCCCCACCTGTAACAGACCAAAGCCAATGAAAGCGCGGAGGTTATTTATGTCATCAAACAGTATTTGAAAAATCTGGCCCTGACTTCGCCCCTGGTAACGGGTGGTTGGTACTTTTTCTAAAAGCTCCAATAATTCCATCCGCAGCAGTTTCTGCTGAACCCGCGCCGGATAAAAAAAGAGCAACCGGGAAGATGTTCTAAAAAGCAGGATTCCCACCGCTAGTCCGACAAAGATCCAAACCGAAGCCCCTTCAATCCCGTTAGTACCTAAAAGTTCGGTGAGTTTGCGGATTCTATCGGGTATTTCACTTTGAAATACCTGCAGAACATATAAGCAGATAAAGGCCCCAAGATAGAACCATTTGAACTCAAAAGCGTGGTGAATTACCCAGGGACCGAATTTTCGGTGTAATCGAGACGTCATGGCCTAAAATTTAACTTAAATTTTGCTCAAAGTCATGAAAAGCCATGTGAAAGATTAGTGACAGAGTGTAGAAAACTTTTTAATATTCTTTACTCAATGCGCCCGTAGCTCAGTTGGTTAGAGTATTACCTTGACATGGTAGGGGTCACAAGTTCGAATCTTGTCGGGCGCACCATTTACGAACACGTCTAGATACCAGACTCTATTAACATTTTCCGATTCCTTAAGCAAAATACACGCAGTTTTTGTTCGGTTTGTTCGTACCGGAATTACAATAATTCAGATATCTGTCTAAAGGTCAATTGATCTTATGCTTGAATGAAAGTTATCATTCACAAATGTACATTCCAAAATATGCATCAACTAATAATGAAGAGTTGATAAAATCTTTTATCCTTAAACACAGCTTTGGAACACTCATTAGTTCTAAAGGAAAAAACGCGAATCATTATCCCTTCTTATTAAGTGAAGAAGATGGGAAAATCATTCTGTGGACTCACCTTGCAAGGAATAATCCGCAATGGCAGGAGCTGAATTCACAACAATGTTTGGTCATTTTCACAGGTCCGCACAGATACATATCCCCTACTTACTATTTAAATGAGTTGAATGTACCAACCTGGAGTTACACTGCCGTCCATGCCAGTTGTAATTCTAAAATAATCTCAGATGATAATCTCGAAAGAGAACTCATGAAAAAGATGGTTTCTTTTTACGAAAACAAAAATGGAACAGAATGGGCGTATGATCTGCCCGAAGATTTTCATCAGAAACTTCTTAAGGCCATTGTATGGGTAAGGCTTGAAGTTTTTTCGTTGGAAGGCAAATTCAAACTCAGTCAGAACAGAGAACAAGCGGATTACGAAAATATCCTTCAGATTCTTTCTGGAAAGAGTGGAGACAACGACAAAGAACTTCTTGAATACATGCAGCTCACAAATCCTTTTAAATGAATCTAAGAAGTTTTCACATACCCTCTCAATAAGTTAAGTCACTCCATTTTACAGGAGCTGGCTGTGCAGGAAATCAGACATCACAAACATTTTGACTCATACCTAATAGATTATTTAAAGAACCTCTTAGTAAACATTTAGGAATTTAAATTAACCTTTCTCCTATACTTTAGATTTAGGAGGAAACCATGAAAATACTAATTACTTCAGGAACAGGAACTATCGCAACGGAACTTATTAATAATCTGCTTCAAGCAAAGCTTAAGCCGGTCATTATGAGCCATGATCACAAGAAGTTAGACCGGAGACCTAGGAGCATGTATTTGATGGCATTGATAAATTATGCCTCATTACCCCGGCCATGCTTGATGAAGGAAAAATGGGTGAAGCATTTGCCAAAAAAGCTCGAGATAAGAATGTAGAGCATATCGTGTTTTTAGGAATTCATAAGGTGTTTACGGCCAATCGGTGATGTAGGACTCAACAGAGTTGATGTCCGAGACATATCACTCGCAATGACGAATGCCCTCTTGAATGAATCCCATAATTTTTAAATTTCACTTGTCGGATCAGAGGCTCTTACTGGCAAAAAACGGCCAAAATTCTTTCTTCATCTCTCAACAGAGATGTCGTTTATCCAAGCGACTGCAAAATAAAATGGGAAGTGTTCATTCGACCTCACATTCCGCAATGGCTTCTTGAAGATTGAAAACTCATGTACGACCACTTTATTTCCAAAGGATTAAAGGCAGATTCATTGGATTTGAGCAATCAGGAGAAAATACTAGGTAGAACGCCCCGTAAATACGAGGACTTCATAAGAGAGAATATATAAGTATGTGCCCCGACTTTGAGTCGGAACACACCTTTATAAGATTTTCCCCAAACTATATTCATCAAACCCAGGTGCTTCATGATCCGGATGAAACCCCTCAATGCGATAGCCTTGTTTCAATTTGATTCCAATCATCACATGATTATCAGCGTAAATTGTGGTCATCACTTTTTTAAATCCACGCTGCCGACACTCCTCTTCCACTGCCAAGGAAATCGCTAGACCAAGTTTTTTTCCTTTGAACTCTTCTTTAACAACAGTTTTGACCGTCTCAGCGAGGAATGGGGTCTTGATTGCAATGCCCGTCACGCCAATAAATTCATTTTGATGATAAGCCTTAAAGTAAATACTCTGGGAACTGAGGGCCTCATTTAGCGTAAAGGGGAACGGACGCTTGGTATAAAAACTCGTCACAATGCTCACGACTTCTTCAAGACCAATAAGGTCGGACTTTATGACTTCTCTCAGTTCGATTTTATTCATGAGAAAAATTTTGAACTCTTTGTAATCGGAGAGCAATCAGAATATGATTAACTTTACGGATAAATCTACGGAAGGATTATCGCATGCGTTTTATCGCTCTGTTTCTCGTTTTATTCACTCCATTTTCTTATGCTGATGAATTAAAACTTCATGTCCTAAGGTCACCACTTGGAATCAACTGGTCTACACCCTGGAAGCTCGCGGTTTCTACTCTTAAGAATCAAGTGGCACCGGTTGGAAACAGAAGGGCCTACTCTATCAGCCACGTCTTCGTTGCAGTTAAATGTGATTCTACCGGGAAACATATCTTAAGAGGTATGACGTCAGCGACTAATACCGAAGAGAGAGATCTTCTTTTAAACAAGAAGTACGGCTTAGGAGTCATGTTCCACACTTATAAGGGAAAATTAGAAAAAGATGAAGAAATCCTTCAGGACCTTGCCCCTTATACTGGCTCAAAAAGAAGGTCCGAATTAACTTTTAAGGTTTCGCCAGAAGCTTGCGAGCGCATGATCGACTACGCCCAGGAATATGAAGATCTGGGCTACGGCAATATGTACTCTGGTTTACAAGCAGATCCTTTGAAACGAGAAGGCGCTGGTTGTTCAGCTTTTGCTGTTAGCTTTATGAAAGTAGCGGGACTCATGGATGATTTTACTCAGAAGTGGAAAAAAATCATTGATGTTCCGAAGAGACTCATTGGAGGTCCGATGACTGGAAGACGGGTTAAGCTTACCTATCTCCTCACTCGCACTGCCGCTCGATGGAATTCTTATGAACCTCATGTCCATCTTGAAGCATGGGATCCTGAGGCCATGCACTCATGGATAAAAAAGACCTATTTCCAAGTTTTAAACAATAAATATAACAGCCCATGGCCGGTAAAAATCTCTCGCGAAATAAACACCTTTAAAGTCGAGTTGGATATGTCTAACCGAGAAGTTCCTACAGGAAAATTCTGGATCAATTAATCGTTTTCAACTAATTAAGCAGGATCATTGAAAAATCCTTCTTAGTGAGAAGTAGAATCCCATTATATGATTAAGACAATTTCGGTTTCTTAATATTAAAGTCAATTTTAAATGGAACTCCACATGAAATCATTTCGTATACAGGAGAAAAAATTGCGCATTCTCTTAATCCAGCCTCTGTGGCATCCGTTTCAACATCAAAAACAATTCAAATATCCTTATAACCTTTCTTCACTTTATCACTGAGTCCTAAAAAGCCTTGTAAGTTAATATCACCTTCGTACTTAGAATATCAATCTTCACAACGAAATTTAAATTCCGCCAGTTCTGGATTCGCCTTAAGTGCCTTGAGAGTTTCATTCAAGCTATCTAAATTGAGACCGGTTAACTCATTAACTCTCCCCTCTTGGGTAATGTTTTGTGACTGGGACTCCATACAACCTCCTCTGGTTATAGTTAATTCCGAGAAAGTTGACCGCCCTCATGAATAGAGGGACAGCGGATGAGACGAAATTCAATGAATATAAAAAATTGGAGTAATGATTAATTAACTGAGGTATAGTTAAAATCTATTGAACCGACGCCCCGGCAGACGCCTTCTTTTTTACTGGAGAAGAATCTTTATCAATTTCTGCATTTCTATCACCGTCATTGATATTTAAAGATTCGCATAAAGCTGGACTTCTCGCCGCTTGATAAATAAAACCACCAGTTTTTGAGTCGATTTCAAAACAATCACCCCGCTTGTTGAAAATAAACTGATAAGGTGTTTGTGAATCGTCATATTCAGTCAAAAGGAGCTGACTAGCTTCCTTACATAATCTCTTACCTACTTCTTTGCGTTTATTATTTTGATCTACCTCAAAACACTGACCGTGTTTGGTCTGCAGGTATTCAAACTTTTCAGCGACTAAACCATTAACACCAACACAGGTCTGGCATTCCGGAGTCAGGATACGTTCCGATTGGAATGGACCTGGCTTGTCGATACAGAGAGAGTAACACTTAGTCCCTTTCTCGAGCTTCTTTCCAATTTCGGGGTAATTGATTGAACTATCATAATCAGCGAAAGATCTCGTTTTGAAACACTCAACACAGGATTTTTTCTCAAGGCTTGATTTACCTCCCGCTTTGTCAGGACTACAAGCCTTAAAACAAGCATCATCTTTGCCAATTACGACTGTATGGTGGCCATAAGTTCTGACACCCGATTTGTTAACTTCCTGGTAGTGGTCTTGTAAAATGACCCGTACCATGTTCTCACCCGTGTCGTGCTCTTTACGAACAAAACAATGCTCACGCCTAATCGAAGGAGAGCATTCTGCTTTCGCGCAATAGCCTCCTTTCTTCTTCGAATGACTCCAATCATCAACCAGCTTAACTGTCGTAAATTCTTTGCCGCAAATTACCTGGGCGGTATCAGTCGCAAAAGAAGTGGAGCTTATGGAAAATAGAATGATGGTTAATAACGTTTTCATGAGAATCCCCCACTTTAGATTATCATGGGTCATCTCTGTTTTTAGTAGGAAGAAAATGCCAAACCTTAAATCAAGCACTTAGAACAACGAGAGGCACCCGAAGGTGCCTCTCTTTTTAGATTAGTGAAGATCATAGCCTGGGTAACAGTTATCATATCCGCCGCCCCAAGTTTTGTTGTGCGAGTAATTATGACAAGGACGTGGGTTATGATCTGGCTTACCATTCTCTTCATTTTCATTGTCATCATCATGACGATCACGAATGATCAGATGAGTAATAATTACTACGATAATGATCGCAGCAACAACTCTCCATCTTCCATTTGTAGAACCGCCACCATTGAAATTAGTGCCTTCAGCATAATTTTTCTCCATAAAGTCAGTTGTCATAGCAGTGGCTTCATCAGGAGAAACATTCTGCTCTTTTAAAGCATTCAAAAAGCGTTGGTATTCTTTCTGAAACTTACCAGTCAGAAGGCTTCTTTCCATATGTTTTTGAATAGTGGATGTAGAGACACCCGAAGCCTTAAGGGCTTCCAGAGCCTGCGCTAAATCAGCTTCGGCCTGCGCTTTAAAGCTTTCATCCTTTTGATCCCACTCAACTGCCATGGTGTAATGAAAGCGGTCAAAAACTTCGTCAATTTTTTGATCTGACGAAACGGCTGCTTCTTTATAATCCGTCATGACACTGGCCTGCGCCCCTTGTGGAATAACCGATGTTAGAAGCATTGAAACTGCGAGAAAAAAACCTACGTGAAACTTGAAAATTTTCATTTTTAACCCTTTTGTTAAAGTTAGAAAACCGATGACAAAAGAGATACAAGTGGCCTTCAAAGTTAATCATCATAAGAAATGATTTATGATTCTTAGGCCATAATCAGACGGGAGTTAAGTTGGTGAAGTCATTCAATGACAAATGCAGAATCATGGCCAATCAAGAGCTGGCCATGCGGATGAATTTAGATTCTGATAGCGAGCTCGTTATTGTTTGGAAGTATTATTTCCTGATATGGATTTGCTTTTGGGCGTAACTGATTTTTCTGGAATGTTATTTCTATCAGAGTTATCTCTTGCTTCAGAGTCGCAATGAGAATGGTCAACACTTCGTTTGTAGAGCAAACCATTGGTCCTGTTATCCAATTCCCGGCAAGGCGGTTTTTGCTTCAAAAAGATGGTGCTGAGATTATATGGCGAATCAGATTGGTAATGAGTTAAAATAATTTCATCTACTGGTCTGGCGCATAGATGGGCCGGAACTGATCTCACTTCGTTGTCAAAATCGACTTCAAAACAATTTTTCTCATGATTCAACATATAGGAAAAATCCTCACCTCTCAAACCATTAGCCCCGACACATTGCTGGCAAGCTGGTGAGAGTTTCCTCTCTGTCACAATTGGCCCTTTCGGATCACGGCATAAGAAAAAGCACTTCTGCGATGGATAAAGCCTTTTACCAATTTCTTTATATTCAAATGATTCATCATAGGGTTTATGTTCCCTTTTCTCGAAGCACTCCCTGCAGGAATCTCGTTCAAGACCGGCGATCAATTTAATTTTCAAAAGTCCTTTCTTTTTAACTGGAGCACAGGCATTGAAGCAGCTGTCCTCTTCATGCAAGCGCACAAATTCTGCCCGACTTTGGTCGGCCATTAAATTAGGACCTGTGACATTGACATCATCACTATAGGTAACAACGACCTCATTTTCATGCTCTTCCTGATAAAAGCACTTTTCGCGCGTGATACTATTGGCCCCCCTTTGACAGGCGACCTGAGTACAGTATTTTTTATTCTTTTTTTTCCAGGGCGAAAGCAGTTGGGCCTTAGTAGAGTCAGCATCACATAATTTCTGAGCAAAATCATTTGCCCAAGAAGACGTTGTCAGAAGAAGAAATAACAGGAGTAAACTTTGCACCATATAGGAGACCCTCATTTGACTCTATTATGCCAGAGGTAGGCCAGCAGAGACCACATGAGTAAAGACTTTGCCTAGTGGCACCTTCATTACTCAAGTATGTTATTGTTTCAAGATGAAAAGTTTCTTTTTGATCATTATTTTCATTAGCATTAGCTGCAGCTCCCATCGGGAGCCCACCCCTACTGGGCTAATTATAGTGGAAATTAATCCTGATAAAGGAACCTATCTAACCAAACAGAACTTACAGCAACTTGAACAAGTTTATGACCTGAGCCCTTTTTTTTATACTCGTAAAGTTCTAATCAGCTCCGATGTAAACTCCCACCCGGCTCCAGACCTCACTTTAACTACTCACTTCGCTGAAAATCCCCGAAAGTTGTTGGCCGCCTGGCTGCATGAAGAATTTTATTGGTGGACAGAGCAAAATAAGGCCAAGCTCGCTCCGGTGCTAAAGGAATTACAAAATATTTATCCTCGAGCCTCGGGTCACGCTCACTTACTTCTCATTATCTGTAATCTGGAATTTAAGGCCTTGAGCTATTATCTGGGTGACAAAGAAGCAAAGAAAACAATCAATGATCTTATGAAAAAGGACAGGCTCTTTCCCTGGACCTATTATCAGGTGCTAAATCGTAACGCTGAAATTACAAAATTAATGAATAAATATGACCTGATACCGGCTCCCCTGTAATCAGAAACCGACAAAAAATCCGTTATTTTCGGAAGCAAGAAGGCTCAGAAATTTATACTGCTCGCTTAATTTGTCCCGTAAGAAGTTCGATCCTACTCCAATGGTATTGATCTGAATTTTACTGGTATTTTGTTCTCTGATAACTCTAAGAATTTCGTAAATATCATCTTTTGTATTTGAATTATGATAAGTCGGAGCACCATCAGAGAGTAAGACAATGTCACTGACCTGATCATAGTTTTGCAGGACAAACAAAAGAGCATCTCGCGTAGGAGTTCCTCCTGAGGGTTTTAAGGAATAGATAAACTCAAAAGCGTCAGATCGATTGATTGATGTGAAGTCCTTGATATTCCCCCACATGCTTCTAAAAGGGGCCCTTTGCCCCAACGGAAATTGCACAATTTCTATTTTAAAATTTCCCGCCAGTGAGGTCAGCAGCATTTTGAGTCCCGCCTTCACTTGACCCATGCGATCTTCTTCAGTCATGGAATAAGATGTATCAATAATAAAAACGATATTCTTACCTTTAAACTTAAAACCTGCATCGAGATCCGGGCCAGATGCCGGCGGCGCTTCCGGTACCACCACTTTTTCCATCGAAGCAATTTTGGTAGTGGCTTCAGTTAATTCTTTCTTTAAGTCATCAATTATTTTCTGCGAGGATGCCAGATCTTTTTCCAAAGTAATACGAGCAGGATCGACTTGTGGAATTTCCTTTGGTTGATTTTTGGGTATGGCCACATACAGAATAATGACCGCCCCCAGTGCACCACTCAGGAGATCAAGAAAGGAAATTGAAAATACTTCAATCGAACGTCGTTTTCTCATTGGATTTCAATTTTATTAATTAAATTATCGATGACGAATTCTTTTAGATCAGAATGAAAGCGGTCGGTTTCCTCCTGCAATTGATGCACAAACCACATAATAATAATGGAAAGAACCAGCGCTACCAAAGTGGTGTCAAAGGCCACTCCCAATAACGATGTGATTTTATCCATATCACCAGAATTGGCGACGATGAGCGCCTGAGAAATACCAATCACCGTTCCAACAAATCCTATAGAAGGAATAACCCAGGTTAAATAACGAATGATTGACTGCTCACCTTCCGATTTTTCCTGAGAAACTTCGATCTGAATGCTTACAATATCTATTAATTCTGAAAGTGATCCCGATGTATGAAATTTAGTACAAGCCTTTTTCAAGAGATCACTTAGAATGTATTTTTCTTTGCGCTCAAACTCTATGAGTTTGAATTTAAGATTATTCACGTCAGAAGGCATGAAGACGACCTTCTCACTGGTCGGGATTAAATTTAATTTAAATGCTTTTCGCTCTCGTGCAATGACTTTGAGCTTCTCACGCACTTCAAACCAAGACCAAAAAAATGCAATGTAAGTCAAAAACTGGATATAACCACCGCTAATGACATCGCCACCCAGAAGGACCACGATCCTATGCAAGGCAGGAGAGCTGGTCTTATTCGTCAAAGCAAACAAGATTATACAAATAGCTGTAATCAAAAGTGCCAGCCCAGCCGCCAGAGTTAGGTTTCTTAGGTTTTTCATCTTGTAAAATCCGTGTTATTAAACTTAAGCTAATTATCGGTAACTGGTTAAAAAAGCTAAGGGAGTCCTATGAAGAAAGTGGAGATCCATCCAGAAGCAGTTGAACGAGTAAAAAAGTTCACTATTAATGATACACAATTGGGATTCGGTAAATACATGTCTCCCATCATGATCCAAGCACTCTATGAAGATGGGCAGTGGCAACGATTTGATCTCCTTCCTTACGGCCCGATTCAATTAGATCCTTGTTCTAAAGTCTTGCATTATGGTCAGGAAATATTTGAGGGCATGAAAGTCTTCCGTCATCCTGATGAAAGTATCCATATGTTCCGTCCAGAAATGAATGCCCGTAGATTCAACCAATCGGCCCGCCGTATGGCGATGCCAGAGGTGCCGGAAGATCTATTTCTGGAGGCCTGTGAGGTTATTTGTGCTTACTCTAAAAATTTAGTTCCAAGAAGATTAGGTGAGTCTCTCTACCTTCGTCCCTTCATGATTGCCACTGAAGTTGGTATGGGGATTAAGCCTGCCAACCAGTTTCTCTTTATGGTTGTGGCCTCACCATCTGGCTCATATTTCTCCGGTGATGCGGTTAAGGTCTATATTGAGCGAGATGATATTCGTTGTGCTCCAGGTGGTATCGGCTTTGCCAAAACAGGCGGCAACTATGCGGCCAGCTTGAACTCTTATGCTAAAACGATAAAGCTCGGCTGCGATCAAACCATGTGGCTTGATTCAGTTGAACATCAGTATATCGAAGAGATGTCGGGCATGAACTTCTTTGCCATCATTGATGGTAAAGTCGTAACTCCTGCTCTTACCGATACCATTCTGGATGGTGTTACCAGACGCTCCATTATTGATATTGCTATTGCAGAGAAATTACCTGTAGAGCAAAGACGTCTTAGCATTGATGAAGTGATAAAGGGCATTCAGAATGAAACCTGCACAGAAGCTTTCCTCTGCGGAACTGCTGCAGTGGTGGCCCCGGTTGCTTCACTCATGGATAAAGATGGTTCTGTTTATAAACTGAAAGATGGTCAGGGAAAAATTGGTATGCAGTTGCGTGAAAAACTCATTGCCATCCAGGCCGGTAGAGCTGAAGCGCCGGAAGGCTGGCTGCACCCTGTTCGTAACCTAGACTTCTAAATAAAAAGTTATCTGCCCCATCATCTCTCCATTTATCTGGATCAAGAGATGATGGGTTCCAGAATAGTATTTCATGGTGGTGATAGGTTTCAGGGAATGCTTCTTACTGATAGTCACTCTCTCCCCTGCTTCAAGTTCTAAGGTCTTTAACTTATAAACCTTCTTTCCTAGTTTCCCATTCGCTTTAACAAAATCGATGATGTAATCAATAATCAGCTTCTGAGAGGTCTTGGCCTTGGATTCAAGGTCAAAACTGAAGATCAGTTCATCATGGAGATGATAAGAATCTTTTAGACAGGCCAATTTTTTGATTACTACTTTTGCCTTACCCTCTACTCCCATGAGTTTCAAAGCACCAGAATGACCCTTCTTGATCAATGTGCGGAGGGCATGCCTTTTAATCCAAAGAATCTTCTCGATATGCTCAGTTGGAACGTTCTTCTCCCATAAGCGAAGTACCTCAATAACAACCTGAGGATGATTTTTAGAGATGTCGTTTAAATGATTCGCGACACTTTTTCTGACATAGAGCTCTTGATCAAACTTCAGTTTATCGAGCAGTAAAAGCGTATGGGTGGGATCCATAATAAATAATGGGATGCTCTGCCCCCAAGGTAACAAAGGTCTTGAACCTTCACTGACCCAACGTCTGATGTGGACGTTTTTATCATTGGCCCATTTATCAAAGTACTTAAGAACTTTTTTATGGTTTTTTAAGAGAAAAGGTCGAACAGCAAACTCTGAAGTAAACTTCTGTGTCAGCAGGTACATCGCCTTCATCGACAGGTCAAAATGCTCCAGACCGAATTGGGAAATATATTCAGAGAAGGGCCATAGTTCGAATCCTTGAAGATCACTCTCTTCCATCACCTTCACTAAAATGGCCACGGCTTCAGGATAGTCATGCTCAAGATTGAGCCTTAGGTGCCTGGTGATTAAAAGGACCCGTGCCTTCAGCTCAAGTTGGTCCAAGTCTTTTATAAGCAGCAAAAACTTTTTTGAATTAAATGAGGGATAGTGACGGGAAATGCCTATCGCTATTTTTCTGGCGACTTCTGCATTTATCTTATTTTTAAAGGCGTTGGGATTATCCATGTAAATAAAAAAGGGGCACCGAAGTGCCCCCTATTTTTAGCCAAGACTTGGCAAAATTTCAAAACATAAAATGGCGATGGCCGTCGGGAACAAGGCACCTTTCAGAAGACCCAAAGGAGAGATTCCGTCAGCACCAAAAGAGTCTTTCAAAATCCCGTAACCAGCTGGGTTAGGAGCGTTAGCGATAACAGTTAAACCACCACCAGTTACAGCACCGGCAACCAGATAGTATTTAGCTGAATCAGTTAATTCAACCAGCGAGCCCAGATAAGTTAAGGCTGCATTATCCGTAATACCAGTCAACGCTGAAGTACCAAAATAAAGAACCTGATCAGAAAGACCGGCGATTAATGGTTTTAACCACCAGCTCTGCTCATTACCTAGAACAATTAATCCACCAAGAAAGAATCCTACCATCAAAGAAGACTTAACCTGAACTTCATCCTGAAATTCTTGAGTCACCACTGTGAAACCCAGGAAGAATAGGAATAGACCCATGAAGAAAACCATGTGGTGAGCAGTCAATACCGCCATCGCCAGGAAGAAGATATGAACCAAGGTGATCCACATCGGCGGAAGCATCTTCTCAGTATTATCAGGACGAAGGTTAAAATCTCCAGTAAGTTCATTCTTAAAAAAGAAGGCAACAGCGACAGCGCTGATGATACAAGCGATAGCTGCTTTATATCCGAAAGTCAGGAACATGTGGCCAATACCCCATCCCCATTTTCCGGCCACCATTAGAACTGGCGGAGCCGCAAAGTGAGTAAGAGTTCCACCAATTGAAATATTTACGAAAAGAAGACCAATCGTAGCGTATTTAAACTTAGGACTCATTTCTTTACTAAAGAAGTTTTTGAGCAAAATGATCGCTGTCACAGTCATGGCAGCTGGCTCAGTAATAAATGAACCGAGAAGAGGTCCAACAACCAAGGCCGTTACATAGAAAGCCATCTTTCTTGGAAGTGGAATAAGTCTTGAAATAGCCACAATAATCTTTTCAGAAAGCTTAATCACAGGACGAGTTCCGGCCATGGCCATAATAACGAACACGAAGGCCGGCTCAGTAAAGTTCAAACTCTCCAGATACTTGATCGGCATTTCCAGTCCACCTTGAGTGAACAAGAAAACAATAAAGACCGCGGCCCACATTCCAAAGACGGCTTCCACTTCGGCCATAAAATGCCAGAAGTTCTCACCAATCGATCCTTCAGGATACTTGTGTGCGATATGGGCAAATTTGCCCACTAAAAACGTGTGTATAATGGCAACGGCAAAAATAACGGTCGCCACCACCTGAATTAAACTAGGATTCATACCTTCCCCTTTTGAGATATATATCTCACTAGTCTAAAGGGAAATTTAGGTTTGGAAAAGGACTTAGCCGTTTTTACCGATAGAATTTACGGGACAAGCATCCATTTGCTCTTCACATAAAGCGATTTCATCAGGAGTTGTCGGCTGCTTTTTTACAAAAGCATTACCGGAATCGTCTTCAGCGAAGAATTCAGGAGCGCCTGAATAGCAAACATTGCAGGCAATGCAACCTTCTCCCCCATCATCGTCGGGGTCAGTACAATAAAAAGGTCCAGGGATATTTTTAGGGTGTTTGTTTTTTACGTTGGCCATGCGGGCATTCTAATTCCCCGAAGAGTAAGTATCAAGCTCCAAAGAGATATTTGCTGCGTGTTATTTTTGACATTTTTCCTTCTGGCCCGTAGTTTTGATGTACTTAAAACCTGAGGATAAACTTATGGACCAGAAGATTATTGAAAATGCCACTTTATGGGGAAATAATACCTATTTTAGTGAAGCTGATAGAAAAGAAATTAACGCCCTTTTAGCTGACCTGCCTAAAAATGAACTGGAATTAACTGAAAGGTTTTATCGGGATCTGGAATTCGGAACCGGCGGACTTCGTGCCCCGATGGGTATGGGTCAAAATCGGATGAATAAATATAATGTTCGTCGAGCGACTCAGGCCCTGGCCAATAATGTCATCAGACAATTTGGTAGTGGTAGTGCTGTCATTTCCTATGATTCAAGAAACTGCTCAAAAGAGTTTGCTCTTGAAGCGGCAGGCGTTTTTGCGGCCAATGGTATCAAGGCCCATGTTTTCAGAGTGCTCACACCAACACCAATGCTCTCTTTTGGAGTTCGCTACTATAAGGCCCAAGCGGGAATCATGATTACTGCCAGCCACAACCCTCCTATCTATAACGGCTTTAAAGCTTTTTGGAATGATGGAGCTCAAGTTGTTCCACCGATCGATAAAGAAATCATCAATGAGTATAATAAACTCACTGACTGGAGCATGATTAAGCATATGAGCTTTGAAGATGCCCTGGCCCAGGGTCTGGCCAGTTGGACAGACGAAAAGGTCGAGGAAGCTTTTTATCAGGTGATTGAAAATAAAGTTATTCAAGATCTTGATATTTGCAAAAAATTTGGCTCAGAACTTTCTATCGTTTATACCGCCCTTCATGGAACAGGTGAAGTTCCATGTAATGAAACGGCCAAAAGACTGGGCTTCACAAAATTCTACTCTATTCCAGAGCAAGCAAAACCTGACGGAAACTTTCCGACAGTTAAATCTCCAAACCCGGAAGATCCTAAGGCAATGGCGATGGCCATTGATTACATGCTAAAAAACAATGGTGATATTGCCTATGGCACTGATCCTGATGGAGACCGACTTGGTGTGGTGGTAAATGACCATGGCAAGCCTGCCATTCTTAACGGGAATCAAATTGCAGCACTCATGCTCTATTACGTTTTCTCAGTTAAGGCAGAGAAAAAAACACTTCCAGAAAAAGCACTTGTTATTAAGTCCATTGTGACTTCTCCGATTCAAAATGCCATCGTGGAGCATTTTGGCGGAACAGTGATGGATACGCTGACTGGCTTTAAATGGATGGCGGGACTGATTCGAGAACTAGAAGAGAAAAAGTCTCCTTACAACTTTGTTTTTGCTTCTGAGGAATCTTTTGGATACATGCCTCACAATGAGTCCCGTGATAAAGACGGAGTGAGTTCAATGGCCATCATGTCTGAAGTGGCCCTTTATTATAAAAAGAAAGGCATGACTTTAGTTGATGCCCTTGATGAAATTTACACCAAGTTCGGCTTCTTTTTTGAGTCACTGGTTTCTTTGGATTATGAAGGCATCCAGGGTGCTCAGAAAATTTCCCGTATTATGGAATTTTTCAGAAAGTATCCAGAAACTCATTTTGCCGGAGAAGAAATTGTTGCGACCGAAGACTATCAGGCTTCAATGTCCACCGATATTCGTTTAAAGAGCAACAAGGCGATCGCTCTTCCAAAAAGCAATGTCCTAAGCTTTACCTTTGCCAGTGGCAACCGTCTTTTCTTAAGACCATCGGGAACAGAGCCAAAAATCAAGTTCTACACCATGGTTAGAGAAACTGAAGGCGATCTGGCGCAGAAGAAAATGAATGCTTTAAAGAAAGTGAAGATCATTGAAGATAAAATTTTAGAACTGTGTGAGAAGGCCTGATGGAAAAAGCAATTGTCCTCTTAAGCGGCGGCATGGACTCTCTGGTCTGTGCTGGAATTGCTTTAAAAGAAAACTACAACGTCTCTTTTCTCCATATGAATTATGGACAAAAAACTTCAGCTCGAGAGCGCAAGGCCTTTGACGATATCGCTGATTATTATAAGATTCCTGAAAAGGACCGTAAGGTCATTGACATGACTTTCTTAAAACAAATTGGTGGAAGCTCTCTGACAGACGAAACCATTGCTGTGAAGTCATATCAGGGTGACAGCAAGGAAATTCCTGACTCTTATGTTCCCTTTAGAAATTCAATTATTCTCTCACTCGCCGTTTCATGGGCCGAAGCTGTTGGGGCCACGAAGCTCTTCATTGGCGCCAATTACGAGGATTCTCCGGGGTATCCCGACTGTCGTCCTTCTTATTATGAAGCCTTTAATAAGGTCATTAAAGAAGGCACGAAGGCAGGGAATATTGAAATCATCACTCCGGTCATCAATATGAAAAAACGAGAGATTGTTCTTAAGGGCCAGGAACTTAAGGTTCCCTTTGCACTTAGTTGGTCTTGCTACAAAAGTAGTGAGAAGGCCTGCGGTCAATGTGACTCTTGTGCACTACGCCTCAGGGGTTTCAAAGAGGCCGGAATTAATGATCCCATTGACTATCAATAAGGCCACTTTAAACTAAGACTATTCTTTAAACACAAGGAGTGTGTATGAAATTAGTCTTCGCTCTCATTCTCTGTCTTGGTACTTTAACGGCCTTCGCCCAAGAAAAAAAAGGCGCTGAAAACTTTGAAGAAAGAAAGGCCAAATTATCGGGCCACCTCGATGAAAGAATAGCAGCTCTTCAAAAAGCCAAGTCATGCATTTCTTCGGCCAAAGATGATGAAACCCTTAAAGTATGTAAGGAAGAAATGCGTGAAGCTCATAAAGAATTGCGCCACCAGATGAAAGAGAAAATGCAAAAACTTAAAAAACAAATGAAACAAAATAAAGAATCTTAAAAAGAGGGGCCCTTATGGGCCTCTGTTTTTGCTCTTATTCAAACGAACTGACATAAAACTGATAGGACTGTATCAAGATATAATTGGTTCCATATTTTGAGTAAGGCACACTACCGGTAACACTTCGGGCACAATCCAAGAATGCCTGATCCAATTTAATCTCCCGGGAAGAGAAGTTTAAAAACTCAGTATTTCCCCAGTGATCAACCCCCACCACCAGACAGGTATTGAACTCTTCATAACCGGTCCTGTTTTTAAAGTCTTCATAACAAAGCTGCATGCTTTTTGAGGTATTCGCAATCTCCGTCATGAGAGAGGGACTACTGTGAGAGCGCTTATGCTTATTGCGAGGATTATTCAGGTATTTTAGGGCTTCACGGGAACACACTTTCTCTTTAACGAACTTTGGTTTCTCACTGGCACAGGAGCCAAGAAACACAAGCATCATAAAGCAGAAAAGAAGTCTCATTTTTTCTTAATCCTCTCTAGGGCCTTAATGACCTTTCGGAAGTTCACAAAGTCAAAACGACTATGGCACTTCAAAATAAAGTCGTCCAGAGTGGGCTCGTCATCCTTAAGAAAATAAAAGGAGAACTCCGTTGCCACAATGAACAAGGCCGAGAGAGGAGAAATTTTTTCTGCGCGAAGTCCTTGAGGAAAGCCGCTGCCATCTGGCAACTCATGATGCTGGTAGGCCAGCACGTCTGTGTCAGGAGGGGCGGTATTGAAATAACGTTTAATTAGATTGGCCGCATCCTTAGGATGCGAGAGAAATATCTTTTGATCTTCTTCGGTCAGGGTATTTTTGATCTTTTCAAATTCCCCGAGGTTCTGGATTTGCAAAAGTTCAGGTCGGACTGCCAGGGTAATATCACTCAATACCGCTGCGTACACAATCTTATCCATTGTGGTTTTGGAAATCCAATCCAACTGCTTGGCAAGGGCACAGGCGATGAGACTGGTTAAATTCATCTTCTGGGTATAAAGAGCATAATTGTCCTGCTTATCTTTCAGGACCTTCAGGTACTGCTCTACTTTTGCTTCTTTTTCAACTATGGAGCGGATTCTTTCGACTGCCTTATCAATGGATTCTTTAAAGTCCTTATCAATGTAAACTTCGTCATCAATTCGCAGGATCTTTTGTTCGAATCTTTTTTTAGGACTGTCACTCGCCCCTCTTAAAACAAAACGGAAATTGCTGGCCTTAAGAAAGATATCAATCTGACTCTGAATCTGAGTAATAACCCAGCCAGCAGTCTCACGATTTAAGTATAAATAATTAATGCCTTTGACCTTATACTTCTGAATATCGATCACATTGGTATTGTCGTCTTCATGAAAAATCTTAATGTACTTATCCTGTCCGAGGCGGATAAAAAGATTTTTATTAATACCATCCAAGATTGAAAGAAAGTTTATATCAATCCGGCAATAGTGATCTTCATTAAGATAAGGAGAATTAGAAAATAGCTTCTTTGACTCCTCTATTAATGCCGCCGGAAGAGTAGATTCATCCATCAGGATTAACTGCTGATGTTCTTTAAGGAGCTCTTTGCCCTCCTCGCGAATCTTATCTACCAAAATAACAATTCTCACCTGTTTGGAGTGATCTTTCAGGTAAGTGATAAAATCTTCAACCAGATAAGCATTGGGGGTGTAATCATAAATGATCATGCTGGGTGCGGATTCAAGATTTTTAAGAAAGGACAGGGCCTTCTCTTCCGATTCCAGTTCAGTCACTTCTGTATGGAGAAGTGTTTCCAGCACGAATTTAAGAATCCCTCTCATATAAGATGAATTCGATACAACCAGGAATGGGAGCTTTTTAATTTCTGTAGTCATCAGTAGAGTTGGACAAAGTCCCCTTCTGTAACAGATCCGCCGGAATGAAGATTACAAACGGCTCCATCCTGGCCAAAGTAATCAATGACCTCCAGGGTTCCTTTGACTTCTCCCTGTGACATGCCGATCATGGCACCAGTTTCAGGATCATAAATCTCCTGACCTTCAGTGATTACTTTTAAAATATCGCCCATATTAATGCCTGATGAGCGGCCGGCATTGATATAGATGCGGGTTCCAATGATTTTTGCCACACGGCCCATCCAATCCAGACGAGCACCGACCTTAATAACCTTGGGAACAAATTTTCTTACAGCAACTTTAATGGAATAACGAAGGAGGTCCTGGCGATAAGATAAATTATCTTCGCTTTCTGCCTGATAAAAACGCAGGTTATCGTCTGAAATATTGCCATCTACGGTTTCAGAAAAGAGTTCCTTATTGGAAAGAACATCATAAACTTTGATTTCAACATAGGACTCGGCCAGTGATTTTACCTTTCTTACGAAACCAACCTCATCACTTTTTTGTCTAAGGCGTGCTTCTTTAATTCTTCCGAAGACCACCATATTGACTCCGGACATTTTCGCTTTGCGGGCCAGCTGTGCGAGCTTAATGCCTCCTCCGGCATAGATTTCTTTGGAGTTGCCAAAGATCCTTTCTGCTTCAGGATCAAAGAGGAACTCCCGGGATTTGGAAATTTCACGACGGAATTCTTCGGTTGCAGTAACAGCGATATCTTCCCCCCCCATTGGGGATTCATTGTAAAAAGGCAAAAGCGCAATTTTCTTCTTGATGGGGCTGAATTCTTGAACTGTTTTGTACTTGGATGCCTTAGAAATCGGCTTCCTGCGTGTGATAGGAGCACAGGAACTGGCAATAAACGAAAGAATTAAAATAGGAAAAACGCCTAACCGCAAAAAAAGCATGTCTCATCCTTGAGAATATTTTATTCAGCTATCAGTTTCAATACATGGTGAACGCCTGTAAATTCATTCACTAATCTATAGCTATGGGATGATTTTAACTCTTTTAAGCGAGACAATAAATCCGTAAACGATTTTTCCTCACCTTGATAAAAACAAAGTAACTGGGCTTCCTTTTGCGAGAACAGATCTAATTGCAGTTCCAGGTTCAGGGCCTCTCCCTCTTTCTTGAGTAACTCTATCAACGAAACAACATCACCCAGGTGAGAATGGCCCTGAATGACCAATCGACTTAGTCGGTTGAGACGAAGGCCCTCCTGGATTTTCCGGACAGACTTGTTTAAAGCATCCAGAGGCGATCGGTACATAGCACTGGCAAGAGTTGAGTTCAAGGTCTTTTGGTCCAGTCCTCGCCAGGATTTTGTTTCTGGAAGCATGTTGTATGAGGCGATAATTTTCTTCGTATTCATATCCAGCAAAACGACCCTGCCATCCCAGGTAAGCTCCCACTCGTTCAAACTTTTGGAGTAGCTAATCTTCCTCAAATTGAAAGAAACTTTTAACCATACCCCATTAAGGAGATCTTCAGAAATCCTCATACCTTCTTCTTGAGGCAAATCTTGCCAACTGCTAAAAGCATTTAAACACTCTCCCATGCAAAGAGCGATCTCCTCTACATTGGAAGGGGCATTGGAGTCCAGCCACTTAAGCCAAGAATCCATTATAGGATCGGTGAAAGTTGATGCCTGGTCGAGTTCCAGCTCATTCCAGTTCATACCAATCAGGTTAATTTCAGATAGCACCAGCAACTTAGAGTACTGTTTGGAATCTGGAGACATAAGCCGCTTATTTAACTTTTCAAGCTTAGAGCGATTTAAATTAAGAACAATGGTTGCCTTCCATAAAGATTGATTTTCCTGATCTCGTCTTATTTCTTTAAAAGCATAAGAATCCAGCACCTGATCCAATCTGGCATTCTTGATAAATAATTTGCCTCGATTTTCTTCAAGACTCGTTAAAAATAATTGCTTCTGCTCGGCCGTCAATTCGCTGGTGTAATTTTTCCCAAATTTTTCCAGGAGCTGGCGATTTTTGTAGGCCTCAAAATATTTATTGAATCTTTCATCGAGCTTACTTTGAAAGGTTACGGAATTAAGACCAATCTCAGAGGAGTATTGTTCAATGGTGGTCTTGATGGCCTCAAAAAGTAAAAAAGACTTCGCCTCATTAGCATCATTCGTTTTTAGTTCCAGGGCCACAGTCTTTTCATTGGTCAACTGGGCCCAGGCAGGTGCGGACAGAATACATAGTAACAGGATGAGAAATCTCACTGGCGAACTTCCTCTATTTTGCCGTCAATAATGAACGAAACAGAATTGCTGTTAAGCAGTTCATTTATTTTTGCGGCCATCTGCGGAGAAGGACTCACCAGGAAGTTATCATCTAGCGGCATGCGTGCTCTGCCTTCTGGAGTTTCAAAAATAAAATGGATAGGTATCGAGCCCCTGTAACTTAGAAGGATCTGCTTGATTTGAGAAAGTGAATAACCATTCAGATGCTGGACAGGCACGTTAACCCGTACAGAAGTAACCCGTTCATCTTGTTCATCCTTTAAAAGACTAATCTTATTGGGATAAAACTTTTTAGGATCTTCCGCCATATTCACGACACCTGACATAATTAGCGGCTCATCCATAGCGAGAAATTCTTGGTACTCAGCAAAAACTTTAGGAAAGAAAAGACATTCAATTTTTCCTGAAAGGTCCTCAAAATTAACAAAGGCCATCTTGTCACCTTTTTTAGTCATAATGATCTTTGCTTCAGAAACCATTCCCGCAATCACCATACTGCGTTTGGTGGGATCATTCTCATCTCTCACCCGTGGTCCCAGTCCTTCCGGACGGGCCATCGTCGGCAGTTCCTGGATTTTAGCAATATCCATAGAAGCAAGCTTCGTCATGATATCTTTAAATCTCGTGAGTGGATGGCCTGAGACATAGATACCAAGGAGTTCGGCTTCCAATGAAAGCTTTTGCTTTTCATCAAACTCCGGGGACTCGTTGATGTTTAACTGTTCTTCGGAACTCTGGACGACTTCACCCAGATCAAACAGTGAGGTCTGACCCATCAGCTTTTCTTCCTGCTTTTTCTCGGCAAAGCTAACGATGAATTCCATGTTTTCCAGCAGGGTCTTCCGATTAAACTTTTCACATGAATCGAAGGCACCGACTTTAATCAAGGCTTCTAGTACACGCTTGTTCACAGTCTTGAGATTAACTCGTTCACAGAAGTCGACGAATCCTGCAAATGGCCCGTTCTCAGTTCTTTCTTTAACAATATCCTCTACAGCACCTTCTCCCACACCCTTAACTGCTCCAAGACCAAAGCGGATAGTGTCTCCAATAACGTTAAAAAGCCACAAGGACTCATTCACATCAGGAGGAAGAATAGCGATACCGCAAACTTTTGCTTCCTGAATATAAGAAGTGATTTTTTCTTTGTTGTTAAGTTCCGTACCAAGAAGTGCAGCAAAAAACTGGGCAGGGAAATATCTTTTTAGAAAGGCCGTCTGATAAGCGACCACCGAATAAGCAACAGCGTGAGATTTATTGAATCCGTACTCTGCAAATTTTTCCATCAAGTCGAACAGTGCAATTGCTTTCTCTTCATCAAAGCCTCTTTCAACGGCTCCTTTGCGGAAGATCTCTTTATGCATCTGCATTTCTTCAGCTTTCTTTTTACCCATGGCCCTTCGGAGCATATCCGCTTGTCCCAACGTATATCCTGCCACCACTCGGGCAATGTTCATCACCTGTTCCTGATAAACAATAATTCCGTAGGTATCCTTTAATACCGGCTTTAATTCTTCAAAAGAATAAAGTTCAGGTTTTTGGCCGTGCTTGATTTCCGCGAATTCAAGGTGCATGCCTGAGCCCATCGGGCCCGGGCGATAGAGCGCATTGATCGCGGTAATATCATCAATTGAATCTGGCTTAATCCGCTTACAAAGATCCTGCATACCGGATGATTCAAGCTGGAAGACTCCGACCGTATCACCATTAGAGATCAGATCAAAAACTGATTTATCATGATAGTCGATGAATTCAATATCAAACTTTGGATCAAGATCACGTTGAATGAGTTTGGATGCATTGGAAATAACCGTCAGAGTCTTGAGTCCCAGGAAGTCAAACTTAACTAGACCAATCTTTTCCGAAAAATCTTTATCAAACTGAACAACCTGCTCACCCTTGGCCCCTCTGAAAAGCGGACAATAAGTAACGAGCGGCTCGTTGGTGATAATAACTCCGGCAGCATGAATACCAGCATGACGGTTTAAACCTTCAAGTCGCTTGGAAATCTGAAGAATTCTTCTGATCTTAGGATCATTATCCTCCAGCTCCTTTAACTTAGGTTCCTTATCAATGGCTTCCTGGAGCTCGATTCCTAATTCTTCCGGAATCAGTTTTGCCAAAGTATCAGCTTCTGAATAAGGAAGAGCAAATACCCGTGAAACATCTCTTAAAACGGCTTTCGCAGAGAGTGTTCCGAAAGTAATAATCTGTCCTACCCGCTCTTCACCATATTTCTTAGTCACATACTCAATCACTTCCTGTCGTCGGTCCTGACAGAAATCGATATCAAAGTCCGGCATGGAAATACGTTCCGGGTTAATGAAACGCTCAAAGAGCAAGTTATACGGGATAGGATCCACGTTGGTAATTTTAAGAGCGTAGGCCACAATCGAACCGGCTCCGGAACCTCGCCCCGGACCAACAGGAATTCCTTGAGACTTAGACCACATGATAAAGTCTGATACGATCAGGAAGTAACCGGTGAAGCCCATCTGCTTGATCAGTCCGATTTCAACTTCCAGACGATCCAGATATTGGGGCTTAAGTTCACTTTCCCAATTGGGCTTTTCACGCAAATACTTAAAGTGAGGACCATTAAATCGTTCCTCTAATCCCTCACGGGTCAGGCGAGCAAAATAATCCTCTTCGGTTTCCTGAGTAGTAATTTCAAACTTAGGAAGAAGATAAATTTGCTTGCCCTTATCATCCTGCCAGCGGATTTCAAGATTACAGGCATCAGCAATTTTCAAAGTATTATTACAGGCTTCAGGAATATAACTGAAAGACTGGCGCATTTCCTGGGCCGACTTGAAATAAAATTCCGTTGTTGAAAGCTTCATGCGTTTTTCATCTTCAAAGGTCTTACCCGTTTGAATACACATTAAAACTTCCTGAGCGGCAGCATCCTCACGGGTCAAATAGTGACAATCGTTGGTGGCCACCAAAGGAATTGAATTCTCTTTGGCGAAGGCGATAATTTTTTTATTAACTTCAACCTGTTCCGGAATCCCGTTTTCTTGAATTTCCAGATAAAAATCATCTTTAAAAATTTCACGATATTTCATAGCGGCTTGGTAGGCACGCTCATCCTGACTAGTGAAAAGATTGTAGCCGACTTCCCCTTTCAAACAGGCGGTGGTGGCAATCAGTCCTTCTGAAAACTCGCGCAAAAGTTCCATATCAGCTCTTGGCTTATAGTAGAAACCTTCCTGATAGGCCCGGGAAAGAAGCTTACAAAGATTCTGATAACCAGTGAGGTTCTTACAAAGAAGAATCAGGTGATGAATCTGGTGCTTACCTTCCACTTCATCCTGAGAATCAAGAGTCTTTAAGTTTCGTGGTGCCCGACGGTCATGACGGGAACCTGGGGTGAAATAAATCTCGGAACCCAGGATCGGTTTAATGCCAGCAGAAATGGCACGAGTATAAAAATCGATACCACCGAACATGTTGCCATGATCAGTACAAGCGATGGCCGGCATTTCCAGTTCTTTGGCACGCTTAAAAAGATCGTTTAAACGAATGGCGCCATCGAGTAACGAATACTGACTATGAAGGTGCAGGTGGGTAAAACTGTCTTTATGTGTATTTTGAAAATCACTCCCAAGAAAGGGGTTTTTCATTATGTGTCCTCGAAAAAATGTGTGTGTATGACTCTACTAGATAATCATTTTTCACAGCAAATGACAAAAGCGGCTATGCATCTAAACAGTAATTTACGAGTCAAAAAACTGTCAAATTAACGCAACTAACCAAGTCTTGTAATATTGAGGTGTTCGCGATAGGAAAAGCTCTAAGTAAGGAGCTCTTTTTCCATGTTTACCGGTCATAATAAAAAACTTGCAGAGGACCTGCTGGAGTCGATCCAATTTTTCAATAAAAAAGGCTGGTCCCCGGCCACATCCACTAATTATTCCGTGCGATCTGAAAATAAAAATGAATATATCATTTCACGCTCTGGAGTCGATAAAAGTCGATTTTCCCTGGAGGATTTGATCCTGATCAATACCCGGGGCGAGGTACAACCTCCCTTTGCAGGACCAGGTATTAAGTCATCGGCGGAAACCGAAATTCACACCGCTCTTTACGAACAATTCCCCGAGGTCAATTGTGTTCTTCATACTCATTCAGTGCTGGGAACCGTTCTCTCACTGACGCACTTGCAAGAAAAACAGATTGTTTTTGAGGGCTATGAAATTCTCAAGGGACTGGAAGGTAATTCCACCCATGAGCTTCGGGAAACTCTCCCTATTGTCCCCAACTCCCAGACTATGTCTGAAATTTTGGGTAAAATGGAAGGTCGCTTTAGCAATGACGTTCATGGATTCCTGATAGCAGGCCATGGTCTTTATACCTGGGGAAAGGATATTTCCACGGCCAAAAGACATATTGAAACTTATGAATTTTTATTTGAATGCTATCACATGATGAGGAGATTCTAATGGCGATTTTAACACTCTTGGATCCAGTAAGAAAAGAATTCAAAGATCCTAAAGACATTAAGCAGTTCATGAATGAGCGCGGAATAATTTTTGAGCAGTGGCAAGCTTCTATGCCTCTTAAAGACACTGATTCTCAGGAAACAATTCTTAAGGCCTACGAGCATGAACTGGTTCCTTACATGAAAAAACATGGTTACGTGAATGCGGATGTCATTAATGTCCATCAGGATACTCCCAATGTTGAAGCTGTAAGGATGAAATTCCTGTCGGAACATACCCACGAAGAAGATGAAGTCCGTTTTTTTGTTGATGGCGAAGGATACTTCTATTTCCATCTAGAAGACAGAATGGAAGTTTTTAAGCTTCTTTGTGAGAAGGGAGATTTTATATCAGTGCCTAAAGGCTACACCCACTGGTTTGATCTCGCCCCTCGATATTTTGTTAAGGCCATTCGCATTTTTCAAACACCTGAAGGTTGGGTGGCCAATTATACAAACAGCGGTAAAGAACAAAAGTATAACGTATGATTAAACTCTTCCTCTTCGATATTGAAGGCACGACAACTGACATAAACTTTGTCCACCAGGTCCTATTTCCTTACGCTGAAAAGTGTTTAAAGGAATATGTCCTTAACCATCAGGACCATCCAGAAGTGATCAAGGCCTGTGAGAGTGTAAAGGCGACTGTTCGGGAGGAAGAGGGAAAAGAGCTGGATTTGAACGAAGTCATTGAGAAGCTCCTCCATTGGATAAAGACCGATAGAAAGCATGGGGGCCTGAAAGAAATCCAGGGTCTTATATGGGACGTAGGCTATATGAAAAATGACTTTAAAGGCCACGTTTATGAGGACGTAAAACCTTTCTTCCTGAAAATTCTCGATAAAGGCTCTAAGATCGGCATCTACTCTTCCGGGTCGGTGCATGCGCAGAAACTTATTTTTGGTTATTCAGTTGAAGGCGATCTGACTCCGATGATTTCGTATTACTTTGATACCAAGGTGGGAGGAAAACGAGAGAAATCTTCCTATCAAAAAATAGCCCATGAGACTCAACTCTCCCCTGCGCAAATTCATTTTTTCTCAGACGTTCCTGAGGAACTGGAGGCGGCCCGCGAAGCAGGCATGGGAGTAACCCACATTGTAAGACCAGGCACCAAGCCTTCCTCGTTTGAGGGAGTGGCGGACTTCAGGGTTTTTATGAGTTTCCTTTAAATCGTAAAACAGCCAATCCTAATTACAGCTTTCTAGCTTCAGCGCACTTGGTTTCAACGCTCACACAAGAACGGGTAAAGAGAATAGTCGTCCACCAGCTCTCTTGCATTTCAGACTGAAGAAGATATTCTTGACCAGGACACAGGCTTCTGATCAACATCGGGATTGATGATTCCTTTTCTTTTTCTGCATTAGAAAAAAATAACCACTGATTAAAACAAGCTTTAAGATGGTCGTTCCCTACAGGAACAATCTGAGTCATAGCGACTGGTCTTTCATAACTTTCTTTATTGAAATCAACCTTACGAATGAGATCGTAATCAGCATATTTCTGGGTACAACTGGCAAGAATAAGAAGGAGGATAATTTTCATGTCAGATGATTTACCACGGCCAACTCTATTAGACGAAGAAAACATCTGATGAATTATCAGCGGTTTATCCAAAATTTATTTTTCAACAAGTATTCCAAAAGGTAGCATCACTGCATTAGATAAAAAAAAGGCTTATATGATCGGACTATCAGGTTTAGTTATCTCACTTATTGCTCTTATGTATTTTGCATATCGCGGTGTGAATGTTTTGGTTCTTGCTCCCATTTGCGCTATTGCCGCAGTGCTATTTCAGCCGGAAATTTATGAAGCCGGCAATCACGGAATATCCCTCGCCCATTACACCCAGATTTTCATGGGCTCTTTGGGGAAATATATCGTTAATTATTTTCCTATTTTTTTGCTGGGGGCGATCTTTGGCAAGCTCATGAACGATACCAGATCAGCAGAAGTTATTGGGGAAACCATTTCCAAGAAACTCGGTTCTAAGCATGCTATTCTGGCAACAGTGCTTGCCTGTGGGATCCTTACCTACGGTGGAGTATCTCTTTTTGTCGTTGCTTTCTGTGTTTATCCCATCAGCTTGGCGCTCTTTGCAGAGGCTGGCATACCGAGAAAATTTATTCCAGGATCCATTGCTCTGGGGTCTTTTACCTTTACCATGACTGCCCTTCCAGGCACTCCTTCCATTCAGAACGCCATTCCTATGCCATATTTTGGAACAACGGCCTTTGCAGCTCCAGGACTGGGAATCATTGCCAGTGTTATCATGCTTGGCCTGGGACTGGTATGGATGAATTATCACTCGGCAAAAGAAAGAGTCGCGGTTACTGAAACAAATAGTGCTTCCAGCACTGAAAACAGGCCAGCTTTTTGGTTAGCAATGACTCCTCTCTTGCTTGTTATTTTGCTTAACTTTACCTTTTCCCAGATTCTCATTCCTCAGTGGGAAGCAGGTTATTTAAGTCTTCCAAAATTTGGCGGAATTTCCTTAAAAAACACCCAGGGACTTTGGGCCATTATCCTCTCCCTCACCCTTTCAGTCTTTTTCATCCTGATCTTTATGAGAAAATATAATAAGGACATGATCGAATCGGTAAACAAGGGAACCATGGGATCTCTGCTCCCAATTTTCAATACTTCTTCTGAAGTGGGCTATGGTGCAGTTATTGCTTCCCTTGCGGCCTTTGCATTAT
Organism: Bacteriovoracaceae bacterium; assembly: GCA_023701435.1. Lineage (GTDB taxonomy): Bacteria > Bdellovibrionota > Bacteriovoracia > Bacteriovoracales > Bacteriovoracaceae > Peredibacter. The sequence continues at coordinate 39,493 of JAMPXB010000019.1, read as the reverse complement.
TAAAAGATTCGGTCGTTGGCATCTTCCCTTCAAATCCTCTTATCTCAGAGGCCATTGCCATTAACGCTCTTGCCGGTATTACCGGTTCAGCTTCGGGAGGGATGAGTATTGGTCTGGAAGTTTTAGGGGCGAAGTATCTTCAACTAGCACAGGAATTAAATATTTCACCTGATCTTTTACACCGTGTGGCCAGTTTAAGTTCGGGAGGATTTGATACCCTCCCTCACAATGGTGCCGTGATCAGCTTATTAACTATTTGCGGTTTAACCCACAGAGATTCCTACTTCGATATCTTTATGACCGCGGTGGCCATCCCTGTGGTTGCCACTATCACTGTGATTACATTAGGTTCGGTTTTTGGGTCATTTTAATGACCCATACCCCAACCACCACTCATATTGAAGGCTTCACCAGTAATGGTTGAAGCCGAATCTGAAACAAAAAATTTCACCAAGTCGGCCACTTGCTCAGTAGTTGTAAACTTCTTGATACAAGCAGGTTTTAACATGATCTCGCTGGCCACTTTTGCTTCACTCATTTGATTGAGTTCTGCCTGCTTAGTAATTTGCTGACGCATAAGCGGAGTATCGACAAATCCCGGACAAATGGAATTTACCGTAATGTTATATTCCGCAAGCTCCAGTGCCATTACCTTACTAAGTCCTAAGACTCCGTGCTTAGCGGATACATAAGCGGCTTTATAAGGACTTGCTACCTTGCCATGAATACTTGAAACGTTAATGATTCTTCCCCAGCCATTTTTTTTCATGGAAGGGATTACAAATTTAGAACATAGGAAAGTACCAGTCAGCATAATGCCAATCAGCTGGTTCCACTTTTCTAATGGAAATTCATCCACCGGTGCCATGAACTGCAGTCCACAATTATTAATCAAGATGCTTGGGGCACCGTATAATTCGATGGTCTGCGCCAAGGCGGCCTGAACCTTCGTTTCTGAAGTTACATCACACTCAATAAAGGGAACATTCTCTGAGGGAGCTTTAATGTCCCAGGACACGGCCTTAAGGCCCTGTGCTTGTAAGTCCTTAACAATTGAAAGACCAATCCCACTTGATCCACCTGTAACGATGGCTACCTTAGTCATACACAACTCCTTTTGATAAGTGGGAGAAGAGATATCATGATTTTTCAAGGAGTTCCAGTGGTGTCGTTTTGGGGTCTATAAATCTTCAAAACAACTTGGTAAGAAGACCTCATAACATGAAGGAGCTTTAATGAAGACCCTGCTGATTTCGTCGCTTTTAGTTGGTTCAATTACCCTTAATGATTTTAAAAATCTTCTGACCCAGCAACAAGAGGTACTCGAGGAAGTGCACCAAGGGATGACTAAAAAGCTCATTACTACTTCAAAAGTTGAAACCGAGTTTGGTCAGTGTGATTTTACGGAAACGGCAGTTCAGACAGTATTAAAAATTGAAGCATCAAAGATCATTATTTATTCAAAAGAATTATTCATACCCGCTCAGAGCGAAGCATGCCTGGAAGCTGGATATGAAGCCTATGAAGAGACTGCCCTTTTCTACGAAGATAAGCCTTCGCTTGCAGCAGAACTAGCGGACCTGGATGCTGCTGCCGCTGATATCCGCACCCTCTCCAAGAGCGGAGAAATTATCACCATGAAACTTAACTATTCTGAAAATAAAGAATTAACCATTCAGTATGATCTTACCAAATCGGCCTTCAACAATATGGTGATGACCAAAAGTGAAGCCTTTGAGACCAAAAGTGAAATTCTCGTCGACATTGATGTCCATTCTCTGGATCTCACCAATGTCTTATTTTGCACTGGCGAAGATTCACAAGATTGTGTTGAGGGAAACTATTCCGATCTCTTGTTCTAAGTTATTCCCATTCAATAGTACCGGGTGGTTTGGATGTGCAGTCATAAACCACTCTGGTGACACCCTTCACCTCATTACAAATTCGTGATGAAACACGATTTAAAAAAGACCAGGGCACTTCAGTTACCGATGCCGTCATACCATCCTCAGAATTAACCATGCGGATAGCAATCACCTCTTCATAGGCCCTGCCATCGCCTTTAACTCCCACGGTTTTCACAGGAAGAAGAACCGTAAAGGCTTGCCAGGTTGAGTTGTAAAGCTTGTGGGCCTTAAGCTCCTCAAATAAAATCTGATCTGACTCCTGAACTTTCAAGATTGACTCACTCTTAAGTTCGCCTAAGACACGCACGCCGACACCCGGACCTGGAAATGGATGGCGATAAACCCAATCATGCTCCAACCCCAGCTCCTTCCCCATCGCCCGAACTTCATCTTTAAAGAGAAAACGCAAAGGCTCAAGTAGCGACAAGTGCATTCTTTCAGGCAGACCACCTACATTGTGGTGAGACTTGATGGTAACTGATTTTCCACCTTTTTTATGAGGGGAAATAGATTCAATTACGTCCGGATAGAGAGTTCCCTGGAGCAGGTATTCAAACTTGATTCCATGACTGCTTTCATACTGATGAACTTTTTCTTCAAAGACATCAATAAAGGTCTTACCGATGATCTTCCGTTTCTGTTCCGGATCTTTTTGTCCCTGAAGGGCATTCATAAATAATTTGGAAGCATCGATAATTTCGATATTAAGAGATGTTTGTTCCTGCAACAGTTTTATGTGGTGCAAGTCTTGCGGACGTAAAAGACCATTATTCACAAAGAAACAATAAAGATCGTCACCAATCACTCTTTGTGTAAGGGTGGCGGCAACCAAAGAGTCCACTCCTCCGGAGAAGGCACACAGAACTTTCTTGCCTTTAATGGCCTTCACTTCTTCCAGGGAAGTTTCCAGCATGGTTTTTGAAGACCAGTCAGTTTTAAGTTTTGCCACATCATTTAAGAAATAGCTGAGAATATCTTTTCCGTGAACGGTATGGTGAACTTCAGGATGAAATTGCAAACCAAGGATTGGTCGTTTTTCATGTTTTATTCCAGCGACAAGTCCATTTTCACTTTGAAAAATCAATTTAAAATCTTTCGGAAGCACACTGACATGATCAGAATGGCTCATCCACACATCACTGACAGGTGGACATCCCGGAACATTAAAACCCGGAACTGTATGGAGCTTGGCCAGCCCATACTCGCCCTGAACACCCTTCTCTACTTTACCGCCGAAATTCTGCCCCAGAATCTGCATCCCATAACAAATTCCCAAGACAGGAAGATCAAGATGAGAAAAAAACTGGTTATAGTCTGTCGTGTCTTCAAATACGCTCTGGGGACCACCCGACAGCACGAGAGCTTTTGGTCCTTCTTTCTCCAGACGAAGAAAAGCATCTTCTACTGTCATGATCTCAGAAGTAAATCCAAGTTCACGAAACTTCCTGGTGATGAGCTGCGTGTATTGAGAACCAAAATCAACAATCCAAATAGAACTTTTCATTTATTATACCTGACGATAATTAGGGGCTTCTTTCGTAATAATAACATCATGAGGATGAGACTCTTTGAGGGAGGCCGCCGTGATCTTGATAAACTTGGCGCGCTCTTTCAGAAGCTCGATCGTCTCAGCGCCCACATATCCCATGCCCGAGCGCACACCGCCGATGAGATGATATAAATTGTTGGCAAGAGAGCCACGGTAAGGCACTTGTCCTTCAATCCCTTCCGGCACTAATTTAGAAACTTCTTCCACGGCACTTTGACCGTAGCGATCTTTTGACCCCATTTCCATCGCTCCAAGGGAACCCATGCCCCGGTACATTTTATAGGCACGGCCTTGATACAAAACCATTTCACCCGGAGCTTCATCAGTTCCGGCAAACAGTGATCCAATCATCACGCAAGAAGCACCACCTGCCAGTGCCTTCACAATATCTCCGGAGTATTTAATTCCGCCGTCTGCAATAAAAGGAATATCAAACTTTGAGCAAACTTTATTACAGTCAAAGATTGCCTGCATTTGAGGAACGCCGATCCCGGCAATGACTCTGGTGGTACAGATTGATCCAGGACCAATCCCTACTTTGATACCATCCACGCCTGCAGCGATTAAGTCTTCACAGGCCTTGGCAGTGGCAACGTTACCGGCAACCACATCAACATTGGCATTTAATTTCTTAATCTTTTTTACCATCTCAATCACGCCCTTAGAGTGTCCGTGGGCAGTGTCCACTACGATGGCATCAACTTGGGCCTTAATAAGGGCCTCCACTCTGAGCATTTCCTTCTCGGAAACCCCACAGGCTGCGGCCACTCTGAGCCGGCCATACTGATCCTTATTTGAATTGGGATAAGCGATGGTCTTTTCAATGTCCTTAATGGTGATGAGTCCGCATAATTTTCCGGAAGCATTAACCACTGGAAGTTTTTCTACTCGATGATTCTGAAGGATCTCTTTTGCCTTCTCAAAGCTAGTCCCTTCCGGGGCCGTCACAATATTTTTAGACGTCATCACGTCTTTCACTTTTTTCGAATGATCTGAAACGAAACGAAGATCGCGGTTGGTAATCATTCCTACCAACTTCCCAGCAGCATCAATGACTGGAAAACCAGAAATTTTATATTTCTTCATCAATTCAAAAAGATCTGAAATTTTTTGATCTGGGGTAACGGTAAACGGATCAATAATCATTCCTGATTCATATTTTTTTACCTTCTCCACTTCGAAGGCTTGCTCTTCCGGAGTCATGTTCTTATGAATCACTCCAATACCACCTTCCTGGGCCATAACAATCGCTGTTCTGGACTCCGTTACGGTATCCATGGCACTGGAAGCAATTGGAATATTCATCGTGATGTTTTTGCTGAATCTGGTTTTTAATTTAACCTCGGTCGGAAGGACCTCGGAATAATTGGGGACGATTAGTACATCATCGTATGTGAGAGCTGAATCTTCGGTATAAAACATAGAGCTATCCTTTGATTATCAAAGGATAGCTGATTTATGTAAATTTTGTAGTGGGAACTATATTCGTAGAACGTAGCCCAAGTTCTTGAGCGTTTTGATGTGCCCAGAGAAAGGCTTCAACTTCCTGCGCAAATTTGAAAAGTGAGTATCCAGATTGTTCACTTCGACATGAACATCTTTCCACAGCATGTGAATCAAATCATCTTTATGAATGACACGGTTTGGATTCTGAGAAAGAACAAGCAACAATTGGTACTCTTTGGGAGTTAAACGTATCGCTTGGTTATTTAGAATAACTTGATGGCCATCCAAATCAATGACAAGATCTTTAAACTTGATCAGTTTATTGTTTTGAAGGTTACGCTTGGAGAGCGCAATTCTGTTTCTGATGCGAGCAACAAGCTCTTCTGTTTGAACAGGCTTGAGCAAGAAGTCATCAGCACCGATCTCCAGACCCTTAACACGAGCTCCGATATCCGAGTCACCTGTCAGGAAGAGCACAGGAAGGTTTTGTTTGGCCCTCTTAACCTCTTCATACACCTGGAAGCCATCTTTACCTGGGATGTGAAGATCCAGCAAAATGGCATCTGTGTGGTTGTTCCGGATGAAGTCCAGACCTTTATCAGGCTCTGTAAAAGACTCGACACTAAACGAATCTCCTAAAGAACTAGAAAGGACTTCCAGAAGGTCTTTGTTGTCATCAATAATAGTTACGTGCATTTTATTCTTTTCCATACACGTATATTAAGGCAGGTTTAGGTGGAACTAAAACTCAAGATATCTTAAATAATTTGAATTGTTCGCTTTCAGCGGAAGTATTTGATATTAAACCAAATATTAACAATGACTTAACACTCCTAAAAAAATGCTAAGCCCTAGTAACTTTTAAGATCTTCGATGAGCTTTTCTAGTTCTTTTGAGTATTTAGGCTGCTTGACGGCTTGCTTCTTAAGAGAGTTTTCAAACTCTGGATCATTTAGCAACTTAGGGTCACTAATTTTTGGCAGACTTGGATTATTTACTTGGATTGAAGCTGGGGTTCTCGGTGCAGAATAGGCCTGGTTATTCTTCCAAGATGTACCATAAATTTTGATCGGTATTGGAGTAGCAGGCTCGGAATTAGCTTTTTTATTTCTATATTTTTTAACTGATGCCGGCAAGCGGTGGGATTTAATGTAGATAATCTCCCCCTTTTTAACTGGCACTTCACTGACAGAGGCAATGGAGCGTGTATGCACTTCTGTTGACTTGATCTGGGTAGGTAAACTCTTAAATTCCGCCAGAGCAGCATTCAGGGATTGCAGACCGATCTTAGTGGGAGCACGCGGGAAACCATTTTCAATTTCCGGATCCACCACTGTAAAGGAGCCAGCCGGAACAGTATATTTCATGTCCTGATCCAGAACATTGGAAACATCCACTTCGCCATTTACCACCAGGACCTGAGAGCGTGAAGTCCCCTGATCGAAGATAGTGATGAATTCGCCATTCAGGAAATTCACATACCCATTGGCCGTGGTCAGAGCAAGCGGATGCTTGGAATTCATAGACTGAATCCAGGCTTTTCCATTCTTAAGCTGAACAGACTGATTAAAGAATTTCAGATGTGATCCACCAGTCAGATGATAAGTGGCATTGTAATAGTCATTTAAAGTAATTGAGGCGTCATCACTCACCATAATTTCAGATCTTTCATCGAGGTGTTGATTAAGTCTCAAGGCAGTGGTTTTCCCATCGTCCGTTACGACAAACGCTTTCCCCGATATCTGTGTCACCTGAGCTACTGGCTTGGCCCAAACAGAAAGAGAAAGTGAAAGGAGTAAAAAACTACTGCTTAATTTTGTAAGAGATGTCTTCATAGTACCTGCTTAATATTTTCCATTCTTCAGTATTTCGGTATTTAAGGCGGAATTCTTCAACCGTTTTAAGAAACTTCTCGTGCTCGCCCTGATTGTATTGGGCCAGGGCCAGCCATAATTTGGCCCCACGGTAAAACTGCGACTCAGGATGATTTTTCACCAGTCGACCGAGATATTTTTCAGACCAGTCAAAGCGTTTGCCTGTTTCAAAAGCGGCTACACCTGCACCAAAAAGAACCCGATCACTGACAATTTCATGCTTGGGAAAGCGATCAATTAACTCGCTATAGAACTGGGCCGATTTCTCATAGTTTTTGAAATGGAATTCCTTCTCCCCGATGGCGAGAAGTTTTTCTGGAGTCCACTTATAGACTTCATAATTAACAAGATCATTGGTGTTCATTTGAGGAACGCTGGCAATAGTGCGGGCCTTACCCGACTTTTGCTGGGCCTGAGAAGTAAAATATTTGTTCTTGGATTCAAGCTCTGAAATTTTGTACTCCAGACTGGATATTTTCATCTGCAGTACGCGATTGTCCTTGGCCAAGGCCAGGGCCTTTTGTTCCATCAGCGTCTGCTGTTTCCACTTGGCGGTTACGGTCGTTTCCATTCCACCCCACTTCCAGAGTGAAAAGACATAACCGAAAGCAAGGAATGAAAAAACGAAAAATATCTTCATATGGCTCACCTGTGAGAATCAAGAAATACTCGTGTTTTTTATCGGATATTCAGGAGAGATCTTTAGCTAAAGAAACGGGCCAACATTGCCGATATGGTCTCAAGGAGCAATTTACTATGGTTTTTCGTACACTTGGCTTACTTATCCTTTTGATTTCAACAGCATCCTATGCCCAAGGAAGAAGGCCTGCCGTCGAAGATTTTGTAGGCATTGAAGTTGATCAACCGCAAGTTCTTCCTCAAGGTACTGAGTCACTCTATAACCTCGAACAAGACATTAATAAAATTGAGGCGAAGAAAAATCAGGCAGCTAAAACGACTCCTTCAGAAATCGCTCCCTCACAACCATTTAGCACTGGTGCCCTTTTTGGAATATCGATTTTCTTAGGACTGCCGCTAGTGGTGTGGTTTCTGGTCATGGCCCATCTGAAGAAGAAGGCTTCTCTTGAAAGTGCTTCAAATATTGAAGTGCTGGAAAAATACCGTAGAGAGCGTGAAAAGAAGAGCGAAGAAAGTATCAGAAAAGCTTCTTAGAGCCTCTGCCACTCTCCCCTTCCCAGGTATTTCATGATTCTTTGGATGTGATTGTACTGAACAGCAATTTCCCGGCTACCATCTCCATCTATATCATAAACATTCACGGCATAATCCCGACGCCAGTATTGCTCTCTCTGTGCCTCTTTTTCATGATAAAAATGAGGCCCATCAGTCAGTGTCATCTTTGAGAGATCATTGTTTTCAAAACTCAAAACAAAGAAGCGTCCGGTTGATTCAAATCTTTTACCAGCAGTCACTCCCTCATCCAGAAAAATAAGCAGGGCCCTTACCTTGGCGGATATCTGAACCAGTCTAAGCTTATAAATATAACTTCCGGCCCCCATTGCCAGGAGCTTGGCTTCAAAGAGTTTACTTTGAGAGGAATTCCTGATTTCCAGCCAATCCACTCCGTCCCGCTTTTGGGGTTGGATGATCTCTTCTATCCCGTCTCCATCAAGATCGACTTTATATTGGGCGCCCATGACATTAAACTGGGCAATGGCGGCTTCACCGGCCTCTAAATTCAACCGAGGTAATTCTCCAGTCAGAATTTGACGGTAATAGCGCTCGTCCTGGCCAAAACCAGAGACACTGATAAAGAGCAGGATGAATAAAAAGCAACAATGATGCACCATGAGTCCATTGTAACTTAAAGTTGCGTTTGTTAGTATCTCTTGGTTCAAAGGAAGGTTTTGCATGATTATTTCGCTCGGTTTTATCCGTTCCTCCAGCCAGGTGCTCGTTAAAGAGCTCAATTGGCCGCAAAATTCATTGGAATCAAGAATTATCGACGTCACAGATCTGGCCGACGAGAATCTGCAGGCCTTGTTCGTTCACGATAATGAACATTTCAGCTCGCTGGTAGGCATTCTGGAAAAAGAAAAGGCCCACTACCCTATCCTGGATGCTCAGGATGAAAATCTGACAGTGTCATCGTTTGAGTCATTACCGGCCCAACAATTTAAAGATCTTTATCTTAAAATTTTAAACCGCTGGACGCTGCATCAGAACTTCAATTCCATTGAAAACCTTTTTCAGATCACCAATCACTTCCGCGACTTGTGGAAAAAAGATCGTCTGTCATTCTTTGAAGAGCTTTGGTATTGGATCAAACGAAACATTGGAGCAACCGATCTGACTATTCTTTTCAATGACATCATTTCGACTGAAGAAAAAGATGAAAACAATGAGAAGAAAGAAAGACCTAAACTCACTCAATCTCTTCTTTCAGGAACAAAAAAGGCCAACTTTCAGCAAGGTTCTGCCAAGGAAAAAGAACTTATGCAGAACTACCTGGATAAATTTCATGATGTTTTTGAAGTCACAGAATTTAACGGTGCCAAAGGTCAGTTTGTGGCAACAACGCAAATTGAAAGAAGCCCGATCATTTTCATGGCAAGAACTGTTCAATTAAATCAGCTGCAAAGAACTTTACTGGCGGGTCTTTTTAACGGCCTTCAGAACTAAGATCCGAAGTGCCCCAACGGCTCACCGGCGAGTAGATGAAAATGCGTATGAAAGACCGTCTGCCCTGCATTCGGTCCCAAGTTCGTCACAATCCGAAAGCCATCTTTGCTAAGATTTTCTTGTTCCGAATAAAGCCTCATGGCCTCAAACATCTCGGCCAGTTGCGAGGGATCATTCTGAGAAAGATCATTGATGTTTTTGGTGTGCTTCTTATGAATGAAAAGATTATGAATGACTGCCTGAGGTCTCAGATCTTTAAAACCAATGACCTTCTCATTTTCGAAAATTTTGGTTGAAGGAATTTTTCCCTCAACGATTTTACAAAAAATACAATCACTCATATTAACCCTTCACTCTTCTAATTTTGGCCCCCAACTGGGTGAGCTTTTCATCAATTTTCTCATAGCCACGATCAAGATGGTAGACACGCTGAATTTCGCTTTCCCCGCTGGCCACAAGTGCACAGAGAATTAAAGCAGCTGATGCACGTAAGTCAGTACACATAACAGGCGCTCCACTGAGGCCTTCAACACCCTCAATCATCGCCGAATTACCCTTAAGCGTTACTTTTGATCCCATTCGTCCCATCTCTGGAACATGCATAAATCGATTTTCAAAGATGGTTTCTGTCACTACCGAATTACCATCCACAATGCTCATCAGCGCCATCATCTGGGCCTGAACATCAGTGGGAAATCCCGGATAAGGAGCAGTTTCAATAATGGCACCTCTTAATCGATCCGCTTTTTTCACCAGAACAAAATCCTCTCCAATTTCAAGCTTGGCGCCCATCTTGGTAAGTGTTTCTAAAACAAAGGTAAGATGCTTAGGATTAAAACCTTCCACTTTCACTTCACCGCCGCTCATGATGGCGGCAATGATAAAGGTCGCGGCTTCAATCCGGTCACCGATCACACGGTAAGGCTTCTTAGGAGCCTTTAATTGATTAATATCCATGCCGTGAATAGTGATATGAGATGTGCCGGCACCCTCAATCTTGACCCCCTGATTGATCAGGAAATCGGCCAGATCATCAATTTCCGGCTCCATGGCCGCGTTCTCAATAATGGTGGTCCCTTCAGCGAGGACCGCTGCCATAATAAGATTTTCAGTGGCACCAACACTTGGAAAAGGAAGAGCGATTGTCGCACCTTTTAACTTTTCACACTTGGCCTTGATGTAACCATTTTCAATTTCGATTTGCGCTCCCATTTTCTCCATCCCCATCAAGTGGATGTCCACGGGACGGGCACCGATTGCACAACCGCCAGGCAGGGAAACCGAAGCAACACCATAACGGGCAAGCAAAGGCCCTAGCACAAGAACCGAAGCTCTCATGGTTTTAACTAAGGCATAGTCAGCATGCTGGTTATCCAGGTGAGAAGCATCAAGAATTGTCTGGTTATCTTTTTTAGTAACTTTGACTCCCATACTTTGCAGAAGTTTTAAGATAGTTCCCACATCCATCAGTTCCGGAATGGAATCAAATGTTACCGGATATGGGCATAATAATGTGGCCACCAGGATCGGTAGCGTAGCGTTTTTAGCTGATGAAATATGAACTGAACCCTTAAGAGTGCAAGGTCCTTCGACTATGAGCTTATCCATAAACCTTCCAGGAAGATGTTTTAAGCTGATTGTAGGAATTCTTCTATAAAAAGTCTCCTTCGTTCGTGTACTCAAGGACGGATGTTTACTTGCCTTCTTCAATCCTCGATCTGATCTCTTCAATAGAAACTGATCATCTTTGGAAAAACCTAAGAACAAATATTTAATCCATCTAAAAGCTGACCGGAGTCATTTGCAAAAATGTCTCTGCTGTGTATGGTAACCCAAACAAACGTAGCACAAATAAAACAACACCTAAAAACAATACGTTAAGGACATTAAACCATGAAAATATCCCTTATCTTTATTTCACTCATTATACTATCTATCAGTCAAGCTAAGGCCGCACCTGAGGAACTAGAGGCTGTCGAAGTACGCGACGTCAGCGAAAGCTTAAAAAGGTCAGGACAGTTAAAAGATTCGATTGTTAAAACGGAAGTAGTAACTGCTGAGAAAATTCAGAAGAAAAACGCCCAAAATCTTGTTCAGGCCATTGAACAGGAACCAGGCCTTCAGGTCCTTAATGGATGTTCAATTTGTGGCATAAAAAGAGTTCAAATCAATGGTTTAAGAGGTGAGTACACCACAGTTCTAGTGGATGAGGTGCCCCTGCACTCCACTGTTTCAAGTTACTATGGTTTCGAGTCACTTGGAACGTTAGGAATTGCCTCGCTTGAGGTTTCTCGCGGACCTGGGGCTTCTCTTTCCGCACCAGAGGCGATCGGTGGTGTTATCAATGTTGTTACTCTGAAGGCGAAGGAAAATAAATCAATCATCGATATTTCAGGCGGAAACAATGACTATAAAAATCTAACAGTCGTCACAACGGCAGTTGGAGATAACGGGAAAAGGAGAACAACTCTCGCCGGTCAATATTCAAACCAAGGGCAATGGGACAAAGACAATAATGAAATAAATGAAATCCCTGAAAGAGACACTCGTTCACTGATGGCAAAATATTCTCAAGACCTTAATGAAAAATTGAACATGGATATCAGAATAAATACTCTCAGGGCCCACATCTTTGGAGGACCTATGAATCGCGGGACCTTTGAGACGGTAAATCAGCCCACGCCGGCCATAGATTTTAATTCTTTTATCAACGGCGACGTCAGAAAAAAATTCATCGGAGCACCCGGATCCACTGCTGAGATTGTAGACGTTGATAGAAATGAAGGAACTCTAAAACTAACTCACGCCACAAATAGTATGCTCAATCTCGGAGCAACTTTATCATATGCATTGGGAAAACAGGACAGTTGGTATGAAGGTGCTGATTATAAAAACACAAATGAAGCATTCTTTTATGATGCTAAAACCAATATCAACACGAGCGAAAGCAATCTTCTGACAGTAGGTCTGGATTACAAAAATGAGACATTAAAATCAAAATCACACACTTTTTTTGAACTCCAGGGGCGAGACTCAGACAGTTTTGATTATCATGCACCAGGTATGTACATTCAGGATATTTGGCTCCCGAATGATAATTTGGAAATTTCATCTGCTCTCAGGTTGAATAAAATCGTCACAAATTTTACTGATAAGGATGTCAAAAAAAATGAAATTGATGATGTGATAATCGCTCCTAGAATACATGTCCTATGGAAACACAATCCCGGTCTAGATTCCCGTTTTGCATATGGTAAAGGTTATCGTTCCCCTCTTACTTTTTTTGAATCAGAACACGGTCTCTTAGACAACGGATTTGATACGAATATCGATAATCTTGAAACCAGTGATTCTTTTACATATTCACTCAATAGGAATGGTGAAAAAAGCACAACTACTTTTAGCGGCGCCTGGACAAAAGTTAAAAACATTGCCTTCGTTGATAATTCAGGCAGTACTCCAGTTCTTCGCAATCTTGATGAAAAAAGCGTGGAAGTAGCCAACATTGATGGTTCATTTGGTTTTAAAGTAAACCCCGAACTTAAGCTAGGTATCGTAGCAGAAAAATACTTTTACCAGAATCGCTATAAAAAACTTCTAATCGTTGCAGCAGTAGAAGAAAGAGTGAGTTTCCTCATGGACTGGGATAAAGGAGCCTGGGATATAAATTCAACACTGACCTGGACAGGAACGCGAGACCTCCATGATTACGGTTATGAAGACCACTACAACACTTTTGACGGGACCAATCCTGGTGCTAAGAAAAGTAGATATTCACCCCAATTCTTTACAGTAGATGTGAATGTCTCGTATGAATTAAATAAGCAAACCAACCTCTCTTTTGGGGCAAAAAACCTTTTCGATTACACTCAAACCGAGTCCCCGCTTTATTTTAATAGTAATGGAGACTTTGATGTTGCCCACACATGGGGTCCGCTCCAAGGCCGGCAGATCTACGCAGGACTAAAGAGTGTTTTTTAGCATCTTACTTCTCATAAATTTTACTTATGCTGAAGATCTGAATCTGGGTCCTCACCTTCGGGTGGATATAAAATCCTTTAGCGACCTTGTGATTCCTGATAATAAAATTGTTCTTTTAATTACTCCTCAATGCAATTATTGCAAAATTCAATTAAAGAAACTTGATTGCCTCAGTAAAGATGATGTTTTCATCCTATTGGATAAAAGTGATGAAAGAGGCATGTCTAAACTCAAAGTTCCCTCCGGCATTCCTATATTTTTAACCACAAAAAAATCGCTGGAACTGTTCGATAAAGAGCCAGCCTATCCAATGGGGCTTATCCAGAATGCAAAAAATGTTAAACACTTCAGGGGACTTAAGGAGTGCAAGGTTTTAAAGGAACTAATCTCCCCAGAAAGTAGTCAGTTCTAAACATGATTTTGATTAGTTTCAAAAAACCTTAGCTTGCTTAGAGAATTACAAACCGAACTCTGGTATGAAGGCCGTTTAAATACACGCCCTCAAAAATCTTTTCGTTCCGGTTAAATCATTAAAAATCGAAATATTGGTAAAACCTAATCGACTAAGAAGCTTTGCCTGCTCTTCAACTTCGAGCTCATGGCCTTCCATGAAGAATGTTCCCTTAAGATGGTTCCGAATCTCCTGAAAAAAATCTTCAAACCAGAAAACATAAAAATCATCCGGTAGATAGAGCGCCTGATGAGGTTCATAGGTATCCACGGACTCGTGCACCAGATTCTTATGGGAAGTCGCTTTAATATAAGGCGGATTGGAGACGATGAGATCAAAAGAGCCTTCAACATTTTGTAAGCGGTCAGATATTAAAAGACTCACTCGATCCTGAAGACGGAGCCTTTGGGAGTTAATGGTTGCCACCTTCAAGGCCTTCTCGCAAATATCCACTCCGACACCAGTCTTTCCGACATTGTTCTGCAGGAGACTTAGAAGGATAACACCGCTGCCCGTCCCCACATCAAGAATGCGAGTGGCCTTGCCCTTGAACTCCTGAGTGATGAGATCCACTAGATATTCCGTTTCAGGACGGGGAATGAGGACATCATGATTAATGAAGTAATCATTTCCGTAGAATTCACTTTTTCCCAAGAGATAAGCAAAAGGAATTCCTTTCAGGAAAGATTCTGCCAGATCATTCTTCATTTTTTGAGAGATACTGAGGTCAGCATCTGAAAGATGGAGAATATTGTTATGAAGTCGTTTTTTGAGAATGTCCTGAACCTCCATCAAAAAACGGTGGAGGCCCAGACCTGGATAGTGTTGTGACAGCTCAGTCTGATGTTCCTTAAAGAAGGACGTCCAGCTATCTTTGAGTGTCTCTATTCTTCTGCCCCTTGAAGAAGGATTGCCTGGTTATGAGCAATCAGAGCATCAATCACTTCCTCAATGTCACCATTCATAAAGCTTGGAAGATTATAAACAGTGTAGTTGATCCGATGATCGGAAATCCGTCCTTGAGGATAGTTATAAGTTCTGATTCGCTCTGAACGGTCGCCTGTACCAACCAGACCCTTTCGCATAGAAGCTTCTTTGGCGTGAGCTTCCTGGATACGTAAGTCATAAATTTTGGCTTTCAAGATCTTGAATGCTTTTTCTTTGTTCTTTAATTGAGAACGCTCATCCTGCATGGCAATCACGATACCTGTAGGTGCATGGGTAAGTCGTACCGCTGAATCCGAGGTGTTAACTGACTGACCGCCTGAACCACCTGATCGATAAACGTCGATACGGATTTCATCCATGTTCAAAACGACATCATCTACTTCATCTGCTTCTGGCATAACTGCCACGGTGATAGTTGAAGTATGTATTCGGCCCTGGGCTTCAGTATCAGGCACTCGCTGAACACGGTGAACACCTGATTCATACTTCATTTTAGAATAAACTTTATCACCTGAAACACTGATGACGATTTCTTTAAGTCCTTGATCCCCAGCCGATAGTGAAACAACTTCTGCCTTCCAGCCTTTAGTACCGAAGTAGTTCTTATACATACGCCAAACATCGGCCACAAAAATGGAAGCTTCATCACCACCTGCACCGGCACGGATTTCCAGGATAACGTTTCTGTCATCATTGGGATCCTTAGGGAGAAGAAGCAATTTTAATTCCTGCTCGATGACCGGGAGTTTTGCTTCTAATTCAGAAAGCTCCTCCTTGGCCATTTCTCGCATCTCTTCATCTTTTTCATTATGAATGATGTCTTTGTTGCCTTCGATATCGGCAACGAGCTTTTTATATTCTCTGAATTTAAAAACAATTGGTTCTATGTTTGAGCGCTCAGCATTGGTTTCACGCAATTCCTGAGCACGGTCGTAGAGGGTAGGATCTGCTAACCTCTCGGTTAATATCTCATAACGTCTGACCACAGCTTCTAATTTGTCGAACACGGAATTTTCCTTCGGGGTGCTACTCTAAGAATTCTTTGAGAGTTGAATTGGTTGATTCGATATCATGAATTGTTTGAATATCGATTTCTTCTAGATTTAAAATTTTTGCAGTTGCCTCTTTCAGATTGTACTTCTCTTCCAGGAAGAGAACGGCCTTAATACTGGAGAGAGCAACTTCCAGCTGCTTTTCATCAGGCTCTTTTGTGGTAAGTTTCTGCAGCAGCATTCCCGGAGCACTCATGGCCCGGGCCCACCATTGATCAGAACACTTGCCTGCTGTCTTAATGAGCTCATAGCTGATACCGGCCACCGGCAACATCAGGGCCACTTTAAAAAGAACGGCCACAACATGACGAAGAAGTGGTGGAAGATTTTCGCCCACCGGAATCATCGTAAAGACGGCCGAGAACAGAATTATTGAAATCAGGATCAGAAAGAAAATGAAGCTGGTTCCACAACGCGGATGAAGCGTTGTAAATTTCTTAGCATTCTCAACAGTCAAATCCATCCCTGCTTCAAATGTTGCAATCGATTTGTGTTCGGCACCGTGATATTGGAAAACGCGATAAACATCTTCCATAAAAGAGATGCCCCAAATATAGGCAACAAAAATAAGCGCCTTAACGATCCCATCGACCGCATGGAAAGCAAAACTATCCAGGGTCCAGTTCTGACCCAAAAGGTCGCCAATTCCAAAAGCTACCATATGAGGAAGAAAAACAAACAACCCAATACCGAATGAAAAAGAAACGGCCATGGTCAGAAAAGTCGCAATATCGACCTTTTCTTTTTTCTTCTGGCTCGCCTCAAATTGTTCCAGGGTCTTGCCTTTTTTGAGAGCCTTTTCACGCTCTTCTTCGGCCATGGCAATATTGGCAGAATAGTTAAGAGAGACCAGACCATTGGCCATAGTTTCAATTAACATGAGAACTCCACGGAGGAAGGGCTTTTTTAAGAAATCTAGTTTCTTAGAAAGTCCGTACCACTGATCCCTTCTTAAACGAATGGAACCGTCAGGCTTACGAACGGCCACGACAAAAGCATTGGGAGATCTCATCATCACTCCCTCAATAACTGCCTGCCCACCAATCGAGGTGTACTGCTTAGTAGTTAAGAGAATGATGCGTTTTAAAGTTTTCTTCATTATCCGTTCATTTTATCCAGGAAAGCGATGTTGGTCTTGGTGTCTTTCATCCTTTCCAGGATAAATTCCATAGAATCCATAGTATTCATTGGGTTAAGTACCCGACGAAGAACGAACACTCTCTGAAGATCTTTGTCGGCCATAAGGAGGTCTTCCTTACGGGTAGATGATTTGTTGATATCCAGACACGGGAATATTCTTTTTTCCATGAGCTTTCTATCAAGCTGAACTTCTGAGTTACCAGTACCTTTGAATTCTTCAAAGATAACTTCATCCATTCTTGAACCAGTATCGATCAAGGCAGTCGCAATAATAGTGAGTGAACCACCATTTTCAATATTACGGGCAGCACCAAAGAATCTTTTCGGTTTATGAAGTGCGTTTGAATCCACACCACCAGAGAGAATCTTACCAGATGGTGGAACGACGGTGTTATAAGCACGGGCCAGACGTGTAATCGAGTCAAGAAGAATGACTACGTCCTGCTTGGCCTCAACCAGACGCTTCGCCTTTTCAATGACCATTTCGGCTACTTGTACGTGACGAGTAGCAGGTTCATCGAAAGTAGATGAAACAACTTCTGCACGAACATTGCGTTTCATATCAGTAACTTCTTCCGGACGCTCATCAATCAAAAGAACGATCAGTTTCGCTTCCGGATGGTTATCAGAAATAGAGTTGGCAATGTCCTGCATCAGCATGGTCTTACCAGCTTTAGGAGGTGCCACGATCAAACAACGCTGACCAAAACCCTGTGGAACAAAAAGATCAATCACTCGAGTTGAGTAATTCGTTGGTTTTGATTCCAGGTTAATTTTTTTGTTTGGGTAAAGCGGAGTTAAGTTATCGAAAAGAACAGTTGAGCGGTGTTGTTCTGGATCACGAAAGTTGATGTGATTTACTTTCAGTAGAGCGAAATATCTTTCACCCTCTTTGGGAGTACGGATCTGGCCTTCAATGGTATCACCAGTACGCAGACCAAAACGACGGATCTGAGACGGAGAAACATAAATATCATCCGCTCCCGGAAGATAGTTATATGAAGGAGAACGTAAGAATCCGAAACCATCTGGTAGGATTTCTAGTACGCCGTCTCCGAAAATTTCTTCATTATCTTTTGATTTTTTTGTGAGGAGGGAGAAGATTAGTTCGTGCTTTTTTAAACCGGCCGCATTTTCAATCTGGGCTTCTTCTGCCATTTTAGTTAGTTCTTCGATGTCTTTTTCGCGCAAAGCACTCAAATGCATTTTGACTCCACGGTGATGTTAAATAAGGTTCTGTATTGTTGGTTCATCATTTTAAAATTTTTGGGATTTTTGGTCTCGATTACGAAGGCCGGTCGAATATCTGTGATTCCCGACTATCTTAACCTGATTTGAATCAAAGTCAAATTCTTGTTTTCTCTAGCGTGTTCAAAAAATAATATCAAACACTTAACATCATGTATCTGTTTAAAATCTTGTAGCATTTTCCGTATATTTTACGTAAAATATCTCTTATGCGAAAAATCATTCACATTGATATGGACGCGTTTTTTGCGGCGGTAGAAATGAGAGATAACCCGGCCCTTCGTCATGTCCCAATGGCAGTTGGTGGCTCCAGTGACCGCCGGGGAGTCATATCGACTTCCAACTATGAAGCCCGAAAATACGGTGTTCGGTCTGCTATGGCAACTGCCCATGCTTTAAAACTATGCCCACAACTGGTTTTAGTTCGCGGTCAAATGAGAAAATACAAAGAAGCATCTGAAAAAATCTTCGAAATATTTCATGAATATACTGACCTGGTGGAAGGTCTTTCCTGGGATGAGGCCTACCTGGATGTATCTGACTCCCCTCTCTTTAATAATTCGGCTACTCTTATTGCTCAGGATATCCGGAAAAAAATTTTTGATCGGACCAACGGTCTTACTGCCTCGGCGGGGATTGCTCCCAACAAGCTGATCGCGAAGATGGCCAGTGATTTTAAAAAGCCCAATGGCCAATTCACTATCGCTCCTCACCAGGTTGAAGAATTCATTAAATCAATTCCGGTGGAAAAAATCTGGGGCATTGGCAAAGTAACCTCCGCCCACATGCATGAAATGGGAATCAAGACCTGTCTTGATATGCAGGGCTACACCCGAAGTGAACTCATTCATTATTTTGGAAAGTTTGGCGATACTCTCTTTGATTTCTGCCGGGGAGTTGATGAAAGAGAAGTTGAAACAGAGTATGAACGAAAGTCACTTGGCACTGAGGAAACTTTTGCTAAAGACATTAAAAACTATGATGAAATGAAAGACCATATTGTTCGCATGGTCCAGGAAGTCAGGGAAGCCCTGGCCGGATATGAAGAGCGCTCCATTAAAAACCTTCATGTAAAAATTAAGTACTTTGATTTTAAGCAGACCACCATTGAAAGACAGATGCCCTTTACGGAGGAGAACTTCCTCTACCTTTTGGAAGAACGCTGGACCCGGGATCCCCGACCAGTCAGGCTACTGGGAGTGGGTGTTAAGTTTGAAGATACAAAAGAACTGGCCCAGCTTCCGCTTTTGACGTAAAAAAGCTCATGACTGAATTTACCCTTCCCTCTGAACATGCGCTTCATCTAAAAAATATTCTGGCGATGGATTTTGGTGAAAAATTTATTGGCGTGGCCACTTACTGTGTTAACCGGGATCCCTTCCCGACTCCTTACGGTCGGATTCAAAACACAGGACCGGATGCGGTCATTAAGGAATTAAAGAAGATCATAGATGATGAGCTGATCGATTTAATCGTGATTGGACTTCCCCACCTGACAGATGGAAAAAAAACCAGCACCACGGAAAAGGCCCAGAAGTTTGTAAACTTTATAAAAGAGCATTTTACTCTGCCTATCGAAGAACAGGATGAAACTCTCTCCACATTCGAAGCGGAATCCCGTATGAAGAATTCTCCCCGCTACAATTTCCAAGTGGATTTAAAACAAATAGATGCGGTTGCCGCCAGTGTAATTTTAGAAGATTTTATTCGCCGCACGAAGCATCGTCCTGGTCTATAATCTAGGGATGAAAAAATCTCTGCTTATTATTTTCGTCATTATTCCTCTTCTTCTTATCGCTACCGCCGGCACTTACCTGGGTATGGTTTTTAACCAGAGCTACACAGGGCCAGATAAGGTTTTCATAGTCCACAACGGTGAAACTTTTGGGCGGATCAATCAGCGTCTTTTCGTAGAAGGCCTTATTCCTGATAAAAGAATGTTTCATTATTATGCTAAATATAAAAATGTGATGACCAGATTCCGCGCTGGCAGTTTCACTATCACCAAGGGCTCTAATCTGCGCCAGGTTTTAGACACCCTGGTTTATGGTCAGCCTAATCTTGCCAGCATTACTATCCCGGAAGGGAAAAATATGTATGAGATCGCCAAGCTCTTTGAGAGTGCCGGCATTACCAGTGAAAAAGATTTTCTTGAAGCAGTTCAACATCCAGATCTTATTTCTAAAATAAGCATTAAGGCGAATTCTCTGGAAGGTTATCTCTATCCCGAGACTTATCGTTTTGCCCCCAACACTCCTGCCAAGGCGGTGGCCAAAGCGATGATTGATCTCTTTAATGAGCGAACCAAAGATCTTGATTTCAATCACCCATTTTTAAACAGGCATCAGGTCATTATTCTAGCCTCGGTCGTGGAAAAAGAGACAGGGGCAAAATTTGAGCGACCGACAATTGCCGGAGTTTTTACCAACCGACTCAAGAAAAGAATGAGACTTCAGTCCGATCCAACAACCATTTACGGCATATGGAGCCGCTATAAGGGAAATATCAGAAAGGCCGATCTTTTGGAGCAGACTCCTTATAATACTTATAAAATTCCTGCTCTTCCCGAAGGCCCGATTTCTAATCCAAGCCTGCAGGCGATAGAAGCCGTGCTAAAACCGGAAGTACATAATTATCTTTATTTTGTCAGTAAAAACGATGGAACTCATGTTTTCTCGAAGAGCTACAAAGATCATGAAAATGCCGTAGAAAATTTTCAGAGAAATACGAAGGCCAGACAAGGTAAGAGTTGGAGAAACTTAAAGCAATGATTCAGAACACTGTTCTGACATATTGGGAAAAGTCAGGTTATCAAGACTATTCCACATCCAGACAAAAGAGCGCTTAATAGACTTAAGCTGTTTTAAAGAAAATTGGATGTAATAAGGCTTTTCAGGACCTTCTTCTACCTGACCACCAATTCTTCCACTTCCATCCATGATTTTCTTAAATTGAATTCGGGGAAGAGTAATATCAAAAACGTAATTATTTCTGCTGGAATTAATCATGGGCAGCCATCCCGAGAGTGGCTTAAAACATTTCGGTATTACATCTACATTCTGTACATTGCCATTGGTAGATAACTTCATGTCGAAATAGATGTATTCAGATTTTGTTGTCAGGCTCTCCCGAAGCTTTTCCTTCTGCTCATCAAATAAAACGTTAAATGAAGTCATCTGTTCCCTAAGGTTAGCGATTAGCATGTCTGACATATCCTTAGTGCATTCAGCTTCATCCAATAACTCATAGTCATAGATCGTTGGAGCACAGGCGAAGTTAGTCCCGTGGGCCATCTCTCTTAAAGGTTCAGTCAACCAGTCGAACTTTTTAATACTATCAAGCAGGCTTTGAGAAATACCCTTAGAGATGATTGCTCGGACTTTACCGTAATTATCCAGAACGGGAGCGCCGGTGCTTCCCACTGTAAGTCCGCAATCAGCGAAAATCATGTTGGGCGAAGACTCATTAGAGACCAAAGGATTCACATAATTATTATGAACTGCCTGGCAGGTCGATTTTTTGATAAGGGCGGCGTATTCGCCCTGTTGATCCACCATCCAAGTAGTAAAAAACCTATGATTAGGAATCCCATCACGCTTGATAGAAGCCTGTCTGCGGTAAGAAAGGGTTTTACCCAGGCTTAAAAAACTGACGTCATCTCTCCAAAGATTTGGATCATTCCCCGGTAAAGGAGAAAATTTGAGTACGCTCTTACAGCTCACTCGTTCAGCCTCCCGGTTAGCGGTCTTCGGAAAGAAAATGAAAATATCCCTACTGCAGTCCTGCCCTTCGCGCCTCATTAAAGAAGGTAAACAACTAGAACTAGTGGCAATGGTATTTTCATCCGTTAAAAAACCAGTGCAATAACGGTAATCCACGCCATCAAAGGCCACAATTTTGGCAATATAATTAGGACAAAAGGAATCGGTCTCGCAGGCAACGGTCTGCTTCTCAATAAATCGCTCATTAACCGAAACCGGCTCTTGATACGGCTCAGCTTCAAGATGCTTGGTTTTGGCCTTTTTACCACAGGCACCCGCCAGGGAACAAATTCCGATGAGAAGTAAAAGCTTAATCTTACAGATGCGCTTCAGAAGCATTAGTAATCTGCTCCCGATTTACGGATATGAACAAGAGGCCGTGCTTCTTCATTCATAATATAGGACGAGAGAACCTTGGCGAATACGATATCATGATCCCCAGGTCTGACAACTTCCAGCAATTCACATTCAATAGCAGATTTCGCCTGACTTAGAATCACTCCACCGTTTTGACCAATTTGATGAGGCAATTCACTAAAAGGATTCTGGTTCGGGTCATAACCCCTCCAAAAGTGCTTTAAATAAGATTTGTCATGATCGCCGATTATATTAATCGCGAAGGCCTTGCCGGATTTAATGAGATCGTAAGCTGGCCGTCCTGGCTTGATGGCCAAGGCGACAATAAGGGGATTGAAAGAAACCTGTTGGACGAAGCTGGCCAGATAACCATCCACTGTTCCAGTGGCCTCATCTTGTACGGCTACGATAAATAGGCCTGAAGGTATATGGCCCACAGAAGTAGCAGTACTATCGCTATGCAGCATAAATCCTCATTTTCATTAGGGTCATAATCAAGCTTAACGAGGCATAACTATATTTGTCAATTATAGGACCTTAAACATGGCCTAACACGGGGCATTTTTTTGAATTTTTGGTAAAATATTGCCGATAAGTTGGGTCACTTGAGCCAGTTCCCTTGAACGATTAATATAGAAGGGAGTGTGGGTACCCAACTGAGGCTCATTATTATTAGTACGTCCGAGGAGGATCCTGTGGATAAAAAGAAATTAGATCACTACAAAGAATTGCTCCTAAAACACAGGCAGCAGATTCTAAATGTGGGCCTACTCAATAAATCTGATGACTTACATGTTGCCGAGGAAGACCTCGCTGATGAAACAGATTTGGCCTCATCTTTAATTCAACAACAGCTTAGCTGCACTATCCGTGATCGAGAGTATGCCAAACTGCGCCTGATCGATGCGGCCTTGGAAAAAATTGCAGATGGCACTTATGGGCACTGTGAAGAGTGCGATGAAGAGATCAATTCCAAGCGTCTTGAAAATCAGCCATGGGCCGACCTTTGCATTCAACATGCAGAAGAGAGAGAACGAGAAGAGTCTCAAACCTGGCGCCAAGCCTAATAGAAAAGCAAACTTACCTAAGGGGACCTTCAAAGGTCCCCTTTTTTTTGTCTAGTTTCTAGACGGTCATTGAAGAAAAGACATCTCTCCTACTTCTGGACCTCGTTTGGACCTATCATAGGATCAAATGAAGTTAACCCCTTTTCTCCTTAGCCTAGGAATCTTTATGACAAGTGCCTTTGCGGCGTATGCCAAATCCTATGACAGTTTCTGCTTTCAGGCGCATATCAGAGAATCTATTGCTATTAATAAAGAACGAAAAAAGGCCTATGCCGAGATCACTAACGGACGCTCAGATAAGATTTTTAATCTCTTGATAGGTTATGAATACCTATCTCTTGCCCCTGCTGCCTTCTTTGATTTACAGGCCCTGTCATATCAGAAGAACGGCATGGATTTATTCTGTCATGAATTTATGAGCATGATCCGTTCACCAGAATTTGATTCACTGACCAGAATTATTCCTAAAGAACAATTCAGACCATTTGACTGGCAGTTTTATAAAGGACGGATTTCCGACGCTCTAAAGCATAAAGATGTTAATGAAGTCAAAAGAACAGCAGTAGAAGCGCTGATTGAATTAAAATCCCAGCCAAAATACTATTGTTTTTCCCGACATCTTATTGAATCTATCTACCGTTTTGCTCACTTTATCCCTCTTCGCTCCCAGCAGGCCGCCGAAATGGAACTGAAGGATCCGGAAAATATTATGTTCAATGTAATGAAGCTTCATTTATTGGGCTTGAAAGATTCTTACCGAATTGATTTATGGGCCCAGCCTATTCAAATGAGCGGGATTCCTATTCTTTGCAGTGAGATCCCTGATTTATTGTTTGATCTTAATAACCCTGATTTAAAAGTCTTGAAGTAGGAATAGAAATATATGGCACAAATATCAGTTTATCTAAATCCACATGCTTCACAATCCCTCCACTCTTTTCAGGCCGTGGAAATAAAGAAATATTTCTTCCGTCAGGAGATCAGATTCAATAGTCCGGCTTCCGTTACTGAACTCATTGAACTCATCCAAAAAGACCGTGAAGATGGAGTTGACTGTATCTTCTCCATTGGTGGCGACGGCACCGCCCACACCATTGCCCAGAATCTCATTGGCAGTAAAACAAAACTGTTGGTACTTCCCGGCGGCACGGCCAATGACTTTGCTCATGAGATGGGGACGAATTCCAACTTAAAAAAACTGGCCCATATTTTTCATGCTCGCACGACCCGCGAAGTTGACATTATTAAAGTCAACGGCCGCTACCTGATTACCAATGGCGGAGTGGGCATTGCCCACAAAGTGGCCCAGGAAGTGAATAAACTCCGTAAAGAAATGTCTCTTTTTAAATCATTTCTAAAAGCTGCAGGAAAGAATGCTTATTCCATAATGTTCATTAAGCAGATTATGACGGCCAAATTTGAACTGCATGATATTTTTATGGATTCGCCAGATATGCCGCTTCTCGATAAACGAGTTTCCTCGCCTCTTATTCTAGTGAACAATCAACCGCGCCTGGCCGGAAAATTTCCAGTAGCTCCATCGACTCGAAATGATGACGGAAAATTTAATGTCACAATTTTTCTTCATCATAATAAATTGGAATTTATTAAATCTGCGACCTCATTTCTCATGGGGCAGTTTCCTGAAGATGATAAAAATATTATCCAGTTTGAAACAGACAATCTTAAGATGATGTCCCTCGATGGCAAGGATTTGTCTTTCTTTGGAGATGGCGAGAATTTTACTCCAGCAAAAGAGTTGGATATCAGCATCGTTCCTAAAGGTCTGGTGGTTTATTCTAATAACGAGGATATCGTCTTGTGTCCAAGCTATTCACTGGATACAATTCCTACCATACAATGAAAATTTTAATTACTGGTGCAACTGGTTTTATAGGTAAACGTCTCACAGAAAAGCTCCTGGCAGGTGGGCATGAAGTCTATGTTCTGGTACGTAGGCAGAGCCTGGAGAAGGCCCGCCTGATCTTCACGGAAAGAAAGAACCTCCATTTTATTCTGGGCGATATTGCCAACAACGATGTGCTGGATACAGTTGGGGGAGTCGAGAATTTGCCGGAAGACATAGACAGCGTGCTCCATCTGGCCGCTTCCTACGACCTGGAAGTTGATCTTGCACAGGCCTATTCCAACAATGTGGTCGGCACTCAAAATATCATTTATCTAATCCAAAGGATGAAGCAGCTTAAGTATTATCACCATATGAGCACTTATGCTGTCAGTGGTCTGTATGACGGTGAATTCCAGGAAGATCAGATTGCTTCCAATATAGATTTTCCTGATCACTACTCCCGCACCAAAATGCAGGCCGAACATCTAGTAAGAAACGCTATCCTGAGAGAGACCAAGGTTAGAATATATCGTCCGGGCATTATTATTGGAGACTCTAAAACCGGTGAAATGGACAAAATCGATGGACCTTATTACTTCCTCCGGCTTTTCAATCAACTGGCGAAATTCAAAAACAAGTTACCTATTAAGTATCTGCCTCTGAGTTGTCATGCCACCTCGACCCTTCCTCTACTTCCGGTTGATGTCCTGGTAGAATGGCTGTTTGAAATGATCACACATCCGACCACAGATAAAATGCGAAGCTATCATCTGGTGCCGGATGAAAAAATTTATATCACTGGTTTTGTGAATCAAATTCTTAAACATTATCAGCTTAAGCTAAAAGTTTTGCGACTGCCCTTTCCCGGCATTTACTCGAAGTTAATGCCTTTTTTAAAAATCCCCAAGCAACTGGTCCCTTATATGCAGTCCCGGACCAGTTACAGCAAGGCTCAAATTAAACAAGATTTCCCTCACCTCAAAGCACCTGCTGTTAAAGAGTATCTGTCCAAAATAGTGGAAGGTGCTAAAGGAATGTTTTAGTGAAAGAAATCATCACCATCGCCTTTGGCTCAGCTAAAGAAAACTTCGATGAAAAAATCAATCTGCTGGGAGATACTTTCAGAGTCAAACGGCTGGGAGTTGATTTTCATTTTGAACTGGCACTGGAACTAGTCCGCAAATACCGCACACAATGTGACATCCTCTCCTTCTCTGGGTTCCCTATCGATATCAAACATCAGGGTAAAATTCATACTCATGAACAGACCCAGAAATTGCGGAATGCTGCTGGAGATACACCCTGGACCGATGGCGCCAATCTAAAATTCATGGCGATTCCTTTGTTCTTAAAAAATCTTGCCCAGAAGGAACCATTTCTCTTTAAAGGAAAAAAGATAGCCTTCTATTCAGGGATTGTTCAGTGGGACTATTTGCAAGCCTACAGTGAACTGAGCGAAGATCTTATTTTTGCCGATCCTTATTCTTTGACCGGCATACCAACTGTTGTAAAAGGGCTCGCCCCCTTTAAGAAAATGGCAGGTCAGGTCAGTCCTATTTTGAAACGACTTAACCTTGAGAATCTGAAAGAAAAAGATTTTACCCATAAGTTCACTAAAGCACCTACCATGAAGGCTTTTTTTGATGCTGATATCTTCATCGTCAATGAGACACAGATGGAATATTTGAAGCTTCAAGATCTCACAGGAAAAACAGTTATTATCGATCAGATCGATAATTTCTCCCGCAAGCAACTGGATCAGGCGAATGCCGATAAGGTCTATAGTTGTTTTCCGGATTTTGTGAATATGCCCCATTTAGGATTCACTGGACTGGAGGCGATCCTTCTTGCTCATACAGAAAAGACCAAACTAGATCAGGATGATCTTTTAGATATCATTGCTGAATTTAAACTTCGTCCGGAAATTTATACGCCGAAATCCCAGAAGACTCTTACTACCGAGCGCTTTTCATTCATCATTCATCCGTTAAGTAAGTCTCAGTTGTTTCAAATCCCTATCATTAAACCGCTGGAGACAACTCCGGCAGGAGCGAAGATAGAAGACATGATGAAACATGCACCTGGATATTTTTATGGGAAAGTTACCGGAATAAAATCGGACTTTAATGGCAAAGAAGTTGAAGGAGATCTATTTGTTCTACCTATGACTCCTAAAGTAATGATGAAACAAAAACCTGAGAAAGTTTACAGTGCCCTGAATTCACTTTGTCAGGAAGCTCATAAGAAAGGTTCCAAGATCATCGGTCTGGGGGCCTACACCAAAATAGTTGGTGACGCCGGTGTCACAGTTAATGAACACTCTCCAATTCCTGTGACAACGGGAAATTCTCTTTCCGCCTCGGCTACATTGTGGGCCGCTAGTTTTGGCGTGGAAAAAATGGGTCTGGTCACCAAAGACAGCGGCACTTATCAGGGTACCGTCATGGTTATCGGTGCCACGGGCAGTATTGGTAAAGTTTGTGCCAGGATTTTAACGAATCAATGGAAGCGCATCATTGTCTCTGCTCCAAGACCTTATAAAGTGCTGGAGCTCATAGCCGAACTTAAAGAACAAAATCCCAAGGCGGAAGTTTTGGGAACCAGCAATCCAGATAAATACTCAGCTGAATGTGATTTGATCATCACCTCTACTTCCGCTCAGGGAGAAAGTGTTTTGGATATCATGCAGGTAAAACCTGGATGTGTTATCTGTGATGTTAGCCGTCCTTTTGATATCAGCCTCGATGAAGCCGCCAGAAGGCCCGACATTTTAGTCATCGCCAGCGGTGAAGTAGCACTTCCAGGAAATGTAAATATTGAGAAGAGCATCGGACTTCCAGGGAATATCGTTTATGCCTGTCTCGCCGAAACGGCCCTGCTTGCCATGGAAGGGCGTCATGAATCATTCAGTTTGTCCCGAGACCTCTCCTATGAGCGGGTCTGTGAAATTGACCGTCTGGCCCGTAAGCATGGAGTGCGATTGGCCGCCGTCATGGGACATGCTGGTGAAATTACCGAAGAAGAAATTACCCTTTGCCGGAACCATGCTTTAAAAGCTGGACCTCGTACATCTGGACGAGTTCCTGGTCAATAATCCCGCGATAATCATTGGTGATGTCAGTAAAAGAACTGATGTCTGTATTTTCAGTGCTTCTTAAGTAGAAGCGGTTAACAATCACTCCATTATTTGCAAGATTTTTTGACAGTAGCTGAATGTAGTCCCGCTCAATTTCACCTGAAAGATAGCTGGGAACATCGCTTAGAGAAACCAGGTCATAACAGGTGCCTTCGGCCCTTTCAAATATTGATCCTTGCTGATAAGTCGGCTGACTGCCAGAAGCCTTGATCCTGGCAAAAAGGTCAGGACTAAATTCAATCGGCAAAGCCTCTTCATGCAATACTTTCCCGCACAAACATAGTTGAAGGAAATGGCTTTTCTTGACGTCCAATTTAAAAAGACGGTCAAAGGCTTGATGATAATAATCAAAGTAAGAAAGAGGAGAATTCTTTTGAATAAAACTACCCTTATAAAGGAGAGAATTAAACATCGCCTTGTTGCCGACGATCTTTAAAAGAAGGCTCCAGCGTTTACCTTTGATATTTTTTTGATAAAAATCATATGGGTCAGCAGCAGTAAAGAGGCCTTCTCTGGTCTGGCGTGAAAATAAAAGCTTGCTGAGCTTAGAAAACGTTTGAAAGGTCTTTTCCCATTTCCCCCAATACAGAGGTGGAGTATTCGGATTCGTTTCGGTCTGAAACTTAAAAAAGGATTTGAATTTTTCATCTAATTTCATCCTGTCAAAGACCGTTTTCCTTGCCTCGCCGTTTTCACTAGTCCAGAAGAGGATGGCGTCGGGTCGGGACAATTGTCGGATCGTTTCCAATTTTAACTGTATTAAAAGAAGTTGATCGGTCGAGACATCGACGATGCACAATTCATCAGGGTCCAGTGCAATGAAAGGCAGTGCTCGGGAACCGCTTCCGCCTACGGTCAGTATTTTTTTGGCACCAATACTTTCGGCCAACTTGAATTCTAAAGTTGTATCCTCATTGGCCATCGAATAATTTAAACTCTGAAAATAACTTTGTGTCATAAATTCCTAATAGGTAAAACTCACATCCACCAGGAAGCGGTCCTCAGTGCGATAAAGTCCGAATAAGTTTTCCTCGTCCTTACCACCATGAATGTTGTCGTATACTAAACTAAATTTCCAATCATCTGATTCGAAGAGAGATTTTAACTGAAGCCATTGATCATTGGCCTTAAAGCTCCGAAAAACCATAACTGATGGTTTCCACCAGGTGTTATTGGTGTATTCACTGCGCACACCATAGAAATGCCTTTGGGTAGCAAAGTCGCCCTGAAGCTGTAGTCCAAACAAGAAGTTATCAAAGTTCCGATCAATTCCTGCCAGTGCCTGAAAGTGATTTTCTTTTTTATAATTAATAAGGTCTTCTTGAACCAGATCATTGAAAGTGAAAAGAGCGTCACCTCTTAACACCCAATTCTCCCACACATAACTCGCTGAGCTTCCCAGAGAATCCACCAAGTGATTAGTGGGCACTGCTTTAGGAAGCGATTGATTATTAAATTTAATATCCAAAAATGTAGGACGGCTGAAATGGTGATAATAAAGAAAACTCAGATCCAGACCATTTTGAAACAAGTATTTAAAGCGAGTGCCATATTCGAGGTCTTTAAGCCAAGGTCGCTCCACTACCCCACCCTGGTAATCAATTTGCCCATTCGTGGGATCGAAGGCGGAATCCTTATAGGGAAGACGGTCTCCATTAGGCCAAAGAGTCAGTATCAACTGAATCTGCAAATCATTCCATTTATAAGTGTTATTTACTCCAAAGACTGAACGCTTGGACCAGGCGAGATCATTAATAATAAATTCTGAATAATCCCGGGGATTGGCAACGTCCAGAAACTGAACACCGAAAGTCTCTGAGAAACGGTATCGTAAAAAACCAACCTGAAAGCTGTTATTGTTGGTAAAGAATTCTGCCGAAACATCCAGCGGATCAATGATGACCTTCTCATCGCTTGAAACATAATCCAGGACGCGCAGTTTTAATTTTCGGCGTAGACCTACGGTTTCTCCGAAAGTCTCGGACGAGTATTCCGGGACATAATATAAAAAAGTATTGTCCCATTCACTTGAATTAGTGAAATAGCTGCTTCTCCCGCCGACAGTAAAACTTTCTTCAGAAAAATCCTGAGACAGAGCAATGAGTGGGAGAAGGAGCAGAAGAAAAATCACTCGAGGCTCTTCTCACTGAACATAGAATCAGGAAAGTTTTTGTTATCCATCTTCTCGATCAGAATATTGGAGTATTGATCTTTTTTGAGGTTATCCACGATGTGAATCTTGCGGGGTCGATTCAGACCTAACGTTTGCTGATAATCCTCATAAGTGGCGGTCTTGATGGTTTTCCCTGAGAGAGTTAAGAATTCGGCTTTCAGTGGACGCTTATCCTGGGCATCAATCCATACCTTGATCTTGGAATAAGTGAGTCCTGGCTTATTGGCCTCAAGAAAGAGTTCCCATTCTTTAGCACCTTTCTTTTCAACTTTGTGAGAGTAATCTCCCGCCCATCTCATACGGGAAATATCTCCGTTAGCGGCTTCTCCGGTTAATTTCTGATTTAAGGAGACTCTGACTGAACGGCGGATATTAGGAACATAAACCCACATATTCTCACCGATCATCAGCATATTGCGGCCAAGATTTTTCTTCGGACCTAGAACTTTGATCAAAGTTTTGTTGTTTCCTTTTAAGTAAACCAGGAAACTCGACTCTTCCTTCTCATTACTGGAGATGATCTTAACCTGCATTAAGTAGGAGTCACTGGGATTACGGTATTTATCCACTTCTTCCAAAAGATCAGAAGCCAGGACATTCAAACTTAAAAATAAAAAGAGGAATCCGGTAATTATTGACTTCATGCTTAACCTCTAAGAAGTTCGGTAATTGGCATCTTCAGCACTCTTCTTGCGGCCATGGCAGTACCAAGGAGGCTTGAGAGAATACCGATCAGATAACAAACTGGAATAAAAGCTAATTGCAGCTCTACAAAGGTAGTAAACTGACGGGTAATTCCTGGACCTGGCGGCATTTGAATTCCATTAGCAAGAATGGTGAAGTTACAAAAATAAGATAGTAACACCCCTAAAGTTGCTCCAATGAATCCCAAAATCAGACTTTCGGTCAAAAGCAGGGTCAAAACCTCACGATAGGAGTCACCATTGGCCCGCATATTTCCAATTTCACCTTTCCGTTCAAGAATGATGGTACTCACGGTATTGAAAATACCTAAGACCACGATCACAACGATGACAATGAAGATAAATCCAAACTGCGCCTGGAGAAAGTCCACGGAATTTTGATAATAAACCTTGTCCAAAACATTGAAGGGAGTGGCTTCATAATCAGTGCTGCCATCAACCCAGGACTCAACCTTCGGCCAGTCTTCAAGCTGCTTTAGACCCAAAGCGATGTTTTCCACTTTGGGAGTATCCAGCAGTTCCTGTGCCTTTGAGAGTTGAATTCTGAAGAAGGTGTCATCGAAACTCTTCATCCCGGCAAAGAAAATTCCGGTCACATATACATCAACAGCGTTCAAGCTTCCAGAATGAGTGTTAGCGAGAACGGTCACCCGGTCTCCCACTTTTAACTTTAAAGCTTCCGCCAGCCCCTTCCCCAGAATAATGCCGTCCTCTTCACCTGAAAGAATTTTGCCTTCAATAACATTTAAGGTCGTGAAAAATTGCGACTCACTTTTTCCGTCAACACCTTCTCCGGCACCAGATAGAGTTTTTTCACCATTATTTAAAAGTGCGTAAAATGAAATACGGGGAAAGATAAATTCAACTTCCGGGCGATTTTTCAATTCTTCCACAAAAGGCGCGGCTGGATCAATCCAACGTTCCCATGGTTTATCCCAGATCTCATCTCTATAATTCTTGGTATTGACCTGGCCGTGTCCAAAGCGGGCCCGAATTGTATTGTCACGGTATTGATTCATAATACCGGCATTAAAACCATGATATATCATCAGGGCACTGATACCTAAGGACACTGTTGCCAAAACGGCAAAGGCACGGGAGCGCTGACGCCAGATATTTCTAAAGGAGAATTTGAAGATCATGCATTCTCCTTCTGAATTTCGCCGTCTTTTAAATGAATTATTTTGGGGGAATGCTTCAAGACCATCGGGTCGTGGCTTGCGACAATAATGGTACTGCCAAATTTTTTATTGATTTCGAACAAATGATTAACAACTGCTTCACCATTTTTTTGATCAAGACTGGCAGTTGGTTCATCAGCAATGATGACTTTTGGACGCTTGGCCAGGGCCCGGGCGATGGCCACTCGCTGCCGCTGTCCTCCCGAGAGTTGAGTGGGACGTTTGTCCCTTAAATCAGTGATGCCCAGGACTTCCAGGGCCTCTTCAATAAGTTCTTTTCTTTTGTTTTCTGCAACGGCCTGCCGTATGAGAAAGAATTCAATATTTTCCCAGGTACTGAGCACAGGAAAAAGATGGAAACTTTGAAAAATAAAGCCAATATCAAATCGACGGATAGTATTTTTCTCGTGCTCTTCTAGGTTTCCTAGACATTTACCATTATAGAAAATCATGTCTCGAGAGGTGTCTTCCATTAAACCCATGAGATTTAACAGTGTGGATTTACCAGAGCCTGAAGGCCCGGCAAAGGTGACCATCTCACCAACGGAAACTTTCAAGTTTATGTTTTTGAGGGCCTTAAACTCAACACCTTCGAGCTGATAGTTAAAATTTAAATTTTTTACGTCATAGAGAAGTGTCATAAGATTTCCTTGCTCAAGAGGACATACTCATGACGCTGACGATCCTGAGACTGATTGGCCACGTGCTTAGTGGCAGTGTTATCTTCATGGATCAGAGCCGTGGCCACTTTTTTTACTTGCGGGTATAACTTCATCGCTTGCAGCATACTCCACCTGAAAGTTGCATTTAAAAGTCCCTTCCCACGGTATTCATCGATCACACAGACAGATTTGATGACAATCTGATCATCCATGATGAAGGTAAAATTGAAGCCCACAGGCTTACCTTGTGGATCTTCCACGATACAAGACATTCTTAAATCCAGGCCCTGAAAGCTCGGCACATAAATGCTTTTAAATAATTCATAAGGGATAGGAGCAAATAGATAGTTGTCAGTGAAGGTTTTCATAGAAAGCTCATAGAGGATCTTGATATCCTCTTCCATCTGATCCTTACTTATTTCCCGCAGTTTAAATCCGGCCTTAAGGGCTTCGTCATACTCACGGGTTCCCTTTGTTTCAAATACCCCGTAACCTTTAATGATATTGCTGAAATAAGTTTGATGAGTTTCAAAATTAAGTGCCTTAAAAACTTCCAAGTCTACCTTGGGTTGATTTGGTTCCCAGCTGAACTTTTCAGAAAAATCATCAGAACGAAGGCGGTAAGGGAAAAAAGTTGTATAGAGATAGGGCCCAATAATTTTTTTGATACCAAATGTTTTAAACCAGGCCTCAATCTCAGGCCACAGTTTGATAAATCCCTCTTTATGTTTGGGCTGAGAAGAAAGACAAAAAAGTCCCCAATGCCCAACCTCAGGATCGAGCACCGACCCCTGCAGCAGAATACGACCAAAGAATTCACCCGTCAGATCTTCAAAGAAAAATGCTTCCGAGGGTACTGGAAAATTTAATCCCAAAATTTTATCCACATACTCGGGTTTTATGGCATATGACCTATCCGCTTCTGATAAAACACGATTTGTTAAATTACAAAAAACATTTTTCCATTGTGGATAGTCATTTAAGCTTATGAGCCTCATGCTTTAACTTCCTCATTAAGAATTTGAATGATTCCGGTAGAGGCATCAATTCTGACCCGATCTCCCGTTTTAAGTTTTGTCATCAGTCCACCATTCACGCCAATAATTGTCGGTAATCCCAGTTCACGGGCGACAACTGCCGAGTGAGATAAGAGAGATCCTCTTTCAATTAAAAGACCGGAACAACTTGGATATAACGGAACCCAACCTGGATCAGTCCTTTCAGTGACTAAAATATCCCCATTAAGACCTTCGGCATCGGCGAATTCCTTGGCCACTCTCACAACGCCCTCAATAACACCCGGACAACAAGGTGTACCAATCAGCATGTTTGGATCATCTGGAATGCCGTGACCTTTCAGAAGATCAAGCTGCGAAAGAACTGCAGGAAAATAATTATAGAGTCCGACAGCTCCTTTAGTGATAAAGCGATCAGGTGGATTAGGTGTCTTGCGGTAATGGTTAAAGAGATCAAATCTCTCTTGGGCGAGTTTGGCGTAATTATCGCCCATACTGCGTCCTTCTACGATTCCGCGGATCTCTTCCACTTTAAGATAAAAAATATGAGAAGGATCATTCAACATTTTAAGCTGGTAAAAGTTGTGACCAATTCCCCTCATTAAATGACGGGTAATACCGAAAATCTTAGTTCTTAAGAATCGTAAATTTTCACGATTACGGACGGCGATACGGGCGTGCTTTAACACCCAGAAATAGATAGGCTTCTGCCAGACGGTCAGTTTCCTATTGACCTTCTCTTCCGCGGCCCGTTTGATTTCTCCTTCACGCTTCTCCATCCCTTCAATGTCATAAGTTTTCATCTTGATATAATTGGCGAGAGTATAGATGACGAAACTTGGGTCATCATGCAGATCGGGCTCTTCTAGTTTTAGCTCATTGGCACATCGAAATCCGAAACGATCCAGGAATGGCCAGATTAATTCTTTAACTTCCTTATCCTCCAGCAGCTCAGGCACTGGTCTGGTGGTGAGTTTTTCACGCATGTGCGAATTTTCCAGGTCTATTTTCTTGGACATTCTCATCAGCATTTTGGTGGGCTCAGTACTCTCCAAATCACCCTGGCCACACAAGAGATCATTTTGTGTCCCTTCAATTTTGCCCTCGGTCTCAATCCATTTATCAGTCAGTTTTTTTAAGAGACCGAAAAAGATCATGCAAAGGTAGTCATTAATGATAGGTGCTTTCCAGTTCGACAGGACTTCGCCTTCCAGATAATTATAGAGATTTATTGATTCATTAAGACTCTGCTTTTTGAAATCTCTTTTCTTTAAGTCTTGGTAGATTTTATCGAAGTCACGAGTAAAATTACCCACAATGGAATCAATATTAATGAAGTTTTTGATCGTCATGTAAGTGACGTAAAGCTTGGTCTTAAGAGGGGTTTTCTTTTCAGAGACTCCGACTGAATCAAACATTTTCTGAGCATCTTCATCCAATGTTTTCTTAACCCCCATCATAGTCTCAAGGAACTGTTTATTGTTTTCAGAACCAGGGAGCATGAGCACGAGTTTGTACCAATAGATCAGATGATAATAAAAACGTCCCCGCACCAGCCCCAGGAGATTTCTGAAGATATGATCATTGTCATCGATTTCTTTTTTAGGAATCCCCATCATCTCCATGAACTGCCGATAGACCTGACGGTAGGTATAGGAGGCAAAACTAAAGGTCAAAGGACTAGCGACTCCTGAATAACTTTCAATGATATTGGAGTTATCCCATAACACCAGATCTTCTCCCATAATATGACTATTGAAAAAAGCATCATTGGGAAGATGAGTGACCGGACGAGTTTGTAGTAAATAAACTTTGCCTTTTTCCACGGCAAATTCAATATCCTGGGCACCACCCAATTTTGATTCCAGCTCCAGTGCCAATTGTGACAACTGCACAATCGAACTCTCATCCAGACAAAGCCTCTTCACGTCGGCTTCACTATTGGCCACCTGCTCCATCTTGCCATTGGCAAAATCGAGACGGATTTTCTTTTCTTCAATTTGTATTTCTGTCTCATAAAAATTGGTGCGATTCACTTTTATTTCATCACATGACACGAGACCACTCACCACTCCTTCACCTACACCCCAACTGGCAGAGATCAGCAGGTGATTGCGATCCAGAGGATCAATCGGGTTGCGGGAAAAGCAGACCCCAGCAGCTTCCGGGAAAAGCATTCTCTGAATGACTACCGCGACTTTAATGCCCTTGAGACTTAAATTCTTTTCGCGGCGATAAGTCATGGCACGTTCAGAAAATCCCGAAGCCCAACATCGTTTAATAGAGGTTTCAATCGCCTCCTTGCCCTTTTGAAACAAGAAGCTTGAGAACTGACCGGCAAAGGATGCATCTTTCGAATCTTCATCGCTACCTGAAGAGCGAACAGCGAAAAAGTTCTGGTCAATTTTAACGGAAGAGAAAAATGCATCCAGTTCCGCTTTTATTTCGGCCGGCAAAACGGACTTAAGAAATTGTTCCTCAATCTTTTTTTCTTTCAGAGGAAAATCAATTTCTTCTTCCAAAAGATCAGTCAGATTATTGCGTTCGATAAAGGCAGTAAAAGCGTGAGTTGATAAACACACCCATTCAGGAACCGGCAGATTCAGATCGAACATCTTTTTCAGATGGTAAGCCTTACCACCTCCAGATTGTTCAAATTCTAAGGCCGAAGATTTTGGTGAGAGAATGAAATTGGCAGTCATCAATGATCCTAGCTATAATTTTTATTATGAGTAAAATGATAACTAATTTTCAAAATATGTGGTTATTTATCAAAGAGTGCCGATGAATCTTATGGAAGAAACTCTCTTGATGCTTAAAAGTCGAGAGAATGAGACTGCTATTATCAATCAGGAAGGCGCTGAGTTAAGTTTTTCAGCATTCTATGATCACACCACCAAACTGAGTTTTCTCCTGCGGTCTAAAGGGCTTGGAGAAAATTCTAAAGTGGTCCTACTCGCCTCTTTGGACTGGCCCCTTTACTGCGCCATTGCCGCCTGCTTTCAAATTGGGGCAACCGTTGTCCTGGTGGACCCCTGGGCAAATTCTGACTACATTGAAAAGGCCCTTTCTCAAGTTAATCCCGAATTTCTTATCATCAGCAAAAAAGCGCGGCTTTTCTACCTCAAGAAGTCCATCCGCCAAATTCCCTGGAAAATTTTGCTCGATGACTTAATCAATGATCCAACCACGGGACGGCTGACTGAAGTCACACAAGTGGAAGATGAACACACGGCTCTCATTACTTTTACGTCCGGGACCACCGGCATTCCTAAGGGTTTTGACCGCTCTCACTTCTTTCTTTTGTCTCAGCAAAAGGCCCACGATACCTATTTTGATCATCATGAAAAAGAAATTGATTTGTCGATGTATCCAGTCTTTGTGCTGAGTAATCTTAAATCTGGAATGACCTCCGTTTTAATCAAAGGCAATTTAAGAAAAATCGATACCATTAAACCAGAAGAGTTGTACCAGCAATTGACTCATTACAAAGTCGCATCGATTTCTGTGTCTCCCGTTATTTTGGAGAAACTTGTCAGATACTGTGAGGACCATAAAAAGCCTCTGCCACTAAAAAAAGTATTCACTGGCGGTGCTCCTGTCAGAAGAGATATCTGTGAGCGATTGTTAAAAATTAATCCTGATATTGGTGGTTGGGTCGTCTATGGCTCTACTGAAGCTGAACCCATTGCTTTGGTTTCAATGAAAGAGGTGGTGGAAAAATCAGAAGACAAAAGAGCAGGAACTCCGCTCGGACGGATTGTAGATGCCCTTACTTATGATCTACTTCCTCCTCCCGGAAAAGTTCATCCCTATCATCAGGGCAAGGTTGGTGAAGTAGCACTGACTGGCGACTTCGTCGGTAAACGTTATTGGAACAATGAAAAAGCTTTTCATGAAAATAAATGGGTTGATGAACAAGGTCGTATTTGGCACAAAACCGGAGACATGGTGCTTGAGCGTGACAGCTTTTTAAGCATGATCGGACGGAAGAGTAATCCCATTCAAACACCGCTAGGTGACTTATATCCCGTGCCGGTTGAGAATCAAATCGATCAACTCTCCGGTGTAAAAAAGTCTGCCTATCTGCAAGTGCAAAACAAAATTGTTCTCGCCTATGAAGGTGACCCTGCATCCCGCTTGCTCATTGAAAAATTTTTCGTGCAAGAAAATCTTCCCTGTGACGAAATCAAAAATATTGAATCGATACCAATGGATGCCCGG
Source organism: Bacteriovoracaceae bacterium (assembly GCA_023701435.1). Lineage (GTDB taxonomy): Bacteria > Bdellovibrionota > Bacteriovoracia > Bacteriovoracales > Bacteriovoracaceae > Peredibacter. The sequence goes on along the minus strand of JAMPXB010000019.1, from coordinate 1,124 downwards.
CATCGCTCTAAAATTGATCTTCCCTCTTTAAAAACTGAACTTGTGCAAGGACCAAAGATGACTATCACTCATGATTCCCCTCTTTTTAAAAGATTGCTGGCCTACACGAATGAAAGATTCCCTCTGGTTCCTATCTTTCTCTTTGTTTTTTTACTAACGTCAGGTTACGCCCATTTTTTTGCGGCCTGGTTTAAGACAAGTTTTAGCTGGCAGGAACCCAAATTGTGGATCACCATGGGAACGGTTTTTCTTTTCATGCTGCAATTAAGAATGGCCGATGAGATAAAAGATTTTGGCAAAGACTCCAAGGCCTTCCCTGAGAGAATTCTCTCCCGCGGTATTATAAAATTGGACCTGGTCCGTGCCGTGCTCTATTCGACTATTCTCATCGAACTGATTATCAGTGCCTTGATGGGCACAAGCCATTTGATCTTTATGATTATACTTCAAATCTGGGCCAACCTGATGGCCCAAGAGTTTTTCTGCAAGGAGTTTCTGGACCCCAAGGTAACCTTGAATTTAGTTTTGCATCAATTCATCCTGGTTCCTTTGGCACTCTATTCAGCGCTGCCTTTTATTACTCTAGATCATCTTAAGAATGGCTCAGGCCTCTTTCCGGTGCTGCTCTTTCTAACCCTTCTTTATACGGTCTATGAAATGGCCCGTAAGACCTGGTCTCCTGACCGGGAGAATGAAAACGCCGACAGCTATACCCGTTTTTGGGGAATAAATGGGGCACTTATCGTCCAAGGCATCATGACTGTGGTGATCATGGTTTTGATGGAAACTATGAAATTCGATTTCCCTCTGATTTATCGCCTTCTCGCCTACACATTTTCAGGAATTTATCTTCTAAGCTTAATCATGTTCAAACGGCAGACCACCCGTAAGATGTCCAAGATGGTGGAAACAGGTGGAAGTATCTTCTTACTAGGGATGTGTGCCTTGAATGCTTTTGCCCTGTAGGCCGATTTTTGTATAGTTTCTAGTCGATTATGACCTCATCTAATTTCTGAGCGATTATGACCCATCAATAATAGTTGTGTACCCTAATTCTATACACTTAGATTAGGAACTATTAGCGATGGGAAAGATTCAAATGAGCCAAGAAGAACTTAAAACCT
>JAMPXB010000018.1 GCA_023701435.1 Bacteriovoracaceae bacterium | reverse complement strand
TTTTTTCTTGTTTGGTAGGTCATGGACCTATGAGATCAAAAAATAGTCAATTCGTGAAGGCCAGTAATAAAAGCTGTGGAAAAATAAAATTACGGCCCTGCACAAGATGGGGAAACTCTACGGCCTATCTACGGACCGGGATTAGCTGATTAATCAATGTCTTATGCAGAGGGAGTGTCGAAAAATTAGGCATATCGTAAAATACTTATGCATTATTTCGTCTTGGTTTGTTCGGCTTTTTCGAATAATAGATGGGTAATTCCTGCTGAGGTGAGGATCTTCCACTGAGCTTATTTTAAAACTTAAACACATGGAATCATGGCTTATTCGCATATCCGATGCCGAATTTCGTTCATTATTATCGTGCAAATAGCTAGGCAATATGGGTAAAATTCTAATAACCCGAAGTTTTTGTAGGTGAATCATGCAATCAAAATACTCTTTAAAAAATATCGACCTGGTAAATTTCTTCTTTCTGGTACTAACTCCGCTGGCAGCTGTTATTGGTACCTACTACTGGATCAAGATAGATGGTTTCCACTACAGTCAGATTCTATTGGGGCTGGGTTTTTACTTATTAACCGGACTTTCTATAACCGCCGGCTATCATCGCTTATTTGCTCATAAGGCCTATGATGCTCATCCTGTCGTTAAGTTTATACTACTGATCTTTGGAGCAGCTTCTTTTGAGAATAGTGCATTGAAATGGTGTAGTGATCATCGTCTTCACCACCTTAAAGTCGATACCGACGAAGATCCCTATAATGTGAATGAGGGCTTCTTTTATGCTCACATGGGTTGGGTCTTCTTGAAAAAGAACGGAACTGTTCATGAAAGGTTCGCTAAAGATTTTCGTCAGGATAAACTTGTTTCCTGGCAGCATAAGTATTATCTCATAATTGCTCTGGTGATTGGGATGGCCCTTCCGACTTTTATTGGAGGTTACTTCCTGGGTTCATATTTGGGTGGACTCGCCATTGGTGTCTTTGCCCGGATTGTAATGACTCATCATTGTACTTTTTTTATTAATTCACTTTGCCACTTTATGGGGTCAACTCCTTACACCGATACCAATACTGCTAAAGACAGTTGGTTCATGGCCCTGCTTACTTTTGGCGAGGGCTATCATAACTTTCACCATTTCTTTCAGACCGATTATCGAAACGGCATAAGTTGGTTCCACTTTGATCCAACCAAGTGGTTCATTAAGAGTTTGAGCTTCACGGGATTAGCTTTTAAATTAAAGCTGACACCTCAGGAGAAGATCCTTGCTGCAAGGATGCAAATGAAAGTTAAAGAGCTTAAAACGAAATTTGAGCTTCCAGAAAAAGTTTTAGTTGAAGTAGAGAAACTTCGCGGGCAGGTACTTGAGGCCATGGCCAAAATGCATGAGCTCAAAGATGAGTACAAATACAATAAAGATAAAATGTGTGCTCTGGCGATGCAGGAAGTAAAAATCAAGATTGACTCCGCCAAAGATGAATTTGAACATTGTATGGAGCAGTGGGAGTACCTGGTTAAGAACTATTCCCTCATCCAAGCGGAAGTGAGTATTCGTAACTAATCATATTTAATTTATCTCTTCCCTTTAAATCTGACAAAAGTCATAATTAGGTTACTATTTGGGTGTTAAGCTCATGCTATTAACCAACAAGGATAAATTAATGAAAATTACGCTCTCGTTGATCTTACTTCTTTCCCTTGCAGTCAGTTGTGCCTCTAAAAAAGCTGCGCACCATAACGTCGAAGAAAAAGTCTCTCAAGAGACAGTAATTGACGGTCAGGCCCTAGGAGCAAAGATTAGAGAAATGATTAATTCTTCTCAAACATTGGATGCTGATAAAAAAGCTAAGCTTAATGCACTGATTACAGACGTTGGTGGAAAGAATAAAAAGCTAACAGAAGAGTCATTTAAGCTTCGTTCCGTATTGGTGAAGGAACTCATCTCAGGAAATGTGAATCGTAAGGAAGTAAAAATACTAAAGAAGAAGATCAAGGACGTTGAGGCCGAGAAATTAAAAAATTCTCTAGCGACCATTGATAAGTTTTCGGCCATCGTTTCAGGAGATCCTGAGAAAGAAAAGATGATGCAAGAAATGATTCAGATCGATAGAGTTCATCGCTAGAATCCATATTTGGGAAAGACTTGTTTAGAGTCTTTCCCAATTTCAAAATCTTATTTAAATTCAACAAATCCAGTTCCAAGAGATAAAGAGCTTGGTCCTTTGCGGGACTGAACGTAGTAATAGAATTTCGAGGCATTGCTTTCATTCGATGAATAAATATGTTCCTCGCCTAAAATCTCAGAAGGGTCCATGACTAAAAAGTCTCCTTCCTGATGGACATCCACTTTTAAATAGAGATAACCAGCGAAAGGGGTTAGGTAGGCCTCTACATTATCATATCCAGCAGGAGCAGCTACCGGTAAGGTGATTGGCGACTTGAATGAAATGCTGGCATAGAGATTTTTATTTCCAATAAAGTTGTCATATGAAAGGTCACATTTGCCATCGACCGTGTGCAGGATTTCTCCAAAGAGTGTATGAGTCCCTGTCTTTTTCCATTCAGAACCATTTTGTTTCACTAAATAAGTCATTTCCCCGATTTCAAATTTTGCGGCCGTAGTGCAGGTAAAATCACCATCATTATGATGAATGGATGTTTTAATTGTTCCTTCAGAGAGTGTCTTCTTAGAAGAAAGTTTAACATCAACCTTATAGGTTCCTGCATCGAGCTTTCCATAGAGGGATGAGAAATCCAATTCAGCTGTCTGCTCAAAAGCAAATGAACTCATTGATAAAGTAAGTAATGCCAGGGTTGTCAGTTTTTTCATGAAAATCTCCTTGTTAATTGTCCGCACGTTATGACATCTGAGGACTCATTACTCAAGTTAGAGGACTGTCAGGATTGTTAAGGCTTAGTGTTTATTTTTTTAGAATTCTAAGGATAAGGGAGATGATTAGGGATATCAGGATGCTGGTCACGATTGGAAAATAAAATGTGCTGTTTTCTTTTTTTATATAGATGTCTCCCGGCAACCGGCCCAGAGGGATCTTACTCCAGGGAATGTTTTTTCCAAAGAAATGCCAAAAGACACCCAATATCAGGAGGGTTGCAGATGCTATAAATAAAAATTTAGTGACCTTATCAAAGTTCATACTTAAAACCTTCATATCATAAAAGAATCATTTTTGTGTTACACTCGTGGCCATGAATAATTTAATAAAAAAATCACGACAACTTACTCGTAAAGCTGATTTATTTCTTACCAAACATGGCCCTAAGAACTTTCATCTAGAGGCGAGAATGCTTCTAGAGAACGCCAAGCTTCAGGAGCACTATGACTTTCAAGAATTAGTGACAGACGCCTTGTCTCAAAAGTTTACCCATGAACAAAATTTTAAATACCTCGAATTCAGTGACCTTCCCATAACCATTGCCCGTGGTGAAAATTGTTTTATCGATATCTATTTCTGGCGTAGACGTCCCACTGTCATTCATAATCACCATTTTGCCGGTGCCTTCCAGTGCCTGGTTGGCAACAATGTGGATCTTGAATTTTCCTTTACGGAGAAAAAGAAAATCGGACGCTATCATGCTCTGGGAGAACTTAAGCTTAAAGAGGAAAGACAACTAAGGGCCGGTCAGGTAGTGGAGATCGCTCTTTTGGATAAGTTTATTCATCAGAACCATCATCAAGACGAACTGACGGTGAATTTATGTTTCCGTACGCCTGATTTAGGAAAAATCAATCTCTCCAATTATCTCTTTTCCGGTCTTCGCTTTGAGAAGGCCCCACTGCTGATTGCCAAAGTGAATCGACTCCTCAAATTTCTGGATCTGGAATCCTTTGATTTTAAAAAATTGGATCTCACATTAGACGATGCCATAAGTCTCCTTATTCAAACCCATTACTCTGGTGGACAGCATCCGCGACTTTCAAAACTTAAAACGTATCTAGAAAGAATAGTTAAGGAGGAAAGCGGTTTATCGGTGGCAAAGCTCCTCGAAGGTCATGACCGGCGCTTTGATGAAATTGAAAATAACTACGTCTAGAATTCAAGGACTTAAGTTATTCCGACCATTTGACTATATTAAGGTGACCCAAATATTTGTCACTCGCCCTTAAGATCTCAATTGGTCTTTCGATAAGTCCTTAAGAATAGGAAGTTTCTAGTAATAAATTGGATTTATATTAAAATCTATTAAAAGTTACTTAATGAACTTCCATCGATAGGGTTTAGATGAAGCACTTTCAAGCTTTTCTTATTCTACCTGTAGCACTGCTCATTTGTGCGGAAACTGCTCTGGCCGGTCAGTCCCTAAGTTATTCAGGTCGATTGGTTAATAGCAATGGTTCTCCCGTCATAGGCCCAGTGAATTTAAAAGCTGAGCTGGCCTACACTAATGCCTCGACAGTTATTCTTTGTAGTGACGAGATTGCCAGTGTGCCACTTGCTAATGGAGTTTTTCATATCAAGTTGGAGTTAGATTGTACTCCGTCGACTCTTGTTACAGTCCTCGCCAATACTCCGGCCAATGAATCGGTGGCGATTAGAATTACTGATCAATCAAATTCTAAGGTTTACTCCTTCCAGGCGCTTCATTCGATACCATTTTCTTTAATGTCAGAGATGTCTAAACAGATTGTTCAAATGAGTGCAACTGAAGGACAAATCCTGACTTGGGATGATACCGCTAAAAAATGGGTACCTCGTAATCCGGTAGGAACGGGGAACGGTTCTGTCACCGCTATCAATACGGGTGCTGGTCTGATTGGTGGGCCGATTTCAACTTCAGGCACGATTGCCATTGATGTTGAAGGTGTCACTTCGGCCATGATTAAAGAGGGGACCATCGTTGATGCTGATATTTCTCCTACTGCTGGCATTGCTCAATCAAAAATTGCCAATCTAGGAACTGACCTTGGAAACAAAGAAGACAAGCTTCCTACTGGTGGCGCCACTACTGATTATTTAGATGGTGCTAAGGCCTGGCAGAATTTTGATCAGTCCGTGCGTGGAGCACTTCTTCTGGGTCTAGGAACGGGAACAGCAGCTCCAATTGCGGATACCAATAACGTGATGGAGGCCCTAGAAAATCTCCAGGCACAAATTCTCTCCAATGACACTGCTTTCGATGGCAGCGGTCAGTGGAGCAAAACGGTCGATAAAATTTATTATAATACGGACAATGTGGGGATTGGAACTGCCAATCCAAATGAAAAGCTGGACGTGACCGGCAATATCGCTCTTTCCGGTAAAGTGCGCTTCAAAGATTCAGGAACTAACTACGTGGAGTTAAAAGCTCCAGTGACTATTGGTTCAACCGTGACTTTTACTCTGCCTGGTTCTTTAGGAACTAATGGTCAGGTCCTTCGCACTGATGCTTCAGGAAACTTATCTTGGGTGACAGTATCCACTGATTCTTCTGCGATTGTTGATGGTTCGATTGTGGACGCTGACATCGCGGCCGGGGCGAACATCGCTCAATCCAAGATCGCGGGGCTAAGTACTTCGCTTACCAATCTGCAAAACTCCATCGCGAGTCTTACAACGGATAATGTTGCTGAAGGCTCTACCAATTTGTATTTCACTGAACCGCGAGTCCTTGGTACGGATCTGGCCGGATTAAATACGACCGCCGGAGCAGTGACTGCGGCCGATACCATGTTGTCTTCGATTGGAAAACTGGTAGGAAATATTGCAGCAGTATCCACTGCTCAATCAAACTATGTTCTGAAGGCCGGGGACACCATGAGTGGTAATCTTCTCATGGGAGGATACACCGTCACTGGTTTAGCAGCTCCACTATTAGATAGTGATGCTGCTACGAAGTTATATGTAGATACTAAGGCCGCAGGTGCTTCTCAGTGGACCACTAGTGGGACGAAAATTTATTATGATTCTGGCAACGTCGGAATTGGAACAACAAATCCTGCGACGAAAGTTGCCATCTCCGGCACAAACGTGGCCACTAATTTTACAACGAATAATACTACTGGGGTGCTTTCATTGTTGGACACAACCACCCCATCAGCAGTTGGTGTTGGACCGAAAATTGTTTTTGGATCAAGTTATTATACCCTAGGTGCTACCATGTCAGCGGCTTCCATCGGTAGTTATAAGGAATTCGCTCCGGATAATGGTACAAATGAATACAAGCACTCATTAGTTTTTAATACCAGCAACAATGGGGTTGGGGTCACTGAAAAAATGCGTATAACTTCCGCAGGTAATGTCGGGGTTGGGACGACATCGCCAGGTGGAAAGTTGCATATTGAAGGTAACAGAAACCAAATGATTGTTCAGAGACAAAATGGAATAATGCCTGATGGGGCAACTTATGATGTTGGAGGGATTGTATATCGTGATACTCATTTAAGAGATGCTGTTGAATCTAATCCTGCTGCATATATGAAAATTAGAAATGTAAATACAAATGGAAGTTTTCCAACTTCTATACGTGGAACACAACTCGAGTTTGGAACAGCAGATGGCAATGATGGGCAGGGCGTTTCTGCTTCAACAAAGATGACAATTACTCCAGATGGTAACGTCGGAATTGGAACGATCACTCCAATTAATAAACTCGATGTCACGGGAGATATCGGCTTAACTGGCAAGCTTCGTCTCAAATCAGATAATGCTAATTATGTCGAATTAAAGTCACCGACTGCGTTGGCCGCTACAACTACTTATACTTTTCCGGCCACCGCCGGAACTTCCGGATATGTCCTCACTACCGATGGGGCAGGTGCCCTTTCCTGGAGTGCAGTAGCGACAACAGGTACTGCCGTTGGAGGAGATCTGACAGGAACGATAGCCAATGCTCAACTAGGGTCAGGTGTCGTTGGCAGTACAGAAATTGCTGATTTATCCATCACTAATGGCGATATCGCTAACAATACAATTAATTATTCAAAACTGTTCTTAGTTGATGGAGATATCCCTCAAGCAAAAGTTAATGGGCTTGTTACTGCACTTGCAGGCAAGGAGCCGACTATTACTGCCGGAGTATCCTCCCAGTACCGGCGAGGGGATAAGACTTGGCAGACCCTTAATACCTCGGTTGTTCCAGAGGGGACCAATTTATATTTCACTGATGCAAGAGTTAGTGCTGCTCTTATGAGTAGCTATGCTGTTGGAACGGCCTTGCCTTTGGCAACAACTGATACCTTGAATCAGGCACTGGGAAAACTTGAGGCACAAATCATAGCCAACGACACTGCCTTTGATGGCACCGGCCAGTGGGGTAAGAATGGTTTAGACGTTTATTATAATGCTGGAAAGGTGGCAGTAGGAGCAACTGTTCCCACTTACCCCCTAGATGTGACAGGGGATATTCGATCCACGACCAGATTAAGAGTGGGTGCCAACAATGCCTCAATTACTACCGCAGGTAACGATATTTCTTTAATTGATGCTAATGGGAACACCGCTTTTCGAGGAACCAGATCAACCTCGGCATGGTCGGATGCAGTTAACACTCAGTGGTTTCAAGTGGGTAATACTGGAACTGATTATGTTAGTTTTTCAACAGCTGGTGGAGGTACAGCCTCTCGAATGAAGGCCCAAACATCTTCATTTCAGATTGCAGCGGGGTCATCGAGTAATGTTCCGACAGGGCTTTTTGAAGTGAGTAGTAATACAACCGGCCTATTTAATGTCCTTGCAAATGGAAATGTCGGAATTGGTACAACGGCCCCTGGATCATCTCTTACAGTTGCCGGAGCGGCGTCTGAGGCTACAGTGATCCCTCAATCAAAAAATAGCATTACTCTTTTTGGTAGTGGATCAAGTTATTTTCAAGGTCGTGATGTGACCAATGATATAGAATTTATGATGGGAACCAGTACTGCCACTGAAGTCTTTTCAGGCTCAATCACCGCCCATGATTATGCTCTTCGAACTGGAAACAATCCTCGCGTAACCATTAAACACGCAACAGGAAACGTCGGTATCGGAACTACGGCACCTTCTGAGATGCTTCACGTTAACGGCAAGGTCCTGGCCGTTTCTTATGAATATACTTCTGATGAACGCTTAAAGAAAAATATCCAAACCATTCCTTACGCTCTGGAAACAGTGAACCAGTTAAGTGGTGTGACCTTTGACTGGAGAGTGGATGAATTTCCAGAAAGAAATATGCCTAAAGAGCGAACCTACGGTTTTATTGCCCAGGAAGTTGAAAAGCATGTCCCTGAGCTGGTTTCAACCGGTAAAGACGGATTCAAGTCTGTTCAGTATGGAAACATCACTGCCTTGTTAGTTGAAGCGATCAAAGAGCTTTTCACAGATTCTCAGAAAACTCAGAAAAATCAAATTGCACTGGAGCGAAAAATCGCCTCGCTTGAAGAGCGAAATAAAAAACTTCAAAGTGAAATGGAAGCTGTCAGAAAACAGCATGCCAAAGATATGGAAGAGATTAAAAAATCCATTTTAGAATTGAAGAAAAAATGATTTCATTTTTGACCATAACTTTTCTTTTTCTCCTCTCTGGTCAGGTTGCTCTGGCCATCAATACAGTCGATACCGGATTTAAAGTTGATCCTCAAGAGCTTAAAACTATTGTGGCGCACGGGGTTTGTAAGAAGGTCTGGAACCAGGATACCCGCCCACATTTTGTGGCCACCAAAACCAACATGGAGTGGACTAACTTTTACGTCAATTATCCGCTACCTCTAACGGTGAGGGATTGCAGCGCTTCTTGTTCAAACTTAAAGAAGATGGGAAGTGCTACCAGTGGCGTTTACAGTTTTGATATTGATGGAATCGGTCCCTTGACGGCCATGAACCTTTATTGTGATCTGGATTCAGACGGTGGAGGTTGGACCAGGGTCTTTCGCCATAATATCGCTGGCGGGTATTTTGCTACTCCTAGTGCTGCTTTAAGTGCCAATACCACTGATCCCAATAATAATCTTTATTCGATCCTGAACCTTTTAGATAATTTTAAAAGTATCAACCGTTTTACTTTTCGTTTGCACTGGCCTGGGCCCAATAAAAGAAATATTTGGTCACAGCTCTCAAACCCCACGGCCGATTCGCCGCTAATCGGTTACCGTGATATTAGTATTGATGATGCTTCCAGATTTTGGGGAGGCCTTGAGCTCTCCAATAAAAGCTCTGGTATTAATAATAGTAACCGGTCCTTGTTGGATGGCTCGGTTGAACATACTGATTGGTGGTTTGCTCTTGGCTCAACCGCTGTCTATAGCGGTGGTATACCGGGACCAAGTTTATCTCAAGAGATCGTGAGTGAAGTCAGTCTTTATGTTCATGATGGTGGCCAATATCCCCAGAGTTGTCAGCATATTCTGGAGATGGGTGAGAGTAAGGGCAATGGGCTCTACACCATCTATCCTGATCAGAAAAATCCAGTCCTGACTTATTGTGAAATGGGCATCGATAATGGTGGATGGACTCTTTTCTATGCCAATGCCGCTGACAGTACGATGACTGTTAAAAAGTCTTATCTTCAACATAAGACTGAACTGGCAGGCATTAACATTACTGATACCAACTATAATAATGCCAATACTGTGGGGATGCTTAATTTTAACCATTTTAAGGCCAATCAAATTATGGCCCGGGATATTGGAAACTGGACAGCATCTGAATTCTCCACCGTTGAATTTCAAAATCCTGACGACTTAAAAGATTTTATTAATATTACTTCGGCCCCACTTACTGGTGCTTGTAAGAATATTCCCGGAGCAGGCATGTTCCGTTTCCGGAATAGTAATGGTGCTAATTACTGGTTTGATCAATTGAGTAACTACAGCACTGTTAATTCAGGTTTAGGTTGGGGGGACTGTTTGCCGGCCCTCTTAGATCAAACTGACGCCCCCGATGTCGAGGATTATCCAAGACATTGGTTCTACCGGGCCGATGCCAGTAATGATGCCGAACGAGTTCGCGGTATCGGTGGATTTAACTTTGGTAATACTTCGGCCAAGGCCCGATATTTTCTTCGTGAAAAATTAGACCGTCCTAAAAACTGTATGGATATTCTTCTCTCCGGAAACTCCAAGGGCAGCGGTTCCTACACCATTTATCCGGAAGGAACGGCCGTCACGGTTGATTGTGATATGGTTACTCAGGGTGGAGGTTGGACCAAAGTCTGGCACGGTTATCCGTCTCATGCCCGCTATAACAATCCGACCCTTGAAAGCTATTCCCGCTCTCATTCCATCGCCTTCAATCAGATGAGAATGGAAGGGGTTAATATCGGTGTTAATATCGTTGATACCACCTGGAAGACAGCTTACCTTGATAAAACCATCCCCGAGTATTTCGAGCAAGTCATTGCTCAGGCCGATGCTGCTTCCCCTCAGGTAAAGTTCGCAGATTTTAGTGGTGCTGAAACAGTTGAATTGGTAGGTAAGTATTTTCTTAAAGGCTATGGCAACAATTGGCGAGTGTTCTATACTTGCGTCAATGTCGATCCCCTCACTGCTGATCGCTTATTTCTAGGTGGCCAGTATTACCCCAAATGTCCCGTCACCGGCACTTTCGTTACTTCTTCAATTTCTACATGTACATCCACTTCCAGTTGGTACTGCACTAATGGAATGGCCAGCACCGAAGTCGATACTGGCATGGGACTCACTCTGAAGCAGTATCAGGAAACCAGAGTCTGGGTGCGCTCCCTCGATACCATGAGATCTTGTAAAGAAATCCTCGACCGTGGCTTTGCTAGCGGCAATGGCGTTTATCTCATTGACCCAGATGGCCCAACCGGTGCCACAGAACCTTTTCCGACTTATTGTGATATGACTTCTCAAGGCGGTGGTTGGACTTTAGTGTGGTCAAACACGCGTCTTGGAACCAATAAGCCGACCACAAGCTTAACTTACGCCAATTCAATCGCCACTCGACCTCGTTGTTCTACAGCTCAAAGTGCGGTTAGCGACTTTACCGGTAATTGCTCTTCCATGACTGAGCCAGGTGGGCCAAGCACACCGTGGCTGGAAAGATTTAATTATTTTTTAGGTTTAAAGCATTGGGATGATATTTCGGCCGGAACTGATTTTGAACTGAAGTACTCATGGTCGGCCGACTACGGCAGGGCCTTGGACCGTGAGGCGATCATGCGAGTGAAGAATTTTGATCCTGCTGATTTTTATCGTCTGACCAGTGTCAGCTACCGTAATACCATTGGTGCAGATGAGGCCGGTATTTATACTTATAATGGATTCCGCTGGACTGCCATGGATGCAGATAACGACACTCACACCATTAATTGTGGAACGACTTATTCCAATACCCCATTTTGGTATCATGCCTGCTGGGCCGGTAGTATTAACGGTGGTGGTGAAAACGATACGACAACTTATTTTAACGGTGCACACTGGAGAACTTCGGCTCAACAATGGGGAGACCCTGTGAATGGAGTGGGAGCAGGCAATGGCTGGATGTTTATCCGTGAAGGAAAAAGTGAGGCCCGGCTAAAGTCTTCTTGTAAGGAAATTCTCCAGGAGAATCCAGGTTCACCTTCTGGACTTTACACCATTGATTTTACCCCTGGTACCCCATCCGATCAGGTCACCGTTTATTGTGACATGACCACCAGTGGTGGTGGCTGGACCTTAGTGGCCTTCTCCAATGGAACCGCAACCGCGAATACTCCGGTAACTTTCTTTGTTTCTGCAGTAAACCGTGCTTATGTCTCAGAGAGTGCTAGGGCCAATTATCAGGCCTCACTAAATCCAGAATTGTTTTCCTTAAATGTTGGAACAACGGACGCCATGTTTGTTTCACCTTCCTATAATGGTGGTGCTCCCATTATCGATACAGGATTCGGCCCCTGGGATTATAATAAAACGAAGTGTTCTGGTACCCTCTTTCATACCAGCCGTACCGCCGGATGTACCGGACAGACTGCCAATGATCATTTTAGTACGTCAGATGCCTTTAACGTTTCTTTCTTTAGCGGTAATGAGGGGATCGTGCCTTCTTATGCTGAAACTTGTTATAGTGGTAAGGGAAGTTGTAATTTCCAATTTTACCTAAGATAGAAAAATGAAGCTTTTGTGGCCTTTATTTATTCTTCTCATCTTTTGGCAGCAAGCGCTGGCGATCAATAATGTTGATACTGGTTTTAAAGTCGATCCTGATGAATTAAAAACGATTGTTGCCCATGGTGTTTGTAAGAAGGTTTGGAATCAGGATGTCCGCTCTCATTTTGTAGCAACCAAGACTAACATGGAGTGGACTAATTTCTATGTAAATCATCCTTTGACTCTGACGGTGAGGGACTGCAGTGCCACTTGCTCCAATTTAAAGAAAATGGGAAGCGCCACCAGTGGGGTTTACGCCCTGGATATCGATGGTCCAGGTCCCTTGACCGCTATGAATCTTTACTGCGATGTTGATTCTGATGGTGGAGGCTGGACCAGAGTCTTTAAACACAATGTGAGTTCAGGGTACTTTGCGACGACCAGTTCGGCCTTAAGTGCCAATCCGACAGATCCAAATAACAACATGTATTCTATCTTAAGTCTCTTGGATAATTTCGAAGTGCTGGGTCGTTTTACCTTTCGGATATTCTGGCCTGAAAACAATAAGAGAAATATTTGGTCACAATCTACCAATCCTATTTACGATACTGATGTCCGAAACTATCAGGGGATCAGTATTGATGATTCCTCCCGTTATTGGGGAGGACTTGAATTAGGGAATCGTAGTAATGGCCTGGCCAACTATGGCAGTTCATTACTCGATGGCTCCGTTGATCACACGAACTGGTGGTATGCCATTGGCTCAACCGTTTCTTTTTCGACCGGCGGAATACCTGGCTCGACTCTGACTCCTGAAGTCGTTTCTGAAGTAAGACTCTATGTCCACGATGGTGGTTACCTCCCCATGAGCTGTCAGCACATCTTGGAAATGGGTGAGAGTAAAGGAAATGGGCTTTATACCATTTACCCTGATCAGAAAAATCCAGTCTTAACTTACTGTGAGATGGGAATCGATGGCGGAGGTTGGACACTTTATTACGCTAATGCCGCCAGTACCACCATGGCAGTGAAAAAGTCTTATGAAACTCATCGCGCCGAGAAGACGGGAATCAATATTACTTCCAGTAATTATGCGGATGAAAATACCGTCGGGATGTTAGACTTTAGTAAATTTACCGCCACTCAAGTCATGGCCAGGGACATTGGAAACTGGGCCGCTACCCATTTTTCGACTATTGAATTTCAGAATCCGGAAGATACCCAACGGTTTTTAAGAATCGCCTCTGTCCCTTATAATGGTGCCTGTAAGACTATTGACGGAGGAGGGATGTTCCGCTTTCGCAATAGTAATGGTGCCAATTATTGGTTTGATCAAATGAATAATTACGATGTCGTAAACACAGGATTGGGTTGGGGGGACTGTCATCCCAACTCCGCGGATCAAACCGATGCTCCTGATGTAGAGAGTTATCCCCGGCATTGGTTTTACAATGTCCCCGGTGTAACTGATTCAACTCGGGTGCGTGGTATCGGTGGATTTAACTTTGGATCACTGACGGCCAAGGCCCGCTATTTTATCCGCGAAAAACATGACCGCCCTAAAAACTGCATGGATATTCTTCTTTCGGGAAATTCTAGAGGAAGCGGCAGTTACACCATTTATCCGGAAGGCACGGCCCTTACAGTTGATTGTGATATGGTTACCCAAGGTGGCGGCTGGACGAAAGTTTGGCATGGTTATCCTGCTCATGCCATTTACAATAATACCGCTCTGGAAACCTACTCCCGCTCTAACTCCATTGCTTTTAATCAAATGCGTATGGAAGGAGTGAATACAGGGGTTAATATTGTCGATACCACCTGGCAGACAGCTTATCTGGATAAGACAATCCCGCTTTATTATCAGCAAGTCGTCAACATTGCTGATGCTTCACTTCCTCGTGTTAAGTTTGCTGATTTTTCTGGCGCAGAGACGGTAGAGCTTGTTGGAAATTATTTTCTCAAAGGTTATGGAAATCAGTGGAGAGTCTTTTATAGCTGTATAAATGTCGACCGATTAACTGCTGATCGCCTTTATCTCGGTGGTAGTTATTTGCCGGGTTGCCCTGCTATTTCCTCTTTTGTCTCTAGTTCTATTTCTACTTGTTCTAGCTACTACTGCACGAGCAGCATGACTAATACTGAAACAGATAGTGGACTGGGATTGACGCTTAAAAAGTACCAAGAAACGCGAGTCTGGGTGCGCTCACTTCCCACCATGAGATCGTGTAAAGAAATCCTCGATCGTGGCTATGCTTCAGGCGATGGCACTTACTTAATTGATCCCGATGGCACCACGGGTCCTACTGAACCCTTTCGAACATATTGTGATATGACTTCTCATGGGGGTGGCTGGACCCTTGTGTGGTCCAATACTAAAAATGGAACGAATAAGCCTGTGACTGGAATTACTTACGCTAATTCCATTTCAACTCGTCCCCGTTGCTCCACTGCCAACTCTGCAAGTAGTGACTTCACCGGAAACTGTCTATCAATGGCATTGGATGGTAATACTGCTTATCAAATGCTTCATCGATTTAATTATTTCGTCGGACTTAAGCACTGGGACGATATGACAGCGGGTTCTGATTTTGAACTCCGCTATGCCTGGGCCGCAGACTATGGCAGAAGTTTAGATCGCGATGCCATTATGTTGGTCAAAAACTTTGATCCGGCCGATATGTATCGGCTTAATGTTGTTGGTTATCGAACGAAGGTAGGTGCTGATCAGGCGGGGATGTATCCGACCCAAGCAGGCATGCAGTGGACGGCCTTTGACGCTGATAATGATACTCATACTTCCAACTGCTCGGCCCTTTATAAGAATAGTCCCTTCTGGTATAAGAACTGTTGGTCAGGCAGTATTAATGGCGGCGGAGAGGCCGATACCGTAAATCACTGGGATGGGGCCCACTGGAGAAATGCTGTTCCTCAATGGGGTGATCCTGTTACTGGACAAGGTGCCGGTAATGGTTGGTTCTTTATTCGCGAAACAAAGACTGAAGGGAAGTACTATTCTTCCTGTAAAGAAATTCTGATGGCCAACCCAGGATCCCCTTCGGGTAACTATACGATCAAGCATTATGGGGCGGCCGGCAATTTTGCTACCGTTTATTGTGACATGACAACCAGTGGTGGTGGCTGGACTTTAGTTGCTTTCTCAAACGGCACGGCAACCGGGACGCTTCCTGCCAACTTTTTTGTTTCGTACATTACCACTACTGGCATTTCAGAAAGGAGCAAGGCCAATTATCGCTCTTCACTTAACCCTGAGCAGTTTTCACTGACGGTGGGAACTACCGATGCCATGTTTATTTCCCCTTCCTATAACGGGGGAGCTCCCATTATTGATACGGGTGTTGGCCCCTGGGATTATAATGTCGCCAAGTGTACCGGAAACCTTCGTCATACCAGTCGCACTGCCGGCTGTGCAGGACAAGGAGCGAATGATCAGTGGGACGGAGTGGATGCGTTTAACCTGACATTTACCAATGGGACGGAAGGAATTGTTCCTGCCCATAGTGCCATCGAAGTCTGCTACAGCGGCAAGGGCAGCTGTAGCTTCCAATTTTATTTAAGATGATTATTTTTTTGTAGGGAGCTTGAAAGTGAAAGGATTGGATTTTCTTTTGGCATCATTGCGAGCTTTTTTTGCCAATTGAATAGAAACATAATCCAAGTCTTTATTGGTATCTTTCTTCGGCCCCTTCGCATCTGCATCTTGGGCAGGTTTTACTCTTGGAGCACTAGTCTTTTTTAACGGAGTCGCCCAGGAAGCTTTAACCGTCCGGCCATCAATAATTTGCTGATTAAGATTATCAATAGCACTCTTCGCCTGGGCCGCATTCGCCATTTCTACGAAGGCCATACCGCGAGATTGATTGGTCGAGGGCTCCACAACAATCTTGATATTCTTGATTGTGCCAAAGTTTGAAAAAATGCTCTTAAGGCCATTTCTGTCGCGCTTGTAGCTGAGGTTACTTATATAAACAGTGGTATTTGTATTGTTTGTTTTAGTGTTATTCATGGCCTGTATGTAACAAGGCACAGCAAAAATGTAAATACAAATGACAAAATTCCGGGACTGTGGTTTACAGGCGGTATGAAAACTATAATTTTTACCACATGCTTACTGGTTCTCTCAAATATGGCCTTGGCCTCGGACCTCTCTGGTCTTTGGGGTCGCACTAATCGGGGGCATGATGAAAAACCCCTTAATTTCATCCTGGTAGATGGGGCCTACCGTTATACCAGTCAGGAACGTTTTGTTTTCGAAAATGGTGAGCTATCTCATACCATTGACCAATCCGTTAAAATGACAAAATCCGACTCTTCTGCATTAACTGGAACTGTGGACTTTTATGATTCCCGCGGTTGTTCTTTTAAAAATCTTGCGGTTAAGGCCGAATTTCAAAACGAAGATTTGATCAATATTCTTATGACAGTTCCTCGTTATAAACACGTCACCATCTCTGCCGGACCTCATGGCCGACGTCGCTATCCAGTTTACTGCTGGGATTATTATGGCCAGCGATACACTTGCGGTTACGACTGGCGGACTCTTCCCCCTCGTTCTGTCACCACTGAGTGCCGCCTCCTTGAATATGTTGAGGTTCCCGTTCAGCTTGAACGCATTAAGTAGTTTCTGTTAGAAGACTAAATCCTAACTGGCCAGGTAAAAACACCGGTCTTTTGGCCTGACTCTTAACCCAGTCTAAAAAAGGCGGAGCTGGGGCCCTCCAGCTCTCCCATTTAAAGCGAAGGGCCACGTAGTTCTTCACTAGGCCCAGAAAATCGCTCTCTTCTCCATATGACAAATTGATGAGATTTAAAACTGCATCATCTTGCAGATAAAGCTTAACCTTTCTGCCTTCCACTTCCACCGGTCTCACGGCAAAGGAGAGTTCTTCGGCCATTTCATCCTCCGGATCGTGCTTGGGAGCATTGTCATCAGTAAAAAAACGGTGGAGTTTATAATCCGTTTTTTTCCAGGCAATAGACTGATTCGTCTTTTTTAACCACAAGAGAAAGGCCTTACCTTCCCCCAGGTCCCGATCACTATGGGACTCTTCCAGGTACCACCTCAAATAGGCTTCTCTGAATGAAATCTTGATCTTTGTTTTATGCTTTAAAAGGAGCAGGGTCACCCGATCACTGAACTGTGGGACTTTGAACTTGCCCTGAATTCGGATGGCGGTGAATTGTAATAAAGGAGTAGGAGAACCTGTGACCTTTGAGTCTAAGTCATCGTCATAAGACCAGGTTATCCGTCCGTAGTTAAGTCTTTGCTTCATGCCTAACCTTCAACGACTTTATTCCAAAATAAATTAAATTAAGACCTAAATTCCATATTCTTTCAAGAGTTTGGCCTGATGATGAGGTCATCTTTCATCGAGGTAAAATATGGCGAAAATTGGAAAAATGTTTATTGCTTTCTTTCTTATGACCCTGTTTGTTTCCTGTAATTCAGAGGATGGAAAAAACTCTGCTGGAATGGGTGACTTAAAAGTTTCAATCACCGATGCTCCTTTTGATTTTCAAAATGTGGATTCGGCTTCTGTCACAATTAAGAAAATCAAGATCCGAAAAGATAGTGGAGAGGTGCTGGAATTACTGGACAGAGAAGTGACACTGGATTTGTTAAAACTAAGAAACGGTGTGACTGAGACCCTGGCCGATATAAAAATTCCAACCGGCTCTTATGATCAGATATCTTTAATTGTGAGTGAAGCATCCGTCACTTTAGATAACGGCGAGCACTTTCCCTTGAAAGTACCAAGTGGCAGTCAGTCAGGTTTGAAAATTTTTATTTCACCATCAATCACTGTTAATGATGGAGTAAGATCTGAGGTTCTTCTGGATTTCGATTTGAGCCGTTCTTTTGTACCTCACGGATCACATCAAAATATTACGGGATTTAATTTTAAACCAGTGATCCGTGCTGTCAGTGTTGCTGCTGCAGGAATTATTTCTGGTGAAGTTTTAAATTATGATTCCGGGATTGCCGGGGCCACAGTTACTGTAACCAAAGGTGAGGAGGTCATCGCCACTGCAGTCACTGAGGTCAATGGAACTTTCAAGATTCTAGGAGTGCCAGCAGGGGTCTATGATGTGAATGCCGAAAAAGAGGGATTTCAGTCTCTCAAGATAAATGCTGTGCCTGTGTCGGCGGGTAGTGAAGTTACAACTCATTTCATTTTAACATCTTTAGAAAGTCTCGCAGGAATCTAAATTCTTTCCCTAGATGCTAAGAATCACAAAAGGTTTCATGGTAGAGGCATTAATTGGTTTGAAAGTAAAATCAAGGAGCCCTTATGAAACCTTTTTTGACTTTGTTTCTTTATCTGATCATGGTCCCGGCTATGGCAGTTGAGTGGTCTTACCAGGTCAATATCAATGGAAATCCCGGATCCGCCAAAAGGATTGACTCGGGAAAAAACACTTTTGATGCCGGACCTTATTTTTGTGAGGCCACCCCGGTGATTGTGAATAATGATACAGAATTCCGCTCACTTGTCTGTGCTGTTGGTTCTGGGACAGTGACAACTGGAGGACTATGCACTCGCAAGAACGTTAAGGTCGCTTCGGTTCAATACGCCATATTGACTCTAAATGGGCCAAAAAATTCAGTTAATGTCGTGGTATCCTGTAAATTTTAACTATTATTACCGCCGCGCCTCAATATTATATATTGGGGCGCTTTAGAGATGCATGAGCTATTTGCTTTTAGGGATTCTGATTGCTAAATTTTGTTCATGAAGCTTCTTCTTCTTCTTCTTTTGGCCCTCTTAATGACCTCTGTTTTAGCCCATGCTGCTAAAATGTGCCCCCGTGGTTTTTATGAAATCGTTTCTTGTAAAGAGCAGGGTTCTGTGGCCGTTTCCATTTGTAGAGACCAAGAGGAGCTATTCTTAAGTTATCAGGATTCCCCCTTCTCAAGGGTAGTTCTTTTTCCTGCCTTTCTTACTGAAAAAACTGAACATTATATTTTTACTCGACAGGGTGATGAAGAAGATCAGCTGGAGCTCATAATCCGCAAATCGATCGATGATCATACCCGCGGATCATTAAAGACCGTCACTGCAGGAATTCAAAACGAATTCTCTTTTAGGTGTGTTTCCAGAAATATCTCGCAATAGGAACTTATGACTAAAACGGCCTTAATAGCACTTCTTATTTTTTCCCAATATGCCTGGGCCGAAAAAGTTACAGTTTCTGGTATATCAGCAGGGGCCTATATGGCCCAGCAATTTCATCTTGCTTTTTCCTCTGAGGTCTCAGGAGTGGGGATGATAGCGGGAGGACCTTTTTACTGCTCTGGTGGAGGCGTCATGCAGGCACTTAAAGGATGCATGGAAACGGAGCGTGGACTTCCTTTAGTTGAAGATTCTTTGGGGGAGGCACAAAAACTCGCTCGTGCCAAAAAGATTGATCAATTAAAAAATCTCTTAGGAGCAAAAATTTATGTCCTCCAAGGAAGCAATGATCCAGTCGTTGATCCTCGCATCGCTAATATTACGGTAGAAAGTTATCAGCGCTTGGGAGTATCGCAAACCAATATAATTTTTGAAAATAAGCTACCTTCCGGACATGCTTATCCTACGATGGATTTTGGCAATAGTTGTGAAACGGCCTCTGAAACACCGTTTATTTCTGCTTGTAAGCGGGATGTGGCCGGAGAAATTTTAAATCATTTAATTGGTAATCTTCGTCCCAAGAAAAGTCCTCGTCGTGATCGTTTATTCTCTTTTAATCAAACTGTATTTTTCAACCCTTTTGATAGCTACCGACTTTCCATGCATGATGCGGGGTTGGTTTACGTGCCACAGGACTGCAGTATCAATGGTTCTCAAAAGTGCAGAATTCATGTGTCCTTTCATGGATGCATGCAAACGTTGGAAGACATACAGATCACCTATGCTACAAGCATCGGTTACAACAGTTGGGCCGAGGCCAACAAAATTATCGTAGTTTATCCGCAAGCTAAAAGAAATTATCTGATCGGAAATCCTTACGGCTGCTGGGACTGGTGGGGTTACTCATCAAATGACTTTCACAACAAAAATGGGCCGCAGATTAAAGTCGTAGCGAAGATCGTTGAAGCCCTCCAGGGCGGCAAGCTCCAACTGACCGAAGTAAAATTTAAAGATTGATAACACACTCAATAACAGATTCTTTTGTTCCATTATCTGTGCGTGAGATGTTCCCAACGACCACATATTGAGTGGTATTTTTTACGGCGATTGATCTGATGAAATTCTCACTAGAGCTGTCAGACGTTCTGGTGATGCTTGAAGAAAAGAACAAACGCTGACCAGGGTTCCATCTATAACCTGAGCCATTTAATATTTCATAACTCTTGGTCTTACCATTTGAAGAAGCGGAGACATTAACTCCGGTTGAAAGCTTTTGAACAGCAACTGAACAATTATCACCTTCCACTGAGATGCCTGAATAGGATCCAGCAGGAAGGGTATTAAGTAGAGCTTCGGTAGCATCTAATTCTGTGGCAAAGGCCTGAGTTGAAATAAGTAAGAGAGCTGCGATAAATGTTTTCACAAATGACTCCTGGAAAATATTTCACTCTTTATAGTGCTTAATACAACCAGGGTAAAGATCAAATGTAATAGTTTTAGAGCTCAATAAAGATTTGAGTCCAATAATATTTACCACTTGAACTTTTCGCATAACCAAAACCGGTATGAGTGACACGGGATTGTTCGATGTTGGCCCTATGACCTGAAGAACTCATCCAGGAATTAAAGGCCGATTGAGGTGTGGTCTGGCCGGCGGCCACATTCTCGGCACAAAGATTTCCACCAGCTAGGGCGTCTCTGGCATCTGCGCATCGGA
The DNA here is from genome assembly GCA_023701435.1 of Bacteriovoracaceae bacterium. GTDB lineage: Bacteria > Bdellovibrionota > Bacteriovoracia > Bacteriovoracales > Bacteriovoracaceae > Peredibacter. The sequence continues at coordinate 58,328 of JAMPXB010000018.1, read as the reverse complement.
CAGAAAAGCCAGTATGGCCAAAGGCCACCGTCCCACTTGCCATATTCTGGGAGTGCTTGGTGGCTATTAGTCCCACCTCATCATCATGGATGAGGGATCGTAGTCCTTTGCTTCTTCTATGATTATTGACGAGCTCCATAAACTCCTCAGTCCAGGCATCGGTTATAGTCCCCACATCAGTCGGTTCCGTTGGAACTGTAGGTGCTGTTGGTGCGGGGGTAGTGGTCACCGGAGCGGTTGAGTTAACATCCGGATTGTCATCACCAGCTTCGGGTGTTGTGGATGAGTCTGGGTTACAGGAGATGAATGTCAAAAGGAGGAGTATAAATAGTTTATTCATTCCTCCATTTTGTGCTGATTTTCGATTCTACAGAAGAGGGGCAAATTTGTGACGATGAGGATTTCCATACTTATTTAAGAATCAAAAAAAGGGGACCATTCGGTCCCCGCATATTTAGAAATGAATATCGCCGTATTCTCCGCTCACACGAGCTGGGAATTCGTCAACCTGATCGTAATGTCCGCGATCACGGTTATATTCATCATAGACAACATCTGGATTTTCATAAGTAACTTCACTGTCTGATGGGCCCTGGTAGCTTCCACCACCGATACGTTTACTGCACCTAACTTTCTTATTTGCTTTGATAGTACATTTTTCAAAAGTACCAACTGTTTCATAGTCAGTTAACTTACAGTAAGAGTCCTTGTTGCAAGAGTAATAACCAGTGGCCACTTCAAATACATAGAGACCCCACTGGGCCACAAGCTTTCCTTTAAGAAGGTTTGAGCCACGGATCTTCTTAAGATCAGTACTTTGGAAAATTACCTTATGTTTCATTGATCCCAGAGTCTTAACTTTCTGAACTCTGACTTCAGCAGCTGAAAGATTAAGTGAAATAAAGGCGAGACTTAAGCATAAAAATACTTGTTTCATTTTGTTCCTCCGCGAGCAAAAAATAATCTCCAACATGTAATTCATTCGGTATGCTCTTTAAAGAGACAATCTTAAGGAATGAAAATTTTACCAGGTAATGCGGTGCCAATTTATGATCAAAGTTATATTTTCTTTTGTTATCATGACTTATATCAGTGCTTGTTCCACCCAGGAGAAGCCGAAGAGTGTGGACTGGAAAACAGCTTCAAATGAGCTGGCCCGAGATTATGCTCTTTCACTTGGAGAACTTGCTCCAGAGTATGTTTCATCTATGGGCTATACCCAATTTGATTCGCAGGTCACCCAATTTTCCAGGACCTTGGATGATGAGAGGTATGTCCATTCTTATAAATGGCAAAAAAGAGTTGCCGAGATTTTGGAAAAAGAAGGCCATCCGGAATTTAAAACGGACGCCCGTATTTTATTTGAGGGCCTGACCCTGGATATGGAAGAAATTGAGATGGAGCGCTCACTTGGAGTCATTCCTTTTCTTCCCCTGACGGATTACATCTATGGCAATTTGCAGTCTTTGATGTTTGAAGGGGCCCCTAAGAACAAGCAAAATAGTGCGATGACCAGATTTCGCACTTATGTCCGGGGAGGAGAACAGGGACTACCGCTGTCCGATGGGATCAAGGCCTATATGCTCTCCAAAATGAATGCCCTGGAAACCAAGAGAATGCGCGGTTATTGGCCTCTGCGGAAAGAGATTGAGGACTATCTGGAAGACTCTGAATCCTATTTAAATGACATTCAAACCCTTCTTTCCAAGTGGCCCGGGAATGAGTGGAAAAGAGACTTTGAAGAGCTGAAAAATCAGGACAAAGAATACCGTGAGTTCTTAAAAAAGAAGGTCCTTCCTTATAGTCGCACCAATTTCCTGACTCCCCATAAGTATTACTCCCACATTCTAAAACAGCGGGGAATCATGACCTCTCCGGAGAAACTCATCTCGGTGGGACATGCTGATTATAAAAAGACCTACCGAGTATTTGAAGAGCTGGCCCGTAAACTTGCGGGCAAATATAAATTACAGAAAAATGACCCTGTCAGTGTAGTGACCTTTTTAAAATCGAAAAGACTTACGACTGATTCCGAGATTCTTGCTGCCTATGTAAAGGCCAGCGAGGAATTAAAGGAACTAGTGGCCACCAAAAAATTATTCACTCTTAGCCCGACTTTAGACTTTCAAATCAGACTGGCCACTCCAGGAGAAATGAAGTCCACGCCATCACCTCATTATCGGAGCATTCCTCTGGTTTCAAAAACCAATGAACGTGCCCAGTTTGTTATTCCTACTGCCCAAGGGGAGGAAGGAATAGATGATTTTACTTTTAGTGAAGCGATTATCGATCTTACCGCTCATGAGGCCATACCAGGACATGCTGTACAATTTCACGCCATGAGAGAGCGGGGAGTCAGCTACATCAGAGCTTGGTTTGCTTCCAATAGCGCCAATACGGAAGGTTGGGGACTTTATGCAGAAGAAATCATCTATCCCCATGTAAGTGATGAGGTGAAGTTCATTATTCTTCAAAGAAGACTTTGGAGAATGGCCCGCATGTTCCTGGACCCAGAATTAAATTTTGGGAAAATCGGCTATCAAAGAATTGAAGACGTTTATGTCAAAGAGCTTGGGTTTTCAAAAAATTGGGCCAAAGTTGAATTTGATCGTTACTCATATGTTTATCCAGCTCAGGCCCCTTCTTACTACTATGGTTATAAAATTTTAATGGAGGCCAAGGAGAAGGTGAAAAAGAAAAGCGATACCATTTTCGATGAGAAATGCTTTAATGACGCGGTTCTGGATCTGGGATTATTGCCTCTCCATGAAATTAATACACGCTTGGTGCGAGAGTTAAATTGCGTTGATTAACCTTTGTCGATCTTGGTATGACAGGCGGGTTGATTTTTCTAAGGAGACATTATGTCATTTAAGCTTCTGGCCATGGGCCTCGTCTTAACTTTCTCATTCAGTGCTATGGCCATTAACCATGGCCTTTTTTATCATAAACAGTCTCTCCTTATGCAGTCAGGTGATCTGAGAGGCCAGGCCTTAAAACTTCGCGCTGATGGCTCTATGAGAAGCGCAGAAATTGGCTTCTTTGAGCAGAAGCTTGATCACTCTAAATCCTTGTCAAAGACCTTTAAGCAAAGATTTTTTATTGATTCGCAATATGCTGTCGATGGCAATTCTCCCGTTTTCTACATCATCTGTGGTGAATGGAATTGTGCCGGGACCGGTTCATATTCTTATGTGGAAAACCTGGCCAAAAATTTAAAGGCCCATTTAGTTGCTCTTGAGCACCGTTTCTACGGAGAAAGCCTTCCAACGACCAATCTTAAATCGGCCAATCTTAAGCACTTAAATCTTGATGCTGCTATTAACGATCTGGCCTCTTTCCAGCGCCACATGATGGATAAGCGCGGGTTTAAAGGTCAATGGGTTGCCTTCGGTGGTTCATATGCTGGAACGCTGGCCGCTTTTTATCGTGAAAAACATCCTGAACTTGTGGCAGGGGCCCTGGCCTCTTCGGCCCCAGTTCTTATGAAAAATGAGTTTTTTGAATACGATGCTCATGTGGCCAAAGTGGTAAATAAAACCATTTGTGGTGATAACATTCGTGAGGCGGTAAAACTTATTGAAGAGAAATTGGAAACGGCCGAAGGTGCCCTCGAAGTTAAAACTATCTTCAAGGCAACGAATGTCGCTAATGATGGGGATTTCCTCTATGTTGTGGCCGATATGCTTGCAGCGGCCGTCCAGTACGGTCGAGATGCTGTTTTCTGTAAAGCTTTGACCTCAAGTCAGGACCTGGTATCCGGCTATGCCAAGGGCGGTCTGACCGTTCTCAATGCAATGAGAACAACTCCTTTTGAAATCTCACTGGCCGTGGCCGAAAGAGAAGTGGTGACCCCAGACGATAATATGCGTCAGTGGATGTGGCAGAGCTGTCGTGAATTTGGTTGGTTCCAGGTTGCCAATGGCACCGGTTCAGAATCATCACGTTCATCAAAGATCGATCTGGAATACCACGATCAAGTTTGTCAGAGACTTTATCAGATCCCAATGGGAATTGATGGGGCCCTCAATCAGGAATGGTATTTACCGCTATTTAATCCAACGGCTTCAAATATTATCTTCACCAATGGTTCAAATGATCCATGGCTAACACTTTCGGTAGTTGAAGGTGATGTTCGTTCTAATGAGAATTTCGATCTCTTTATGATGGCAGGCGCTGCCCATTGTAATGATTTGACTCTTGCCACGAATCTTCCTTCAGTTATGGCCGCTCATGCTAAGATGGAAGCGATCATTGCTGAGTGGATCAAATAAAGAGCCTTTCAAAGATGACCATGAAGCTGAGTTCAATTCTGAACTCAGCTTCATGAATCTATACCAAGCAGGGTATTTTCTTTAAATTACCGACCCGACGACATGGCCTCGAAAATATGATTATCGACACGCACCGGTGCCGCCTGCATATTTTGATTCATCTGCCCAGAAGCACAAGAAACTAGAAATAAGGCCATAAGGCCAACCATAACATAAGACATAAATCCTCCATGTCTTTTGATTCTGGTCTTGCTCTTTGATTCCAGGCCGGGGGTATAACCCCGTGTTGACGACTTTGGAAGCTTCGTAATGAAGTGAGCTACTCCCCAAATATGAATGCTTAGAGAGTAGCAAATTAAAAAAAATTAATCAAATTGATAGTTTCTATGACGCGATAGCTAAAACTTATTTGATAATAAGTCGGTAGGCCCCTAAGCTTTCAGTTCCACGATCGATGATTTCTTCGGTGTTCATATCGGAAATCTTAAAACGAGTTTGGACTAAAACTTCTACTGAACTTTTCCCTGTAGGAGTGAGTTCATATTCTTCTGTTTTTATATCCAGAACGACACTATAAGTTCCATCTTCATTGGCCTCTAGTGTACTTCTGTCGATCAGCTGCCCTCTGTTATTAACTGCGATCATAGTAAAATTGTCTTTAACGACACTTAGTTCTCTTCCATCGGTTAATTCATCGTTAATAATACGAGGTCGACTAATAGAGTAATCTCTTACAAAAGAATACTGGTCGTTATTTTTTACACAACGAAGAAATTCAATTTTAATGAAGGTTTGATCCGCGTTTTGTTTTAGTTCTAAAGGACGATAGACGCTGGAAATACGATGTCTATAAACATCGGCCTTCGATTGGCATCTGGCGACTCCACCATCATAAAGCTTAATAAGTGAATCAACTTGAGCGAAAGCAGAAAGGCTAAATAAGGCAGAAATCAATGCAATCGTTTTCATGAATTATTCCTTAATGTCTTAGTTTTAAATCAATATGGCCATCTTAAGGATGGGATTCAATAGGATTGTAAAAATTACTTATTAAGGAGCAATAACTTTAGTTCCCGGACAACTCCCGGTTTGATCAAGTCCCAGGATGACATCATCCTTGATACTGAATCCATTGTCGCAATTATAGATGGGCATTCCCTGGCAGCCACCCAGGCTCTGGCAATAGGAGTCTGATTGGAAGCGACTTTGGTCCCGAAAGATCCATGTCTCAAGGCCATCTTCATGCTTAACTTTTTTAACAGGCAAATGTTTAAAATAGGGATGTTTTTCTAGCTCCTTGGTGCTTCTGCCTTTCCATGATTCCCAGGCCAATTTTTTTTGATCCTCAGTACTGGAGCAGGAAAATAACGAAAAGAGGATCATAATGAGTAAGGATGTTTTCATGCTGACCTCATGTTTTGAGCATATTGAAGAAGCATCATTGTTTTGGCGTCTTTAATTTTACCTTCTCTTACCATTTGCAGGGCCTCCTTATAGGGAGTTTCCATGACCTGAATATTTTCCTGCTCATCAATGTTTCCTCCGCCCGCAGTCACTTTCATTTCATCATTATATTCACCTGTGTAAAAATGAATCAGCTCGGTCACAGAGCCTGGTGACATATAAGCTTCGAAGATTTTGGTCACCTTATCTACTTTATAACCTGTTTCTTCTAAAACTTCTCTTTTGATGCAATCCTCAGGATTTTCATCCTCAAGCTTTCCTGCAGGTGTTTCAATTAAATGACCATCTGGATTGCCATTGAGATAAGTCGGGATTCTGAACTGACGCGTGAGTAAGACGGTATCTTTGTGAGGATTACAAAGAAGGATCGTGACACCATTGCCGCGATCATAGGCCTCTCGAGTTTGTTGCTCCCAAGTGCCATCATCCTTTTGATACTCATAAGTAAGTTTTTTTAACACGGCCCAACTCGAGGCGAGAATTTGAGTCTGAATGTTTCGTATAAAGTTCATAGAGAAAAAGTAAAGAATTCAAGTCGGCCAGTCAATGTTTAGGATAAGCGATTAGTCTAAAGAAATCTCATGACTCTATTCAGGTGAGGTAGCATAAAATATCAATATGAGGTTTCCTTGGGTCAAACGTAAATCAACATATCCTCTTATTCTGTGCCTGATCCTCATGGTGCATCTCATCTCGTTACTGTTAAAGGTTCAGTTAAATGAAGTGGATGATGGAATACAAAGACCCTTGATTGTGCGCCTGAAAGAGAGCACTGAATTTAAAAAGGCTCCTGAACTGAAGGAGAAAAAGCAAATAGTTGAATCAGAGGACAGTGAATCAAAAGAGAAAAAAGATGATGCTTTCCTCAGTGATAAAGACCGCTCTTTTGAACGTCAGACCAGGGCCCGGAAAACTGATCCTTTTCGTGAAGGTAAGCCCAGCGGTGGTCAACCTCAACCTGGACACAAAAAAGTTAAGCTCTCAGATTTAGGAACTGTGGTAGGTGAGGATCCTTTTAAGAAGGCCGCCAAAGAATACACTGAGAAGAAAAATGGATTTAACCGAAACCCTGAGCCGTCAAGGAATGTGAGTTCCACCAATGATTATCTGGAAGACATTCCCTTGGGTGATATGACTAACCTCAATACTGTTGAGTATCAATATTACGGATTTTATCACCGGATAAAGCAGAAGTTAGAACAGTTTTGGGGCAGAAGTCTTTATGACAAGGCCGAACAAATGGCAAAGTCAGGCAGGAGAGTTCCCGCCTCTGAGGACCTGATAACTTCGCTACAGGTGACGTTGGATCAGAGCGGTGAAATTTTAGCAGTTAGAATTATTGGAACCAGTGGCATCAAAGAGCTGGATGATGCGGCCATTGAGTCATTCCGGGAAGCTGGCCCCTTTCCAAATCCCCCTAAGGGTCTTATCCGAAACGGAAAAGTAACTTTGGAATGGGGCTTCGTCGTAAAGAGTTAATTATTTCTTTTTAAAATATTCGAAGAGGCCAACCATGGTGTTTCGAAGAGTATTATTTTTTACTCCGCGAGCAACTTTTATGTGATTTGGGTGAACCGAGATCGCCCCTAAATCAATTCCACCCTGACTGGAAAAGTCCGCTTCATAAGTGTCGTGAGTAATAAAAAAACCTTGCAGCTTTTTACCAAGTTCCAAAGTTCCTGATTCAATGTCGGTACCATGTGGTTCCTGGCACTGAGAATCGCGGAACCATTCACGTTTAAATTCATAAGTTCCAGCAAGTTCAATCGTATAAGTTTCTTTCACATATCCCTGATTCACTCGTGAGATTTGTGTTTGGATACATGTCGTTGTCCAGATTCCTACAATAAGCGCCATTGTCATCATTTTACACCTCGTTTTATGGCGCACTTATAGCTGACATGATCTTACTTTCCCAACTTAATGTTTCTTGAAGTTAAATTCCCTGGCCTCTCTGGCCACCTAACCCCTTGTATCTAATAGAGTCCTTCAGACTGTTTAAATTTTAAACGGCCCTGCCATTTTTACCATCATGACCTTCTTTTACCCTTTAAAATGCTCTCGTCCTGTAAAATCATTCTCATGAAACATTTGCTTTTTACTCTTCTCACTGCCGGTCTTTTTTTGACGATGAGTTCCTCTTATCGTGGCAATGATTTGTTTCAAGTGATCTCTTCTCACCCCCATGATCTGGAAGAAATGAATCCCTATATTGAGACGGTTCATCAGAGCGGACGGTTGTGGATTGTTCAATTAAAAAAAGAGGCACCAGAAGCTATTATGGATTCCCTGCGGCCTTTAAGCGGCAGTGAAAAACATTATTTATATGAAGGGATGTTCATTTCCAATAAGAGCAAAAAAAATAAGATCAATATTAAAAGTTACACCTCTGAAGTTAAGGTTGAAAATCTCAGAAAGGATATTGAAGAGCTGGCCGCTTATGAAACGAGATTTGTCGGTACACCAGAAAATCAACAGGTGCTTGAATCGACCGCCATCCGTCTGCAAGAAATGGGTTATGCCATCCAAGAACACTGTTACCGCGGTGAGGTTTGTAGTGTGATCGCAGAAAAAAAAGGGAAGGAAAAAACGAAAGATATTATAATGGTCATGGGTCACATCGATTCAGTTGGCGAGTCCTTTGCCGGCGCTGATGACAATGCTTCGGGCACCGCTGTCCTTTTGGAGATGGCGAGAATTTTAAAAGATTACGATAATAAAAAAACGATCCGTTTTTTTATTACCAATGGTGAAGAAGCTGGATTGATTGGTTCCTCTCATTATGCCCGGAAGTTAGAGACAACGGGTGAGATTAAAAACATTAAACTCGCTCTTAACATGGACATGGTTGGTTATAATTCCAACGGAATCGTGGAACTTGAGACGAGTCCGGATCATGAACACTTGGCCCGCTCAATGGCCGATCTCGCCTCTCGTTTTACAACACTTAAAACAAAGATCACCCTGGGTGCCTGGGGCAGTGATCATATGCCTTTTCTCTCTCGAGGGGTACCTGCGCTACTGACCATTGAGGATTGGGATACAAAAAATCCATGTTATCACCAGGAATGTGACAGTCCTGACTTAATCAATCTCGATTATGTCGCGGAAATTGCCAAACTTAACATCAGTGCAGTTCTTGCCAAAGACCTGGACCTGCAGGACTAGCCGTGAGGTTTTAATATCACTTTCATGCAATTGTCTTCTTTATTATTAAAGATCTGATAGGCCTCGGCGATTCTTTCCAGCGGAAGTGTATGGCTGATAATATCGTCCAGAAAAACTTTCTTCTCTCTTACCAGTCCCATTAAGTGATCAATATAAGTATGAACAGGGGCCTGCCCGCCGATGAGTTTTACTCCTTTATCAAAGAGCTGGCCCCAAGGGAAATTATCATAAGTTGTAGCGTAGGCACCTACTACAGAGATGGTGCCGCCACGACGAACGGCCTTGGCACACATGCGAAGAGCATTGAGTGAGCCTGCTTCCAGATGCACCAGTTGGGCCGCCTTATCAAATATACTTCTTTCAGCTTCCATACCTACAGCGTCGATGACAACATCGGCCCCCCGGCCTCCAGTCATTTCACGAATGAGTTCAGCGGGGTCATTTTCTTTAAAGTTTATGACCTCGGCCTTTCCACTTTTGCGGGCTATTTCCAGACGATAATTTAGATGGTCTATTCCGATGACTCTTGATGCTCCCTTAAGCCAAGCTGACTTCATCGCCATGACTCCCACCGGCCCACAACCAAAGACCGCAACAGTCTCACCACCTTTCATGTTGGCCCAGTCAACGGCGGCATAACCTGTAGGGAAAATATCAGTCAGAAAAAGGACCTGTTCATCAGTCAGACTGTCATCAACTTTGCGCGGCCCAAAGTTAGCATAGGGAACCCGTACGTATTCTGCTTGTCCGCCATTGTAGCCGCCGTAAAGATCAGTGTAACCAAACAAGGCCGCACCCTTTTCTCGCAGCAGTCCTCCTTCCGGCCCGTAATTGGGATTACTGTTTTCACAGTGAGTAGACATTTGGTGTTCGCAGAAAAAACATTGACCACAGGAAATAGGGAAGGGCACCACGACCCTGTCTCCTCTTTTTAAGTGTTTTATGTCCTGGCCCACTTCTTCTACAACGCCCATGAATTCATGCCCCATGACCATCGGTCTGACTTGAGGAATTAAGCCGTTATAGATATGAAGGTCAGAGCCGCAAATGGCCGTTGAAGTTACTTTGAGGATTATATCGTTATTCTTTTCAATCTTCGGATCAGGGACATTATCGAGCGTTACTTTTTTGGGACGATGAAATACAAGGGCCTTCATAAATTTCTCCCTGAAAATGTCTACCATTGAAATAAGGCCCATCTTCACAGCAGTCAATGGCCCGCTGGAAAACATAAGGATAAATCAAGATTACGAGTGCATTAAAACCAGCGCATCAAACTTTCCCTTTGTCAAAAGCACTCATGTGATACAGGATGCATTTATGAAAACTGTTTTTGTTATTGATGATGATGATGATGTGAGAGAGGTAATTTCCTTCGCTTTAAGTGATGAGGGATTTTCAGTGATTTGTGCTGAAAATGGAAAGGTCGCACTCGATAAGTTGTTATCACTCCAGAAGGATGATTATCCTGACCTGATTATCGTGGATAACATCATGCCTGAAATGGATGGAGTCACTTTTATTCATGAATTAAAGGAACATTTTTCGGATACCCTGGGAAAGATTCCCGTGGCCCTAAGTAGTGCCTTAGGAACTGTTGATCCGTCCTTGGAAAAGTTTAAGGAACTTAAAGTCCTCTACAAGCCGATGAATCTCGAAGACCTGCTTGCTACTGTTAAAGATGCGTGTAGAAGCTGACTAAAAGAGTTTGAGTAAAACTTTGCCTAGAAGGATTTGTTTTAGCTGAATGCTACACTTTAGGGGTGAAAACAGATTTAACTACCCCAGGTTCTTTTGCTCAAACCAAGGCCTTATCAAGGCCAGGGTCCACTAAAAATTCCGTGCCTAAGGCGCTGATGCCTAAGCTGCCTCTTGAGGCTTCGCCGGATTATAAAGTAGAGCTCACTTCCATTGGCGGAGGTAGTCTTCCTGCCATGCCTTTACCGCCCACGCCATCATTACCAGTTCCTGAACTGGGCCTCCCTGAAATCACTCCGGAGGCAAAGCCTGAGCCGGTAAAAGACCGTATTAAGCTTGAAGAGATTAAACCTGAGGTTAAAGACGGTTCAGTCAAACGGCCTGCTATTTTCTTCATTAAGGGATTGGACGTCTTTAGTTCCCCGTTGAAGAGCGAAGGTGGATATGCGGGTGTTGGAAGAATTGCGGAATCAATAGAGGGCTCGAGACTCTATGGTTGGGACCAGAAAGAAGAAATAAAAAAAGAAATAAAAAAAATCCATCCGGATTATCCCGTCATTTTGGTAGGCCACAGTCTTGGCGGTGACACCGCCATTGAGATTGCTGATGAGCTAGATAGCTTAAAGGAAGGCTTCAGGAATATTGATCTTTTGGTTACCATGGATGCTGTGGGGTTTTCCCATGACATTATTCCCCAAAATGTTAAGCATCATTTGAATGTATTCGGCGAGAAAGATCTATTTCTAAATGATGGTCCCCATGTGGCCCGCAGAGAGGAAAAAACCACAGTGAGAAATATTCTTTCTCCTCATGACCACACTGATATCGATGACGACCGTGAAATTCAATTTGAGATTGTAAATCTTATTCAAAACACTTTAAAGAAGGGCCCCCACCTGGCGTGAGGGCCCATTTGAAATTAGATAGTATCTGTAGTGACGCTTCCAGTTTTAGCAGCATCCAAATGATCTTTCAGACCGGATTTCCATGAAGTATGCAAACGACCATAGAAATCAGGCTGATCATTTCCGCAGGCAGCGCCGCCTCCATGAAGCTGACCGATAACACGGTGGTTGTCATCAAATAATGGTGAACCTGAAGAACCTGGTTCAGTTGTACCAAGATCCCAGTCTCTTACTTTTACGTGAGTGCTATCTCCTGGAGAAGTCGCTCCACCGTAAGAAGAGAGAACTGTTGGATCATTTTCAAATGAAATAGATTTCTCATCAACATTCGGATGGTGAATGGCAACAGCTGGTGTACCAATTCTATCAGAAGCATCCCAGCCGGCATATTTAACGTTCCATTCTGGCTTCGGTTGAGAGTGGAGTTTAACGAGAGTGAAGTCTGACTTCGATCCAGAAACAAGGTGAGTTGATCCTGATTGGAAATCTGTCATCTTACCGTCACGAGAACCGCCGCACGCTGATGTCTGATAATTCCAGTAAACTACAAGTGAAGGAGCTGTACCGGCATTGATACGGCAATGGGCCGCAGTCATGAAATATGGAGTTCTGTCATTGGCGGTATTGTTAACCATGAAACCAGTACAGAAAGTTGTACCACCTGTAGAGATAACACCTACAGAATTAACTTCATTTTCCCAGCCAACAGATTCAGAACAGGCAACATCAACGTTACAGCTTCCAGCTTTAAGAGTTGATTGTCCAAAAGTTCTGAAGCCCTGACCAACCTGAGCAAGTTCAATTTCAACCTGGCCAACAACTTCGGCCGGGGAAGAGACTTCGATAATAACATCGTCGCTCATAATGACTGAAGACCATAATTCTTTGGCAGCATTGTTGTCTTCAGAAGTAAAAGTACGGATGTATTGTGAACGATCTGCAGAGTAGATGTTAAGCTCAGCACCCTCAGGCAAATAAAACTTTGAGAAACCAAAATTTAGAGAAACAGCATTAGGAGCTGTTACCTGATGGGACCAGACATAACCTGTTTTTGATTTTTCCCATGAAGGCTGAATAGAAACTTTGTGGGGAACGGCGAATCTTGGTGCTTCACCCTTTTTCTCACTAGCAAGTTCTTTGTTGTGAAGGGCGTTTACGTCCAGTGGCTGGAAGTAAGATGAGCCAGCGAAGGCTTCAAATGAAAGGCCGAGTACGGCCATAACAGCTAATAATCTCATGTCTCCTCCTTGAGAATTCGGTTACTATCTAAAACTGTAAAGATTTGTTTTTAATATGCCATCTTACATTTACTCTCATCCGATGTTGTTAAAACTGACAAGAACACTTGATTAATTCCCTGGCAAAAGTTGAACGAAACTAGACATTAACAGGTTGATTAAATATGCTTAACCAAGTTAACAATTAAACTGGTTGATAAAATGCTCGCTGAAAAAATTCTCAGTACAGTCCCACTTTCTATCAGAACTATTCGCAAGTTATCCTCTGAGTCGTTACATGAAGTCATCACCGTTCAGCAATTCCGAATCCTTGTAATGACTCAGGAAGGAATGAGTCAGACTCAAATGGCCAATACTCAGCAAATATCAATGGCGGCCGTTTCTAAAATGGTTGACCACCTGGTAAAACAAGGTCTTCTAAAGCGCAGTCCTTGTGCAGACCGCAGATGCCTTCAGTTAAGCCTTACTGCTGAAGGAAAAAAAATTCATAAACGAGTAACAGGACATATAAAAAAAGTCCTTGATGCTCAGTTCGATAAATTAACCAAAGAAGAGCAATCTGATCTTATGAAAGGATTAGATGTACTTGATAAACTCATGGGAATGATAAATGAAAAGTAGAATGTCCTTTTTTATTTTAAGTTGGCTCCTGGCCAGTGAATCCTATGCCGCCCTGTCTCTTAAGGAGTCTTTTGAGGCCGCTAAATTTAATATGGAATCCATTAAGCGAGCCGAAGCAGTTATTAATCAAAGTGAAGAACAAAAAACTCAGGCCCGTGCGGCCATTCTTCCCACTATCAGTGGCGTCGGTAGTCATACCAATATCGATGCTCCTGAACCGACTTCCGGTGGAGCGACTGCCTTTACATTGACCCGTCAGTATTCAGCTGGTATTCGTCTTTCTCAGCCGATTTTCAGAGGTGGTATTCTGTCGGCCTATGATCAGGCCAAAGATAATATTCTTCTGGCGAAATTTCAGAAAGATTCGACCCTCCTGAATTTGTATCAGCTGGTGATCAACGCCTATTACAATTTAAGTATTGCTCAGATTGATAAGAAAAATGTTGAGGAGCTTTTAAATTATAGTGGTCAAAGGGTAAAAGAGATTCGTGAAAGAACCAGAATTGGTCGCTCCCGAAAAGGTGAGCTGGTGGAAGCCGAAACGCAATATTTGAAGGCAGAATCTCAGTATCAGGAATCAATTATTACTCTTCAGCAGGCGGAAAGAACCTATGAGTTTTACACCAATTTAAAACCAACCGAAATTGGCCCTTTAGGTGCGGTTCCTAAGATTACAGAGTCGCTGGAAGAGTATAAATTGAAAGTCAGAAGTCGACCTGATATTCAGGCAACCCGCCAGGAAACGACAATTGCAGAAAAGCAGATATCAGTTTCTAAAGGACTCCATTATCCATCGGTGGATTTGACGACTAATTATTATTTTGACCGGACAGGTATTCTTGCCAGTTCCGAGTGGGATCTTGGATTTTCTGTTGTCATTCCTCTTTACCAGGGTGGAGGAGTTGAAGCTTCTGTGCGAGAAGCGGTTCAAGGTAAAAGGATTGCGGAATTAAGGAGTGCAGAGGCTCTGCGGGCAGCTGAACGTGATATCGCCATTAATTACCAGAACATCATTCAGTTGCATGAGCAGTTAAGGGTTTTAAGTAAGGCCTTGGCCAAAGCTGAGGAAGCTTACCGTTTAAACAGAAAGGATTATCAATTAGGACTTGTTACAAACCTGGACGTGCTTTTATCCCTCAACGTATTCATTGAAACGAAGCGCTCTTATAATTCTCTTCTCTCCATTGCTCACCTGAACTATAAAAATCTTGAGGCTTCGATAGGGGTACTTCCATGAGTTTATCAGATATTTCAATTCGAAAACCCGTTTTTGCCTGGATGCTCATGGCCGCCATGATCATCTTTGGTTATATCTCCATGAAAAAGATGGGTGTCTCGCAAATGCCCGACGTGGATTTTCCGGTCGTTAACGTTGGTGTTACCTATGAAGGTGCTGCCCCTGAAGTCATGGAACTTGATGTTATCGATCCGATAGAATCAGCAGTGCTCTCGGTTGAAGGGGTTAAATCAATTACCTCCACCGCGCGACTGGGCAGTGCTAACATCTCGGTTGAATTTAATCTTGAAAAAAATATTGATGTTGCCGTATCTGAAATTGAATCGGCCATCAACCAGGCCCAGCGAAATTTACCAGATGACATTGATCCACCGACCATCAGAAAAATAAATCCAGATGACCGGCCTATTATGTTTCTTGCTGTGGCCGCTCCTGATATGTCACCTAAAGACCTGATGACTTATGTCCGGGATAATCTCAAGGATCAATTTCAAACGGTCTCCGGTGTAGCCGATGTCTTTCTCGCTGGCTACATTGAGCCAAATCTCAGAGTGTGGGCCTATAATGAGAAACTCAATAAATTGGAACTGACTGTAAATGATGTTATTGCTGCCATTCAGTCCGAGCATAAAGAATCCCCATCGGGCTTTATCGAAAATGAGAGAACAGAAAAGAATGTTCGAACCTTAGGAGAAGCCTCGACAGTTGAGGAATTTAAAAACTTACCTATTATTAAAAGAGGCGGCACCGCCAATTACCTTCCCATTTTTTTAGATCAAGTTGTTAAGGTTGAAGAAGGTCTTGCCGATGTTCGAAGAATCTCCCGTTCTAATGGAAAAAATGCCATCGGCCTGGGGATTCGTAAACAACGTGGCTCTAATACCATGGCGGTTGCTGAAGGTGTGAAATTAAAAATAGAGGAACTGCAAAAGAATCTTCCTCCTAATGTTGAGATGTACGTTAACTACGACACAACCCAGTTCATTGAAGAATCAATTCATGAGCTCTCCTTCACAATGATTCTTTCGGCCATTTTAACGGCCATTGTGTGCTGGTTATTCCTTGGATCTTTTTCCGCCACGATCAATGTCATCCTGGCCATCCCAACTTCCATCCTGGGTGCTTTTGTTATTTTAAAATACATGAATTTCACCCTAAACACCTTCACCTTGTTAGGATTGTCCCTTTCTATTGGTATCGTGGTGGATGATGCCATTATGGTACTGGAAAATATTTTCCGTCACAAAGAAGAAGGGAAAAATAAGGTGGATGCCTCAAGAGATGGGGCCAATGAAATATCCTTTGCTGCTCTTGCAGCTACAATCGCCATTATTGCCATTTTCCTTCCCGTGGCGATGATGGAAGGGATCATCGGAAAATATTTCTTTCAATTTGGTGTCACTATTTCAGTGGCAGTGGGTCTGTCTTATATTGAAGCTTTGACGCTGACTCCGATGAGGACCAGTCAGTTTATGGAAGAGAATAAGCGCAATAGCAAGATGGGAGAAGCCGTCGATAGAATTTTTGATAAACTGGTGGAATTCTATTCTAAGACTCTTGCCCAGGCGCTTAAACACCGTGTTCCGCTTTTAATCGCTTCGTTTATTTTTTTCGTCACGACCATTTCTGTGGTTACTTTGATACCGAAGGAATTTGTACCAGTTCAGGATATCTCGTCTTTTAATATGAGAATCAGGACACCCGATGGCTCATCCCTGGAATATACTGACAAGGTCAGCAAGGAAGTGGAGCAATTTCTTTTGGAGCAAAAAGAGGTTAAACGATATTTTGTTGCCGTTGGTGGTTTTGGTTCATCTTCGGAGGCCAATTCGGCGATGTTATTTGTTACCCTTCATGATAAAAACGACCGGCCTATTGATCCTAAAACCGGAAAGCACCCACACCAGACCGAACTGTTAAATCGCTATCGTGCCCATTTTAAAAATTACACCAAAGGTAAGGTGATTGTTCAGGATACATCTCAGTCGGGCTTTTCGGCTTCCGGCCGGGGTTTTCCTGTTGAGTTTACTTTGACCGGCGGTAATTGGGATACTTTGATAAAAACCTCTAAAGAAGTCATGAAAGATATGAGTGACTCCGGGAATTTTGTCGACATTGATACTGATTACAAGGCTTCGGTAATAGAGATTCAGGTTTTTCCTGACAGAGACAAGGCCAAACAGAGAGGTGTTTCAGTTCTTGAAATTGGAACCACCATTAATGCTCTTATTGGTGGAACAGTCGTGGGCAAGTATTCCAAAGATGGGCATCGCAATGATATCCGAATTAAAATGGCCGATGCTTCCAAAGATAAATTGGAAGATTTAAAACGGATCTTTGTCAGAAACACCCGTGGAGAATTAGTTCGGTTGTTGGATGTTGTTCAGGTAAAAGAACTTCCGGGTGTTCAGGCCATTAATCGCCGCAGTCGTCAGCGTGCCGTCACCATTTATGCTGGTGTCGCTCCAGGAAAATCTCAAGGACTAGCTTTGGAAAAAGTTCGGGAAATAACCAGGAAGCACCTTCCTCCTGGATACAACCTGATTGAATCAGGCTCTACAGAAACTTATAGCGAAGCTTTCACTAGTCTTATATTTGCTCTGGGGATGGGTATCCTCATTGCCTATATGGTGCTGGGCACACAGTTTAATAGTTTCGTTGATCCGGTTACTGTCTTAATGGCCCTACCCTTTAGTTTTTCCGGGGCCTTTCTGGGTCTTTGGGGAATGGATCAAACACTCAATATTTATTCAATGATTGGTCTCATCCTCTTGATGGGGATTGTGAAGAAGAACTCTATTCTGTTGGTTGATTTTACTAACCAACGCAGGCAGGAAGGTTTGTCTATTCGTGAGGCCTTGATGGATGCGTGTCCTAAGCGTCTCAGACCGATTTTGATGACCACTTTTGCCACGGTAGCGGGTGCTGTTCCCCTGGCCTTCTCGCTGGGTCCTGGTTCGGAATCGCTCAAGCCCATGGGTGTGGCCATCATTTTTGGAAGTTTAGTTTCTACGGTGTTAACCCTGGTGGTGGTGCCGGCCATTTATTCATTACTGGCCCGCGAGCATAAGAACTGATGAAAATCTGGATAAAACCTCACCCTAAGGGGTCGACCTTAAGTCTTCATATCCAGCCGGGTGCAAAGAAGTCGGAGCTTGTGGGTGAGCATGGAGAAAGATTAAAAGTAAAGATCAAGGCCCCGCCTCAGGATGGTGAGGCCAATCTTTGTTTGATTCAATTTTTAGCTGATTTATTAAAGTTACCGAAAGCGAAGGTGCATTTGATTTCTGGTGAGAGTTCACGCCAAAAGCTCGTTTTGGTTGAACTCTCTCCAGAAGAGGTTCTTACCTTACTTTAGTGCTAATGGCCTGATGAATTTTCTTAGCAACAGTTTCGATTCGGAAAACAACTTCCCCCCACTGAACACTGCCGTACTCTTCACCTGCAGCACAATTATTACCATTCTCGTCGCAGCTGTTTACAACCTGACAGCTCTTGGCATCATTTTTCTTGCTAGGCATGTAGTCGTTTTTACCTTGGATTAAAATCCCTTCGATCACTCCTGTTTGAGCATCAAATACCGCTGAGCCTGAGTTACCAGCGAAGGTATCAAGAGTCGTAGAGAAAGTTGTCGATTGAGTATTTTTTGTTACTTTCCCAGCAGGAGAAATTTTCGTCGGAAGACCTGTTGGGTGACCGATAACCACTAAAGAAGTAGAATCTGCAATCTTGCCAGCATTACGGAATTTTAAAGGCTCACGTCCAACAACCGGACGGTCAAGCTTGATCACAGCATAGTCCATAGTTCCATTAAGTTCTACGGCCATTACTTTTTTGCAAAGGTAAACATTATCTTTTGGGATATCACGAGTTGGGTCATGAGAGGGGGACTTCATCTCGTAACCAAATAGCCATGCTGAACCTTTACAAGCTTCTTCAGGTTTTTGTCCTGATTTGTAACAGTGACCAGCAGTCACAAGTGTGTCCGGGCTTACCAGAAAGCCTGAACAATTTGGGGCCAGGTGCTGTTGCGAGAAAGCCTCCGAAGGACAAACGTTCATAGCGTTTTCAAGAGTTTCTGTATATTCAAGATCAAAAAAATTCTCACGACTTGATTTTTTAAAATGTCTTACGTCGACCATACCGGCCGTTGATAGGGCCAACTTTCTGTGGAGAGAGCTGGTTACCTCGTAAAAGTCCTGACGATTGTCCTTACCGTAGATAACGTCTTTTCCGGCCAGGGCCGAAACAGCAAAAAATGTAAGGATCGAAAGGGTTAAAACATATTTCATCATTGTATCTCCTGCACAACAATTGATTCCGACGCCCTTTATTCCAAAGTAAGATCGAATTGAAAACTAACTTCTTCTGACAAGTTTCTAATGAGATGTGATTTTTACGTGAAGACAGGCTTAAAAAAAAGGCCCTCTTGCGAGGGCCTCGAATTTACGAATTTTCTAATACTTAGGCTTTTTTTGCCCACATATTACAGTAAGCGCCTTCTTTAACTAGAGGAGCTGATGGAGCTTTCATCGCAGCTTTCATTGCTGGAAGAACACACTCGCCAACACCGGCCTTAGTGGCCTTGAAGTGCTTACAAGTAGCACAAGTCTTACCTTTGCCAGCTTGTGGAGAAACTTCTTTATATCCAAGCTTACCTGGAGTTACAAAAAGATCAGCAGCAACGGCTTCAGTCAAAAGACCGCTGGCCTTGCCTAAAACACTTGAAACAGCAGCAAACAACAATGTGCTTTTTAAAAAATCTCTTCTTTTCATATCTATGCCTTTTGTTAATAGGAAGTGCTCAACATCATGGATTTAGTAACACAATTTTACCACAAAATTGTGCAATTTTGAGAGAGAAAGATGAAAAAAAACAGTGTTTCATAAGCCAAACAAATGCATGGTAATTCGAGCAGTCGTTAGGATTTTTAATAGACACCCTATGACTGAAAAATTACACTTTGAGACATATGAAAACACAGACTAAATCATTTAATTTTATCGATCTTTTTAGCGGTTGCGGTGGACTTTCTTGCGGCCTGGAGATGGCGGGTCATCGCTGTTTACTGGGGGTAGATGCCAACAAAGAGGCGATAGCTTCTTTTGCGGCCAACCATCACGAGGCACAAGTTTATCTCGGAGATATTAAAAAATTATCAGAGAAGAAACTCAAAGAACTGCTTCGTGGCCAGCAAGTGGATATGGTTGTCGGTGGACCTCCATGTCAGGGCTTTTCTACTGTTGGTCGTGGTCAGGTTGAAGATGAGAGAAATCAACTCTTCAAAGAGTTTGTCCGTATTGTGAAGATAACCCAACCCAAAGTTATTCTGTTTGAAAACGTCACAGGACTTGTGGCCAAAAAAAATCAGGTCATCCTGAAGAAAATTTTCCATTACTTTGAGCGCCTCGGTTACAACATGGATGCACGCGTTCTTTCTGCGGAAGAGTTTGGTGTTCCTGAAAAGCGCCGCCGCACAATTATCATGGGAGTAAGAGGTGGAGAGTGTCTTTTTCCTCTGGCAACGCATGGTTCACGGGCCGGTAAAAAAGTAAGAACAGTTGCTGAAGCTTTTAAAAATCTCAAGGCCCCTGATGGCAAGATTTATAATCATGACATTCCTATGGCCCAGATTAAAAAAGTGGAAGACCGTGAAAGATTAAAATTCATTCCTGCCGGCAAAGGCATCAGATATGAAGAAGATGAGAAGGCCTATCTTCCAAAAAAACTCCGCTACGGAATTGATTGGAAAAAACTGCGCGAGAACCGTTTCCGTCAAACAAGACTTCAGCGTCTGCCTCTGACTGAGCCGTCTCCAACTATTCTCACGGCCAGAACAAGTTATTATCATCCGATTGAGCCACGCTATCTTACTCCTAGAGAAGCGGCTGCTTGTCAGAGCTTCCCGAATGATTTCATCTTTCAGGGCTCTCAAACGGCGATTTTCAGACAAGTAGGGAATGCTGTTCCTCCGCTGCTGGCAGAGGCCCTTGGTCAGGTGATTAAAAAGATCGACTTTAAAAAAGGCGCTTTAAAAAAGAAAACAGCAGAAAGTGTTGTAGGGAAAAATGCTTTTCATTATCATGAACCTACATACCTATGAATGAAACCCTGAAGAAAGTTTTTAGCTTCCGCATGCTGGCCATGCTTTTAACCGGCTACAGTGCGGGGCTACCTCTTCTTTTGATTGGTTCGACACTTCAGGCCTGGATGACGGATGAGGGGGTTGACCTGACCGCCATTGGTCTGGTTTCTCTTCTGGGCCTTCCCTACGTTTTTAAATTCTTGTGGGCCCCACTCCTTGATCGTTATAAGATTCCTGTATTGGGAAGACGCAAGGGCTGGATGCTTTTATTTCAGGCCCTGCTGGTGATGTGTATTCTGGGACTATCAGTTACTGATCCGAAGACTGATATCATTATGGTTTGTGTCTGGGCCTTTCTCATTGCCCTGTTTTCCTCATCTCAGGATGTAGTGCTTGATGCTTACCGTAGAGAGATTCTGCCTGATGAAGAATTGGGACTAGGGTCTTCTCTTTATGTAACTGGTTACCGCTTGGCCATGCTTGTATCCGGCGCTCTGGCCCTTTACCTGGCCGATCAGATTCCCTGGAAAAATGTTTATCAGTGGCTGGCCATTTTTATGGCGCCTTCGATTTTGTTTACAATCTTTGCTCCAAAAGAAAGTCAGCATATTGCGATTCCGGCCAACTTAAAGGCCGCGGTGGTGGGACCCTTACTCGATTTTTTTAGTCGCAAGGGTGCCTGGATCATGCTTTTGTTTATCCTGCTTTATAAAGTGGGCGACAGCATGGCCTCCAATATGACGACCCCTTTTATTCTGGATATTGGTTACTCTAAGACGGATATCGCTACCGTTGCCAAAACCTTCGGCATGATTGCAACCATGTTGGGTGGGATTATTGGCGGCACAGTGATGCTGAAAATGAACATTCGCACTTCTCTCATTATGTTCGGCATTCTTCAGGCCGTCTCAACCTTAGGATTCTCGCTTCTCCCATCGTTACCGATTGGTTTCTCTTCTTTGGCGGCAGTCATTGCCTTTGAAAACCTCGCCAGCGGAATGGGGACTGCGGCCTATGCGGCCTATATGGCCTCACTGACCAATAAGCAGTTTACCGCCACTCAATATGCTCTTTTAACGGCCTTAATGGGAATTCCACGAGTCATTCTCGCCAGTCCTACAGGTTGGATGTCCAAGATGATGGGGTGGGAGAGTTTTTTTGTGATTTGTACTGTGATAGCGATTCCAGGTCTTCTTCTACTTATTCCAGTATTCAGACTAGAGCGGCCAGAAGGAAAACCTGCAAGCTAGGCTTTTTTTGATATTGCGGTTAATGACCAGGTCTTTGTCATCAGTCAGAGTTTGGGTGACATTTCGGGCCACCTGACAGGCGTTATAAGTAATTTCCTTACCATCTTTTCGGAAAGTGTATTTTTCCACTGCCGAAAAAGACAATAATAAATCCACCAGCTCCTGATTGTTTAATTCGATGGCGTGTATAA
Organism: Bacteriovoracaceae bacterium; assembly: GCA_023701435.1. Taxonomy (GTDB): domain Bacteria; phylum Bdellovibrionota; class Bacteriovoracia; order Bacteriovoracales; family Bacteriovoracaceae; genus Peredibacter. Next base: position 36,196 of record JAMPXB010000018.1, on the reverse strand, counting down.
GCGCTGATTTGCCGTCTTTGTCGAGTAGCTGTGGATTGGCCTTGAAGGTAAGGAAAAGATTAGCAAAGCCGCTTTTTTGGCTTTTGGTGGCCTTAATAAGAGGGCTCTGCTCGGCATCGAAAGGGCCGTTGACGTTGGCCTGATGCTTTAAGAGCAATTCAGCACTCTTAAGCGAGCTGTATTCGTTCTTGCCTTCTACCAGAATTGCCAGCGGATTAATCACGTCATAATCAATAATGAGACGAGGATAACGGGATAAGACAGAAGTTAAGCGACCCAGATCCGCTTCATTTAATAGTGTTTTGAAGCTTTTAAGATCAGGAGCACCACGCTCTGTTTGGAGAATGCTTCTGATTAATTCTGCAACCTCTGAAAGCCTGTTTTCTTCGGCCAGTCTGATGGGACTTTTAAGGTCCTTATCCAGTGTTTCCAGGGCCGCCCCTTCTTTAATTAAGAAGAGAGCAATGTCCCCAGATGACTGCTTGATTGCCATTGAGAGAGCAGTATCCTTGGTATAAAAGTCAACCTGGTCTAGATTTACATTGAGTTCTGCTAAGAGCTGGACTGTATTTAAGCGATTGTTTTTTACCGCTACAAATAAAGGAGTTTGTTTCAATCCGTTTAATGCTTCTGGATTGGCACCTTTATCAAGTAAGAAATTTCTGATTTCTTTATGGTCATTAATAATGGCCAGGGTCAGGAGAGTTTCACCAGTTCCTGGAACAATCTTATTAAGATCAATATCATCATTTTTATTGATAATTTTTTTGACCGATTCAATATCATTTTCGATTACGGCCGTTTTTAAATCTTTTAATAAATAGGCCTCATCTTCAGTCAGCTGAATATCTGTTTTGCCCGAATTAGAGTCTTTCACCTTGGTCTTTTTTCCGCATGAGACAAAAAATGTCATCAGCATCAGTAGGCCTAGGTTTAGTATCAAAAAACGCATGTTGTAGTTATAAGGGGGGGAGTCGTCAGGGAGTTGAAAAAAGAATCATTTGAGAAAATTTTACAACTTTAGGGCCCCTTAAGGAGCCCTAAGTGATTAGAATTAGAAAACTTGGTTAGGGTATTTTTTAGAAAGCTTAATCAAATTCTTAAGCTGTTTGTTCTTTAAGTGCTCACGCTTCAGAAGAAGAATTCCTCCGGCCTTATATCCACGGTCCTCATCATTTCCAACTAGGCCAAAGAAACCAATGTTTTTTCCGCTCTGGTTAATGTTCCAGTAACCAGAAATACCGGCAGTTTCAAAGCCCACTGGAATCCAGATACCGAAAAGCTTTTCATGATAGTAGAAAGAGATGTCGTTTAACTGTGTATCGATACGAAGAGAGTTCTCGAGTTTTCCACCCGGAATACCTGGAAGAGGTCTTCCGTCAGGGAGATAGTTGCCATCACCGACACCGATATCAATGGACTCAAGATCCTTAGGGTCCAGAGAAAGAACAAAGAGCATGCCTCCGTCCTGGACGTTTGGAGTGAAAGCGAAAGTTGAGTTCTGAGTTTCAGGAACCGGTCCGCCAAGACCAAAATCTCCGGTGAGATTTAAAAACTTAAATGTAACTAAAATTTGTCCATTAACAACATTGATCATCGGGCCTTCCACTCCATTAATGGAAGGAACACCTTCTTGTTGGCCGCAGCTGGCAGCAAAAACAAGAGCAAGTGAGAGGATCATTGTTTTAATGGTGAGCATCCACCTTTTCATAATACCGTCCTTTTTTATTTGGAGACTGCGAGTTATCTCTGAGCAATATTATTTGGGTAATTTACTCTGAATGCAATGACGGAACATTTTTCTAAGACAGATGCATCAATTTGTAAGATAATTCCGCTCATGAAAATCACTGGCCCCTTATCAAAAATGAAAACTTCGCTTCAAGAATCCGTAAGTTATGGATTGGTACTCCGCGAGGTGCATTTTGACCTGACACCCCTTGTCGGTAAAGATCTCAAGCTCACTTATAGCGGACAAATTTTTTGTAGTAATTGCGGTACTAAAACAAAAAAATCTTACGCCCAAGGACACTGCTTTCCCTGCACCATAAAACTGGCCTCTTGTGATCTGTGCATTCTTAAACCTGAAACATGTCACTATGAAAAAGGAACATGTCGGGAACCAGCATGGGGCGAAGAGCATTGCCTGAAACCTCACATCATTTATCTGGCCAATTCATCAGGCTTAAAAGTTGGCATCACCCGGAAGACTCAGGTCCCCACCCGTTGGATGGATCAAGGTGCCAGTGAAGCGTTGCCCATAATGGAAGTGAAAAATAGATTCACATCGGGCCAGATTGAAGTGCTGTTTAAAAAGCACATCTCTGATAAAACGGATTGGAGAAAAATGTTAAAAGGTGAGCCCGAGTCCATTGATCTCAAAGAATGGAGAGACAAACTCATGGGTGAGCTGGCCTTGGAACTGAAAAATTTTGAATACACTCTACTGGATGAACCAGTTGTTAAATTTAATTATCCCATTGAGAGTTATCCGGAAAAAGTGAAAAGCTTTAATCTGGATAAAATCTCAGAAATCACCGGGCGCCTGATTGGAATAAAAGGTCAGTACCTTATTTTTGATACAGGAGTTTTGAATGTCAGAGCTCATACCGGTTATGAGGTCACTTTGGAGGAGATCGATGCAACAGCCTAAGACCATTTTTTTAAAAGATTATAAACCTTCTCCCTATTCGGTAGAATCCATCGATCTGACTGTCGATATAAAGCAAGACCATACTCTTATCAGCTCGACTTTGAAGATAGAGAAACGTCCAGAATTAAGAGGACAAAAGCTTGACCTGGAATTAAATGGGGAAGGCATGGAACTTCTCAGCTTAAAGTTTAATGGTGAGAAGTTTCCCACTGATAAGTACCAAGTCTCTGCTGATAAACTGGTGCTCTTAAAAATTGAACATGATGTATTTACTCTTGATATTGAAGTGAAAATTGATCCTGCCGCCAACAAGGCGCTGGAAGGCTTTTATCAATCAGGTCCGCAACTTTGTACTCAGTGTGAGCCGGAAGGATTTAGAAAAATTACTTATTCCATTGATCGTCCTGATGTCATGGCCAAGTATAAAACTAAAATGATTGCTGATGAAAAGCAGTACCCCTTTCTTCTTTCCAACGGAAATAAAATCGGGGAAGGGAAACTTGCGGGTGGAAGGCACTGGGTGGAGTGGCAAGATCCGTTTAAAAAGCCCAGTTACTTATTTGCGATGGTGGCAGGGGACTTTGATGTGGCCCGTGACAGTTTTACTTCCATGACTGGAAGAGAAATTGCACTGGAAATTTATGTCGATAAAGGCAACCTTGACAAAACCCGCCATGCGATGGAATCCCTGAAACATAGTATGAAATGGGATGAAGAGACTTTCGGTCTTGAGTACGATCTTGATATTTACATGATTGTAGCTGTTGATTCTTTCAATATGGGGGCAATGGAAAATAAGGGTCTTAACATCTTCAATTCCACTTATACCCTTGCTAATGAAAAAAATGCTACCGACCATGATTTCCAAAACATTCAGGGAGTCATCGGTCATGAGTACTTCCATAATTGGACCGGAAATCGTGTTACCTGTCGTGACTGGTTCCAACTGACTCTTAAAGAAGGTCTGACTGTTTTCCGTGATCAGGAATTCTCATCTGATATGCTCTCTCGTGCCGTAAAACGTCTGGAAGATGTTCGTCTCTTAAAAGACGCCCAGTTTGCTGAAGATGCAGGACCGATGAGCCATCCGATCAGGCCTTCGAGCTATATCGAAATTAACAACTTCTATACCAGAACCGTTTATGAAAAAGGTTCTGAAGTCATCAGAATGATCCACACCTTGATAGGGAAAGAAAATTTCCGCAAAGGTATGGATAAATATTTTGAACTTCATGACGGACAGGCCGTTACCACTGAAGACTTTGTTAATGCGATGGAAGTTGCCAGTGGCAAGGATCTGTCTCAGTTTAAGAACTGGTACTCTCGTCCTGGAACACCGACATTAATTGTCAGATCGAAAACTGAAGGGAATGAATTTGTCCTGGAAGTGGAACAAAAATATCCTGTTCCTTCGGTCAGCGTTCCTGAAGGAAATATTCTGCATATGCCTTTTGTCGTGGGACTTATCAATAAGAAGACTAAGGACCAGCAAGAGCACCATCTGGAAATTCGCCAACTCAAAGAAACCTTCCGTTTTAAAATTGATGGGGATGTTATTCCTTCTTTAAACCGTGGATTCTCTGCACCTGTACATGTGGACTATCCATATGAGGTTTCTGATTTGATCACTCTCATGAGTATCGAGAGTGATCCTTACTGCCGTTACGAGGCCACTCAGAAAATCTATAATCACGTCTTTAAAAAATTGTTCAATAACTATAAGGCCACTGGGGTGCTGTCGGCAGAGCTTGATGCTGACTTTACGACAGCTTTTAAGAGTCTTTTAAATGATAACACTATCGATCTCTCATTTAAGTCTTATCTTTTAGACTTACCAACTGAGAATGGTCTGTCCCAGGAACTCGACGCTCCTGATTTTGATGCTATCCACGTAGTTCATCAGCACCTGCGCTCCCATTTAGGTGTTGTTTTCCAGGATTGGTTCTTAGCTGAACACAAGCGCCTTGATCAAGGTGGTAGGTTTGAGCTAACACCAAAAGCTTTTGGTGAAAGGTCCCTTCGGAACCAGTGTTTGACTTACCTCGTGGCCTCAAAGACTTCAGAAGGAATGAAGGCCCTTGAAACTCATTATTTTAATGCTTCAAATATGACCGAAGAAATTCACGGTCTTCAGCAGTTTATTTTGAGCGGGGTAGATATTGAGCACGATTCGGTTCAAAAATTCTATCAGAAGTGGAAAGACGATTCTCTGGTTATGCTTAAGTGGTTCGGTTCACTTGCTTCTTTTTCACCAAAAAATACGGCCATTGAAAGAATGGAGAAGTTGGAAAGAGACCCATTATTCTTAAAACAAGTACCGAATTATTTACGTGCCCTGTACTTGCAGTTTGCAAAGAATAATCTACACGCTTTTCATGATGTATCCGGTAACGGTTATAAATTCCTGGCAGAACGAATTAAGATGATCGATGGATTTAATCCACAGGTGGCTTCCCGTACTGCCGGCTCTTTTGCCTTGATTAACAAGGTGGATGAGTCGCGCCAGCATTCAATGCGTGAAGCCCTTAATGTTATTATGGAAGCTGGACCTTCACGTGATACGTTTGAAGTGGTTTCGAAGTATTTAGGAAAATAATGAGCTTTAGCTATTCCTTAGCTAAGATTGATTCTTCCGAAATTTCATTGTCACCGGCTATCTAAATTAATCTTTTTTGTTCATAGTGCGCTTCTTTAAGGAGCGTACTATGAACCGTTACCTTTGTTGTCTTGTGTTTGTTCTTTTAATCACTTCCATCATGGCCCAGGCCAATGTTGATCTTGATGAGCTGGAAGCTACTATTCAGCAGGAATTAGAGAAAAAGAGTTTTAACCATCTCGCCTACATGGAAATTCAGGACGGCCTTTTACGTTGCAAGGATCAAGTAACCATTACTTCGGGAACTGAGATTGGATCAGCTTACAAAGCGATTTCTTTTAGCTGTAGGACTCGTGATTCCGAAATTCTTGTTTCTGAGTCACTAGTTCATGCTGATAAAGAAGGAAATAAAACTATCGAGAGCTATCAGGAAATCAGATTTGTAGAAAAAATTCTCACACCCCAAGCTTATTTGAAGCTTCTGGCCAATTACGACAGAGAGAATGTTAGTACCAAAGATGAGGCAACACCGGGGCTGCGAGTTTTGGGTACTTTTGCTCGAGTGGGTATTCCGATTGCTCTGGCCATCAGGGCGAGCAAGGTGGTGGCACCAAATCGTGTAGACTGGCAAAGACACTTCATCGCTGGGTCTTTGATTTCGGGTGTGACCATACTTGGAACACGGGGGATTATGCGGTTTATAGCAAGAAAACGCGGAGGTCAATTTAATGAGCGTAAAGTGGCACTCATTTCATCGATGGCAGGACTATTAGTTAGTCTTATGGCGGGTGGAGGGAAGGAAATTTATGATCGAACAGGACGAGGGTCTCCTGAATTTCGTGACGCCTTCTTTACCGCTGCTGGTGGTGCCTTCGTTTCGTTATTTAACTTACCCTGGAGCAGCTATCGAGGACGACGTTTCACTCCGGTCCCCTAATCTTTTTTGATTTTAACTGGAATAGCTTTAGGGGCGGGTTGTTGAGATGTCACCGCCAAAACAGTTAAAGTTACTAAAGTTAAAAGGGCGGATAAAAATACTAATTCCATTTTGGGCCTCCCAAAAAAAGCTTTTGTGCTTTATCGACATTATTTTTATTAATATTATGCGTTAAGTCAGCCTTCTTTGGGAGTTTTTTCGCTTAGAAAGCCTTATCTTTAATGGTACACTCTTAAGGAATTCAACAAATTCAGGTTCTTAAAGGTTGGAAGTCCATCATGGAAACGACACTCTCACTCAGGCAAAAGGCCTTAAAAATTAATCTGGCAAAGAAGTTTTATGGAACTTTTGCTGAAATTGGTGCTGGCCAGGAAGTCGCACGACATTTCTTTCAGGCCGGTGGTTCAAGCGGCTCAATTGCTAAAACAATCTCTGCTTACGATATGACTTTCTCAGACTCGATTTATGGGAAAGAACCTCACGGGCGTTATGTCTCACAATCACGCCTGCTGAAAATGTTGGAAAAAGAATTTTCATTACTCGAAGAGCGCTTAGGCGAAACACGCGGAAAAGATCATGCCTTCTTCGTTTTTGCAGATACGGTAGCGGCCCTTAACTTTAAAAAGACTAATGAGGCCCACGGATGGCTTGGGATGCGTTTTCAAAATGCTCCTGGAGCTCCTGTCAGTGACGTCGTCATCCACGTACGAATGCTTGATCCTCAGAATCTTATGCAGCAAGATGCTCTGGGAATAATGGGTCTTAATCTGGCCTATGCTTCTTTATTTCTGCAGCACGATCCGGAAACTTTTATCAGCTCATTAATGGATCACCTTGATTCGTCGAGAATTGAAGTGAATTTCATTCGTTTCGGGGGACACGCTTTCCAGGATATTGATAACCGCTTGATGAACCTTCAGCTGTTAAAAGAAGGCTATACTCAGGCGATTATGTTTGATGAAAATGGTGAAGTGGCCCTCGCCAATGATCTTCTTTATAAAAAAGATGTACTGGTCGTGCGCGGCTCTTACCGTCCACCGACACTCGTCAGTTTTGATATGATCAAAACGGGCCTTCTTAATTTTGCCAAGGATATTGGTAAAAAACCGGAGGATATTGTCACCATCTCGGAGATCACCATTTCGACTCTTAAGGCCGAAGCAGGTGCTGTGACCAAGGAAGATTTTCTCGCCCGTGTGGATTTAATGTGCACTATGGGACAGAAGGTATTGATCACTAATTATCCTCAGTACTACAAACTCGCCAGCTACTTTGCTAAATTAAACGTTCCTCATCTGGGACTGGTTCTAGGTATCTATAACTTCCAACAGATCTTTACTGAGGAATATGCCAATGTTGAGGGAGGAATCCTTGCGGCCTTGGGTCAGCTCTTCCGCGACTATGTAAAGGTTTACATCTATCCATATAAGTCAGAGGCCGGGCAGATTGAAACCATGGCCAATCTTAAAGTGCCAAAAGAATTTGATCATTTGTTTGCTCACCTAAAGGGCATGAAGCAAATTGATGATGTGGCCGAATTTGACAAGGATATTCTTCATATCTACTCATCTAAAGTACTGCAGATGATTTTGAATAATGAACCAGGATGGGAAAAGATGGTTCCGCCGTCAGTGGCCAAGACCATCAATGACAAATGCCTGTTCGGGCATCCGTGTTTTAGAGAACACTAAAACCCGGATCGTCCTTCAAGTTTTAAAAGTTCTTTTTTCATGGTAATACCGTGAGCAAATCCCCCTATATCATTAGATCCGACTACACGGTGACAGGGATAGATTAACAGAAAAGGATTTTTGCCACAGGCCGATCCAATCGCCTGATAGGCCTTAGAATCGAGTTTCTCTGCAAGTTCCTTATAAGTGGCCACTTCTCCATAGGGGATTTCTTTCATAACTTTGAGTACTTTCACTTGAAATGGCGATAACCGAGAGTAGTCGAGTTTAATGTTGATTGCTCGGGACTTCCCGCTCAGAAACTGTTCAAACTCCTCAAGGCTCTTTTGAAAAAAGGGCCCAGTTATTTTGGAAGACTTATTCTTCACAACTTCAACCATCGCCAGAGTTTTACCATCATAAGAGGTTAGTTTGAGGTGGCCCACGATGGGCAATTTAGGAAGGACAGCGCTCATGGATTGTTCTTTCATGCCCGGCAGTTTATCATGTCCCCCACATGAAAGTCTTTACCTCACCATTTAATAATCCTTTTATCAACCTGGCCCTAGAGGATTATTTCCTTCGCGGTGGGGCAGATTTACCTGTGCTCTTTTTTTATGTGAACCGTCCTTCGGTAGTTTTGGGGCGCTTTCAGAACCCGTGGCTGGAAACGAATCTTCCTTATCTCGTTCAGAATAATATCTGGATGGTCAGACGTCAGAGCGGTGGGGGGTGTGTTTTTCATGACGAGGGGAATTTAAATTTTAGTTTTATCGTTCCAGAGGGAATGATTGACCGAAAAAAACATGCCGAGCTTTTAAAAGAGGCCTTCGCTAAGGCCGATATCGAACTCACTATTTCACCACGCAATGATCTGTGGCTTCAGGATGAGGGCGGTGAATGGAAGAAGATTTCAGGCTCCGCTTATAAGCAGACCAAGACTGCTTCTTTTCATCACGGAACTTTTCTTGTGAGTAGTGATCTGGATAAATTAGATGAAAGTCTTAAGCACACGATCGTGCCCACTCAGACCAAGTCGATAGCCTCCGTACGTTCCAAAGTGATCAGTCTTAATCAAAGACATCCTGGGGTGGAAATTAAAGACGTCATTGATCTTATTGCTCATCATTTAAAAACTATTCCTTTTGAACTCGATGGATCTCTGCTGTCTATGCCTGCCGTACAGGCAAGCTTTCAGCAGCTAAGCTCTTGGGAATGGCTGTGGGGAGAGACTCCACTTTTTGAGACTCAGGGCCTGGCGGTCAGGAAGGGAATTATTGAAGCAACTGGTGAAAAATTCACCAAAGAATCCATGAAGAATATTTTCAATCCAGAAGAGCTAGAAAAGATGTTCCCGGACTTTAGTGAGCAGCACAGGTTGAGCAGCCAGATTTTGTAGCTGTCTGATCTTCAAAGGTCCAATCCGCGTAGTTTTCATTGAGATATAAGCAAGCATCAGTCAGAGAGTCGAAGCGCTCTTGAAAGACTTCCTGATCCTCATTTTCCAAAACGGTCACGTAATACTCCAGACGGTCTTCCTCAATGGAGTCAGGGTTGGCCCCAAAGGAAATCATCGCCATGAAATTTCCCTTCTGGTAGCGGCAAAAAGTCCAATTTTCAATATTTATGCATAGCATCCGACACTCTCAATCAAGTAAAGTCTTGTATTCCTAGAGTAAGTAGTTTATAGTTTGTGGACTTTTATGTAAATGTTTACCATTGCGAGGATATTATGGCGAAGGGACCACGAGTTATTGTGACTTTAGAATGTACAGAAGCAAGAAAAGAAGGGGGATCTCCTTCTCGTTATACAACTACAAAAAACAAGAAAACGACTCCAGAGCGTCTTGAAATGAAGAAGTATAACCCAAATCTTCGTCGTCACACTGTTCACAAAGAAATTAAGTAATTTCTCAAGATAATTGAGTTATTAATAAAAAAGGGACACTGTTGTGTCCCTTTTTTATTTCTACTGACATTCAATCGTCAGATAAGAACTTCCATCGGCCATATAATACGTCCCACCCAAGAATGAGCCACTATCAGTTTTCCCAAAGAATGAAAAAACTCTTCCGTCTTCCTTACTTACCAAATTGACCACTTTATAGTCTCGAACTACAGCAATGAAGCCTGTGGCATAGGCGGACTCAAAGGGTGTACTCCTGTGTGATCCTGGGGTTATCTCATGGGTAACGGTCGTGGTTTTTGTTGCCGCCCCCGTTTCATTGATTTCACAGATCATTGTTTCTGCCATAGCAGAAACAGACAGGGCCATAACAGCTGCAGTATAAAATAATTTCATAAAATCCTCCAGTCAAAGAGGTTCTGGGAATAGAACCTTAAGCGAAGGATTCTTAGAATAGAGAGATATGAATGACTATTTAATTAAACCTTCATTTGAGCTCAGAGCTCTTGGTTTGCAGCATTTTTAACTGGGCCCCATCAATCAGGATAAAGGACTGCTTCTCATCATTTGAGAGAGCATAAGTACCGCTTTTAATGACGTTCATACCTGGTAGCTGGCCCTTAACTTCACTGATGTTGAAATTACGTACACCTTGGGTCGATATGACTTTGAGCCTGTAAATCGGAGAGGTCATGGTGTTTTCCATGAAGCTCTGCTGATCGGCATTTAATTGATCAAGGATCGAATAACTTTTCACTTCTTCAAGACGCTCAATAAATTTTTCGACCTTTGCTGTTGCTAGTTTTGCACCATCCTGGTCCTGCCAATGATCTTCTTTCTTTGTCATCTTCATCAAGAACCCATTCTTTCCCTGAACTTCAAGGGAATTTAGGGAGGCCATGTTAAAGGCAAAAACTTTGGATTCAACCAATTGTGCCAGATCATAACTTTCCAGGGCCATTTCAATCGGGTCGATCTGATAAATCTGATCCTGGCCGGAAAGAGATAGGTAGGCCGAGTTATCTATCGGATTGATAAGACCGATTTTAATTTCGAAATTCTTGTTTTTCTGATTGGTAAAAAACAATGTCAGGGTCGGGTTATCTAAAGAGAAGCTGGTAATATTAATAGGCTCTAGACGGTGAAAATTTCGGACTCTGATGACGTTTAGGGCGTCTATAATTTTTGAAATAACATCACTTTTAAGTTTCAGGACTTGAGGCTCAATCATTTGCCAAGGGCCAGAAAGGTTTTGCTGTGGGTGAGTGTTTTCAAAAACAAAATTGCCGTGCTTGTTTGTGAGTTTAAAACTTTTCAGCTGTTGAAGTTCACTCACCGGAACTGGGTTGGCATAAATTTGAGCAATGTCGACTTCAGGAGTTTGTGATTCGAAGACTTCAGCAAATAGTCCTAAAAAAAGGAGTATAAAAAAGAAAAAAACTACCAAAAAGGTAGAGAGTGTATGTCTTCGTTGGGCCTTCATGAAAACATTATACCGGTATTAGATACCAAGTGAATCATCTTCATTATCTTTCTTGTTTTTTTTCTTATCAGTAACATTGGGCTCGATAGATTTTAGAAAGTTTCTGAGGTTATTCCTTTCGCCCTTCATACTGAATGTGAATTTGCATTGAACCCGATAATCAGGCTTGGTTGAACTGATAATTCGGCTTCTCATGGCATAATGATGGCAATAGGTCACATCGGCGGTCAGCATGAAGTTTTGTGGAATAAGAAATTCAATGACCACTGACTGGCCTTGGAGAAACTTATCCTTGGTAAAGCTCAGCATTTGCTCCATGTTGATGTCTGAAAGAAGGGTAAATCCATAAGAGACCTTGTCCAGATCCGGTGCTTGTCTCTGATAAGGACGCTCCAGAATCGGATTAGGAGTTTTGGTTTCAAGGCCCTGAAGTGTCTGTTCAGCAATGATTTCCTCTGCCTCGTTGAGGGCACCACTGGTGCCTTCATTCTGGGTCTCTTCACCCAAGGACTCCATCAGAGTATTCATGTCTTCACCAGTGGATTTGCTTCCCATAGGAATCACATTATCCGGCATGGAGGAGTGATCATTTATTTTATAAAAGTTTTTAATGTCTTCAATGTACAGAGGAATGCCGGCGGCTTCACATTCTTTCATTCTTCTGCCAATGGCCGCTTCAATTTCATCTCTCAAACCCCATAGACGGATGGAGATTTTTTTTACTTCAACAGGGTGGCCACTTTTATTGTAAATCATGAAATTTCCTTTCTCCTTCTATTGTGACTCAAGTCTGCAATTTGATAAAGAGCGGAAAACTAGGTCGTCTGGCCAATTCGGTAATTGACTTGTTGCGTAAGCTAATTTTGCCTACCCCCTGAAAAATACTGAAGAACTCCTACAATTAAGAATGTGCTTAAATTTTTTGGAGCTAGGAGTGTTAATGAAAAAGATGTCTGTTGTCGCCGTTTTAGGTCTAGCAGTTTTGTCCACCAGTGCCATGGCCAAGACGGCCCAGTCTTTGGAGGCCCCTTTTGTTCCAGGTGAAGTTCTGGTGAAAGTAAAACCAGGGTTAATGGGAAAGTTCCTGGCAAAGAAATCATTTTTAGGTGCGGAAGTTAAAAAGGAATTGAGACTTCTTGCGGGTGATTACCTGCTTTTGAAATCCAATGATAAATCTACTCAAAGCCTTCTGAATGAACTTAATAGTCTTTCTGAAGTATCATTTGCAGAACCAAACTTCATCTATAAGGCGATTGATTCAACTCCATCAGTTGAAGGCATGCTGGCCGGAACGATTAAAGAAGTTCGAAGCGCCATGGCCCCTCATGATGCTCTTTATGGAAAACTTTGGGGTCTGAATAATACTGGCGCCAACGAGCCCGATCGAAACGGCGGCTCTTCAACAACCCCAGGTGTAGAAGGCGCTGATGTCGACGCAGAAAAGACCTGGTCAATTACCAGAGGTGATAAAAAAGTAGTCATCGCCGTGATTGATACCGGGATTGATTACAATCATCCGGATCTTAAAAACAATATGTGGGTCAATGATAAAGAGATTCCAGGAAACGGCATTGATGATGATAGTAACGGCTACATTGATGATGTCCATGGATGGAATGCCAATGGCAAGAACGGTGACCCCATGGATGGAAACGCTCACGGAACTCACTGTGCCGGTACTATTGGTGCCGAACACAACAACGGCATGGGTGTTGCCGGGGTGATGGGAGATGTATCTTTGATGGCCGTGAAATTTCTTTCAGATGAAGGATCCGGTTCACTGGCCGACGCTGTTGTGGCCATTGATTACGCCACTAAAATGAATGTTGATATCATGAGTAACTCTTGGGGCGGAGGTGGATTCTCTAAGTCATTAGAAGATTCTATTAAGGCCGCTAAGGATAAAGGTATCGTCTTCGTGGCGGCTGCCGGAAATGATGGAACAAACAATGATGCAAAACCTTCATATCCTGCTAACTATCAGGTTGATAACGTTATTAGTGTAGCTTCTCATACTGCTCAGGACGCTCTTTCTTCTTTTTCTTGCTTCGGTAAGAGAACAGTTCATGTCGCAGCTCCTGGTAGCAATGTTCTTTCTTCCACTCCTGGCGGAGAGTATAAGGTCTTCTCAGGCACCTCGATGGCCACTCCCCACGTTTCTGGGGTAGTAGGACTTCTGATCGCTGAACAAGGCAGACTCCCAGTTCTTGAACTCCGTAACCGCCTCATGGCGACAACAGTTCCAACATCTGCCTACAGAAAATCAACGGCCGCTGGCGGACGTGTTAATGCTTACAACTTTCTGACTAATACCCGTATTCCTCGTCAGGAACCAAACGAGAATGCCTGGAGAGTGGAAACCCTTTCAGAAGTTTTCGAAACAGTTCACCCCTATGCCAACAACGCCAAACAGAGCAAAACATATAGTTTCCCAGGGGCGAAGTATGTGAAGTTTGTCGTTGAAAAATATGACACTGAATCAGGTTATGATTTTGTTACTTTCAAAGATGCTAAAGGTATTGTGATGGAAAAGCTCTCTGGCAAAGGCGAAAACTATGAAACTGACTACACAGAAACAAATTCTGTAACGGTTGAGTTTTCATCTGACTCAAGCCAGGCCCGATGGGGAGTGGTGATTAAAGAAGTTAAAGTTATCTATTAAAGAAAAAAAAGGGCCCACATTCGTGGGCCCGTTACTTTTTATGGTAAAGGTTATTTATACTACTACTTGTAGTACTTACGTAAAAATTTAGAAAGACCCATTTTATCGAGAGTCTTAATTGTAGAAGTGGCCAGCTTGAGACGAATAGTTTGTCCAGACTCAGGATCAAAAACTTTCTTTGTCTTAAGGTTTGGCTGTTTGAAAGTACGTGTCTTGATGTTTGAGTGAGACACTTTATGGTTTGCCTGACGGCTCTTACCAGTTAGATCACATTGACGTGCCATAATAATTTCCCTTGTCGTTAGTCTTATTGAAAAGTCCCAAGAATTTAAACTGTATGAAGAACGTTGGCAAGCGTAAAACAGAAGAATCTTGTGGACTTAGCTCTTTTGGGGTTTCATACTCTCATCAATTCAACTTCCATTCATTTTAAAGGTGGTCCTTCATGTCACTTAAACCCTTGAATATTAAATCAAAACTTCTGCCGGCACCTGTGGGCGAGCCTCGTTATTCTGTAACGATTAAAGACGCTAAGCAAAAAGAGATGAAGGTGGCAAATCCTAAGGCCACAAGATCTTTGATCGCTCTTATGGACTTGGCCGCTGTAAACGGTGGAGCTGCTTGCCACTGGGGTGGTCCTTCCGCCATGACTGAAGCCTGGACGGCCCTTCACGCTCTTATGTTTAAAGAGAAAAACTGGTTTGAGAAATTTAACTTCGTTAATGATATTGGCCATGCTGAAAATGGTATTTACGCTCTCAGAACTGTCCTGGGTTATGGTGATTTGACTCTGGAAACACTTAAAGGTTTCCGTTCAATGAATTCAAAATTAACTGGGCATGGAGAGTCTCATCTTTATCCAGAAGGTGTTTTGCTTTCTAATGGTCCATTGGGTTCAGCTTTCCCTCAGGCACAAGGTCTGGCCCTGGCCGACAAAATTGCCGGTCGCGCTCGCACGACAATTGTTTCTCTTTCTGATGGAGCTTCCATGGAAGGTGAGGCGAAAGAAGCTTTCAGTGCCGTTCCTGGACTAGCTCAGAAAGGAAAACTTAATCCTTTCATTCTCATTCTTTCTGATAATAACACCAAGCTTGGTGGAAGAATTGATAAAGATTCATTTTCTATGCAACCAACTTTTGAGTCCCTGGCGGCCCAGGGTTGGGATGTGATTAAACTAGAGAATGGTCACGACTTGGAAAAAATTTACCATACATTGGAAGAGTCGCTGGCGAAGGTTCAAAAAGATTCATCTAAACCGATTTGCATCTGGCTCAAGACTATTAAAGGCTACGGTGTTAAATCTACTGCTGATTCAGCTTCCGGCGGTCACGGTTTTCCTTTGAAGGCCCATGACGAAGGCATCCATGCTTTCTTAAAAGAGATCTGGGGAAGTGATGAGGTTCCGGCAGAGTTCACCAGCTGGGCCAATGATCTGACTGTTAAGCCTGAGAAAAAATCTTCAACTGGTGCTCCTAAAGACAAGATTCAAGTCGGTGTTTCCCGTGCTCTTTCACGAGCTGCTAAAGACAACTATCCTGTTTTCTCTATTACCAGTGATCTTCAGAGTTCTACCGGTGTTAAAGGATTCCATACAGATTTTCCAGATCATTACATTGATATTGGTGTGGCCGAGGCCAACATGGTTTCTACTGCGATTGGTATGAGTAAGGCCGGTTATATTCCGGTGGTTGATACTTTTGCCGCCTTTGGCGTAACAAAAGGAAATCTTCCTTTAATCATGGCCTCTCTTTCTCAGGCCCCGGTGATTGCTGTTTTCTCTCACACAGGATTTCAGGATGCCGCAGATGGAGCAAGCCATCAGTCTTTGACTTATATGAGCGCCCTGGCCAGCATCCCTCATCTGAATATTGTAAACGTCGCTTCAGCTAAAGAAGCCGAAGAGTATATTTATGGTGCCGTTAAAAAGATTGCTTTCGAGCGTGAAAGCGGAAACGACGGTGAGTCTTATATCTTCTTTATAGGTCGTGAAAATTTTGCCTTAGAAGTGCAGGAAGGGCTTAACTATGACCTTCATGTTCCGCAAAAGCTTTCCAGTGGTGAAGATGTAGCGATTGTTGTTTCCGGTTCCCTGGTGGCCAAAGGCCTGGAGGCGAGAGATCAACTGAAGGCCTTGGGAATTGGGGCCAGTGTCATCAATCATAGTTTTGTTAATCACTCAGACTTTACGCAAATCGGAAAGTGGATTGAAGATAGCGGATCCAAAGTAGTGACTGTTGAAGATCATCAGTTAATTGGTGGTATGGGCAGTCAGCTGACTCATCAGTTAAAGCTTCTTGGCTATGAATTTGATATTATCTCCCTCGCTGTAAGAGGAGAGTTTGGCCAGAGTGCTTATTCTGCCGACGAATTGTATGCTAAGCACCAAGTTGATGCACATGCTATTATCGAAGCGGCCCAAACCCTACACAATAGAGGAAGTTTTATGAATCTCGATGCGGAAATGCTCAAGTCTAAATGGAAAGAAATTTCTCATGAAGCAAAAAGAAAATGGGATTCTATTTCTGAAAAAGATCTGGAAAAAGTAAAAGGTAATGCTGCTTCAATGGTTTCTTTGGTTCAGGAAAAATTTGGAATCTCCAAAGAAGATGCCACTAAGAAAGTTGAAGAGTTGATGGCAAAATATCCAAAAGATGAGATCAAGGCCAAGGTTGAAAAGACTGCCGGCAAAGTTCTGGATACTGCCAGCACTATTTTTGATCAAGTGAAGGATAGAATAAAAAAATAAGTGAGGTCCCATGAAAGGGCAATCAATCCTGGATGTCATTGGTAATACTCCACACGTAAAGATCAACCGTTTATTCGGCTCCTCTGAAGTGTGGATAAAACTTGAAAGGCAAAATCCGGGAGCTTCTATTAAAGATAGAATTGCCCTTTCTATGATCGAAGAAGCTGAAAAGCGCGGCGACCTAAAAAAAGGGATGACCGTTATTGAACCCACTTCCGGCAATACTGGAATTGGGCTCGCCATGGTTTGTGCCGTTAAAGGTTATAAACTCATTCTGGTCATGCCTGAGAGCATGTCAGTTGAACGCCGCCGAGTGATGGCCGCTTATGGGGCCTCTTTTGAACTCACTCCAAAAGAGAAGGGCATCAAAGGCTCTATCGAGAAGGCCCAGGAGCTGCATGCTGCTAACCCCGCTTCCTGGATCCCCATGCAGTTTGAAAACCCAGATAACCTTAAAGTCCATGCAGAAACCACTGCCCAGGAAATCCTCAAAGATTTTCCTCAGGGATTTGATTATCTAGTGACTGGTGTTGGTACCGGCGGGCACCTCACGGCGGTAGGAAAAGTTTTAAAAGAAAAATTTCCAAAGTTAAAAGTGGTGGCCGTTGAGCCGGCCGATTCACCGGTGCTCTCTGGCGGGGCCCCCGGACCTCATGCCATTCAGGGCATTGGAACCGGTTTTATCCCTTCGATTGTGGACCGTACTATTATTGATGATGTTATCACCATCACCAAAGATGAGGCCTTCACTATGGCGCAAAGAGTGGCCAAAGAAGAAGGCATCTTTGTTGGTATTTCATCAGGTGCCTCTTTGGCAGCCGTGAGTAAAGTATTGGCCAAGGGCCAAGGAAGAGTTTTGACCTTCTGTTATGATACTGGCGAAAGATATCTTTCTATCCCGGGATTATTTGAAGCATAAGGAGCACAGATGAGTGTGACCCCAAACTACGTCCCCCGAGAATACAAAACCGTCACCGTTCACCTTCATGTTAAAGATGTCCATAAGGCCCTGAAGTTTTATAATGATGCTTTTGGTGCTGAAATTATCATGAAACTTGAAGACCCTAATAAAGTTGTCATACACGCTGAAATCAAGATTGAAGACACTGTGATCATGCTTTCAGAAGGCCCTACTCCTAGTGGGGTGCCGTCTGTGGTTCTTCAGCTCTATACCGGTGATGTGGAGGCCCTCTACGAGTCTGTCATCAGGGCGGGGGCCGAAGGAATCTCTCCTATTGAAAAGCAATTTTATGGTGACCGCACGGGCAGAATTAAAGATCCCTTTGGTCATCACTGGATCCTCGCGACCCATATGGAAGATGTGCCACCCAGAGAGCTTCAGAAACGTTTTAACGAGCTTTATAGTTAAGAGCACCAGCCGGCAATGATGATCCTGCGGCCTTTGGTTACCTGATGAATCTTGTGTTCAAATCCATAGATACCGGTGAGAAAAAGAATAATCGTCCCAAAAGATGGAGTGGGGATTTCAAATAAGTTCTCAGAGCCTTTTTGTCGTACGCCCAGCCTTCCGCCTTCCAGATGATCGGCATCCACAGTTAAAGACAGGCTGAAGGCAAAAACTCGGGAACCATCATCATGCCAGATGCCATCTTCTTCCCAGTCATTCTGGGCATCTCTGATACTGATGATAAATTCAATTTCATTAAAATCATGAAACTCATTTAAAAATTTAAACAGTCGTCCATCTTTGGCGGTCAGGATTTTAAATTCCTGATCAAGCTTTTCCCAGTTCTCATGAATGACCAGATCTTTAATCTCATCACCCAAGGGGAAATAACTAAGATGAAAACCATTATTAAAGAGTTCAGGTTTTTTAAGCATTCTCTTCCATGCACAGATAAATGCATTCCGGTTTAACGCCCGCTTGAATGGAGAGTTCCTTAATGCTGTTCATAATCCACATTCTCATAGGACGATGATACCTGACTTTGCCATCAAAGCTCTTGACCATAGGGCCCGTATGAATCACTGAATCAGGATAATTTCTCTCGGCATCCCGATAAACCTCTTTGGTAAAGCGGACTACCCCAAGAGAGAGGTACTCCAATTCTTCAGTGAGTTTAAGCTCCTGCATCGTTTGCAGCAGTTCCTGATAGCGGGCCTTAAATTGATCCTCAAAAATAATAGGATCAAAGTGTGCGGCGATTTTAAAACCGAGCTCATAAAGCTTATGCATCGCTTTCAGTCGGGCCGAAGTTGAGGGTGTTTTTAAATCAACTCTGCGGGCCATCTCATTGGGTGAAAGTGAAAAGCTGATAATGAAATTAGGAAGTGGAGTGAGCTTTTCAAGTTCGCGGGTATTAACCGATTTCGTTCTGAGTTCAATCACCGCTTCTGGATGCTTTTGGCAAAAATCATGATACAGTTCAAGTTCACCTGTTAAATGAGTCAGGGCGAGAGAGTCTGAAAACTCACCCGCATGAAACCATACCCTCGTTCCAGGGTGAGACAGCAGGGCCTTTTCCATCTCTTGAATGATTTCTTCATGATTAATGAACAGCACGATGTCGGGGGTATTAAAATACCCCTGAAGATAGCAGTACTGACACTCGTAAATGCAGTTATAGGCATGAATAAAGTAATAATGGGGTTCACCGGCCGACCCATAAGCGTCAGGAGCAAGTTTTAAAAGCTGCCCATGTTTTCGTGCCAGAAAGAGATTGAGTGAGTCTCTTTTTTGAAGGTAGGGCTTTTTAGAGCGGCCCCAGAGATCATCGAATTTCTCAATGAGAAGAGCTTCTTTCTGAACTTTCTTCAGAATACTTAATGTCCGGGGATGATCCTTGATGTCTTCTTCAACATAAACTTCATTCCACACAGATCTCTCCATTCATGATTTTAGTGAATGAATCAATACTGAGTGTTTTTAGAACCTGAATCTTATCCTGTATCTCTTGATCAGAACCTGCTTCAAAGGAAAT
This sequence comes from Bacteriovoracaceae bacterium, assembly GCA_023701435.1. Classification (GTDB taxonomy): domain Bacteria; phylum Bdellovibrionota; class Bacteriovoracia; order Bacteriovoracales; family Bacteriovoracaceae; genus Peredibacter. The sequence continues at coordinate 16,601 of JAMPXB010000018.1, read as the reverse complement.
GGTGAGTTTGGGGTTTTCCCACTGGCCATCAATCTCAAGCTTTAAACCGTGCTTCTGAAACAGCATTTGCAATTCTTCTTTCTTTCGGGCCAGATGGGCCTTCAGAGGATCAATCCGGTTTTCCATATGATCGAGGAGCCTTCGGGCCCTCTCTTTAGGAGCGAGTTTAAGTTCTCTTAGCTCGTCTATGGGTAGAGTGGCCAGCAAGTCCTCAACTCTAATCTGTTCTTTGATGGAGAGTTTATTCAAAAGATTTTTAAGTTGGTGATTGGTAGAAAAAGTAAAATGAAAACCTGGAAGAGAGAATTTTTCTTCGCTCTTGGTGTCTTCATTCTTATTTAAATAAGTCTCAAGAAAAGAGGCGAGCTTTTCTGAAAACTCATGGGCCCGGTCTTTGATGATTTCGCAGGCATCAATGGTGCCGGCCACATCCGAGATTATTTTGAAAGCTGTAAAGGGGAGCCCGGCAGTTTTGGCGGCCATGGCCACACCCCAGGCTTCACGGTCAACCAGGTGTCCCAGACCTTGGAGCTTAATGGCCTTCTGGGGATCGAGGATTCGCTCAAAGCTTGTCAGGCAGTCCAGTCCTTCTTCCAGGGACCCAAAAGACTTAAAGCTTGGTTTTAAGTCCTGGATCAGATAAAGGGTGCGCACAGGAAAAATCTCACCCACGGTGTGGTCTTTAAGACTTCCGGCAATTCCTAAGTTCATTATCTGAGTAAAAGGATAGCGGGGAATCAGTAGAGCGGTTTTAGTGGCCGCCTCAAAAGGTCCTTCACCGGTCAATAGCAAGACCATCTCTTCATTGTTAAAGAGTTCCGGGGTAATTCTTTGCAGGTGAAATTTCTCGATCACACCTTGAGCTTCACCCAGGTGGGCCATTGTGATAAGATGCATAATCGCACTTTGCAGGAGCAGGTCGTTTTTGTCAATTGCCAGAGGTCAAGTCATGATTTATCGCCAGTATAGACAGTTTAATTTTCCCTTGCCCGCCGTTACTTTTGGAGGGGCCTCCATAAGCGGTGAAGGGGGGGGCTATGGTTTCGGGCAGATGAGTGAGGCCCAGGCCGAAAAGCTCATTAAAAAGGCGTGGGATGAGGGAATAAGTCTCTTTGATACAGCTCCCATTTATGGCTTTGGTTTATCAGAAGAAAGGCTTGGTAGGTACTTGCCGAAAGAGGCCCAGGTTATCAGTAAATCAGGAGTGGACTGGCATCCTACCAAGAGAGTGAATATGACCAATTCACCTGTTCACACCGAGCGCATGCTTCATGAGAGTCTTAAGCGCCTTAAACGGGACATGATCGATATTTATATGATTCATTGGCCTGACGCTAAGTTTGATATCCGAGAACCGCTGGCGGTCTTAAAAAAGGCGCAAGAAGCGGGAAAGATAAAACACATCGGTCTGTGCAACACTAACTTAGAAGACCTAGAGCGGGCCCGTGAAATTTGTGATGTTGATGTAATTCAAAGTGAGCTTAATCTTTTTAATACTCAGGCCTTTGACCGCTTAGAGGGTCAGTGGCAAGAGAAGTTCAGCATGAGTTGGGGCACTTTTGATAAAGGAATCCTGACGGGAAGAGTATCAAAGGAGCGCAAATATGATAAAGAAGATAGTCGTCATAGTGCACCTTGGTGGAACAAAAAAGAAGTACTGCAGAAAATTGAAAGAACTGAAAAACTCAAGAGTATTCTTGATCGGTTTGAGATAAGTCTTCAGGATTTCTGCCTTCATTTTAATTTGTATTATTATGGCATAGGAACCGTCTTAATTGGTTTTAAGTCAGAGCAAGATATTGTTCAGGTGACGTCTAATTTACAACAAAAAGTTATGAGAGAGAGAATAGAGGAGGTCCTGGTTCTTTGGAATAATCACTAAGGAATATTCATGAATGAACAGACTTTTTCTATCGGGCCTTTAATGAAGGCCGCTCGCAAGTTCAAGAAATTGAATCAGGCAGATGTGGCGAAGGCCATTGGATGTTCGCAAAGTGCTCTCTCTAAAATGGAACATAACCTGCTCATCCCTTCTGCTCCTCAATGGTTTTTGTTCGCCCGCTTTACGGCAATCCCTCCGGAAACATTGGAAACGGGAATTATTGATCGGCATTCCAAAGTCCGGTTTAATGATGACCAGGTCTCCCTAGGTTTTAAAATTCCTAAAAAATACCGCCACTTCAGGGCAGAAAAGGTGCGTGAGATTTATCCTTTTTTGACATTTTTAGAAAAGAAAATGGTCCCTCCTTTAAATAAAGAATTTATCAATTCCACGGGACTTGAATCCGAATTTTTTTTGGATTTCGATAACCTGATCAACTTCCAGCTCTTCCTGGATACCATGGACTATTTTATTAAAGCGGGGAAAAATTCCCGCAGTGATGTGAAGGGAATTGCTAATTTTGGCCAGGACGATATCTACTGGAATCATTATGAAATTGACTGGAAGAAGCTGGATAATGTCCATGCGGTTTTAAATGAATATGCTCTGGAGCAATTGTTTTTCCAAACAGATTTTCAGATAAAGGTCGAGACAATCGGTGGCAAAACGACGGTCAGTTACTTTCCTGAATATCATTTAAAACAATTTTCCCAGACTGTTTCTTCTGAGGTGGTAGAGTTTTTAAACTTTTACCGGGCAGCAACTTTGGAGAATCTGATCTTGCGGGTGCTGGGTAAAGAAGTGAAGGTTGAGCTCCTGCAGGAGACTCACACTTCACCTCTGGGTGCACGTTTTGAAGTTAAAGGGGCCTAACTTTCGTGAGGCAGGGTCTTCTTTCTTGGACGGTAATAAGTCCGTGGTGAATATTCTGCAAAATCAGAAATCTTGGCCATGTAAATACAGGCATACTTTTCAATCTGACCGGCCAGTCTGCTTGGCTCCACTCCTGCTCTCATTGTTTCGCCCCAATAAGGGTTGAAATACTGGGAATGAGCGCGAATGAGTTTTCCAATTTTTTTATCGACCTTCTCAATCTTTTGAAAATGAGTCTGGATTTTTTCTTTGTCGGGCTTTTTGCCTTTTTCAATTTCTTTATCAAAAAGCGCATCAAGCTTTTGTTCGAATTCCACTTTATCCATCATCAAGGTATTGATTTCTTTCGAGAGAGCATCACTTTTTTCCAGAGCATCAATTTCTTCAATAAGCTCCTCTATCACCAGCGCCGTTCTCCAGTTACAAGTCTTTTTAATGGAGAGAACGTCTCCATAAATATGATCTCCGAGATAGAGGATCTGTTCACCAGTAAAGCCTGAACTCTTTTGAATCGTCTGGGCATTGCCTCCCTGATAGATACCATCTTCAATTTTACCATGATGATTTCTCATCAGCCCCGAGACCGGATCCACCTGAAGGAGAGGCATTTTATCAGTGAAAAAGCGAGGCTTGCTGGCAGCGGTGACAACGATATTAAAGAGTTCTGACCAGTGTTTATGTTCCTTTAAGAAAGGATTAATGGAGTAATCAAGCAAGAGGCGGGAGTACTCATAGTCAGAATTGGTAATGACCCAAAGTTTTTTGCCATGTTTTTTAAATCGCTCCAGGGCCGAAACAATCTCTGGGTCCTGAATGATGAATTTTTTGACATTCTTTTTTACCTGAGACTTAAGAGTTCCATCCCGATGCGAGATATCCAGCGCTTCCAGAATGTCATTTTCAATCGTCTTATAATCAGGAAGATTTAACTCCGGATGCTTATCCTTAAGTTCAATCATCTGCATGTACATCGTACAGTAAGAAATGGAGAAGGTCGTATCGACGATCGAGTAACGGTCAGAATCGTTGAGGTCAATCACCAGGCCCTGATAAATTTTCTGCTGGCTTTTAAAATCGATTTCTTTCAGACCGTGGTAAGCGTGCTTAACTTTACTGTAAGTAGAAAGTTTGAGCACATTTCCATGAGGCTTATCTATAACCAGTCCGCGGATGGCCAGGTTAAATTTAAATTTCAACTGACCTATAACGGTTGGGTAGTTCTTAACTTCGATAAGTTTTTTCTGAATTTCTTTGTAGGTCATCTCTTCGAAGGCCTGTGAATCATAGCGAACCAGGGTGTAATCCATATCAAAACCCAGTGCCGCAATCTGTTTCATATTAAGCGTTCTATTAACGTAAATTCCCATAGTTATCCCTTAATTTGAGTCGTTAATAAAGTTTCGCCCTTATTAGGCTTGCCGTCAAATAGAGAGATTTTTACATGGTGCATTAAATTTAAAATTGGGCCCCGCTTTTTAGCGGTATAAATGTTCCATTCAATTTCAGGAGTATCTCATGGTGAATAAAGTTCAGTTGATGGCATTAAGTGGCGCACTTTTGTTTCAGGTAACCCCTGAAGCTCATGCTCGTGTTATCTATGGTGAGGATCATCGGGTTGAAGTCTTTCAGGCCACCTCCTTTCAACAGAATCTGGCGAGTTCTGCCGCCACCATGATCGCCAGTAGCAGTCTCTTTGAAAAATCCTCAAAATATATGGAAGTCTCACAAAAAGATACGCTAAGAAAGTTTCTGGAAAGCATGACTGACTCTGGTTTGCCGGCCTGTAAGTCCGAAAGGTTTCTGGAGCAGCCTATCGCCGGAAATTGCAGTGGCTTTTTAATTGCACCTGACCTTCTGGTGACTGCTGGTCACTGTGTGACTGATGAATCCGCTTGTAATGATAACCAATGGGTTTTTGATTACAAGGTAGATAAGTTCTCCAAGAAAGGGGGGGCTAAAATGCCTAAGGAAAATGTCTATAATTGTAAAAAGGTGATGTCTCAGTCCCTTAATAGCGCTTTAAATCTCGACTATGCTGTAGTCCAACTGGATCGTCCGGTGAGTGGACGAACTCCACTGGAAATAAATAATGGTGATGAACTCAAGAACTACACAAAACTTCTCATCATCGGTTCGCCGACTGGTCTGCCTTTGAAGGTTGCGGCCGGCGCCCATGTCCGTGAAAATGAACATCCTCATTATTTTAAGGCAAACCTTGACTCCTTTGGCGGTAACTCCGGCTCAGGTGTTTTTAATGCTAATTCCGGGACCGTAGAAGGCATTTTAGTGAGAGGCGAAAGGGACTTTGAAGTTGATTGGATTAATGAATGTGTTAAGTCATACCGCTGCCAGGATTCTAGCTGTCAGGGTGAGGCCGTGACTCGTTTAACTGTCATTCCGGAAGTAGGTATCCAAAGGGCCCTTAATCAAGCGGCCCTTGAAGGGGACATGGAAAACCTCTCGAAACTTTTAAAGCTGGGCACTTGGGTTGATTTTTATAGCAAAGACGGTCAGAGCGCTTTAATGAAAGCGGCACAAGGTGGAAAAGTATTGGCCATTGAGGCACTTCTTAACGCCGGTGCAGTGGCTAATCTTCAGGATGCCCAAGGTAATTCAAGTTTGCATCACCTGGCCAAAAACTTAAACAAGAAGACTGAAGCGGCTTTGGATCTTCTTCTGGCAAAAGGTGCTAAGCTAGAGCTTAAAAACGCAAATGGTGAGACGGCCCTAAGCATTGCTGCTAAAAACTCAAATGCTGAAGGTGTCATGATTCTTACTGGTAAAAGCAGCGAGTTAAACTAAATAAAATATGGTTGCCATTTATTGTGAACATTGAAACTCTTATAGAAGGTTCATTCTACAAGGAGTTAAAATGAAAACAGTAATGGCAATCGCCCTTTTAGGGTCTTCGGTTCAGGCCTTCTCAGCTTCTGTAAAAATCACTTCATTCAATTATGTTCGTACCAGCTCTAACTTCAATAGCACTCTGGCCGAGCTTTGCGGACGGGTTGAAGGTGCTACGACTTCTCCTGCTTTTGTGAATGTAAAAGTGGATCCAAAAACCAATAATCCTGCCTCATACAATACCTTGGTTGGTCCTGATGGGAAGTTCTGTTTGGCCCTGATTACTTACCGTGGAACTGCTGAAGCAAGCCTCATCGGGGAAAATGTAAAAACATCTGCCTCTATTAAGTAAAAAAACTCTTGCCGGAAATAAGAGTTTTTAATAAATTATAGACCTCTAGCAATTCAGTTTTGGGGGTATAGCTCAGCTGGGAGAGCGCTTGCATGGCATGCAAGAGGTCAGCAGTTCGATCCTGCTTATCTCCACCAAAAATACCAAAGGCCAGTCTTCAACGACTGGCCTTTTTTTATTCCAAAAAATTAAAACACCGCTATACCATAAGAAGATGAGATTATTTTTTATTCTGATCTTCCTGTTCCTTTCAGAAGCTCATGCAATTCAGTGTGAATGGTGGCAGACTAAAGTAAGTGCTCATCGGGTCGGCCAGAATGAAAGACAAGGCCACCAGGTTTCAGCACATGGCCGAAAGGAACATTGCAGGGAAAGATGGATCAAGGCCGATTTCTTCATCAAGTCTCTCAAAGACAAACCTGAATCAGGTGTAGAGTTCACCGAATCTATCAAGGCATGGAAGAAGCAAGAATCCGAAGAGATTTTGAAGACCTTGGCAGCTATTCCAGTAGTCTTCGAGATGAAAAACTATCACTATTACCGTTCAGATAAGTCGGATCAATTTGGTAATCCTGCTACCATTTATACGTTAACGAGATCGATGATTCTTTTTGATACTTTCTTTCATGCTTCCAATAAAAAGCAGATATTAGTTCATGAATCCGGGCATTACCTCTATGAGAAACTGTCGACTCAGGAGAAACTTGAATTTATGGCGGCTTCAGGCTGAATTGTCAATCGGTCTGAGAAATATGTCCCACCCAAGAATTTGATTATGGATGATTCTTCTGATTCCCAGGATGAGGATTACACTAATTATCTGGAGTTGTATTTGAATGACAAAGCTACATTGAGAACAAAAAACCTTAAAGTTTATGAACTATTTAAGAAGAGGTTTAAAACATGAAATTATTAATGTTAATGAGTGTATTGCTTGCCCTTGTCTCCTGTAGGTCTGGGATCCAAACTGATACAAAAAAAGACAATTTTGTACGAATGAATGAAGTTTGGCAGTCAAGGCTTAACAAGAATGGAGTTGTAAAATATTTTGGCCCTAATTTTAAAGAAATCGAAGAGGGTATTTCATACAATTCTGATCATACTGATTTTACCAAAATGGCCTTCTTTTTTGACAACAACGAGAAACTCATCGATCAGTTTGCCATCGTTGGACTGAAGGAACTGAGTATTTTAAAAAATGGTGTACCATGTAAATGGACTGAAAAGAAAACCCAGCTCAAGGATGCCCATGTCGTAAAGATTGTTGAATCCGGAGAATGTCCTGAGCAGAATGTGAGATATTTTTTTAGAAAGGAACTGGGTCTTTATGAGATCAGGTGGTACTAGCGAGATGACCCCAAATGACTGGACCCTGCTTTTAGTCCCCTTGATTCATATTTTCTACCTGAATACCAAAGGCCAGTTTTCAACGACTGGCCTTTTTTTTTATTCAAAATTGAACGCAATTCTTATGAAGGGAAGATACCTTTTGATTGTAAACGAACTTGGTAACTGTTCGAACTCGGATGTTTCCAGAATGGAAAAACGGACAAGGTGGAATCGTTTTAAGGATGATTTTGAAGAAGCTTGGGATACATAAAGATGTGGCTTAATACACTGAGGGGCCGTTTTTCTACCACTAAATCATTGTAATGACGTGAAAGAAGACTGGATAGAGACAAAAAAGTGACAATAAGTTATACTTCTTTTGTCCCTTAAACCAGGTGGAAAAATATGATGAATCTAAAAGAAACCATTAACTTCAAGACTCTTAGAGAGAAAGGCCCCGCCGCTATAGATGTGAAGGGTGATGAGGTTGTTCAGGTGATCAGTAAGGGATCTGAAATCAAAGTTATTATTTCTCAAGAACACTACCTTAATCTTCTGGCCGCTTATAACCAGATGCTTGTTAGGGCCGGTGTGAAGAAGGAAGAAACTGTTGATATCGAGGAGCGCTTGCAATCATTTGAGGAGCGACTTTCTAAAGTCATGAAAGCTACTGAGGAAGAAGAGGATGGTCGGAGTGGCACGATGGACGAAAGACGGCTGGGAGCTACTAGAAGGTATCGCCTTTAACGCTTACGCATTTACTGGGTTCAAGGCTTCTGCATTGAGAGTAATTGAAGATGCTAAGCGCATTGGTAATTTAGTTGAAGCCAACCCAGGTATCGGAAAAAATATTAAGAACATATTTGGTGAAGACCGTTATTGGCATCCATTTCATGATGGCAAGGTTTTGATTTGGAAGCTGGATGATGATGGAGTGCTTTTTATTGGGGCGTTTTATAGTCTGCCGAATCCTTTAATCTTTTAGTTTGAGACTTCTGCTCAGGTACACCTCCAAAAAAAATTAAGTCACAGCATTCACTGTTGGTCCGAGTAGATTAAAAAATCTATAAGGAGACAATTATATGAGACTGACAAGCTTAAAATGACTTCATTCAGGGGTCATAAAGAAGTCATATTCGATGATTCATTTACAGCAGTAATTGGAAAAAATGATGTTGGTAAATATTTATAAATTTATTTTTTAGTTGGTCAGCAGTTCGATACTGCTAAACACCAAAAATACCAAAGGCCAGTTTTAATCGACTGGCCTTTTTTATTCCAAACAATGATTCTTCTTATTTCAAAGATTTGTCTTCTATCTGATACAGTAAGATAATTCCTTGTCCTCAAACTTAAGTTTTTCAGGAAGATTTAATTCTCCCCTGCTTAAAGCAGCTTTAATAACTTTATTCTCTTTTCTTAGGTAACAATCGAGAGATGATGTATTGGTAGGTATTGAATTCGCTATATCAGTATATTCTGGGCCATTTAATAACAATCTCTCAAGTTGTGTCCTGGCCATCAAAAAAGAGTGTATGGCGTTATACTTCATTTGTTGGTTTTCAAGATGCTCTCTGAGAACTGAGATAAAACGGTTAATGTCTAGTTTTGAACTTGCCTCAAAATCACTTAAGAAACTGTCGAGTATGTATTTCAAAGAATCTTCAATTGAAGAAATATGTTGATGAATTTCGATGGCAGTATTAATTTGGGTGACCAAAACGTTAAGCGTCTTCTTGAGATTGGTCTCATATGCTCTTTTCTTGAGATTCAATTTCTCAATTTCAGAAAAACCAATTCTAATATTCGCAAGATATCCGAAACCAAACGCATTTTCAGTTCCAGAATCAGGAGTCAGGAATTCATAGGCCCTTGCTCTTTTGCTGTATTTGGCGGCAGCACTAAGATAGAGGAGAGTCTTCAGTTCAGGGGAAGCTTTCAAAATAATTTCACTATAGTCTTTGGCGCTGATTTTCTGTTCATTTCTAAGGTCCGGTAAGGATATTTCGACCGGCCCCGCTGTCCTCTCAATTGAAACATCGGCCAGGAGGTAAGCTAGATCAGCAGAAGATTGTTCAACCAGGGAAGCGAGACCCACTTGATCTGCCCTCATTAGAGAATAGAATACCTTTAGTTCCAATAAGTCCTCGAAGGCGACTTCCCCCTGGTCATAGCGTTTGTTCATAAGATGAAGCAGTTGTTCCGTGAACACAATGTGGTTCTCAAGGACTTTAAGATTGATTAGTTCTTTGTGGGTAGCTAAGTACAGTCCCTTTCCCATGTTCTTTTGGTTAGCGACAAGAGAAATAAAACTGTATTCCTGTGCCTTTGCGTGGAGTTTTGATTCTTTTAATCTGAACCAATTACTGGGGAAGATGAAGCCAACTAAATTTGGAATGTAGTCAAATAAATCTAAGGGGGAGGCAATTCTAAGGTTAAAAGAAGGTAAAAGTTGGCCTGTTCTGATCTTGATATTTTGACGGGCCTCGAAGAGATCGAGAAGTCCTTCCTGTGAATCGAAAGATACTTTTTCCACCCTTTCCGTAACTGCCATAAGATCGTAGCAATCATCAAAGCTGCATAATCCGGGACTATTGGTCTCACGATAGAGGGCATTTGTATTAAGTACCTGTCCAAATGCAACAGAATTGAATGACAGGAGTCCGATGAGTAGGTACTTCATATTAATTCCTTACGAGTTTGAGTCTAGAAGTGGTTAGGTCAAGGTACTTTGTTCTTCTTACTGGCCTAGATGGAAGTACCAGTTCTACTTCACCTTTCTTTAAAAAGCCTTTAATTATCCTTCCGTCTTCGGTTTTTAAATAAATAGTCCCAACACCAAAATCGTAGGTTCCATCCACAATATTCAAAGCAAAACTTCCATCATTAGCTTTTAAGCTACCCTTGATGTGCAAAGGAGAATAAGTGCTGGTAGAAGATCCTTCTTCCTGTTCGCTGCTCTCCAGTGATAACGACCATGCTTCATTACTGAACTTGCCATCAATACCTTCCGCAAAGTTTGCTAAAGCACGAGAAGACAGCACAGAGAGAAAATCATTGTTTCCTTTATCTGCCTGGAAGCTGCCCATAAAACCATAGTCCGTATGATACACATCTCCCAGTATTGAGCGCTCAGACCATCTTGAGATAACAAGTTTTAACTTGTTGTGAGAATCAAGTAGAAGAACATTTTTATTGTCATTAATTTTTGATGAGGAATCCAGAAACTGTCGCTCTGTTATCTTAAATGTCAGATTCTTTTCCCCAGGGAATATGACTTCAACAACTCCCGAAATGTAATTCTTTGTTATGACCATTGCATTGGTCGCATATCTTTTAGCAACGACCTTGATCCTGAGTGGCAAATGTGACGTATTTTTTAGAGATATGAGACCACTATAAATCCCCTGGAGATTCTTACTACCGTCAAGTTCTGAAATGACTTTCGTCTTGTCGCCCTTAAAGGCAGAGTCAATATAATTAACTTGGTCGGAGAAAGTGTTAGAAGCCTTCTTTTCAAAATCACATGAGTTATTACATGCAAGACCCGTGATTTTGTTCTGTTTGAACTTAGGAGTACAATTTAAAGAACTAATTGTTCCGCTTGTTTCAAGCTTCAGGCCAATACTCTGTTTAAAAGGGTCATAATAGCCTTCTTTGATTGAAGACTCTACCTTGGCCCCAGAAACATCTTGGGCACCGATTACTCCCGTGAAAACAAAATTTGCAAGAGGATTATTGTTTGTAATGGTTTCGCCACCGAGGGCCCTCACACTGTTTAATTGGAGCAACTTCTTCTTATCCTTACAAATCCCTTCGTATTCACCGCTAATGCTGAAATCAGATTTCAATCTTATGTCTCTCATTTGAGGATCACGAGTATTGAGGCTGATTTGTCCATTGACTGAGCCGAAGTCCATTGAAGCCTCTCCTGATAGCATTCCCATGTCCCCATGATCCATGTAATTTAAGTTTGAAAGGGTTATAGACTTATCTTCTGATTCAAGATTAAGAAAGCCAGTTTCGAAGTTGTACTTCACTTGCTCGTATTCATAGACTAGAAATTCATCTTTATTAAGGAAGACCTTTAGGAAGGCCTTTACTTTTCGCCATTCCTTTTCCTCCTGGGCCTTGAAGAGTTCAAGAGAAACATCAATACGTTTTCCATCACGAAGTTTTATAAAGCCATCGTATGTCGTTATGCGAGGAGCAGTGATATTTCCATGTCCTTCGCCATGTCCTCCCCCGTGGTCACCGCCACCTTCTGCTTCAGGAACATTTTCATAACCAGGGTCATTCGGACTTCTGTTAACCCTCATAACCGTATGCATACCTCCGTTGCCCATATCCATTGGTTCCCCTGGTATTGTGTCCACATCCATATTATTTGTGACGTGGTGAGGAAGGTGGCAATGAAGCATCCATTCGCCAGGATTCTTAATATTGTCGATGATTACGTCTATAGGTTGTGCTGTGGGTACAAGAATAGTGTTACCGTAGGTGTGACTTGACCGAGGGTTATCCCCAAAACCTGTGGCCACAACACGCCAATTCATTCCGTGCAAATGCACAGGGTGTTCCATCATGCTCATGTTAGCAAATCGCATCCGTACCTTCTGGCCTACATAAACTGTGGTTGGGGGGATATAAGGAGCGGACTTTCCATTTATTGTAAAATAATTGAACATCATCATTTCCATCACGTCTGGGAAAATACTGTGAGGTGGAAGGGCCCACATTTGAAGGAAATAAAGGAAGTCATGATCGACCATCGTCTCAGGAACTTCTTTCGGATGAATGATAAGAAAGCCAACAAGACCCATAGAGAGCTGCTTAGCAGAGTCCATATGAGCATGGTACATATAGGACCCGGATTGATCTACACTCCATTCATAAACAAAACTTTCGCCAGGCTTAACTGCTCGCTGGCCTCCCGGGACACCGTCTTGTTGATAAGGCACATCCAAACCGTGCCAGTGAATACTGCTTGCTTCGGGTAACTTATTTTTGAACAGAACCCGGATTTTTTCTCCTTCTAGAATCTCCATTACAGGTCCTGGATTGCTTCCATTATATCCCCATGTATAGATTGGCCCAGGTTCATACTTCTCATCAAAAACTGACATGACTTCTTCAGCTGTTATTTCGAAAACTTTTACATCCCCATCACATTTGAAAGGTAGCTTAGGAGTACCTGGAGCTTCTACAGGGGTAGGAGTGTACTGCCATTCAGTTGCGATTTTAGGATCACAGGGGCGGAGTGAAATGTCGGTATATACTTCCGATAGGACATTGAGAGAGAAAGTAAAGAGGCAGAGGCTTAGTAAAGTCTTCATTTTATCCTCGAATCAATTTTGAAGTTGAGCCCTTGAATCTTTGCACAGGTGTCAACTCAGATTTTTTTCGAGTTTTAAAGTTTATAAGATAATTGATCAATGATTAAAAATTTAATTTTTATAGAGGTCACAATGACCCAACTGCTCCCATAAACAAAAATTTCGCTGAAGTTACTTGTGACGCCTTCCTCTTCATTGCTCGTAAAAGTGATGGGGACTACGATGTCTCCTAGGTCTTTCAACAAGGGGGAAGCCTATGCGTCCTTATAGAAATCTCGTCTGGATGGGGATACTTCACATACCTTTAATGTATTTAATCATGTTTGCGATGGTTGATACCTGGGGCGATTTATCAGAATTTAAACACCTTATACATGGCCGTGATGATGGCCGCACCAATGGTTGCCACCATGCCTTTCATGATGAAAGAGATGTATCAAGATAAAAAGAAAAACGCGCTTGTGGTTATAGGTTCAGTTTTTATTTTTGCGGGCGCATTTGGAGCGATCAGATATCAAACTGCTATCGGAGATAAACAATTTATATGGTCTATGATCCCTCACCATTCAGGCGCCATACTTATGTGTGACGACGCAAAGATAAGGGACCCAGAGTTAAGAGCTTTATGTGCTGATATTTCAGCAGCTCAAAGACAAGAAATTGAGCAAATGGAAAAGATCTTAAATAGGCTCTAAGTTACCACCCCACACCAAGCTGGAACAGTAATGAAAGTCGATTCCCGCTTATATCTTTACCTTTGTATTCGTCATTGATGGAAAATGTTTGAACAATCCCGGCACCTGCGAAGAATGATCCTGTTGAATCTTCAATCCCGGAATTAAAGTCGCTGATTATGTGGCCAGCCGCAATTAAGGCAATAAATGAAATTAGTGCAGATTGAAAGGCCACTTTTACTCGATGGGGGTCGGTATGTTGTTGGTCGCCATCACAAAGGGGCCTAGAAGTCGAAATGGCCCAAGCATTACAAGTAAAACAGTAAACATTTGTTCTGTATTTAATATATAGGCCTCTTGAGCATTCATATTGCTTCTTTTGGTCCCTGGTATATGGCCCACTTAAGGTTTTAATATATTCTTTGGCCAGTCAAGGGCTCTAGGTCATAGGCACTCTGAAAATATTACCAATTGCGGGAAGAGCAAATCCTTTGTACACAGTCGTTACACATTACTTAGAAGAAGGAAGAAATATGAAAAGCTTATTAGCAGGTTTTTTACTCATGGCCTCTATGTCGTCATTTGCAGACCCAATTATTGACTGTGATGAATGGGCCCTTGCCGCTCCATTACAACATAAAGACGTCATTTCTACTGCCAGCGAAGTCTCTAATGCCTCTCTTCAGGGTGATAAGATTATTCATTTAATCCCAGTTGAGACAGATCTTAATGCGAAGATTGCTGTTGTTACAACGACCCTTCGTTGCCGAGTTCTAACTGTAGATATAATTGATGCTCAATAAAGGACCAATATGAAATCAACAAAGATGTTTCTAACGACTTGCTCTTTATTCTTTTTGGCATTTTCAGGATCTTCATTTGCAAAAGATGAAGCCTCCGTATTGCAAGGTAGAGGACTGGATGGGAAGGCCTGCCAGGTTCGCATTGTGGAAGACGGAGAAATTCTAAAGAGTGTGGAATTAAAAGGTGCCAGCAAGGTTTTTGAGATCCTGTCTGAGAACGAGGATGGTTATGGCCCAGAAACTCGAGTCAATGCCAATGGTGGTGCAGAGGTACTAAGCCTCTTACAAGAAAATCCTGTTCTCTATCGTGAAATGGATCTCTCGAGGAGCATGTTTTCAGATGCTGTTACTTATTCTCTAGATTCTTCGGATCTTCCTCCTACAGATGAGGCAGCAATCAAAGGTATTAAGTTTAAAGTAAAGATTAAGCTTGATTACAAGAATGGAAAACTAAGCAAGGTTAATGCTGAATTTAAGGCCAAGGCCTTATTGGTAACTCTCGCCTCTTCAGCTTTTGAATGTTCAAAATAATTTAAATTCGTTTTTAATGTTTAAAGAGGCCAGTTTCGACTGGCCTTTTTTTTGAATAGCCTTCTTAATCTTAAGTGGTTGTCCTGCCTCTCTTAATTTTTCCTCTGCATTAGGTTTCTTCAATAGTTTTTATTTTCCTGTGAATCGTTAATTTGTTAAACATCCAGCAACTTTTCAAAGGAGAATACTCATGAGGATCATTTCACTGGTTATTGCTTTTTGCTTTTCCTTCAACGTTCTGGCAAGCAGCGGAACCATTCAGGAACTTGAACGCCTGGTGGACGATTATCACTATACGTTGAATGTGGAATGGGACCAAAAAGATTCTGTTTTTTATGAAGAGCAATCTCAGATCTTTTTTAAAAAGCTTGAGCGTCTGATTGTAGAAGGAAACCTTTCTAAACTAGAGGTCGCTGAACTTCTTGAGCGCAAGATTAATAACCGTGCGGCCTCCGAAGCAATGAAGCTTAAAATGAGTTTGCTTACTAACGTGAGTACACCAGAGGAATTGGCCAAGGTTATCAGAGAGTCTGCCAAAGATTTTTATGATCAAGGGGCCAGCTGGAATGGGCATGTGGTTTTTTCGGTGGCTATCAGCATCGTTCTGATTGGAATACTGGCCTACTCAATATGGTGGGATGCTAATCACGAGTGTGTTGCCTGGGAAAATAAGTACATTTGTGATAATCGTAATAATTGCAGCATCTATGCTGGGTACGATGGTTACAGTCAAACCTACAACGGCACATTTTGCGGTCCTTCTTATTCGACCTGCGGTTATACGGATGTGTGTACAAGATACGAAAAGAAGTAAATTATATGGTGGATAAGGCCTGAAGATTGAATCCGGTGATATGTCTTGTTCATGATCCGGCCAACCCAAAGGTCAGGACAGATGTTCAATCAAAAGTAGCACTTCTGGAAACATTCTATCAGGAAAATCACTCAGCCAGAGAAGTGCCTCCAGCGCCTCTGAAGGAGGCACCTGAGAGCAAGGCTCCAGTGAATGAAAATAAAGATGCAGTAGATTCGACCATTCGGGTACAAGTCTCTCTCTTGGATCGTCTAATGACTCTTATGGGGGAGATGGTTTTAGTCCGCATTCAGGTGCTTCAACATACTGAGAAATGCGATGATATGGAGTTCACAAGGTTGAGTCAAAAGCTTAATCAGGTTACCACTGAACTACAAGATAAGACGATGAAACCCAGGATGGAACCTATTGGGAACATCCTGACAAAGTTTCAGCGCATGGTGCGTGATCTTTCTGCATCTTTGGATATGAAAATTCAATTAAAGCTTATCGGTACTGAAACTGAGCTCGATAAATCTCTAATAGAGGCGGTTAAAGATCTTCTTACTCATATTGTTCGAAATTCTTGTGATCATGGACTAGAAACACCTGCTGAACGAATCGCTGCCGGCAAGAATGAAACAGGTACAATTACGGTAGAGGCCTATCATGAATGGGCAGATAATTGTCAGTATTACAGATGATGGACGTGGTCTTAAGCGTGATAAAATTTTAAACAAAGCTATTGAAAAAGGTATTTTAAGCCATGCTCAGACAGAAACTTTAAGTGACCGTGAAATCCTGAACCTCATCTTTATGCCGGGCTTTTCGACAGCAGGAACAATCTCCAATGTCTCTGGCCGGGGTGTTGGCATGGATGTAGTGAAAAGCAATATTCAAAAAATCGGTGGCCTGGTCGATATCTCAAGTGAAGAGGGGCCAGGTACGCCATTCCTCAGGTGAAGCTCGTCGAACCTGATCAGAGTAGAAAACAAGTCGATTGAATACCTTCAAGGTAGGCCTGTCTAGACTACGTGTCGATTCCCACTTGATGGTCACCACCTAAATTCCACCTTAGGTCACCACCACGGCTGAGTTATAACGTCAGCTCTTTCTTTTTTGCAACTCTTACTTTAGTTTTTCCTTCTGCTCTGTAACTCTTACCTTTAAAAACCGTCACCTTT
>JAMPXB010000017.1 GCA_023701435.1 Bacteriovoracaceae bacterium | reverse complement strand
TGAATCTCTCTGTCTACGCTTAATGGTTTTCGTTACCTAGACCACCCAAGACTCGATACTTGGCCCCAAAATGAGTTACCAAGGCCAGACTTACCCAAGTTTAACTGGGTTCACCGGCAGATCTACATAAGTTGTGCCCAGCGCACATGCGTGAAAAATTAGCTCCCCGTAAAAGACAAGGCAACAGTCCTTTCTTGAGTCGTATCGAATTCTGCCAAAGCTTCTTGTGTATTAAGGGTAACCCCAAAGGCCTTGTATCCAGCTCCCAGAGCCTCCAATAGTCGACGAACATTTTGAGGGCGACACTGTTCACCCATCTGACCAACGCGAATAATATCTAATCCGAAAGCTCCGGAAATTTCCACGTGATGATTTTTAATCAGATAAGGAATTAGTTCCTTGGTCTTTATATTTCCCGGATTCTTAATGGCCACTACAGAATTAAGGCGATACTCGGCAGGAGTATGAAGCTCAAAACCCATGACCTCAAGACAAGTCTGTAAAGTCTTAGAGCTGTGAAAATGGCGCTCAAATCTCTTTTCCAGAGTCTCTTGGCAGATTAATCGAAGGGCCTCGTAGAGAGCGAGGACACCAGGAACGGGAGCGGTATAATGGTATTCACCCAGGTTCCAGAAGCGATAAGCACGACGAGGATCAAGGCACCAATGTGGCATGCGCTCTTCGCGCTTACTCACAAAATCGTAAGTCTCCTCAGAAAAAGCGATCAAAGAAACCCCGGCAATGGAGGAAATACCTTTCTGACCTCCTACTACTGCGATGTCGATGCCCCAGTCTTCAACCTGCATTGGCATGGTTGAGATAGTGGAAACACCGTCAACAATGACTCGAACTCCATAGCTTTTAGCGAGCTTCACAATTGCGTCTAACTCAATATTTTTCACGCCACATGAAGTCTCACCTTGCACTAGTGTGAGAACGTCATACGCTTGGGCTTCAAGAACTTTTTTCACCTTTTCCACACGGAAAGGGCGCTCCCCTGCAAATAGTTCAGTGACATCGGCACCAACTCCGCGTGCAAGATCACCAAAACGAGCACTGAATGTTCCCATATTCAGAACCAAAGCCTTTCGACCTGGCCACAAGAGCGATGTTACCGCCATTTCCATGGCAGCCGATGATGGACCAGAAATTCCAAAAATCTTAGAAGTACTGGTTTGGAAAACATATTGAGACATACTCTGTATGCCAGAAACTATTTGTCTCATCGTCTCACCTAAATGATTTATGACGATGCTATTGGCATGGGCCACTTCGGGTGGAATCGGAACCGGACCAGCACCCATCAAGAGGGGCAATTTTTGAGGAATAATTTTTGATAAATGATAGGGAGCTGGTTGCGAGATTTTCATGAGACTATCAGTATATGCGGTGTTTCTCTAAAATTTAGATTAAAAACCGGTTTAAATTTAAATTTAGTGAAAGGGATAGTTGAAATTTTTGTTTTTTACAGTGAAAAACCATTTTAAAATGCCAAGTTTACATCTTTCCAGCAGTAGTGGGAAAAGCTATTGCTTAGGCTAAGGGGTAAACTTACTAATTAAGTTGATCAGTGAAGACACTATTTGTTGAAGTAATTTCGAGATACCAGGGACAGCAAGTCATATCAATATGGTTAACGTTTTTGCTGGTGTACCAAAAAAAAAGCCACCGTTAGGTGGCTTTAATGTTTGATTTAAAAAGTGGCGGGAGAGACGGGACTCGAACCCGCGGCCTTCTGCGTGACAGGCAGACGTTATAACCAACTTAACTACTCCCCCGGAGTGTAAATGTTCACCAAATATAAAGATTTGATGCTTCCCCGTCAAGAATAAATACTTAAAAAAAATAAATTTCGAGTTGCGTTATGTAGTTTCCGGGTTGGCTCCTGTGATATTATTTAATGACTTTAAAGAGGATGTTTAATGAAGACCGTTTTTATAACAGGTGGAACGACAGGTATCGGGATGGAACTTGCGAAACTCTACGCCAAAAAAGGCTGGAAAGTAGGGGTTTGCGGTCGGGATCGGTTAAAATTTGAAGAAAGTTTCCAGGTGGAAAGGGATAATGTCACTTTTTACAAGGTGGATGTGGCCAATCGAGAAGAACTGAAGGCGGCCATTGCTGATTTTTCCAAATCCATTGGGCTTGATCTCTTAATTGCCAATGCCGGTATTGGATATGCCTTCAAAACAAAAATTCCTGACTTTGAATGGAGCTACCGGATGGTTCATGTGAACCTGTTGGGAGTTATGTACGCCTTTGAGGCGGCGCTGGACGTGATGATTCCCCGGAGTAAAGGGCAATTGGTTGCGATTTCTTCTATCGCCGGCTATAACGGGCTTCCGGGTGTCTCGGCCTATAGTGCAACCAAGGCAGCTGTTCAGAAATATTGTGAATCCCTGCATTTGGATCTCCGACAATTTAATATAAATGTCACAACCATTTGTCCGGGCTTTGTGGATACGCCTCTTACTCGGGCCAATCAGCATCCAATGCCTTTTTTAGTGGAGGCTCCGAAGGCTGCAAGCTTGATTTATCGGGCGGTAGAGAAAAAGAAAATGATTTACGCCTTTCCTTTTTTCTTTTCATCGATTGTTAGAATTTTAGGAATTTTACCGCGCACATGGTACCGGGCGCTGATGAGTATTAAATCTGTTAACTACAGCAAGGATTAGTATGAAATTTATTATGATTGGATTGTTTTTTTTAACGGGATGTATGGATTCAACTCCAACTCCTAAAGTCTCTGAACCTGCCAAGGCTTCAGAGGTTAAGGCTGCCACCGAAGTTAAAGAAGAAGACTGTGATGATAAGGCCAAAAAGCCGATAGAAATTAAAGAAGAAAGCATCAGTCTTTCAGGCAATACTGGCTGTACTCTCGAAGAATAAAAACCTGTAAAATTTATCCATAATGGGTTCTTAAGTTTGAATTGTGGTATGAATGGCCATTCCATAATTCATCAAGGAGCCCATATGAAATTTATTGCAGCTACTCTTATTGCCCTTTCTTCATTCTCAGCTTTTAGTGCTGGCATCGATACTACAATTGCTAGAATTGAAGCTCAAAAAGATGCTGTTTGTTCACGTACAAGCATCAGTGCTTTTAACTTCTGTACTGGTCCTGCATCTTATGAAGCACGTCTTTGCTTCTATTCAGTGAAGTACACTTGTTACTCAACTGATGGTGACTTTACTGTAAAGTTAAGAGTTAAAGAGTCTTCAAAAGGCTCGAACGTTACCAAAGTTTCTTTCCTTAAGTAATCTAGAACCAATTTTGAATTTGCTCCGTGATAATGTGATACGAGAACATCGCCATCCATATCACGGAGATTGTTATTCCAATCCCCATCAAAATTAAAATCAAATCTTCTTCCAAAAGTCCCACACAGATCAAAAAGATGCTGAGTGCGGGTATTAAATTAGAAAAAGGAATCGGCAAAGGCAGGGACAAGAAAGCCGCTGATAAGACAATGGCAAAGCCGCATACCACGTGGGCCGGTCGACTGTTTGTTATAGGGTGTTTAAAGGCCGATATTTTGGAAGTAAAGGTACTGAATCTGAGGGCCGCTTTATAAATAATTTCAAATTTTTCATGGGTAATATTGAGTCCCTTCATTCTTTGGGTAAGCAGTGGTTTGCTCCAAATCATCAGACCTAGACCCTGTAATAACACAATCAGGCCAAGGATACTGGAGAGTCCAGGGATGGGAATGGGTTGCATAAAGGGCAGAATGGAAATGAGACAGAGGATTAAGAGGGCTTCACCTTCAACATGTTCAACGATTTTCCCAAGCGTAATATGGGGAAGCTCCCGAACATCTTCCAGTGCCTTAATGAGACGATCGCTCATGAAACTTAATCCAAGGTTAATGATAAATTCATTTTAAATGAATTTATTCTTAAACGAACTTATATTATTTTGGCCTATTCAACTGTGTCATCGATTGTCAGGGCCATTAATTGCCTTATAGAATAACAGACAACTTAGAATTGAGGAAATCATTATGCATCATGAAACTTCGCTCGCCATCTGGATTGGGTTTGTAGCCTTCATCCTTGTGGTACTTTTACTTGACCTCGGTGTCTTTCATAAAAAGTCCCATACGGTTGGTTTCAAGGAATCAATCATCTGGTCAGGAGTATGGATCGCCCTGGCGATGGCCTTTAATGTAGTCATCCTTTATTGGCGTGGTCAGGAAGATTTCATGCTTTTTCTAACAGGGTATGTGATTGAAAAATCCCTCTCCGTTGATAACTTATTCGTCTTCCTTCTCATCTTTGGTTACTTCAAAATTCCCAACCAGTACCAGCATAAGGTTCTGTTCTACGGGATTTTAGGAGCACTGGTGATGCGTGCCTTCTTTATTTGGGCCGGTATTGCTGTTCTTGAAAAGTTTAGCTGGGTCATTTATATTTTTGGCGCCTTTCTTGTTTTCTCTGGAATTAAAATGCTCATGCCTCAGGGGGAGGAGCATAACCTGGAGAAGAGCTGGGTGATTACCTGGACCAAGAAAATTTTCCCGACCACTCCTCATTTTCATGAAGACAAATTCTTCATTAAGCAAAACGGTGTCTGGATGATTACGCCGCTTTTTATTACTTTGATCTTTGTTGAGTTTTCCGATCTTGTTTTTGCCATTGATTCAATTCCTGCTATTATCGGAATTACCAATGATCCATTCCTGGTCTTTACCTCAAACGTTTTTGCGATCCTGGGTCTGCGTTCTCTTTATTTTGCCCTTAAAGGCTTTGCGGATATGTTTCATTATCTGAAATATGGATTGGCCCTTATTCTCATGTTTATTGGGATAAAAATGCTGATCACTCATTGGTATCACATGCCAGTAGGGATAACGATGGCAGTGATTTTTACTGTCTTGTTCGGTTCGGTAATAGCCTCGGTTATCAGTAATCAGCGAAAGAAAAATCTAGAAGGTTAACGCATGCTGCTTTCTGCGCAGAAAGTGAACTAACGTTTTAATTTTGTTGGATATTATATTTTTAAATTTTCACTTTTGAAATTTTTTAAAAGGGCCCAATTTGGGCCCTTTCTTATTATAAAAGGTTTCTCTCTGAAACCATCTCATTAAGATTCAGGAAATCATAAAGATATCCCAGTAAAAAAAATCCACCAGTACAAAGCCAGATGATTCCTGTGATCCATTTACCGAGGTAAAAGCGATGTATGCCCAAATACCCCAGATAGGTGAGAAGCAACCAGGCAATATTGTAGTCGTAATGGCCCGGACTGAAGCGACGGCTAGATTCTCTTTCCATGGTGGGAATCAGAAAAAAATCAACAATCCAACCGACTAAAAAGAGTCCAAAGGTAAAGAAGTAGAGGATGCCTGTTAATTTTTTACCGTAATAAAAACGATGGGCCCCCGTAACACCAAAAATCCATAAAAAGTAACCTAGGGGAATTGAATGCGTCTGCCTTACTTCCATTGAAACTTTAGTCCCTCAGATTCTCTAAAAGGTAATGTTTTGGGGGTTAAAAGAAGAGAATCAATTTCCTTCAACCTGGACTTAGCATCACAAGTCCAGAAGGTGTTTGTCCACTCCTTCTTGCCGCCTCGGGGAACAGATGCCGGTTGACGTTGTTTTAGATTTAACAAATGGAAGCGGTTTTCAGCATCTGTCCAGGCCAGGTTCCAATTGGAGGCTTCGACGTATTGCTGTTTCACACCCTGCATCTTTAAAGTGATATCAAAACAGATTTGGCGTTTTTGAGTTTTTTTCGTGACGATGGCAGAGACTTTGCCTTGGGCAATGGAATCTGTTGCCACATTTTGAACAGGCGGTTTAATGGGCTGTTGTGCACATCCCACAGCGACTAATAAAAATAACAAAACCCGTTTCATGGGACCTCCGATTGGGGCCTGAAACAAATTTTATCATGGGTCGGGATTTGAGGACAGGGAGGTGAATTCTTGCCAGACTTTAAAGCTCAATTCCCAGAAACATACTGAAAATCAGGGCGATAGAAACGACTATGGCGATAGTCGCCAGAATGTATTCTTTTTGTTTAATAAAAAGAAAAGCTGTTAAGAAAACCCTTATGATCGGGAGACTAATAAGAATGACTAATCCGGCATAGGCCACCAGCATTCCCCATCGTTCTCGATAAACATAGAAAGGAATGATATCGATCAGGGGGAGCTTGTCATAAAACTTGAAGGTGTAAAAAGTGTTCGTAAATTTGAACATGCTGATCCAGCCGATAAAAATAACTATACCGGCGAAGATCACTCCATAGCGGAGAAATTTGGAAATTTTCAGTTCAAGATTTTCAATTTCGTTCATGACTTTAAACCCTTTATGATCATTTGAATGGAGACAATCACCAATACAATCACAAAAATTTTGCGAATACGATCGGCGCGCATTCTTGTCATGACCTTGGCACCAATCCATGAACCGACAATGATTCCCAAAGCAACTGGAGAGGCTATTTCAGGACGAATATCACCCTTCATCAGATAGGCCCCGGCGCTGGCAGAAGCCGTTACTCCGATCATGAAATTAGAAGTGGCAGAAGAAACTTTCATGGGAAGTTTCATCGCTCCATCCATTGCCATGACTTTAAAGATGCCACTACCGATACCGAGAAGTGCTGATAAAATCCCGGCAAAATACATGCTGATTAATCCCAAAGGAACCTGAGCGACCTTATAGAACGTCATCTCACCTTTTTCATTTGGATAAGAACCTGCAAGTTTTAGTTTTTGAGACCAGGGATGATCAATCTCCGAACGAGCATCACCTTTTTTACGGAACATCATGATGGCCGAAAAGAACAGGAAGCCTCCAAACAGCAAAAAGAGCCAGGAGGAATTGATTCCTGAAGAAATAAGAAAGCCAGTTATTGCTCCCGCCACAGTTCCCAACTCTAACAATACAGCGAGGCGTATGTTGGTCAAATGGTCTTTGATGAAACTGGCGGCTGCCCCCGAGGAAGTGGCAATAATGGAAATCAGACTGGCGGCGACAGCATAACGGATATCTATCCCAAAGAAGAGGGTCAGTACGGGAACCACAATGATTCCTCCGCCCAGACCCAGGAGAGATCCAAGGAAGCCTGCTGAAATAGAAATAAGAAGGAGTACTATACTTAACATTGTCCCATATTATAGGACGGACCAGCCAATCTTTACAGCGTGAATTTCTTCCCGCATTTTCGATTTAAGAAATCAACGAGTTTCTTGTCATCTTCATAGCGAAAATCTTCTTCTTGCCACAATTCTGAAGCCTTGACCTGACAGGTTTTGCCATTTTGGCTGACGACGGCATTGCCTGAAATGAGACGAGGATCACCCCCTCTTTTATCTAACCTGATACTGATCCCGGAACCACTGTAAGAGATTGGAGCAAATTTGCGGTTGAATCGATTGGGATTGAGATCAACTTTCCCTTCTTTAAGAACCCCCGCTTTTATAATCTTGGTTTTTTTATCATAGATGACTTTTTCACCAGTCGTTAAGGTGACGTGAAGATCGTTGCCTTTGTCTTCAATGACCGGTTTCATTTTCCGGGGGACGATTAGGATCATTGTTTCCATTAATTGAGAGAGGTAGCCTGAGCCGGCGTCATCTGTGATCCAGAGGTAGGTCTCTCGTCTAGAATTATCTTCTGAAACAAATCGCCATTCCCGTTCCACTCGTTCTGATGGATTAATGGGATCACCAGCAACGGAATTGGGACCTGCGTTGGCAAATCTAAAACCAGTAGGGCGCAGGCCATCAGTTTTATCGCTAACAAAAGTATTATCCCACCCGCCAGCAGTTGATCGCATGGTGACAAAATCAAAATTTACCGGGCGTGGCTCATCCCGCTCGAAAGGAGTTCCCTCTGTCACGATCTCACAATCTTCTTCGGAAGTGACCTGATCCATTGCCCGATTGGCAGTGATAATGGACAGAATCAGCCCTTTTTTCTGTGAAGAATCGTTAACGGTTTTTTTATCAACCACAACGACTGGATCAAGGCTAATGACCGAGTCTGCAGCTTCCTTTTTGGGAGTGTCCACTACGATTTCAGATTTTTTAAAATGTCTCATACGATCGACAGCGGCCTGCAATCGTTTGCACATACCGGTACCCGCTTGCTTACCTTCTTTGCAGATTTTGTCCGCAAAATCCATCAAATCAAAAAGTGCAGCCTCTTTTCCATCGGCGCGTATTTCTTTAACAATATCTTCCGGCGTTTTTTTAGAGGTCTGAAACTTTTTATCACAGTTGGTGAAGGCGAGAGACCTTTGTTGACTGGTTGATGTTGGGACGCACAGACCTTTACCAAAAAATAAAGGCTGACATTGCATTTGATTTTTACCGCAAGAACCTTGCTGATAATTGGGATTGTGGCGGGCAGGGGATGAGCATAAATTACTCACTCTTCGACTAGGCCAACCGGCGTAGATACAATCCATTTCCGCTGCGGCCCAGGCTTCACTTAAAAACCACGACATGAATGAAGTATGGGAATCGTTTAACTCACCCAGAGCAGTGCTATTCAAAGTTTCATACTTGGTGAAGAAGGCCTTGTACTCAGTCAAGAGCCATACTTTCCCACGAGTATTAGCAAGGCTCCAGGCCTCTTTCCCAGAATAACTCCAGCTATTGAAGGAGAATAAATATGTTATAACAAACAGAATTTTCATGGACGCTCCCCTAGTCTTATCGGGAGATTATGAATTTAATTACACTTAAGTTTTCTGCTCAGAAATGAGAAGTTTAGACTTTTAACTTACTGTAATCCCATCTTCGATCAGGGAAGGCTTCCATAGCGTTTCCACACTCTGGAAGCACTTAGTGGGGCGAAATACTTCGGCACATATTTCCACTTTACTCCAAATTTTACTATGGCAAAAAGAAGGTCTGCATACTTCAGGAGGATTTAAATGGCAGTTACAAAGAAAAGTGATTTATCTCATGAGTTAGTTTCATTGTTTGACCTGCGAAAGTCCAAGGTGCGTGATGAGAAAGTACTCACTCAAGCCGCTTTTGAAGCTCAGCGAGATATACGTTATTTAACGCTGATGTTTAGTGACGGCATTCCCAACGTCTCCATGCAGGTGACTGATACAGAAACCATCAAATGGGATGCTCATGTGCAAAAGTTAATTTACTATAATGGGGATTCGGCACAACTGTTGGAATCAGCGTCAAAAGAGATCAGAGTTCGCATGAGACCGTTTTTGACTGACCTGGTGAAAAAAGCAAGGGACTTTTATAGCAACGATTAGAAGGGCAAAAACTGATGATGTACGGGGAATCTATGATGCTCATATGAGCTCTATTCGAGAGGTCTGTGCAAAAGATTATACTGCCATTGAAATCGAAGCTTGGTCCAAGCAAAATTTCCGCGCCGATCTCCTGGCCCAATCAATCGAGCGTGATTTTATCTGGGTAGCCGAAGATGGCCGGGGTCATATCCTAGGTTTTGGTCATTTCGCTGTCATGTCAGAGGAAGAAGGGCAAGTCCTGGGGCTCTACCTGATTTCAGAAGCTCTGGGTAAAGGGCTTGGAAAGAAAATGTTCAGTGAGTTTCTAAGAGTTGCTCATGATCACAAGTTAAAAAAAATCAGCCTTCATGCCACTAAAACGGGCAAATCATTTTATGAATCTCTTGGTCTGCTACAAATTTCCAGTGATACGACTGTTGAAATGAGAGGAGTTCCAATTCCATGTTTTCCGATGGAACTGGAACTCCGCTAGTGCTTTAGTTATAGAGTTGGGCCGGCATTGATATAGATTCAGCTTCACGAATCAAATCCAGGCCATCATCATCGAGGGCCGCTTTAATAGTAAGAATTTTTTTATAGAGAGTAGATAGCTGGCTATCTCCATAAGAAAAATCGATATTGGCCTGGTTCGAAGAAATATCTAAATCAAAGTGACAAAGGGTCTTCATCTTGTCTGGATTTAAGGCCATCAAGAAACTTATTCCTGATTCTGAAAACAATTTGTTTCTTCTTAATTTAGAAATAAGTTCAACTCTCTCTGCCGATGGAAGATCTTTGTCTAATGCCTGACTTAGGTTTGTGGCCAATTGATTAAGAGAAATATCAAAGCTTGAATCAGGAGATACTAAACCATTGTCTGTTGTCTCTGGCTCAACAAAGAAATCACTTACTTCTAAATTTTTACTGAGAAGGTGATCTTTAAAAAGAACCTTTACTTCTTCGGGAGTCAATTCAGGTGCATTGAGAATTGTTTCCGGCGCCATCAGCAATTCATATCTGAGACCATAGTTTAAGAATTTCTTTCCGGGTCTTTGAGGCCACTTCTCCCATGGGATTTGATTGTAAATCTCCAGCGGCAGGGATTTTTTCATTCTTAATTTGAGGTCTTTAAAGTTGTTGTATGAAAAACGATTCTTCTTATTGTTTATGAATTTTACGATATTAATGGGTTCGAACTCTTTAAAGTCCTTGTCTGCGCGGAAGAGAGCACGCAGACCTTCATTGTTTTTAGTGCGAAGCCATGAGTAAAGGAAACGACTTTCCCATTTACCTTCCCAAGACTTGAGCATGTAGCGATCAATGAAGTTATTGTCCTGCGGGATACTCATATTGGCACTTGAGTTGCCACGATTTAATTCAAAACCAAGTATTTTATTTCCGACTTCCAGACCGAATCCATATGAGTCCTGGTCGGAAGTTGTTCTGAGGTTTCTTTTAAGGCGTTCAACTTTTCCTGCCTCATAGTCGCGGCGGTAAATATTTTCCAGGGCAGTAAGATCCAAGAGAAGGTCCGTTTCAATATCTTTATTAAATTGGCCGATCAGATCCAGATTTCTAAAGTCCTTGGCCTTAGGAAGAAGGTCTTCGTAAGCTTTGACTACTTCCGGGTCGGTCAAGTCCAGGACATAGTCCACCATGAAAACTTTAGCGTGACCCATATTGGCGGTTAGCTTAACCGGCTTGGTATTAACAAATCTTTCCAGCTTACTATTGAGGCGATCAATGCCAAAGACTTCGAATTCATTCTCGTAGCCCAGTCCAAAAGAAGCAGCCAGATTTTTACCCCGGTGAGCAATGACCTTTAAACGGATATGCTTCTCATCAAGTCTTACGACATGAACTTGGTAAAAACCTTCCATTAAGTAACTGCCGGAGAGACTCACACCCCAGAATGAAGAGCCGAGCATACTGAAAATATCTGCACTGGCAACAAATCCAAGGGAACCACGAAATAAGAAATAATCACCAACATCAAATTTTTTGCCCAAGGCAATTTCGGCATTAAGTGGAATTCTTCTTGGAGAGTAAGGATTGGCCAGCATCGCCTCACAAGGATCTTTAAAGAATCTGATAAAAGTGGCTTCAGTCTTACTTCTTGCGCCCAGGCTAAAACGACTGCGAATGCGCTCTCCGAGATCAATGCCCGGAATGGCCTTAACACCAATTTGCCAGCTGTCGGTACGGCTATAAAGACCATCGGTATAGGCTGGTTCAACTTCGTACTCATAACCGCCGACGATACTGCCACCAGGGAAGAGATCAAGATCGACCAGATCTAAATCGATGCTCGGGTCTAAGGTTGCAATTTGTTCGGCCACAGAAAGGGTCCTTTCTGTTTTGCAATGTCTTGAACCGTAGGCCATATGGCTGAACAAGATAATGGTAATAATCAATAATAAGCTGTTGAATTTCATAAGATCCTGAAAAGGGGTAAGTTAAAGAATTTATTGCACGTATTTAGTATAGGTGGCCGTATTTTGTCCACCAGACTGAGTAAAAAGGTAAAGAAACATTTAGGTGAGCTATCGGCTGTCAATTGATAATGATCTGAAGGTTGTATGAATAAACTTACGATTATTGAGAAACATTCAAGAATCCTGCGTTGGACCCATTGGTTAAACTTCCTGCTTTTACTTCTCATGATGTGGAGTGGGATTTTGATATATTGGGCCGATCAAGCCTTTTTGCCCATTCCCAAGCTCTGGGCCGAAAGACTGCATCTGAATAACCGGTTGGCCGAAGGTATGGGCTGGCATTTTCTAATCATGTGGCCTTTTACTATCAACGGCATAATTTACGTCACCTACTTAATAATTTCCGGACAATGGCGGAGAGAAAAATATCAAAGTGCCCAAAAAGTGGCCTACTTCCTGGTTCCGTTATTGGGGGCAGGGACTATTATCTCGGGACTTGCGATCTATAAACCAGTGCAATTGGGATGGTTAACGGAACTGCTGGGCGGTTACCGGATGTCTCGATACATTCACTTTGCAGTGATGGCGGGCCTTCTTCTCTTTATTATCATTCACGTCATTCAAGTCATTCGCCATGGTTGGAATAATTTCAGGTCTATGATTGCAGGGTATGAAATTGAAAAAGATTAAAATCACTTCTCGCAAGCTCCGCTACCGCTTAACAACGTCGATCTTTCTCGGAGTATTGTTCCTTATCACCTTTGGGGCCATCTTCTGGCATATTCAAAAAGGTCCGGAGCTTGATGGAACTCCCAAACTTCTTAGATACTCGTTTTTATGGAATGAAAAAGTCTGGATGATGCTTAAATCTTCCAAGCGTATGTCGGTAGATAAACCAGTGCCAAAGAAAGGGGAGAAATTTCGGGTAAATGGAAGTTTGGGACTGCGAGAAGCTTTTTATCCTGAAAATTATTTTGTAAAAGTTAACAATGGCCGTGAACCCGCTGAGTTGTCGATTTCTGCTTTTAAGCTCCTCCCCAAGACAAATTATTCCACTGATTTTAGATGTATTGAGGGTTGGAGTGAAGAGCTGCACTATGCAGGCGTTCGATTCAGAGATTTTATGGAGTATTATAACGTGGGTAAAAAGCCCGATGGTAAATACTATGCCTATGTTGGATTGGAGACTCCTGACCGCCGTTACTATGTTTCATTAGATATGGAATCCATGTTGCATGATCAGACACTTCTTGCCTGGGAGATCAATGGTGAAGAGCTTACAACTGAACACGGAGCTCCCTTGCGGTTGGTTATCCCCATTAAGTACGGAATCAAAAGTCTTAAGCGGATTGGAAAAATATTCTTCAGTGATGTGCAGCCGCCTGATTACTGGGCGGAGCGAGGATATGATTGGTATTCAGGATTTTAAAAAAAGAATGATCCAATAAGCGAATACTCCTCAAGTAAGAAGTAATTATAATTTATTCCGATAATCGCAAATCTGTTCAGGGACATCTGAAGGCCTGTAAAGATGGCGCCGGTACTTTTTCTGTAATCTAATTGCCCATCAATGAACTTTGTCGCGGGAGAAATTTCATTTCGATAGGCGAGGTTAAACATGAAATTCTTAAACGTATAGGAGCCTGAGTATAAATGGATTTCAGTATCCATTTCATCTCTTTCATAATTTGTTTTAATAACTCCGGCATCCAGGGCCAGACCTTGAAATTTGGTTCCGATGGAGTAAGTTGTCACTGTAAACTTTTCTGAATAATCACTGCTCCCAAAAATTATTGAGTAAGGGATGCCAGTCAGGGGATCATTATGACCCTCTAAGTTTAAGAAAAAATCATCCTGATAATAGGCTGCTCCAAAGTTAAGTGGCCCGATTTTACCAGAAAGACCCATCCCCGGATTGATTCTTTTGATTTCTGAATGCCGTTTAAGGATTACCCCTAAATCCAGCGCCATATATTTCTTTCGAAGTAACTTAGCGCCCAAGGCGAGATTCATTTTACTCGTCTTGTACTGTTTTTTTTCTTCATTTCTTTTGAGGAAATTATCATCGAGTTCAAAGACTCGGTTTCCAAAGAAGGTATTCTCCAGACTTGAACTGATTAGCGCTCCCCCTAATTTGCCTGATCCGGATGCCAGGCTAAATACCGCCGGATTACCGGCCTGCTGAATAACCTCAATACCCAGACCCCGGTCAAAACTAACGGTGGCAGGGTTTAGGATCGTGGAGGTGGTAGGCGAGGGAAGTGAAGGTAAACTTGTTCGTCTTCCTTGTCTGGTCACTCCTGGACAATTTCTAATATCGAGAAGATCGCAGATGTCGGATTTTGACCAGACTGGCATTGAAGTAAGGAGAATAAGAAAGAGAGGTAAAATCATTGATATATTTTATATGAAATTGTCCCAGAAATGATTGTGGCAATATTTGTCATGCGTCTATCCAACTGAAGTTGTCTGTTTTAGCATCTTGGTCATGAAAAAATTCAATCCAGAGCAAGCGATCAGAGACATTCAACATTTCGGCGAGGAGGGAGGAGTCGTACCAGTTATCGATGTTGCCTCAACCTCGACCTTTATGGACCCCAGGGATATGGAGAAGACCTTTACCGGGGAGCTGCAAGGATGTTATCTTTATAGCCGTCATTCCAACCCTACGGTCAATATTTTCGGAAAGAAAATTGCGGCAATGGAAGGGGCCGAAGCGGCACTGGGTGTGGCCAGCGGTATGGCCGCAATTTCATGCACCATCGAACAAGTCTTTTTAAACGAAGGCACTGGTCAAGGGCATCTGATTGCTTCGCAAACGCTTTATGGTGGAACGTATGCCCTGTTTAAGAATGTTCTGACTTCGCGAGGAATAAAAGTTACTTTCGTTGATACCACTGATCTTAAGGCGGTTGAAGCCGCGATCACTCCTGAGACTAAACTTATTTATGCTGAAACCCTTAGTAATCCTCTTCTTGCCGTCAGTGACTTAAAAGCATTGTCTCAGTTAAGTAAAAAACATCATTTAAAACTCATCATCGATAACACCTTTACTCCGATGATCATCCAGCCACTCTTGCATGGGGCTGACGTGGTTATTCATTCTTGTACGAAATACATTTCAGGTTCGAGCGATTTTATTGCCGGAGCTGTGGCCGGAAGTCAGAAATTTATTTCCTCCTTGATTGATGTAAACCATGGAACAGTCATGTTGACTGGCCCGGTAATGGATCCTCGTGTTGCTCACGAGTTATATCTAAGGATGGATCATTTGGGAGTCCGGATGGCAGCCCATTCCAAAACGGCCCTTTTCCTTGCACAGAAAATGAAAAAAGAAGGACTGCCGGTAATCTATCCTGGGTTGGAGAATCATCCTCAGCATCATCTCATGAAAGAACTCAGTGGTGAGGGCGATTTTGGTTTTGGCGGAATCCTGACTCTGGAATGCAAGGATGCTGATGCTGCCCGGGTATTGGCCACGAAGCTTCAGAATAATAAGTTTGGGCTCTATGCCGTCTCCCTGGGCTTTTCCCGAACTCTGATGAGCTGTTCTGCCAAAAGTACTTCGAGTGAAATTCCTGAAGAGGAAAGAAGCAAGATGGGCCTTTCTGAAGGGCTTCTTCGTTTTAGCATTGGCTATAGTGGAGATGCTGAAACAATGTGGAATCGCTTTATTAGCTGTTACAGAGCTAAGTAATTTTTATAGGGCATTAACAGCGAAGACCGATTTTGGAGTATGGTGGCCTCGGTTTAATTAAACTAATCTAAGGGGCACCATATGAAAAAGACATTGTTCGTCATTGCTTTCGCTTCTCTTTCTACAGTTGCAGGGGCTGCAACTTTGAAAGATCTAGCAGGTAGCTATAAAATCACTCATCCTGACCTTCCAGTCATGAACATCGTTACAATTTCGGCCCAAGGTGCTGTCGGCTTAACGGAGCAGTCTCCTTATGGAAGAATTGAATGTAAAGGAAAGGCCACTTTAAAGAACGATATTCTTAATTCAAAAGTGACTTGTGACAATGGTGCAAGTTTTGTTCAAAAAATTGATTTAAGTAATGTTAAGAATTTTAATATGTTTTCTGCCAACGTATACAGTTCTCTCTATGAAATGGAAGCAGAAATGAATTTTGAGAAACTAAAGTAACTTAATGAATTGTTGAATCGCTATCCCTAAATGATATTTCCTCTTTCTGACTCCCCAATGTCAAATGAAATGGGGTTTCAGGAAGAGTGAAATAGAACTTTGATCCCTTACCTTTTTCACTTTCCACCCAGATCTTTCCACCATGGGCCTCGATAATACCTTTTGTAATGTAAAGACCCAGACCACTGCCTTTGCTGGAGGTTTCCTGGGCCTGCCAGTAACGCTTAAAAACCATATTCAGCATATCTGATGATATGCCAGGACCATTATCTTCAATACACACCCATAAATCATGATGCCTATGTTCTAGTCGAACAATGATTTGGCCTCCCTCGGGAGTGAATTTAATGGCATTGCCAATGAGATTGGAGAATATTTGCAATACTCGATCTGGGTCACAGATGATTTCAAAATTAATGTCTTCTGGTTCAAATGTCAGATGGATATCTTTATCACGTGCCAAGGGCAGTAAGAGTTCCTTAACCGATTTTTTTATCACATCAAGCTGTGTGCTTTGAGGTTTTATACTAAAATTTCCCGCTTCGATTTTCCCAATGTCCAGAAGATTATGAATAAGACTACTCATCGAATTGGTTGCATGGCCAATTGCCGAAATGAACTTCATAAGTGATTCATCTTCAGGTCTTTTTTCTAAGTGCTTTCTTAGCAACTGGGAAGATAATTTGATTGCATGAAGAGGATTTTTCAAATCATGTGAAACAATAGAGAGTACGTCTTCACGGTCTTTGATTGCGTTAACTGCTTCGGAGTAAAGTTTGGCATTATCCAGTGCCAGTGCCACACGCTGGGCCAGATCCTCGATCAGAGGACGATCTTGATATGAAATATTTCTACCTGAATGGCCTTGAGCAAGGACCATGGTTCCATGAACTTCTCCCCGTGCTTTGAGGGGAACAATTATGTAAGACCTGAGTTTTAATGGGTCGGCATTATTGCCGGTGATTTCGGGAATAGATGGCACCAGCAGTGTGAGTCCGTTACGAATGACTCGCATAATTCCAATAGGTGAAATTTCCTCATAATAATTAGTTTTCACCATCATTTCGAGTGTATTTTGCTGATTGCGATCTGCATGTCTGACCACTCTCAATTCAGGTCTGGTTTGATTGGCATCCAGGATATGAATCAGGCACCAGTCGGAAAGTTTGGGCACTACCATGTCTATTGTCCGCTGGAGAGTCGTCTCGAAATCAATCGATTCACTTAATTCCTGACTGACAGTATTTAAAAAATCCTGTTTTTCTTCAAAGTTCTTTCTGTCCGAAATATCACGAATAATTGATGTTACATAATATCCCTGTTTCGTTCGAGCCGGGTTATATGAAACTTCAACAGGAAATTCGGTACCATTTTTTCTTCTGGCAAAGATGCTATGTTCGAATCTTGTCTTATTGCCAATTTTAAAGGGAGAGAGAGCATTCTTTTCTTCGAGTTGAAATCTCTCAGGAATTAACATCTGAAAGTTTTGTCCAATGAGTTCTTCTTTATTATAACCAAAACATATCTCTACCTGCTTGTTGGCAAAAGTTATTTTCCCTTCTTCATTGGTGGTAATCACTGAATCAACAGCATTCTCCAGAAATTCTTGAACTCTTTGTGCAGCTTCCTCCGCTTTTTGTTGAGCTTCCCGACTTTCAGTAACGTCTTCATTTACGATAATGGCCCCTTGAATTGCCCCATCGGCTCCCCTGAGAGGGACAGAAGAATTTATGATGATTTTTTGGCTTCCATCAAAACATTGGATGCGTATCAGCTCCCCTATGGATGTTTGTCCGAACTTGATGGCACGATAAGCAGCCCATTCATGGGGAGCAATTTCTTTTCCCGTTTCTACCCACCAGGCCCGATACACACCAAAATCTTCAGGACCTACATAGTGCGCCCCGGCCCAGATTCGTCTGCTGGCCTCGTTGCCGCGATAGATATTACCATTCATATCTGTAAGCCAAATGCCCACCGGCAAGATATCAAAGACCTGGTTTAAGAGTTTTTCTTTTTGAATAAGAAGTTCCTCTGCTTTTTTTCTTTCTGTAATGTTATGGACCGTCCCAAGCATCCGGAGTGGATGGCCGTCTTCTCCCAGAATGACCACGGCTTCTTCATGGACAAAAAGGACCTCTCCATTTAAGCGAGTGACTCTGTGATCTATGGAATAGTTTTCCTTGCCCTCAATGGCCTTCTTGACCGATTCATCTACATTCTTTCTATCTTCAGGATGAACCATCGCCAGAAAATTCTCAAAGGACATAGCGCTATCCGATTTAGGTAAACCAAAAATTCGGAAGACTTCCTCTGACCAGGTAACTTTATTTTCTTTTAAGAGAATTTCCCAACTTCCTACTTGCGCTACCCGCTGAGCTTCTGCCAAAGCTTGCCTTTCCTGCCGTAATTCTTCTTCGGCTTTGGTTCTTATCAAATCCAATTGATCCAGCACCCGAGCGCTGCTGATTACGACGGCTGCAAAACCAGTTAGCATGATCAGATTTACAGTGGTGAGGATCTGCATCAGTTCCTGAGTACTTTTACCTTCGCCTGCAAGAGTAACAATTCCAAAGATGAGAGGAGTGATAATCATGGCCAGTGAAAAGCGTCGAAGCAGTTCAGCTGATGGAGACTGTCGGCTAAGAAATCTAATAATTCCCTGTTCAGGATGTTGGGTAATAATACTTAGTGAAAGCAGAATGATGCTGATAGAAGTAGGGATAGCAATTCCTGAAATATAAGTGGTTCCCTGGAAATAATAGATTTGAGTAATTCGATAGGCCTGACCAGTCATTGCCAAAGCAGCGATTGAGAATGTCAGTAAGGCGAGCACTTGCGAGACTAGTACCTTGGAATGAAAAAAAAGCAGTGAAAAGCCGAGCAGGATAAAAGCAATTAAAACGTTGGGAGCAGGTAATAATGATTGCTCACCCACAAAGGATTCTCCATCCCTTGAAAAAAGATAAAAAAGCAAACGGTTGATGACTAATGGTTTTTCAAAGAAAAACTCCAGGAATGAGGTCGTGGCTATGAATATAAGAAACATTCCAACAGAAATCCTTAAGTACCGTTTCATCATGGATGGACGGATCATTTGTTGGGTAAAAAGAACAAGTGCACAAAGAAAAATACCGGCAGCAGTATTGGGAACCATATAGGGAAAGCCTTTAACAAAACGCGGAATGAAGCCTGAACCTAAATACCAGGATAATAAGATACTTAATGATAAAATCATGGTAAGAAAAGAAGTTGCTACCGAAAAACGATTACAGAAAACTAACCATTGGTTCAACATTTTTGCTCCTGCTGAAATCTGATTGGTAAGTCCTGACTCAGATTACACCCCAAATTTATTTGGTCAATGAACGGGGATGAAGAAGAGAAATTCTATGCGACTGCTTGCTGTAAAAAATAGATTCACTGATTCTATTGAATGCAGCAAACAATCAAGATATAAAACGAGCAAGAAACATTTTTGGCGAGTATACAAATGTCGACAGAGCTTTTACTCAAAGCAGAAAAGAAAAAGTTTGAAGCATTTTTTTATGGAGCTGAATCTCCTTTGGTTATCTTTAAAGGACCAGAGTTTATTATCGAAATGTGTAATGATAAATATCGCGCCATTTATCCTGCACGTGAGCTTCTAGGCCGAACCTTTCTAACGGCCGTGCCGGAATTAAAAGAATCACCCTTTCCACAAATCCTTAAAGGGGTTTATGAGACTGGTGAACATTATATTTCCTATGAGGGCTTGGCACGAATCCATAATCCAAATACGAATCAATTAGAGGAGCGTTACTTCGATACTACATTCTCCCGGATAAGTTTTGGTGACGATGAACCTTTTCGTATTATTGCCACACCACGGGAAGTGACTGCGCGTGTCCTCACTCGAAAAAAATTAGAAGCCACCAAACTTGAGTTAGAGATGGAGAGAGATCTTCGGGAAATCTTTATTTCTACGCTCTCTCATGACCTGCGCACACCCATGACAGTTATCAAGTCCGCGGCACAAATGCTTAAGCGTAAAGCTAATCTTCCAGAAATGGTTAAGTCTTTGCCCGATCTCATCATGAGTAATGTGGAACGGGCCGATGACATGATTCGGGATCTATTGGATGCAAATCGCATTAAAGCCGGGAAGGGACTTCCTATATCAATTCAATTTTGTAGACTCGATCTCATTGTTCAGGATGGAATT
Organism: Bacteriovoracaceae bacterium; assembly: GCA_023701435.1. Lineage (GTDB taxonomy): Bacteria > Bdellovibrionota > Bacteriovoracia > Bacteriovoracales > Bacteriovoracaceae > Peredibacter. The sequence continues at coordinate 59,212 of JAMPXB010000017.1, read as the reverse complement.
GCTGGACTAGAAAAAATACACGACAAGAGATTTAAATTCGAAAATAAAGTGGACGAAATAAATGGTTATTGGGACAGCAAAGCCATCCTACGTTTGCTTGAGAATCTCGCCAACAATGCTATTAAATATGGTGAATCCCAATCTGATGTAACCATTACCCTAAATGCCACTGATGAATGGGTAGAAATTTCTGTTCACAACTTCGGTCACCCCATTCCAGAAGACGAACAAAAAATGCTCTTTAATCATTACCACCGTTCAAAAACAGCTGGCAGGACCGCGCAAACAGGTTGGGGAATTGGTTTAACCCTCGTCAAAGGTATAGCTGAAGCTCACAGAGGAACGGTGGAGGTAAATAGCGATGCCAAGAATGGTACTACCTTTACAGTACGTATGCCACGAGATGCGAGAGATGAAAAATGTTTACAAAAAAGTCAGTTGAAGTAAATTGGTGTATCTTTAAGTGATTGATTTTTAAGTAAAGTTTCTGAAATGTGTTTACATAATACTTGAACGTTGCTGTTGTTTTTGGTTCAGTGCGGTATACTTGGTATCAGGTAAGACTTCATAACGAAGTCCCAACGAAGGAGATACCATGAAACATTTGCTGCTTACTTCTCTGATGTTAGTCAATTTAATCGCCTGTCAGTCAAATGATGATTCTTCACCGGTTTCATCCATACAGTCTTATCCGGTTTCAATGCAGCTCGGAGGCTATACTACCGCCTCGCTTTCCGATCTTATTATTCCTAAAGCGCACGCAGCGGTCTCCGATCTTACTGTTTGCTTTAAACGTCTTCGCTTTAAAAAAGATATTAATGATGTTTCAACAGCAGAAACTTCTAATGACAATATTGATCTCATGCTAGGACTTGTGACACTTTCAGATGCGGGAACTTCCCTGGGAAATGTTTCCGTTCCTGCAGGAACCTATTATCGAATTGAATTTGATCTTGAATCTGACTGTAACGGCAGTAGTGCAAGTCTTACAAATGACTTTGGTGTTTACAACACGAACTCCCGAATTACGATTAAGTTTGAAGGAACTTTCATCGTGGATGGTTCAGAATCGCTGGTCCTTGGAGTGCAGGATATCCTTAATGGAGCAAATGCCTACAATGGAGTCGGTGACTTGAAAGACGCTCTTGAAAGCATAAGTGGCTCACTATAAAACGGAAGAATAAATGATTACTCGGTCAGATAAACCAGACATCTTTAAGTACCAGGACTCACGGGTTTATCTGGCCGACCTTTTTAGCTGGTATAAGCAAAATAAGGTCTCACTTCGAAGTCTCGCCAAAAAGCTCAATGTTTCACCAACCCTTCTTACTCTAATCGGACAAGGAAAACGTCAACTGACAGAAGAGAACATTGGACTTTGGGCCAGTGCCTTGGGATGGAATGAACAAGAGGTCTCGTGGCTTAAGCATCTTATCGTTCTTGAATTCGATGGTCCTGAAAATAAAAAAGAAGCACTGGAAAGTCTTGCGAAGTTTAAAGCCTTTCAGGAACATTCTTCACGGGAAGTCCTGACCTATAAGTATCTTAAAAAGTGGTGGAACGTTGCGATCAGGGAAATGAGTCAATTGGCCGATTTTCAGGAAAATGCGGAGTGGATTCAGGAGCGCCTCCTTTTCACAGTTTCACTAAAAGAGATTAGGAAATCACTTGAGTTTTTGAATAAGCACCGACTTCTGGCCAAATTTGGTGAATTTCGTCTGCTGGATTGCAAAGGGGATATATACAAGCTTTCCCTTTCTGATTTCCATCAACAAATTTTAGAGAAGGCCGTAGAATCAATTTATAAAGTGTCATCGGAAGACCGGCACATCCTCGGACATACCATGGCCATGCCAAAAGACAAATTGCCGGAACTAAAGCGCATCCTCGATGAGACTCTCGAAAGGATAGCCGGATTAAATTCGAATATTAAAAATGAAACTGAAATCTTCCATATCAGTCTGCTAGGTTTTCCTCTGACTGAGAAGAAGGAGAAACTATGAAACTTGTACTTATTCTTATGATGGCTTTTCTTGTAGGGTGCGGGCCCACGACTACTGGCAATCCGGTCAAGCAATCGAATGTGGCCTTGCGGATGGAAGACCAACAACCTTTCGCATTCATAAAGCATCTCTCTGAAAGTTTCATTCCATCGGCATACGCAGCGGTAAGTAATGTGAAATTTTGCTTTAAGCGCATGCGCTTTAAGCCTGACTCAACATTACCCGGAGGACAAAACTTTGAACTTACCCTGGGAGAAATAGACATTACTCCTGGAGGAACAAATCTCATTACAGTAAGCGTTCCTCATGGGCAATACGAACGGGTGGAGTTTGACCTTGAGAAAAACTGCGATGGCCTGACAAAACCAAGTGTGACTTTTATGAATAATGCTGGAACTTTCAGCACAGATGATAATATGACCATTAAGTTTGATGGCGTTTATGTTGTGAGTGCTGACGGATCGCTCACACTTAACATCGATGCTCTGTTTGATGTCATGGATACGATTGTCGCTTCCAATCAAATCAAAACTTCTCTGGAAGGTGCGGTGGGGGATTTTTAATTATTTAGAAAAACCTATAAATATTACATAAAAAGGAAAATTTATCTCTAGCGCTCCATCCATCTGTTAATGTGTTCCCTTATCTAAAGGGAAGACTTATGAAAAGAACGCTTGCTTTAACCTTGGCACTAACAACATCACTTTCGGCCCTTGCCGGAGAGAATTTTGGTGGCATCGAACTTGATTCTTCAATACCTGCAATTCAGGTGCGAACACTCAAAGAAGATTTTAGCTATCTTTATAGTAATCCGGTAAAGAGTGTTGATTCTGAGTTTCAGTCCATGACCGGACTTTCCAAAGTTGATGGCCCTAATATGTACAACTGGCTCTATAATCGAGTGAAGTACATTATTGGCGAGTCTTATCAAATGCGTGGTCGATATATCGTTAAAAAAACAGGTCATATTTTTCCTTCGACACCACTTCCGCCATCGCTCGTTAATAGTACCAATAAGTATGCTCGTATTATGATTATGTCCAATGTGGGAGCATCACTTTATGTGATGGGAAAACAAGAAAAGAAATTAACTGGCATTAAACTAAATGGTAAAACGGTTTTTGCTCCATCTCCAAGAGTGGGAATTCTGCAGGTGGGTGAGGGGCTTTTCCTGGAAAGGCTACTTATAAACACAGAACCAAGTTCTGAAGCGAATAAGATAAAAAGACTGGGGACAATTTTCCATGAAGCTCGTCATGGAGATGGTCATTCTGAACATACAGGTTTTATTCACAATGCTTGTCCTCCAGGTCATGCTTTATCTGGTTATGATGCTTGTGAGGCCTCAAGTAATGGCGCTTATAGTTTGGAAGCAGTGGCCACAAAGAATCTTCTAGAGAATTGCCTTACTTGTAGTAATGAGGATAAGACGAAATTAGAGGCAAGCGTCGCGGATGCTTTTTCCCGAGTGGTTCTTCGCTCTCATCTTAAAACAGAAGAGCAAATCTTAGCAGAGATCGCGACTTATCAAAGAGTGATTGAATTTTATGTCGGTTACCTTGCAAATAACCCCCCTGGTGCAGAGATGTCTATCAAAGAGCTCGAACGGCTGAGAGCTAAAGTAAAAGATTGTGAAGAGCAACTAAAAGAATTAAGAACACCGATGACAGCTCAAACATTAGATCCTAAGCCAGAAGGGACCTTTAAAGAAGTCTCGGTAGAGGAGTCTTCGCAATTGATGGATCGATCTTTAAGAAAATAATAATGAAGAAATTTACGACTCTTTTAATTGTGTTAGTCATCATTGGGGTGGGGGCAGGGGGAAAGTTCTTTCGTTCACCAAGAGGAACAATAACCACATCTCCTGAAACTCATCTCGGGCCAGCGGTGGAGTCGATAAAGACTTCCCACCAGGTCGTGACTAAGGCAGAGACGGAACATGGTTTGGCCCAATCAGAGTTTCAAGATATCCTGGATCAGAAGTTTAAAACACTTCCCACCATCGGTGATTTACAGCAGCTAACAGCGGAAGACGTTCATTACACACCCGAAGTGATTAAGGAAGCTGGAGGTGTGATTGGACTTATTCAGGATGAAGCAGAAAAGGATCCGGCCAAACGAGTTCCGGCCATGCATTTTTTTAAGAGATGTGCTGAAGATCAAGAAATGGTTCCCGCCATTCGGGCCGTCTGCCTAAGTAAGATTTTAAAGCTCATCCCAACGTGGCAGATACCTGTTCCTTTATCGGATGAGCTTATCTCTCAAGAAATCACTGATCTGGCGTCTAAGCTACCTTAGCTTGTTTTCTTATAGGCGATATGGACGCGATCAATAAAATCCGCAAATTCCTTCATATAATTGCTTAAAAAATCTTGGGTCTCTTTCACTTTTACCTTACCGTCGTCCGAGATCAGATCGGGCGTAAAATGAATATAGGCCTCGATCGCATTCATTAACGGAGAGTTGCAGAAACCGAGGATACTTTTTAGGTGCTGTTGTCCTACCGCCGTTCCGATGAGGCCTGGCGAAGCCCCAATCACTCCAGAAGGTTTACGGGTAAAGGCGTTTTGTCCATAAGGTCGACTCGCCCAATCGATAGCGTTCTTCAAGGCTCCCGGAATGGAGCGGTTATATTCCGGAGTCACAAAAAGTATGGCATCCACCTTAGCAATGGCCGCTTTAAAATCTTTGGCCACTTGAGGGTAGTCCTGATCATAGTCATAGCTGTAGAGGGGAAGTTCTCCATAGGGGATTTCACTCAGTTCAAGATTCTTAGGTGCCAGATTAGTTAATGCTTTGGAAAGCTTCCGATTAATCGATGCCTTGGCCAAGCTACCCACGAAATAACCAACTTTATAATTTTCCATATAAGGCTTCCTCTTTGAAGCTAGTTTTAACTTCATTACCAGGGAAAGCAATACGATGTGGATCAGTGACAATGCAATGGGCAGAAGCGGATTTTTGGCAACGCTCATTGATGGAGGGAGGGAGCAAAGAAATGCAGTTCGGGGGCGTTCGATTTTCTGATTTCATGAAGCACTATCAAGTGGGGAAAAAAGCAGATGGCACCTGCTACCAGTATGTTGGACTAGAAAACTCCGGATAGAAATTGCTACGTTTCTATCGACATGGAGTCGATGCTGCATGAACAAACAGTTCTGGCCTATGAGATGAACCAGCATCCGCTTCGCTTAGAGAACGGGTCGCCCATACGACTCATCATCCCTATAAAGTATGGAATCAAAAGCTTGAAGCGGATAGGGAGAATTTTTTTTGCAGATGAGCGTCCACGGGATTACTGGGCCGAAAGAGGATATGACTGGTATTCGAGATTATGATGGAGGTGAGTTATGACTGATCTTGTAATATATGTTTGGTTCGATCATGGGGAAGCGAGAAAAGCTGCTGAATTGTATGCAGCATTCCCTAATAGTCGTGTTTTTAAAGCAATGATGCCGATGAAAAGAATAGACATTGCAGCAATAGAAGCTGCCGTAAAAACGTAGATATTGCCGCTCGTGCTGTTTTCATAAAAAAATCTCAAATTACAGTTTTTGAATCTTCTGCGGCTTTCTAATGCAAACTCCTTCGAGATAGATCATATTGATTCACTCTCGGATAAATATCGGAGCTAGTAATGAAATATTCAAATGCTGCCATGAGATGAGATACTTAAGACTCACGATGATAGGTCTCGTCTGGCTTAGTAGTGCTTTGGCAGAGACGAAAACTAAATTTCCGCTAGGTAATGGTGAGAAACAATGGGGAGTATCCTTGAATCCACCGGAATCTGCGTTCGATGTTCGATTGGGAGCTCGCTTTCAGGCGCTGGCGAGCCTTACCCGCGATGAAGGAACTAGTGGAGACCGACAGTCCTCTCAGGACTTTTATGGTCGACGTGTCCAACTTCATCTACAAGCAGATCACAGTTCAGGAACAACATTTTACATGGATCTGCGCAATGATAATGTGAATAAGGAAGACAATGGAGAGGGAAACTTCAAAGTCGGGGCTGCCTACGCTGTCATCCCGCTGAGAGGTTTTCCTGAACATTACTTGCAGCTTTACCGGGCCAAAGTCGATGTCTCCCGTACAGAAACAATATCATCTGCAAAGCTTTTGTTTATCAATAGACCTTATGTCGCCGATGAGGCAGCACAGTTTGTATCTCACAACCGGAGAGCGATGAACGTGCAGCTCAATGGGCGAACAGAGAATAAATTCTTCTATCATTTAGTAGTGGGAGATGGAGTCCATGGAAATGAATTTAATGATGCGAGTGGAAATGGAGTTGATCGCATTGAAAGACAAAACTTCATGGTGGGAGGACGGGTTCGTTATAATCCGATTTCAGGATGGGAATATCTGGAACTGACTGAAAACTACTTCGGTGAAGGGAAACATTTTACAGTCGGAGGGGGGGTCTTCAATACCTCCAATATCCGGTTTCAACAAGGACCGGTTGAAGAGTCAGTCTCAAGAACTCTCATAAGTACCGAATTCTCTTTTCACTATCGCGAGTTTTCCTTCTCTTCAGAATATTTTCATATGAATGGTGTGATTGAAGATCATAATGCACCAATCTTGAATCAGGGAAAGAGCGAAGGATATTATTTCCAGAGTGAATGGGTGTTCACTCGTTTCCATTACCTTGCTCCCTTTGCGAGATATGAGAAGTGGGATCGATTCATCGGAACGAAAGACTTCGAAACCCAAGGGACGCTTTGGGGATTAAACTGGTACTTGAATGGAAATCGTTTCCGCGTTTCACTTGCTTATGAAGAAGTTCTTTCGGGTAATGCTGTTGCAAATTCAAGCAAAGTACAGGTGTTACATCTTGCTTCGCTTTGGCGGTTTTGAATCTTCTGCATAACATATCAAAATACTAAAGCTACTTGAGTGCTTTTGAAAAAAAAGTTTAAATTTTGTTGGTTTAAGTCGTTGCGACTTTCTATCTGTTCTTTTCTCCACGATAAATAGCTTGAGCTAGAATAAGGGAGCTTTATGCGTAGTTGTATTTTTATTTCTACACTTTTTTGCAGTCACATAGCACTTGCTCAGTCATCACTCCCATTACCGGATGCTAAAAACGCCTCCATCGCCAAGAAAACGATTCAAGCTTCCAAGCACAGGCCTTTGGTGCCAGTGAAGAAACTTGAAAACGATGTGCCTAATATCGTGATCATGATGCTCGATGATTCCGCTCCTGCACTTCCAGATACCTTCGGCGGTCCCGTGCATACTCCAACGCTCAGTCGTGTTGCCAAGGATGGGATCACCTATAACAGGTTTCATAATACAGCGATGTGTTCACCTACCAGAGCAGCTCTTTTAACTGGAAGGAATCATCATCGGGTGAGTAGTGGAATTGTCATGGATTTTGCTAATGGCTGGGATGGTTATACTGGGATGTGGCCGCGCTCAACATCATCCATCGCAAGAGTTTTGGGTGAATATGGTTATGCCACTGGTGCATTTGGTAAGTGGCACAACACCCCTTTAACCGAAACGACGCAAGTGGGACCTTTTGACCGCTGGCCTACCGGCAAGCATGTTGGTTTTGATTACTTCTATGGATTTCTCGCCGGTGCGACGTCTCAGTTTAATCCATCACTGGTTGAAAATACTTCGTTTAAAGATAAGCCTCAAAAAAAAGATTATCATCTCACCGAAGATATCACTAATCGGGCCATCAGCTGGATCAGGAACTCTCATGCTCAAAAGAAACCATTTCTGGTTTATTGGGTACCGGGGGCACCTCATAGTCCCCATCACATTTTCAAAAACTGGGCCGACAAGTATAAAGGAAAGTTTGATGGTGGTTGGGATAAAATGCGGGAAACAATCTATGCCAAACAAAAAGAACTTGGATGGATTCCCTCAGAAGCCAAGCTAACATCCCGACCGGAAGGCCTGGTTGGATGGGATGAAATTCCTGAAAATCAAAAACCTTTTCAGACGCGCCTGATGGAAGTTTATGCGGGAATGACTGAGCATACCGATAACCAAGGTGGAAGAATTTTGGATGAGTTGGAACGTTTAGGAATAAGGGATAACACCCTCATCATCTACATCTGGGGTGACAATGGTGGAAGCGCTGAAGGCCAATCCGGAACTATCACTGACTACGCAAGCCATGTTGGAGCTAAAATGACCGCTGAACAGCAAATGAAATATCTTGAGAAACTCGGTGGACTTGATGCCATCGGAACAGAAAAGATTGATAGTGCCTATCACTACGGTTGGGCCTGGGCCGGAAGTACTCCTTACAAAGGGGCCAAAGGTAATGTGGCCCACTTCGGTGGAACAAGAACTCCGCTCGCTATCTCATGGCCGAAAGGAATTAAACCTGACAAAACACCAAGGACCCAGTTCCACCACGTCAATGACATTGCCCCAACGATCTATGACTTGTTGAAGATTAAAGCACCGGCCACAGTGGACGGAGTCAAGCAGGCTCCTATGGACGGCATCAGCATGCGCTATACGTTTGCCTCTGCCAAGGAACCGGAAAAAAAGAAGCAGCAATATTTTGAGATGGTCGGAAGTCAAGCCTATTATCAGAACGGATGGATGGCCTCAACGGTGGGTTTAAAAGATATCTGGAAAGGTATGCTAGCAGATCCTTTCAAGTGGAATCCGGAGAATGATACCTGGGAAATTTACGATCTCCGTAACGACTTTACTCAGTCTGATGATCTCGCAGCTTCGCAGAGCAAACGTGTTGGCCAAATGAAGAAAGATTTTTATAAGGTTGCCGAGCAAAACAAAGTCTTTCCTGTTGGAGGTGCAATCTGGAATTATTTACTCCACCCGGAAGAGCGGCCACATAATCCGGCCAAGATCTATGAGTATAACCAAGGTGTTCAGCGTTTGGCAGAGATTGCCGGACCATGGATAGGATCAAGGAGTAATGTGATAGATATTGACCTAGAGGTTGGTAAAGATGCGTCTGGTGTTATCTATGCAACAGGAGGTTATTCTGGTGGAATCGCACTCTGGATGGATAAAGGCATTCTATTCTACGAGTATAACTTTTTCCGAGACAGGTCGCGCTTAAAAGTCGGTAAGCTTTCAGAGGGCAAGGTTCGTTTACAGGTTTCCTCTAAATTACAGGGAGGGACAGGCTCCAGCATGCTGGTCACAGTAAAAATCAACGACAAGGAAACTGGCAAGATAGGTGTTCCTCAAACCGGCTCAAGTGTCTTTACCTATAGTGATTCATTTGATGTAGGAAGAGACAGCTATTCGCCAGTGATTGAAGATTATTATGCTCGGGCACCTTTTGAATATAATAACGTTATCAATTCTTTTGTTGTGAAATATGTGGAAGAGTAAGACTTACATTTTCCTGGCAGTGATCCTGACCGGAATTTTTCTTTTCCTAGGAGTCGGCTCAAGGGAAACAAACATGAAGTGGATCTCCGATGGAGAGTTCATCATGGGAACGGATGATTTAAACAGCATGATGAATGAAAGGCCTTCTCGCAAGGTCCATCTTTCAGGCTTCTGGATTGATCCATACCCAGTAACCAATGCTGAATTTCGGAAATTTGTCGACATGACTGGTTACAAAACGACTGCCGAAAAACCAATTGATGTGGAACAACTGAAACAGCAGCTTCCTCCTGGCACTGAGTTGCCGCCAGCCACAGAACTGGGACCAGGCTCGCTGGTCTTCTCACCTCCTGATGAACCGGTTCCGATTGAAGATTTGTCAGCGTGGTGGAAGTGGGTGAAGGGTGCTAGTTGGAAACATCCGAGTGGTCCCGGAAGTTCAATCGAAGGCATGGATCTTCATCCTGTAGTTCACATTTCTTATAATGATGCTCTCGCATATGCTCGCTGGGTTGGAAAACGTCTTCCCACGGAGGCGGAGTGGGAGTACGCCGCCCGTGGAGGGCTTTCCGGAAAACGCTATAACTGGGGAGATGATCCTCGTCCTAATGGTAAGTTCATGGCCAATACATTTCAGGGTGAATTTCCTTATAAAGAGCAACCTGAGGATGGCTGGAAACGATCATCTCCGGTAGGGAGTTTTCCGCCCAATGGTTTCGGTCTTTTTGATATGGCAGGAAACGTCTGGCAGTGGACTAGTGATTGGTACCGCGATACCTATGAAGCTAGTGAAGAAGAAAAGAAATTCTGTCACAATCCCCACGGACCAGCAACGAGCTTCGATCCGAGCGATCCCTATACACCAAAGAAAGTCATCAAAGGCGGATCGTTTCTTTGTACGCCTTCGTACTGCGAAAGTTTCAGACCAAGTGCCCGAAGAGGCGGAGCGATTGATACCGGTACATCGCACATCGGATTTAGGTTAGTAAAAGATGCAGAATAAAGATTTTAGAGGATAAAAAGTTGGTGGCTCCCCCGAGACTCGAACTCGGACACACTTGCGTGCGGCGGATTTTGAATCCGCTACGTCTACCATTCCGTCAGGAAGCCACTTTGAGCTACCGATTCTAGTGAGTAAGAAGTTATTAGTCAACGAAACCCAATGTAGGTGTCTTTCTTTTTTTGGCAGAGTGTTTTCGCAAACAGAGCTGAAACAACATCCAGGGCCCTCTCTAAGCTTTTTCTTTTAGAGAAAGATGAAACAAATTATATTTACTTTGAGAAAAATTAAAATCTTTGGGTTACTAATCTAGATCATTAAAAAATATGCGTTTTAGACAAATATTTTGGTTAATTATTTCCTATCTATTTAAAATCACGTTTCACCTTTAACCTTTCTTTAGAATCTTAGGAAAGTTGATTAAATAGGTCCCTTTGGTGAAAAGTTATGAACAAAATTCAAAGCAGAAGTTTGGAAGGATTTTTAAGGCTTGATTCATCTAGCCAAATGGAAAATTACAACTATTGGCCTTATTCCCTTGGTCTGTTTTATGGTCCTGGCCTTCAATTAAGTCAACCAAAGTTATGAAGGTTATTTACAGGCACAAGTTGTAAAAAAAAATTAGGGATGATTAATGTCGTCACCAAAATAGTTCATGAGACGCAAAAAGAAAGAGGTCTTTCAGGGGCATTTTTAGCAGGCGGGATAGACCAGTTCACACTCAGTGAACAGCGGAAGCTTAACGACATTGTTCTGAATAAGCTGAAGACGTTGATTGAGAGTTCATCATTACATGCTGAATACAAGGACGATGTTATTCGTCAGTATATCAACATCAAAGAAATTCGAAAATCCATTGATGCTAAACAAGTCACTACTCAAATTGCATTGAAGAGCTATTCCGCTATTATTGCGCGTCTTTTGCAAATTGAGTTAGAGGTGGCCAAAAATACTTCCTTTGCTGAGGTTGCCGGAGGTTTGCGAACATTGGCGATTATTGAAGATGCAAAAGAGTCAGCAGGAAGGCTCAGGGCCCAAATGACTTCCATTCTCACTACTAATGAAGCTATTTCAGAAACAACATTTGATAATGTCGTTGGTCTTAAATCTGGAGTTGATGCGAATGTCGCTTCAAGAGGATTAGTTTTAGACAGCATGACGAACGAAAGCAAGAAATCCAGTGAATGGAAAATTGTTTCCGATACCTTTCGTCATATCTTGAGCAATTCGAAAATCGGGAATTATGGTCAGAGTGCCAGTGATTTCTTTAACCATATCACTACGGCAATTAATATTCTGAGTGATGCTGTAACAGCAAAAAAAGACACGCTGATTGAGACAGCAGATAAACTGGCAGATTATGGAAATACCTTGCAACCATCGTCGTTGTGACCCTGTAACGTCCACCATGGCCAATTCTTTAAGAAAGCAGTCTGGAAGACTGAATGATGATGCAATTGAGCTTATCAGGATCATCACAGGTAAAGCAGTGGTTGGAAAAAAATCGGTCAATGCGGATTTGGCAGGAAAAAAAGATACTCGTCATGATTCTGATCTTAAAAGTTTGGTAGAGAGTAATATTGCCAGTCGAAAAATCACTGGGGTAAATGCAATGCCATCTTATGATGATTCACGATTCGAAGATGTTTAATTAGATCTATCTCAGCCTTATTAGTTCCAGGGTTTCTTTGATGGAGAATCTCAGAAACTCTGGACCAAGGTGCTTCTTTAATTCAGAGTTTGAAATCAGACAGGAAAATTTAAGGTAATCCAGTAGGTACTCAGGAACATCGATATTAAATTTCTTGAGGATGCTATTAAGACCGCCGGAGAAAATCATAGGGAAGGGCACACCTTTGGTGCCGACGACTTTAAGCGCCTCTCGTAAGGAGATAAAGTCATTGCCGGCCACATTGTAAGTTCCAGTAGGAAGCTTGCTCAGGGCCTGATACAGAATACTCGCCATATCAAATTCATGAATGAACTGGAAGAAAGGATTATAGTCAATCGGGCTTAAGGCCACAGGTCCTGAAAGAAATTTGGTCATGGAATTCTGGATTTGCGTTCCGATGATATTGCAAGGACGCAAGACGACAGCAGATATACTATTTTGATTTTTCCACATCCAACTTGTGCACATCTGATCCATCTCTATCACATCTCTTAGTTCAGGATGACGGATGCTTGCTCTGAGTGGAGCGTCCTCCCCTAAGAAAATAGAATTATCGGGAAGGGCACCATAGACATGAAAAGTAGATAGAATAACAACTTTTTTTACATCAGATCTTTCACACAGCTCGAGAATTCGGTTGGTTCCCATAACGGACAGATCAATCCTCTTGGCGAGAATGTTTTGCTCATTGGAAGCGTGACTAATTCTTCCCAGATGATAGACGGCATGAAAGTGATGATTACGGAAAAGATTTTCAAAATTACCACGGGAGTATTTCAAATTAATTGCCGTAAGGTTCTTTAAGGGAACGACTTTAGACACGTCCCTTGAATCAATGCCAATAATTTCCCAATCAGGGTTTTCTGTCAGGATAAGCCTGGCCGTTATTTGGGCCAGTCCCCCGGCAATGCCAATTATGAGGATTTTTTTGCTCTCATTCATTGATGACTCTTATTTTTAAATTCTTTTATAACAAACTTTGAAATTGGCTTTCGGATATGATCGAAAAAAGGGCGTCGGTTTTTAAGACCAGTGATCAGCATGCGCTTAATGGTGTTTTCGATGTGGAAAACATTCTCTTTAATTTCTTTTTCGGTTGCTTCAGTTTCAATATGTTCAGGAATAGTGATTTCTTCGCCGATATAAATATCTATTGGGGAAGGCAAAGGCAAAAGATTGCTCATAATTGGCAGGGCCGGAACATGGAGAGCGTGTGCCAGTTTCTTGCTATGAAAAACAAATGGAAACATTTCTTCCGCGCCAATGACACAAATTGGTAGGATTGGCGTCTTCTTCTGAAGAGCAATACGATAAAACCCCTCGGTGAAAGGTCTCATCTTGTAGAAGTCGGAAGTGTTTTTGGAGATGCCAGAAACGCCTTCCGGAAAAACCAGTATTGATTCACCATGATCAATCAGGAAAGCACAGTTGTTGCGATCACCCATGATGGCACCTGTTTGAGCGCTCAGATCACCGATAAATGGCAACTGGGCCATGAATCGCTCCACCATGACACGAAGTATGCGGGGAGGAGTGATATCCATTAAAAAGGCTATGGTGATCATCATGCCATCGATTGGAAGTTGTCCGGTGTGATTGGAGACCACAATATAAGAATGATCTTTGACATTCTCTGCGCCGAAGACCCGTACCTTAAAATAGGAGCGGTAGACGGGCAAAAGCTTTCTCAGTGTCTTCTCACAAAGTTCGAGGTTAAGTCCCCAGGGATCCTGGTAGTCCTTGTACTTCTCCCGAAGGTGGTGAAAGATTTGGTTAATTTTTAAATCATCCTCAGCGGAGAGGAGTAAATGCTCAAGATTCAACATAGATAGATAATAACCTGTGATGAGGCCATTCTCTAGAGAACAATTCTTTCAGGATTAATTCAGTCAGTTAAAGCCCTGCATGTCACTATGGCGCTTCACAAAGTTTATGATGGAGAGTTCAACTTCCGGAATACCATCACCCTTTTCTGCAGAGGTGAAATGAATCTGTTTGACCCACTTAAACTTGTTATAAATGGCAGGCATGCGCGCCTTAAGCTTTGCACGTTCGCTTTGAGTCTTGAGCTTGTCAATTTTGTTAAAAAGAACGTAGGTCTCTAAATCAAAGCTTTTAATGTAATCGTGGAAAACCATGTCGCTCTCCTGGAGAGGATGGCGAGCATCTTGGATGTTGAGAAGCAGAATCTTTTCGCTGCAAAGTTGAAAAAAGGTATCCAGTAGAATTTGCCAGTTGTGGGCCATCTCTTTTGAGACATCAGCATGACCATAACCGGGAACATCAAAGAGATAGAAATGCTCCAGCGATTTGGTTTCTCTATTTTCCACAATGAAATCAAAAATATTGATCTGACGGGTGCGTCCAGGGGTTTTAGAAACTCGGGCCGTTGTTTTTCCAAAGAGGGAATTAATAAGGGAAGATTTTCCAACATTGGACCTACCAATGAAAGCAATTCCATTAGCGAAACTATGTTCATTCAACCACTGCTGAAGTTGCTCCACAGTGTCGATGCCCATTAAAAATTCGGTTTTTCCTTTCTGAATGTTCATGCATTTTTCCAGGTCTTTGGTTTTCTTTTCAGTGCATCTTATCAGAAAAGGGGGCATGCGTCTTTAATTTAAAAGGGAGTCAAAATATGTATCAGCGGAAATTAATGCAAAAACAGATAGAAAAGTGCGGACTTAGGCTGGGGGACAGTTGCAGCATTTTTCCTTACCATGGCAGAAAGAAGGCCTTTACTCTTAACCGCCACTGCATTGATCTCGTTTCCCATCACTATCGCCCTGATAATTTATCCATTAGTTATGTTGAGCTTCCTAATTCAGAGGTAGGACATTTTCATTACCGGTTGGAACTCGACCAATCCAGAGATGAAGGTCGATTTGTTTTAAAAACCATAAAGGGAAGTGCATTTTGGTTAAACGGTTCTGCCGCCAAAGAGGCCTATATTGAAAGGCTTGATCGTTTGTTCATTGACGACAATAAAGTCAGCTTTGATCCGTTTGATTTAAAAGAACTGCTGAGCCGTCATTTTGAACACCCGGTTTTATTGGAACAGACGCTGTTAAGCTCAAATTTAAAAATTCTTATTCAGGGAGAAACGGGAACGGGAAAAACTCATCTTGCCCGTAAAATCCATGAAAAAAGTGGTAGGCTAGGTCACTTCATAGCGGTCAATCTCTCGTCATTTAATCCTCAGTTAATTGAATCAGAACTTTTTGGTCACAAGAAAGGTGCTTTCACCGGAGCGATCCATGAGAAGTGGGGAGCATTTAAAGAAGCTGAAAATGGAACGCTTTTTTTAGATGAGATTGATTCCTTGCCGATGGACCTGCAAACAAAGTTGTTAACTTTTCTGGACAATAATAAGTTTCGCAGAGTAGGTGAGATGAAAGAAAATTCCATTAATACCCGCTTGATATTTGCTTCCGGAAGACCGCTCGAGATGCTTGTTTCACAAGGAACTTTTCGAAAAGATTTTTACTTCCGCCTGAAGTCCGGACATACCGTGGAGCTTGGCTCCTTGAGAAATGACATCAATAAGATCCGCGAAGCCTGCCAATATTATTCTTTGAAAAATGGTCTAATTTTTTCCACCCGCTTGATGGAGTTTTATGAAACACTGGCGTGGCCCGGCAATCTACGGCAGTTGTTTGGTCATTTGGACAAGAAAACAATTCTTTCAAAGTCCCCTAAGCTTGATTTTGACCGTCTCGATGAAGATCTTCTTCTCCAAAGTTCTGACTTGATGAGTTTGGCTTCAACTTCTGAACTTATTCCCATGAAGGATTTTAAGGAGGGGTATGTGAAAAAGGCCATTTCAATGTGTGAGGGAAATGTTTCTCTGACCGCCAGAAAACTTCGAGTGACTGAAAAAACAATTAAAACCATTTTGGCCAATATCAGTTAGCAAGGATGTATGTAATTTTCAGATCAGTGACTTCGCCGTCAATCTTATTCATTTTTAAGAAGTCATTGATTTCCATCAGGAGTTTATGACGGATGATCTGTTTCCCTTCTTCTAATAAAGGAAACGAAGCCACGGAAGGCTCTATTTGAAGAATCAGGTGATCTCTTAAGTGAAACTCATGCTTCTCTAAATAGGCACGGCTATAGCGATTTGATAACGTCGCAGTGAAATCAATATCAACGGAGCGGATTTCATTAACCTCAGGAATATAAACCGGAAGACGAAGATTGGTAATTTCCAGATGGCGAGATGATTTTTTATAATAGTCCGGACGTTCATAAAGAATCTCTTCAGCACTGGCAGGGGCTCTCTGCGCTTCGCCGGTATTCAGCATTTTTTTGCTGGAAAATCCAATGCCTACCACTGCTAGAAATGAAGCCGCTGAAAAGGTAAGAAGAAGCATCGACTGAGAAGCAGAGAGGCCCTGGAGCCACTGGCCCATAATCAGAAACGGCGTAAGGAAAAAAGTTTTGAGTTTTCCGACCTGTGAGGCCTTTCTTGTTTTATATTGAGTGATGGCAGTCTGATAAGTTTCTTTAAGTGCCTCTTTAAAGCTAACACTGGCGATGTAACTTTTTGTCTTTTGTATAAATAACAAAAGCCACTTTTTTGCCAGCTCAGGCAAGCTTTTAAAATGAACGAGAAACTGCACCCAGCAGTGATTAACATTCCTAAAAAATGTTCTGACTGATTTAGGCATAGCTTTCAGCATCAGCTCAGTGAGCTTTATCAGCAGAAAATTAATGGCGTTTTCAATTTTAACAAGTAAGTCCATCAGTCACCTTTTCGGTTATCTTCCCGAGGAAATAAATTAAAAGTGTTTTACTCAGGGACCGGGCAAAAATTACCTTCTAACTACCCGGACTTACATCCCACCTCTTCCAAGCCGATAGGACCTTCGACGTAATAGAGCAAAGGATGGTTTTATGGCACGTCGAGCCCTGATTTTTTCATTTCTCCTCTCACTACCTATTGGGTGTAGCCAGTTTCATACCGGCAGAACATATCTCACGGAGATGTCCCATGATGACACCCGTTTCTTCAGTCCGAACGAGGACTTTCCAATCGTGAGCGGTGATACCGGACGCAACTGGAACACGGAAGAAGAAATAAGAGCAAGAACACCTGCCTCTGAAAAAGACCTGTCCGAAGAGCGTATTGAAAGGGCCCTCAGGCAAGAATTGAGGGAACTTGAAAGTTCACAGCTCGAGGAGGATCTGGAGTTTTATAATAAGCATAGACGGCAACTCGCCACAGTCTCTGAAAAAATCTACTTCCTCAAATTGCCCGTCTACGATCGGAAAGACTATTTGATGACCCGGGGATTTATTTCTGAACCCAAAGTTCAACTATATGCTCCTCAAGAAAAGATTTTTGCCATTCAAAAGCAGGACATTCTTCTGGGAATGAAGAAGCAGGATGTACTTGAATCATGGGGTAAACCGTTTCGAGTGGAGATTGCCGGGAACCCTCGAAATGAGAATGAAAGATGGCTTTATCAATCGAATGGCGCGTCGAAATACATCTACTTTGAGTCCGGTGAAGTCCAAGGTTGGGAATAATAACGAATTTTCAGGCCCTTAGCTTAGGTTCGTGAGAGGAAATTCGTGCAATTTCCTCTCAATCAAGGTAATTTATCCCCACATTTCCAAGTGTTAATTATCAACTAGAACCTCGAGGGTTTGATGGATTTTACTTTAGATTTCGAACGGCCAGTTTCTGAATTGGAAAATCAGATTCGTGAATTAAAACAGGCTTCAAATCAGAATATTGATATTTCTCATGAGATCGCGGCCCTGG
The DNA here is from genome assembly GCA_023701435.1 of Bacteriovoracaceae bacterium. Lineage (GTDB taxonomy): Bacteria > Bdellovibrionota > Bacteriovoracia > Bacteriovoracales > Bacteriovoracaceae > Peredibacter. The sequence goes on along the minus strand of JAMPXB010000017.1, from coordinate 41,426 downwards.
AGGCCAAAGTCAGCAGCATGCTGAACGAGATTTATACCAAGCTTTCTCCTTGGCAAAGAACTCAACTTTCTCGTCATCCAATGAGACCACATGCTTTGGATTACATTGAAAAAATAATCACTGATTTTCATGAAGTTCATGGAGACCGCCGTTTTTCGGATGATCCTTCCATGATTACTGGCTTTGGTTATATTGACGGTCAGAAAGTTGCAGTCATCGGAATTGAAAAAGGCCGTAAGACTCAGGAGAAAATCAAACGTAATTTTGGTATGGCAAACCCTGAAGGATACAGAAAAGCTCTTCGTATTATGCAGATGGCTTCTCAGTTCCAGATTCCTGTGGTTACCTTTGTTGATACTCCGGGAGCTTATCCTGGTATCGGCGCTGAAGAGCGTGGCCAGGCCCTGGCCATTGCTGAAAACCTGGAAGAAATGTTCAATATCAAGTCACCTATTATTTCGATTGTGATCGGAGAAGGTGGATCCGGCGGTGCTTTAGGTATTGCTGTCGCTGATAAAGTGTTCATGATGGAATATTCTGTTTACTCAGTTATTTCTCCTGAATCATGTGCTTCAATTCTTTGGTCAGATCCTAAGATGGCCGAAACAGCTGCGAATTCTCTTCAACTCTCTCCTAATAAGGCACTGGAGTTGAAGGTGATTGATGACATCGTGAAAGAGCCGGCCGGTGGTGCCCACAGGCATCCAGAAAAAGCTTTTGAACTGGTGAAACAGGCCATTTTGTCGAATCTTAAGAACCTTCAAAAAGAAGATCTTGATGTTCTGATGCAGAAGCGTTTTGAAAAATTCCGCCAAATGGGAAATCTAACTCTGACTATTGATAGTTCAGACGAAGTAAAAGGTTAAAATGAGCGTTTATTCGATGACAGGTTTTGGGAAAGGGGAGGCGGTTGGCCCTAACTTTACCATTACGACTGAAATTAAAACTGTGAATAATCGATTTAAGGATTTTAAGTTCAGAATGAGTTCTTTGTTTAACTCTCTGGAACTTGATCTACGCTCAAAGCTTGAACATGAGTTCCGCAGAGGCAGCTTCGAGATCAGTGTCACTTATAAACGCAACGAAAAAACCGTAACTGAGTTTCAGGTTGATCCCAAAAAAGTGGAAGCCTACCTCAATCTCATGAAACCGATATTTGAAAAAAATCAGATTCCTTTTCAAGTAAGTCCTACTGAATTTTTAAGAAGTGATTTTAATAAAGATGAGGATGAGCAAAAAGAAAAAGAACTTGAGCCATTGGCAATAGCTTCCTTTGAACAGGCCGTGAAGGCGCTGAAAGTTTCCCGTTCCCAAGAAGGGCAGAAGCTCGTCGATAAATTATTTGATCATTTAGATATTTATGAAAAATGTCTGGGTGAGGTGGAAAAACTTAAAGCGCTCTATCCGGAAATGATGAAGGATAAGCTCACCAGCAAATTGAATGAAAAATTAAAAGATATCAAGATCGATGAATCGCGCTTTCTTCAGGAAGTCGTGTACTACCTGGAAAAACTGGAAATAGACGAGGAAATTAATCGGGCAAAAATTCATCTGATAAAACTTAAAGCTGTTCTCAAATCTTCCGGCGAAATTGGCCGTCAAATTGATTTCCTCCTGCAGGAACTGGGTCGTGAGACGAACACCATGGGATCAAAATCTGCCCATCCAGAAATTTCATCGAATGTCGTCGAGATGAAAGTACAATTAGAAAAGATACGCGAACAGGCCCTAAATTTGGAATAAACGATGTCTGGCAACATGATCGTAATCTGTGCCCCTTCGGGTACCGGTAAATCGACACTTTTAAATCGGCTCAAGGCCGAAATCTCTGACTTAGTATGGTCAGTCTCATGTACTACGCGTCCTATTCGGGCCGGTGAAGTTCATGGTAAGGACTACTATTTTATCAAGCCAGAAACTTTTGAAAAACAAATCGCTGATGATGAATTCATTGAGTGGGCAAAGGTTCATTCTAATTATTATGGAACCTCCAAGCGCTTTGTTGATGAGGGGTTATCCCAGGGTTGGAAAATGCTTTTTGATCTCGACGTTCAGGGAGCAGATGCCATGAAACGCATCTACGGGAATGCCGCCCAGGTGATTTTCATTGAACCACCTTCAATTGAAGAGCTGGAAAAGCGACTTCTCGCCCGTGGAACTGATTCTCAAGAGGTTATTGCTGAACGAGTCAACAATGCCCGCCGTGAACTTGAAAATAAAGAAAAATATGATCATCTCATTCTTAATGACGATATTGATCAGGCCTATCAAAAATTGAAGGCCGTTGTGGAAAGGATTTTAACATAGCTATGTTTGCGGAAAGAATTGATTTTTCTCATGAAGCTAATCTCACGGTGGATGAACTCGTCAACCGTGCTGAAGTCCTTCTCCCCGATACGGATTTAACAATACTTCGTAAGTGTTATGAATTCGCTGAAAAGATGCACTCAGGAGTCAAGCGTTCCTCCGGTGAGCCTTATATCATTCACCCTCTGAACGTCGCCGCCACTTTAATTAAGCTCAAAATGGATCTCGATTCCATTATGGCAGGTCTTCTTCACGATACAGTTGAAGACTGTGACGTCTCTCCGGAAGACATTGCCAAGATGTTCGGCCAGAGCGTTGCTCAAATTGTGGTAGGCTGTACTAAAATTTCCAAAATTAAATTTAAGACGAAGGAAGAATCTCAGGCAGAAAACTTCCGTAAAATGGTTGTGGCCATGGCCCAGGATCTTCGCGTGATTATCGTGAAGCTCGCGGATCGTATGCATAACATGCGTACCCTTCAGTACATGACCAAGGAAAAGCAGCAGGCCAAAGCTCAGGAGACACTGGATATTTATGTGCCTCTTGCTTCCCGCCTGGGTATCAACTCAGTTAAAGCGGAACTGGAAGACCTTTGTCTGCGCTACATTCATCCTGATATCTATTATCGTCTGGCAGAAAAAATCGCGATGAAAAAGCGCGAACGCGAGACCTACATTCAAGAGACGCTCAGCCTTGTCGAAGAAAAGATGCTGGAGTATTCGGTGACCGGTGAAGTGACCGGCAGACCTAAGCATTTCTATTCCATTTATCGCAAGATGCAACAGAGGGGAGTGGATTTTGAACAGATTCAGGATCTTTTGGCCTTCAGGATTTTAGTAAACAACATTACTGAATGTTATAAAGTTCTGGGAATCATTCACTCTGCATTCACCCCTGTTCCCGGACGCTTTAAAGACTATATCGCGATTCCTAAAGTGAACAACTATCAGTCTCTCCATACGACAGTCATCGGGCCTAAGGCCGAGCGTATCGAAATTCAAATCAGAACTTTCGAAATGCATGAAGTGGCCGAACGCGGGGTCGCTGCTCACTGGAAGTACAAGGAAAGAAATAAGGTCGACGCCACTTCAAAACTTAAATGGGTTGAAGAACTCATGGAGTTTAACCAGAACGTTTCGAGTTCATCGGAATTTATGGACGTGGTAAAAAACGATCTGGACGTGGGTGGAGTCTTTATTTTCACCCCGACTGGTGATGTGAAAGAGCTTCGTTATGGAGCAACTCCGCTGGATTTTGCTTATGCTGTTCACACTGAAGTAGGAAATAAAACGGTAGGAGCAAAGGTTAACGGAAAAATGGTACCGCTTAAGTATCGTCTTAAGTCTGGTGACACCGTTGAAATTCTGACTTCCAAGACTCAGACCCCTTCGAAAGACTGGCTTAAAATCTGTAAAACTTCCCGGGCCATTACTAAGATTCGTCAGTATCTGATGAAGATTGAGCGTGATGAGCATAGAAATATCGGAGAAGAGATTTTAGAGAAGGCGCTGAAAAAATTTGATACCTCCATCAAGCATTTGGACAAGAAACACGAGTTCAAACATATCCTGGAGAAGTATCATTATAAGACAATGGAAGAATTGTTTGTGAACATCGGTTCCAATCATCTTCCTATCAAGGAAGTGCTGATTGGCATTCCTTCAATCAGTTTCACTGAAACAGATGAAATTGATTTCAAAGAAGAAGACAAGGAACTCGAAAGCTTTTATAAGCGCACTCAGAAAACAGCGAGAAAAAGCACCAGCAATGACAATGCAGTGATTGTCGATGGACTTGATGATATCCTGGTTAAAATGGGCCGCTGCTGTAATCCTATTCCAGGAGATCCTATTACTGGTATTATTACTCGTGGCAGAGGCATCACTGTTCATGCTATTGGCTGTAACCGAATTGTCGACATTGAGCAATCACGTCATGTCCATGTGGAATGGAATAAGCACTATACTTTCAGTCATCCAGTGAACATCAAAGTCACTACTCACGATAAGCCGGGAATTCTTTCTAAGATCTCCAAATCCATCAATAATGCTGGCATTAACATCCGTTCTGCCATTGCCCGTTCAATGCCTGATCAAAAGGGCAGCTTTATTTTTGAAGTGGAAGTGAAGGACTTCTCCGAACTTTTACGAACCATCAGTGCCGTCGAGCAGATGGAAGAAGTCATCAGCGTTAGCCGCGCCTAGGTTTAATTTTTGACAATAGTTGATAGCGGGAAGCATAATTATTCTATGAATAAATTATTTCTTCTCGCCCTATTCGTATCTTCTCCTTTATTTGCCCAGGTTCTAGTAACTAAAGAACCGGAAGTAGAAGAGAAGTTCAATCCCTATAAGAGCCATTTCATCACTTATCTTGGATTCGAAGGACTTAAGTATGAAGTTCCTTTTACCTTTACCGGGGCCCGTGAAAGTTTCTCTCCTCATGATCAAGAGCTATGGGGTGGACGCATAGGTATTGGTGAGGAAATTTATCTTGGCGGAGGCATTACCACTACTACCAGGATCGAAGGTTACTACTTGGGAACTCTTTTCTCTCAAGCAACTAATGCCGGCCCGGAAGAGGATAGTGTGGAATATGCCTACACTAAAGAAACAGGACAGGTATACGGAGCCGATGCCTCACAATCCTTGGGATTTATTTTTGATATGAAAACTAAGAATCCCTTTCTCCAGGAGTGGGACTACCTGACAGTCGAGCCCTATGTAGAATACGGAATAGGTATTGCCTCGGCTTATAATAGAATCAATTACGCCTATGATACTGGAACCACACCAACTGCAGCCCAGGAAGGCTACCGTCTGCGGGTCACCGACCAGATCGTGAATACCAAGGTCGGAGGCGGCGTAAACTTCACTTCCAGTGAGGGTTTCTTCTTTTTCATGAAGGCCACTGTCAATAGATTCGACATTATCAAGCGCAAGAGTGAAGGTTTTTCACAGCCCACTGGTCAACCGACTGAATTGATTGATACTACTGATAAGAGTGTTAAGATGGACCCCATTACGATATACGCCATTGGCGGGGGCTATAAATTTTGAAAAAAATCCTACTCCTTACACCGGTCCTTCTATTGAGCTTTTCCTGCAAGCAGGAAGAAATCAATGGTTTTGATTCTCTGACCGCTGAAGAGCAGCAGACCATCAGAGAGCGTGGGACAACGAGCTGTAGAGAGAAGGCCACTCCCATCTTTGGCAAGTTTAAGACTGAATCCGATAAGACCTTTACCAGCGCAGGCTATTCCCGAGGTAAAGTATTTACCTATGAATTTAAAGAAGGCGAAACAGTTGTTAAGACTGTGGAATTGAAGGTGTGGAAACAGACTGCTGATGCCCTTTATTTTATCGTTTCTGAATCCAAAGCAAGTTCAGATTACTTCCTGCGAATTCTTAAGACGGACAATGAAAAAATCATTAATGATCTTTTTGAAACCTATTGTTCCCGTCCTGCTCTTTATACTTCCAGTATCGGATCGAACGGTCCTCTTACAGTCACTAATGAATACGAGCTGCCTAAAGCTCCTAATATGGAAATTTATAAAGATACTTATTCCTTAGCTTTTAATGTTCCGGCCTTCCTGGGATCTTATTCATTGACTCGTTCGTTAAATGTTGAAGATATTGATGAGCAGCCGGTCGGCAGTGCCCGAAATTTTACGACCGCTCAAAAGAATGAATCTCATGCTTTTGCCTCCGATGACTGGAGTGATGCTAACCATTATACCCAGAAGTTTTGCTCTTTGAACTCAAGCAGCGATTTTAGATTTTCTCGCCAGAGAAATGTGGAAGGTTTTAAAATTGACTTAAATTCTGATGATTGTCTTGATGCTGAACCGGCCGGTTGGAATCTGGATATTTAATCTTCTCTAACAATATCTTCGCGAAAAATTTTTAGCAGAACGAAAGTTCTGACAATTTTGACAGCTTCTTTTAAAAGCTTGCGGGTGCCGTTCCAGGAAGAGTAAGTGTTGGGAACGCTATCGAAATAGAACTCTGGCTCAGCATTTTCCATTAAATGAGAAATGATAATTTTGATTCTCATAATATGGTAATCACTGGATATAACGAGAACATTTTTCAGGTCCGGATTAGCTCTCAGGTATTGAACGGTTTCACGGACATTCTCAAAAGTATTTTTTGACTCGTAATCAAGATCAACCTGCATATCATCGGTTGGTAGTTCTTCCGTCGTTGTCGGTCCGACTTGTTTATTGAGCAAAGTCTGAAAAGAGTTGGCGGCATAAACCCCGGAGATGAAGAGCTTAGAGGTAGGATTCTTTTTCAGGAGCTTCATGGCGTGAGCGATTCTGCCCTTATCACCAGTGAAAACAGCAATAGCATCAGGAGAACGTTCAAAGAAGACATCGGCTGCCCGGCTTTTCTGCATCTTTGCATATATTGGAATGTAAGCAATGAAACTGGCGATGAGCATGACACTCAAAGTAAAAAGAATTGCGCCACTTAAAAATAAGCGGCGCAATCTTGTCGATTTAGTTTCAAATACGTACTTCGGTCCCAGCATATTATTTGGCCGCAATAACCTCAATTTCTACTACTGCACCTTTTGGGAGAGCAGAAACTTGAACTGTTGAGCGGGCAGGATAAGGAGCTGTGAAAAAGTTAACATAAGCTTCATTCACTTTTCCAAACTGGGCAAGGTCAGTCATGAAGATTGTGGTCTTAATGATGTTTGCTCTGGTCAAGTCCTGAGACCCCAGAAGACCGTCAATGTTCTTCAAAACATTTTCCAATTGAGCATCAAAGCTTGCCGGCATTTCACCAGTTTTGGCATCAAGACCAATTTGACCTGAGAAATAATAAACGCCGTTATGGAATACACCTTGAGAGTATGTCCCCACTGCTGCGGGGGCCTTATCAGTCGCTATAATTGTTTTTTGGAAAGCCATTATCTTCTCCTGTTATTTTTGCTGTTGAACTCTGTAAGCCTTGATCTCTTGAGAGATGAGGGCCGTAAGATGAGACATATTTACAATTTCATCAACGGTTGAAGTTCGCTGAACGATATTGATTGCGTGCTTAAGTGGAAGAAGAATTGGTCCAATTGGAGTTGCTCCACCAAGCTGCGCTAACAATTTGTAACTGATATTAGCAGAACCAAGATCAGGGAAAATCAGAACGTCTGCAGCTTTATCCAATGAACAGAATTCAAAAAGATTTTTCATGATATCTGAATTGGTAGCAACATCGGCCTGCATCTCACCATCAGCAATAAGGTTGGCATCCTTTGATTTGGCAATCTTCGCAGCCTCTGCCATTTTAACAGCTTGAGGATCACGATTAGAACCGAAATTTGAATAAGACAAGAAGGCCACACGTGGTTCTTGCTTCATTACATTACGATACAACTGTGCTGCAGAAAGTGCGATATCGGCCAGATCATTGGCATCTGGATTCATCTGAACAGTACAATCGGCCAGGAAGATAACTCGTGATTTAAAGACCAGCATCATGATACCGGCAACTTTAGAACGGTTAGGTGACTGAGTACCGATAACTTTCATGATCGGACGAATACATTCAGGATAATTCTGGGTAGCACCGGTGATCATGCCGTCTGCTTGACCGAGTTTAACCATCATTGAGCCGAAGTAGTTGCCACGCTTTAAAGTGTCTTTAGCAAAAGAGTAAGAAACACCTTTGCGCTGTCTTTGAGTGAAGAACTCTTTTACATAAGTTTCGTAATTTGGTGAATCTTCCGGATAAATCACTTCCAGATCTTTCAAGTTGGAAACACCCAGCTCATCCATCTTTCTGTGAATAGTTTTCTTATTACCAAGAAGAACCGGCTGGATCAAACCTTCATCACGAAGGATAGAAACAGCTTTTAAAATGCGGGCATTTGTTCCTTCAGGGAAGACAATTCTTGGTTTTTCAGCACCAGGCAGACGAGAACGAATATTTCTCATGATCGTACCTGTCTGGCCAAGACGTTCCTGAAGAGATTTTGCATAAGCATTCAAATCATCAATCTGAATTCTTGCAACGCCCGTCTTCATCGCCGCTTCAGCTACTGCTGGAGCAACACGAGTGAGAACTCTTTTATCAAAAGGTTTTGGAATGAGATAATTTCTACCGAAAGAAAATTCTTCATTTCCATAAGCTCGTTTAACATCGTCAGGGACTTCTTCTTTTGCCAAAGCTGCCAGGGCCAAGGCTGCCGCTTTTTTCATCTCTTCATTGATCTTGCGTGCACGCACATCTAGTGCTCCACGGAAGATGTATGGGAAACCAAGAACGTTGTTAACCTGGTTTGGATAGTCAGAACGTCCAGTGGCCATGATGGCGTCTGAACGAACTTCGGCCACTTCTTCAGGAGTAATTTCCGGATCAGGGTTGGCCATAGCAAAAATGATAGGATTACTTGCCATTGACTTAACCATATCTTTCGATACAAGACCTTTGGCAGAACAGCCAACGAAAGAATCTGCACCTTTCATAGCATCGGCCAGAGTTCTGTGTTTGGTATCATTGGCAAAAAATTCTTTATACTGGTTCATCCCATCAGTACGACCTTTGTAGATCACACCTTTAGAGTCACACATGATAACGTTTTCTTTTTTTACACCCAAAGTAAGGAGGAAAGTCGCAGTTGCGATAGCAGCGGCACCCGCTCCGGAAACAACGACAGTGGTCTTGCCAATATCACGCTTGGTAATTTCACAGGCGTTAACAAATGCAGCACCACCGATGATGGCAGTACCGTGTTGGTCATCATGGAAAACTGGAATGTCCATGTCCTGAAGTTGCTTTTCAACTTCAAAGCACTCTGGAGCCTTAATGTCTTCGAGGTTAATACCGCCGAAAGTTGGTTCAAGTGATCTTACAGTACGAACAATGTCTTCGACTGTTTTGTTGTTAATTTCAATGTCGAAGACATCAATGTCGGCGAAACGCTTGAAAAGAACGCCTTTGCCTTCCATTACTGGTTTACCGGCAAGAGGACCGATGTCCCCAAGGCCAAGCACGGCTGTTCCGTTTGAAAGAACAGCTACCAGATTCCCTTTAGCGGTATATTTATAAACATCCTCAGGGTTCTTTGCAATTTCCAGACATGGAGCTGCAACACCTGGTGAGTAGGCAAGAGAAAGATCTCTTGCTGTTAAGCACGGTTTAGTCGGAGTGATTTCAATTTTTCCTGTACGACCATGAGAATGGTAATCTAGGGCCTGGCGGTACTTTTCGTCGGCCGACGTCGTTTCATTATTCGGTGTACTCACACGTCATCCTTTTGTTAGCAAAATGGCTAAAAATTGTGAAACGACGATATCAGTTTTTAGACGAAAAGACACCTTGAATGCAATGAGACAATACTTGAATTAGGCTTTTTTGCGAATGAGAGAGGGAATTAAAGGAATACTAGTAAGCAGTAGTCCGATATAGAACTCATCCCATGTGGAAAAGCCGTAAAGTTTGTTGAGTATTCTCCATGACACAATGCCAATACAGCCAAATGATACGGCCCAACAAAAGCTTCTTTCAGAAATCAATCCTGGCTTCCATTGGCCTAAGAGCAGAGGGAAAAGCAAGCAGGCAGCGGAAAGGCTACCTAGTGTTTTCCAAACTTCGACGACATTTCCTTCAAAGTGAAGACTCAGCACAACTGAAAGAACACTAACTCCTGCCAAGGCTGCATGGTGATGCCATACCTTGAATCTTTCTTTGAAATTAAAAAAATCATAGCTCACAGAAGTTGCGGCATTAAATAGATAGGAATCTAGAGTTGAGAGAATAATGGCAAGAACACCGGCCAGAATAAGGCCCCGAACACCATGGGGAACTAATTGAATAGCAAACTGCAAATAAGCATCTTGAGGATTGGCCTCAGGCAGAGCGGCCCGGGCATAAAGAGCACCTAGAGTGGTGCAGCAATCAAAGAGGAACCAGATAAAAGTAGAAAAGATGATTCCTCGCTTGGCCGTTTTCTCACTGTCAGCGGCCAGCACCCTTTGATAAAAATTGGGATCAACCAAGGTAGAAAGAGCAATGAAGCCCCAGACGAGAATCGTACTCAGTGTTTCACCACCACTCCAGTCAAAATGAGTAGCAGGTAGTTGATTCATGAGTTCAAGTGGAGAGCCCATTTGCATCCAGGCAAAAACCACAACCAGAAAGACTGCCAGGAGCATAAAGAAGAACTGAACAATATCGGAAAAAACAACGGCGCGAAAACCGCCCCACCATGACCAGGCAGTTACGATAAATACACCGATGGCAGTATTCAAAAAAAGTGATCCGCCAAAGATACTTTTGAGAAACAGACCAAGGCTGATGGTGTAGGCGAGTGGCAGGAGATTTAAAAAATTAAGACCTGCTGTCAGTTTGCCTGCTTTCTTGCCAAAAATCTTTTCCGCCATTTCAGGAATTGTCATGACGTTATAATTGCGGATTTTTTTTACTAAGAAGAAGGCAAAAAGTAGATAAGTGCCGTACCAGAAAATTCCCTGGGTCAGGAGATTATAAATGCCCTTTTCAAAAGTAAGGGCGGTGACTCCAAAAATGCCTCCGTACCAGGTGGCCACTAAAGTGGCAACAAATAGAGGCAAAGTCAGTCTTCTTCCCATGAGAAGAAGTTCCACCGTGCTCATCTGATCAGACTTGGAAAGACGGCCTTTGAGGCTTTGGCCCCATAATACACAGGCGAGCGTTAAGACCAGGATGCCGAAAAAAACAATCCAGTCAGTAAGATTTAGAAATTGCAATAAAGTAGAATGTGAAATCATGGCATGATTATAAGTTTTGGATTAAACTTTTGCTATGAAATATATAGTCGCTCTGGCCATCGTCATTTTTCTTGTCCGTATCGACTTCTTCCTGGGACAGATTGAAAAAGCGACCAAAAGATTTACTCCTGCGCCTCCGGAAATTGAAGCAACAGTTGTTCAACCTGGGCGGCAGCTTATTCCTGTCTCACAGGATGAAAGCCTAAAACAATCTCCTCGAGATGTTTTTTTATCATTGCTGGGAAGTTTCCGGGTTACCCCTGATTCAGCTATTCGTGAAAGGGCCATGGAAATATTCAAGTCCCATCCGACTATGTTCTCATCCAAACTTGACGAGGAGCTGGAAGCTCAGATTTTTCGCTGGCAAGAACTTCTTCATAATAATGAACCGGAAGTGGTTCCTTTCCTGCTTAATTTGATGAGTATTTTGCAGGGAGAGAATCTCCTGATGCTCAAGCGATTTTTCGCTCTTTGGATTGATATTAATTTGGATAATTTTCTTACTGCCTATTTAAAAACAAAAGATACTAACTGCATGATCATCACGACCTTCGGACATAATATTCCGGAAGAAGAAAAGTTAAATGAGTATTATGACAGGGAAGATGCGCTTAAAGAGTATCTTGCTCGTCCGAATATAGAGCCGGGGCAGAAGACCCTTGCTACCAATTGTTTGCTGGTCTTAGGTCTTGAAATTTCCAAGCTGGCACCTGCGGCTGCACCAGTATCTGAACCTGAGGCCACTCCATGATTCAAGTCGTTGGTTTAGAAAAAGGTTTTGGAACACAAGTTTTGTTCCAGGATGTGACTTTTACTCTGGGAAAAGGGGAAAGAGTCGGGCTGGTCGGACGCAACGGAAGTGGCAAAACAACTCTTTTTAAAATTCTTCTTGGCGAGGAGCTCGCTGATAAAGGGGAAGTTATCTTTCCCAAGAACTACTTAGTGGGAACTTTAAAACAACATTTAGTTTTTACGAAACCTACGATTCTTGAAGAATGTATGACGGCTCTTCGGGGAGAAAATGCAGCGTTTGAACAGTACAAAGTTGAAAAGATGCTGCTGGGTTTGGGATTTAAAACATCCGACTTTACAAGACCTCCTTCTGATTTTTCCGGCGGTTATCAGATCCGTCTTAATCTTGCTAAAGTTTTGATCGCTGAGCCAGACTGCTTGCTTCTGGATGAGCCTACCAACTATTTGGACATTGTCTCCATGAGATGGCTTTCTAAATTTTTAAGAGAGTTTAAGGGAGAGTTGATTCTAATCACCCACGACCGTGGATTCATGGATGAAGTGACTACTCATACGATGGGTATTTGGCGTCAGAAATTGGTTAAAATTCCCGGTGGTTCAAGTAAGTACTTTGAGCAGATCCTTCTGGAAGAAGAGATCTATGAGAAGACCCGTCAAAATAGTGAACGTAAAAGAAAAGACCTGGAAGATTTTGTTAACCGTTTCAGGGCCAAGGCGACTAAAGCTGCTCAGGCCCAATCACGTCTAAAACTTTTAGAGAAGATGCCGGAGCTCGAAGCGCTGAGCATGATGGCCAATCTGGATTTTGAATTCAATCATCAGGAATGTCCGGGAAAGGTCTTGATGGAAGCCAAGGATATTTCTTTTGGCTACACTGACCAGCAGCTTATTGATCATTTGAGTTTCCCGATCCTGAGAGGGGACAAAATAGCCATCATTGGCAAGAACGGAAAAGGTAAGTCTACGCTCTTAAACTTGCTGGCCGGTGAACTTAAACCTACCTCCGGAGAGATCAATAAAAACGTCAATCTTCTGATCGGACACTTTGGACAAACCAACATCAATCGTCTGGATCTGGAAAATACCATTGAAGACGAAATTCTTTCGGCTAATCCCACAATGGGAAATCAGCGTGCCAGATCCATTGCCGGCACAATGATGTTTTCAGGAGATCTGGGCAAAAAGAAAATTAAGGTTCTCTCCGGTGGCGAGAGGGCGAGAGTTCTTCTGGGAAAACTGCTCGCCAAACCTAGTAATCTGCTGCTGCTTGATGAGCCGACCAACCACCTGGACCAGGAATCAGTAGAATCACTGACACTGGAATTGCAGAATTATCCGGGAGCCGTTGTCATTGTTACCCACAGTGAAACCATGCTTAGGGATGTTGCCCAGAAGCTCGTTGTCTTTCATCATGACAAAGTTGAATTTTTGTCAGAGACCTATGATGACTTCCTGAAAAAAATTGGATGGGAAGATGAAGAAGCTCAGCCTCAACCGTCGAAGGTCGTTGAAAAACCCAATCGCCAGGAAATAAAAAGACTACGCTCTGAAATGATCATTGCCCGGGGACGCGAACTGAATCCTCTCAAGAAGAAAATGGAATCCTTAGAGCTGGAAATTATGAAACTGGAAGAAGAACAGGAGAAGTTGGAAGCAGCTTTGATTGATCTTGCTAGCAGCGGAGATTCCAAAAAAATCCAGGAAAATGGCCAGCGTCTGGGCTCTGTCAAAAAACGGGTTGAAGAAGCCTTTGATGAATTAACGGATGTGACCTTAAAGCACGATGAAATCTTTCAGGGTTATGAACTTAAATTAAAAGAGCTGGAAGCTTAATTGATTTCTTCCACTTCAAATGGATTGAAGTCATTGGCCGCAAAATAGAGCCAGGCGGTGCCCGCCACAGATGAAGCCGTGGTGAAATCCCGGTTAGGAGTTGTGGTGGAGTAAGCTATTCCTCCGTCGGCCTTTTTCATTTTATGAATGCTTGTTATGTAGTCACCGGAGCTTTCTCCCCGACAATGCTGAGGTGCTTTTTTCAATTTAGTGACCTTGCTCATCGCCAGCACCTGTCCCAGAGTTCCTTCTGACCAGACGAAACGGGAAGAGGCTGGACGCCGCACAGGTTTGGAATCCATAAAGCCCACGATACCCTCATGTTTTACATGAAAGTTCTGACAGTTTAGCTCCAGGGCCACCTCTGGTTTTAAACCTTTTAAAGTCACCTCATCAAGGGCAAGCAAACTCCAGGACTGATTATCCAGATAGAGTTCACTCTTATTAATAATCCCTGTTTTAAAACTGGCCCCTGACCAGAAATGAGACTCTTTTTCATCCCACATGGCGAGGATGAATTTTTTCAAATCCTGAATCGGCACTGTCCATTTGGAATAGTTATTTAATTTGGTGAAATGGAGGAAGGCCGCATAGGCATCCAGATTATGTTCCAGCGCTGCTACATCTTTTTCATTCCAGGCTGTAGAGGGAACATCCACTGGTGCAAAACTCAAGGCCCGTGTTTTCATTCCATTAATTTTCAAAGAATACATCTGTGACTCCAGATATTTTAGAATCTGGAAATTGAAGGCCAGGAACTCTTTACTCTTAAATTTATTTTGATAATGAACAGCAGAGAGGGCGACCCAGGAAATGGCCCCGGCAAACCTTTTATCGCCTTCCTCAGGATAGGGTGACTTACCATCGAGATAATAAGAAAAATAGAGAGAGCCATCTGTTAATTGCAGTGACCTCAGTCCCTTTAACAGTTCTCGCGCCTGGGACTGATCATTATTTTTTGTGAAAGCAATAATAGCGAGTGCCTGATCATAAATATAACTTTGACTATGATTGGTGAAACTTTTGATGAGAGTGCCTCTTCCATTGGGAAGTTCATGGATACGCGAGCTTAAATTTTTAAGTAGCTCCTGGTTTGTCGTCGCCCAACTGTTCATTGAGGCGCAAAACATCCCCACGAGAAATAAAAGTATTCTCGACATGAGGTAAGACCTCTCCTAGCTTTGTTTTTTGCGTTCAGAGTCTTTTCGTCAGGAATTAATTTAACTTGAGTAAATTAGTTCGATTGGTGGAATTTCAGGCTCTTAGGAGCTTTTGAAAGTAAGAGGAATGAAGGGCGAGGGTCTCGAGATAGGGTTTGATGTCCTGTTGAAGCGGGACCGGAATTTTTTCTAAAGGAAAGACATGCTCTTCCGGAACGTACCGAAAGGTGAAGTTTATTCTGCGGGTTTGAAAACCTTCAACCGGAGGGCCGATCAATTCTTTGCGCTTATTGTCGACTCTTTGGACGCGGTGGAAAGTTCCTGTTTTCCATCTGTCACCGCCGAAGATCTGCAGGCTGGAGTCTTCTAACCACTGCGAGAAAACAATGTTGTCTTCACCTAAAGTGGACTTACCCTGAACAAATTGGAAAAAGGCCCGTTCGCCCAAAGACAGGGACCCTACCGGACCCGGCTCAAAATCTTTGTGCTCACCAACTCTGGCCCGGTCTACCCATTTGCCGTCTTCCAATTTATTGCCGTAAAAATTAATAAGGCAGGTATTGAGTTTCCACTTCTCGGGGAAAAAGCTCTTAGGAAAGCGTTTTTTTGCAATAAATTCGATCCGGTCTACAAGCTTCTGCAGCAAAGGAGGATAAGGTTCCGCTTTAACACAGCGGTGGAGCACCCCTTTGGGTGGGTGGTAGTAATCCAGGCAGGCAAACTGCCAGTTACCCAGCCAGTAAACTGGTCTTAGTAATTGTCTTTGCTGGTCTCCCTCTGGAGGAGGATTGTTTTCGGAAAATCTCATTTCCCAAAGAGGGTGCAGAGTATTGAGCCAATCTAATAGCTGTGCCCTTTCCTTGCGGTCAACGAAAGGAAACTGGTAGTAAATACCTAATGGAAGCTGAGGGTTCTTCATAGCAGTTAGCGGAGGTTACACTTTCTATGGTTTGAGCGTCAAACACCTTGTAAAAAAGTGGCGGTGAGCTTGTGCTAAATCCGCATAATGATAGTCTCAAGCCCATGAAAGTACAATTAGCCACTGAGGAAGATATTTTCCAGATTTCTCAGCTATATTTTGATGTTTACCAAGGGACCTATCCGGACCCGTTGATGAAAGATTTTATTCTGATTCAGGGGTTTATTAAGTCGGAGGCGGGCTTTTGGTTTATTTCCAAGAACGACAAAGGCGATGTTATCGCCTCAGTTCTGGCGGCCTATGATAAAGAAAATCTCATCGCTAAGGCCTTCGGGGCGGTCGTGAGAAACGAATGCCGTGGTCAGGGTGTAATGGAAGAGCTGCTCTCCTATGGGATCAATTACCTGAGAGAGAATACTCTTGGAGTTGATGTTATTTATTCCACCACCCGTACCGTTAACGAAGCGGCCCAAACTTTAACTGAAAAATTAGGTTTTAAAAAACTGGGAATTTTTCCTAATGCCCATCGAACGAATGATTATGAAACTCATTGTCTCACCGGAATCATTTATCCATCGGCACTAGAAAGAAGACATACCAATTATAAAATTCATCATGAACTGGCATCTCTTTATGGAGTGGTTCAAAACGAGGTCGGTTTAAGCGAGCTTGATTCAATCATCCCGGACAAGCCGTCCAAGGAATTGTTTCCCGCTGGTGACCTGGAAGTGGTGAAATCATCGAAGTTTGTTAATTACCGTTATAATTTATTGCGAAATGAGAAGAGATTAGAGTTTGAGTTCTTTCCCTTTCATCAGCCTAATCTGATGATCCTTTCTCCTGATCAATCGATCGAAGTGTTCTGTCACCTCTCGGCGGTTGATGGTTACTGTGTGATTGTGGGAGGGAAGATGCCGGGTAATCAGGACTTCTCACAGTTATTTCTTGAAACCAATAAGCTCTTAAGAGATGCCGGGGCCCGTTATATTGAAGTCATCGTCAGATCAGATCGCCCTAAAATTCTGGAAAGTATTTTGCGGGCGAAATTCATTCCTTGTGGATTCTTTCCCGCCTTTCAATTAATCGGGGATAAGCGCTACGACTTTGCTGTCTTTAGCCGTTCCTTCGAGATTTTTGATTTTCAGAACGTAAAACTAAAAGGCATGAATCAGGTTTATCTTGAGGAGTATTTTAAGGCCTGGAAGCGCATGTCTCTTAACCCTAAATTGTTAAAAATATGAAGTCGCCGTCAACAGAGTCGTTACTGTTATCTGATCCTTTTGACTTCTCAGAAAGTGCTAAAAAACTTTTCCTGAATAGTTTTAAGGAAAATGCCCTTCATCATTATAAAAACCATGAATTTTCCCGAAAGCTCTGGGATAAGTTAGGTTTTCATCCGGACTCACTCAAGACAGAAGATGATCTGGCCACGGTACCTGGTACGATGGTGCATTTATTTAAAGAACATGAACTGTGTTCAGTACCGCGGGAGAACCTGGTGCTGACGCTGACTAGTTCGGGAACCGGAGGCCAGAAGTCCCGGCAGTTTCTGGATCAGCAAAGTCTTAATAATGTGAAACAGTTGGCACTTAAAATTCATCAGTCATTGGGGATGGCCAGTGAGCGGGAATATAATTATTTGTGTTTTACTTATGATCCGGCAGTGGCCAATGATTTAGGAACGGCCTTTACTGATGAACTGCTGACTAATTTTACCGGTAAAAAAGAAGTTTATTACGCCATTCAATTTAATTCAGTTACCAATGAATTCGTTCTCAATGAAGAGGGAGTGGTGGCGACCTTAAAGCGTTTTGCTGCCTCCGGGGTTCCCACTCGAATTCTGGGGTTTCCAGCTCTCATCTATGAAGTTATTGAAAAACATCATCTGAAACTCGATTTAGGAGAAGACTCCTGGTTGCAAACCGGCGGCGGGTGGAAAGGCAAGGCGGACAAGGAAATTCCCAAGCAAGAGTTTCGGAAATTCATTAAAAATCATCTGGGGATTCCAGAGACAAATCAACGGGATCTTTTCGGCATGGTGGAACACGGTATTCCCTATGTAGACTGTGAGAAGGGAAATCTACATATCCCAAATTACTCCCGGGTTTTTGTGCGCTCACCATTTGATTTATCACTCAGGGCAAAAGGCGAGCGGGGGCTGTTGCACTTTCTTTGTTCTTATAATTTTAGTTATCCTGCACCCAGTTTGCTTACTACCGATTATGGTAGAGTAGGTACATGTGATTGCGGACTCGGTACAGATATCTTGATCCTTGAAGGTCGCGCCGGGGTTTCCAAACATAAAGGCTGTGCTTTAAAGGCACTTGAGTTATTGGAGAAATAACAAATGTATTGGTTTGGTAAAGATATTCAGCAGGATTTTAACTGGCAGGATAAGGCAGAGTGGGAAGCCTTGTCTGAAAAGAAAAGAAAATTCGCCGGAACAAAACTAGGGGAGATTACTGACCTCCTCGATGCTTTTGGAAAAATCTCTTTTAATGATGCCTTACCTGAACTTATTAAGGAGTCGGGATTTTCTGAGGAAGAAACCATTAAAACCCTGGCGTTGTTGCCAGGTCTGTTAAAGAAAGAGAGCCTTGAGAAGAGAGTTCGCGTCGAATTTACCAGGGCGGAAATGTTGGATCAATTTACCAAACTTCCCAATGCCAGCAATAAGACTCGCGCCATCCCTCAGGGAATTGTCCTTCATGTGACTGCTGGAAATGTTTTCTTGAGCTGTATTGATTCCCTTGTTATGGGCTTTCTGACCAAGAATCTTTCAATTGTTAAAGTCAGCAGCCAAAATAAATTCTTTCCGATGTTCTTTGCCCAGAAGTTAAAGGATTTTGACCAAAAGAATATTCTCTCCGATAAATTTGCCATTCTTCACTGGAAAGGCGGGGATGAATCTGTTGAGAGATTTATCAAATCCAAAGTGAATACCATTATCGCTTGGGGCGGTGAAGAAATGATGGGGTCTTATAAAAAGGATCTTCCTCTTCACGTAAAATTTTTGGATTTTGGACCAAAAATCTCCCTGCAATTAATTACCAAACGAGGACTGGAAAATAAAAAATTTCGATCAGTCGCTGAAAGTATTGTCGCTGATATTGTTCCCTGGGACCAGTCGGCCTGCGCTTCTCCCCAGAATTTATACCTTGAGGAAGGAATCGATGAAGCCGAGTTATTAAGAGAATTGGAGGAAGCTTTCAATCAAGCGCCTTCTCGGGGAGCGATCTCTGAAGACGAAGCAACCGAGATTCTTAAGGAAAAATACCGGGGCTATTATTCTGAACTCATGGAAGATGGGAAGATTACTGTCGGCGAAGACTATCTTCTCCATTTAGAAGATAATAAATTACTTAAACCTTCTCCGCTTCACCGCTCACTGATCATCAAACGCTATAGAAACCTGGAAGAATTGTTCTCATTGTTGGAACCATTTTCATACTATCTTCAGTCTTGTTCTTACCTGATTGATGATTCTGAACGTGAAGTCTATCTGGAAACTCTGGCCTTGACTGGGCTTAAGCGTTTTGCTCCTTTGGGAACCATTACCTGGGGTATGGAAGGCGCGCCTCACGACGGCCGTTTTGTATTACGAGAGCTGGTCAATTTCATCGGTGATGAAAGAAGAATCAGGGACTATGGTGAAGACATACACACCGTGAATAACTCCGTTACCATTAAATCCCACTTTGAAAGTCATCCACACCCTAGAGGTTACATCTTTTCATCCGGCGGCACCACAGGGGAACCCAAATACCTGCATTTTAGCTATGAAGAATTTGATTTCATGAGTGATATGTTGGCGGAAAATTTTAAGCGCCATGGTTTGCGTGCAGGAATGACCGTGGCCAATTTGTTTGTAGCAGGCAATCTATGGTCTTCTTTTTTATGTGTCGATAAGGCGCTGGAAAAAATCGGCGTGATTCAACTGCCGATTGGAGGCATCTGCCCCAGTGAGAACATCCTTTTATATTTAAAAAAATTCAAGCCTGATGCTGTCATGGGAATTCCATCCATGCTGGTGATGAATGCTGAGTATATAGAATCGGTAGGTGAGAAACTTAAGATACCGATGGTTTTTTACGCCGGGGAAGCTCTGTCAGAAATCCGCCGAGATTATCTGGAAAAAAATTGGGAAACAAAGGTGTTCGCTTCTGCCGGTTATGCTTCGGTAGATGCAGGAGTAATTGGTTATCAGTGCGAGCATTGTGGAACAGGTGAACATCATGTTTTTAGTGATCTGGTAGAACTTAAAATTCTGGAAGAAGAAGGAATCGTTACAAGCCTTGCACGGGAAACCATGCCCATTAGAAACTACCGGACGGGTGACCGCATTGAGTGGATTTCCGATTGTCAGTGTGGCAGCTCTGATCGGCGTTTTAAACTGTTGGGAAGAGTGGATAATGTGATTCAAATCTGGTCTTGTCGCCTCCTATTGGAAGATGTGGAAGCAGTAATGAGCACCCGGGAGATTCTTACTTTCCAGATCAAAATTTCCGAGGTTCGGGAGGCCAATGTGGTAAGAGAGAAGCTCACCTTTTCCTATGAGAAGCCTTTGACCCCTTTTGATCAGGAAGCCTTTTTATTGGAACTCTATGAACGCTCTCGGGATGTGAAGGATACCCTTAAATATCAAGACTTTAAGAAGGATATTCATCTCCAAGAACAGGGTCATGGGGAAGTTCCCCGTAATGTTCGGACTGGAAAGATTAGCCTTATTATCGATCAGCGCCGCTAGAAAACCTGTAATTTTTTTACACCCACTCAGGTATTTCCCAAGAGAATCTGGTGTCGCCTTAAGATGTCTCCAATCAGTTTATCCAGGAGCATTTATGAAATTATTCACCACTCTAGGTCTGGCCTTCGCTTTATCTTCTGCAATGGCAGGAGAAGAATACGGCGGTATCAACTTCCATTCATCAGTTCCACAGGACCAGGTGAATGCCTTAAAAGCCGATATCAACTATTTGTATCAAACTCCTGTCTCGACCATCGATGCTGAATTTCAGGCGATGACCGGTCTACCGGCCGTTGACGGTGCTCATATGCATAATTGGTTGATCAATCGCTCGAAGCACATCATTGGTGAAAGCTTTCAATTAACTGAAGAGAATATTGCCTATTGGATTTTTCATCGCTTTCCTAAAACTCCGCTGCCTGATGCTTTTAAGGCGGTAAATGAAGATGAGGATGAAGGAGTTGTAACAGTCATGTCCAATATTGGAAGTGCCTTGTATCTTCTGGGGAAGAAACAAGATGTGTTATTGGGATTAAAGCTCGATGGAGATAAAGTTTATGCTAAATCGACCCGTGCAGGTATTTTGCAAGTAGGAAAGGGACTCTTCCTGGAAAGATTCCGGATCAATAAAGGAGATCTCCTAGCTCCTGCTAATACTGTTTCACGTTTGGGAACTTTATTTCATGAAGCTCGCCATAGTGATGGTAACAGTGAACATACTGGTTTTGTTCATGATGAATGTCCGACTGGTCATGCTTATGAAGGACATGCAGCCTGTGAAAAATCCAGCAATGGCTCTTACTCATTGGGTGCCGTTGCTGAGAAACAACTTCTCCTCAACTGCAGCAGCTGTTCTGAGAAGGAAAAATCAGCTATTTCTGCAGGTATAGCCGATGCCTTTAGTCGTATCGTTGATCCCAAGCAAAGCGCTCAGAAAGCCGAGTTAGAAAAACAAATCAAGGCCTACGAGGATGTTCTCGCTGTATATGATACCTTGATTAATCTAAGCACCCCTGAGAAGAAAAAAGCCTACGAAGCTGAGAAAAAGAAAATTGAGCAGAACATAGAAGAGCTAAAATTGATGCTTGCAGATTTGGAAAAACAACCGACTGTCGCCTTACCGCTTGATCCAGCTCCGGAAGGCAAGTATGATGAGATCTCAATTAAAAAATCAGTGAAACTAATTGAAAAATCTCTGAAAAAATAATGAATAAAAATCTTAAGCTCCTATTTCTAATCGTCGCCATCCTGATCATCGGGGTGGCGATTTTTCAAAAAAATCAGGTTATCTCTCCCGATATCGTGGAAGAGACACCAGAAACGAAGCCAGTCAAAAAAGCGGTAACGGAAGTAGAAGTGAAGTCTCCTGAAGCTGCTAATGAAGCTCAGGTCGTGTCAGGTGAATCGGCAAAAGAGTATGAAGAAGCAATGGAAGCCTTACCTACAGTGGATGATATAAAAAAATTGAGTGAGGAAGAGGTTCATCATTCTCCGGTAGCGGTAAAAGATGGGGGTCTATTGATTGGTGAAATCCATGAAGCTGCTCAAAAGGATCCGGCCCGGAGAGAAGGAACCCTGAAATTCTTCAAAAGCTGTGCTGAAAATAGCGAACTATTACCGGCAATCAGGGCCGTTTGCTGGAAAAAAACCTTATCTCAAATCGTAGAATGGAAAATCTTTTTACCTATTGCTGATGCCGATGTTCCCGAAGAGATTAAAGCTTTGGCCATGAGACTTCCTTAAGGCTTTTAAATTTCAATAACTTAAATTTGTAGCGTGAAAAAATTGCATATTTAAACTTGGATTTTTTGTGGTAGTTTGCCCTCGATTATTATCCAGGGGAATCCATGAAAAAAATTGCTATCCTGTCGCTGGCCTTAACCATCTCTACCGCTTTTGCTGCTCAAGAATTTGGAGGCATCCAATTCCATTCATCTGTTCCCCAGGATCAAGTGAATGCAATCAAAGTTGATCTTAAGTATCTTTATAAAGCTTCAGTAACTAAGCCACTTCCGGCCTTTGCTTCCATGAGCAGAATGACTGTTACCGATGGTCCTAATATGCACAACTGGCTTGTAAACCGAGCTAAGTTTGTCGTGGGTGAAACTTACGAACTTAGCAATGACAATATTGTGGTTCAAGAATCGTACAAGTTTCCCAATACCCCCCTTCCTGGGGGATTCAGTACTGTGGAAGGGAATGATGAAGTTACGACCGTCATGTCCAATATCGGCACCGCCATTTATCTGATTGGTAAGAAAGAGAAGATGTTATTTGGAATCAAGTTTGATGATCAGAACGTTTTCAGCAAATCTCCCCGCACTGGTATTTTGCAGGTTGGTCGCGGCCTCTTTCTGGAAAAATTTGCCATTAATAAAGATATGCTCTCACCAGCAAACAGTATTTCCCGCCTGGGAACGCTCTTCCATGAGGCCCGTCATAGTGATGGTAACAGTGCTCATACGGGCTTTACTCATGCCATCTGTCCAGATGGGCATCCTTATGCGACTCATGCCGCTTGTGAATCTACGAGCAATGGTCCTTATTCTCTTGGAGGGTTGTCGGAAGTTCATATGTTGCAAAATTGTACGTCTTGTTCAACTAAGGATAAGACCGTACTTTCGGCCAGAGCCGCGGACTCATTCAACCGAGTGCTGGATGTGGGTTTAGAGAACCAGAAGCATGCTCTTAAAACACAAATTCAGAAATATTCTGAATTGATTGCCGCCTACAAAGAGCTGGCAGTTAAATATCCTGATAGAGCCTACATGTTTGAAACAGAGCTTCAGAAATTAAAAAGAAAGAATGCCGAGCTGAGCGTACGATTGGCCGCGCTGGAAAACCAAAAGCCTTCAACCACTCCTAAAGATCCAACTCCTGAAGGAGAATTCAATGTCGTCTCTTTGAAAGATTCAATGATGGCGATGGAAAAAGGTCTGAAGAAGTAGGAATTCAAAAAAGACAAACCGACAAAGCTCACTGCTTAAAAACAGTGGGCTTTTTTTTTAGGCATTTTCTAACTTGTCCCATAAATCTAACAAGGCATTTGGAATCGGGGACTTTTCCCAATCAAGATTCATTTTTTTTCTGATCTCTTCGTTTAACACAGCTTCTTCCGGGTGCAGCTTTTCACGCTCGATCAATAAATCTCTTTCTGAGTAGCAGTTGCTGTCGGCCTTGAGTGTTGGATGATGGGAATCAAAGGCCAGGCAACCATAGGGTTTAATTTCCCGAGGCAGGGGACAACCTAGTTCCTTAAAATTGAAGAACGGACAGGTATAAGTTTTTCTAAGATAAGATCTGCGGGCATTAAGATATTTGGGTTCTAAGCGGTAATCGGAAACAGTTTTTTGGAGTTTGGTCTTGAGTTCAGGATTCAGCAGGTTTTTGTCTTGCAGGTAGGTCATGAGCTCCATCGCTTCCAGCGGTGTGAGCATCATGGAATTCGCCTCGAAGGTGCAACACGATCCTTGGCATCCGAGGCAACCCATCTGTTGGGCCTCTAGATGCTCCATCTTTTTAATTAATAATTCCCGGCGATTGACTTGAGTCATGAAGAGGGAACTTAGAGCAGCGGGCAAGTAACGTCAAGTGCTAGATTTAATTAAGTTAATGCGGTTCGCCTAATTGTTTGTTTTTGAGGCAATTGAGATTTACTAAAGAGATCAGATTTAGTAAAAAATTCTATACATTTATTCGCAATTTATTAGGGAGATCAGCATGATGGAATCTTGGTTGATGTGGATTAAAACGCCTGTGCTCTTTGGCGTACTTGGATTGGCCATTGCTGCCTTTTTCTATTTTCAGGTCATGCGACTTGGAAAAGGGACTGACACAATGGAGCGTATCGCGGGTTATATCCGTGAAGGTGCTATGGCCTTCTTATTCAGACAGTACAAAGTTCTCGCTATTTACGGTGTTGTTGTTGCTGCTCTTATTGGTTATGGTCTAGGAGTTCTTGCCGCTGGATCATTCGTGCTTGGTGCTTTCCTTTCTCTTCTTGCTGGTTTCATCGGTATGAAAGCTGCTACCTACGCTAACGTTAAGACAACTCAAGCTGCTCGTACCGGTTCAAGACCTTTGGCGCTGCTTACTGCCCTTGATGGTGGTGCAGTGATGGGTCTTTCGGTTGCCGGTCTTGGTGCAATCGGACTTGGTGTTCTTTATTTAGTTTTTGAAAAAGAAGGTGATAAAGTTCTTTCAACTGTTCTTCACTCTTTTGCTGTTGGTGCTTCATCAATTGCTCTTTTTGCCCGTATCGGTGGTGGTATTTATACTAAGGCCGCTGACGTTGGTTCGGATATTGCCGGTAAAGTAATTGAAAACATTCCTGAAGATGATCCTCGTAACCCAGGTGTTATCGCTGATAACGTCGGTGATAACGTTGGTGACGTTGCAGGTATGGGTGCTGATATTTATGAATCAATGGTTGCTGCTATTGTAGCTGCTATGGCCATTGCTATCACTTCTTCAGAGCTTCCGGTTCTTATGGCCAATGTTGATGCTTCAATCAATAAAATGGTTGCAGTCGGTCTTCCGCTGGTGCTTTCAGCTGTTGGTCTGGCCGTTTCAATCCTTTGTATCTTCGCAGCTCGTGCGATGAAAAATATGGATCCAGCGAAGGTTCTTCGTGGGGCCCTGATCCTTCCTCCTGTTGTTCTGGCAATCGCTTCTTATGTAATTATGGCTTCGCTTGATATCACTCAAGCTGTTACAGCGATTCTTACTTTCGGTGCTATCGGCGGAACAATTATCGGTCTCGTAACTGACTACTATACATCTTCAACTCCAGTTGCTCGTATTGCAGAATCTGCTAAAACTGGTGCTGGTACAAACGTAATTCAAGGTCTGGCAGTAGGGATGGAATCAACGGCTATTCCAATGATCGTAGTTGCCTTGGTTGCTTACCTTGCTAACAAGTATCTTGGTCTTTACGGTATTGCTCTTTCTGCTGTTGGTATGCTTGGTGGTACTGCAGTCGTTATGACTGTTGATGCTTACGGCCCGATCTCAGATAACGCCGGTGGTATTTCTGAAATGTCAGGTCTAGGACCTGAAGTTCGTGAGATCACTGATGAACTGGATATGGTTGGTAACACTACAGCTGCAATTGGTAAGGGGTACGCCATCGGTTCTGCGATTCTTACCGTGCTAGCTCTTTTCTCTGCTTTCAATATTGAGATCAACCACGTTCGTTCACTTAGTGGACTTGGAGCTGTGGAGCTGGTTCTTACTGATCCTAAAATTCTTATCGGAATTCTTTTAGGTTCAATCCTTCCATTCCTTGTTGGTTCAACAACTATGCTGGCCGTTGGTAAAGCTGCTGGTGCTATCGTTGTTGAAATCGGTCGTCAGTTTAGAGAAATTCCTGGTCTTATGGAGCTTAAGGCAGAGCCTGAGCCGAAGAAGATTGTGGATATCGCCACTGCTGCCGCTTTAAGAGAAATGATTCTTCCAGGGATGATCGCAATTCTTGCTCCAGTTCTAGTTGGTTTCTTCATGGGCCCGGCTTCTCTTGCTGGTCTACTTGCAGGATCTCTTGCAGTAGGTGCTACAATGTCACTTTTCATGGCGAACGCTGGTGGTGCTTGGGATAACGCTAAAAAATATATCGAAAAAGGCAAGCTTGCTGGTGAGAAGAAGGGAACTGATACTCACAAGGCAGCTGTTGTTGGTGATATGGTTGGAGATCCGTTCAAGGATACATCTGGTCCAGGTATTGCTATCTTGATCAAGGTGATGTCGGTAGTTTCACTCCTCATCGCTCCTTTGATTGCTCTTCTTTAATAAAGAAAAAAATAAGGCTACCTTCGGGTAGCCTTATTTTTTTGCTTATCCACCAAAGAGAATTTCTAACTGAAAGGTAATGAAAGGTGTTCTTCTAAAAGACCATACTTTAGGAAAATCAAGTCCGGTAATCACATCAAAATAGATCCACTGCTTGTAAAGATTTCTTCGATAGTCAGCAGCGATACGATAATTGTCTACATACCAGATTCCTGAATCAATTACAGTGTGCATGGTCGTGGAGTAACTCATGGCTTCGTTCTCGCTGAGTTGATGAAGGAGAGTGGGACCATGATTGGTATCAAACTCCTTTTTTAAAACCCGCCAGCGTTTATTGTTGATGAAACGGAAAACCAGGCCGTCAGAAAAGACATAATCGGAATTGAGATCAGTTTCTTCCACCAGACCACTTTCATCAGTGGTATAGGTCAATTGTTCCACAAAACGATGAATGAAAGTTCCTGTTTCAAAACTTCTTCTGACTCTCGCCCGGGTAATAAGCTTGGGAGGAATGGCGGCACTGACACCCATATCAATGTTAAAGAGCCAGGCACGGTTGATTCTGCTCAATTTGAGCTTTTCTTTTTCTTCGGCTGCCAGCTTTTTCTCTTCCTCAGTCTGATAGTACTCGTATTTAAATTTTTGCTCCAGGTGAGGTAGGCGAAGGTTGATTCGGTATTGATTTGCGAGATCGGATACCTCCCGCTCTCGCAACATGAATTGAGATCTGATTCTGATTCGGCTTCGGCCAAATTCATCATCCGCTCTTTCGGTAGCAAAGAAGGAGTCAAGGCGGTTGGCCACGAGATTAGCCCGGTCACCGAAGAGGGCCTGTGCTTCATCCAGAATATAAATATCTTGCTCGGTCTTTTCCTCGGCAGAAAAGACTGAACTGCTTAGTATAATGAAATTCAAGGCGAGAATATATCTCATTGATTTATTGTAACGTAATATTCCAAACTGCCAATTCTTCATGGCAGACTTTCTTCTTTCTCTATAGAAGTACTCTGATCAAGCCTTTGGATTCATAGATTTTCTGACATTATTTTCATTCTTCTTTTGCATCTGACGTAAAATAAACGCGCTAAGCACTACTTCCATGGGGGGATCTTGTGAATAATAAACAGGCCGTTGTTTCGGCAGTTAGCCTTTTAATGATCGTTACGGTTTCCACTGTCTGGCTCTTAAATAATCCTAAGACAACAGAAGCTAGAAACTTAAGTGATGAAGCCTTGCTGGCGCTGATAAAAAATGATCAGAAAGCCTTTGAGGGGTTCATAAAAGCTGGAGGTAAGATCCATGATGCTCTTCCGGTGATTGATGGCTCCATCTACACCATTGCCGAAGGTATGGCCTATTTTGAGCGGTCTGAATTTATGAAATATGTTCATTCCCAAAAGATACCTTTTGTAAAACAATTAAAAGGTAAAGACACCGACATCATGACCATCGCGATCTCTAAGAATAATCCGGATCTTTTAAAGCAACTAGTGATGGAGAAACCGGATTTTAAATTTACTTATGGGAAGAAGGAGTGGTCGCTGTTACACCTGGCCAGTGCCGCTTGCTCACATAAATTAACCAGTATCCTCCATCAGCAAGGAAAACTTAACTGGGATCTTAAGGCCAAAGATGGTTCCACTCCATTAACCTTAGCCGCGGAGAACGACTGTTTACCAATGCTTTCCTACTGGAAAGAGCAAAATGCCGATTTTAAGCAAAAGGATGGAAGAGGGCTAACAGCGCTGGCCATTTTGAAGAAAAAGAAAGATGCCGCCTTGGTAGCTTTTGCTGAGTCTTTTGAAGCCCGCTCTGTCGCCTCTGCCCCTAAGCCGATTCCTGACTTCTACAAGAAAAGAAAGATTCCTAAGGATCAGATCATAGACTATTCGGCCCTGATCGAACCAGAAGATCGACCGCTCGAAGCTACTGAGACGGCTGAGTTCTCAGAGTTCGCAGATTAGGCCATGATTTAATACTAAAAAGAAGTTGAGTCTTTAAGTCGTCCCCTGAGTACTTGCACAAAATGCTTTTAGCATTAAAATGGATAGGAAAAGGGAGGCGACATGGAAGTTGTCCGCAGATCGAATGCAGAAATTGAAAGAGAATTAGGAACCGTTGCTTATTTTATCCGTAAAAAAAGAAAAGACAGAGGCTTTACTCAGGAACAATTGGCCAAGCACTCCGGAGTTGGCCTGGCCTTTTTAAAAAGACTTGAAGGGGGAGATGAAAATCTTCACCTCGCCAAGGTTCTTCAAGTCCTTCGTCATTTAAACGCCGATTTAATTCCTAAAGAGTACCAGTAGGTGCTGGAACATTCTTCTTACGGTAGCGCATATTAAGTAGCTCTACCGTAAGGGAGAAGGCCATTGCAAAGTAAATGTAGCCCTTTGAGATATGGGCGCCCATTCCTTCCGCCACCAACATCACTCCAATTAGCAATAAAAATGAGAGAGCAAGAATTTTTATGGTGGGATGGCGCTCCACAAAGGAACTGATTTTTCCTGCCGAAACCAGCATGATCACCATAGAGATCAGCATCGCCACGACCATTATGGAGATCTGATTGGCCATTCCCACCGCGGTGATCACTGAGTCCAGCGAGAAAACAATATCCAGTACTAGAATCTGTGCCAGCATCATGCCTGGACTTGCTTTGTGTTTTTTGTCCATGTGTTCGGCTTCATGCAAATGAATCTGGGGATCTCCTTCAACCTTATGATGAATTTCAAAAGTGGCTTTCCCCAAGAGGAAGAGACCGCCCCCGAGAAGAATTAAATCACGGCCGGAGAAGGTGTGGCCCATCAGTGCAAAAAGTGGTTCTTTTAAAGTCATGATCCAACTGATGGAGAAGAGCAAAATAATGCGAATTAAAAGAGCTAAGGAAATGCCAATATTTCTGATCTTGTTTTGAGATTCCGCTGGCAGTCGTGCCACTAAAATCGCAATAAAAATAATATTGTCGATTCCAAGAACCGTTTCCATTGCTGTGAGAGTCACAAGTGAGGTCAAATTCGCAGCGCTTAATTCAAACATAAAACTCCTGTTGGCCTAATATGCATCGATTTTGTCTGAGTTCAATCTTTTTGACTATGGTATAGTTGATGAATTATCAGGAGGCCCGCGATGAAATTTATCATGCTTCTTTTATTGGTGGCCGGTTGTGCTTCACGTCCTCAGCTTTATCCTAATCAAAAGTTAAAAAAAGTTGGAAAGGAAGCCGCAAAGCAGGATGTTGATCAGTGCATTGCTGATGCTGATGAATATCTGAAGTCCAGTAAGGGAAAACAAGTTGCAAAAAGCGCTGGTGCCGGTGCAACAATTGGCGCGGCGATGGGAGCTGTAGGTGGAATGTTTCGTGGCGATATCGGAAGAGGAATCGTACGCGGCGGTGCCATTGGTGCGGCCGGAGGTGGTGCTGCAGGTGCTGTTTCACCCGATCAACTAAAGCAACGTTTCGTAAATCAATGTCTAGCCGAGAAGGGCTATCAGGTTATAGGCTGGGATTAATTATCTGGGAGGATAAATGAAGTACTTACACACCATGATCAGAGTTAACAATTTAGATGAATCGATAAATTTTTATACTAAGGCACTTGGGATGAATGTCATTTCCAAAAACGATTACCCGGAAGGGGAGTTTACTTTGGTCTTTTTAAGTTATGGCACTAGTAAGCAGGATCCGTGCATTGAGCTAACATATAATTACGGCAAGCATTCTTATAATCTGGGAGATGCTTTCGGGCATATTGCTTTAGAGACCGATAATATTAAAGCGACCTGCGAAAAAGTGAGAACCCTGGGATACAAAGTCGTCAGAGAGCCAGGTCCGATGAAGCACGGAACCACTGTGATTGCTTTTATTGAAGATCCTAATGGTTATAAAATTGAATTAATTGAGCACTAAAAATGTTTATCCAACCCGACCTGAAACAACTCGTCTCTCAGTCGGTAAAACTTCTAGGAGAAGCTCTTCTGGCCGTTCATGGTAAACGCTTATACCAGGAAATTGAGTCCTTAAGACAAGAGATGAAGAAGGTCAGGGGGAAGTCTCCTGAGATCGTTCAGAAGGCCCTTGAGCATGTTTATAAAGAACTCCAAAAGAATTCCAGCGAGGATCTCCATCAAAAGGCCAAAGCCTTCGCGCTGATGCTGGAACTTATTAATTCCTGCGAAGCCGCTTACCGCTCTCATCGCTTAAATCGCTATCAAGTGAAGGTGGATAAAAAACCACAGGCCATCATTTACGTCTTTACCAGTCATCCAACTGAGTCCCGCAGCCAGAACTTTTTAAATCTCATGAGTCGCATTGAAGAGCTCTTGATTGAATCTCTGGATCAGGGATTTGATACCATTCGCCAAAAGCTTTTCTACTACTTACAGATTGCTGTTCGCCTGAGTCTGGCCAACAATCGTCGTCCCCAGGTGAAGGATGAGATGGAGCAGGTCTTTCACACGGTCCTTGATCCTGCCATTTTAAAGGAGCAGATCAGTCTTAATAAAAAAGATTTGAATGTGAGTTTTAGAACCTGGGTGGGAGGGGATAAAGACGGTCATCCCAAGGTCGGTAGCGGCACCATGCTGGAGAGTTTTAATCTTTCCAGGCAGAAGCTCCTGATCTTCATTTATACAGAGTTAAAGCGGTTCGAAGAAGAAGTGGCATTGATTGCTGAAGGAAAATTCCTCAAAGCTGAACTGAGCTCATTAAAAAAGCACCTGCAAGATATAAAGAAAGTTTCAAGTGGCGATGGAAAAAAAGTGGTGCGGCTAAAGAAAAGTCTCAGCAAATTAAGAACAATAACAGATGCCCATCTCATGACTTCGCCCTTTATCAGCGATATGGAAAAGCTCTTCTGGTTTTTTCCAGCATTGGTTCTGCCGCTGGAGATCCGGGAGGACAGTGAAAGAATTAAAAACGCCCTAACTAATAAGAGTGAGCCCATTTTAGACATGCTCACCACCTTGAAAAATATTTCTCAAGGACTCGATGCCAAGTGGTATGTGAGGGGATTTGTCATCAGTATGTGCCAAACAGCTGAAGACTTGCTGGCGGCCATGACCATTACCACAAAACGCTTGGGCGATTTTTCAATACCTGTCATACCATTATTTGAAAATGAGCAGGGACTAGTTAATGGAGTTCAAATTCTAGAAGTTGCGTTCAAGTCATTTGCCTTTCCGACTGAGCATCAAAAGCGCTGGGGAAGCCGTTTTGAAGTCATGGTAGGTTATTCTGATTCCAGTAAAGAAAATGGTGTGCTTCCGGCACGCTTAATGATTGAGAAGGCCCTCTTTGAGCTGGAGAAATTCCTTTTGAAAAAGAAGCTAGTGCCAGTGTTCTTTCATGGCTCAGGTGGAAGCACCAGTCGTGGAGGGGGAACGGTTCATGAGCAGATTTCCTGGTGGCCTCAGTCGGCACTCAACATTTTCAAAGTTACGATTCAGGGAGAAATGGTTCAGAGAAATTTTAATAATCCTCTGATTATGCGCTCTCAAATAGGGAAAGTGGTGGAGGGCTGCAAGGAATGCGCATCACCTCAGTGGCAAGATCAGGCAGATGTAATATCTTTTTCACAAGGCATTCAAGAGGCCTATCGAAGTCTCGTTAATGATTCAGACTTTCAAAAACTCACCATGTTGGCGACTCCCTATGATTATTTAAATCTCTTAAAGATTGGCTCCCGCCCGACAAAGAGATCGGCGAAAGGGATTTTCAGTCTTCGTGCTATTCCCTGGATCTTATGTTGGACCCAGACCCGTCTCTTGCTTCCAATATGGTGGGGAACAGGAGTTAGTTGGAGCAACTTAAGCGGCGGTGAAAAAAAGAAGGTCAAGGCCTATTACGCGAGCTCTCCACTGATGCAGTCATATATTAAAAATTTAGGTTTCACTTTGGCCAAAGTGGAACTCGGTGTGTGGAACTTTCACCTCGAGCATTCAAATCTAGCTTCTGAAGAAAAGGTTTTTTGGCGAAAAAAGATCACGGAGGAATTTAATTTGAGTGTCCAATTCTTCCATGAGCTGACTGGCGAAAAAGACTTCACCTGGTTCAGACCGTGGCTGGGAGAGAGCATTTACTTCCGCTCCAGCATGATTCATCCCTTGAACGTCATTCAAAAGCTAGCACTTGAAAGAAACGATCATATTTTACTGAGAGAAACAGTTACCGGCATTGCTTGTGGAATGCTGACTACGGGGTGATCCGATTTAGAGTGCAGCTGATGATTTCCGAATCAGCAGCATAAATTTGAGTTTCAACATTTTCATAAAGGGTCGCTTCTTGATAAAGCCCTCTATCATGAATGGTGCCATCATTTAAAACATTTTTACTGGTCCTGAAATAGAGAATATTCAGGTGGTTTTTATCTTCCAGGGCTCCTTCAAGACGAATGATGAAGGAGATGTTTTTGCTTGCTACTCTATAATTTAAGATTTTAATGAGTGAGAGTTCTGTGGGATTTCCCCAAACAAATTGATCCTTAATTTGGTTTTGAATGCTGACCTGACATTGTAGGGAAGACTTAATTTCTTTTGATGTCAGTGCTTCTCTCTGAGCTTCACCCGCTGGATTAACGATACTCGTATACTGGGGTTCTCCCGGAGCTTTGCCACAGCTAAAACAGAAAACAAGAAATAAAACGCTGGTCAGTGTTCTCATGGATATTCTCCTGGAGAGTTAAGGTCATTTCAGGACCAGCTTAGCTATCGAGGGATTAACTCTCTGCAAAGGGGCAGGGCAAGGTAAAAAGATGTAATTACAGGGCAAAATTAAAAATTCTTAATGTTAATTTCATGATTTTTATGGTCAACTTTAACGTCCCTTAAGTTTGGAGAGGTTTTAATTATGAAAAAATGTATTAAAAGTTTGATTTTATTATCGATTGCCGTGCCAGGCTTAGCTTTGGCCCAGGTTAAAGAGGCTGCTCCGGCAGCAGCATCTGCAAAGCCAGTAGATGAGGCCGATCAGGTCATCACAAACCGTCGTCTGCGCGCAGACTCTGGATCACTCTCTAAGTGGAGTGTTTCGACCTATTTTAACTATCAAGGTGGATCACTAGCAGATCCACTTAAGCCGGAAAGACCAAATATCGTAAATGGTGCCGATGCGCTTACTTTGCAAAGCCTTGTGGGTGAAGTGGGAATTCGTTATCGTTTAAGTGCACTGGATAGCTTGACCTTGAGTACTGGTCTCTTCATGACTACTCCATTTCACGATTCAATCGATACTGACAATGCAAAACTTGAAAAGACTTTTGATGATACTAACCAAGAGTTAACTGTAAGTGATCCGGCCATTAAGTTCACTCACCTTGATAAAATTTTTGGTGTGCAGTCAGTCTCGCTTATTAAGCCGACCCTGATTACAAATAATCAGCAAAAAGATGCTGGTTACGAAGCTTCATTTCTTTTCTCTCAAACTTTCATGCAGGAAGTAGGGAAGACTGGTTTCTCATACGGTGCAGGTCTTCAGGCCCTGTTTTATACCTTCAATAATGACAATCAAAATTTGAGCGACAGCGTTTCCGGGCTATATCCAGCTGCTGAATACGAAATCAATGAGACTTATAACCTAAGAACTGTATTTGGTTTCCAGGTTTACGAACAACTTCGAAGCCAGGACAATGGTACCTTCAACAAGCGTAAGGTTTATCAGTCAGTTGGTTTAGGTATTTCAGTCACCCGTGACATTTACCTTTATCCAAACGTTCAGTTTATCCCAAGCGATATCAGATCTGACCGTACTAACATTGCAATCTCTGCTAACATCAACGTTTTCTAACGTTTAATTACAAGCTAACAAGACGGGCCCGGAAATATCCGGGCCCTTTTTACAAGTAAAGATACCGTCCATTCTCACCGGCTCACCCAAATGATTTCGAATGATTTTCACCCGGAAGGTGGTCTTTCTGGAATTCACGATCGTCTCAATCTGATAATTATTCAGAGTAGGATTTTTTTAAAAATCCTCAAAGGCATGCTCATCAAAATCCCAAAGCGCGTCCATCAAGGCTTCAAAGCTCCAATTTATTGCGCAGAATTTGATTTAATTCCTGCTCTCTTTTGAAATTGGTTATCTCAAAACGAAAAGAGAGAATTTCATTGAGTTCACCATGGTTGTCACGAATCGGGATAATGATGATATCCACCCAATAAGAGGTGCCATCCTTTGCCTGGTTTTTAATTTCACCTCTCCAGTTTTTCCCATTCTGAATGCACTCCCACATCTCTTTAAACAAAGATTTAGGATGATGACCGCTATTTAAGAGGCGATGATCTCTGCCCAGTAGTTCTTCTTCAGTGTATTTGGAAATATGACAGAACTCTTCGTTGGCATGAATGATTCTGCCCTTGGCATCGGTGCGGGCGACGATGGAAAATTGATCCAGGCCTTTCTCAAAACTTGATAATTCTCTGTTGCTGGTGAGTTGAACAAACTCTTTAAGCTTTTCCTTGGTAACGTCCTGAAGAATTCCTTTGATCATGTAATGGCCATCAGCTTGAGTCTTTTTTATGCCTTTTAGTCTTACCCATTTATTGGGCTCTTTAACGACAGGCAAGGTGATATCAAATTCACCTTCACACTCCAGTGCCCTCTGGAATTCAAGAATGTCCTCTTTATTAAAAAAGAGATCCATATTCTCCATGGTCGGTTGAAAACTAATGGGATCGAGTTCCATAAGGTCGTAAATCTTAAGGCTCCATTTAACCGTACCGCAGGAACTGAAGTATTCCCAATGACCTAAATTACAGTTTTCGCTTATCTGATCGATAAGAAAAAACATATGCTTCTTCATCGAGATATCTTTTCGCAGGCACCAATAGCGATTTTGATCGGGGATACGACGAATTTTTAAATCCAGCCAATAGTTCTGACCATTAAAAAAACCGTAAAACGACATTCATACACGCATGACCATGCGGCGAGGATCATTAAAAAAACTCTGAATAGTATTACGATGTTCCTGGTAGTTTAAATAGATTTTTCCAATAGGCATTAAGTTAATGGTGAGAAGTATGATGTTGATAGTTTTTTTAGTTTTCTTCTAAATCCCTTTTCTTTATGACAGATAGAGCACCATTGGTTTCCAAGGTACCCAAGAACACGTCATCGATTTTGAGAATACCTTGCATGCGAAGTGCTTCCTGAAGTTCTCGCTCTGTGATTGTCTCCTTGATCATCAGTTCCTTGTTCACAACTCCATCCTGTATGATGACTTTTGGACTACCTTCGAGAATCTTTTCTACATTTTGAGATTTAGAGCTCAGTTTATTTAAGAAAGAAACAAGTATGAAGAGAGTTGTAACTGAAATCAACGCGGCCGGAATGCCCTTATCGTCTCCTATGAGAGCGCTCTGAACAGCTTCACTTATAATGAGTAAGATTACCAGATCGAAAGGGGCCAATTGACTTAAGTGCTTTTTTCCCCAAAAACGAAATCCGATAAAAATGAACATGAAAACAATGAACGCTCTGAAGATAATTTCGTACCACTTAATAGCTAAATTCCACATTATCACTTTCACCCTTTCTACTTAGTGACACGACTATCATATGCAGCATGCCTGCCAGTTAATTGAGAGGCATGACGATTGCAATTAATTCCTTGATCAAGGAGGAATAATTTATGCCACGAGGAAGTAAAGCAAAGTACACAGATAAACAAAAACGAATGGCCAAACACATCGAAGACTCTGCCAAAGAAAGTGGAAAGTCTTCAGAGCGGGCGAAAGAAATCGCCTGGGCCACAGTAAATAAAGTACATCACGGAGGGAAAAAGGGTGGCTCTGGTAGTGGTAAGGAAGAGGACCACGAATCCTTTCACAAGGGAGGAGAAAAAGGCTCTGCTAGCGTAAGTCATTTGGCACATGTCAGAGCAGGGAAGAAGGCTGCTCGAACAAGAAAGCAGCTTGAATTACTTCCAGTCCAGACCAGCATATTGGCTCAGCCAATATAAATAAAGAAAATCGGCACCTGAGTGTTCCATATTCTTACTTGCCGAACCTTTGAAACTAAAAGCTCCGTCTTTCCACATGTAAGTACTGAAATAGCTCTTTAACTCAAACAGTGGATAATCATAAAGGCCTTGATAGAAGTAACTAGGAGGAGGCGGTGGCGAAGCAAATCCTTTCCAGAACAACTTTGGAACTGGAGATAAACACCACTCTGGCTTCATTGAGTGATCGATTTCGACATCCAAAAGAGGACGGGAAACAGGCACTGAACGGAGTACCCATTGGGCCTGTGCAAGGCCATCTTTCCATTTAGCTTCATTATTTTTCATGTCTTTAAATTTAGGGCCACGAATGCCTTTTTTATAAGCAAAGGCATAGGAAGCCACAGAGACCAGGGCCCTTCTGGAAGATTCATAAGTCACCCAGCTGTCCATCAATCTTTCACTTACTTGCTTACTGATGTGTTCAGCACCTAATTTTTTTGCCACCATGATTTCAGTAATGGCACCAACGACACCTAGATTTATACCACTCCAATCCGCACTGCCTCGGACATAAAAAGTCGTGTCAAAACTATATCCACCTAACATGATCTTTGGATTTTTGAAGAGATCTCTGAACTTCTCTTCGAGCTTCTTATCTTTATGAATGATGGCCGCCACACCAACCGCTGATGGTTGATTCTGTTTTTTATCCTCTAACAGATCAAGCTTCAGGAGCTGCAGAGATTTTTGCTTCATTAAATCCCAGGTTTCAGTGTCTTCTTCAGGAATAACGTATGTCGCCCACATCAGAGAGTGAGTGATCCCTTTGACCATATCGTTATTGCCCTTAGGAAGATACATGAGGTTGGTGTATTCCCCAGTCCCACGAATCCAGCCTTCACTTTTTTTAGACTCATCATAGGGAGCTATCGAGCGGGCAAACTGTCCCGGATCATTGGTGATATCCAATAAAATAAACATACCTTTAAGAACTCGTTTAAAGTTCTCAAGAGCTTCCGGATCCTGAGTCGTCAAGTACCTCATCGCTTGCGAACCTGCATAGAGGCCTGACCACAGCCCACCACTAAAATCCGCAGCATATTGAAGAAATTTTTTCTGATCGTCCATTTGTGAAGAAGTGATGATGCCGGTATTTTCTGGCAAGTGGCGCGCTTGCATGTTTTTCTCATAGGAGTGAGCTTTTTCCTCAAGAGAATAGGCATAGGCATTTCGACGATTCAGGGATTCAGTCATGCTGATGGTATCAACTACTTTATTTACCACCCGCAGGACTTCACGATTACTTTGGTAAAATTCGTAATCAGTCGGATCAAAAACTATGTAGGGAGTAATTTTCTTAAATTCTTCCCGGTGTTTGAACGATTTCACATAAGGATCATCGTTGAAGCCAGTCCTTTTAGTCGTGATTTTAATAAATGGCTTTAACCAAGTGGGAATCTTCTCTCCCGGGGCAGGAAGATTCGCGCGCAAATTCTTCCAGATGGGTTCTGATTTAAGGGCCCCTTTACTCGTTAACTTCTCAGAGTAGGTTCCATTTGTGGTGTGTACCCCTTTATTTAGTAGATACTTTTCTTCCACTTCCAAAGGCGTTTTAAAGTCTTCAGTATTTCTGCGCTCATCATTTAGGCGAACAATGTAATCACCGCGACGAAGAGCATACTTAATGACTAGATTTGGAGAAGTCTCTTTAACTTCACCTGTCCAGACTTCCTGAACCTGTAAGTTTTCAAATTTAAAATTTTTGTAAGTAATTATCTTAATCGCTTCAAGAGGCCCAGCGACTCTTGAACGGATTTCCAGCTCACCAGTATAAGCGCCACGCTGGGAGTGGGTTCCCGAAATTGAATAAATACCTTCAATTCCTCCCGTACCAAGTGCTAAGGCCATTTTTGAAGTGCTTAATAGAATAAAAAGCATGAACTTAAACATGTCGGGCATCCTTTAAATGATTTCGCGGAGAATATCAAAGTTCATCCTTAGAGAAATAGGCCCTATATAATTTATAGACTTACGTTTCCTGAGAATTTTCCCGTTTGAGGCGGGTTACCTATTTAAACTAAAGAATTATTTAGGGCCTTAAAGGTGGTTGAAAAAAAGTAAATTCACAATAAAGGACAACACGGTGTTCTTGACCACAATTTCTTCTGGAGCTTTTACTGCTTGGGTCTCGTGCATATCCTCTTCAAAGACCATCGTTAAGTCCTGGGCCAGCTTTTCATCAAATGAGACCGTCATGGTTTCGCCTTCAAAATGCTGAGAGCGAGGGTGTAGGTTATCAGACCCGAGGGCCACGATCTTATTATCCACAACCATAAATTTGGAATGAAGAGTTGTCCCTTTTCGAAGAAAAATTTCTGCTCCCATTTGAGAGGCAAGGCGGGCGCTTTTCAGAACCGGTACTGACACCACAGGCTCGTCCACACTCTCGTTAGAGTTAGTCATGATGCGAACCCTGACTCCGCGGTCCAGGGCCTTTTGTAAGGCGCTTTTAATAATGGGATTAAAGATAAAATAGGCGTTTTGGATGTCGACACTTATTTGGGCTTCAGAGATAAGCTTGGCATAGACCATAAGGATGTTATGGTCCGCTTTATGGTGTTTATCTCCTGGCTTATGATCGATTAGTGACATCGGGGTTCCAGCATCAAATGAGCGCTCCTCAACGTTAAGTGCCTCGACATCAAACTTATTTTCAGCAATTTGTTGATTCCAAATTTCTGAAAAGAGTTCAGCAGACTTTTGAGCGATGTCACCTTCAAAATAAACATCGGTGTCTCTCCAACCTGAAACTTCCGGATTTAAGTGGGAATAGTAGTCACCCACATTAATACCTCCATAGATGACCTTCTTCTGATCGACGATAAAAAATTTGCGGTGGGTACCGTTCCCACGATAACGATTGGTGATCCAGCGGATGATTTGAATTTTTCCTTCTGAATTCCTCTCAAGGCGCTTAAGCTCCATGAAATGGTTTTCTTGCAAGGCAATTTGTCCATCAACGATTAGACGAATTTTAATATTGGGATTCTGCTTAACTTTTTCCAGCAGCCAGTCTGAGTGAAGTTTACCAGTATGATCGTCATAGATGGCCCATGACATAAAGAAGATTGATTCCTGGGCTTCATCAATCAATTTTTTTCTTTTAGTGAATGAAGCTTTTCCATTCACCAGAATTTCAGCTTTGGTATAACTGGTAGCGCGGGCATTAGTCAGACGATCAAACTCGGCTTTGTAAGTCGAATCCGTATTGTCTTTGACGGTTGTCTCCGACATCTCTTTATCTATCTTCTTATTTAGCTTCTTCCAGCTTAAGGCCGATCTCTTACCAAGTGCTTTAAGTGATATTCCTGCGTTGTCGGCGGAACCGAGTAGTTTGGATTGAATGGTTTTCACCCAATTATCAATTTTCTCAGATCTACTTTGAGTAGGGAGTACTTCGGCATAAAGGGATAAGCTGAATAAAAAGGTTAAAAAATAAATGGCTTTCATGGCGCCATAATAGCAATTCTCAGGCTAAGGAGGGTGTATTAAGTATAAATTACAGGGAGATGAAATAGGGTCATCGTTTAATGACCCTAAATATTTAAAATTGTATTAGAATTTAACTTCTTTATCCTGGTAGATGATCTTATCACATTGTGTTCTGGCAATCGTCATGGCCTCAGCAACCAGCATATCTACTTCTGACTGTCGTGGGGAATAGATACGTTCCTGAAACAAAATCTTTCTGTCGTTTTTCCATAGAGTTACTGCCTTGTAACGTTCTGTATTGTGATCCCAACAGCCCCCCTGGTCGCAATAATTCTCTATTTCACCTCCGACCATGCCAACTTGTATTTTACAGAGGGAATCACACTTCAATTCTTCACCATCATAATGTGACCACGTACCGGCAGGACAAACACATTGGCCAATATTATTTTTCATCTCTAACTCTAGGCCAGTCGGGCAATTGATTTTGACTGAATCGATGGCCCTAAGATTGATATCAAGGGTCTCTGAGAAAGCATTGGAAGCTAGAAACAGGGTCACAAAAGCTAGAAATTTCATCGTTGTCTCCGTGGTAATTGTTAAACACCGGACGGAAACTAGCATTTTTACATATAAACTGAAAATTTTGTCTTATTTATTTAATATTAACTTATAATTAATGTTATGAATCTCACATTCCTTAAGTACTTCTATGATACTGGCAAAGAGAAATCTGTTGCGAAATCTGCAGCTATCAACTTTGTCTCTGCACCGGCGATTAGTAATGGCATTAAAAAACTCGAACAAGAACTCGGCACTGAACTCCTAAATCACGGTAAAAATAAAATAGAGTTAACGAAAGAGGGCATAGCACTCTTGAAGGCCTGTGAAGACATTTTCAGTTTACTTGAGAAGACGAAAAGAGAAATTACATTTGGGGGCGCTGAAGGGACACAGCATATAACTGTGGGTCTCACTAATGGGCTTAATCAGGAGTTCTGGCCAGGATTTCTGCTGTCCTTCAATAAAGAATTTCCTGCCTATCAAATTGCATTTAAGGTCGGTTCACCCAATCAGCTCAAGACCTGGGTTCAAGAGAAAGAAATAGATTTTGCACTGACCATTGCGCGCGATGAACCCCGCAACTACGAGTTTCTTCCCATCCATGAAGGAAGTTTCAAGTTTATTAGTCATCCCAAATACAGGGCCACTAAAGCTGAACCTCAGTTTATTCTGACCGGAAATTGGCCTGAGGTAGAGTCATTCAAAAAGGCCTATTTCAAAAAAAATAGAAAGATGCCAAATGTTAGCTATGAAGTGGAGAGTTGGGGAACAATCAAAAACTTTGTGGCCATGGGGCTAGGGATTGGTATTGTGCCTGATTATCATCTTCTTAAAGATAATAAGTCTGTGAAGGCGTATAACTTTCCTTTGGAGCTTAATCGGTATCAGATCCTGGCACTATTTAGAAAGGGGACCTATCTTAGTGAGGCGAGCTTTAAATTAATTGATAACTTTAAAAAATTCATCCAGGCCCAGTAGATTCACTTTCGCTGGCGACAGTAGGCAAAAAAAAGCCCCGCTTTGATCTGTACCCGGTTTTCCGGACACAAAAAGAAAAGACCCTAACCAGAATCCCGGCACTCAGCCGGGGTTCTTTTTTTTAGTCCCCATTGAGGTCTTTGGTTATTGTAATAATCGATATATTTAGCTGTTTCAATTACTAGTTCAT
>JAMPXB010000016.1 GCA_023701435.1 Bacteriovoracaceae bacterium | reverse complement strand
GTCCCTGCGGCATTAAAGAGCCTGCCTTGGAAAGTGAAGGACTGGGGAGATTCAGACGCAGAAAGTGATTTCTCCGCATTGAAAATAAAGATGATGATAAGGACGAAAATATACTGAATTTTGATCATATAAATTAAGATCGGTTAAACATTAAGAAAAGTTTAGCAAATGCCGATAAAAACAGAAATACTTAACTCCTCTAAATAAACATTGGTAATCAGGAAAGGGATTAATAATTTTAAAAATGAAAATTCAAAAACTTCGGCTTATCTGCTTTTTTCTTTTGAGTATGCATGCCTTGCCACTTTCCGGCCAGGATGTGCACCTTACTTACAAAGTGAAAAGTGGGGATACACTGAGTGAAATTCTCGCTGGCCTAAATCTCTCTCCTCTTTGGAGAAGCCATAACTATGTAATGAGGACAGTTGAACTGAATCCGCAACTTGAAAAAAGTGGAGGCCATAGGATCTATCCAAATCAAATTATCATTTTACCGGTTAAAGTCACTACTTTACAGCAGAAAAGGATCGAAGGACCGTCGTTGGCATCAGATGAAGAAGAAGAAATAGGCCCGCGGGGTCAAGAAGATCAAAAAGAGACTCTGACTTTCGGCCGTCTCAACATATCATATGATTTTTTTTATTCGGCAATGGACATCAAAGACACAACGACGTCAGATACCGCCAACATTCTATCGAGAGTGAATAGTGCCTTTCAAATCGCATGGGAACAGCAATGGGACGAAGTGAACAAATCGTTTCTTTATTATCGATCGGAAAAGCATGATTATGAATCATTGCAAGGCAAGCTGAAGGGAAAAAGCTTCAACCTTCAGGGATTCGGTTTCGGATATGAAAGGACTATGACTGAATCTTTTGATCTTCGTTTGAAATATCAAGTCCAGGAAAGATTATTTGTCAGGGCAACAAGTATGACTGATCTTGTGATGGAAAATTCAATGATCCAGGAATTTGAGCTTAATCCCAGATATACATTGTTTTCCAAAGGAAAATTTATCTTAACCCCTGACGTCAGTTTTGCTTATCTTTTCCCTGTTAAAAATGACAACTACAGTATCAAGAGAGGGCAGCGGTACACTGCCGGGCTTTCTTTGAAACATGACATTGGGGAATACAGTTTAATGGGCCGGTATTTTTATGGAGTTGAAAAACAAGATACATCAATTATGACAAAAACAACTAAGTCCACAGGTATCAGCGTGGGAGTTGTATGGAGCTTCGGCAAATGAAATATTTAATGTTATTATCATGCTTCTTAACAGTCTCTTGTAACACTAATCCCTTAGGACAATCCTCTTCCGCTGGGAATAACTTCCATCCGGGCCTTAATGAGATGCCAGAGATAAAATCCATTTCCCCCACCCAGGGTCCCCTAATTGGAGGAACAAACATCACGCTGACGGGAAAAGGATTCAGACCAGACAGTATAGTCAAGCTCGGAGGAATCATCTGTAGCTCTATAACTTTTCAGTCTTCTCAGAGCATCGTTTGTTTAACTCCGGCCCATGCTTTGGGAGTTGTGGATGTACATATTCAGAATCCTGATAAACAAAACTATAAACTCGAAAATGGATTTAATTTCATCACGAATGTTCCTTCTTTACCTGGATTTGGTATTGTTTCAGGAGGTAAAATTTCAACGAGTGCCTCCTTGTCATTAGAATCAACGATCGGAGACGCATATACAGGAAATGTCATGATGGGAACCA
The DNA here is from genome assembly GCA_023701435.1 of Bacteriovoracaceae bacterium. Lineage (GTDB taxonomy): Bacteria > Bdellovibrionota > Bacteriovoracia > Bacteriovoracales > Bacteriovoracaceae > Peredibacter. Next base: position 78,508 of record JAMPXB010000016.1, on the reverse strand, counting down.
CAACACAATTGCGTGTGGGCACTCAAGGCATTCTCTTTAATCCGTAAACTTCTTCTCACTTTACCTTGTTCTCTTTGTGATTATCAGGCCAAAGTATTTCGCAAGATAGTATTTTCTCTCAATCCAAGTGTTAATAAATGCAAGCAGTCTAAAGTTAATCCCTCCGTAACGTGCACGATAAAAACCACTTATCACTCTTAGGGAACGATTTTCCTACCTTCACCTCAATGTTGACTTATCCGGCCCTGCATCTACGGCCATGCGAAATGAATTATATACTTAATACTTTTATTTTGAAGCGATGCTCGTCACCGTAGTCATAAAGGAACAGAAAAGTGTCCCCCACTTTCAAATTTAGTTTTTCTAGCTTGATTTTTGTCTTACCTGAACTGAATGGATCTCCGGCATATTCATTTTCATCATCCCAAAACGTATCACTCATAAAGAAAGAAAATGAATGTTCTAATTGCCACTTGTTTGCTGAAAGGATCATATAATGAAGATCGAAAAGCGAATCTTTCTGAGATATTTCAATGTTGAAAGTTTTCTTTTTCCGAATGTTTTGTATTTCGAAATGAATCATATCTTTTCCCCGAAAAATACGGCCATGCAGAATGCCTACTGCAAAAGACCCTGTCAAAATTTAATTATGACAAAACTATCCATCAAAGTTACTAGCAATGCCAAGACTCTTTCTTCTTTCTCTGGTTTACACCTGTTTTCGGACCTGATTTCAAAGTTTGAAATAAAGTCATTCCTCGGCACGTTCCTTCCTCAAAAACAAAGGGATCGTGGCTTTACGAGCTTTCAGAAGCTATATTCAGGGATTTTGGGATTTGTTGCCGGGGCCGAATGCCTGGATGACTTTGATTGGTTGGGTCACGATCCACTTTTCCATGAGCTGACCGGTTCCCCATCCTAAATCACAATGGGCAATTTCCTTCGTTCATTTTCCGTAAGACAAGTTGAGCAAATCAGAAATTTACTTCCAACTCTGGCCTTTAAAATGCGCCTTTGGTTAGAATCAAATCTTTATAAGATTGAGTTTCGAATGGATGGAACCCTCCATGAGCAGTATGGACAGAAAATGGAAGGTGTTGAATGGAACTACAAAAAATTTAGAAGTCTCTCTAGTCAAAATCTTTTTGATGATAAAGGTCTTTGTTATGGCCTCAATCTCCGTAGTGGAGCAACCCATTCATCGATTGGTGCGGTTGAGATGATGGAAAATGCCTTTAAAGTCGTCCCTAAAAGTATCCAGAAATACTTTGTTGCCGACACGGCCTATGCAACGGAAGCGATCTATAACACTCTTCTAAATCATAATGTTAATTTTGCCATCTGTCTTCCTGAAGTAGTTTGGGGATCTCTTCTTAAAAACTATGGGAACAAGATTACTTGGCATCAGACAAAAATTCGATTTTTTGACTCAAACAAATGTGAAGTCGGTGATGTAATCTATCCTAAGAAGGGTCTTTCGATGGGGAGAAAATTTCTTCGCGTTGTTTTTATTAGAACAAAGAAGAGCGAGATTCTTCCGGGGGACAATCATCCCTATCTTTACTATGCCATTGTCACCAACATGGGTAATGCAGAGATGACGAATGAAAAAGTCATTCAGTTTTATCGTAAACGTGCTCAAGTGGAAAACAACATCAAAGACTTGAAAAATGGAATGGATTTTCATCACTTCCCTTGCCAGTCACTCAAGGCGAATCACGTATGGGGTCTTATAGGAGTCATTGCTTACAATTTGATGCGAATGACTTCATTTACTTTGTTCCCCAAGACCGGGTGTTTTATAAAAACGACAAGAAGAAGATTAGTTACGCTAGCGGGTGAAGTGGTCAAACACGCTCGCTCGATAGAAATAAGAATGATTTTCAGTGGTTCGTTTTATAAAGCAGAAAATGCTGACGAGGCTTCACCACCGAATAGTGGTCTTGGCCTTGCTTAAGTTCTTTGACAATTGAATATTGCAAAGTTCTGCCAACGAAACTACTGGGCACCAAATATGGATAGGTGGGAAGACTATTGCACCAAAGTCTTCTCCAGAGGATAGAGGAACGTGCCTCTGACTAAAAATTAGGTCCTAAGGAGGATAGCTGCGATGATTTTTGCCATAACAGGCCTGTGAGCAGAAACGGGTTTGGGATTTTTGGTGACGGACTTGTCACATGAATTGGTTTGAAGTGCTTAGTGAAGGATTTGGGGTGTAAGTAGGCAAAAAAAAAGCTCCGGCGCGAGACGGAGCTTTCTAAAAAATCTTTCACACTTTTTATAACTTGTTCCTTTCGGAAAAAGTTGGTGCCCAGTGAGGGACTCGAACCCCCACGCTCGCGCATTAGGTTCTAAGCCTAACGTGTCTACCAATTCCACCAACTGGGCAACTAGGTATGTGAGAGGAGTCAATTATGACCAAGTCAAACGATTTTGGCAAGAAAAAATTTAAGCAGCTTTTCCAGTTTTTTTTGCGGGGGCCGATTTGGCTTTTAAGGCTTCTTTTTTTAGCTTATCCAGCTGGTTCTGAAGGGCCGTTTTCTCCTGGCGAAGCTTGTTTGTTTCTTTTTTGGCCTCTCCCAGCAGATTTCTGTTTTCCACCAAGTCTTGGGTGAGTTTTTTCACGGAATTCTCAAGTTGGGTGATTTTAACTTTTGAACCATCATCCCCGCCCATAGGGAGGTTCTTCTGGGATTTCATAGTTTCCTGAAGTTTCGATTCCAGGGCCACCATCCTAGAGGCAGACTCTTTTAGCTGATTTTCTAAGATCTGGTTTTGTGCCTGCATCCGTCTTAATTCCTGGTCATTAACGGGCGCTTCAGTTTTCGGTGGCTCTTTATTTGAAACTTCTGAATTCAGTTTCTTTATGAGTAGTTCTAGTTGAATTTTTTCCTGTTTCAAGGAATTGACCTCTGAAAGCATCTGTCCTGTCTTGGCCTGCCATTTCTCAGCTTCTTTCCTGGAAACTTCAAACTGATTCTTAAGCTGATTATTTTGCATTTGTAATTTACGGGCCTCTTCTTTATGGTCATCACCTTTTGATGACTGCATTTTAGAGGCGAGGCTTGAAAGCTTAATTTTATAAACGTCCAGCTGCTTAAACAAATTGGCTTTCTGTTTTTCCAGATTTTGGATGTTCTTTTCCTGGGCCTGAGCAGGACTGGTAGCCAGAGTCCTGCTTAGTTGCTCATTTTTATGACGTAGTTCAGTGACTTCATTATCTTTTCTTTCCACCAATTTCGTGAACGACTCTTTGGTCTTTATGAGCATCAGGTCTTTAGCCTTTAACTGTCTCTGAGTTTTTTCAATCTCCTGAGCAAAGAAAGCTTCTTTCTGCAGATTTTCAATATGAAGTTTACGGCTTTTAAGTTCTTCAGCTTTGACTTCTGCAATGAGCTTCGATTCACGTTCCAAAAGTCCGGCAAGCTTTTTTAATTCCATTTCATTGAGTATTTTCTGATCATTGATTTTTTGCTGAAAATGCTTACGTAATTCATCATCAGAATCAGCTTTAACCGGAGAAGCTTCTTCCTGTACCGCCTTGCTCGCCTTCATCTGAATCTCCAGCATTTTTGCCTTCGATTCTTTTAAGATCTTAACTTCGCTGGCGAGAGTCTTCATCTGCGATTTCAGCTTCTCATTCTCTTCTGAAGACGCTTTTAATTTCGCCTCTGCCTCTTTCAATGGATCTGCAGCTGCACTTGATGGATCCTTGGCCGAAGTCTCATTCTTCTTCAGAATTCCTTGTTTGATGATTTCAGGGAGGTGTTCCACCTGAAATCTATCAATGTCATCATCACCCAGATCATCAATCGGCTTATTCAGATTCTTGGCAAAATCATAAAGACCCGTTTTGATCATATCAGGAATTTTATTTCCTAAAGATCTGACTTTAAGATTACTTTCTTTAGTCGTTTCATCCACTGAAGCAGCAATTTTATAGGCAACCTTATCGATGTCGAGCTTATTGCCAGACACCCGGATAACGCTCTTTTCTTCCTCAAACTTACTTTTAACAATATTCACGACTTCATCAAGGCCGATTTCACCCTTGATGATTCGTACCTCATCATCTGTATCTTCCGGTTCACTTCCCTTGACAATAATTGGTTCAGGGATTTCTTCTGACTGGCCTTTGACGGTAGTGGAGGTTTCTTTTTCATCAGGGCTTCCGGCGACAACAGTAGAAGATTCCTCTTCTTCTTTGCTACCCTTAACAACGGACACTTCGTTATTTAATTCACTAGCCGTTTTTGAAAAAAACAATCTTTCAGTAAAATCAGGAATAGGACTCTGACTTATCAAAGCGGAGGTTGACCCCTCATTTTCATACTTGTGAAAAACCCGTCCAACATCAAGGGCCGAAAACATCAGTCCCCTATTTTCAAATTTTATTCTTTCATCTTTGGTCCACAGACCGGTAATGATGACCTTATTCACTTCCGGCATATACGAAAAGTCAAAAAAGTCGGCCGACTGAACGGCAAGATTCAGGAAATATTCTTCTGCTCTTTTCGAAATAACCGTTGATAAACTGGTGGTGACATCCAGAATTTCCAGATGATCTGAAAAGAAGTGCATCTGAAGGGCGAAAACATCTTCATAAGATCCATAAGTAAATTCGAACGGAAATCCCGCCTTGCCTTGCTTTTTAAGTCCCGCCACATACATGATCAAATGATCAAAATACGTTTTAAGATTGAGCGCTTCGACTCCCGTTTCAAAAGCTTTCTGCACCAGACGGTCCAGATACTCTCCGGTATTAAAAGGATTGGTTACATTAAAAGATCCCAGCTCCTGGAAAGATGGATAATTGTCTCCCAAAGTTATTCCGCCATACCCCTGGAAATACTTATCCATGATGAAAGAGCCAAGATTTCCTTTAAACCAAACATCGTCCAGAATGAGATTGCCGTTATTGATAGTGAAATTCTGGAGATCATCCATCTTAGTAAGCGATATAATGTGACGATCTTTTTCAGTCAGATCGTAAGTATCATTTATCAAATTAAAGTCATGAATATCTTTGGTGATGATATGGGTCCAGTCAGCGGTGGCACTACTGATGAGTGGATCAATCACCAGAATATTTCTTGAAATGAAATATTCTTTGAGCTCTGGCAAGAGAGCTCCGGTAAGATTAAGAATGGCGAGTGGCTTTCTCATTCTTTCCATCAGCTGCCGGTCTCCTTCATTGCTTGAAAGTGACTGAAGGCCAGGCAAAGTTTCTTATAAACCCGGTTAACCGGTAGATCTTTTAATTTCTGATTTTCAAAATTAAGTAAATAAGGAACGACGCTCGTTTCAAATTGATACTCCGCCGTGATCTCGACCAGGGAGTCAGCAAAAATGACAATCGCTTCCCAACTGGAAACTTGCCCTTTCATTATGCCTCTCGGAAAACCTGTCCCATCTGTCAGTTCATGCTGATACAAACAGACTTCGGCAAGCTCCGGGTAAGACAGGATGGGGGTGTCTTTAAGATATTGGTAGCTTTTCTGAGGATGATTATGAAAGACATCCATCTCTATTTGACTGGCCTTCTCTTCCCGAAGATGTTTTTTGCCACTGCCGGGGTTTCTGTTTTCACTATTACAGGCTTCTGCAACATAATAGCTATAACTGGATGCACAAAGACCAATGTCCAGCGAGAACGTGAGATTATAAAAATCTTTCAACATCAGGTAATGATAAAAATCATTGGCCATGCCCACGATGATGGAGAATGCCGAAGCATAGAGTGCCTTGCGGAAAAGATGCATATCTGTTTCATGCATCTTTGCCTGATCTTCCAGCGGCAAGACACAAAAGGCTTCATGGCAAGCAAGAGCGAAACTGAGAAAATGCTCCGGTTCCGAGTAAGTTTGGTAAAATTCTTTAACAATCTCAGAACATTTAAGTCTTAGATCTTTTTCAAATTGCAGATAACGTAATTCTTTGAAGTGTTTTGTGAATTTTTCTTTTACTTCTAAATTAACTACACTTTCAAAATCAAATACAGGATTAGTGACCGCATATTTTTTTATAAAGGCAGGATCAACAAACACACCAGGCTTCATCAGGTAAAACTTTCTTTCACCTGAAAATAAAAACAAATGACCATCGCAAATAATTTTCTTTGCGAGATCTTTGATCGGTAATTTTGTTAAAAGCGGCTTTTGTTGTTGCATTTAAAATCCAGTAGTTCTGAAGACCTATCGGTTGATCAGAGGGTAACCTGGAGAAAGTTTGCCTTAAGATTTCTCAATCCGTTTGATGGACTAATTTGCACCACTAACGTAGACTTGAAAGATTGGAGCAGGAGAATTATGGATTTTTTATTCATCGATTGGATTATCATAGCTGCATATATGATTCTGGTATTTTATCTGGCCATACGGGCCGGGAAAGAGACTAAATCACTCCACTCTTCCGGAAAAGTACGGGCCCAAGAGCAGTATCTTGCCAATAAGTCTCTGACTTTTACTGAATCAATTTGCTCCATTATAGCCACTGAAGTTTCTGCGCTGACTTTTTTGGGGATTCCTGCTTTTGCCTTTAATAAAGACTTTTCCTTCATTCAGATTTATATGGGTGCCATTATTGGACGTCTGGTTATTGCCAAAGTTTTCTTGCCCAAGGTCTACGATCAGGGTTTGACGATTTATGAAGTAATGGCCAAAGAAACAGGTCTTCCTTCCGGCCAGCGGATGGTGGCCATTTTCTATGCCTTCTCTAAAATACTTTCAGTTGGTGTTCGTCTCTTCTCCGGTTCCATCTTGGTGGCCCATTTTGTCGGTATGGATGTTTATGTCGGGCTAGCAGTGGTTACCGCCATTACATTCTTCTATACATTGATTGGTGGTCTCAAGGCGGTGGTGCGCACCGATATCTTGCAATTGGGGCTTTTCGTTTCAGGTGGTATACTTGCTCACTATATGATTCCACAAACCAGCGGTCAGAGCTGGTCGGAATTGATGAGTATTGCTCATGCTGCCGGTAAAACTTCCTTCTTCAATTTTGCGAGCCCCTGGCCTTTCATCTTCGGCATTCTTGGCGGCATACTTTTTGATATGTCCACTCACGGCGTAGATCAGGATTTCGCTCAACGCTTAACGGCCAACCACAGCTTAAAGCATGGTCAGCTCGCTATCTTTTTCTCATCCTTTGCTTCCATTTCCGTTGGGTTATTGTTTTTGGGTGTAGGAGCTCTCTTGTGGGCCCATTACCAAAGCCATCCTTTTCCTTCCACGATCGCCAATGCTGACCATCTATTTTCCCATTACATTGTTAATTATTTCCCGGTGGGAATCAGAGGAATAATGGTGGCCGGAGTCCTGGCCGCAACCATGAGTACCCTCGACTCCAGTATCAATGCACTCTGTGCAACAGTTTATAATGATATATTTCCGAATCGAAATGCAGAGAAAATGAGTCTCTATTCAACAATTGATACGATGGTTATCACTCTGCTTCTTTTCATCATTGCAGTCGTCGCTTCAACTAATGATGGGCTTTTGATGTTGGGACTAAAAGTTCAGTCCTGGACGGGCGGAGCTCTTCTGGGGATCTTTTTGACGAAGGTCATTTTTAAGAAATGGTTCTTATTTCGTCTAAGCGCCTTCAGTGTCATCGGCGCCTATATTTTTGGCACTGGAGGAGTATATCTAAATACACAAATCCTCCAGTGGGATTGGAATCTTAATGTTTATTGGGGATGTGTTTTGAGTATGATCTTCTTAAAGATCTACGCCACACTTAAACCAATGCAGACAAATCAGACTTAACCAGACCTTTAGGGATCGCTGAGAGAAGAGCCCTTGTGTACTCTTCTTTCGGATTCTTATAGATATTGGTCGCTTTATCCATCTCAATGATTTTACCGGCATTCATGACCCCTACTTCATCAGCAATGAAGTTCACTACTGAAAGGTCGTGGGAAATAAAGACATAGGTCAAACCGAACTCTTGCTGAAGATCGAGAAGGAGATTCAGCACCTGGGCCTGTACCGATACATCCAGCGCCGATACTGATTCATCACAGATCACGAATTCAGGACGAAGCATAAGTGCTCGTGCGATACAAATTCTTTGTCTTTGACCGCCAGAGAACTCGTGCGGATAACGGTTTAATTGAGAAGCGTTCAGACCAACTTTCTCGAATAGTTCCTTGGCCATATCCAGACGTTCTTTTCTTCCATTACCAACATTATGAATATTAAGTGGCTCTGTCAGAATTTCAGAAACAGTCATTCGCGGATTAAGCGATGAATACGGATCCTGGAAAATGATCTGCATTTTACGACGAAGAAGTCGAAGTTCTTCAGCGTAAACATTCGTGATATCTTTTCCGTTATAGATAATGCTTCCAGAAGAAGGCTCAATAAGACGAAGGATTGATCTTCCTAAAGTTGTTTTACCGCAACCAGATTCCCCTACCAGACCTAAAGTTTTGCCTTTTTTCAAAGTAAAGCTCACATCATTCACGGCCTTGAAATGATCTACGGTTCGGCCGAAAATTCCGCCTTTAATCGGGAACTGAGTTACCAGGTTTTTGACTTCCAGAAGAATGTCACTCGACTTCTCTGCTTCTGAGTCTTTGTCAAAGACCACTACTCTCTCAGGAGAAACGTGCTTTTCAACACCGTTTTCATCCATAAAGTCAGATACGGTTAACAGTCTTCTTGGATTAGCGCCTAGTTTAGGACGGCAAGCAAGGAGTCCCTTGGTATAAGGATGTTTGGCTGTATAGAAAACTTCTTTGGCATTGTTTTTTTCAACCACATTCGAGCGGTACATCACGACCACGTCATCAGCAATGTCCCCGATCACTCCCAGGTCATGAGTAATGAACATCATGCTCATATTATACTTCTGCTGAAGGCCATGAAGTAAATCAAGCACCTGTTTTTGAATCGTCACATCCAGAGCAGTGGTTGGCTCATCACAAATCAGAAGTTTTGGTTCACAGGCAATGGCCATGGCAATCATTACACGCTGTTTCTGACCACCGGACATTTCATGAGGATATTTATGAGCACTGGCCGCAGGGTTAGGAATACCCACCTGATTCATCAAATCAACAGCACGATCCCAGGCTTCTTTAGCAGAGACACTATTGTGAATACGGATTGTTTCAGCAATCTGATCGCCCACTTTAAATACTGGGTTCAAACTGGTCATTGGTTCCTGGAAAATCATCGAGATCTGATTTCCACGAATCGCACGCATTTGAGCATCGTTATAATTCAGAAGGTTCTGACCATTAAAAAGAATTTCACCTTGAGGAATTCTGGCGGCGGGCTTTTGAAGCAGTCCCATCACGGCCAGTGATGTCACTGATTTTCCCGATCCTGACTCTCCTACGATACCGATGGTCTTACCGGCAGGGATATCAAAAGAGATATTGTTCACAGCTCGAGTCACACCTTCGCCAGTGTGAAAGTCAACCACGAGATTTCTTACTGAAAGAAGTGGTGAAGTCATTGCTATTTTCCTTTTAGCTTTGGATCAAGGGAGTCACGAAGTGCATCCCCGAGTAGATTAAACGCAAGAACAACTAAGAACATGGCCATGGTTGCACCAGCTAGCTGCCACCAAACACCACGGGCCAGCTCAAGTTTGGCATCATCAATCATCGTTCCCCAACTAGGCTCACCTTGAACTCCAAGGCCCAGGTAAGAAAGGATCACTTCTGATTTAATCGCAAACTGAAACTGCAAAGATGTATTAATGATCACAATATGAGTGACGTTCGGAAGGATATGCAGAAAGAGCTTTCTGAAGTGTCCGCCACCGATGGCACCGGCCGCCTGAACATACTCACGCTCCTTGTGTTTCATCACTTCACCACGAATAAGTCGGCAAAGAGTAACCCAACTGGTGGCACCGAGAGCAATGTAAACTGCAAAGATACCTTTCCCTAAGATCATGGTGATTGAAATCAAGAGCATAATATTTGGGATAGATGAGAATGTCGTATAAAGCCAGGTGATGAAGTCATCGACCCATCCGCCAAAGTAACCTGCGACAGCTCCTAAAATCACTCCAATCGGAATGGCAATAAGTGCAGTAAACAGACCCACCGACATGGCAATCTGGGTACCGTGAAGTACTTTTGCCAACACATCACGCCCAAAGATATCTGTTCCAAACCAGTGCTCAGCCGAAGGAGGTAAATTTGAAGCACCTACTTCTTTTGCCCAATCTGAAGCAATAAGCCCCATGGAGGCCAGGATAGCGATCAATGAATAAACAATGACGACAATAAGAGAGGCCAAAGCCATTTTATCTTTAATCAGTCTCTTAAAAGCATCTTTCCACAACGAATTCTCTTTCATATTTTTCTACTTCTACTTCAATTTCACTCTAGGATCAGCAAACGTATAAAGTACATCTGTGACTAAACTGAGGATTATATAAAGGACACTTGAAAGGATTGCCATCGCCTTAATCACCGGGAAGTCTGATGAGTTAAGAGCGTTGAGCGTAATACCACCTAAACCTGGAATACTAAAAAAGTTTTCGAGTAAAAGAGCACCTAAGATGAGACTTGGAATTTGAATCACCACGTAAGTAATGATCGGAATCAGAGCATTTCTTAGAACGTGCTTTAATAAGATAATAACTTCCGAGAGCCCCTTGGCCCGAGCAGTACGAACATAGTCCTGATAGATTTCATCCAGGATAACTGTTCTAAAAAAGCGAACATCTGGACCAAGACTTAAAAGAATAAAAATGATGGCCGGCAGGGCAATGAAAGGAACAAAGTCCGGGAAACCAAATTCAAATCCAGAAATCTCAAACCAACCCAACTGGTAAGCAAAGAAGTACTGAAAGAACAGAATATAGGCCAGGGCCGAAACACTAACTCCGGCAATACACATGAATCGAACAAAAAGATCGATTCCTTTGCCGCGATAGAAGGCTACCACCAGTGAAATGATCAGAGACAACACTGTTGATATAATAAAGGCGGGAACAGTCAGCGCCATAGAAGGATAAGCTCCTTGAATGATCATCTGAGAGATTTCCTGCTTGGTGGCCCATGAGCGACCGAAATCAAAAGTAAATGCCGACTTCACAACGTCAAAGTACTGATCCAATAGTGGTTTATTAAGCCCTAATTGTTCACGCAGTTCGGCCATCTGCTTGGCGGTGGCATTTTTTCCAAGAAGAACGGCTGTCGGATCTCCTGAGACTAAATTGAACAGAACAAAGATAATAAAACTCACCCCGAGTAATACCGGGATGAGATATAAGAGTCTTCTAATGATATACTTGATCATCTTTCCTACTAAAACTTTTTGCTAAGTTGTTTTTTTACTTCAAGGTCAACATTTAAATACTGAAACTGGTTATGGTTAAATTCCATTACTTTGTAATTTTTTAGCCATGCCTGAGTCAGATAGATATCAGTACGGTTAAATCCAAAAATCCAAGGCACATCCAAGGCCACCATTTCATTTAGCTTTTCATACATACTGGTTCTCTCTGGAGAATCCTGCAGTATAGTGGCCTGGCTATAAAGAGCATCAAACTCAGGGTTACAATAATTAGCACCATTTGAACCAGGAGATTGGTTTGGACAATAAAGAAGACCCAGGAAGTTTTCAGCATCCGGATAGTCTGCACCCCACGCCATCGTGTACATCTGGTGTTGCTTCTTAGTTACTTTGTTCACTAGTTCAGGCCAGGTGTTCATACCCACGCTGATTTTGATTCCAATTTTATCCATACATTTTGCAAAGAATTCAATTTGCTGACGAGCAACTGTTTCATTACGAGTTTGGATAGTAATTTCAGGCAAACCTTTACCTTCTGGATAACCAGCTTCGGCCAAAAGTTTCTTCGCTTGTTCAATGTCCAATTTGCTATATGGATTTTTAAACTCTTTACGGTGACCGGCCAGCCCTGGAGGTACTGGTCCTTGAGCAATAAAAGCTGTATTTTCGTGGAACAATTTATTCGCGCCGTCTCTGTCGTACGCAAGGTTCATCGCCTGACGCAATTTAACGTTTTTAAAGATTGGGTTTTCGTGGTTAAAAGCAAAGTAAGCGACATCCAGCATAGGAAGCATGAACAGGCGCATACCTTTTTCTTTATGCTCAGGTCTTAGCTCATTTTCAGGAGTAAGGGTTTGCTGAATATTCACGTCTTTGATTTCAATCATGTCGTTTTTGGCCTTCATGAAAGACAACCATTTCGGCTGAGACTCAACGATAATGTAAACGTTGATTTTATCCACTAAAGGGATTTTTTTACCAGCATCGGCCAGTAGCCCAAGCTTATCGTCCCCTTCCTCACCTTCTGAAGGATAGAACTTTTCACGGAATTTAGTGTTACGAGTATAAACGATCATGCTTGATTGATCGAATTTTGGAAGAACAAACGGTCCTGTTCCTACCGGATAGTTCAGAAATTCTTTTCCAAAGTGCTCAACAGCTTCCTTGGCGACAATGAAAGTATAAGGCATTGCCAGAGCGTAAAGAAATTGCGGATATGGTTTCTTCAATTTCATCTGAAATGTGTAGTCATCAACTTTTTTCAGGCCTTCAATCGCTTCGTTATAATCAGTTGCTTCTGCTTGAGAGTATTTCTCTCTCCATTCATTCAGACCGACAATTCTATCATCGAGAACCCACCATCCTTTAGCGCTAAGCTTAGGGTCGGCAAGTCTTTTATAAGAATAAAGAACATCGTCTGCTTTCATCTCACGACCAATGCCACCGGTGAAGGCTGGACTGTCATGGAACAAAACACCTTTACGAATTTTGAATGTATAAGTAAGGCCGTCTTTACTCACCTCCGGCATACTTGCGGCCAGATTCGGCATAAGTTCATAAGGACGTTTTAAGGGATGGAACTCGAAGAGACCTTCATAAACTTTTCCGGCTTCATTACCAGAATATTTATCTGAAGCGTTAATAGGATCAAAGCCAGAGATTTTTTCAGGAGAGACTAGATTGATTTCTCTTTCAGTGAAATTGTTTTGCTTACTGCATCCGAACACAAGCGTAAGCAAAATGCCCAAAATTAAAACCGAACCTTTCATTTATGCTCCTCGAAAAAATAAATATAAGTGTAAGCGATTACCGGTGATTAATCTTTATAAAAACAGAGTGTTCCTGACAAGAGGTGCAATTTGGAACCAGTTTAGTCAGACAATACTACTTCCAGAAAAGTTCTAATGAAAAGGAAGAGTTCTTTCGCTCGTAACTCACGTCATTAGAATAGAGACGGATATTAGTTTGCAAAAAGTAAGAATCTGTAAGATTTCGTCCTTCCAGGACGACTCTTCTTCCTCGCCCCAACAACTTTGTAACATTGAATTCTTTTTCACTAGCGGTAACTAAAAAGTTCTCCCCATCAAGCTGGCAAACAAGGCCTTCTTGGTGCTCCGAACAATCTCTTTTTTGTTTAAGGGCCTTGGCGAAATTAAATCTGATCAACGTACGAATTTCTTCTATAAACTCCCGTCCGGTTAAAATGCGATCAAGCTTTAAAGTCTGAAATTCATGGTCGATACGTTCTTCAAAAGTTTCCATTTCAGCATTTTGAGTGTCTTTCTCCGTCAAATCCGGCAAAACCATGACTTCTTCACCTTGCAGCGGAATCGCTACCACCAGGATCCAATCCTTTTTGTCCTTTAGCAGACTATCAAAACTAAAAAGATATTGGCTTTGCCCCAGACTTAATCTACCTCGGCCTTCGCCAGTGAGCTGAATAGCGTCCAGCAATTTTTCTTTGTCTAATGACTGAAGGTTCTGAGTCCCTTTAAAAAGAGCACAGGAGGAGAGGAAAAATAAAAAGGTCATGCATTTAAAAAACATGACCTCATATTGAAATTGTTTTTATTGAAACGCAAGTTCAATCGAGCTTGCCAGATGCAGGGAGACGGTCGCCTTCGAGTTCTTCCATTTGCGACATAATTTCATTTCTTTCTGTTTGATAGCGCACATGCTTAAGAGCTGATTCCAGAAAACTTTTCGCACGGGAAAAGTCTTTCATTTTCTTATGAACAGTCGCCAGGTGCTTCAATATTTCAACGTCCTCAGGGACTTTTTTAAAGGCCATTTCCAGTTCTGCCAGGGCCTTTCCATATTCACCTTTTTTAAAATAGTACCAGCCTAAAGAGTCACGGATGTAACCGTCATTAGGGCTGATTTTCAGTGCTGTTTGAATATACTCGAAGGCCTTGTCCATCTGTTCCCCCCGTACCAACAGGGAATAGCCCAAAAAGTTCCAGGCATGGGCATTTTTAGGTTCCTTCTCAATAATACTCATAATCAGAGCGGTGGATTCTTCAAACCTTTTTTCTTTTTCATAAAGGTTGGCCAGGTAGTATTTGTGCTGAGTAGAGAAATTCTTTTCGTCCTGAACCACCATCATCGCTTCCATGGCGTCTTTGTACTGTCCAATTCCTTCATAAAAACCGGATTTAATGACGCTGAATTCAATTCTCATATCTTTAAATTCTGCCAGTTTTTGATTCACGTGTTTGACAAATTTCTCTTTCCAGGTTGTTCCCTGCTCTTTGTGAAATTCGTTCTGGGCCAGAGTCGAAAGCATGTTGGCCATCTGCACTGAACTATCTGTGTAAAGACCGCTTTCAGAAGGGATTTGATTAAAATATTCAATCGATGCCTGATACTCATTCATCTCCTGATGAATGGCGCCCAGGTAATAAAGGATTTTATCCGAGTTCGGAGCAGATACTAAAAGGTCTTTGAATACTGAAATAGCTTCTGGGTATTTTTTAGAATCTGTATAAAGAATGCCCAGCTTGACCTTCAAATTGAGATTTTCCGGCTCAATATCGCTGAGACGTTCAGCATAAGGAATAACTTCATCAAATCTTTCTTTCAAAAAGAGACTCTGAACCACCCGGGTCAAAATCCCTGTATCGTAGGGCTGTTTTTCTAAGTACTTTTTATAAATTGTGATAGCAGCATCATGCTGTTCTCTTTCTTCCAGGATAATTCCCTGGGCACTAACCGCCTGGCCTAAGTCCGGTTGACGGACGTTCGCCTGTTCAAAAGACTTCATGGCCCGGGCCACTTGTCCCATCTCAAGATAGATTTTCCCGGCATAATAATCATACATACCATTTTTCTTGTCTTTATCTGAGCAGGCCTTCAACTGGGCAATGGCCTTATCATTTTCCTTACTCATCGCCAGCGCCTTACTTAAAAAGACACAGGCATCTTCATTTTTAGGATTGGCCGCCAGGATTTGACGATAGACCTTTTTGGCCTCTTCTTCTTTATCTACCCCGGTGTAAACTCCGGCGAGAATGAGGCCTACTTTTTCTTCTTTTGATTTTTTATAGAGTTTTTCTAAAACCACCATGGATGCTTCCAGATCCCCTACTCGAATAAGGCTAATGGCGAATTTTTTCTGCAAAAACTCATCGTCTGGGACCAGCGTCACCAGGTGCTTAAACAAAACGGAGGCGGTTGTGTAATCGCCTTCGATCAACGACATATTTCCTTTAAGAAACAGGTCCGTGGCCAAATAATTTACGGTTGATTGATTGGCCTTCGCCTGGATCACCATTTCTTCAAGGCGTTTTGAAGCAATGACCAGGGCCTCTCGATTTAACTCCTCCAACTGCTCGGGGGTAAAATCTGTAAGCTCCGCTTTGCGTGTGGTTTCTTGATGAGCGCACCCGACGGCGAACAAGCAAATAAGGAAGAATGGAATAAAAGAAGGGTGCAGTTTCATAAACGTCCTGTGCTTAAAGTGGGGTCAAGGAAGGACCGGCCACTCTCTTCTTTTATCGGTTGCTGTTAGCGGATTATTAGAAAATGAAATTTTTAACGCAAGGCAAGCTTAAGCCCATTCTAGCTGTCCAAATAGCCGTAACTGCTTGATTAAACTTAATCGAGGTAGGAATTTTTTACCGTTTTTTAGTGATTTTTTTTCATCTTTAGGATTATTTATGACCATCTGGGTTGACAGCCAAGGGCGGTATTAGTAAAACCCAACCGTTTTCGAAAGTAATAGCGCGCAAAAACATATTTCTTTGAGTGCGCTGCACCTTTCTCTAAATAAAGAAACTATTAACGAATGTACCTTTAAATGAATTAAAAGGGTATAACCACAAATTAGGGGAACAACATGAAAGACGTACGTATCATCAAGCGTTACCAGAACCGCAAGCTCTACGACACTTTCCAAAGCTGCTATGTAACTCTCGAAGAAATCGCTCAGATTATTCGTGAAGGTCATGAAATCCAGGTTATCGATAATAAGTCAAAGAATGACATCACTTATATGACTCAAATCCAGCTTCTTTTCGATCAAGAGCGTAAGTCTCTTAAGCCAGGAAACACTGAACTTCTTAAGCGCGTTATCCGTTCTGAAGAAGGCACTCTTACTGGTTACATCGGCGGTCTTGAAGGTAAGTTAAACCTTACTTTCGAAATGCCAGCAGCAATTATTGCTGAAGATTTCAAGCCGGCTTTTGTTGCTGGTCTTAACTCTTCTATGGAAAATTCTACGACTTTGAACTAACCTAGGTTCATGAGTAATAAAAATTTCAGCACTATACTCATGGCCCTTGTGGCCATGAGTTGTTTTAGCCCATCTTATTCTTTTGCCATTAAAACTCCTGACACTAGTAAAGAACTCTCCAAAGAGGACACTTCTTCACCAGATGAAAGCGAAGCAAAAGAATCAAAATCGTCTTCCTTGAATTCTGGTTCCCCTCGTCGTTTACAGCAACACGGGGTCGGTCTGGGCGTTGGTCAGACTTTTCTTTTTGGTAATTATGGCAAGCACGGCAACGATAAGATCACACTCGATCTCCTCTACTCTTATGCCGCCAGCTATTCTTTTGATCTTCTGGTAGACGCTCATATCTCTGAGCATAAAGACGAAAATGAGCGGATGAAAGTCATGGGACTGGCAACTTCCATTAAGGGTCGCTTCGTTGAATATGATAATCTCTCACCCTACTTCCTGGGGGGTCTGGGCTTTTATGCGCCACAAATGAAAAGAGAGGAAAATGGCAAATCAAAATGGTCAGATCAGAAACTAACTTTTGGTTTAAATTTTGGTGCTGGAGTTGATCTTCGTCTTAATGATCATTATGTTGTAGGTGTAATGGGACAAATGCACTGGCCATTTAAAGTCCAGCAGGATGATCAATCAGATGTTAAAGGTTACTATATGAAACTTCTCATCACTGGTATGTACCTCTTCTAATGGAATCTCTACGTCGCCTTTACATATTCACCGGCAAAGGCGGCGTTGGTAAAACCACCCTCAGCAAGGCCTTTGTCCGTTATCTTCTGGAACATGACCACGAGGCGATCTATTTAACTTTTCAAGGCCAGTCTTTAAGTGATGTTCAAACAGGAACAACTGAAAAAACAGTCAATGGCATCCGAGAAATTTCCCTGGACTTAGAAGAGTGTGCCAGAACTTATATTGAAAAAAGACTTAATTCCAAAATGATTGCTTCCTGGATTGTGAAGACTCCTTTCTTCCGGGCCTTAATCAATATGGTACCAGGATTTAGTTACCTCATTTATTTGGGACGCATCCTGGAAATGGGAAAAGCGAATCCTAGGCTTATTGTCGTGCTTGATGCCCCTGCTTCGGGACACGCGCTGACCATGGTTGAATCAACCACCAATTTTAAACAGATTTTTGAGAGTGGGGCCATTTTTGAGGACACCGGCAAAATGCTGGCGCTGCTTAACAATCCCGAATATACCAAGATTCATGTGGTAAGCCTTCCTAGCCTGATGTCATGGCAGGAAGCAGTTGAGCTACGGACGGGCCTTCATGAAAGGACCCCAGTTGATGTGGACATTACCGTGAACAACTGCCTCTTTACGCTGGTGGAAAACGATCTGGAAAAATTGCCTCAGGGACTTCGCGACAAGGCCTTAAACGAAAAGCAGCTGATTCAGGATAACTTGTCTGAGATGCGATGCATTCTTCCCCATTCTTTAAGTCATGACCCGCTCGCAATTGAGACAGAATTAGTTGGGTCTCTCGCAAAACTCATATAGAATAATGAAACTTTCAAAGGGCGAGTGTGACTTTATCCACTAAATCATTTGAGATTTTCTGTGGCACCGGCGGGGTTGGAAAAACAACTCTGGCAACGGCCAGGGCCTTAAGCTTATCTCAGTCTGGAAACCGCGTTCTTCTTATTACCATCGATCCTGCCAAGCGATTGAAGGACCTGTTGGGTCTGCAAGGTGATGCTGTGGGAGAAGTGACGCCCGTAGAACTGGAAGGCGCAAAGCTTGATGCCCTCCTGATGTCCCCTGAAAAGACCATTGGACGGATGGCCAAAAAATATCAAACTCCCGATCTCGCCAATAACAGGATTGTACAGATTTTATCAAAGCCTTATGGTGGGATGAACGAGATCCTGTCGATGGTTGAAGTTCAGATGCAATTTGAAACTGGACTGTATGACGTGGTTGTACTGGACACACCTCCGGGCGCCCACTTTCTGGACTTTCTGGAAAGTCTGGGGAAAATTAAGTCCTTCTTTGATCAGAACTTTGTCGAAATTTTCAGTTACCTTGGTCAAAAGACGGCAAGTGCCGGTAAAAAAGTATTTGGTCTCAATCTCATCAACCGGGTCATCTCTTCCGGCGTCCGGAAGCTCCTGGGTTACCTGCAAAATGTGACAGGTGCAGAGTTCATTGATGACTTTATTGGGGCGGTCCAGATTATTTATCAATCCCGGGATGCTTTCCTAAAAGGACTTTCTCTTCAGGATAAGCTAAAATCGAGAACTGAATGCAATTGGTTTTTGGTCACATCCGTAGAACAAGGTAAGGCCCAGGAAGCGATCGAACTTCGCTCTCATGCCAGTCACTTTATTCATCAGGATCATTTCCTGGTTTTAAATAAGTGCCTTGAACTGGAGCTCCAGGGCTGGGAACCTGCTGAGCCTCATCTGGCGAGCTTAAAAGGTTCGCTGGAAGACAAAGAACAAATGCTAAAGAAACAATTACAAGAAGTATTTCCCGTCGTGCTGGAGTTCCCTGAAATTATCAGCCTCTCCCCTTCGGAACATATCCAACACCTTACCGAGAAATGGAAATCATATGTCCCACAAAGTTAATAACAAACAAGAACTGGAATCATTCTTCTGTCATCACTGGAATGAAATCAATGAATGGATCGATAAGGCCCAGTCAGAAATCCCTCAACCTCTCACTTCCAGCGTGGACGTAAGAGAAAGCAAAAACAAGTACGCTCCGGTCGATCATAATATGTATCCAGCGGGATTTAATAATCTTTGCAGTAAAGACCTTCTTCATTGCGGCGATCATTTCAGAGAGCGCTTTGAACAGATCAAACCAGGTTTAAAAAGAATTGGGATACTTCCGGAATCTCATACTAAGAACAGATACTATCTGGATCATCTGCACTATTTAAAATCCAGCATTGAAATGGCCGAGACGGAAGTGGTTCTTTTCTCTCCTGATGCCAACCTTTTTGCTGAAACCACTGCTAACGCAGTTGAATTAGAATCTTTTTCCGGTCATAAGCTCACCATCCATAAAGCACAAGTGCAAGATGGCCAGTTCATTCCGGTCGACCCACAAGTGAAATTTGATTTTGAACTGGTCCTGCTTAATAACGATCAATCTATTCCACTCGAAGTAAAGTGGGATGAGATCAAGACGCCGGTTCATCCTTCTCCCTATGTCGGATGGTTCAGACGTCAGAAGATTCTTCATTTCAAACATTATCAAAATACTGCCAACAAGTTCTGCGCCCACTTTGATATCAATCCTGATCTTATTCAGGCGCAATTCTCTTCGGTGGAAAATGTGGATTTTAATACCAAGGAAGGACTTGATGCTCTTGGGGCCGAAGTAGATAAAATTCTGAAGACTCTTCCTGAAGGTTCTTCGGTCTTTGTGAAGGCTTCTCAGGGAACTTACGGCATGGGCATCTCCGTGGTTTCAAGTGGAGAGGAAATCATCTCCATGAACAGAAAAATCCGGAACAAAATGGATATTGGTAAGGGGAATCTTAAATTCACCTCAGTCCTTATTCAAGAAGGCGTCGAAACCATCGTTAAATACGATGATGCTCCGGCGGAAGTTACCATTTACTTGGTTAATGGACGAAGCTCCGGCGGCTTTATCAGAACCAACCCTCTCAAGGGCACTCAGGCCAACCTCAATGCCCAGGGAATGGTCTATCAGAAGCTTTGCCTCACAGATATCAAACAAGATTGTGATCATACTATTAAAGAAGCTGTTTATTCAGTGATTGCCCGTCTTTCAACACTGGCGGCATCATATGAAATGAAAGAGTTAATGGAGTTAAAATGAAAGAGATGAAATTTGAAACTAGAGTTATTCACGTAGGCGGAGAACCAGATCCTACCACCGGTGCCATCATGCCTCCAATTTTTCAAACCTCTACTTATGTTCAAAGCTCACCGGGCGAACATAAAGGTTACGAGTACACACGCTCCCACAATCCAACCAGAACACGTCTGGAAGAGTGCCTGGCCTCACTTGAGAATGCCAAGTACTGTGCTGTAACATCCAGCGGACTTGCTGCCTCATCACTCATTATGCACATGTTGCCAAAAGGTTCTAAAATCATCTGCGGTGACGATGTTTATGGTGGTACTTACCGCCTCTTCTCTAAAGTTTTCCCGGATATCCATGAATATAAATTCGTTGATACCACTGACTTAAAAAAACTTGAGCAAGAGATTAATGAGTTCAAGCCGGCACTAGTTTGGCTGGAAACTCCAACCAACCCACTTTTAAAAATTTCCGACATCGATGCTATCTCGGCGATGGCCAAGAAAGTTAATGCCCTAACTGTGGTTGATAACACTTTCATGAGCCCATTTTTCCAAAACCCGCTTGATCATGGTGCAGATATCGTTATTCACTCCATGACAAAGTTCATTAACGGTCACTCCGATGTTGTTGGTGGTGCCTTGATGATGAATTCAAAAGAAATAAGAGAAAAAATCTTCTTCTATCAAAATGCAATTGGCCCATGCCACTCGCCTTTTGATTCATGGCTCGTTCTTCGTGGTCTTAAGACTCTTGCGATCAGAATGAAGGCCCACGAACAAAATGCCATGAAAATTGCAGCTTATCTGGAAAAACATCCGAAAGTAGAAAGAGTCATCTACCCAGGACTTAAATCTCACCCTCAATATGAACTGGCCAAAAAACAAATGAAAGGTTCAGGAGGAATGATTACTTTCTTCATCAAGGGTGGAATCAAAGAATCCAGAGCTTTCCTAGAGAACGTTCATCTCTTCGCTTTAGCAGAAAGTTTAGGTGGCGTAGAAAGTCTGGTGGATCATCCAGCAATTATGACCCACGCTTCGATTCCAAAAGAGGTGCGTGAAGGCTTGGGCATCTACGACAACTTGATCAGACTTTCTGTCGGTATCGAAGATGCTGATGATTTGATTAAAGATTTGGAAACTGCTTTCAGCAAAGCTTAAAAAGAACTCGTTTGTGGATCAGCAGGCAGCGGGGTAATAACCTTCGCTTCCTGCTCTTCCTTCTTCAACTCCACTCCCTCTTTCGGCAGAATCTCAGAAGCACGTTCTTTCTTCATTTTCTCAATAAAGATATCCGGTACATCTGTATAGCGGCTGAAAACCACCGACTCGTTAAGATACTTTTTGAGCAATAAGTAGGCACAGTAAGTTTTTCCATGATCGGAATTTAAGTCATCACGGTCACCTTCAGCGAAGATCAGACCATCATCCTGAATAACATCCATGACATCAAAATACTGAGAACAAAAATCAGAAGTGTTTTTAGTTTTGTCCTGGTTAATGCACTCATTCTCTTTCTTTGCGACATCAACACCGGTAGCGGAAGTTACTTTAATATGAACAGGCTCACGGCAAACATCAATGAACCATTCTTTTGGAAGATACTTCTTGTGGATCACGTGCACGATGCAGGACTTTTTATCGATGACAAATTCTTGCTTCAGAAGACCAAACAGCGGACCTCGCTGGGCCATTTTCATTTTGTATGAAGCGTCCAAACAGCTTTTTGAACTAAAGCGGCTTTGAGCAAAAGCAGTTGATAGGGTCAGGAGAAAAAGAATACTAAACTTTATGAATGCCATGTCTGCTAACCTCCATCATCACCACTGTAGCGTCTTTTTTTAAGAACTGACTTTCTTTGCCTTCTTTGAGCTGAAAGAAAAGTTCTGACATTAATTCACCTGATGGTTTATTTTCTTCGACTTTTAAGAAGTCTGAAATGTTCCGTTCGGGATGTCCCTCATTCCAATTAAAGATGAAACCTGTAGAGAATACAATGACTTTCTCATCCTTTGCGAGCTGAATGGACTGATCTTTTTTAAGCGCCAATCGGCCCTTCACTTGACTGTATATCTCGGATTTTGATTCGGACAAGGCAGTTAAGGTCAAGGTTCCCAGATCCAACTCAAGAATCAGCAAATCAACCGCTGACTTCTTTTTCTTAGCGTTGTTGATAGTCTCAATTTCGTTTTCAACATCTTTTAGAAAAGCCTGAGGATTGAATTCCTTACCTCGGTACTGTCCTAAAAGTCCCAGGATTGCGCTGGATATCAGATAAGACTGGCTGGAAATCAGGATTTGATGAACCTTACTGGTTGATGGAAGAAGATCATAAAACTCCCCGCCTCCACCTTCTCCGGCCGCATATTTATTGCTGAAATGAACGCCTTTAATCTCTTCGCTTCTTCTGGGCACCAATGTGTCGTGAACTTTTTTGGCCCTGACCATTTCAAATTCTGCATTTTGCAGAACCTGATCAAGCTCCAGACTGAACTGGGCCATATGCTTTTGAAGTTTCTTTTGGTCTTCTATGAGGCCCCAGAAAAACTGCAATTGATTAGACAAGATTGTCCAAGTTAACTGAGGCATGGGTAGGGAATACTCGCCAATAATCTTAGTAAGAAAAGCCCCCTCATCTTTCACCCACTCCTGGGCCTTTTGATTGCTCTGTTCATGAAAGAAAACAGCACCCATGAAAGTATTCATCACCGACTTAAAACTTTCCAGTTCACCTGGATGATTAAGCAGCGTCTGAGTATCGATTAAGAGGAACTCTCCTCGTCTTTTGAGCTCAAGGGAATTAAAGGCCTTCAGTGAAAGAACCTGAGGATTGTCATAAAAATCAAAGACTTCAAATCCTTTCGATTCGAGTTCTTTGTGAAGGAAATTGCGCTCATCCAGGATGATCATGGGGTACCTTTTCAGGGCAAAACCTTAATTTATTCAGAGAGTTGGCCCGCTATTAACGATATTTCATATTTTACCGTTTATTTTTCCGCAAAACAACCGAAGAGAATTTATCAAGTGAAACGACTTTCACTTCTTTTTAGTTGGAAGAACTATGAAAAAAAATAATGTCTTTGAGCTGCCCTCTTTGAATACGGCTCTATCTCTTTTAGGGATGGCGTCTCAAGTAGAAGCTCTCAAAGCTGATAATAAAAATATCAGTGAGCAAGCTGCACGTACTATTTTGAAGGCCCTGGACGTCAAAGACAATTATACATTTGGTCACAGTATGCGCGTGGCCTATTTTTCATTAGTCACAGGAACAGAAGCTAATCTTACGCCGGAAGAAATGTACGATCTTGAACTGTCGGCAATCTTTCATGATATTGGAAAAATTGGAACGCCTGATGCGGTTTTAAACAAACCCTCCCGACTCTCCGAGGAAGAATTTCAGGTCATGAAACAGCACCCTGAAAAATCATTTGAGATTTTGCAGGATTTTCCTTATTTCGAAAAAATTGCGAGCAATGCCAGGCTTCACCATGAACGCTACGATGGTAAAGGTTACCCTCTAGGCCTTAAGGGAGAAGAAATTCCCATGGCGGCAAGAATCATTCTGATTGCTGATACTTTTGATGCCATGACTTCCACCAGACCTTATCGCAAAGGTCTTCCTTATGAGGTGGCCTATGATGAACTTATTCAATTCTCTGGCTCACAGTTCGATCCAAATCTGGTGAAACTGTTTATTCAAGGTATGAAAAAAGAAGCCCTCAAAGGTGAAGATGAATTTTTCATTCCGCTTATGGATAGACGATTTAACAAGAACGCCGCTTAATCCTACTCGTTACAAAAACTTGTTTTAGCGCTGGAAGAGACCATACGGTTCTGCATGCTCTCACAACCTTTGGTTGTTTCGTAAACATTAAACGGATGACATTCAACTTTCTTCTTCAGGTATTGCACTGATGAAGCATTGTCTTCGCAGGTCTTAAAACTTGGACCATCTACACAGGCCCAATGCTTGCCGGTGCAGTTATAGACTAATCCCCTTCCTCGATATTCATAATCAGGAGGAGCAACGTATTCTTTTTTAGGCTCAGCCGTGGTCGTTGCCTTCGTCTGCTTTTCAAGATCTTGAAGAATCTGATCCGTGAGGTTTTCGTCAGTGGCCTGGCCCATATCCTCACCAACAACATCTTCTCCAGCCTCTCCTGAAATAGCTTCAATTGGAATATCTGAGGCTGCGTCGGCAGGCTCTGTAACAGTATCTGCTGGCAAGTCAGTCACGGCCGGAGTTTCTGTCGGTTCAGTTGTTTCCGTCGTAGGACTTTCAGTAGATGTGACTTCTACCGGTGACTCAGGAGTGGTTTCAGTAGTGACATCTGGTGCGGCTTCAACCGGAGTTTCTGGAGTGGTTGTCGCAACATCTGTAGAAGTATCTGTAGCTGGTGTTTCAGCAACAGGTGTTTCAGCAACCGGTGTTTCTGCCTGAGGTGGCTTTTTACCTTGAGGGGCTTCACCAATTTCCTCTGTTCCTTCTGGAGCAGTCGGTTCTTCTGGTGGCAGAATATAATCGGATAATAGAAAAAGGACCAAAGCGGCCCCAATGGCGATCTGAATTGTTTTACTTTTCTTCTTCTTGGCAGCTTCAACGTCGTCAGCTGCCTCCAGATCTTCTTCGTCCTCTTCACCCTTAGCGGATTTTTTTTGAAGGGACTTCATTTTCTTTTTTAATTTATCTACCAGAGAGACTGGTTCACTTGCTTCCTCATCTTCGTCTACAAGAGCCGAAAGATCAGTAGCGTCCGTCGCATCATCTTGGCGTGACGAATTAGATTCTTCTTCATTTTCCTCAAACTCGTCGTCTTCGCTTTTCGCCTTCTTGCCCAGCGGAAGCTTCGCCTTCAAGTCATTAATGATTTTATCGAGGATAACCACTCCTGGTGAAATGAGCCTTGTCCATACCCTATGATGTCCAGTATTCTCATTATAAGGGAGCCTGTGGAGTTTGCAATACAATCCAATAGGAGATCAAGGACTTATCTGTGAATGCTAATCGAGATGAAGGTGTTATAAAGTTTAAACTGACTCTTAAAAGGGCCCCTGCCCCCGAAATGAATCAGGTCATTGCCTTGGAAAAGTGGCGGGTGCTCTTTTTTAAGCTGGGTCTGATTGGTGAATATCCGATTAATAAGATCGGTTACGGAAACCTTTCCTCCCGTCTGACTAAGAAATCTTTTATTATCACCGGCAGCCAAACAGGCCACCTCGCCCACTTGCAGGCCCATCATTATACGAGAGTTATTGATTGTGATTTAAAGCGTGGTTCGGTGACGGCCGAAGGTCTCATTCCTCCTTCCAGCGAATCCCTCACTCATTATGGTATCTATCAGGCAAATCCTGCCATTCATTATGTCTTCCATGTCCATCATCAAAAGCTCTGGCAAATTCTTAAAGACCAGGAATATGACTCGGTAGATGAAAATATCGCTTATGGCACACAAGAGATGGCGGAAGCTGCCTATGAGCTTTTACATAATAAATCGTCGGGCATCTTTGTAATGAAGGGTCATGAAGACGGCATTATTTCTTACGGGACAACGGCCGAAGATGCCGGAAAATATATTTTAGATATCTACCGGAAACTCGGTGTCCGGCAGTAAACTTTTCATTTCTTTCATCAGCTGAACTCCCTCTTTTTCATTCAGAGCGGAAAGGAAGAAAATATCATACCTCACATCCTCCGGTGAAAGCAGAACAACACCGCGAGAATATTCTGGTGTCCATTCAATGGGAGCAATCTTCTTTTTAAGACTGCCAAAATCGAGCGGTGACTTTTTTGAGAGTAACAACATCGACCACCCTCGAAGACCACCGAACTTCAGGGCCAGTTCAAAGGCCACTTCTCCCATAGTCCGTCGATAATTGACTTCGCTGAGAGCTCTGATTTTTAGTTCATCAGATTCTTTATAAACAAAGGAATCCACCGAGAAACCAGATTTCAAAGCAGGTGTTTGATAGGCCTTAACAATGACATCCAAGGCTTCATCAAAATTCTGCCATTCCTCGTTTGAGATTTCATGACTAAATTTTAAGTTTTCACGGGTAGGACTGGTATAATCTCTGAAAACTGTTCCCCGGTACTGATATCTTTTATCGACAAAGTTCTGATAACAGATTCTTTGACCATTAGGAAAAACATAGTGGGAGAAATCATAAACCCGATCAAGCAGAGGTTCGACAATAACTGGGTAAGATTTAGGTGGATCATTTTTGGAGACCAGGGAAAAATTTTGTCCGGACATGCCGAAAGGATTTTTTGCCAGGTACTTCAGATCATCTCTTAAGGCAGATAAATCCTCTGCCTGAGTCATGAAATGAGTATCCTTTGACCAACCATATTCAATGTTAAGCCTGGTGCTCATTTCTTTTGAATTAAGTCTTTTTTCCAATTCAAGGTCTTTAAGTTCGCCCCACCAGTTTTCAAAATCGGCAGATTTTTTTATGACGGGTTTTCGGCCAGTGAAGTATTCCACGTGCTGCAAATATTCTTCACTGTAGTTCTTAAGACTAAAGAGCGGACGAGTGTCGACAAAAAGGGCGAGAAATTCCAGCGCCTGATTAATTACCGGAAGTGATTCTTTTTTTCCGAATAAAACGGCTTCATAATCAGCATTAACTTTAATGGATTTCATAATGAACGCTTCGTGATTTTGAAGTCATCATCGTAATTTTTAAGGCTCTCAATAAAGTCGGAGTCGTTCATCGCCTTTTCATGCAAAGAGGGATCAAAGCCAATTCCCCGACTTCTGGCGGGTGTTAAAGGCCATGGCAATGAACTCATGTAGTATTCCCATAAGCTCTTGTCCTGACGCCATTTCTTCATCCAGTGGGCACCGAAGGCCACATGGGTAATTTCATCTTCCAGAACCGTGTCCAGAATGGAAGCCGTGGTGTGGTCGCCAAATTCACGAAAGATGGTGGCGTAGTATTGGGCAAAATCCAGATTGGCGGCTTCAAAAGTCAGAGACATCATTGCCGTATACTGAGCAGGAGTCTTGAGCTTTTCCATCTGTCGCCAGAAGAAATCATTCAAGGGAAAATCACCGAAGCCGTAGCCCAGCTCGTTTAATCTTCCAATATAAAGGCTTAGGTGTTTTTGCTCATCTTTTAAGGCCGAAAGGATTCCTCGTTTAAAGCGGAGATCCTCTTCGGTTTGATGGGGGTAGAGTAAAAGAGCGGCTGCCATCATTTCAATGGCCAGGAGTTCATGATTGGCAAAGCTATGGAGGGCCATTGCCTTCTTATCGTTTTTATCGAGGTTTTGCGCCTTGGGAAACTTCATCCTATCAGAAGAAAAATTGATTTTTCCCTGGCGACCAGGAAGTTTAGGCAGCTCAAATGGTTTATAGTCAGTCCAATCGATTGAAACTGACAGAAACTTGTCCTCAAGATTTTGTCCCAGGAGAACTTCCCGGGAAAAATCGTAATAGGAAATCTTATCGGAATTTTCTGAATGCTTTGGCGGCATCACTACTCTTACCTCCACCACCGGTTTTTTTACCGGCAGGTCTTGGTCTTTTTACACCATGCTCAGCAGGTTTTCCAGAGTGAGAAGCTTGAGAACGTTCCGTTTTCGGCTTATCCTCTCTATTATCCCTTTTACCACGATGCTCCCGCTTACGGTCTCCCCCTCTTTCAGATGATCCCTCAGCTGAACGAGGCGGGCGACGACTGAAACGTCGTTTTGAAAAACATTCATCACAGATATTAAAACGGGCATTGGCCGGCATTTTACAGCCACAACTTGAACAGGTTTTACCAATTTTATCGGAAAGAAGCTCATTTAAGCGTTCAATGGCCTTGGTTTTATTCTCAAGCAGCTGCTTTTGGTCAAAATCAAAATTTTTCTGATTGAAGTGACGGGACAACCACTGATAAAGCTCAACACACTTAATGGATGTTTCCAGATAATCAATATTGTCCGAGGTTTCATCTATCGGCTCATTGTAAATATTCTGGTTATCCACATAGTGGTTAAGAATCCAGAGATAATACTGAACGTGCTCGATGAGACCCAGGTTTACCGGAGCACAGGCAAAGCCAAAGATCTCCGCATTAGTCAGGGTTCTGTCTTCATCGGCCGCTTCCACCATTTCTGCCAGCTCGATCATTTCCTTCATATCCACGCAATAGAATGGTTTCTGGAAAGTCATGGTATTGAAGAGACGTAAGAATTCTGAAAGTTGAAGTGTTGGCAGCGAATTGGACAACAAGGCGTTGTTCACTGAACTGAAAATATCCAGATCCGGACCAACCATGGCCTTGTCACTCTGACCCAGATGATGGGCCAGGGCACTTCGCAAGGTTTTAAGACCGTCTTCAACTTTATTAAGAGTTGTCACCTGACCTACAGGGAAACGCTTAAAACGCCCTGCTCGACCGGCAATCTGCTTGATCTCTGAATATGTGAGAGGGTTTTCCCTGTCGTTGATAAATTTAGAAAGGGCCGAGAAAACAATTCTCTTAACCGGAAGGTTCATTCCCATAGCAATGGCATCAGTTGATACCATGATATCAGTTTCACCTTCGTCGAATTTGCGGGCCTGCTCACGACGTACTTCCGGGGAAAGACGTCCATAAACAATCGAGACCTTGAAATCAAGTTCCTCGAGATCTGCTTTATAACGAAGAGCATTTCTTCGGGAGAAAACAATCAAGGCATCATTCTTCTGAAGTTGAGTCAGAGGTATTTGATGATCCAGAACATTGAGTTCTGTCATTCGGGTATATTCTTTCACTTCTAAGGTATCACCACAAAGGGCCAGAATTTTTTTAACCAATTCTAAAACCGAGTGATCACCACAAAGATGAATTTCATCAGCTTGAATATTCACTAAAGCTCGGGTCCACGCCCAACCACGCTGAGGATCGGTCAGCATTTGAATCTCATCAATCACACAACACTCAAAGCGGGTTTGCAGCTTGGCCATTTCAATGGTGGATGAGAAGTGTGTCGAATCCGGGATCTCGATGACTTCTTCACCGGTCAGCAAAGTGGTCTTAACCCCTTTACTGTTCATCGTATCGTAGAGCTCCGAGGCAAGTAATCGAAGTGGGGCCAGGTAACAGCCGTTCTTGGCGGCACACAGGGCCTCAATGGCATGATAGGTCTTACCAGAATTGGTCGGGCCCATGTGATAAATAATTTTTCGATTTAATCTGCGGGCATCGGTATGTAACCAAAATTGTCCCAGATATTCTCTTAAAATGGTAGATGATACGTCTTTACGCTTTAGCGCCAGGATGGCCTGGGTGAAACGCTCGAATTCCTTTCTTAGAAAAACTTCGCCTTTCCAGATGTTGGTCTCAAGCTGCAAATAAAAGCGCTCATACTCTTCGGCCGAAACAAGTTCCGGCTTTAGTCCCTGCTCTACCAGCAAGGTATTAAAAAATACTGTCAGCTTCTCTTTATAAACTTTTCCGAGATCAGACTTAGCTCCAAACTTGCTACGAAAATGGTACTTAACTTCATTTTCCAGTTTGTTAACTGATGAGCGCTTAAGCTTGTTGCGCATCTGATGAAAGTTCTTATCCAGATTTTTTTTGAGATCAAAAATGGCATTAGAAATATCAGAGATTCTTTTTACCAGAACCCAATCATGAAGCTTCTCTTCGGTCTTATCGATGAGAGCTGTTTGTGTGGCAAATACAGCTTCACGTACCTGGGTACGGTAATCGCCCATACATTGAACACACTGACAGGATAAATCTTTCTCATTCAACTTAATGTCAAAATTAAGCTTCAGAATATCCTGAGTGGCCGTGTGCTTAGCACTCTTCTCTTCAGTCCAAGCCCGATAGGTGTCTTTATAAGACTCGGTAAGCTCTTTACTGAACTGACCATCAACAATAATGGGATAAGTGCTGGTTACTGGAAAGAGGAAATCCTCCAGCAAACAAGTTTCAACAATCGCTTCACGGTCGAAGACTTCTCTTACCCGCCCAAAAGCTTTTTCAAAAAGGGACTCTAAAGAGGGATAGGCATCGATCAACTTCCTGGTATCCACGGCAATGGATTCAAGAGTGTCTAAAATGGTTTTTGAGTCCTCAACGGGCCGCAAACTGGGAGACTCTTCGTCTCCCAGAATACTGGTCGTTATAAGGGCTTTACGGGATATTTCTAGGTTGTTGCGGATGTCCTCATATAAGGACTTTAATTCATTACTCAAAGTCTGATCATTTCCTGTTATTTAGCAAGTTCTACTACGAAGGCAGTAGCTAACTTGGCAAATTTAGCGGCGTGCTTAGCATCGCCTCCAGATGATTCTAATGTATCTCTTACAGTATGAATATTTTTATTACCGTCATTCATGGCCGACTCAAATGGCATAGAAGCCGGGAAGCCATTAGCAGTCCATGAAGCGTGGTCTGAACAACCATAACCGCAACGAGAATAGCCCCAAGGAACTTTCACGTATTCATCAACAATACGTCCGAGAAATTCATTTTGAGCAGCATTAGTATAGTCGGCCATAAGAACGATGTCTTTATCGACTGTTCCCTTGAAAAGAGTCATATCAAGCTGCATAACTCCCACTACCTGCTTACCACCCTGCTTGTAAGCAGAAGCAATATCTTTTGAACCTAAAAGGCCAACTTCTTCAGCAGCATAACCAATGAATTGAACTGTACGTTTTGGCTTATAGTTATTGGCCATCATCACTTTAATGGCTTCAGTAATGGTAGAAATACCGGAAGCATTATCATCGGCTCCAGGCGCTGAACCGCCGCCGCCGAAGAATCCCGCAATTGAATCTGCGTGTCCGCCAACAATCACGATCTCGTCTGGTCTTTCAGAACCAACGATGGTCATAATGATCGAGGGCTGAGGCCAGTTTTTATGCTGATACAATTCAACTTTTACATCATTGCGATTCTTGGCCAGAGCTGCCCAGGTATCACGGATGAACTGAGATGATTCAACACCTGTTTGTGACTTATAGTAGCGAGTTTTAAATGTAGAAAGTTTGATGATCATGTCACGGATTGATTTCTCCTGAACCTGACTGACCATCGGTCGGACGAGTTGCCCCTGATCAATCGTGTAGTCAGCAAAGATCGCTCTTTTTGCAAAATACATTTCACCCTGAGAAGTAAGAGCATTAACAGCTTCTTCTTCAGAATCATGCTGAACAAATCCACCGCAGCGGTGAAGATCTTCATGGATCACATGCGATAGCTGCTCAATTTCTGCAGCAGTTAGGTTTACTACTGATGCGCCTTGAGACGAAAAACCAATCTGGACTGATTTGTTTAACTTTGGTCTGATCTTTGAGAGAACCTCATTATCGACTGTAAGCCACTGAGAAGGTGCTGCCATCGTGGCCGCAGAGAACGTCAGGGCGAGTAATCCAAGGGCTTTTTTCATTTTTTTCCATCCTTGCTAATAAAAATGACTGTTATAATTAACCCATAGTTTAAAGATGTTTGGAAAGGAAAAGTTCCGTGACTTTGCCTTACAAAGACACCTTGCGCAAAGTTAGGAGTTATATGAAAACAGCACTTACTGAAATGCTGGGAATCGAACTTCCCATCATCATGGCCCCCATGTTTCTGGTCACTAATACCAAAATGATCGTAGCAGCGGCCGAAAACGGTATCGCTGGTTGCATCCCTGCTCTGAATTTCAGAACGCTGGAAGACTTGGAGGCAGGTATTAAGGAAATTAAGGCCCAGACCAATAAGCCTTTTGGCATCAACCTGATTGTTAATAAATCAAACATCCATGCTAAGAAGCAGCTATATAAGTGCCTAGATCTGGGAGTGAATTTTTTCATTACCTCACTAGGCAGTCCGGAAGAAGTCATTCGTGAATCGCACAAGTTAGGGATAAAAGTTTTCTGTGACGTCATTGAAGAAAATTACGCCAAGAAAGTTGAAGACCTGGGGGCCAATGGTCTCATCGCCGTTAACTCCGGGGCCGGCGGTCACTTAGGAAACATTCCTGCCAGTGTTCTAGTACCCACCCTCAAAAGCAAATGCAAGATACCGGTCATCTCCGCCGGTGGTGTAGGAACTGGAGCTGGAATTCTGTCGATGCTCGCCTTTGGCGCCGACGGACTCTCCATCGGTTCTCCCTTCATTGCTTGCTCAGAGTCAGATGTGACTCCTGAATATAAACAGGCCTGCATTGATTACGATGCTGAAGATATTGTCGTTACGACTAAGCTCTCCGGCAGCCGCTGCACAGTAATCAATACACCCTATCTACAAAAAATTGGAACTGATCAGAATGTTCTTGAGTCATTCTTAAATAAGAACAAACAGTTAAAAAAGTATGCCAAGATGGTGACCTACTATAAAGGCATGAAGATGATTGAGAAGGCCGCTTTCGCCGCCACTTATAAAACAGTCTGGTGTGCCGGTACTTCCATTGAATTCACCAAGAAGGTTGAACCGATTCAGGAAATTGTCACCCGTTTTAAAAATGAGTTTGAGGATGCCAAAGTAAACTTAAACAAGGTCATAGGTTAAATATGAAAGCTGTTTATAAAATCATTGATAAGTTACTCGCAAACCCCAATAAACTTAATCTGATGGCGCTCGATAAGGTGCTGACCCTTGGTATCCCTTTCAATGCTCCTCATGGATTTAAAATAAAAACCTTGAGCCCGGATGCCGTCATCATTGCCCTTCCTAATCGCAAGCTGAATCACAATCATCTGGGCGGAGTCCATGCCTGCGCCATGGCCACTGTCGGTGAATACTGTGCCGGACTCTCCCTCTTAACTTCTTTTGGTATCAGTAAGTACCGTCTCATCATGTCCGAATTGAATGTGAAATATTCTTACCAGGGAAGAGTTGACCTCGAAGGCTTTTGCTCTCCTCATCAGATCGATGTGGAAAAATTAAGGGCCGGTCTGGAAGCCGAAGGAAAATATTCTCAGAAACTTGTGACCACCATCCGTGACCTTAACGGCAAAGAGGTGGCGGAAGTGACGACGGTCTGGCAGCTAAAAAACTGGGAACAGGTTAATACCAAAGGTTAAAAAGCTGACGGGCCAGGAAGGCAAAAAAGTAGGCCAATGCCAAAGTGTATGCCACCATTACAACTGGCCACTTCCAGGAATTAGTTTCCCGCTTCATGACAGCAAAAGTGGAAATGCATTGAGGAGCGAACACAAACCACACCAGTAGTGCCACCAGAGTTCCCAATCCAAAATTTTGAACCAGGGCGAGGGCCATCTCTTCTTCTGTTCCTTCCATGGACAGCACCATGGAAAGAGCGCTGACCACAACTTCGCGGGCGCCGATACTAGGGATTAAAGCGGTGGTGATTCTCCAGTCAAAACCCAAAGGCTTAAAGACAGGTTCAAAGAATCTTCCAATATCTGCCGCATAGGATTGTTCAATATGAGTCACCCCATTTTGCTGAGGGAAAGTCATGAGAACCCAAATGATCACACTAACGACAAGAATGATTCCACCGGCCTTCTTCAAAAAGATCATGGCCTTATTTTTCATGACCATCAGAAGATTCTTCATCTTTGGCATACGGTAAGGAGGAAGTTCCATCAATAACATTGAGGGAGAAGAGTGCGGCAAGGTTCTTTTAAAAACGAGAGAAACCACAAGGGCTGACCCGAATCCCACCATATATAAACCAAAGAGCACTAGTCCTGGAAGTTTCAGCCACGGAATACCAAAAGCAGCAATGTTGGGAATAAGAGCACCAATTAAAATGGCATAAACCGGTAGTCTCGCTGAACAAGTCGTAAGAGGAATAACCAGCATGGTAATAAGTCTTTCACGGTAATTATCAATCACCCGGGTCGATAAGATTCCCGGAATGGCGCAGGCATGGGAGGACAAAAGAGGAATAACCGATTTGCCGGGCAGACCAAACTTTCTCATGATGGAATCCATCAGGAATGCCGCCCGTCCGAGGTAACCCAGATCTTCCAGAAACTGAATGAAGAAAAAGAGCAGAACAATCTGCGGTAAGAAAACCAGTACCCCGCCTACTCCACCAATGATGCCATCAACCACCAGACTTCTCAAAAGTTCATTGGAAATCAAAGTCGAAGCGAGCTCACCGAGGCTACCGAACATAGATTCAATTAAATCCATAATGGGTTCGGCCCAGGAAAAGAGGGTTTGAAAAATAAGAATAAGAGTCGCAAAAAGTGTCACCACACCCCAGAAAGGGTGAAGAACAATACGGTCAATTCTCTCTGAAAAGGTATCAGGTCTTAAGCTTGTGAGGGTCACTTCTTTTAATAATTGATCTATCTCTTTGAATATTCCATTCACATAGGCAGGAGACCTGAAAACTTTCTGAGCGTTTTCTGGAACTTCAAGAAAAGGCTTTTCACCCTTTTGTAACTCAATCATTAAAGCAGCAATCAACTCCTTGGCACCTTCACCGGTTGAGGCACTGGTAGGAATGACGACTGCGTCCAACTTCTGTGAGAATTCTTTCAGATCAAGTGAGAAGTTTCTTTTTTTAGCTTCATCCATCAAATTAAGCGCGATCACCAGTGGATAACCTAAGCGCTTCAATTGGAAGGCCAGATAAAGAGATTTATCTAAATTGGTAGCATCAAGAACTAAAACAAAGAGATCAGCGGTAGCTTCTTTCTCTTTTTTCAATAAAAAATCTTTGGTTACTTTTTCATCAAGGGTTGTTGCATCCAAAGAATAGATCCCTGGCAAATCGACGACTTCCAGTATTTTTTGACCATTCTCCGAAACCCAGCCCACTTTCTTCTCAACCGTGACTCCGGGAAAATTGGCCACTCGTTGAAAACTTCCAGTCAGTTTAT
The DNA here is from genome assembly GCA_023701435.1 of Bacteriovoracaceae bacterium. Taxonomy (GTDB): domain Bacteria; phylum Bdellovibrionota; class Bacteriovoracia; order Bacteriovoracales; family Bacteriovoracaceae; genus Peredibacter. The sequence continues at coordinate 43,441 of JAMPXB010000016.1, read as the reverse complement.
TAAAAAGGGCAGTTTTTCCAACATTAGGCATTCCTACCAGGGCAATACGTGGAATCATCGCGCAACCTCAACATCTACTAATTCAGCTTCTTTGGCCGATAAGGCGATTAATCTTCCTCGCACTTCAACTAAGAGCGGTTCCTTAAAAAGAGGAGCTTTTTTGGTAATTTTAACCGTTTCCCCTGCAATAAATCCCAAGTGCATTAAACGAGATTCAATATCTGAAAAATCCCTCAGATCCTCATGGTGAAAGGAGTGAACAATGAGCTTAGCATTCAAAGGGGCTTGATTAAGTGTCATACTGTTCGGTATACCAAACGACCAGGGCTTTGGCCAATGTTACCTTTTACCTGTCTGGCCAGATCCAACAGATTAGATAAAAATCGGTTAACTCTGGAGGATTTATGAAGTCTTTGTTTTTTGCCACATCTTTGGTGCTACTCGCTTCCTGCGCTCAAACTTACACCAAAGGAAAAACCTATAAACTAACCATTCTGCATACCAATGATCATCATGGTCGATTCTGGTCAAATAAGGACGGCGAATACGGCATGGCCGCTCGGGCCACTCTTATCAAGGAATTACGTGAGCAGGTTGAGAGTGAAGGTGGTGAAGTCTTGCTTCTCGATGCTGGAGACGTCAATACTGGCGTACCGCAATCGGATCTTTTAGATGCTGAACCTGACTTTAAAGGAATGGCCGCCATTGGTTATGATGTCATGGCCATAGGAAATCATGAATTCGATAAACCACTGAGCACTATTAAAAAGCAACAAAAAGAGTGGGCCAAATTCCCTTTTATCTCGGCCAATATTTATGATGAAAAAACAAAAGAGCGGGTCTTCCCTTCTCACATCACTAAAAATTTAGGTGGCCTAAAAGTCACAATCTTTGGTTTGACTACGGAAGATACTCCTAAGAAATCTAAACCAGAACATTCTGCCGGCCTCTATTTTGTTCCTTCCGTTGAAGAAGGTAAAAACCTCGTTCCCACTCTGAGACCTAAGACTGACATTCTGATTGCCCTCACCCATACCGGTCACTTTGTGGATGGGAAACATGGTGCCGATGCTCCAGGTGATGTGACTCTCGCCCGTACAGTTGATGGTATCGATTTGATCGTTGGTGGTCATACGCAGAAGCCGCTGTTTAAACCGGACATTCAAAATGGAACCATCATTGTTCAGGCCTTTGAATGGGGCAAATATGTCGGTAAAGTTGACCTGGAATTTAAAGACGGCCAAGTTGCTTTGAAAGACTACAAACTGATCCCGGTAAACTTAAAAGATTCTCCCGTTAAAATTAAAGATGACAAGGAAGTTCACGCCCTCCTGAAACCTTATAAAGACCGAGGTGATAAATCTCTTCTCAAAGAACTGGCCACCGCCGATGTTGAATTTATCGGAAGAAGAGATTTAGTACGTACTGGCGAAACGAATCTGGGAAATCTTATAGCTAAATCTTACCAGGAAAAATTTAAGGCCGATATTGGTCTTACTAATTCCGGGGGTATCAGAGATTCAATTTATCCAGGGAAAGTCACCATCGAAACAGTGATGATGGTTCTTCCTTTTGCAGGTGAAATTGTGACAACAGAAATGTCCGGCAATGAACTTAAAAAATATATTGAGTATGCCATCACCAAGCTGACACCGGGCTCTGGAAGCTTTCCTCAATTCAGTGGGATTGAAGCCGTTCTTAATGAAAAGTCACAAAAGCTAAAGTCGCTAAAAGTGAACGGAAAAGATGTTGTTGCAACACAAAAATATGTCATGGCACTTCCTGAGTTTATCGCTAAGGGCGGAGATAAATATCCTCTCGTCACTTATATTAAGTACGGTCACACCGATGCGGATCTACTTCGTGAATTCATTGAACAGCAAAAGCAGTTGAAGGCCAATGACTTTGCCCCTACAGGCTACATTAAGAGAAAATGAAACTGATCTAATTCGTTTGTGAAAAGTTTCCTATGAGATTATGCCTTCATCCCTTATCCTATTAGGGATGAAGGCATATCAATTTTTAATCTTTTTTTTTACTCTCAGTGTTTTTTCCGCAGAAGAGATCATTCAGCATAAGTACTACACCCTTAATTATAATGAAGATCATGAAGTGGCCAATTGGGTGTCCTATGAACTGGATCACTCTAAATTACAAAATTGCGTAAAACGCTCCAATAGCTTCCGGATTGATCCTTCTGTCTCCACCGGATCGGCCACCGCCAACGATTACAAAGGCAGTGGATTTGATCGCGGACATCTTGTTCCTGCAGGCGATATGAAGTTCACCTCGCAGGCAATGAAGGATACGTTCTTCTTCAGTAATATGACTCCTCAACCGGGTCCCTTCAATCAAGGTCGTTGGGGCCAGCTGGAAAACCTCATGAGGTCATGGGCGCTTAAGTACAAGAAGATCTGGATTGTCACAGGTCCGATCCTCATGCCTAATCTTCCGGTTACTGGAAAAGATAATCAGGTCTCTATTCCCGATGAATATTTTAAAATTATTCTAAGACAGCAAGGTTCTTCCTTTGAGGGAATTGCCTTTCTGATGCATACGGATGTTCCCTACAAGGAGCTTGCCTCATATGTGACGACCATAGATCATATTGAAAATTTAAGTGGTTTTGATTTCTTTCAATTCCTAAGCGATGACATTGAAGACACCGTTGAAAAGAAAGCTGATTTAACAAGCTGGGACTTTAATGCGAAATTTGCGTACTTACCGTGTCAAGCTTCGGCAGATCTATAACAAAAGTCGTATTAGGAGCTTCTTCCTGATAGTACAACTTCCCCTTATGCTCTTCGATAATTCCTCGGGAAATACTTAAACCAAGACCTGTTCCAACACCGATGTCTTTCGTTGTAAAAAAGGGCTGAAAAAGCTTTTGTCTGACGTGCCCTGGTATGCGTTCACCGCAGTCAGTGATTTTAACTCTGAAAGTATCACCAAGATCTTCCATTTGAATTTTAATCCAGGGGTGAGGATAATTTGAAGTCGCCTGATAAGAATTGTTGATCAAATTCAAAAGGACTTGCGATATTTCAACCGGCCGGCAGAGAATAGTCGAATCATCTTTCAGATATTCGACATCCAGGGCGGTGCCATTGTTATTAATCCTCTCCTGACAGATATCCAATGTCTCTTCCACAATTTTATTAAGGGAGTACTTAACTTTTTCATCCATTGAAGATTCACGGGAGAAGCGTCTCATCCCGTTCACGATTCTTGAAATCCGCGCCACCGTTCCATCCATCTTATCAATATATTGCAACAGAAGTTCCGGACTTAAAGATCTTCGGGATGAATGCCGTCTTAGGAGATCAATATAACCCTTGATAATACTCAAAGGGTTGTTAATTTCGTGAGCAATCCCGCCGGCCATCTCACCTAAGGCAGATAGTTTGGAAGTTTGAGTAAGCCTGATTTCGGCTTCTTTACGGCCGGTAATATTTTCGGCCATGATGATGACGCCGCCAACTTCCTGATTCACATTTCTCCAAGGCTGGATGGTCCACCTTAGCCAAAGCTCGTCACCGGACATGAACTCCACCAGTTCCTCATCACGGCTCAGAATTTTTCCCTTCTTGGCCTCTTCCATTGCGGCAATCCATTCAGGTCTGAAACTGAGACGTACATTCTCACCCTCCTTGGCCTTGCTGTAATTTTTCCATTCCTCCAGCCAACGGGAACTAAAGGCGAGGTAATTAAAATCCTTATCAAACATGGCAACAGGTGCCGGCAAAGACTGAATCATTGATTTAAGTTGTTGCTCAGAAATAATAAGACTTTGTTCCCACTTTAAAATGGGAGTGACGTTAACATTGATTCCAATAAGTCTTTGAGGATCGCCGCTACTATTTCGCTGAATAATGCAGCCACGGTCCAGACACCACTGGATATCACCACTTTTGGTAATCATTCGGTAACGGCATTCGTAAAAAATAGTTTCGCCTCTTATGTGACGATCAATTTCTTCAAAAACACGTTCCGCATCCTCTGGATGCAGAACTTTCTTAAAGGTCGTCATGTCCTGAGGTAGCTCGTTGTAATGATAACCTAGTTTGGTATACCAGGTTTTATTCATTGAAACCTTGTTGTGAACGACATCCAGTTCCCATTTTCCTACTTGCGCCCCTTCTAAGGCGAGATCGAGACTCAGTTTGGCTTCATTAAGATCGTCTAGTTTGCGTTTTAAATCGTTTTCGAGATAGTTAATCCGGTGGCGCAGTTCTTTTTCATAAGTATGGCGCTTTTCACCTTCAATAATTCGACCAATAAAATCCGAGCAACTGGCAGCAAAATTTTTATCCTGGCTGTCCCAATACATTGATGTTTGTTCTTTTTCACAGCAGAGGATACCGATCATTTCTCCATCAGAGAAAATAGGGGCATCCAAGAGCGAACGAACATCAAGGGGGCGCATATAGCTATCAACGAGTTCATAAGTCGCCGGGCATTCAAATGTGTTTTCACAGGAGATGACCCGCTCTTCCAGAAGGTGCTGAAAATAAGTCGGGATATCGCTTTTCTTAAGGATCGTACCTTGAGAATTGGGCCGATCGACAAGATAGGTCAGCTCTTCATACATCGCTTCTTTATCGATGGTATAAAACCAGATTCCAACACGATCAATGCGCATAACTTCCGCAATTTTGTTGCAGATTATTTCCAAGGCCTGATAGCGGCCCGTCCGATAAATTTCAGGATTTTTTGCAAACCAACTCAAGGCAGAGTGATAGCGCTCGAATTTATCATGCATTGCACACCTCATAAGAATTCGAAAACTAACTCTGATTGAGCTATGAGTAAACTTAATATCCCTTTAGATAAACTCAATTTTAATGGAGTCCTGCCCTTCTCAGCAAGGCACCAACATCCGGCTCCTGGCCTCTGAACTTTTTATAGAGTTCCATCGGGTGCTCAGTCCCCCCTTTTTCAAGGATAAACTCCCGGAACTTCCTGGCAACATCGCGGTTAAAAATCCCAGAGGTTTGGAAAAACTCAAAAGCATCTGCATCCAGGACTTCGGCCCATTTATACGAGTAGTATCCAGCAGAATATCCACCGGCAAAAATATGTGAGAAGGAAGTCGAAATACTGGTTCCGGGGATCTTTGGCAGTAGAGTTGTTTTTTCGATCGTCTTGGTTTCAAACTCACCAATGTCCTTGATGCTCTGTGGATCGCTGGTATGGTAGGCCATATCCAGAAAGGCAAAAGAAAGCTGTCTCATGGTCGCAAGACCTTCCAGAAATTTTCCGCTCGCTTTAATCTTTTGCACGAGTTCGGCCGGAATCTTTTCACCTGTTTCATAATGAACAGCAAATAGATCGAGGCATTCTTTTTCAAGAACCCAATTCTCCATAATTTGAGAAGGCAGCTCTACAAAATCCCAATAAACATTGGTGCCTGAGAGATCACGGTATTTAACATTAGACAGAAGGCCATGAAGGGCATGACCGAATTCATGATAAAGTGTGAGCACTTCGTCTAGTGTAAGAAGTGACGGCTTGGTCTTAGTGGGCTTGGTGAAATTACAAACGATCATGATATGTGGACGCTCTATTTGTCCATTATACATCCCCTGCTCTTTTACCCCGGACATCCAGGCGCCGCCTCGTTTGGTTGCGCGAGGAAAAAAGTCTGTATAGAAAAGACCGACGAATGAATTTGATTGCTCGTCGTAGACCTCAAAAGTGCGGACATCCTCGTGATACTTAGGAAGATTGAATACTTCCTTAAAGCTTATGCCATAGAGCAAATTAGCGACTTTAAAAATACCGTCGACCACGTTCTCGAGTTTAAAATAAGGACGAAGCATTTCATCGTCCATGTCCAGCTCACGCTTCTTTAAAATTTCAGAATAATAGGCGGTATCATAAGATTGAAGATCAGTGATGCCATCAAGCTCCTGCGCCAGTTTTTTTAAACGACTAATGTCCTTTTCGGCGTGAGGCTTGGCCTTGGAAAGAAGTTCTTCCAGGAAATCCATCACCTTCTTAGGAGACATGGCCATACGTTCTTCCAAAACATAGTCGGCATGAGTGTTAAAACCAAGAATTTTGGCACGCTCAGTTCGAAGCTTAAGGATTTCTTTGAGATTTTCCTGATTATCGTATTGAGTGCTATAGGTTTTTGAGGAACTGGCAGTCAGAAGTTTTTTGCGCAAATCACGACGTTTTGAATAAGTCATAAATGGCAGCATTGAAGGAACATCAAGACTAAAGCACCAGCATCCCGGCTTGCCTTTTTTCTCCGCTAATTCTGCGGCTGCCTCGATCACCCCTTCAGGCAGTCCTTCGAGATCGGCCTTATCTGTAATCTCCATGAGGTAATCATTGGTGGCCTTCAGGACATTCTGGGAAAAAGCCAGAGTGAGCTTCGCTAACTTCTCATCGAGTTCGCGCATGCGATCTTTCTCACTATCGGCCAGCAGGGCCCCATTTCGAACAAAGGATTTATAGGTCTTCTCAATGATCGTCAGTTCTTCTTTATTAAGCTTCTGATCAAATCGAGTGTCATGACAAGCTTTTACCTTGGCAAAGATTTGAGGATCGAGGGAAATATCGTTTCCAAAACGAGTGAGTTGTTCTGACATTTCCGGCGAGATCTTTTCAAGTTCTTCTGTGCATTCCGCAGAATGAAGATTGAAGAAGATACCGGCGATGTAATCAACTTCTTCTGTGATATCACCCTTCTCAACAATCACATGTTGAAAGTCGGTTCTTGGATCTTGTTTAAAAGTTTCAAGTTTACCTTTGGCCGAATCAATGGCGGTCTTTAAGGCCGGAAGGAAGTGCGACGGTTGAATTTTATCAAAAGGATAAGCACCATGACTGGCGGTTGGTTTAACAAGAAGTGGGTTTTGCATAACGTCCTCAATTGAATAATCTACGGTGAATTCCGAAAATTCTAACGACCAGGACCAGCCATAAAAGCAGGAATATGATCATCATCATATTAAGGATGAAAGAGGATTGCAGATAAATCAAGACCGCAGCAATCAAGGCCTTAGATGCCCTATACACGAGCATATCAGTGAGATATTTAGCGCCATATTTTTGTTCGGGTTTCAAAGGCTGATAAAGGAGCTCCTTGCCCCCGCTAAATAAGGAGTAATCAGAAGCTTTCAGATAAATATAGAAAACTGCCAGAGGCAGCAACAAATTGCCTGAAACCATGATCAGACCCAGGGTCGCCAGAATATAGCTCGCAGGAATAAAAAGATGGAGCGCTCTCTCTGAAATTCGCGGCAGAATCAGGGGTAAACAAATAAACTGTAAAATGAAGGTCAGAAGATTGGTCCAGGTGTAGACATGCCCCAGATAGGCGGTCCGTTCATCGACAAACTTAATGCTCTCTTCAAAAGCTATATTAAATTTAAAGTCGGCAATGTTGATGACGAACTGGGAAAGCATCACAATCAGTGCGATATGCAGGATGTAACTTTTAAGACCTTTTCCTTCCAAAGTTTCAAGGGGAGAAGACTTTTTTTTCTTCTGTTCGGCACTAATTAGATTAGGCGTACGAAGAAACAGCAGCGCTGGGATCAGGACAAAGGCCAGTGAAAACCATGCCACCGTACTGGTTCCCCATCTTTGACTGATGTAGCTCGTGAGGACTCCTCCGAATATACCGCCAATACTGCCCGCGGCCCCAACTGGTCCGACAATTAATTTAAACTCATTTTTATGAAAATAATTATTAGCATAGGCCAGCAGCAAATGAACCTGCAGGACGATGTAGATTTCTTTCCAGATAAATGAAACGAAGGTCAGATATTTAATTTGAAACAAAAAGCCCAGAGTCCCCAATCCTAATAAGGTTGTTGAGAGAACTGACCCCCAAAGAAAAACTTTTTGAACCGAATGACGGGCCTGATATTTGTTAAAAACCAGAATAGAAAGGGATAAAAAGAGAACGGTCCATAGCCAGGCAAGAGGAGAAGATTTCGCTCCAAACTCTTCAAAAAACATGGTGGTAGATGCTGCTCGGACTAAAGGGTAGCTGAAAAGAACAAAGAAATAGGCCCAAAGAAAGAACCACAGATGACCCTTATAGCGAGGGTCATCACTTTTGAGAAGCTCAATTATTTTCATTCAGTTTTAAGGTAAGTATCACCCTTCTGGATTTCTTCAAAATCGTGTTGATGCTCGAATTGAGAGAAGTCAAAAGATGTTGTGAAATGATTATTTTTAAAGTCATCGTTCGTGAGGGCCTTCATAAAATTGAAAAACTTCTCACGAGTTTCAGTACTCATTAAGTGCTCCATCAGACATGAGTCCTTGTGGGCAACTTCTTCGTTCACTCCAATAATATCTTTTAGAAAATAGTAGAGAAGAGTTCTGGATGAAAGAATTCCGTGAACAGCTTCGTGGCCACTTGGAGAAAGAGATAAAAACTTACTTTCATCTTCCAGGACCAGTTCACGCTTTTTTAGGTTAGTCAGTGCAGTTGAAACTGATCCCTTAGTAAGACCCATTTCATGAGCAATATCGGTAACCCGGGCATAGCCCTTGGCTTCTTTCAATTTATGGATCGCTAATAAATAGTGAACCATTGAATGAGTAAGATCATTATCGTGTGTATGCTGGACGGCGGTCTTTTTTTCTGACATGCCTATAAGTTACTTATCCCCTTGATACCCGTCAAACGATAAAAATTTGTTGCAATCCCTGAGGATGAGCAGGTTCCCTCCTTCCGTCGTAAGGTATTGAAATAACATCACTATAGGGCTAGGTAAGATTTCACTCCCTTGGAGGTCTCCCAGAGCATGATAAAATAAGAAAATCCAAGGCTTAATTATGAAAAAAACAATTCTCCTTCTCCTGACTCTTTTAGCAGTACCCTCATTGGTTGTCGGTCAATCGCTCGATGCTTCCTTTGAAACTCCTACCAACATGACTGATAAACAGATGGACGCCGCCAAGAATTTTGAGCATGGGGGGATCAAAGACAGAGTCATCAAAGAAGGCTGTGCCAAGGTAGATGATTGTAAATCAGAAGAAGAAGGATTTCCCCTGGAGATGATGATCGGAAAGGCCTATGCCCTCATGGGAATGATGACCGGGGGCGGAGGGATGATTCCGAAGTTTACTAAGAAACCAGCTCCTGAAGGTTCCAATCTGCCCGGTAAAGATGAAGCGGCCAAGGGTGCCGAGAAAGGTGCGGACGCCGACAAGGCCGCTAAAGACGAAGATCAAACAGATTACTGTATGATGGTTGCCATGGCCTATGAAACAGTGGGCGGCTTTATTCAGGATGGCCTTCAAAAGAAGGCCCAAGAAAAAACGGCCAAGGTCAATGATGTCCAACTTCAGTCCCTCGTTAATTTAAAAGAGACTCACAAGGCCCGTAAAACCACGGCCACTTGGCAGTCGGGGATCTACGGAAGTGTTGCTGCCTGTTATGGCGCTATGGCCTTCACCGGAAAGATCGCCCTGGATTGGAAGTACTGGGCAAAATTAGGTGGTGCTACCACTCTCATGGCCCTTTATATTAAAAAAGCTAAGAAGCACGACGATGCTGCCAAAAAAGTTCAACTGGTGATGGATTCCATTCCGAAGGCCGGTGAATGTAACCCTTGGACTAAAACATCATGTTTTTGTAGCGAAGCCACTTCTAAAGAAAGATACCCTGCTGAGTATCAGGAAGTTTGTGTTCTCAATAAAGGGAACTTTGAGACACCTAAGGTGGCCATCGGATGTGGAGCTGTATCCAACAACAAGATTCAATACGACAAAGAGTGCAAGTGCAAAGAAACCAATACTTGCTTAAAAGGCAATCTCAAGACCTATAACCCTAAATTTGCCATGGCCAACAACTTCATGAACCAGGCCAATAAAGGCTTTGATCTTTTAAATAGTGGTGAATTTGATGAGGGTAAGGTTGCCGCTCTGACATCAGCCGCTGGAGCGATGGCCAAAAAAGTGAAGGGCAAACTTGATACGAAGTCGATACCAAAACCAAACCTGACAGTGGAACAAGCGAAAATGGCCGACGCGCTTAAGGAATATGTTCCGGGCGAACTGGCCAATGTCGCGGCTGCCTCGAACTCTGCTTATAAAGGCGGCATTAAAGAACCTTCTCTTAGTTCCGCGGCCATCAGTAAACTCCCTGATTCCATGAAGAATAAATTAGCCGATACTATTAGAGTTAATTATAAAAAAGGCGGCGGTAGCGATTCGTCTGCCTCATCCGACGAACCGGATTTCAGCTTCCCTATTCCAGGCCAGGCCGAAGCTGAGAGCGGCGGGACAGAGGTCATCAGTTTTGCCGAACAGGCCATCAGCAAGGCCGATGTTAGCAATGCCCCTGAAACACCTATTTTTGATATTATTTCTAACCGCTACCGCAGATCTGGCTGGGGCAAGCTGGAAAGTACTACAGAGAAGAAATGATTATTCACCAAGCTGGTTGAACTGATCGATTCTTAACTGATGTCTTCCACCCTCAAAAGGGGTACTAAGAAAAACATCTGTGATCTTAATAAGAAGTTCTGGAGGAGTTTTTCTTCCGGACAAACATAAGACGTTAGCGTTGTTATGGAGACGGCTCATTTTAGCATCATCTTCATCACGGCAAAGAGCTGCTCTGATGCCTTTGTAGCGATTAGCGGCCATGCAGACCCCTATTCCTGAACCACACAGTAAAACCCCCGGCACCATCTCAGTTCTCACTTTTTCAGCAAGCTTTTTGGCCCATTCAGGATAATGAGTTGATTCAGCAGAATATGTTCCAAGGTCTATTACCTCGTGCTCCTGCTGGAGATGTTCTAGAAGAAGATTTTTTTCATTAAAGGCAGCATGATCTGAAGCAATATAGATTTTCATTTCTAAATCTTAGCAAATAAAACGGGGCTTCACAAAATTCGTGAAGCCCCCGAACGTTATTTTGATTAGTAGCGGTAGTATTCAGGCTTATAAGGACCTGAAGCAGAGATACCAAGATATTCAGTCTGGGCCGGAGTTAACACATCCAGTTCAACACCGATTTTCTTAAGGTGAAGACGAGCAACTTTCTCATCCAAGTGCTTCGGCAACATATAAACTTTGTTCTCGTAAGCAGAAGTATTTGTCCAAAGTTCAATTTGGGCAAGAGTTTGGTTAGTGAATGAGTTACTCATCACAAAGCTTGGGTGACCAGTAGCACAGCCAAGGTTAACCAGACGGCCTTCGGCCAGAACGATAACTTGCTTGTTGTTCTCAAGAGTATAAAGATCAACCTGAGGCTTAACAGTATCTTTGGTGTGGCCATAATTTTTGTTCAACCATGCCATATCGATTTCAATGTCAAAGTGACCAATGTTACAAACGATGGTCTTATCTTTCATTGAAAGGAAGTGCTTACCAGTAATGATGTCTTTACAACCAGTAGTGGTTACAACGATATCAGCTTCTTTAACAGCATCGTCCATCTTCTTAACTTCATATCCTTCCATTGCCGCCTGAAGAGCGCAAATAGGATCGATTTCAGTTACAATAACACGTGCACCAGCACCTTTAAGGGAATCAGCAGAACCTTTACCAACGTCACCGAAACCGGCAACGACAGCAACTTTTCCGGCCATCATCACATCTGTAGCTCTGCGGATAGCATCCACACAAGACTCTCTACAGCCGTATTTGTTATCAAATTTTGATTTTGTTACAGAGTCATTGACGTTGATACATGGAACTGGGAGCTTGCCCACTTTTTCCAGTTCATAAAGACGGTGAACACCAGTGGTAGTTTCTTCAGAAATACCTTTGATGCCTTTATAAAGCTCAGGATACTTGTCCAGGATCAGTTGAGTCAGGTCACCACCATCATCAAGAATCATATTAAGTGGCTCTTTCTTCTCGCCGAAGAAAACAGTTTGATCAATACACCACATGAACTCTTCTTCATTCATACCTTTCCAGGCATAAACAGGAATACCGGCAGCAGCGATAGCTGCGGCAGCGTGGTCTTGAGTTGAGAAGATATTACAAGATGACCATGTAACATCAGCACCCAGCTCTACCAGAGTTTCAATAAGAACAGCAGTTTGGATTGTCATATGGAGACATCCGGCGATTCTGGCGCCTTTTAATGGCTTGGTTTTACCAAACTCTTCACGTAGGGCCATCAAACCTGGCATTTCAGCCTCGGCCAATTTAATTTCCTTGCGACCCCAGTCAGCAAGAGTGATGTCTTTAACTTTGTACTTTAAACGTGTAGAGTTCCCGTAAGTACCCTCTGAAAAAGTTGCCTTCATTTATAATTCCTTTTCCTAAAACCCTATGGGTCTGGTAAATAAGCGAAAATGACAATAATTTGCCTCCAAAACTAACACTCTTTCCCTAATGGCTCAAGTGTAAGAAGGTTGTACAAGGGCATATCAAGGGTTTATCTAAGGTCTAACTATGAAAAAATACAGATTCGAGTACTTTGCTTCTTGCCCTACTGGCGTAGAAGAGCTTTTGACACAGGAAATCCTGGAGTTAGGGGCCAAAACCGCCAAGACCGTAAGAGGTGGGGTTCAATTTGAATGCTTCCATGAAATTGCCCTTAAAGTGATTCTCTACTCTCGCCTGGCCAGCCGGGTGTTTAAATACCTCTATAATTTTGAGGTCCATAACGAGAAAGATTATTATCTCGAGGCCACCGACATTAAATGGAAAAGTTTAATGGATGTGAACAATACTTTCCGTCTAACCACTATTTTTGGTGATCTCCTTCAGGAAAGAGAAGAGTTTAGAAACTCCCAGTTTGCAAATTTAAAGTTAAAAGATGCCATTTGTGATTATTTTCGCCATCACGAAGGGATTCGCCCAAGTGTTGCTCGAGACTATCCTGATGTCGCTTTTCTGGCCCGAATCGATCGTGGGACAGAGAAGGCCTATCAAGTGACCTTGATGTATGACCTGTGTGGAGATCCACTTAACCAGCGCGGCTACCGTCTGGCCAAGACAGAAGCTCCTCTCAAAGAAAACCTTGCCGCGGCGATTTTAAAGTTAATGAAATGGAACCCGGAAGAAGAAGGTCTGCTCGATGCCATGTGCGGATCGGGTACATTTACCATTGAAGCTGCCTTGATGGCGGCCAATATCCCTCCTAGTTATCTGAAAGTTGAAAGATATTTAAAGAACAATAATTTTAAATTATGGACCTTCCAGAATTACCCTTGGCTCACAGAAGATAAGCATTTGATGGAAAACTTTAATCAGCTTCTGAGTGAAGTGATGGAGCAGACTGAAAAAGGTCTTGAATATCTTCGCCAGAGAAAAGGGATGATTGTAGGAAATGATCTTTCTGAAATGAGTCTTATTTCAGCCAGAGAAAACCTGAAGAAGGCCAAACTCGATGGCATCATTGAGCTGACCCATAAAGACGCCCTTGAGACAAAACCAGTCTCTGAAAAATGTCTTTTCATCTGTAATCCTCCTTATGGAGAACGTCTGGAATATGGCGAGGATGAAAAGCTTAAAGCACTCTACAAAGGTCTGGGAGATCATTGGAAGCATGCTTTTAAAGGTCATAGAGCAGCGTTATTCACAGGTAACCTGGAAATGCTCAAGGCCGTGGGTCTCAGAACTTCTAAGCGACATATCCTCCAGAATGGAGATATCGATTGTCGTTTAGCTGAATACTCTTTGTATTAACGATTTGGTTGAACCAGGATATTTTCCTCACGCACTTTGATTTGAAAGTTCCAATCTTCAATTTTGGGCTTCAAATTGGTGAGATGAGTGTTGATGGTTCCTGGTTTGACTGGAGAATTTCCCCAGACTTTCAAAATCATATCCTGACGGGTCAAAGATTGTGGATAGGTACGCAAAATTGTACTGAGCATGCGCAACTCAAGCAGGGTCAGATCAATATTCTTATCATTGATGGTGGCCTTCATTGTCTCACAGTTAACAAATAAATTACCCAATTCAAGTTTGGTGGCCATTTGAAGAAAAAGATTAATCTTGTTCGTCACCCGAATAATGGTTTCTTCGGCCTTGATATCACGTGGAAGAAAATCAATCCCCCCTTCCTGATAGGAGCGAATCTTCGTTTCATCACTCTGATCGCCGGAAATAAAAATGATCGGACAGTTATTATAAAGCGGGTGCTCCACAATCTTCTTATAAAGTGAGTGACCATCGAGCCCTGGCATATGAACATCTAACAGAATGGCATGGGGAAAATAATTTTGAAGGACTTCTTGAAACGCCGATGCATCAGTGCACCCAATGACATTGAATTGTTCCGACAAAAGTTCCGTGAAGCATTCAATATTGGGAACCTGGTCGTCAAAATAAACGAGATTCCATTTCATACAGTTTCTTTTTTCATTAAATGAAAGCCTTTCAACTTCAATCCATTTATTTCAAAGTCCCATTCCCCTAACTTACTGTTGAGATTGGAAATATGAGTGTAGATGGTAGCATCCAGCACATGATCCGATCTCCAGACATGTTCAATGAGATCTTTTTTGGTTACCAGGTCCGGATAGTTTCTCATCACCAGACAAAGAATTTTAAATTCAATGAAGGTAAGAGGTAGCTCTTTATTATTAAGATAGGCCTTGAGTAAAGTAAGATTGACCTTTAAGTTGGTGAACTCAATGATGCTTCGATGTTTTTGATAAAATAAAATTTTCGATCTGATTCTAGCAATCATTTCATCGGGACTAATCGATCGATCCAGAAAGTCGACCGCTCCCAGAACGAAGGATTTTATTCTGGCCTGGTCGGAGACATCTGATGAAATGAACAGGATAGGACATCCATTATAGTTCGGATGCTCCAAGATTTTTTCATAGAGTGAAAATCCATCCATTGTCGGCATATGAATATCAACCAGGATGGTGACATAGGAAGATACTCCAAATTTTTGGAGGAAGCTTTCTGGCTTTTGGAAAGTTTGGACGACAAATTCTTGGTTTAAAACCGTTTTGATGCACTCCAGATTTAAGTAATTATCATCAATATATGCGACTTCAGCTTTCACACTCTCTCCAAAGAGCCACGAAATTTCACTTTAACCGATCTTCTAATTTCATCGCCAAGGTCGGACTGGCAAATTTTAAGAGAGCTGTTTTATTAACAACCTTATCAAAATGCTTATCAGACTTACTGAAAAAATATCCCGCAACATCTTGATCTTTTAGAAAGATAGTGTGTCCCTTCGTATCAAACTTACGAAGAATAAACTCTGAATCTAAAAAGAGGATGTCTCGGATCGTAAAGTTTTTGGCTACATACATAATAATGCAAAAATCCGATAATTCAGCTAAAGATTTCTTGATCTTGACCCCTTTAGGAGATGTGGAGTCATGCCAATGGACCTTAACTTCAACTGTGCTGCCATTTTCTGTTTTAAAATCAAAGCCTCTTTGCGAAGAAGATTTTATCTGGTGAAGTCCAAAAATAATCTTGGCGTACCACTCCCCTAATTGAATAGGCAGGTTTTTGCCATTCATCAAGACTTTGTGGTCTTTTAAGATCTGAAAGGTTTGATGAACGATTTCAACAGTATCAAATATGGCCTTTTGATCAGGCAGATGAAGAATACCAATATTTTTCATCACCTTGACTGGAAGGCGCTTATTGAACTGGTTTAAATACCATTGATCAAATTCGTTATTTTCTAAGAAATCATAGGAGCTAAAAACAAAACCTTCCGATTTTAGCTGATTGATGGACTGAATATCTGGCACTTCTTTTTGAAGATAACTATATGGGATATATTCCCTATCGTTACTGCCTCTGACATAAACTGCGTCTTTGTCATAAGCAGAGCTGCCATGAGTTGACCCAGAGAACTTCTGGGCCAGCTCAAAGACTTTATCTTTTAACACGGTGTAACCTTTTAAATTTAATTACACCTATTCTACCATGAGACAGATCAAATCTCTAGCGAAGTCATGTCTTCAGTGAAATCAGAAATTGTCTTGGCCATGGAAAGATTATGAATCAAGTAATGGGCGCAATACACTCTGAAATCAGTAACTTTTGACTCATAATACTTCTTATCATCGGCCGAAGCAGTGGCCATTTTTTTGTCGGCCAATGCTGCTGACTCCAAAAGTTGCCATGCAACAACCATCTGCGACGCAAAGTTGAGAAATTCGGTACAGTTCTGAAGAATCATATTGAACTCGTTCTTCTTGGCGTAGCCTGAGATTTGCTGCATAACTCCCTGCGCACTCATCAGTACTTTTCCGAACAGTTCTTTCTCTTTTTTGAACTTGGCTTCATCTAAGGCCTGAACTGAAGCTACGATTTCTTGAGTCAGCGCGGTTAAGGCCTTACCACCGTCTTTCAGAATTTTTCTCATGACGAAATCGATTGCCTGAATTCCGTTGGTACCCTCATAGATCATGGCAATTTGCGTATCACGAACAAATTGCTCTACCCCGTACTCGGTACAATAACCGTACCCACCATGAGTTTGCAGCGCCAAAGAAGAAACATTAAAACCTTGCTCTGAACAATACGCCTTACAAATTGGAGTCAGTAAACCAATGATCGACTCAACTTTATGGTCCTGATGAGCTTTATTGAAAAGATTGGCCGTATACAAACAAAGAGCTCTCATCCCTCTGGCCTGCGCTCTCATCTTAAGCAGATTTCGACGAACATCAGGATGGTGAATGATTTCTTTACCAAACTGAGCTCTTTCTTTAGTGTATTTTTCGGCCATCATATAAGCGAGGTTGGCCTGAGATTCACCTTGAATTCCACAATAAAGACGGGCCTCATTCATCATGATGAACATAGTGGTCATGCCTTCAAATTCATCACCAATCAACCAGCCTTCAGATTGACCATTTTGACCGAATTGCATCTCACAAGTAGCCGATGCATGAATTCCCATTTTATGTTCAATCTTAGAACAAACCACATTATTGCTCTCACCCATTGATCCATCAGCATTGATTTTAAATCTTGGGACCACAAAGAGAGAAATACCTTTGGTGCCTTCCGCTCCTCCCGGAGTACGGGCAAGAACCAGGTGGATATTGTTTTCATAAAGATCTGATTCACCGGAAGAAATAAAGATCTTTGTTCCTTGAATGGCATATTTACCATTTCCAAGAGGCTTGGCGGTCGTGCGAAGAGCACCCACATCTGAACCAGCACCAGGTTCAGTTAAACACATCGTGCCTCCCCAAGTGCCTTCCATCATCTTAGGAACAATATTAGTTTTCATGAAGTCATCCCCTTTCAGGTTGACGACATTCAAAGCTGCGCGAGAAAGACCAGGATACATCGTCCAGGCACAGTTGGCCCCGGTAGCAAGTGACATACAGGCCACATAGAGACTTTCAGGAACGGGAGTGCCACCAATGGCTTCCGGCATACCAAGAGCAAACCAACCATTGGCATAAAAAGATTTCTGAACGCCATGAAGAACTTCCGGAACAATAACTTTCCCGTTAACGTGTTTCACCCCTACTTGATCCGAAAGTTCACGAGTCGGGAAGACTTCATTTTCAACATACTTGTTATATTCAGCGAGGATGCCTTTAACGTCATTTTCTTCAAGACCAAAATCTTTCCAGTCTTGAACCTTTAAGAGCTCAGTCAGATTGAACTCAACATCACGGATATCTGCTTTGTAATTGCCCATAGGTACTTCCTTGTCCTAGATATTAATTAGTACCTATAGAATACCGTAGAACTGAAAAATTTGTATGGGAGATGAAGAAAAAAATGGAGAAGTTGACTTAAACACTAAAACGAATAAGGGCAGCCGAAGCTGCCCCGAAGTGATTAAAGATTGAGAAAAGGAGAACCAATATCCGTAAGGCTTTCGATTGTCCGCGCTTCCGAGTCAATAATCTGGTACGGATTGAAAGCGGAATTAAAACTTGTATCAATACTATAAGCTAAACGATGACCATTGCTCTTGGCCCATTCAATTTGAAATACGTTTGCAGAGTATTGAGTGACTTTGATCAAAGTTAAACCGCTGCCACTTAGCGCCTGGGTCAATTTGCTATTGCTGGCTTTTACGCTGCCAACTGCTGTTAGAGCAACATTCCTTTCAACTTCATTTTCAGAGCTGTTCTCTTTACAAAAAGTCAGATCTTTTTCAATGATCCAGAGATCGATGGTTTTGGTGCTACATTCCTGGCTCAAGGTTGTGATGGTCCTGGTCTCCCCATAATGAGCAAAGCCATCATTCGGAAGTGACCCTTCAGTTGTTCCCTTGTACCAGGTCATAAGATTAGTATATGCCGTAAGACTGTCGGCAGGCACAGTGCCGGTATATGGATTTGTTACAACATTACCGCTAACGCCTCCACCGCTACTTTTATTATCTTTCCCGCATCCGGCAGCAAAGAATACTAAAGAAGCGCATAATAGGCCGTGAAAAAGTGATGTTCTCATTGTTTCCCCCTTAAAGGTATTTCATAACGATATGACTCCCTATATCCAAGAAGCATGCCAAAAAGACTCATGATTTTTTAGTTAGTTAAACGAGCGTTTTGACAAAAGTTATACATACTCTGAATGGAGTGTATGAAAGATAGACACTTTTTCATGTCTCGCTAACCTTAACGAAAATAAAGGTTTAGAATTGAATGTGTTTAATTTGCCATGTCTCCCCGAGGATTTTAAAATAGAGGCATTAACAAGAAGACATCACCCTAAGGTTAAAAATGAATATTAATAAGTACATCGATCACACCGCCCTCAAGGCAGATACTAGTAGTAAGCAAATTGAAAAGCTTTGTGCCGAGGCGAAGGAATACGATTTCTTCTCTGTTTGCGTGAACTCCTATTATGTAAAAAAGGCCCTCGCTGAGTTACGAGGTAGTTCCGTAAAAGTTTGTACTGTTGTCGGCTTTCCTTTGGGAGCATCAACCATGGAAACAAAACGCTTTGAAGCAATGAAAGCGATGGCCGAAGGGGCAACCGAAATTGATATGGTCATTAACTTGTCAGCGATTAAGTCCGGTGAATGGCAGTATGCTCTCGATGACATGTCATCCCTGGCCCAGGTTGTTCATCAGCAAGGCGGTCTGCTTAAAGTTATTCTTGAGACCTGTTTATTAACCCAAGAGGAAAAAGTTAAGGCCTGTGAACTGGCGATTAAGGCCCAGGTTGATTTCGTGAAAACATCTACTGGTTTTTCTACCGGTGGTGCAACTCTTGAAGATGTCAGATTGATGCGCTCTCTAGTCGGCAAAATGGGTGTTAAGGCCAGCGGTGGGATTAAAGACCTTGAAACGGCCAGAAATATGATTGAAGCTGGCGCCACTCGTTTAGGGACCAGCTCCGGTGTTGAGATTCTTAAGGGTTTGAAATCATCGGCGAGTTATTAATTACTCGCCGATAAGTTTAAGCATTCTAAGTTTACCAATTTTTAAAATTAATTCCTGGCCAGCTTCAAGATTCAGCGAATCTGTTGTGTGGTTTTCGAAATTCACCTTCACGGCATTCTGCTGAATGAGTCGTCTGCCATCTGATTTTGATTTAATCAGTCCAAGCTCCAAAAAGAAATCAAGCAGAGCAATCGGGCCGGCAGGTCGAATAATCGTCTGAATATCGTCCGGGATTTGCTTCTTGGAGAAGCGGGCCTCAAATTTCTCACGTTCTTCACGACCGGCCTCTTCACCATGATAGTAACCAGTGACCTCAGTGGCCAAGGCTTTTTTAGCTTCCATTGGGTGAATGGTACCAGCGGTAATACCGGCAATCATGGCATCGACTTCAACAGCAGGCCTGCGGCAAAGAAGCAGGTAGTATTTCTTCATAAGCTCATCGGAGATAGACATCAGCTTACCGAACATATTGGTTGGTGTATCTGTCAGAGCAATATAGTTGTCCATGGATTTTGACATCTTGTGGACACCATCAGTTCCTTCAATCAGCGGCATCGTCAGGATGCATTGAGCTTCTTGTTCATAAGCATATTGCAAATGACGGCCCATCATCAGATTGAAAGTCTGGTCTGTTCCACCAAGTTCTAGATCTGCTTTCAAATGGACAGAGTCGTAACCTTGCAGGACAGGGTAAACAAATTCATGAAGGTAAATAGCTTCGGCGTTGGTATAGCGCTTAGAGAAATCATCACGCTGTAGAAGAGCACTAACAGTGGCCTTGCTCATCAGTTGAATGAGATCAAGTCCAGAGAATTTTCCTAACCACTCTTTATTGAAAACCACTTTGGTTTTAGACATGTCTAGAATCTTACCGACTTGTTCCTGGTAGGTCCGGGCATTTTCGATAACGTCTTCTGCCGTTAAGATCGGACGTGTTTTATTTTTTCCGGTTGGGTCACCGATTTGAGCTGTATAGTCACCAATCAGGAAATAAATTTCATGACCAAAGTCCTGGAGAAGTCTAAGCTTTTGCAAAACTACCGTATGTCCCAAGTGAATATCAGGACGTGAAGGGTCAGCGCCAAACTTAATAATTAAGGGCTTTTGCTTCTCATATGATTTCGTAAGCTTTTTCAGCAATTCTTCTTCCGGAAGGATCTCGAAAGCTCCTCTCTTTAATTCTGCTAATTGCTCTGCTGGGGAAACGGTAATACGGGCCATGGGATCTCCTTTAACCCGCTTAGTTTAATCGACGAGCGGAATTTAGTGAATCAAATTAACGGCATGAAACCGATAATTTCCTGCCCATAAAGAAGATGTAGCTGTCAGGAGAGGTTTTACCGATTTTGGCAAAGAGGGTCATCTCCCCAATTGAACTGAATCTGGCCACTAAGTCGACCTCATCACTTCCCAAGTAACCATCGGCCCGGACAGTTTCATTCTGGAAGGTTACTCTGATATCTGTCGCAGATATGCCATCTATAATAAATTTATTCCCTTCCGCTACACATTGAACCCGAGTAGAGGCCAAAGAAGAAAAGGACAGTAAAGTGAGACATAATAAAAAAGCTTTCATAAATATATTCCTTATTTTTTAAAACCAATTGTTGCAGAACCTCTGCCTTGACCGTCTGAAGTAAACTTCAAATCATGAAGATATGTTCCTTTAAGATCCTTTAATTCGAAATCAACCAGGGTCCTTCCTTCAAAGGAGCTGACATCGCTCATAATCTTTTTCATGACCTTATTCTGAAAACGCACTTGATTCAAGAAAGTCGGCAGCCCATACTGAGGCAGGCCCTTAATGAGCAGATCCCGATCAGTGGCAACTTTTTTAACCTTTATGAGAAAATGGGGAAGTCCATCCACTTCTTCGATATTCAAGGCAATCATGAATTTGATGGGAAATCTGATTTCTGATTTTCCTACTAATATTCTCTGAGACCTTGATAGTTTATGGATCACATCCATATATAAGGAGAAGAGTTCACCCTTTTCATCTGCTAAGACGAAGGCTTTCTCAGGGCCAAGAACCAGATCCTTTTCACTGAGCGGACGATCCCAAAGACCAGTTTTGATCGTTGCCTCGACCATCTGGTTAAGGTAGTTCTCACTGACACTTAAAGAAAGATTGGTCTGTCTTTCAATTAAGCTTCGATTCATTTCCCGCAAAGACTTATTATAACTTCCGATATCAATGCTTCTTCGCTCTTTCGCTTTTATTTCCTGGCCACGACAACCTGAATCTTCACAGAAGTGACCATCAATATCAAATTGAACTATACCCGTATTGTTCACATCCATTTTCTGGATATCAACAACACCGCTGACATCACTCTTGAAAGTAACAGCGCCAGGTAAGAGCAGTGACTTGGGGCTATCTTGAATGACATTGCCAAAACGGTCATTTAATTTCAGATTCAGTAAATCCAGGACACCACACTTCATGTCCTCCTGACGATCAATCAGGAATTTTTTAATTTTTTGCTTATCAAAGCGCACCGTCTTAGATCCGACTTTCATTGAAACATCAGGGATGACGATATCTTTGTATTTTAAATTTATCAGATCAGGGTTCTTAATAATCTCCTGCATGATTTTCTTGATATCAACCAATTCAAGAGAAAGCAGAATATCGTCTTCCAGGATAGAGGTTGCCCATCCCATGGAGGTCTCGGCCATGAGATCCGGGCTGATCATAAATTCAGGTTCTATGATCTCGATGTCAAAAATAAGAGGCCTTGAAGAATTATTTTGTTTCAGCTCTACTTCAAAGGCCACTCTCTCAGCGTGGAGATGAAGCCCTTTAACATAGTTAACAGTCACGTATTCAACCCGTCCTCCGGAAGATTTTCCAGGACGAAATTCCGAATTAAAATGCTGAACACTATAACCTAACTTATCAACCACCAACCGGTATTCAGATTCGAACAGTTTTATCTTTAAAACGTTCTGCAGCTCTCTAAGCCAACTTTGAGTGCTAAGTGGCGTCTCATTAATGACTTTGGCCAGATCAACAACGATGGGCTTAGAAAAAGTTTGTGAATAAGGATCGCCAAATTTGTTGTTTTCTAGAAAGATTCGCAGCTGATTGATGAAGGCTTCAGAAGATTCAAGGTCAAATCGCGCCTTAAATACAATATCCTGCTGGACTTGTGCCCAGGAAAGATGACTTAAGAAAATCAATAAGAGTAAAGAGATACCTTTCATAGGAGCCGGACTATAGCACTATTTATGGCGGCTGCGGGAGGAGAAGTAAAAAATACATAATCGAATATTCAAAGACTTAGGAGTTACGCCACCCCACTCGCTTCAGCCACTGCTCAAACTCTTTCTTTTTCTTGATGGGATCCATGGGAGGCCTCTCCATGGTAGCAAAGATGGGAGTGGTTGAAACAGGCGGCAACCCCGGCCAAGAAATAGCGTGCTGAATAATCAGCCAGGATAAACGAACGCCTTGTTCTCCAGCATTACTCAAAACAGGAAATCCTAATTTTTCTATCAAGGCCGATAATTTGTGAGCATTACTTAGATGAATCTTTTCCAACTCGGGATGGTAGGTATCATTGCGTCCCCTTATCAAACAACACTTCTCTCATTTGATGATCATGGCCCACCAGAAACTTTAATTTTTCTTCCCAGGTAGGATCAATCATATTTAGACTTTTACTGAAATTCTGAGATCGCCCAATTGATCACTGGCAGTATTTAAACGATTTATCAGCTGGTGGACCTCATCGTAAGTAGGTGTTTCATTTTTTTGATAACTGTTAAGTATCTTCTCCATAGTACGCACTAATTGTGAGAGCAGGCTTTGCATCGTCAGGAGCTTAGCGATTTGTTTGATTTGACTTGTTTTATAACCAAGCTCTTTACCAAGTTTGGCCAGATCACCAAGCTCATTGAGAGAAAGCGTGTAAGCCGCACCCATGATCCGATCGATCTGCTGACCGTATTTTTCAAAGACTGGTGCATCTGACGTCCCCTTAAAACTTGCCAGGATGACCTTCAAGTCCACCAGGACAGCATAAGACTCTTCTAGAAATCCATCCAGTAATTCAACGTCAATTTCATTTTTTTTATCATCTAACATAATGCCAATAATACCGTACAAATAATGATAAACAATAGTATCAGGAAAAATTAAGGTCTATAATTGACTCGTACGCCCTGACTTTTTAAATGAAAAAGACTAGAGAAGAACCATGAATACAAAAACCCAACCGATTATTTTTTTTGATGGAGTCTGTGGACTGTGTAATGGCTTTGTGGATTTTATAATGGCCATTGATAAACAGAAGCGATTTCTCTTCTCTCCTTTGCAAAGTGATTTTGCCAAAAATAATTTGCCTGCTAAATTGACCCAAGACTTAAGTTCAGTTGTATTACTGATAGATGGTCAGACTTACACCAAATCCAAAGCAGTGATTAAAGTAATGAATGAAATTGGTGGAATCTGGAAGATCGCCTTGATGGGAAAAATCTTTCCGGAAGCATTCTTAAACAGTGCTTACGAAATGGTCGCTGAAAATCGTTATCGTTTATTTGGAAAAAAAGAAACCTGTAGATTACCTACAGAAGAAGAACGTCAACGTTTTGTAAGCTAAAGTTCAATGCACAAAGACTAAAAAGAATATCTTAAAGTTCCCGACTGAAATTATCTGAATAATTCGACACGACCTAAATTCTTTAAATTTTCCTCTTAATTGAAGCTTCTCGGAATTATTTTTGTGCTCTCTCTAAGGCATAAACACACAAATTTCTTTTCGCGAGGTGAAAAATGAAAAAATTTGTAGTGTTAACCATGTGGGCATTAATGCTCATTGCAAATGCTGATGCATTTAATGTGAAACGATTGGCCAATAACAAAGAGGCTTTTTCCAGAGAGCTGACAAGTCAAGACGTCTTGAATGCAGATGCCTGGGCCCAGATGCATCCCCTGGGTGCTGAAGAATTAAAAGTACGGGCAGAGGTAGCCTTAGCAGATACATTCAAAGAGATGGAAAGAATTGACACAACTTGTGACCTTGGTTTGATTGCACAATTACAAGCCGATGCCACAAGACATGGCATTATATTCTCCAATAGAGAAATTTCAAAATTCATTGTCTATCTACGCCACCAAAATTTCATCGACGACATTCTTTTCAAGCTGATGAAAGAATCCACGACTATCAGCTTTGAATTTGAAACTTCAACTACGGGTCTGGTATCTGGACGTCCTCGTAATTTACACACTCCACAGAATTCAAAGGTAGATCTCGAAAAGATGTATGCTCCAGTGAAAAGCTGGCCCGATGATGTGAAAAAATGTTCCCTGAATACTTACTTTGATCTGGCCCAAAACATCACTTCAAAAGGACCGATCGATCAAAGCATACAATTGCAAAAGTTAAACTATTTAGCCTACAGCAAAAAAGTTATTAGTGCAGAAGTATTCAACAAACTGGAAATCCTGAGAAAGCGCAAAGTATTAAGCTGGCCACTCTACTTCTACCGATATGCCGACATCATCAACAACGCAAAAGATAAACTGACAAAGAATCCAGAATTAAAAGCGACTAATGACTTCACCGCTGAATATGTTTCTAGAAAACAAAGAGTCACTCAGCGCGGAAACCTTTACCGTACATATACCAGTACTCAGGTAATGATGCTGGCGCAAATTATCGAAAAAACCGCTAAGCGTATGGATTCAAGGTCTGTCACTCTTAACTGGCAATATACTGACGATCCAAATGGAGAAACACAGGTCTATATCTTCTCTCCAATGGAACAATACCGTGCCGCCATCAAAATGCTTCGTAAAGATATGGCAGAAGTCATGAGATCCGATGCTTTCAAAAATAAAGGGCTCGAATACTCTCACTTGATCGCTGCCGCTTATGAGACTGGCTTTATTAAATCTGAGGAACTTGATTACATTCTTAAATTTGAAGATTTTTGGAACCCAAAAATTCCTAAATGGAAGACCTATGCCAACTTTGCTTTCTCTTTGGCGGGAACCGCAACATTCTATCTTCCACCTCCTTGGAACATCATCGGCGCTATCGGTCTGGTATTTGCTCAAGGAAAATATGTTACCGGTGATCCGGAAGCAGATCCTGATGAAAACTGGAACGTCATTATATAAATTTAAGGAGAAATATTCATGAAAATATATCTAAGTGTCGTCGTTGCATCTTTTATTTCTTTCTCGGCACTAGCCGATGTGGGTCCATCTTTCAAAGTTTTGATGAGAATGCCAGGTTCATATAAAACTTTTTACAAAAAAGTCGAAATGCCTGATCTTGAAAGTCATAATTCATTTGATGGAAAATATTTTAAAATTGTAAAAGGCAAAGACAAAGAAGCCGTTTCGTTTGAAGAAAAAGATGAAGCGATTCTACAAAAAGCCGCCAATGCTTATTGGCATCTGAACCAGGCCAGAGATTTCTGGGTATATAAAATGCAATCAGAAAAAGCGGAAAGTCTGCCTAAGATTACCGTTCGTCTTGATATCACCAATCAGTATGATGAATTAGGACATTTTGCACATGATAACCGGGCACCTCAATATAATAATGCCCTCTCTATTCCAGAGGGAGAAACACCAGCGTGGGTACCGGCAAATAGACAGGATAAATGGGGCCAGGAAATATGGTTCCGTCCTAAAAAGACCATTCTTACAAAAGACCTGGGACCAATGGGACCAAATCCTTTGACTGTTTCATTAATGGCCCTTGAGCGTCCGCTGATCAACTATACGGCCAATCAATTCAACCAGAGATTGATGCAACAGTTCTTCTATCCAGCATATGTAACAAGACCACTGCACGAAGACCTGATCCGCTATGCAGGAACATTCGCTTTAATGAAAGTGATTGTTTATGGCTCTAGGTACACAGATAATCTATTTATTGATAAATACTATTATCTAGATACCGTCATGGTCCCAGAAGTTGCTTATCATGAATATTCTCATATCATCTTAAGTGACCACCTGGAAATGTCCCACTCTACTCCGGTGAATGAAGGCATGGCCGATTACTTTGCCGCAGTCCAATCAGAAAAGCGCAAAATCTATACCCAGGTGTCAGGATTCAGTAACTCTGCTCCAAAAGATACCCAGGAAAAGCGTCTTTACAGCCACTGGGATGAATCAAACAGATTTGCCACCGCCGATTTTACACTCTCAGTTCTTTGGGATGTAAGAGAAACACTAGGTGAAGAAGTTGGTGACAGGGTTATTTATCAGTCCCGTAAATATCTTAAGACCAGCAGTTCAACAATCAGTGACGGTCTATTAAGGGCCATCTTAAAGGCCTGCGATGATATCTGTGATTATCCTAAGCGAGATAAGTTAAAGCTCTATACGACATTTGGTAGAAAAGGTTTTTAATAAGAAGGGTCTCGCTTAGTGATCTGTCCCATTTTGGGGGTGCAGATCATAGCGGGACCCTTCTTTTTGATGTAAATTGTTCGCAGTTGAGTGGGGATTTTACGAGAAACCAATGAAACCTGTTATTTCGATCATTTAAAGTGATTAAATTGTCCCTGATCCAAATATGAACTTTCCAATACCCGAAGATTCCGTGAAGACTAAAGTATCAAATCGATTCAATAGCAAATATCGATGATCAACCTCGCTATAAGCATTCTGCTGTTGCACAATAGAAACACAAATGAAGGATAATACTGAAAATTTAGAGACTTATAAAATACTCAGTTAACTGCTAACAATTTTAGGCCCTACCAAATTGTGGCAGGAGTAGTTTAAAGCGTGCTTTTAGCCAGAAAATCTCCTTCGGTGCCAGGAACAAGATATAAGAGGAGATCATCACCCATTCAAAGAAACCGATACTCATAGAGATTTCAATTAACAAATGAAGGAGCAAACCAGATATCAGCACTGGTAACCTTAATTCTTTGACCCAAACGAGACTCCCCATCGCAAATTCAATAAAAAGGGCCGACCAGGTCGCAAATTTTACTAAGAACGGATAATCAAACACAATGGGTAGAACAATCCTCTGAAAATTTACCAGACGTGAAGTGTAATAAACCGCTGAACCGTCAACCCAGTCATAGCCCTTAAGTTTAAAGAGTGTCGTCGCCAAATAGACTAGTGAAAACTGGAGTTGCAAAAGGCGGATTGTGAGGATGGAAATCTCAGTTTCAAAAGGTTCGTCTTTATTCTTTTTTAAATAGGCATCAACAGAATACTTCACCTGAGTGGGTGCAAACATCATCAGGAAGAGCATACATCGCATTAAAGTATCGCCACTATTGAGAATGGAATAGTTTCGATTTTGCATTGAAACCATCAAAATGAAACAAATGATGGTTGATATTCGGGTTTTAAACCCGATCATAACAAAGAATGAAGTCGCAATATAAGTCACCAGAACCAGCCAGGCGGAAAACTCGGTCGGAGAGAGCCATTTATAAATATTAATTCTGAAGTTCTTATAGAACGTAAATGAATCCTGGAGAGGCACCAGGGCATTGCTTCCAATGCCAAACCAAACCTCAAAATCCTCGACCAAGCTGATACCATTTAAAAACAAAAATAATCCGAACATGATGCGGAATGAACATAAGGCCGTTGCATCAGTCGTACTGTAAAAGAAACGATCCCACCCCTCTACGAATGTCTTTAAGGAAAGCATAAACCTATTCCCCTATGGTCTTAGTAATAAGTATTTCATTTTTCTCGATTCGAGGCGTTTTAGAGATTGAAGGAATTGAGTGATTCGAAAAAGGATGAACTTCGGACCACTTTCTCTTGATTTTGATGCTGACGATAGGATTTGCTTTATCGTCGTATTTATTTCGAAAATATCTGATAGCGGGATCCAATAATCCCTTTTGGTTGGGACTTCGCAGGTTATCTTGTGCGTACTTCATCCAGCGAGCTTTCCTAAAGGGCGCTAATGGCCCTTTAGGCTCGATTTCAACATCATGTTCCTTCATCACTCCATTCTTATAGGTCACTTCGACAAAGCTTTTTGAATCAAATCTAATAGGATTAGGTGCGAACATAGACCAACTGGGCCAGATGCCAATGCCCAAGGCTACAGCTGAGGCCTGTTTCTTAATCCTTGTGTTGAGGGTATTTGTTTCGGGAACACCAGAGAAATAGATTATTCCCAAATACAAAACGATAAGCATGTTAAGAAAACACTTACTTAACCGTTTCATGATTTTCCCTCAAAGTCCTAACAATCTTTTCTTTGATCTCAGTACCAAGAGTGGATTCTTGAATTCCTTGAATAAACGTATTCACGCCCTTATCTGCAAATGCTTTTAACTCTTCTGGCGTAAAGAAATTTATCAGGAGTGCTATCAAATAGAGTTCAAAGAATGGGATGCTCATAAAATACTGAATCCCTAGATGGAAAATGATACCTAAAATGAGAACTGACTTTCTCCATTTCTTAAACCATATAAAAAAGCCGAGTGCGAATTCAATGATCAAAGTCCCCCATGTCATTATTTTCAAAAAAATCAGGGAATTCATCAAGTAAGGCACAGTGAAGTTAGTTAAGTCTTCTAGCCGGGTGGCGTAGTAGACCGCTGTCCCCTCTAACCACGTCGCCCCTTTTAACTTATGAAAAACGGTCCAAAGATAGATGACTGAAACTTGAATCTGAATGATTCGTACCACCCACACAGACCAGGTTCTCTTGTTCTTAAAACGTGGAAAAAAATTCCCAAGAAAAGAATCAATAGACAAAGAATGACCGCAAGGAGAAAAGATGAGCAAGAGAGTTATTGTCCTCATTAACAATTCAGAGGAGCTTAATAACCAGATGTTTCGCTGATGAAGGCTTGTCATACAAAGAAGGACCACGGTCAAAGCTGGACGAGTAAATAAACCAATGAGTGCCAGGGCCAGTGAAAGACCATAAACAGTTACAACAAAATAGGTAAATTCATAACTTATATTAAACATGTGAAAGATATTGGCATGAAGCATCGGAAACTGCTCTCTTACGGTATCCAGAGAAATCAGAGCATGCGGACCATAAAAGTCCTGAATATTTCCAATATCGGCAAAGTAATACATCAAAAGAAGGCCTACCCAGACAATTCTGAACAGAGCGATTCCTTCCGTAGGCTTTTCTTCAAAGAAAAAATTATCCCACTTATTTATCATCATTTTTAAAGTCTTCATTAAAGTACCTCATAGGTGAAGAATTCATAACTGTCATAGCTTTTGCTTTTGGTTAGATGCGGAATAAATTTTGAATTAACATCAGGGATCTCGCTCCAATGTCTAACCAGATGCACTCGTAGTGGTATCTTGTGATAATTAGAGTCTCGTAATTTCCTTAAGGCAAACTTGGCAGTATCCGCCCACAGGAAGCTATTGATATCTTTTCGAATAACATCCGAAATAACCCGATACCTCTCTCCGAAAGAAAATTTGTCTTCCATATTCAATTCAGAAGCTTTCGGGAATTTGTATGTATCTTTAGTCCCATCCATAAACTCCACTTCCGCCGTCAGGAAAACGTTGGCCCGGGAAGGATTAGGGGCGAACATTGTCCAAGTCTGATAGAGACTAAAAAAATTAAGATAAGAATCAACTGGCCTGTATAATGATTTCAACAATGGTTGCTCCAAAGGCAAATGAACCCTCACCATTGCTAAGAGATTAAAAAGGATGAAACCACTAACGAGAATTTTCTTTGCTCTACTCATAGTAAAAACCTTAGTGTTAGTTTGAATTGAAGCCACAATGGCCAACGAGGGGTGCAAACTTAGAATAATTTTTTAAAAAAAACTATACAGATACGCCCCTTCAGGAGAACTCATTATTAGCTAAAGCTTTCTTTGCTATTAAACTTCCAACATACTAGTTTGCCTTCAAGTCGAATCGACCATTTAGCACCAGAGTTATCTTTTCTTTTTCTGTTGATATTTGTTCCATAGGGACGAGGGTCATCACAGCACCTAAACTCCCGGCCACTTCAAAACCAGGAGGCATGATTGTCGCGGTAAGTGCTATCTCGGTATGTGCTGCTTCCTGTGGTTCTACCCACTTGGTTTGACCTATCATCGTTTCAACCCAAGAGTCGAAATTTAAATTTCCGTAATGATACTGTTGATACACAAGACCCATGACTACGCCTGCGACGATTTGCTGAATCTCCAACTTCTTGTGGGCTTCAGGCCATGTTTTGAAAAACAAACTCAATTCAACCAACATTTGATCTTCATTCACCCTTTCTGTGATAAGCCTTTTTAATAAGTGAATAAAATCAGTGCGTATCTCCTCACTCAGACTCTCCTTTAATAAAACGACAATAACATCCTCAATCCCACCTCCTTGCGCTATTAGAGAGTTCAACGAAAGCCTCAAATCATTCTCAGCCTTTTCTCTGAAGTACGGATCTCGCTTCTCAGAACCAGATTTTATCTGGAACTGAAATCGCTCAATCACTTCTATGATTTGTTTACGGGAAACATTTTCGTGGGAATAGACATTCAGGCAGAGTGACAATTCCAGTAGAGCGAGTCCAAACACAATTAGGGTTCTCATGACTGTACCTTTGCTGAGGTTTTTAAGACCCATCATTGGTACCGACGATTGGGAAACTAATCAACCTACTCAACTATAAGATTAACTAAAAAAAGGCACCTCTTTCGAGGTGCCCGTACTAACAAATCAATTCAATAAGAAAATTAGCAAGAGAAGCCTAAACAGAAACCTCCGCCAGTGCTACCACTGTTTCCGTTGTTACCATTGTTTCCGTTGCTATTTCCGTTGTTGCCGTTGTTGCCGTTGTTACCATTATTACCATTATTACCATTATTACCATTATTACCATTGTTGCCATTGTTGCTGTTGTTACCATTGTTGCTGTTGTTGGCATTATTGGCGTTATTAGCATTATTGGCGTTGTTAGCATTATTGGCGTTGTTAGCATTATTGGCGTTGTTAGCATTATTGGCGTTGTTAGCATTATTGGCGTTGTTACCATTGTTACCATTATCACCTGTTGAAGATGAATCTGAATCATCATTGTCACGGTGGTGACGGATGATCAAATATGTGATTATACCCACGATAATGATCCCCGCAATAATCATAGCTCTACGATTGGTTACTCTACCGCCACCGCCTTGGAAGCCAACACCTTGCTGATAATTTTTTTCCATGTAGTTCATGGCAACTTGAGAAGCTTCTTCAGCACTCAAATTCTGTGTTTCAAGAGCTGACAATAAACGCTGATAATCTTTTCTGGCATTGCCATCTAAGATATTCTTTTGCATATAGGCGAGGATTTGAGACTCCGTTACACCTTGTGCTCGCAAAGCTTCTAATGAATTTTCGAGTTCTTTTTGTGCATGATCTCTAAAATATGGATCTTGCTGATCCCATTCAACTGTCATGTCATAGCGAAACTTATTGAAAGCTTCTGCCAAACCTTGCTCAGAAACGCGAGTCTCACTCTTGTAGTCGCTCATTGTGTATGCGAAAGCATTATGAGGGACAGTTGATGTCATAAACACAGAACAAACTAAAAGTAAGCTAACATTTTTTTTCAACTTCATTTTCTCCACCTTTTGTAGGTTAATAGTTACTGGTGGTAGGAAACTACTTTGATGAGTGAATTGTCGTCATGATAAGATTTTCTAAAGAGATTCCCGACCCTTCTTATTCATGAATGGATGAATTAAAAAATAACATCAATATGAAATTTTATTAGTCGCTATAGGATCATAAAATCTTGAAAAACAAACTAAAGAGTTGTCGGCGCACAAGACGTCACTGCTATGTGAACACAAAATGTGTTAACCAACAATTAACGCAGATAAATTGATGGATAAATTTTTCCTGAAGGACTTTTTAACGTAATAATCCGACTGCTTTGTACACCTTTTCAAGCGTAGGCATCGCACGGGCCTCAGCACGCTCCGCTCCAGACTTCATGAGTTGATCCAGATAATCCTTATTCTTCATGAGATCATCATACTTTTCACGAACCGGTTTAAGAGTTTGAACGACCAGATCGGCCAGATCTACTTTTAGGTGACCGTACATCTTCCCTTCGTAATCTATTTCAATTTGCTCCGTCGTTTTTCCGCTAAGAACAGAATAGATGGTCATGAGATTAGATAGACCAGCCTTGTTTTCAGGATCGAACTTAATATCAGTGCCTGAATCAGTTGTGGCGCCTTTGATCTTCTTCTCTATTTGTTTGGCATCGTCGATGATTGAGACGAAGTTTTTTTCGTTCTCATCTGATTTCGACATTTTTTTCTCAGGGTCCTGAAGTGACATGATTCTGGCCCCCATCTTACCAACATAGGCTTCAGGCATTTTGAGAATGCCTTCACCGTAACGGTTTTCAAAAAAGCCTACGATATCGCGAGTGAGCTCTAAATGCTGTCTTTGGTCCTCACCAACTGGAACTAAGTCTGCTTGATAAAGAAGAATATCGGCCGCCATCAGGACGGGATAAGTATATAAAGCGGTATTAATGTTTTTTGAATGCTTCTCAGCTTTTTCCTTAAACTGAGTCATGCGATTCAAATACCCCATAGGAGTCAATGAACTTAGAATCCATGAGAGTTCCGTATGCTGATGCACTTGGGATTGTACGAAAATGATATTTTTTTGAGGATCTAATCCCAAGGCCAGATATTGGGCAAAA
Organism: Bacteriovoracaceae bacterium; assembly: GCA_023701435.1. Classification (GTDB taxonomy): domain Bacteria; phylum Bdellovibrionota; class Bacteriovoracia; order Bacteriovoracales; family Bacteriovoracaceae; genus Peredibacter. Next base: position 10,500 of record JAMPXB010000016.1, on the reverse strand, counting down.
AAGCTGTAACATCTTTCTCTTAAAATTTTAGGATCTTGATAAACAGTTAGGGCATGAAGATCGGCCAGAAAATAGAGGCAATCATAGTCATTTTGAAGCTTAGTCCAATTATTGATGGCCCCAATATAATTACCTAAAGTTAAATTTCCTGTAACTGTACTGCCGCTCAAAATTGTTTTTTTCATAGGATGAATTATACGATCAGGAACATGGCCAGTGAAGTCAAAAGATCAAAAAGGAACAGAATTTCTGTTCCTTTTTGATAAGTAAATTTGAATAGTTATCGAGTCTGATATTAAAGGCAGGTCTGTTTCACTAGCTGGACTTTTTCTACAGGCGATTGAGGCTCAGTTGGACCGCTGGTAAACTCCCTCATGAAATACATTTTAAAGGACTTCAAGGACCTTTCTCCAGGGTTGAGGGAGTTCCATCTTCGGCAGATATGATTACCAAGTAAATTGAAATAAGACATATTCCTGCTGCCCTGAATATTATCTAGAAACTTTCTCCAGTTATCCGTCGCATAGGTATCATACATGTCACCGGGCCGCTCGAATGAAACCGCCTTATTGTTAAAGGCATCCCATTTCTTTCCGTTTTTTAATGTTCCATCCATCACCCACCAGCCGTCGACTCTTTGAGGATGGGGAGCAAACATCGCCCATCCCTGGCTTAGATTCAGGGCAAACATTATTTCATCAAATGGGGATCCTATCGACCACTTTCTATCCTTCACATAGCCTTCAATATTCCATCCAATAACCAATATAAGTAAGAATCCCCCCATGAATCGTTCAAATTTATTAAGTTTAATTTTAACTTTATCAAAGCCAATGATTTCAATGAGGAGGCTGCATAGTTTTTTTATACTCTGTGAAGAGCTATCCGATGCTTTAGAATCAACCGGTTTATCTGAAAACATAATGACTTCACCAGTCTCTTTCGCGTCACTTAAAGATAAACTGATTTCAGAATTAGCAATTTTACCAAGTACTCGTAATGGCAAAATTCTGGAAGAAAGAAGCAATTGATACAGGACTGAATGGTTCGTTATAATTTTACTTCCATCATCCTGTAAAACAAAGCCCTTACCTGGTGTGAAAAATCCCTGCACTTGAGGATTTAACTGGGAAGACAATACTTTGACTGAGTCCAGTAATAGAAGCTCTTTGGCAATCAGTCCTAGCTTTCGAGCCAATTCAGACTGACCATCGTAGTAGAGAGTTTTCATCGCCACCGAACTAACTTTTAACTTCTCTCCAAGATAATTCCACCAGGCAGTAGGAATGAGACCCACCCAAATGATGAGGCAAATAGGCACGAAATTTCCTAAATGAAGTGTCAGGCCAATCCCCAAATGAAATAACCAAAATGAAACGACAGCGGCACCCCTAAAAAGATCTCTCCTAAAAGGGATAAGAAGCATTATGGGTCCGATTATCTCCAGAGCATAAGCTGCAAAAGTTAAAAATCGTGTTACCGCCAGATACTGACCCAACCATGTTCCAACCGGAGTCGTGAAATGATCAAGTTGCAGCATGAAATAAACAGCGTCAAAGGTTGTATGATAGACCGGTGCCCACTTGTAGAGGAAGGTCATGAAATACAGAAGGAAAACTTGAATAATCCAGGCCGCCGTGAAGACGCTTTTGTATTCGTTATTCGGAAGATGGGTTTCATTAACTGCTCGATCAATGGAATAACGAGCACTCATAGGTAGAAAGAGTGACCAAAAGAGGAAAATCTTAATCAGTAAATCCCCTCCTGTCGTAGCGGCTTCAGGGAAGCGGTTCTGGAAAGAAAAAATAGTAATCCAGACAATGAAATTTGAAAGCCGTGTTCTCCAACCGAGGGCAAAGGTTACAGAAGCGAGCATTCCCATGATCGCGACAAATAAGGCAAAGGAATAGGAACCATTAAGCGAAAGTAAAGTCATGCTGTAATTTAATTCATATTGCTGGAGAAAAATCCAACGAGGCAGGATTCCGGCATCCGTAAAAAATGTATCGAGTTCTGGAATCCTCCTGTAGATGTCAAAAAAAGTGAGAATTCCTATTAAGACTCTTGCCAATGCTAAAGAACGTAAATCGAGGTTAAATAAGTTTTTAATCATGCTCCCCTACCTTGCTTAGGTGCCTAGTAGCATTTTAAGAAAGTAGATGTTGATTTAAATTTATCTAAAGAATGAAAGGACTCTATGAGTTAGAACGGGAAGGTAAAAGAGATGGGACTCAAATAAAACTGACCGTAGTCATCTTTTTTCACATAAGAAGAGACAAACAACAGTGAGGGTGTCCAGACAGAGAAGGCCCTAATGGCCAAAATAAACTGCTGTCTATCAGGTTTTAAGTACCACCACTCACTTCTTTTTTGGTCGATGTACATGTATTTCATGGATATCGCGAAGGATTTTGCAGGGCTAACAATTAAAGAAGTTTCATAAGAATTTTCATAAAGCATGGGGGAATTATAAACCGAACTTCCAATAAGAAAGTTTACCCTATCCATAATAGGAAAAATGACATTTAAGCCAAAACTGCTGGTCATGAAATGTTGATTCAGTTTTTTTCCAAAGAGCTTGTCCTGGATCGGTGAATCGACTACATCATGAATCTGTCGATAGATATTGACCAGGCCGTGGTTACCTACATCCGTATAACCGAAACCAAAATTAAATTTCCAACCAATACTGTTTCTAGAATAGAAAGTGATCGAATTATTCCAAAAAGTTTCCAGACTATCGGCATAGACCCCGATTTTTTCAGTCAGAAGTGGTTGATCATTGCGAGTTTGTAGGATGGGTTGGATGAAGCGCCCCTTGAGACTGAGCGAAGTACTATAGTGCTTCCATACCTCCATCACTGATAAGCTACCTACTCCAGAAACTAATTTATCTGTTTCCCCAAAATAATCATTGGCCTCATGAAAACGCACCCCGGGTAATGTGAGGTGATTCATTTCGGAATCTCCGGGAATGGTGTAAGGGTTTACGGCAAGACTCTCTCCCAGAATTTTTGCCTCAACTGGAAGAGCAGTAACAAAAAGAAAGAATATGAAAATAAACATATTCTTCCTATATAACACAAAATTGAATTAAAGACTTTTTCTTCTTTCCAGGATCTGGAAGGTTTTCATTCCAATCAACATTGAACCAATAAAGTAGAAGAAGGCCGGTTCACCGGTAACCATAGAAACAATTCCCGGACCAGGACAAATGCCTGCCCATCCCCACCCCAGACCAAAAATCAAAGCTCCCATAATCAGTCGGGAATCAATGTCCTTCTTGGTAGGAAGATGGAAAGTGGTATGAAGCAAAGGGGACGTACGTTTCTTGATAAAATAATAAGAAATCCCGTGTACCAAAATGGCTCCGCCCATAACTCCCACTAATCGCGGATCCCAGTTTCCAAAGAAATCCAGAAAGCCACGTACGATATGAGGTTGAGTCATGCCACTATAAGCAAGTCCAATAGAGAAAATGATACCAACGATTAAAGAAATTAAACCTTTCATAAACTTCCTCTCAATAATTTAAATAGAACAACACTAACAGCACCGGCGGCAATGAAAGAGACTGTTGCCGTAATTGACCGGATGGACATTCTGGAAATGCCACAAACCCCGTGGCCAGAAGTACAGCCATTGCCCATTAGAGTTCCGAAACCAACCAGAAACCCAGCAATAATGAAGTCCATTGTTTTAGCATTTGAAATGAGAGTAAATGATTGTGGGTGAACGAGTTTAAAAACAAACCCACCTATAATAAGTCCTAGAAGAAACAGAATTCTCCAGTTCTTATCAAGTGTTTTTGTGTCCAATAAACCGCTTACAATTCCGCTAATACCTGTTATGCGACCATTAAAGAGCAGCATTATACTAACGGCTGCCCCTATTAGCATCCCACCTATCACTGATTCCATATTGTTAACTCCTTGACAAATATTACATTTCCATAATATTATAATTATGTAATAATGTCAACCAGGCTAAAAGAAAAATACAAAGATCACAATACGTTTTATTATCTTATAAGTACTGAAAGCACATAAGACTGATATTGTAGGGAATTTTTATGGATTTTGAATTGATGCAAAATAAATGTGTTGAGGTGTCAGGCCTGTTAAAGCATTTTGCCCACCCGCAAAGACTCCTCATTTTATGTTATCTCAGCGAAGGCGAGAAACAGGTTTCCGATATTCAAGAAGCAGTGGGTTTATCTCAATCCCAAACCTCTCAGTTTCTAAAACGCATGCAGAATGAAGGTCTTTTAGGTCAACGCCGGGAAAAGAACTTTTCCTTCTACTATGTCACTAACCCTGATGTGGTGAAATTACTTAAAACTATGCAAAAAATATTTTGTAATTGAGGTCATATGAAATCAGTCTGGGACAAAAGATATAGTGAAGAAGGCTTTGCTTATGGAGAAGCCCCTAATGATTTTCTGGCAGAACATTACGCGCGTATAAAACCTAACGGTAACGTTTTATGTATTGCTGAAGGCGAAGGTCGTAATGCCCTCTTCCTGGCACGCAAGGGCTTTAATGTTACGGCAGTTGATTTCTCTGAAGTCGGTATGTCCAAGGCAAAAAATATAGCGGCAAAAGAAAATTTGCCTCTGGAAACTATTGTTTCTGACCTCGAAGTTTTTGATTTAGGAAAAGCAAAATGGGATGCTGTCATTTCCATCTTTGCTCATCTGCCTCCCACCATCCGTAAAATTGTCCATGCCAGAATTGAGACTTCGCTCAAAGATAATGGGATTTTAATTCTTGAAGCTTATAGACCCGAGCAATTAGAGCTGGGTACTGGTGGACCTCCCAAGCGTGACATGATGATGAACCTTGAAATCCTGAAAATGGAACTTCCTCATCTTAAGCCTGAGCTTGGAAAAGAACTGGAAAGAAATATCCATGAAGGTAAATATCATAACGGCCGAAGCGCTGTGGTTCAGTACATAGGCAAGAAATGAAGAAGTGGTTAACTAAAAGCAATATCTTTACTTTAATCATTGTGGCGGTGGTGGTTTTTTTACAGGCCCCGTCCTTTCTTAATAATATTCGTCAATCTGGAAACAAGATCATTAGTCAGGAATATGAAGTGATCGGGCCCACTTCCTCGAACGGAGAGAAGATTCTCTTTCCTCCTTCAACCAGGTCCATCGCCATTTTCTGGGCCAGCTGGTGTGCTCCCTGCAAGCTGGAAATGGCCCGCTTAAAGTCTTCAGTCGACAATGGTTCTCTTCCTAAAGAATCAATCTTTGCCATCAATCCTTTTGAAGAAATTTTAACCATTAGAAAATTTCTAGCGCAGAATGATTACCCCTTCACTTTCATTAATGCTCCAGGCGTAGCCCAGGACATTAATGTTCAGGCCACTCCAACGACCATCTTCATTGATGAAAATACCATTACTTCAATGAGTTCAGGGATGAGTTTGACAGGGATCTGGAGAGCAGAATTTTTCCTTCGAAAATAAACCTCTAAGGACGTGCCTGAGCCTGGTTCCAAAATCTGGTACGGCACTCACTCAAACTATCTTTAAATTCCCCAGAGACATTCATTCGGTTCACCAGATCCTTCTGATTGATGGGAAAGCCGTACATCGTCTGGTGATAGGCCCAGAAAAGAGTATGCGTCTGCTCGAGAATTCCTTTGGCGTGCGGAGCTTGCATAAGATCTATATCTTTACCTTTCACATAAACATAACGGGGACTCACGCGTTTACGGTAAGGATCAACATTAGTGTTTATCACAAATAACTTCTGAAATTCTTCCAATGCTATTCCGTCGGCTAGTTTCTTCCGTAAAACAGGATTTAAGAAGCAAGACTTCGTAAACATGTTGTAGCCATTGGCCAGCAACACATCCCCTCTTTCATTCGTTAAGAAATCCAGCAAATCGGAGCGATAGTAGCCAAAGTGCTCGTGAAAAACAGTGAACGGATTGAACTTGGGAAAGTTTGATTTATAAAAAGGCTTCAAGAAATTTCTATAATGATGCATCAACATCGAGTCTTCTGTTTCTCTTTCATTTTCAACAAAGACATCAAGTTCAGCATGCCCCATCTCATGAAAAATCGTTGAAAGATAATAGGTCTGCGCATAGTTTGCACCGCGAATGAGTCGTGCATCTTTTATGCTATACTGACCACCATTTTTAGTCAGGAGATCGGCATGGAGGCTGATAAGATTTAATTTACTGTTATAAGTAGCCGTTGCATCTGGACTCAGGATTCTGCCCAAGGGCCCAAACTTTGAAACCCTGATGTGGTTATTCAACTCTATCCCACGCTCCGTTTGGACCAGGAAATAATCCTGCTGAAGGCCTTGGACGAATTGATCAAACGCTTGGGCGTAGAGAGATGGTGTAAAGAGTAGAGAGCCTAGAATGATTAATTTTTTCATCAATCTATGCTAATTAAGCTGTTAAGTAATTTCTTATTAAAAAGTCTGTCTTAATCTCTCAGTACAATCCTATTTGATTACATGCCTAAAAGGGTCTGAAAATACTGGATATGAAAGATGTCCTATTTACTCACATCCTTTGTCCTCACAAGGTTCCCTATCTTCTACCGACGATGGGCCGTCCTGCCTGGAGCCAGTGACATCTCCACTTGTTCCATTTGTCCCACGTTCGTCTCCAGAATTTGTACTGCCTGAATTTGCAGCATCAGCGGGAGGCCTGATCCGCGTTCTGCCCACGGTCCTATCATCATCTTCCATTCTTCCCGGCACCGTCCAAACTCTTTTCAATCTTCCACACGCAATGGGCAGGGTTTGGGCCCCACTCAAATCATTTTTGCCGGCAGCAGTCTCGGGCAAATCCAGTTCATCCGCAACTCCGTGAATCATCACCACCCTACCATCCAGGTTAAACACCGCCTCTCTAAGCTTAACAATATCATCCAATGGGTCTTCGTCCTCCATCTTCATGTCTTGAAGAAAGCTTTCCAGGGAAGCGGTCTGGGAATAGATATACGAGCCCCAAGTATCGGCAACCGGGTACATTCCCAAGAGACTGTATTGGGAATTGATGTCCCCATCCAAAGGGATCAGGATCGGGCCGGTAAAATGGTTTGCCTCGACAATATCGATAATGCCATCGAGATTGGCGTCGGCCGTTTCCGTTGGGCAAAGACCATCAATATGGACATTTTGGGCATGAATGACGTTTGGAGCAGAACCTAGCACTCTTACATGGGCCGCAAGAAAGTCCCCTTCCAAATGAATGGTAACGGCACCGGAAGTTTTTCCGGCAATTTCCTGATTCAAGGGAGTCAGTGTGGCCAAGTAGGTCTCTTTAATTATCGGTCGCTCTCCTTCATCGGCACGCAGAGCATTTTCCACCGGAGCATGCGTTCGCTGCAAGTTCTTACGGGAAGGTCTTCCTTTCGAATCACAAGCTGTAAAATTGAAGGCCAAGAGAAGCAACAATAAATTTATCTTCATAAAATTCCCTATAGAATGATGTCCAAAGCATCTAGATAAGCGTTTTGCAGATCTTCTTGTACCCATGATTTTTTCTTGGTTCCGTAAAGTTCCTCTACTTCGAGGTCCAGTGGCCAATAGGTGAACATGCTTGATCGCATAAGATAGCACTCACCGGACTCAGGATAATTGGCATAGTCAGAATAAGCCTCAACGGTCCGACACTTTGTCTCTTTCGCCATAAATCTATCAATCCACCCTCTCACGCTCGTAGGTTCCCTTAGATACTTTCTGTCCATTACCCGTTCCTTTATCTCCGAGCCAATGGCGACATGAACATAAGGAGCCACATGGAACCACCAATGAAAATCATTTTCTCTGATGTAGCGGGCGGAAAAGAAGATAAACATTTTCCCCGAATTCAAGTAATTATTTTTTTTCCATTCATAGCTCCAAACGTGTGCACGATTGAAACACTGGGAGTCCTTGTCCTTGTAGCGGGCCTCCCGAAAAAACTTACGGGCAAGGTTAATCGAGTTTAAAACAGAAGGGGTCTCAGAGCTTGTCGATTTCAGCATCGTTTGTTTAGGACCGATTGGTGACTTAATGATTGCTGCCCCTTCAATTTCGCGCGCATCATTGAGCGAAAATTTAAGCCAGGTCTTATTTTCCTTTGCCTGCACCAGGACATTCAATAACTCGTCACCCTGAAAAATCTTTGCCACGTCCCCGCTTAAAAGATAAACCAACATTGGCTCGTGGATGTGGGGAGATATTTCAATGGCATGAACCTGCGATGTTATTTCCTTGGCCTTGAGATTCCCTGCCCAAAAAAACAGTAATGAAAATAACAACCATGAGGACTTCATAATCAACCCTTTTTATATGAAATAGAAAGTATTGAAGAAACGATAGTCCAGTCACCTAAAGCTAATCCCAAATTTTGTGAGGAATAGTGAAAACTTTAATGACGTTCCTCTCATTAAGAGCATCGTCATTATTTTTACGAGCATTAGGAATCAGTAATTTTTTAGTGACTTTATCAGATCATTTGCCACTTCCTTAGATAGTGTTGATGAAAGACTTCCAACGTGCAGAACTAATTCATAATCCTCAATGCCATTAAAACCCTGTTTGGCGGTGAGTATTTTATGCTCTTTCATAACCAGTCTCTTTGGAAGAAGGGTAATACCGAATCCAATATTTAGGGCAGAAATCAAGCTTGCAAGGCTGGAGCTTTCATAAGAAATTCTCCATTTTTTTCCTTTTTCATCCAGATATCGAATCATCTCATCTCTATAAAGCCCATTCTCAGAAAATGCTACGAGAGGAATAATATCCTGATCAAAATTACTGTATTGCTTATGATCGATCCACCTAAGGGGTTCTTTCCAACTGGCCAGTCCAGCTGTTTCCCCTTTCCTCTGCTTTATCAAGACGATATCGAGATCACCGGATTGATATTGCTCCCACAGTTTTCTACTAATACCGCTAGCTACGGAAAATTGTATCTTGGAATATTTTTTTTTGACTCCTGCTAGAATGGGAGCAATAAATGATGAAGCAATATCTTCCGGAACCCCAACTCTAACAAATCCATATTAGAGATCAAGCTTAATGGACTCTTCTGCTTCATCTATTAGGTGACAAATTCTTCTTGCATACAAAAGAAGTTTTTCACCTTCAAGTGTTGTTAAAGCGGTCTTCCCATTCCGTACAAAGAGACTACACTTTAAATCTTCTTCAAGTTTTTTTATCTATAAGGTATCTATAAAAAAGGAATTTTTGTGGAAAAGATATCAAACCTACTTACTATCGTTGGAATTTTAATGACATCGCCGGCCCAAGCGACCTCTCTTCATGAGGCCATTTCCAATAATGATCTAAATGCTTTTAAAAATATTATCTCTTCTGAGAAGAAGGAAAGCTTACTTGAGCTTCGAGATGAGATTGGCAGAACTCCACTATTACTTTCTACACAGCTAAATCGAATTGAGATGGCGCGCATTCTTATTAAAAATGGTGCAGATGTAAATGCCAGAGATGCCAAGCAGGATACTCCTTATCTTTTTGCAGGAGCAGAAGGAAGAAATGAAATCCTATTAATGACACTCGAGCATGGGGCAGATTTAAAGAGCACCAACAGATATGGTGGCACAGCTTTAATTCCAGCGGCAGAGAAAGGTCATCTTGAGACAGTCAAAATTCTTTTAAAAACTAAAATAAATGTAAATCACATCAACAGACTGGGATGGACGGCCCTTCTTGAAGCTATTATTTTAAGTGATGGAGGGAAAACACATCAAGATATTATCCGAGAACTTATTAAGGGCGGCGCTGATATTAGTATTCCCGATAAGGATGGTGTGAGCCCTCTCCAACATGCCCAAAAAAGAAATCATAACGAAATCGTTGAACTTTTAAAAAATGCTGGGGCTAAAAAGATGGAGCATACGAATAGTGATCAGTCATTTTTAGAACAAGCAATTGAGCTTGCCATCGAAAACAAGGCCAAGAGCGGAAGACCCTTTGGTGCTATTATCGTCAAAGATAATAAAGTTATCGCAAGCGGAGTTAACAACATGCTTGCCACATTTGACCCTAGTTCACATGCCGAACTTGAGGCTATCCGAAAAGCGACAGCAAGTATTCGTGGAATGGATTTAACTGGATATAAGATATATGCCAGTGCTCAACCATGTCCTATGTGTCTTGCGGCCATAGCTATGACAAATATCAGTGAGATTATTTACGCCTTTGACAATAATGACGCCGCTCCTTTTAATTATTCGAGCAAGAATCTGTATGACAAACTAAGAATAAGTGAAATTACTTTTATTAAGATGAGTGAGGTTCAAACTAAGTATAGCGCGGTTGAAGTTTACAATGATTCTGTGAAATAATTGCATAAAAAAAGCACCCCCGATGATCTGTACCCCAAATTCTGGACAGGAAATAAAAAGCCCCTGTCCCGTTTTTGGGGTATTCTTCTTTTTAGGAGCAGATCATGGCCGAACTTTCAGATTCCGACCGCAAGCGGTTACTCAAAAACAAGCATGTATTGAAGATTACAG
>JAMPXB010000036.1 GCA_023701435.1 Bacteriovoracaceae bacterium | reverse complement strand
GTCGCACTCATTTGGACAATCTGCTTAGACATCTGTGACATGAGGGAAAAAGGTATGGAGTGCAGGGCCTGGAAGGAATAAACCTTAGCATTTGATTGATCAGTAATTCTAATCGCTACTGCTTCATTGGCCGGAGTATTGGCGAGGACTGTAACAAGATTTGAAGGAGTACAATCTAACTCCAGCTTGATATGAAAAACCCCGTTCGCAAGCGGCACGCTGGCAATCTCGTCACTACAAAGAATAACTGTCGAGGCGTTAGTGTAGGCCAGTTCAGCTTTTAAATTCACCGGCCCCACCACGGGGGAGCCATTACTGTTAACAAGTCGTCCGGAATAACTTAAGGAATCAGCGGCATGAGCTAAACTAAAGTTAGCTAGCCATAAAACCCCAATGATTAGAGAAATTTTTCTCATACTTGCCTTAAAGATTAGGTAAACCTTAATAATCTTTACGGCAGATAAGAGGAAAATGTTTAAGAAAGACTAGATATTAAAGTTTAATTAATTCTTTAAAACTAACTGACCTTCTCTAATCTTATCCATCGCTTGCACGATTAACCTTGCGGCTTCCTGCGGAGCGTGGAAGCCAGAAGAGTTCTCAGCTTCAATAAAATCAATGTAGAACTGGGCTTCCCGTTGCGCTAACTGGGCCTTTTTGATTTTACTCTCGTTCACTTTCTTTTGTTGGGCCAATTTGATGTCGTTGATCAATTCCACCAAAGCGTCCATCGCCATATTTCTCATTTCCATATGACGGGATTGAATAGTTTCCACTTTCTCTCTTAGTTCACTCTCTGGTGAATGGTGACAAGTCTGACAAGACTTGTTGATATTAAGCATCGGACTTCTAACCTGATGGTTAGTGATCTTCATTGCTCCCACTCGCTGATAAGGCATGTGACAGTCTACGCAACTGACTCCAGATTTAGCGTGTACGCCCTGATTCCACATTTCAAATTCCGGATGCTGGGCCTTGAGCACTTCGCCCCCGGTTTCTGCATGAACCCAATCCTTGTGACCATTTTCCTGATAATACTTAAAAATCTGATCGGCCTTGATTCCTTTACTCCACGGGAAGGTTAAGGTTTTCTCTGGCCCCTTAAAATAATATTCCACGTGGCATTGAGCACAGACAAAACTTCTCATCTCTTGTCGTGTGGCCATCTTGTTCACATCATAGTTTTCAATACCCTGAGATTTTTTAAATTCTTTAATACCTTCCATAAAGGCCGGACGAGTGATTCGAAGTTCCATGTTGTCTGGATTATGACAATCAATACAACTCACTGGATGTTTCACGTTCTTAAGGGCTTCATGATAGGGCATTTTGTTCATGGCATGGAAGCCCTTTTTAAGATCTCCCTCACCGAGTTTCATCATGGTGGTGTAAGTAGAAGCATGGCAATTTAAACAGGCCCCAGGCTGAGGAGTCGCATCTTGTCTTTTAGTGTAGACCTGATCATCCAACATGTGAGCGTGACCTCGCTCCTCTCTAAAATCCACACTAAAGGCGTAACCGGCCCATATTTTCTTTAAGCGCGGATCTTCTTCAAGTCTTGATTGGGCCACCACACTTCGGGGATCGACTTGATCAGGAATTCTCGGCAAGGCTTCCGAGCCGCCATATCTTGTTCTCTCTTGGTCAACGGTTCTTTTATAAGTGTCATATTGAAGCGGGAAATTTTTCCCCCACACCTCCGGATCATCTTCCATTGGCCCAATATCCACGACTTTAAAAAAGGGATGTTTCGCCTCATTCTTTTTTTCTGAGATGCTGATTAAAACATAGCCCGCGATACTTCCCAGAATGGCCGTGAGGATCACTAATAAGATTAATTTGCCTTTAGATGTCATAACTTTTCCCTTAATGAGTGTGGCCAACTTCGCGGTGACAAGCGACACAAGAACGCCCTTCCCGCAAAGGTTCCTGATGAAGTGTGGACGACATTAAATCACCATGACATTTCAAACAGGCCTGCATAGTAATATTAAAATTATGCTGTCTGATTCTGATCGGGTCCTTGAAAGTACCCGTCGTAAACTTCAGTGCGTGCATAAAACCGTTATCCATTTTATTAAAATATTTAAAGTAGATGTTCTCTGGGGTGTGACAAGAATTGCAGGTGGCCACTTTGTGGTGGGATGACTTGTTCCAACTGTCATATTGGTCACGCATAACATGGCAATTAACACAGGCCTTGGGGTCATCCAGCAAGTAAGAATAACCTTTGCCATAAATGAAAGTGACGGAACCCAGACCTAAGGCGAAACCGCAGATGGCAAGCAGGAGAATGATCAATAAAGAGGTTTTGGCCTTGGGACTCATAGGCCTCCTAGATTACTTGCATAATGAAATTTTAGGCAAAAAAAAGCCCCTTCATTAGGGGCTTTTTAAAAAATGGCGCACTGGACAGGATTCGAACCTGTGACCTACCGATTAGAAATCGGTTGCTCTATCCAGCTGAGCTACCGGTGCGCTGATAAAACTGGCCTGAATATAGAAAAAATCATTGATTCCAAGGAGTTTAGACGATTCAGAGCGTTTAGGCGATTACTTTAATGAGCGAGAGTAATCTTGTCAATCGAAGGAGTAAGCTTTTTGTGGTACCTTCTCAAAATGACAATCAAGGCACGTATTTTTAGATCCTCAAAAAGGCATTTTGACTGCCAGCGTGAGGATACCAAGGAAGTGGTTCCCGCCACGGCCCTCGCTACCCTTTTAAAAGAAGACCATCTCGTTGTAGGTGACTGGGTTGAGCTAGTCCAGGAAGTTGATGAATTTAAAATCGTTAAGGCCCAGGAACGAAAAAATGCTATTTTTCGAAATATTCCCAGGGAACAAAAAAAGAAAGTGATCGCCAGTAATGTCGACGTCATGCTGGTGGTGGTAAGTGCTGGAAAACCAAGCTACAAACGAGGCCTCGTAGACCGTTATCTGGCCCGGGCCGACTTCTGGAATGTTCCCGCTTTTGTGGTCTTCAACAAAATGGATCTTTATGAAGAATCTGAATTTGATATTAAATTCGAGGCCGACCGACTCAAGTGGCTTAATGTTAAATGCTTTGAAGTTTCAGCAGATGACAGCTGTTATAAACCCAAATATTTAAACGCTGGTTTTGAAGAACTTTTTCAAGACCTGCGGAATAAAACCACCATTCTTTTGGGACATTCTGGAGTAGGAAAGAGTCGCCTGATTACCAGTCTAAGCGGCGGCAAAATCCAACTGCTCAGTGGAGAATTGGGCAAGGTAGGTAAAGGTGCCCATACCACCACCTGGGCGGAACTGATCGACGCCGAAGAATTCGCCTTAATCGACTCTCCCGGAATTCGTTCCATGTCCCTGAGTGATCTAACTAAGCAGGATCTTCTTTACTGCTTTTCAGACGTCAATGAATGGACCACAAAATGTCAGTTTAGTTCCAACTGTACCCATGAAGTTAATAGTAAGGGATGTTTTTTTCAGCAGCTTGATAACAGCAAGAGAGAAGATCAATTGATCCTCTCTCGCCTGGATTCTTATAAGCGTATACTTGAAGAAGTGTCCAATATTCCGGATTGGCTTAAAAAGCCCTGATGCCGTTAACGGACGTAAGCGCGATCAAGGTGATGATGTTCTTTTGGCTGCTCATCCACCGACGAAATAGAACGCTCATTATGATAAGAAGCGCAGCTTACCATTAGTCCAAGAACGAAAAAAAGTGCAACAGTTTTTGCCATAAAGGCCTCCAGGAAAGGGTTGAACACTCACCCCTTCTCATCGGATATATCGGCATGATCATTAGGAAAATTTTGCCGAAAAATAAGCCTCGTTATTTCATGGTCTTATATTTAAAAACCGGGATGGGTCTTGAGGAATTCGAGTTCTTCGAGCGAAGACTCGCGACCCAGGATCTGATTGCGATGAGGATATCTTCCAAACTGATCAATGATTTCTTTATGCAAAATTTCAAATTTTAAGGACTCTTCCAGACCAGGCATGGAGAAAATTCTCATCGCCTCCTGATGTATCAGTTTTGATTCACTATGCATGTAAGGCATATAAGCAAAGGATCTCTTCTCGATTGAGAGCTCTTTGTCCAAATCTCTTAAAACCATCTCCTGAGATAAAACCAGGGCCAGTGAATCACCTTCAAAAGCTTGAGGGGTTCCCCGATAAATATGACGTGAAAATTGATCCAGCAGAATAATTTCAGCAAGCCGTCCTACAGGCGAAAGCCGCCAGAGATAGAGCTCTCCTCTCTTTGCCGCTTCCAAATGCTCACTGAATTTTGAACGAATCGTATCATCCAGCACTTCATCTTTTTTGAACCACTCACCAGGAGTGACTTTACCAAACCAAAAATCGATGACCTCGTGTGGATTTTTTTTCATCAGATCTGCACATCACTGTCAGAAGGTGGAATAGGTTTTCTATCGTTCTTCTGCTTATCGCTAATGGCCTTGGAATCCCAAAATGGAAATTGGACTAAAATCTTTCCATCTTTTTGATCAATTTTGACTTTGCTTGGATCACAATCACCAGGAACGTTAAAGCTATTGGAGAAATTGGAAATAGAAACACTGTTGCCTGACTTATTTTCTGTTTTTCCTTTAATAATCACCAGACCATTACTGATATCGATATCAAGTTTCTGCTCAGGACTTTGGGGAGTAATTGTCAAAACACGTCCCTCAGAAGTTTCACTCCACTCCATCTTATAGTTCTGAGCAGTGGTTCTAGTGAAAGAATCAAATCCACTGAAGGAGTCTGTCATGACTTCATCCAGAAATTGCTCCATGTCTTTAAACATGTCCTCATCAGGGCCCGTGCCCTTGAGAAGTTTTTCCATCATCCGACGGTGCATTTCTTCGCGCATTTTAAGGCGCTTCTCCATGCTGGCGGATTCTTTATCATCCACCGGCCTGGAACTTTGCTGACCCAGGAGAGCCCCTGCCCAGAAAACAAATAAAAACATGATTCCTAAAACAACATACATTCTTTTCATAACTCTAAATATGGACTTCTTTTTTTAGACGTCAAGGTTGGCAACTTGCTGAATTTTTTCAAACATCAGATCGAGCCCGTCAACAAATAGCGCAGGCCCCGGTTGTAAGAAGATGGCCGGAGGTAGTTCCCAAATAAAATTATTTTGTACGGCCCTAACCTTTTCAAATCCTGCCCTTTTGGCAAAGGAATCCAGCTTTACTGGCTTACCGCACCAACAACCAAAGATAATGTCGGGATTTTTATCTATGATCTCTTGATCGCTGACTTCCCTTTCCCGTGCCATAGCACCTGTTTTAGCGGAAAAAACGTTTTCACCACCTGTGGCATAAATAAGTTCTGAGACCCATTTAATGCAAGAAAAGCGAGGATGGTCCCACTCTTCAAAATAGACTTTGGGCCGACATTTAAATTTCGCAGAGGCTTCTTGAAAGCCCTTAAGTTTCTTTTCAAATGACTGGACTAAAGTCAGGGCCTTTTTTTCTTCCCCAATTAATCTTCCTAACAGAAGGATATTGTTAAGAATTTCAAATAAAGAGCGCTGATTTGTCACAAAGACGTTGAGTCCCCGTCCTATTAATTGCGAAGCTATGTCTTTCTGGATATCTGAGAAGCCAATCACCAAATCTGGCCCGAGAGAGACAATTTGCTCAACATCAGAGCGGATAAACTGACTTATTTGCGGGTGTTTTTTTGCTTCAGGTGGTCGTTCCACATACTGGCTCACTCCTGCAATTAAATCTTCTCGACCTAAAAGATAGAGAGTCTCGACTGTTTCCTCAGTGAGGCATATAATTTTCGACGGAAAAGACATAGATTAAGTTCCTAAGATTTCATGATAAAGGATTCACATGCTGAAAGCCATCGCTCTTCTCCTTCTCTCTTTTTCTTTATATGCACGAGAAGAACACGCCACTTACTCCCTTCAACGTTTTCAGGATAAAATTGTTGTCACTATCAATCACGACGAGGGTTGGCATACTTACTGGAAAAACCCCGGTGATGCCGGTATTGCATCTGTTTTCAAGTTTAGCAAAAATAATAATCCACTAGATATCAAAAGCTACGAGTGGCCGACGCCTAAAAGATATATTGAGGCCGGTGATATCTTTACCATCGGCTACGGTGGAGTTCAGCATTTCTTCTTTGATAATATTGAAGGAGCTTTTGATGCCAAGGTCGGAGTGCTGATCTGTAAAGATATTTGTATCCCAGGGGAAGCACAGTTAACTTTAAAATCGAATGAGAATTTTGTCTCCACGCGGAACATCAGTGCTTACTCTTCCACTGAACTGGTTCAGGCTTTTTCTTCTTTGCCCCGTGAAGCTAACTTGCCTGCTGGTTTTGAGTTCTATCTCACCAGAGAAAAAGATCAACCTAACCTAACCCTCCATTACACCTTAAAGAATTTTAAATCTCCCCTGTTACCTAAAGAACTAAATCTCCTGACAGCTTTCCCTCATGTGCCGTGGGGATTTAAGCGCGAGTCTCTTTTCCTGAAAGATGGAGTCCTTTATGGAAAAACAGAAATTGAATGGGACGGCGAATATCAGGATCCGGAAATGCCGCTTCCAGCGGATGGACGTTTCGAAAAGCCTTATCATTTAAAATTCCTGCTCAATGCCCCTGATACTGATAAAGTAAGTGTCATTGAGCTCAAAATTGAAAACTTCTCCAATGCCACTTCTTCTTTAAAAGACTTCTACAAAAGTCTTCCACCTTTCAGTGGCAAGAGCGCGCCAGCGGCCGTTACTTCCACTACTGATGACAAGAGTCTCCTTCAGTACCTATTGTTTGCTTTCCTGGGTGGCCTGATTCTGAACCTTATGCCTTGTGTGCTACCGGTAATTTCACTTAAGCTCTTTGGTCTTATTAAGCATAAGAATCTTTCTCGTCGTAAAATTCTCTCTCATAATTTAAGTTATACCGCAGGGGTTATTTCAACTTTTATGGCCCTTGCCGGAGTCATCGCTGTCATCAAGGCCGGCGGAGAAGAAATTGGCTGGGGTTTTCAGCTTCAATCACCCGCTTTCATTTTAGTGATGATGCTTATTCTTTTTGTTTTAAGCTTAAATCTTTTTGGTCTCTTTGAGTTTCGCACTCCCGGTGGAGCTAAATTTGGCTCTCAAGAAATAAAAGAAGGTGTCTCGGGAGATTTCTTTTCCGGAATTCTGACTACCATTCTCTCAACCCCTTGCTCGGCCCCTTTTCTGGGGACTGCCCTGACCTTCGCTTTTACCACCAGTGTTTTTAACATCTTCCTGATGTTTTTCTTCATCGGTTTTGGTCTGGCCTTTCCTTTTTTATTGACTGCCGTCTTCCCGGCCACTTTGGGCATTTTTCCACGTCCGGGTGCCTGGATGGAAAAGTTAAAATACTTTTTGGGTCTCTCACTACTCATTACAGTCATCTGGCTTTACGACGTCTTTGTCTCCTTGGTCAATTTCGACGTCATCAGCTGGCGCCTTAATCTTCTTTTTGGATTATGGTTCTTTGCTTTTTTCTTCGCTCAAAAAATTTCAAACTCTCGTATACTTCAGTTTCTGGCCTTTGCCCTGCCTCTGGCGATGACCGTCATGGCGCTTCAGAATGTCGAAACGAGAGCAGCAGGAACCCAAACCGTAAGGGCCGATAGCGTCTGGCAGCCATGGTCTGAGGAAAAACTCCAAATGGAAAAAGGCAAATTAGTCTTTATGGATTTCACTGCGGAATGGTGCCTGACTTGTAAGGTGAATAAAAAGTTGGTTCTTGAAACGAGTGGCTTTGCAGCACTGGCCGAAAAATATGATGTCACTTTAATGCGTGCTGACTGGACCCGCCGGGACGATAACATCACCCAATTTTTAAAGCGTTACAATATTGTGGGGGTACCTGCGTACTTTGTACAAAAAGCTAATGGTGAAATCGTTTATCTCGGAGAAACGATCTCACTTTCAAAAATTGAAGCTCAATTAAAATAATTATTCGTCAAACTTTGGTGGCAGGAGCATCAACTCCTGCACCACTTCTTTTGGATCATGCCCATTATAAAGAACTTCATAAAGCCCTGAGAAAATCCTGGCGCGAATATTCATTTTCTTGGCCAACAAATATGCCGCCTTGGTAGTCTTGTAGCCTTCTACTACACTCTTGGTGGATCGAATAATATCTTCGGCCTTTCTACCTTTGGCAATTTCCATTCCAAAAGATTTATTTCGGGAAAGCTCTCCAGTGGTGGTGAGAATCAGATCCCCCATTCCACTTGGCCCATAAAACGTTTCTGGTCTCGCCCCAAAGACAGTACCGAACCTGAGCATTTCAACGATTCCTCGGGTAATTAAAGCAGCACGGGTATTGTGATTGTAACCTAGTCCTTCCATGATCCCGCCAGCAATGGCGATGACGTTTTTAAGAGAACCTCCTAACAAGACCCCTTTCACATCAGTGGTAGGGATCGCCTTAAAGAATTCAGTTCCCAACATTTCACAGGTAAGGAGTAAGTTCTCACGATTTTCTCCCGCCAGAGAGACAATGGTGATCTGCTTATCTACAATCTCTTTGGCAAAAGAAGGACCTGACAAATACATCAGTTGAGAACGGTAATGATCAAAATGGGTTTTAAATAATTCATCAGGAAGCTTGAGAGTTTCATGATCAATACCTTTAGCAAGGCTCACCAGTGGAGTCCCCTGATCCAGATACCCCTTAAGTTCCTCTCTATAGGATAAACAGAAATCCTCAATGGCCGACATCGGCAGACCTGAAACAATCAGCTCCAGTTCTCCCTCAGTAAGCTTTTTAACTTCGTCCCAATCAAGGGCAGCTTTCATCGTGGCAGGAAGTTTTTGACCCGGAAGATAGGTATTATTCTCTCCTCGATTGATCTCATCGTAAATTTCACGAGACCTCACCAGAACGATAACTTTCTGAAAATTCTGGGCCAGGACAAAACCTATCGATGTGCCAAATGCCCCACCGGCAAGGATAAGGGCCGTTTTAAACTTCATGCCGACTCCGCTTTTATAAACTGATGATACCTTTAATAGTACTCATGAGCTCATAAACTTCGAGAACTTCCTTAGTACTCTTCATCAGCTTCCGGGCGGAAACCGAGGTATAGTTGCCTTTTTTGGACGGAGTTTCGTGAACGGTGAAACCTTGGAGTTTTGCAATTATCAAGGACTTATCATCGGTTTTAATGATGAATTTAAATTCATAATAATCGGGCCACTGATAACTTTCTTCCAGAAGTGCCTTAAATTTTTCATTATCCATAATTTTTTTCTTTTTATTTCAATTCCAACTAAGTGAATTTCCACTCTCAAAAAGAGATATCAAAGGGTTAGTTTACGAGCACCTGATTAAGTTTTAAAGCTGAAGAGTCCGATTCAGGGGTATCACACAGGCGAATGATTGCCTCGGGAGTTCCCATGAAAGTATGGATGCTGGTCTTTATTCTTGTATCGACTTCGGCGCACTCGTCAGAATTTTCCCACATCAAACTTAATTCAGAATTTGAACAATATCTTACTGAACCCAAAACGAAAAGTAACCTGGCCCTAAAAATCAAATCTCTGAGTAATCAAAAGTCCGAGAATTCCCAGGTCCCCAATCTTCAATCGAAAATGATGAGCGCCTTATTGGGAGTGGCCCTGAATGCTAAAAGCGGCATTAATACACCTATCCCTGTTGATGGTGAGGAATCCCCACTTTACGACGAAATCAGACGGCATTTAGAAGGTGCCTACCGTGATATCGGTATGAATGAAGTGGCCAACATTAATCGGCTAAACCAACAATTCAATCTGGGGCTTGCCAATTACTCAGGCTTTTCCTGGCAAAAACCTTTTGGTGTCGTTCAGGTATATGCTGATCGTCAGGTGACTCCGAATTTATTTGGGGATAACTGGCTTATTCAAGACGCTTTTACTTTCGAAATTGAAGCCTCCACTTTTCTTGAAAAGTTGAATGAGGCGGGATTAACGGAAATGAAATCAACAGAGATTCAGGCCTTCGCAGGAATTACTTTCAGACGGGTCTATACCTATTATCACTATGCTGATTCCTATCAAAATGGTCTCGGTGCGGATTATTCCAAGCTGTTTTTACTCTTTATGAAATTCAACCAGCTGGGAATGGAAGTCATGGGTCATGAAGACATCATGAAACGGGAAGATACCTGGACCGCAAGCACCGGCGGCATCATTGCCACTCCTCCACTTTATAACATTTCTTTTTCGGCCGGTGCCTTGGCCCAATTTGATTTTCAACAAATGACATCAGTACAGGCCCATCAATCCAAGGACCTGAATGGTGAGCGCTTCAAAGTTGGAGTCATGAGCAAGAAAACCTCCAATGCCGGAGTTTCCCTGGAACTTCAGCTGGATTTCTTTAAACTCTTAAAGCTCTCTTTGCTTCGCTATGATTTAAACTATCAATATGCCTCAGGTAAAGAATTTACACTGGGCTTTAATACTCTCCAATGGGAACAAATCAAGAGTGAAAACGAGACAAAATCTGAGCTTAAATCAATTTTAAAAGGTTTCGGAACCGTCAAAGAACTTGAGCCCTATGTTGTCCGCTTGGATGAATCCAGTTCCCAAAGCCTGGACCAAAGAGGAAGTGTGCTTATCTGGGGCAAGCTGCAAAAAAGTAAAACGGAACAAGTCAGAGTCATCAAGGACAATAACGTAAGAGTCTTTTTCAAAAACTACTCTCAGAATGTTAAAGTGGTTCAGAACTTTTTAAGCCGAATTTTTTCCGCCATTATTTATAAGCTTTTAAAATTACCGGTTGGTGCCACCAATGCCGCTATCTATAGCCGACAACTCGCAATGGAGTATGAGGCCACCCATCCCCAGGCCACAGATCCGAAAATCATGAGAATCGATAATTCCGAACAATTCTCCTTTGTGCTGACTCAGTATTATAATGCCGCCCGAACTGATCGCTGGATTGATCGTCGTTTTAAAAATGATGTCATCTGGTTTGTTGATAATTTCACCTCACTTCCCAAGGATTATAAAATCAGCATTCGTCAGGAGCACCTTAAAGGCCCCATGATGATTGACAGTAACCTCCGGGTGGAAAAGGCAGGTCTCCATTTTCTTCTGTCCACTCCAGAAAATAATGTCTTTGGAGAACTGGCCAATGTTTGCGGTTCAAAGCGTAGAACGGACTGGATGAAGGAAAGAGAGCGTGCCGAACTGCTGGAAGAGCGCTTGAGCGGTCGGGAAGGCTGCGTAAAAGACCTGGGACTAAAGTTCTTGGCCTTTAAGCAGGACTACTATGCCAACCATTTAAAACCATCTCTTGCCAAATTTAAGGCCTTTATCACGAAGTATTATAAACACAGCCAAGGCCTCACTAGCCTTACCGCCCTATTCGGAGCAGAAAACACCTTTATTCATGGAAGACTGCAGGCCAAAACTGGTCTGGGTGCAGATTTCAGTACAACCTTTTCTTCTGGACAATTCCGAGGTCTGGGAGTTATTGATAACTTCAAGCGCAGCACCGGTTCCCGTATGCCTGCCAATATTATAAGTGAGTAAAATTGAAACGTGTTGATCCAGTCCAGGCCCGAAATCTTCTTCTCTCAGGAGAAGTCGTCGCTATTCCTACCGAAACAGTTTATGGTCTTGGGGGATGGATTTATTCTGAAGAGGGACTAAAAAAAATCTTCTCTACTAAAGAGCGTCCTTTTTTTGATCCGTTAATTGTTCATATTGATAGCATTGAAAAGGCCAGAATGCTGACCAGTGAATGGACCTCCATTCATGACGTCCTCGCCCGCCATTGCTGGCCCGGTCCCCTGACTTTGATTGCCAAAAAAAATGATAAAGTAAGTTCTCTCATTACTTCCGGTCTTGATTCAGTGGGACTCAGATGCCCCAACCATGAACTGACCTTAAACCTCTTAAGTACAATTGATGGCGGAGTGGCCGCTCCTTCAGCAAATAAATTTGGTAAGACATCTCCTACTTCCAGCGCTCACGTAGAACAGGAATTCAGAGATGCTGTTGCCATTTTGGATGGAGGATCCAGCCAAATCGGAATCGAATCAACGGTTGTGGGTGTTAAAGACGGCCAGGTTGAAATTTTCCGTCCTGGCTTTTACACCGCCAAAATGCTTAAGGAAATTCTCTCTCAAAATGGAATTGAAGCTTCTGTGGTCTATGCGGAAAGTCCGGTTGCCCCGGGCCAGCTAAAGCACCATTACATGCCCAAAATTCCCTTAGTCATTGTTCCTGAAAACTTTGTGTGGGAATCACATCAAAGTGAAATAGAAAATAAACTGGCCGGCTCATTTTCCCGTCCTGTCATCTGGAAACAGCCTCTCACTCCTGACCTCGCTAGCCGTGAGCTCTATCAAAAAATGCGTGAATTTGATAAAGAGGGATTTGATATTATTCTGGCCGAAAGATCCGGCCACCACTTCAGTGAAGAGTGGCTCGGAATTTGGAATCGACTTGAAAAAGCGAAAAGTCTTGCTCTCTAGCGCGGAAAAAAGCCTAACTTCTTAATCACAAACACCACCAAAGTGAATGTCAGGACCACGATAATAAACTTTCTAAAATTAGCTAAAAGATTGGCATAATCGTCCCGGGCCAGATCCCCCTGAATGTTATGCTGATCCAGAATAGCAATCACCCGTTCAACGGAATTATCGGCAATCACAAAGACATCTCCCTTCTGGGTATGAATACTGATAATGTGATTGGGCTGCAAGAGCTTGTAGGTCTTAATATCAGAATAAAGGACACTACGGTTCATGAAGGGTAATCCCCGATTGTAAACAAAACCTTTCTCATGAAAACGCACGCCGCGGATAAAAGCATAATAGAATGCGGGAACAATAATCAGGAAGAAGAAAGTAATAAACTCATAGGGATATCGGTAATGATACTGGATAACATCAATAATTTGAAAACGTCCTACCGCCCGGAATTTCTCATAGGTGTAAGTATCGAGGATAAAGTCATTTGAAAAGAAAATGACAATGGCCAGGATGACCAGGCGAAAGAGATTGAGCATGGAGGTTCTATAAAGTTTTTTACCAAGCATTAGAAATCCTCATTCTCTGGTATAATATTTTGAGCATAGCGAACCAGATCAATCACTTCACGGGCGCAGCCCTTTCCGCTTTCTCTTTTGGTTACATAGTCCACCATTTCTAATACTTCTTCACAGGTATTTGGCACAGTTGCTGAAAACCCCGCCTTCTTTAGAAGCGGAATGTCGAAGAGTTCATCACCCATATAAAGAACTTCTTCCGCTTTCACATCATAGCGCTTCATTACATCTAAGAAAGCGGCTCGCTTGTCCTCATTTCCGGCATAACAAAAATCAACTCCCAGCTGCTCAGTTCTTTTAAGAACTGAAACACTATTACCACCGGTGATGACTCCCACTTTAAGACCAGCTTTCATCAGGACTTTCATTCCATAGCCGTCATAGATATTAAAGGCCCGATTGAAGCCTACTTCCTCACTGGCCCACCAGACGTGGGCGTCAGTAAGTATCCCATCAAGATCAAAAACTACAACCTTGATCTTCTTGAGCTTTTCTTCAAATTTCTTTGCCGTCTGTCTTAAACTCATTCGGCCACCGCACGACGAATTTTTAGAAGATTCTCAACAATAGTTTTAACCTGAGACAGCGGTAATGCTGTGGCCGCATCAGAGAGCGCCTTATCAGGGTTCGGGTGACATTCCATAAAGATACCATCAGCACCGGCCGCTACTGCCGCTCTGGCAAGAACCAGGATCTGCTCACGTTTACCACCGGTAGCTGTTCCTAGACCACCTGGACGCTGAACACAGTGAGTAGCATCATGGATAGCCCTGACGCCAAAAGACTTCATGATCTGGAACGAGGCCATATCAACCACGAGGTTGTTGTAACCAAAAGATGATCCACGCTCAGTCAGAATAATTTTATCTTTAGAAAGGAAGTGAGAAGCCTTATCAACGATGTTCTTGGTCTCTTCCGGTGAAAGGAACTGGCCCTTCTTGATTTTTAGTTCACGGCCATATTTCTTACAAGCTTCTGCTCCTGCGAAAATCATATCTGTCTGACGACATAGGAAGGCCGGCACTTGAAGAACATTAACCGACTTGGCGACAACTTCTGCCTGATCTGGAAGATGAAAATCTGTCAACGTTGGCAGACCGTATTCCTTGTTGATCAGCTCCAGAATTCTTAAACCTTCTTCAATGCCCGGACCTCGGTAACTGGTGAATGATGAACGGTTGGCCTTATCATAGCTGCCCTTAAAGTGCAGAGTAATTTCATTTTTAAAAGGCTCGAGATCTTTTAAAAGAGTCTCAGCAATCTGGCGAGCCAGAGCTTCGCTTTCAATAACACAGGGACCGATGTAGAAATCCATTTTTTTCATAAATATTCCTTAAAGCTTCGCACTTGCTTTCACAAAGGAAGCAAAGAGTGGATGCGGTTTAAATGGGCGTGACTTAAATTCCGGATGATACTGACAGGCAATGAAGTAAGGATGATCTTTGAGTTCAATCACCTCCACTAAATTGAGGGCCGTGTTCTTTCCGGAAATAATCAAACCTTTTGCAGTTAGTTTTTCAATATACTCATTATTTACTTCGAGACGGTGACGGTGTCTTTCTGAGATGGTTTTAGCGCCATAAACTTTGTGTCCAAGGCTTCCCTCAATAAAGTCACATTCGTAGGCGCCCAGGCGCATACTGCCCCCCTTGGCCCCATCCCGGCTTTGTCCTGCCATATAGTGAATGAGCAGATCACCTTTATCAGTAAATTCCATCGAGGTGGCTTCTTTAATGCCCACAACATTTCGGGCAAATTCAATCACCGCGAGTTGCAGTCCCAGACAAATTCCAAAGAATGGTTTTTTCTTTTCGCGGGCAAACTGAATGGCCTTGATTTTTCCTTCCGTGCCACGGGAACCAAATCCACCAGGGACTAAAATACCGTCAACTTTTTCCAGGAGGTCCGTTTTGACTCCTTTCTCCAAGTCTTCAGCATCAATATAGATACGGTTAATTTTTACTTGATTGGAAATCGCCGCATGTCTTAAAGCCTCATCCAAAGACTTATAAGATTCAATCAGCTCGGTATATTTTCCTACAATCCCGATATTCACTTCTTTAAGTGGATGCTCAGAATTAAAAATCACTTTATTGATTTCATCCATCTTAGGCTCGGTCGTCCACATGCCCAAGAGGTCCGTAATTCTCTTATCCAGTCCCTGATCATGGAAGGCCTTAGGAACTTTATAAATCATGTCCATATCGATGGACTTAAAAACATTTTGCTTCGGAACATTACAGAAGAGAGAAATCTTTTCCAAAATCGAGGAATCAATTTCACGGTCGGCCCGGCAAATAATGATCTGCGGAGACAGCCCAATGGAGCGCATCTCTTTTACCGAATGCTGGGCCGGCTTGGATTTTAATTCCCCTGCCGCCTGCAGATAAGGAATGAGCACCAGGTGAATGAAGAGGACGTTTTCTGTTCCGACATCCAAAGCGAACTGACGGATTGATTCCATAAAAGGCAAGGATTCAATATCCCCTACCGTCCCCCCGATCTCCCCAATCAGAAGATCACAGTTCTCGCTGGCCAGATGAATCCGGCGCTTAATTTCATCCGTGATATGGGGGACCACCTGAACGGTTTTCCCCAGATATTTACCTTCACGCTCATTTTCAATCACCTGCAGGTAAACCTTTCCGGTGGTGAAATTATTTTCTTTGGTAAGAGTCAGTGAAGTGAATCTTTCATAATGCCCTAAATCCAGATCAGTCTCAGCACCATCGTCAGTCACAAAAACTTCTCCATGCTGAGTGGGGCTCATCGTCCCTGGATCAACATTGATATAAGGATCCATTTTAAGCATGTTGATCTTGATGCCTCTTCTCTCCAGAAGACAACCAATACTGGCGGCGGCCAGACCTTTACCGAGTGAGCTCGTCACTCCACCGGTAATAAAAATATACTTCTTATTATGCTTACTCACAGAAGGGCTCCTTCAACTTTTTTAATATCATCAGGGACATCAACACCAATTAATTTTTGAGTGGTCAGAATGGCCCCTAAGGTCATCTGACTTTCCAAGGCGCGCAGTTGCTCGAGCTTCTCCAGATCTTCCAGAGGAGACATGGGTAATTTTACAAATGATGACAGGGCCTGTGGTTTATAACTGTAAACACCGATGTGCTGATACCAGGAATATTCCCTTCCGCCGTCACGATCATAAGGAAGTGACTGACGAGAAAAATAGAGGCACTGTCGGGAAACAGGACTATAGACGGCCTTGACCACATTGGGGTTTTTGAAATCTTCTTCTTTAACAGATCGTGCACGTAAAAGAGTTCCAATATCAAAAGAAGAATTTAAATGAAACTCAGCAAGCTCCTTTAAAACATCTCCTTTCAGAAGAGGTTCATCACCCTGGACATTGATCACCAGCTCAGGTGACTCTTGCTTGAGAAATCTCTCATGGGCCAGTGCGATTCTTTCAGAACCTGAGGGAACGTCGTCGTTAATTCGCAACACCTTTCCACCAAAGTTTTTAACAGCGGCTTCGATCCCGTCATGATCAGTGACCACGTAGGCAGGAAAACCCGACTCAAGACAATTGGTATAAACTCTTTGGATCATGGAGATTCCAGAGATCAGTGCCAAAGGCTTGCCGGGAAATCGGGAAGACTGATAACGAGCGGGAATGAGAACAACGACTCTTGCCATAACTTACTGAACCTTGATGTTAAAATGACCCCTCATCTTACGGTTTTTGGAACCATACGACAATCAAAGGGAAAGAGTTTCAACCTTGCGTTAATAGAGTCGCATGCTAGACTTAAAATATGAAACGCATTTTAACCGTCATTGTTTTGGCACTTTCTACCGTGAGTTTTGCTCAGGATGAAGCATTGATGCAAGACGCCATCACTAAACCGGTTCTGAGCCTCCGTTGTCGGGAACTTTTTAAAGAACGAGCGGATAAAATTAAAATGCAACAACGGCTCAATGCCCTTCTTCAAAGAAATAAAGATCTAATTAAAAAAAGTCCCAAGGCCAAGGAGACTCTCCATGGCCGCTTAAATGCCAATCAGGTTAAAGTAAAAAATGAACTGCATCTGACAAATCTTCAAATCGAAACAATGGAAGAAAACATTGTTCGCTCCGGTTGCCCAGGTCTCTCTCTTTAATATCTGATTTTACTTCTCAGAATTCTTGATGTTACACTTTCTTCCGCACACACATTATTTCGGGGAGAATAAGCTTTGGAAAAAGCCCTCTTAATCTTTCTACTTGTAGGAAGTTCCATCGTCTATGCACAGGACGAAGATCTTTCAGCTTTGGAAACGGCCATCCAGCAGGATGTGACAGAATCAAGCACACCAACCCGTACCAACAGTCGCTGGACCAAAAAACGCAGCAACCAGGTACTGGAAAAAGAAACGGAAGGACGTGCGATCGACTTACGTTCCGTACTCGAAGAAGGTTTTAGACGAAACCCTTTTGAACAGATTCGTGGTCAACAGAAAGAACAAATTGAACTCCTAAAGACTGACTTGTTTCAAAAATTCTGGCTGCCCACTGTTTCTCTTGAACTGGACACGTCCAATCAACGCATAGATCGTTTTCGTGAATCTTCCCAGTCAACTCCAGGCATGGGTGCCCAAAAAGCACCTACCGGCAGTCTGGGACTGGTCATTGACGAATACACCCTCTTCAATTGGGGTCGGGACTATCTGCAATATCAAAATGATAAACAGACACTAAACCGTGCCAACCAACAACTGGCCGAGGCACGCCGCCGTCTCAAATTTGATCTCATTACCCAGTACTTTAATTTAATCAGAACCAGAGAAATTAAAGGCATCCGTCAGGAACAGCTTCGTCAGACCTCATTCATTCATCGTTTGGCGCGAGAAAAACTGCAGCTACGAAAAATCCGTGCTCAGGAATATTATCAAACCCGCTCTGAATATCTTCGTTCTCAGACTGAATATCAGGAATCCCTCTATGATGTGGGCCTTCAGGAAGAGACCCTGGCCAATCTTCTGGGAGATGAATGGCGTGGCAACTACCGCACAAACGAAGAATTAAAATATGTCTCTGTTAATACTTCAATGTCTGAGGCCATGAAGCTGGCCGAAGAGCAGTCGGTAGATTTTCGAAATGCAAAACTGCAATATGATAATGCCAGTCGCACTTACGAAAGAACCCTGAAAGACAACCTCCCTCTTCCAAAGTTTTCTTTTAATTTGGGGACCTATCGGACAGGTTTTGATCCGGAAGGCACATCCTGGAATTATCAGACTACTCCCGGCAACAGAAACATCGAGCTAGTAGCGGCCATTGACATGAAGTGGACTCTCTTGGGTGAAGGCGGCTTTTTTAACTCTCGCGATAACCAGCAATCCTATCTCAATAAGAGAATTGCCGAGATCAATTACTTCAATACCAAACGTCTGTTGGAAGTAAAGATCCGCACTATTTATAAAACGCTCCGTTATTTGGAACAAAAAGTAGAAATCGCTCAATATCAGCACAAAAACGCTCAAAGTAACTACGATTCAGTATTGGATAACTATATTGCCGGCAAGACCACTTATTCAGACATAAAGCTGGCCATTGATAACCTGGTCATCTCGCAAATGAATTCTGAAAATGTAAAATTTGAGCATCTTTTAAAGAAGCTTGAGCTTGCCGATTATATGGGCCTGGAAGATTTTCCGGGTGAGAACTTTGAACAATTGGCACAGAGGTAATGATGAAATACTTAATTCTCCTACTTTTGCCTCTTAATCTTTATGCCGGTCCTTTTGACCTAAGTGAAGAAGAGCTGAATCCTGATGCAGAAGAGATACTCATCAAGAAACCAGAAAAATATCTTCATCATGAGAGCATGATCTACGACCTTAACACTGATTTAGGCATCAAAGATCAGAGGCGTTTTACCGGAACAGATAAGAACCGCTTTTCCATCGCCGGCCACATTTCCGGAGACTATGAGCATTTAAATGACATGCTCGGTGGGGAAATTGCTTATATGCGCCGTAGCTCACGCTATAATCAAATGTGGTGGGGCGCTCAATTCTTCCAACAACAGACTTATTTTAACGCAATTACCAGCAACCGCTCAACCGGAAGCAATGTAAACGCTGAGAGCAATTACATTCGACCTAGTGATGCCAAAAATACGGTGATGGCCGCAGGCCTTGGTGTTGGTTACCGTTTTAAGCTCTTGCTCGACTTCTTTGAAACGGAGAACATGTTCGAGAGCATTGATGTTTTTGTAAACGGTCTGCAGTTAGATGAATCTTTTATTGATCAAAAGTACACGGGCTACGGACTGACTACTAACTATGGTCTTCACAAGCGCTCGAGCACTTCATTCTTTTACGGGGGGAAATTGTCCTATAACGTAGCAACTGTTACCCGAGATGCCATTGGTGATGAGAAGAAGAGCGACCGCTCTTTGGCATTAGGCTGGCTCTCAGTTGCTTTTGAGTTAGGCTTTTTCTATTAAATTATGATTCTTCGCTACGAAATTCCTGAAATAAGCTCAATCTGGACTGAGGACCAAAAGTACTCTTACTTTTTCAAAGTGGAGATGGCCCTACTGCAGGCCTTGGAAGAATCAGGAATGATTCCTAAAGTCAGTAATGACTTTAAGAAGGCCCGGATAGATTTAGAGCGCATTCATGAAATTGAAGCGACTGTTCATCATGATGTCATTGCTTTTTGCAGCTCCATTACCGAACAGGCCGGCGAATCCGGTAAGTTTTTTCACTACGGCTGTACCTCTTCAGACATCATCGATACCGCCTTGTCCTTACAAATCAAAGACTCTTTGAGAATTGAAATACAAGCTCTTAAGGAGCTGCGTGATCAACTGTGGCGCAAGGCCCAGGGAAGCAGAGACCTCTATACTCTGGGACGATCTCATGGAATGTTTGCCGAGCCCATGAGCTTCGGTTTTAAGTTCCTCTCGTATGTGGCCGAGTTTTCCCGACGCCTCACTGAGCTTGAAAACTATGAACTTCACCTCACCGGACAAATGTCTGGCGCCGTAGGAAACTACACAATCCTCAATCCCAAAATTGAAACCCGGGTAATGGAACTTCTCAACTTAGAAGTTGAGCCTCTTTCCACCCAGGTAATCCCTCGTGACCGGTTAGCGACTCTCGCCTCTATCCAGGCGGGCATTGCTAACGCTCTGGAGCGACTGGCAATTGAAATCAGGCACCTCCACCGCTCCGATGTAAATGAAGTGATTGAAGGATTTAAACCGGGCCAGAAGGGCTCTTCCACTATGCCCCATAAGAAAAATCCTATCGCATCGGAGAATATTTCAGGAATCTCACGGGTCATTCGCTCTCATGAAATGATTGCCCATGAGAACACCCTTCTCTGGCATGAAAGAGACATTTCTCATTCATCCGCAGAAAGATTATGGCTGCCTGATAATTTTGGCCTCACTGTTTATGCTTTAAGACGTGCCGCTAAAATGATTAAAGACCTGCACTTGAACGTAGAGAAAATTAAATCCAAAGTTGAGTCAGAATTTGCCACAGCATCCAGTTATATTCTTCATAAGCTAATTCCTGATTATCCAGGGACGCGGGAAGAACTGTATGCCCATATTCAAAGCGCCTCTTTTGAAGCAAAAAATCGGCACGAGTTTATACAGGCATTAAAAAACAAAGGCCTCAAACTTGAGGCCCTGAAGTTAGATTCTGTAGAAGAGATGTATCGGGAACAAACAGAAGCGGTCTTCGATCGCGTTCAGAAGACCTATAGGCTTATTTAATTTCAGAAATGATGTGATCTTGGCCGGCAAAGAGGCTTTGCTCTTGCTTAATATAGGCCTTGGCTTCATCAACAGTATTAAAAAGCCCCAGACTCACGCGGTACCAGTCGCCCTTACCGGCTATCTTCACTTCATTGATGATGGGGCTATAACCACGGACAGTAAAACCTTCGGCAAATTGTTTGGCTTCATCAATTGTTTCGTATGAACCAAGTTGAATGGTGAACTTTCCGGCCATTTCGGATTTCGGAGCAGCCTCAGAAGCCACCGCTGAAGTTGTCTCAGTTTTCTCTTCTGTCGAAAATTTTTCAAGCTCATCAGTCAAACGACTCTTGGATTCATCCATTAGCTTTTTTAGCTTCTCTTCATCAGTCAATCCAGAATCCTCACTCACCACAGCTTCAGCATCTTCTTCAACAGCAGATTTAAGCTCAACCGTCTTAACAT
>JAMPXB010000035.1 GCA_023701435.1 Bacteriovoracaceae bacterium | reverse complement strand
GTTCCCGCAAGTGTTGCATTGCCTGAAGAATAAATACTTAAAATACAAGCGCCCAATCCAAAACACATTGAGTTAGCTCCAAGAGGAGCGCCGGTCGATGATGAATACCATCGCCATTCCAGGCCACCGGCCGCAGAATTTTTATTCGACACAATCGTGTAACCCGAAGCAATATTAGCATTGACTGCTAAAGTGTGCGCCGGAGCATTAGTTCCGATCCCTACGTTACCCGAAAAAGTCACATTACTAGAATTATATCTATATTTAAAAACTTCATAATCGACTCCGGCATCACGACGAAAAAAAACCACATCATCAGCTGAGCCTAAAAGATCAGGAGTATCATCACCGTTGTATAACATTCCAGCGCCAAAATCAGTTGATTGTCCAACGTAGAGAGATCCTGATCCTTGAGCAGAACCGGTTATTGCAAGCTCCGCGACACTTGAGTCATTTGCAAAAATATGTAGATTCGTTTCTGGATTTACTGTTCCAACACCGACGTTGCCAGCATCAATTACAAACTTTGAAGTCGGTCCAGTAATTCCTGCTTCCACCCCATCGCCCTTCACATAAAACTCAGCATATTTTCCTACAGCATCTTTAGTTCTTACCTGAACTGCAGCAGATCCCGCATCTGTGTTTGTTTGAAATATAAAATGGTTAGTAGTTGTACTGTTTCCCATAAAGCGGCTAACCACCCAGCTGGCAGCTGGGTCTGTTTCGATAACGTCCACTTTTGAAGAAGGAGCGGTTGTACCGATTCCGACGTTACCACTATCAAGAATTGTGAACTTGTGACCAATTGTTCCTGCCTCTTTATAAATGCTAAAAACATCACCCGCAGTTCCACCGGAGGTTAAAGACCAAATGGAATTCACAGGAGTTCCTGCTGCTAATCGTATTTGTGCAGTAGCATTACCGGAAGTGTTAGTATTATAAACAAGGACACCTGATGTACCAGTGATGCCAGGACCAGGAAAGTCATCTGTTGCTACCTCTAAGGAGGCTCGAGGATTTGTTGTTCCAACACCAACACTTCCTCCATTGTAATAAACAGTTGTTCCACTTTTACTCCACTGTCCAGTACCATCAAAGGAAGATTTATTGGCAATAATCTGTCCTTCAAGTTTTCCCAGGGCCTGCAGTAATGAATCAGTTGAGTCTAAAGCCAGAGCACTGCCAGCAGTATAACCAGTCATCAGAGCAGATCTTACTCTTGAATCTAAAAAATAAAGATTAGTCCCTTCTGGGACCACCGTCGTATTTAATGTCTGCCAGCTTTTATCCCCTCGCCAAAATTGTGCGGTTGTACCGGCAGTAATAGTCGGCTCCTTGCCTCCTAGTGCTGTGACAAGTCCATTCACTTTCGCCTGCGGGATGTCCCCATCAGTAAGGTTTAATTTTGAGTACGTAATGGTGGTATTAGCGATGTCTCCATCGACAATTGATAGATCTGCAATCCTAGAGCTTCCCACAACACCAGATCCGAGTTGAGCATTGGCTATTGTTCCTGACAGGTCTCCGCCAACAGAAGAAGCCGTTGTTGCTACAGCACTCCAGGAAAGCACCCCTGAACCATTGGTAGTAAGGGCGTATCCCGAAGATCCGAAGCTCGATGGAAAAGTATAAGTTGTCCCATCGGCATTAACCAGACGGCCAGAATAACTAAGAGAATTAGAGGCCCATAGGCTTCCGGCCCTATAGTAAGTAATGCTAATAGGATGACCGCAAACGATCGTTTGATCATAAATGTTTGTTTTCCCTAACAATTCATTTATGTTTATCGGTAAGTTTTAAGTTTTTTTTAAAACAAGAAGTCTTAAGGTCGTTTTAGATTTCAAGAAGTTGCAAAGACTGAGTGGTTCTGAAGCAACTCAGTCTTTATTATTTTGGTAATTTTGCCATTAGCTCAACACAGGCGGCAATCCCGCCCTTATCTTTAACCACGCGATTGGTAGTCAAATCAGTGCAGCCCTTTTGTTTAATGTCCTCTTTAAGCTCATTAATCATCCCACACGCTGCAAGCACGCCAAACACACCGGTATCCTGTTGTTCACTTACTTCCAGGAGTCTTTGAATGCTTTTCTTACCGTTTTTCAGAATGTCTAAAATAGGAGCTCTCGATTCCTTAATCTCTCTAATGTCCTCAGCCGTAACAACATCTCCTTGCTCCGCTGCTAATTTCGCCAAGGCTGCTTTATTGCCGCAAAACATGACATAGCTTTCACTGTCATTGGCAAAAACCATTGAACTCGACAACATAACCATTACTAACAATAAATTTTTCATAGGCTCTCTCTAGATATTTAAAATGAATATCGGGACACTAGCATGAGCAGTCAGTGCCCCGTTTGAAGATGAAAAAAATTACAGAGGATTGAGAATTAAAATTTTAGACTGTCTTAATAAAAGACTAAGAAAAAGATTCGCTTTGTAAAATATCAGAAATGCTCCAGCCAAAAAACTGGAGCACTTAAAATGAAAACTTGAATTAAACGATCCGACCTACTAAATCGTAGTCCAGAACTTCCGTGATCTCTACTCTGACGATATCACCGGCCTTCGCCATGCCATCGTTGATAATCACTTTGCCATCGATATCCGGTGCCTGACCGGCATGACGACCTTGCAAGAGCAGATCTGTTTCTTCGTGGGCCCCTTCAACTAGAACTTCGATAACCTTACCCAAATATTCCTGATTAAGCTCACGGGCAATTTCCCGCTGAACTTCATAGAGCTGCTCAAAGCGGTCATCAATCACATCTTGTGGAACTTTATCCTTGAGTCTGAGGGCCGGAGTCCCTTCTTCATCAGAATATTTAAACACTCCCAAATGATTAAAACGAGCAGTCTTCACGCCATTTAAAAGGGCCTGGAAGTCTTCCTCTGTTTCACCTGGGAAGCCAACAATAATCGAAGTTCTCAACACGATTCCTGGAATCTTCTCACGAAGAGTTTTGATTTTCTGATGAATAACTTCTTCCGTCACACGGCGATTCATTCTTTTCAGAACGCCATCAGCAAAGTGCTGAACCGGCATATCCAAATACTTAGTGATCTTTGTTGAAGAGGCCATAAGATCCATCACATCTTCAGTTAAATCATCTGGATAGAAATAAAATACACGAACCCAATCAATGCCTTCAACTTTCTCTAAGCGAGAAAGAAGCTCATAGATCATTGGGTTTTTGCCGTCTTTTTTACCGCCGCCTTCAAGATCAACACCATAATCAGAGAAGTCTTGCGAGATGAGATTTAATTCACGAACACCAGTAGCCGCCAATTGCTCGGCTTCTTTTACCAATGAATCAACAGTTCTTGAGCGCAGTTTTCCACGAAGAGTTGGAATAATACAGAAGGTACAGTTACGGTTACAGCCTTCTGAGATCTTCAACCAGGCCATATAAAATGGCGAAGTATTGAGGCGTGGATCAAATTCAGTATGGATATAGCGTGGAATTTCCACGAATGATTTCTTTTCAAGCTTTCCTTCTTCCATCGCTTTTAGAAGAGGAACGATTTTATGATACTCACCGGTTCCGATGAACATATCCACTTCCGGCATTTCGTTTTCCAGTTCATTGGAATAACGTTGGGCCATACAACCGGACATGACCAGGGCCTTACAGTTCCCGTCTTCCTTGTAGGTGGCCAGATCAAGAACTGTTTCAATTGATTCGACCTTCGCGGCTTCTACAAATGAGCAGGTATTAACAATAATAACTTCTGCCTCATCAGGAGATTGGGCAACGGTAAAACCGTCCAGCTTCAGATGCCCGAGCATAACTTGGGAATCAACTAAGTTTTTTGAACATCCCAGGGATGTAAAGAAAATCGATTTCTCTTGGAATTTTTTTGGATCAAGATTCATGAATGCACCTATATGGAATTTATTTTGATGGTTCTAGAGGATTCCAAAAGAAAAGTCATTCCAATTGCCCCCCTACTCTGTAAAAAAACCATGGTAGGTTATCAACCCTGGCGCAATATGCCAATTTACGGGACTCCAAGAACGTAATATAATCGGTTTTATATGGGTTACATCAGAAGAAAATATGCAACGGCCAAACCAGTGCTGGAAAAGATTCCAAAAGTTATCTTTTGGAGTACTGTAGCCTTTTTTGTCTCTACAAGTCTGACTGTTCTGATCTACCGATGGATGCCGATCTATGCAACTCCCCTGGTGATGATCCGAACCATCGAATACGCCCTCGACGGTAAATGGGTTTCCATTCACAAGGATTGGACTTCCATTGAAGACATTTCCCCTCATCTGCAGCGGGCGGTTATCGCCTCTGAGGATCCCAAGTTCCTCTCCCATAACGGTTTTGATTTTGAGGCAATTGCACGCGCCCTTGATGCTAATAAACGCCGTAAAATCAAAATGGGTGCTTCTACCATTACCCAACAAACGGCCAAGAATGTCTTCTTGTACCCTTCCCGCACTTACCTCCGAAAAGGTCTGGAAGCCTACTTCACAGTTTTGATTGAAACCTTCTGGGACAAGCGAAGAATTCTGGAGGTTTATCTTAACGTCATCGAGCTGGGCCCTGGCGTTTATGGAGCGGAAGCTGCCGCCAATTATTACTGGAAGAAACCTGCTCAACAACTCAGTCAGGGTGAAGCCCAATTATTTGCAGCTATTCTGCCTAATCCCCGTCGTTGGAACCCTAAAAAACCCACTAACTTTGTTTTGAGACGCCGGAACTTTATCCGTCGTAACCTGGCCCTTCTTGGTCACTCCTACTTCAGGCCACTCACTGACTCTTAGTAAATTTTACAAAAGAACAAAGTTCCACTCTTCAATGGGCTTCATTTATTTTATGTAGCCCTCATGAAAATTTTTATCCTGGTACTCATGCTGACCTCTGTTCAGGCATGGGCCGACTCATATGCAAAATGTGAAATGGTAAACGGCTCGTTTAGTAACCGCATGCTTGTGGCCGATCTTAAATTTGAAACGGTGGTAGATATTTTCACCGTTAATAATGCAAAAACCCTGACCATGACATTAGATGGCCAGCCTTTAAGATTTCTTCGTTCTGAATTAGTTGTAGGGCGCACGACCAGAATGATCTATGTTTCAAGAAATGATTCGGAAGAAGTTAAGACAATTGAAATAGAACTCGACCGAACTCCCCGCCAGGCCCTGCTTTCAAAACAGTTCTACGGAGCCATGGCCATCTTGAACGACCAACACCGCTTCTACTGTCGCTTCTGACCTTTAAGATAAAAACAACCAACCGACTGTTTATTTCTGAGTGAAGCATTGAGTACCATGAAGGCCACTTCCACTCCATTTCTAAGACCAATCAGTTCATCATGAAGTTGGGCGTTCTTGTAAAACTTGGAGATTTCATCCTGCAGTTCAATGAACATGGCACGAGCACGGTTCAATCTATTTTGAGAGCGGGAAAGTCCCACATAGTTCCACATTGTTTGCTTTAAAGTCATCTGATCCTGAGCAATCAGCGCCAGATCAACTTCTTCGCTCGCCTGGGTCCAGTCTTTAATTCGGTTATGATCATATTCCTTAACATCCTCGATATAAGTCAGGATGTCTTCGGCCGCGATATAACCCCAAGTCAATCCTTCCAAAAGAGAAGTTGAAGCAAGTCGGTTCGCACCATGAAGACCTGTACAGGCCACTTCCCCAACAGCATACAATTTTTTAAGATTGGTTCGCCCCTTCATATCTGTCTTCACTCCACCACAAGTGT
Organism: Bacteriovoracaceae bacterium; assembly: GCA_023701435.1. GTDB lineage: Bacteria > Bdellovibrionota > Bacteriovoracia > Bacteriovoracales > Bacteriovoracaceae > Peredibacter. The sequence goes on along the minus strand of JAMPXB010000035.1, from coordinate 16,305 downwards.
AGTGAGCGGCAGGCACAACAGGAATCGGAACCTTAGTCATATCCACAAGGTTTTCCAGACAATAAGCATTGATGGTTGGAAAACGCTCACGCAAGTAAGCTTCATCTTTGTGAGTAATATCCAAATAAACGCAGTCGTCTTTAGCCTCAATCATTTCTTCCAAAATAGCGCGTGAGACGACATCTCGTGGAGCCAGCTCCGCATCGGGATGATATTTCTTCATAAAGGCTTCGCCCTGAGAATTAATCAGGCGTCCACCCTCTCCGCGAACGGCTTCTGAAATAAGAAAGCGGCGGTGAGAAGATCTATTATAAAAAGTTGTCGGATGGAATTGAATGAATTCCATATTAGTGACAGAGGCTCCAGCTCTATAGGCCATGGCATGTCCATCACCCCGCGCCCCTTCAGCATTGGAATGGTGAAGATAAAGTGCGCCAATACCACCAGTGGCCATTACGGTTATCTTAGAAAGTACCTTCCTCACCTCTTTCGAGTTTTGATCAAGTATATAAGCACCCAGAACCTGGTTTTCTTCATAGCGCTGAGTGATGTCTACCCCATGATGATTAGGGGTAATAAGATCAATGGCAGTATGAGAAGTCAGGAACGTAACATTGGGAAATTTTTGTGTATCGGCCAGATAATTTAAGAGTGAGATCTGAATCGCTTTACCGGTCATATCACCTTTATAGATGATTCTGCCTCTTGAGTGAGCTGCTTCTCTAGTAAAGAGCAACTCTCCTTCAGCATCCTTGGCAAATTCAGTGTGAGATTTATGGATGAGAAGTTCATCAATAATATCTGCCGACCTGGTGGCCAGAACTTTTGCCGCCTCAATATTGGAAGTAAAGGCCGAAGCCTTCATAATATCCTGAATCAGGTCTTCCTGATCATTCAGGTCCTTGGGACTGTAAATGATCCCACCCTGGGCCCAGAAGGTATTGGTTATCTCCGGACGCTTTTCGCGAGTGACTATTGTCACCTTCACTTTCTTTTCGGCCAACTTGATGGCCGTCGCAAGGCCCGCGATACCAGTTCCAATAACTAAAACGTCAGTACTAAAATCTTTCATAGAGTTTTGAATTTTAAAGAGAGATCAACTCTGGGAGCAGAGTACGTAATTGAACCCATGCTAAGAGCGTCTACCCCTTCTATTAAGTATTGATTCATGGAAGTTAGATTAAGTCCGCCGGAAACCTCAAAAGTCATTCCGGCCTTCTTGATTTTTACAGCTTCTTTGACCAGTTCCGGAGAAAAGTTATCGAGCATCACATGGGTGCAACCCAGATGGATGGCCTCTTTTAATTCTTCCAAAGAATGAATCTCTACTACGATGTTGTTATAAAATACGCCCTGATCATGAAAAAACTTGAGAGCACCAGTTAAGCCGCCCAAAGATGATTTATGATTGTCTTTAATCATCCAGGTATCGGTCTGACCCAGGCGATGATTAAATCCACCACCAACACGTACCGCATACTTTTCTAACGTACGAAGTCCAGGAGTGGTCTTTCTGGTATCCAGAATCTTAATATTTTTATCGAGGGCAAGTGAAACGTGTTTGCTGGTCCAGGTAGCAATCGAACTGGCATGCTGAACCAGATTCAGTCCCAGTCTTTCGCCAGTAACCGCCAGATTAAAAGGCATCGTTTGAGGAAATTCAATCACTGTTCCGGCCTCAAGCTTCTTGCCCTCAAATTCATTTAAAAATGAAAAATGATTTTCTGATCCTAGGGCAATGAAAGTTGCCGCCAGATAATCGGTTCCAGCGAGAATAAGAGGAGACTTCACTTTTAATTGAAGCTTCACTGCATGTTTTGGCAGCGATCGGGTGTAGTGAAAATTTCTTGTTAAGTCATCTTCTTCCAACCAAGTCTGTATCTGGGGAAGAAGACTCTTGATGCTCATTTCCATCATGGCCAGTAAGTACTCCTTTTCTTCCCGAGAAGCAAGGGAATCTCTTTTATTCCCCACAGCAAAGCAGTAATCATTTCTTGGACTTAAACCAAAATTCTCGGGCATAAGGATTGCTTAGACCCAAAGATGAATAAAATCTGGCTTCTAAGTATCTTAGGAATATCCGTGCTTCTCTTAACCTTACTCAAGGTCCAGGAGGTAAGGAGTCTCAAACCCTATTTTAGAGGGGAGAGAGTCATTAAGCTTAAAAGCTTTAGCGAAGCCCGGGGTAAGGTCAAAAAAGAAGATCTGGAGCTTTTAAAGCTCTGGGAATCAATCTTAACTGGCCGGGCAGCACCTCTGTCTAAACTGATGAAGGAGCATTACCAAAATCTGGGTCTAAATCATCTCTTCACTCCCTCTGGCTTTCATTTAAGTGCAGTACTGGTGCCATTCATGAAAATCATGAACAAAAAGTACCATCTCTTCCTGCTCCTCGCTTTGGGGTTGGGATTATGGTTCCTACCCGGTCTTACCGCCCTAAAGAGAATGCTCTTGATCAAATCCCATCAAAAAATTTTAGGACTAAAATTTGGTTTTGGTGTGGCACTGATCGTAGATATGTTCTGGGGGTCCTTTCAAACCAGCACCTTGAGTTTCTCCTATAGTTTTCTCTTCTTAGGAATTATTTATTCCGGACTAAAAGGACTGGGACTCATTATCTGGTTTTTCATTGCTCAAATACTTCTCGCCTTTTTTCAAAACTCAGATGTTTCTCCACTTCTTTTAGTATTCTCGCCCCTGCTCAATTTTAGCTTCTCGCTTCTTATGCCAATTCTATTTCTACTCTCCTTTCCGCTATGGGACTGGCAACTCGGCTTGGGCATTGTGCTTCTAAGGCAACTTCAGAACCTGGTGGAAGTCTGCTCTGCTTTAAGTTTTAAATTCCCGGTAATGGAAATTAACGTGATTCTTCTTTTGATGGTGGGCCTGATGCTTGTGAGGAAGCTCCGTCCGGTATGGATTTTAGCTTTCTTTTTTTGTTCCAGTTTGAATCTTGATCGAGAACGAAGTCCGGGAATGGCGACGAATGAATTTATCCCCCAAGGAAGTCAGCTCAAAACTATTTATCAGGAAAAACAAGTAAGGGTGGTATTCAGTGATGGAAGTTGCAGATTAAAACTGGTGAGAGGATTTTGGTGGGAAAACTGCTCCCCCTCAAGGAGAGGGAGCAGAAATAAGAAAAAAATTAAGAAACTTTCATATCCTTCATAAGGGCCTGGAAAGTTTTCTCTTCACGGATAGCGTACATAAGATTGCGCTTAACGTTCTCATTAGACTTGTAGAACTTAGCGATTTCTTCTTTCTTCATACCGGACTGAGCAACCATCTCATCGATCTTGGCATCAAGGTCAGCTTCAGTAGCTTCTACAGTATATTTCTTGGCCAATTTATCCAGGATAAGACCTGAACGAACTTGGAAAAGAGCTTTAGAAGTTACATCTGCATCCCAACGCTCAAAGTATAGACCGATCATTTGGTCATTAAAGCCTTGCTGCTTCAAATTGCGAGAAAGCTCCTGCTTAACAGATTCTTTCTGATCGTCGATAAGAGCTTTGGGAACATCAAAAGTATTTTCCTCGATCAACTTCTCAAGAATTTCCTGCTGAAGTTTTTGAGTTACTTCACGCTTCTTTTGAACTGCCATTCTTTCTTTATTCTTAACTTCGAAATCAGCAACTGATTCAAAGCCGAATTCTTTAGCAAGCTCATCAGAAAACTCAGGGAAGTTTTTCTGTTTAATTTCAAGAAGCTCAACATGAAAAGTTACAGGAGCGTTCTTAAGGTCTTCTTCGTGGTAATCAGCTGGGAAAGTAACCTTAATAGATTTCTTCTCGCCTTTCTTCAAACCAATCATGCCATCTTCGAAACCAGGAATGAATTGACCTGATCCGATTTCCAGCATGTATTCCTGAGCTTTCATATTCTCTGGTTTAGAGCCGTCAGCTTTTTCACCTTCGAAATTGAAAACAGTGAAGTCACCTTTAGCTAGCTTGTGAGCAGCATCAGTTACTTCAGCTACTTCAGCTTTGCTTGAAAGATAGTTCTTCTTCAAAGTTTGGAAATCTTCATCTGAAACAACTTCAGAATCTTTTTTGAAAGTTAGTTTTGAATAATCTTTCAGTTCGAAATCAGGAATGATTTCTACTGTTGCTTCAAAAGCTACTGTCTTACCAGACTCATACTTTGTGTTATCAAACTGAGGATAACCAACAGCACGAATGTTTTCTTTCTTAACAGCTTGGTAATACTGATCAGAAATGAAACGATAAAGAGCATCGTTTTCTACTTGTGGTCCAAAAAGCTTCTGAACCATCTCAAGAGGAGCTTTACCTTTACGGAAGCCTTTAAGATTTGAGCTGGCCTGCTTTGCAATCAGGGCCTCTTTAATTTCTTTCGTAAGATCAACCTTATCGAAATTGAATACTAATTTCTTAGTACAGCCGTTAACATTTTCAATGGTGTAAGACATAGAATCTCTCTTTTCTAGAGTGAAAATAAATGAATTAGTGTTTTTAACATAAAGAGGGAATTTGTCAAAAGAATCAGTAATTGACGCGGACCATATAGAGCCCATTGGGTGGAGCGACCGGCCCTAATCTTTGAACTTTTTGTGGTCCCAGGGCCACTTTGAGATCCTCGATGGATATTTTGCCTCGCCCAATATTCCACAGGGCACCCATAAGTAACCTTACCATCTGCTTCAGGAAGCCATTTCCTACGATCCGGAAAACATAATGAGACGGCAGCATCCAGTCACCCTGAGGTATATCCAGGATCTCACACTCATAGATATCCCGCACATTGCTCGCCACTTCTGTCCCTTCACAATAAAAATTGGTAAAGTCGTGCTTGCCGATAAGAACCTTGCAGGCCTCACGCATCTTTTCGATATCCAGCTCAAATGGGTGGTTGGTTATGAGATCATTCTGAAAAGCGGTAAAAGTGCGCTTACAAGTAAAACGATAGTGGTACTCTTTGGATTCCGCATGAACCGTCGGAAAGAACTCATGATCTGAAACTTCAGCAGATAAAATGCGGATATCGTCTGGAAGGTTCACATTTAAGGCCTTTACCAGATTGGCCGGAGCTATTTCTAAAGGTATACCCACCTTGGCGACCTGACCCAAAGCATGAACACCGGCATCTGTTCGTCCGGCACCCAGGCTTTTTACGGAGTCCGACTTGGAAATCAATCTCAGGGCCCGGTTAAGCTCACCTTGGACGGTCTGGCCAGCACTCTCCGGCTGCACTTGCCAACCCAGGTACCGGGTTCCCTTATATTCTAGAACTAATTTGTAATGATGAATCACTGAAGATCGGTCTCTGGCTCTTCCGCCCAGTCAAAAATTCCTTCAAACTTCTTACGGTGAGTAAGGAAATAGATGAGCGAGGCAACAACATAGAAAGTAATAATGGTTGGAATCATGACCTCTTCATAAATAAACAATGAAGCAAAGATCAAAAAGATAACCATGAGAACTTGTTTCTTATGATTCTTAACCCATTCTGATTTCTTAAAACTTGGAAATGGAATATTTGAAATCATCAGGATCGCGTAAAAAATCAAGTACCCTACAGTTAGGACCTTATAATCAATAATTTCTGGCAGATCGATAGAAATAAGAATCATACTGATTACCGCCGTGGCCCCGCCTGGAATCGGCAAACCCTGAAAATAATCTGATTTGTTTTTATCAATATTGGCATTAAATCGGGCAAGTCTCAAAGCGCCACATAGGATGAAGAAAAAAGCAGCAACCATACCCGGGCGGCCTGAATCCGTTAAAAATCGAAGGTAATAGACAATCGCTGGAGCAACTCCAAATGAAATAAGATCACTGAGAGAATCGAATTGTTCACCAAAGCTAGACTGAGTATTTGTCATGCGAGCGACTCGGCCGTCCACACTATCAAAGATTGCTCCTAATACGATGAACATACAGGCCTTATAAAAATGACCATTGAAAGCGAATAAAATGGCACTAAAACCACAGGCCATATTAAGGGCAGTAAACGTATTTGGAATAAAATAAGCTAGGCGGCGATTTTCGAACAACATTTTTTAACCTTTAGGTAAATCTTTAATAGCAGCAATAACCGTTTGACCGGGTGTGACTCGTTCTTTTTCATAAACCAGAACGTCACTGCTTGATGGTACATAAATTAGCAAACTTCCACCGAAAGGATAATACCCAAAACAGGACGCACCGCGTCCCCGATCACCGGATTTAAGCCAGATAGCGGGACGTTTCCCGGTAGAACAATCAATGAACCGCAACAAAGTACGTGTTTGATTTTTCGAAGTCAAAACAAAGTCAGTACGGGAAAGTTCTTCAACCGGACCGTAAAAAACTTCAGTGGGAGAATTTCTATGAAGACGCTTTCCCTTGTTGGCCTTTAGATAACTTACTTCTCCTGCAGTAGGAAGATAAAGCCCTTTTTGATCCCAGAAGGAAATTGAGATTCTAATTTCATGGCAAGGAGTTGGATAATCCAAAATAGTCACATGATGACGAACAGATTCAACCATTCCATGAGTTGGTGACAGATAGATTTCACCGTCATTTCGTAAAGTGTCCTGATAAGTAATCGGAGTTCTTCTAAAGATGAAGAGTATTAATGAAGTTATCAGTAAAATAGGGATTTCCAGAACGAGCGGCAGTTTTAAGTAGGCAAAGATCATCAGTCCCCAAAGCCCATAGATCACTGATGATGGAAGGAAGAAAAACCTTCTCATGGATTAACCTTAAACTCATCTTCCGGTGCTCTGAAATAGAACGATTCTCGTTTAATTTCAGAATTCAGCACTTGCTTAAAAATAATCTGTGGATGTTCCTTCAATAACTCAATGGTGTGAATCGGACTCAGAACCAATTTAGAACTGGTTTCATCCAATGACAGGTCAGAGTGAATGAAAAATTGTTGTCCCTTGATTCCCTTTTCTATTTCCTTGGCCGGCAGAAGCAACTCTTCGGCTCCAGAATCATCCCAATGATAAAAGTAATACTCTCCCCGATAAGCCTTGGTGAACCAAGTACCTTGGGAATAACCGCACCACTTAGGAATCTCATATGAATACAGAGAAAAATGAGGAACACCAAAAAACTTTAAAACGTCGGCAAAACCTTCAGCAAGTCTAAGACCGGTGTAAAACCCTGGACCATTTACGGTAATGATCCCTTTTAACTCGTCCGGCCTGATCTGGTGTTTAGATAACAATTCATAGGTCATGCTCTGAATGATGGCGGAAGCTTTCTGCCCGGTTTGGCGCTCAAAAGAAAGCCAATTTAACCCATCATCCAGGACACCTAAAATGAGGTCATAAGTAGAGTCGATGAATAAGTAGCTCAATGTTTAAAACAGTCTGGTTATGTCATTAAAGAGAGCTACAAAAATCAGGAAGAACAATAATGAAACACCTAATTTCTGAGCGATCTCAAGTTTTCTTCTTGATAATGGTCCACCATTAATGGCTTCAAAAACCAGGAACATGATATGACCACCATCCAATACAGGTATTGGAAAAAGGTTAATCACCCCCAAATTAATGCTGATAATGGCCATTAATCTAAAAAACATCGAAAGACTGATGTTCAATGAATCAGAAGCCACTTTACCAATGGCAAGTGGACCGCCGATGTTGTTCAAAGAGACTTCTCTGGTAATAAGTTTCTTGTAACCACCAAAAGTCTTAGCAATCCCATCCCATGTGCGAGTAAAAGCACCGGTAATGGCCGCGCCAAAACTGTCAGCTTTAGCAATGATAAGTTTCGGCTGCAAATACTCTACACCGCTTTCAATACCAATGATCTTAACTTTCTTAGAATCAATTTCCTTAACTTCAGGAATCATTTTCTTCGTTGTCGCAACACCATTAGAAATCAGGCCAACTGAAACTTCCTGAGCGTCAGGAAACTCCTGGAGGCTTTGACGAAGACTTTCAAAGTTTTTAAGGGCTTCTCCATTCACATGAGTCAGGATATCACCTTTTTTAATACCGGCCTTGTCAGCGGCTGAGGCCATAACGATATTTCTTACGGATAGATCAATCGGATAGAATTCTAATCCTGTGAGAATTTCTGAAAGTGATTGATTTTGAGCAGCACTAATTTCTGATTCAGATAGTGGATCGATAGCTTCGACACCCTCTTTCTCCACTACTTTATAGAGATAAGCCTTGCCCTGAAAATTGGCAGAGATTTCTTCAAACGAAGAAGTCATTTCCGTAGGCTTCTGTTCCAGGCTGACAAAAAACTTTTCCCCTTTTTGATTAAGGAAGAGCGGCTTCTTAACTACAGAAACAATATTTACGAATTCATTGATGAAAGGCTCTAGATCCATGTTAACCGGAAGATCCAATTTCTCTTCATTCCGTCTAACAGTGATCGTTTCAACTTTCGATCCTTTAATGTTGAAATCATCAAAGCTCAGAACTTTTTCATCATTAATCCCAACCAATACGTCCCCAGTCTTGAGACCTTTCTGGTAAAGAACAGACTTCTCTGTTACTACCCCGACTTTAGTCTCAGGAACCTTTTCTCCGCCGGCCAAAAGACCAACATAAAGGAAATAGGCCAAAATAAGGTTGGCCAGTGGTCCACCAAAAACGATCCAAAATCTTGCAAATTTAGATTTATGATTGAAGGCCACTTTCTTTTCTTCGTCAGAAAGAGGAACTTCTGAAAATGGATCATCCCCGAACATTTTAACGTAACCACCTAAAGGAATTATCGAAATAGCGTATTCCGTTCCCTTATGGAGGTATTTGAAAATTTTAGGACCAAATCCAATTGAAAAAACTTCTACTCTCACACCGAATAAACGGGCAAAAAAGAAGTGCCCTAATTCATGAAAGAAGATTAGGGGTCCAAGAAATATGACAAAAATAAGAATTTTTTCTAGCATAATTTATCCTTAACGGAAGTTGGCCATCAGGTAAAAGGCATATATGGGGGCCACGAACATGAGGCTATCCACACGGTCGTAAACACCACCATGGCCTGGTATTAGCGATGAGCTGTCTTTTATTTCGAATTGTCTTTTTAGTTTTGATTGGGCAAGGTCGCCCACTTGAGAACCAAAGGCTACGATTGTGAAGAAGATGACAGTAAATACTGTGACATCACCAATAAAGTAATTCCAGTAAATGCTGGTGGCCAGGACTGAGAAGAAAACTCCGCCTAGCAAACCTTCAACAGTCTTCTTCGGACTAACGGCTTCCCAAAGCTTATGTTTACCAAACTTTTTGCCGGTGAAATAAGCAGCAGTATCCACCATGAAATTCAATATGATTAAACCGATGAATAAATTGAGCCAGTTATCAAAATGAACAATATAGCTTAACGATAAGAGCGGAATAACTGTAAAAAGACCCGCTCCCCAGGAAGTGGCACGGAAAATTTTCAGGAGCGTCTCGGACTTCTTATAAATAATAAAGAGATAAGAAAGAAGGAGAAGATTTAGAAAAATTCCAGCAGATATCCAGAAATTAAATGAGGATTGGCTGATCTGGTAAAAATTAAAGAAGTAAAAACAGCCGATATAAAAAACTTGGGCAAGAATGTATCGGATCGAAAAACGTGGTTGCCCATAAAAGTTAGTGATGATCTCATCGATAATAAACGGGCCAATGCAACCAATGGCAATAAGACTGGCGTTTTGTCCCAGATACAGACAAATAGCAACGATTGCAATCAGGACCAGACCTGAAATGATACGAGTAGTATTATTAGACATTAAAGGTTTACTCCCTTAACGAAAGCAGTTTTGTTATTTTCTGCTTTTTCAATAGACTGCTCCAAAGCATCTTGAGAGCAAACATTACCGAATCTTCTCTCACGACATGAAACATGCTCGATAATCTTTTTGAATTCGCTTTGGGAAAAATCAGGCCATTTGGTTGGTGTAAAATACAATTCGGCATAGGCCATCTGCCATAGAAGGAAATTTGAAATCCTTTGCTCGCCTCCGGTTCTGATCATTAAATCAACATCACCTGTTTCAGGACGATACATAAGATTATTTAAATCACTCTCCGTCATTAAACGGTTGGGCTGACTCATCTGAAATGAATTAACTGCTCTCAGAATTTCTGCTCTTCCACCATAGTTAAAGGCAAAAGTCAGCTGAAGGCCAGTAGCCTCTTGAGTAAGAGATTCCATTTCTTTAATTAAAGAAACTGTCTCATAAGGCAGATTCTGAATTTCTCCAATAACCTTAAACTTAATGTTATTGGAGATGATTCTCTGCTTTTCTTTTATCAGGAATTTTTTAAGGAGCTTGAATAAAGTCGAAACTTCTTCAATCGGACGGCTCCAGTTTTCTGTAGAAAAAGCATACATCGTCAAGGCCTTAAGGCCAATCTCATCTGCAGCCTTTACGATATCAGAAACAACGCCGGATCCTCGCACATGTCCCCAAATACGCGGACGAAAGCGTTTATTGGCCCAGCGCCCATTCCCATCCATAATTATGGCGACATGTTTGATACTCGACATAAAAACCTTAAACGGTTAAAAGCTCTTTTTCTTTAGCTTCAACAACTTTATCAACTTCTTTGATAAAGTTATCTGTGATTTTCTGAATTTCGTCCTGAATCTTCTTAGATTCATCTTCAGAAATTTTCTTATCTTTTTCAGCAGCTTTTACTTTGTCGTTCTGTTCGCGACGGATATTACGAATTTGGACTTTAGCGTCCTCACCCATTTTCTTCACGTCTTTAACATATGACTTACGCTTATCTTCAGTCAGAGCTGGAAACGAGATACGAATGAAGTTCCCGTCGTTACCGGGAGTAAGACCAATATTGGCCGCCAAGATAGCTTTCTCGATGGCAGGGATAAGAGTTTTATCGAATGGCTGAATTTGCAAAAGACGGGCTTCAGGTGTTGAAATCTGTCCCATATTTTTAATTGGAGTAGCAGATCCATAGTAATCAGCTGAAATTCCATCAAGAACAGCGGCAGTTGCTCTACCAGTTCTAACTTTTCCAACTTGGTTATGAAGCGATTTAATCGCTTTGTTCATCTGTTCATCAAGTATAGGCTTTAGCTCTTTCATCATAACCTAATCTCCTTAAACTTTTTTGGTAACAAGTGTTCCAATATTTTGTCCATTCACAACTTTAGCGATATTGCCTTCTTCAAACATGTTGAAAACGACGATATCCATATCGTTATCCATACAAAGAGTAATGGCAGTTGAGTCCATTACTTTAATTTCTTTATTCAGCACTTCGATATACGAAAGTTTTTCAAATTTCGTAGCATCTTTATACTTCATAGGATCTTTGTCATAGATACCATCTACTTTTGTTGCCTTCATAATGAGATCAGCATGGATTTCATTAGCACGAAGAGCTGCAGTAGTATCAGTAGTGAAGTACGGGTTACCGGTTCCGGCCGCGAAGATCACAACACGCTTTTTTTCAAGGTGGCGAACAGCACGACGACGGATGTATGGTTCAGCAACCTCCTGCATAGCAATCGCAGAAAGTACTCGTGTATAGACATTTTTTCTCTCAAGAGCATCTTGAAGAGCCAGAGAGTTAATTACAGTGGCCATCATTCCCATGTAGTCGGAAGTGGCACGATCCATTCCAGAAGTTGCACCAGCAACCCCGCGGTGAATATTTCCTCCACCAACAACGATAGCAATTTCACATCCAGTTTTCTGAAGGCTAGCAATTTCAGAGCTGATTTTATTTAGAATCTCGCCTGAAATACCATTGCCTTGATCACCAGCAAGAGCTTCACCAGAGAGTTTGATCAGTACGCGGTTATATTTCATGACACCCTTTAAAAGGAAAAGGGGACTTTCACAAGTCCCCTTCTCTTTAATACTTGTTTGGGATTAATTCTTCCCTGTAAGTTTTGCGATTTCTTCAGCGAAGTTTTCTTCTTTCTTCTGAATACCTTCGCCTAAGTTCAACTTAATGAACTTAGTAACTTTAACTGAAGCACCAATTGTCTTGGCAGCAGCTTCAATTAGCTTACCAACTGTAGTGTCAGGGTCTTTAACAAATGATTGCTCATAAAGACAAACTTCAGAAGCAAGCTTGTTAAGTTTACCTTTTACGATATTTGGAATCATCGCTTCAGGCTTACCTTGCTCTTTCAATTGAGCTGCATAAATTTCAGCTTCTTTATTTTTGAAATCTTCATCGATTTCAGAAGCATTAAGGAACTGAGGATTAGCAGCAGCAATTTGCATACAAAGATCTTTTACAAGTTCTTTGAAAGCTTCATTACCAGCTACATCTTTGTCTGTTTCTACACGACAAAGAACACCAATTTTACCAGAGTGAACGTATGAACCGATCATTCCGTTGCCTTCTAAAGCAAGAACTTCTACACGACGAACATCAATTTTCTCACCGATTTTGATAGTAAGTTCAGAGATATTGTCCTTGATAGTAAGACCGTTAGCAGTCTTAGCAGCAAGAAGTTGTTCAACATTAGCGATATTAGCATCTACAGCAATGTTAGCAGCAGTGTTTGTGAATTCCTGGAAAGCATCGTTTTTTGCAACGAAATCTGTCTCACAGTTTACTTCAACCAAAGAACCCAACTTGCCTTTAACACAAGCAGCGATCATACCTTCAGCAGCAACACGAGATTGCTTCTTAGCAGCGGCAGCTAAGCCTTTTGCGCGAAGATAATCAACGGCTTTTTGGAAATCGCCAACTTCATCAAGTGCTTTTTTACAATCCATCATTCCTGCGCCAGTAGTCTCGCGAAGGTTTTTTACATCAGCAGCTGTATAAGCCATGGTCGTATCCTTATTGTTAAAAATTAAATTTCTTCTTCGTCAGCACCTTTAAGATCGATATCTTTTTCGTACTTCTGAATGATTTCTGATTCAAGATCCAAATCACGGCTAGCGTCTGAACCATCATCTTTACGAGCTTTAGATCCGCCCTCAACGATTGCGTTTGAGAAGTAGTCTAAGAAAAGAGTGATTGATTTAAGAGCATCGTCGTTTCCTGGAACAACATAATCGATACCAGTTGGGTCACAGTTAGTATCTGTGATAGCAACAACAGGAATACCAAGAACGTTAGCTTCTTTAACAGCAATGTGTTCATTGTTTGGATCGATGATAAAGATAGCTCCTGGAAGCTTTCTCATGTTCTTGATCCCGCCGAGAGTCTTCTCAAGCTTAACAACTTCTTTTTCAACGTTTGACTGTTCTTTCTTAGTAAGAAGTTTGTAGTCACCGTTTTCTTTCATTTTTTCAACTTTACGAATTTTATCAATCGAAAGAGCGATTGTTTTATAGTTCGTAAGCATTCCGCCCAACCAACGAGAAGTAACGTGGAAAGCTCCACAGTCTTCTGCTGTCTTCTTAACCATATCTGCAGCTTGTCTCTTAGTTCCTACAAAAAGAACTGACTTACCAGAAGCAGTTGTTTTCTTCAAAAACTCATAAGCTTTTTCAGCCATTGGAAGTGTTTGTTGAAGATCGATGATGTAGATGCCGTTACGTTCGCCGTAAACATACTTCTTCATCTTTGGATTCCACTTGTGTGTTTGGTGACCGAAGTGGGCGCCGGCTTCAAGCAATTGCTTGACGTCTAACTTTGACATGAAAACTCCTTGGTAGGTTTTATCGAATCACTTTGTGCCATCCACTTGGATGGACCAACCAATTAAAGTGATTAGATTTGTCCCTTGTGGGACATGTAATTATTTGGTCTAGAGTAAATAGCACGCCGACTCGTTTAGGGCAAGCCTTTTGAGAGTGAAATCAAGGCGTTGAATCACTCGGCGGAGGCACTAAAACTTTCCGTGGCTTAGAGCCTTGAGCAGGCCCAACTACACCATGACGCTCCATTTCTTCAATCAAGTTAGCAGCTCGGTTATAACCTACTCCCAACCTTCTTTGTAAAAACGAGGCACTGGCAACACGATGTGTCGCTACCGTTCTAACAGCCTCATCATACTTGTCGTCTTTGAGACCCCCACCTTCACCATCGGTAGTGACTCCATCAACATCAGTATCCACGATCCCATTGGTTTCAATGAACTCCATAGCTCCAGTATCGTACTGAATAGGCAACGTAGACAGTTTCTCGACCAGTTTTTCAATTTCTTCTTCGTCCACATATGCCGAGTGCATTCTCAGGGTTTCAATTCCCTGCTTAAACAACATATCCCCTTTACCTAAGAGCTTTTCAGCCCCCGGAGTATCCATGATCACACGTGAGTCCATATTGGTTGTCACACGGAAGGCCACTCTGGTTGGGAAGTTCGCTTTAATGACCCCGGTAATAACGTCGGTCGAAGGACGCTGAGTCGCCAATACGATGTGAATACCGGAAGCTCTGGCCTTAGCGGCTAAACGTGAAATTGCAGTTTCAATGGCTGGACCAGATTTAGAGAGTTTTAAATCTGCAAATTCATCTACCACGATCACGATGTAAGGCATTTCAAAGCCAACCACCTCAGCATCAGGATAATATTTATTAATTTTGCAGGTCAAATCAGTACCAGCAACTTTCATCTTCTTGTTAAAGCCTTCAATGTTTTTCACTGCAAAGTCTTTCAAGATTGAATAACGTCTTTCCATTTCATCAATCGCCCATAATAAGGCTACAGAAGCAATGGAAGAATCAGTAATCACTGGCATCACCAAATGTGGTAATTTCTGATAAAGCGCAAGTTCCAATTGCTTCGGATCGATCATGATTAAACGTAATTTCTTCGGTGATAATTTAATGATCAATGACACGAGAAGTGTATTCACAAAAACTGATTTACCAGCACCAGTAGTACCAGCAACCAGAAAGTGCGGAGTAGAAGCAAGATCAATTACAGCAGCATCTCCGTACGCATCCTTACCCATAGCAATCGGTAGACGATAACTTGAATCTTTAAAAGCCTGAGATCTTAAAACCTCATCTAGATAAATGAGATCTCTCGGATTTCTAGGTACCTCGATACCAATGGTTGTTTTTCCTTTCATTGGATAAACCATTCGAATTGGCGCACCCTTTAAAGCGAGAGAAAGATCGTCAACACGATTAGTGACAGCATTAACCTTCACACCTGGTCCAAGATCCAACTCAAAGGTATCCACTACGGGGCCCTTAAGAACATTGATAATATGTGAGGTGATATTGAATTCTTTTAGTTTTTCTTCAATGGCCCGAGCAATCGTAACGAAATATCCATCATCAGGGTCGTTCTGATGACTGGTTTGATCCTTTGGAACAATACAATTAATGAGTTCATCACTTTCAAAGAATGGGTCAGAATTAACTTGAGTTATAAACGGACTATCGACCTCTTCAAAATCATCTTTGCTCTCAGAATCCTCAGTCTCTATATCGTCATCGATAGAATCATTAAACTCTTCGGAATCTTCCTCTTCCTCAAGTTCCTCAACTTCATCAAGAATTTCTTCATCTTCTTCCAGTTCATCTTCATCGATTTCTTCTTCGATTTCCTCAATAACAACCGGCAAAGGTTTCGGAGTAACAGGTGCTTTAATTTTAGTTGAATCAGTTATTTTTAATTTCGCAGATACTGGAGCCGCCACAGGCTCTTCCTGCCTAAAGCTGGCAATGAAACCTAAGAAGCGTTCCTTAATAGATTCATGCCAT
The DNA here is from genome assembly GCA_023701435.1 of Bacteriovoracaceae bacterium. Lineage (GTDB taxonomy): Bacteria > Bdellovibrionota > Bacteriovoracia > Bacteriovoracales > Bacteriovoracaceae > Peredibacter. The sequence goes on along the minus strand of JAMPXB010000035.1, from coordinate 740 downwards.
TTTTTGACATCAATTTCTTTTAATTGAGAGATATCTATCTCTTTTAGCATAGATCCGAATGCCAGAACATTTTTCCAAATAAGATTACAGGTTTTGAAGAATTGTTTCTCTGAAACGAGATAGAAGAAGCTTATTCCAAAAAATATAATGGAAACAGCGAGGGTAAGAGTGCTGATATTTTCCTGGATCAGGAACAGAAGACCTTCACCAAGGGTTACAGGAAGAAGAAAATAACAAAGGCCTAGAGTCAATGGTAACAACACAGCAATGACCAGCTGGTTTTTAATGTCTTTTTGCTTTGTAAGTACAAAACTATGTAGAAGAGCAAAGGTAATAAAAGAAACTGTTATCCAAATTCCGCACCAGTAGCCGAAGTTGGCAAGCAGAGTAAAGAAGTAATAAGTAAAAAAATTTATAGATTCATTCTGATAAGAAATCTCATAATAATTATCCGGAAGATTATCTCGGTAATAAAAGTAGATAAGATTCAAAGTTGTAAGTATGAATAAAGAGTAGAGCTGCGCTCTTAAGATTTTTTTTTCCATACTTAAATTGTAGGGAGCGTTAGAAGGAAGTGCAAGTTATTGAAATAAAAAAAAGCCCTCTTCCGAGGGCTTTTTTATAAAAATGGAGGGTGCATCTTGCTATTCTCACACCAAGTGACCCTGGCACTACCTTCGCCGCAAGTGAGCTTGACTTCCAGGTTCGAGATGTTACTGGGTATTTCCTCACCGCTATCG
>JAMPXB010000015.1 GCA_023701435.1 Bacteriovoracaceae bacterium | reverse complement strand
GCTGTAATCTTCAATACATGCTTGTTTTTGAGTAACCGCTTGCGGTCGGAATCTGAAAGTTCGGCCATGATCTGCTCCTAAAAAGAAGAATACCCCAAAAACGGGACAGGGGCTTTTTATTTCCTGTCCAGAATTTGGGGTACAGATCAAAAGAGGGCTTTTTTTTATGATGCTTTGGTAAATTTGATTACTTCAACCGGACAAGCTTCAGCAGCTTCCTGAATTCTTAATCCATCATCAAGTGGAGCATTTGGACGAATAATACAAGTATCGGCCAGAACCTCGAATACATCCTTATAGATATCTTCGCAGGCATTACAAACAATACATCCAGGCTCAATCCAAACTTTTGAAACAGCAAAGTTCTCTGCCGCGGCAGCAGTAGCTCCGCCTGCACCACCAGTAGTTGTTGGAGCAGCAGATCCAGCAAAAAGGCTTGCAAAAGCTGGGTTCGTAGCAATTGCTAATTGTGGACCTTTTCCAGGTACAGTATCAGCAATGAAGCTTCTTATTGGAATATCAATTGGTGGTTTAGATTTCTTAACTGTATCAAGCTTATGATCACCAATGAATTGGTCAACAGTAAGATGAGCTTCTGAAACAAGCTTCTTAAACTTTGGACCTTTCATATCAAACTGCCATGAAAGTCCATCTTTAGAAGAAGCAACTTCGACTTGAATGTTAGCAAATTCAAAGTTCTTGGCACCTAGAAGATCAATAAGTCCTGGACCCATATCAACTTCGACTGCAAAAGAATTTTTCTTAGCTTCAAATTTGTTAATCACTTCGGCTTGAGTTGGGCTACCAAATGGATTGAACAAACGAATGCGAATGGTATCAATTGATACCGGCTCTTTCGCTGAATTCCATTTGAAACCAAAAGCAAAGTAGTTACCGCTTTTAGTAGATCTAAGTATTGAAAGTTTTGGCTTACCAAAAAAGGTTTCGAAAGTTCCGAACAACAAACTTAGAACGGCCAGGCCGACTACTAAGTTAATAACCATAAAGATGGCAACGCCCATGGCGATTAAGCTGGTTGACACAATATACTCCTAAATTAATCCCGTTAGTCCGTGAAATTATATCTCAAGCGACAAGGAATTAGAACAAAAAGCTTCACCTGTTTGTTGTCTGTTTAAGTAGATTAAGTACAATGGCCCCTATGCAAATTTTAATTCAAATAAAAGCTATTTTAGTAGGCTTTCTGGCCGTATTTTTTATTCTCTTACCCGGCTGCCTGGTTGCCCTTCCTTTTCCCTTACATCGACGTTTAAAAATAGTCGGCCCGGTGTGGAAGTATTTTGGTCTGATTACACTGCGCTACGCATGCAATGCCAAAGTTTTGATCTCAGAAGACAATCGCTCACCAGAATTTAAAACGGTCCCGGCCAAAGGGCTATTGATAGCAAACCACCAAAGTTACATTGATATCCCTCTTCAGGCGACCATTCATCAGGCCCCGCCCATTATGAAAAAAGAGGTCCTGAATATTCCTATTATCGGGTGGATGGCATGGATTTCAGGGGCACTCCCGGTGTCCAGAAGTAAGTCGGCCTCTCGCCGACAAGTTTTTGAAAAGGCCAAAAAAAGAATAACAAAACAAGGAATTGGCCTTCAGGTCTATCCTGAAGGAACCCGCTCTAAGGTTGCCCACCCTAAACCGTACGCAGAAATTAAGCGCACATTATTAGTGTTCGCATTTCATGAAAAGATTCCTGTTATCCCTGTTAGTATGTATGGCACCAGAGGAGTTCTTAGTCCTAAAGGCATAATCCAACCTGGTAGAAAGCTGGGAATTATTGTTCACAAAGAAATAGATCCAAAAGATTTTGTAAGCAGTGATCTATTTGCTGAAGCTTGCTGGGACAAAGTTATTCAGGGGTATGATCAGATGAGGGACCAGCTTGGCCCTCAGAATGAAAATTAATCTTTACCTTAAGCTCATTAGGAAAGGTTTTTTCACCGAGACCCAAGAGTTGATTGTTCTCATCGAACATCCAGAAGTAGATATCAGACATCTTACTCTGGCTAGAAAGCTCCATTTCCAGGGGTCTTAAAAAGGCCCCATTTTTGAACGCCAGGGTTTGCTTGGCATTTAAATTATACTTTGCAAATGGAAGCACATCTTCAATCTTCATTCCTAAATCAATAATGGAATTCGATCTATCCAGAGGCCAATCTTTTTTAATGATGGCCGATTTATGGTCAACGGGACCAACACTCTCCCTTACCAGAGAAATGAGTGACCCCAGAGTCCCTAAATAATTACACATATCAGTGAACAGGGTCCTGACATAAGTTCCAGAGCTGACTTCAACTCTTATTGAAAGATAAGGGAACTTGTATTTAACGACTTCAATTTTATAAACTTGTCTCAGGACAGGTTCTTTTTTTACTTCTACCCCTTCTCTTGCCCATTCATGAAGATTTTTTCCCATAAATTTAGCGGCAGAGTATTTATGTGGGGCCTGCCAGTAATCGCCTAAGAATTTTTCTCTTAGCTTCTCTTCAATAAATGAAGCTGAGAAAGCGGCAATATCACGAGTCAAATAAAGAGATTCATCCTTCTGAACGACTTCAGAGGTGTAGTCGCCGGTAGGTGTTTCAATCCCAAGCTTTCCAACCGCCAGATATGTTTTAGGAAGAAAATCGTGAATAAAATCATTTAAACGAGCGGCCCCACAGATACCAATCATCAGAACACCTGATGCAAAAGGATCAAGCGTTCCAAAGTGGCCAATTTTTCCAAAGCCATGGGGAAGATGACGCTTAAAATGCCTGACGACATCATAAGACGTTATCCTGGCCGGTTTAAAAACATTGAATACCAGAGGGGGAAAAAGGGCCTGCTTCTTATTCGGCTTCATCCGCCGAATCTTTCAAAAGCTTATCGATTTTGTTCTCATCCTCAAACTGAGAATTATAAACATAATGAATTTCAGGAGTATGACGTACTTCCATCTTGGTAGAGAGAAGCTTTCTCATACGTCCCGCAGTACTTTCAATGGCCTCCTTGGCATCGCCACGAGTATTTGCATTGAAAGTATCCCAATAGACTTTAGCGTGAGAGTAATCTTGCGTAAGTTCAACATGAGTAACAGAAACATTCATAAGTCGAGGATCCGCGAACTCTCTTCTGAGAGCGAGATTAATCTCATCGCGGATCCTTTCCTCGTATTTTAATTTAGAAAATTTATTACCACGTCCGGCCACAATTAATCCTTAGAGAGTAAGATCGCTAGTTAAGGTTCTTTTCTTCTCTTCCATAACATAGGCTTCGATAATATCTTCTGTTTTTACATCATTGAAGTTTTCAAGAGACATACCGCACTCGTAGCCATTCTTAACTTCTTTAACTTCATCTTTGAAGCGCTTAAGAGTTGATAGCTTACCGTCGTAGATGATTTTTCCATCACGAAGGAGACGAATGTTACAGCCACGCTCAATCTTACCGTCAACAACTGCAGTACCTGCAATAGTTCCAACTTTAGGAATCGAGAAAGTTTCGCGAACTTGAGCACGACCGATATACTTCTCAACTTTTTCAGGAGTAAGCATGCCCTCAAGAGCAAGCGTTACCTCATTAATGAGTTCATAAATGATTGAATAAGTCTTGATATCAACGCCCTTCTCTTCAGCAATACGACGAGCGGTTGTCACCGGTCTCATATTGAAGCCAAGAATAAAGCCTTGGGTAGAAGCTGCAAGATTCACATCATTATCCGTAATGGCACCTACACCACCACCAATAACTTCAACAGAAACTTCACTATTACCAAGCTGTTCTACGGCAGTACGAATTGCTTCGAACGACCCTTGAACATCTGAACGAACGATAAGTTTAAGAACTTTCTTTTCTGCTTCAGAGTTGTTCTGAGCAGTTGCAAAGAAGTCTTCCAGAGAAACTTTTTTAGCTTCAACAGCAGTATTAGCAAGAGCCTTTCTTTCATTGATACGGTTATCAACGATTTTCTGGGCTTCACGTTCATTTTTAACAACGTTCAGTACATCTCCAGGAGATGGAACATTTTCAAGTCCCAAAATCTGAACAGGAGTTGATGGACCCGCAGAATTCAACATTTTACCAGTGTAATCCATTAGTGAACGTGCTCTACCCGATGTTTCACCAACAACGATCGCGTCCCCTTTAGTAAGAGTACCTTTCTGAACAAGAATCGTCGTTACTGGACCACGTCCAACTTCGATTTTTGATTCAATAACGATACCTTCGGCCGGACCTTTTGGATTCTCACGAAGTTCCATGATTTCTGCCTGAAGGCCAATGGACTCAAGAAGATTATCAACACCTTCACCAGTCAATGCTGAGACATGAACATATTGAGTTTCTCCACCCCAATCTTCCGGAAGTAATCCGAATTCCACCAGTCCTTGTTTTACCTTGTCTGGATTAGCGGCAGGCTTATCAATTTTGTTAACTGCTACAATGACAGGAACGTTTGCATTTTTACAGAAACGGATAGATTCAATGGTCTGAGGCATAACACCATCATCAGCAGCTACTACCAGTACTACGATATCTGTAACATTGGCCCCACGTTGTCTCATGGCCGCGAAAGCCGCGTGACCTGGAGTATCCAGGAAGGTCAAAGTTGCATTCTTCGTATTTACCGAATAAGCACCGATATGCTGAGTAATACCACCTGCTTCACCAGAAGCAACCTTGGCCTTACGGATGTAATCCAAGAGTGATGTTTTACCATGGTCTACGTGACCCATGATTGTAATGATCGGATTACGGACAGGATATTTAGACTTATCCTCTCCAACTTCCTTATTAAGAACAACGTCTTCTTTGAAAGCAACGTCTTCAACTCGGTAGTTATAAAGAGCTGCAATTTCTCCAGCTAGTTTTACACCGATATAGTCATCAGGTTTAACAAGAAGATTGATTTCGAGAAGTTTGTTGGCAAATGAATCAAAGCGAACACTTAGCTTTTGGGCCAGGTCTTCAGCTGTCACAATACCGTGAACAGTGATGAAACGTTTTGCTTCCTTAACTTCAGTAATAAGAGTTCTTTGAGTTGGTCCTGAATACACTTTCTTCCTCTTTGCTGGAGTATAGATCGCTTTACCCACCAAAGCAGAAGCGTATTTTAGTTCTTCATCGGCACGAATGACAGTGATGTCTTTCTTACCAGCTCCAACGCCTTTTTTGCCCATGGCCGCTGCCAGGTCACCCACGCGCTTCTTATCTTTTTCTTCATCTGATAAGTCTACTGCCTCATCTGGACGTCGAGGCATCAAGCGAGCTTCCTGAGTTTTCTTCTCTGATGGCTCTTCTTTCTTCTCTTCAGGAATAAAGACAGGAGTAAACGTATGTCGTTTCTCTTCGTAGTAATCTTTATTAGGATCACGCTGTCTAGTAGTGTTGTAACTAGCAGCTGTAGGCTCTGGCTGGTTAGCACGAGCAGCTTGCTCAGCGGCAGCTTGCGCAGCAGCTTCTTCTTTTGCTTCAACAGCGCGCTTATCTTCTTCTTCTTTTTGGGCCTTAGTCTTACGCTTAACAGTTACGACTTTCGGCTTCTCTTCAGCAATTGGCGCAGCAACAACAGCTTCAGGAGCTGGTGCCGGCGTTGGTGCTGGAGTAACTTCTGGAGCTGAAACCTTGGCGGCTGGCGCTGCTTCTTCTTCTACAAGAGGAGCAGAAACCACAACAGGAGCTTCTTCTGCTGCAGGAGCTTCTCTCTTGATAACTTTGCGGACGACTGCTTTTTTGGCCGGCGCGGACTTCTTTTCAGGAGTCTCGTACGCAGCTTTGGCCTTAGCGACCTCATCATCAGTCAGACTTGCCATGTGATTTCTCACATTTAAGCCCATCGTCTTGAGCTTCTCAACGAGATCAAGTGCTCCAACCCCAATTTCATTGGCAAGTTCGTAAACTTTTTTTGCCATTCTTTTCTCCAATTATAACTTCAAAAAATTACTTCAATTTAAATGCGGCAAGCTCTTCACGAAGTCTTCTCTCAGCTTCTGAGAACTTCGTAACATCTTCACCTTGTTTTGTTTCTGATCTTTCGCTTCTCTTAAAGCCGCTCTGATTTGGAACAGCTGAAGCAGAAATAATTTCAGCGTTCTCATCAAGATCAGTCTTAATGGTTTCATCTTCAAGAGCGCTTGAGGCGATTTCAATCATTGACTTGGCATCTGCTACAGATTTTCCAAGGTAACGAGCGATATCTTCCGGGCTGGCAGCAGCAAGGTCAACAATCGACATGACACCTTTCTGTACCAATACCTGAGCTGTTGCTTCTGAGATGTTAGAAAGCTGAATGAGGTTCTCAACAGCAAGCTTAACTCTCTCTTGCAATTTAACTTTAGAAATAATGTTAATCTTCCAACCTGTCAGCATCGCGGCCAAGCGAACGTTTTGTCCGCGCTTACCGATGGCCAGAGAAAGCTGATCATCTTCTACAATCACGTCAAGGGTGTGCTCTTCGTGATTAAGAGTGATTGACTGAATTTCTGCCGGAGCAAGAGCTGCACGGGCGAATGTTTCAGTATCTTCATTCCATCTAACGATATCGATTTTTTCACCTTGAAGTTCATTAACGATATTTTGAACACGAGAACCTTTCATACCGACACATGCACCAACTGGATCAATATCGCGATCCTTAGTAGTTACAGCAATTTTTGCACGGTAGCCTGGCTCACGGGCAGCGGCCTTAACTTCAATAGTACCATCTGCAATTTCAGGAACTTCAATTTCAAAAAGTTTTACAAGAAACATCGGAGATGTTCTGGTCAAACGAATTTCAGGTCCACGGTTAGTCATTACCACGTCTGAAAGGTAAGCCTGAATTCTGTCGCCTGGCTTAAATGCTTCTCCAAAAATAATTTCTTTCTTTGGAAGAACTGCATCTGATTTACCCAGATCGATAACCACGTTGCCTTTTTCAAAACGACGGGCAATACCTGTAACCAGGTCACCTTCACGGTGCTTAAATTCAGCAAAAAGAATATCTCTTTCAGCATCACGAACTTTTTGGAAAATGATTTGTTTAGCAGTTTGAATATCAACACGTGAGAAACCAGGATTTTCAATTTTAAGACCTAATTGGTCGCCAATTTCGCAATCTTCATCGAGTTTCTTAGCTGATTCAAAATCGATTTCAACAATACTATCACGTACTTTTTCTACTACGTTTTTATATTGATAAATTTCAACTTCGCCGTCTTCTTCATTATAACGGGCTTCGTATTCGCCCTGAATTCCGAATTTCTTTCTTGCTGTAACAAGGAAAGCCTGTTCAATAGCACTTACAACCACATCTTTCTTGATGCCACGGTCTTTACCTAGTTGCTCTATCACTCGGCCTAATTCTGAAAAGTTCACAGTTTACTCTCCTTATTCTCTAACCGATTTCAAATCGGGATCTAAATTTACTTTCTTCGTTTGCTTATAAGTAAGCTTTAATGGGTAATTCTTTACTTCAATCGTAAAGTCCTCATCACCAGCTTCCAATAAAGTTCCGCGGAACTTCTTCTCGCCTTTGATGCCCTTAGGAGCATCTTTGCTTTGCTCATCTGACAACTGCCCCATGATTACCACAGCAATCACTTCACCGATGGTCATTTTAAAATGTTCCAAGGTAGAAAGATGACGGTAGACACCTGGAGATGAAACTTCGAGAACAACATCTTCCGGTATCCACGTTTCAGTCTCAAAGGCTGGTGAAAGAGCATGATCAACTTTCACACAATCTTCAATGAGAGCAGAGCCGGTACGAGGATCTTGAATATAAAGTCTAAGAAGTTTTTGCGAAGTTATATATTCCATGTCGTAAAGTCGGTATCCAGCTTCCTGGACCACAGGCTCACACATCAAAAAGAATTTTTTTTCCAGACCACTTCTTTCGCTATTTATATCCATAAAATAAAAAAGGATGGAATAATTCCACCCTATCCTCACTACACCAACTAAAACGAGCAGGCCTATTTTTTAACAAAGTCTAAGCAAAAGAGCAATTTAAACCATAGTGACTCAGAGCATACTTTCCATAATAAGGGCATCTTCCCCATTTGAATAGTAACCTGGGTTTGTCCGAAGGAGTTTAAAGCCCTCTTTTTTATAAAAACCAATGGCAGCGGCATTGCCAGACTCTACTTCCAGATAAACCCGGTGGATACCTTTGCTCTTCAATAATAGGACAATTTCCGACCAAAACTGATGGGAAATACCAGAGCGTCTATAAAGAGGATTAAGCAAAATCTTATACAAATGCGCCACGTCATCACCCGGCACAATGCTAAATAAAGAAAAACCTATGGTGGTATTCTCTAAAACAGAGGCAAATAAGCAATGTTGCTCAGGATTTAAATCTTTCCATTGTTGGGCCGACCAAGGGTGAGGAAAGAACTCATGATCCATCGCAACAACCTGCTCTGGTATGGCCTTAAGGGATAACTCCAAAATATTACCAGTAGTATTCATGATTAAATTGTTTATCCAAAGATTCTACAAACAGTTCCATCGACGGTTGGATACTCTTAAAACTCGCCTGACTCTTGAGCTGTCCACCATACCTGGCCCGCAGATAAAGCTCAAGCTCAAGTAAATTGATAAAGTTCGTTTTAAGTCTGTCCTTATATAGGACGGCCATTTCACATTTGTTTTCTTGGACATTTTCTCGCACCAACTTTGAAAGCTGGGGTGTGAAGTCTGACTTTTGATCTTCGGAATAGCGAAGCATTTTAAATAAATAACGTATTTCTTTGAGGATGGGCTCATTGGCGTGAAGGTATTTTCTCACTTCAGCATCATCCGTAGGCATCTTTTGGAGGAATGTCTCCAACTGTTGCAAAAAACCGTGGTTAAAAAATTGGACAACAAAGGCCTTGTCGTAGATGCAGCTTAATGCTTTGAGATTGCGAGACTGATACTGGATATCGAGGACAGAAATTGTGCGATCGAGGATTTTTATCAAGAAACGATCGGAGGAAACTACAGCAGCGTAGCTCCCTCCGACTAAGAAACTATACAGGAGAACTGATTTCAATATTGGCGATATTCTTTTGCTTAACAACTTCATTTTCTTTATGAAAGCGGGCATTTACACGTGGATTGAAGGTATAACCATCTTTACCACGGAGGATATACTGGCGCTTAATTCCTTTCGGCTCAATGAGCTTTCTTAAGCGGCTGATGCTGGTGTAGATCAGCTTGTCATGGATCAGAGGATTATATTCATCTTTCCAGATCATTTTCGCGAGATCTTCTTTATTATAGTAAGTTCCCGGTGTTTGCGCCAAGAGGAAAAGGATTTCAAGTAGAACAAAGCGATGCTTAAAATCAATCACTCCAAGGGCCTTCTCATGAATCACACGATTATGGCGGTCCAGGTAGAGATCAACACTTGAGTCATTTACATCTTCAACTTCCATCATCACGAGTTGCTCAAGACGCTTGAAATATTCGTCATCAAGTGAATTTTGGGCAATTCCAAAAAGAAGAAGGGCCTTGGAGAATTCCCCCATTTTCTTAAGAGCGATACCTTTATTAAGCAGCACATAGTTGTGCATATTCCAGCAGCGCTTGGTATGGAGAAGCTTCATCGCCAGGTCATAGTGAGGAAGAGCGTTAGTAAAATCGCCTGACTCACGAAGAGCATTACCCCACAGAAGGTGCATTGAGCCTTTCAGATAACCTTTTTTCAAAATATTCAGCAGCTCATTTAACTGAGTTAATTGAATGATAGTTTCCTGAAAATTCTTCATCTGATAGGCGTTGGTCGCCATCGCGTACAAGGACTTTGCCATCAACTCCGGCTCATTTTCTGTCTGGGCCTTTCGGTAAGCCTGACTAAAATTTTTCTGGGCTTCTAAAAAGTCGCCTTTATAGGTATTTACCACTGCAGCATTATAGAAGTATTCTCCGTTCAAAGAAGGAAGAGTTGCTACTGTTTGATCCAATAGATCACTTGAGAGCTTGATATATTTCTCAGCTTCCTTCTCGTTTAAACTTTCCGAATAGATTCTGATAAGAAATCCATAAATTTTAAACATGGCAAAAGCATCTTGCGGAAGATCCGTTCTCTTAAGTGCTTCAATGAAGTGCTCTTCTGCTTTTTCGAAGTCAGCTTTATCATAGAAAATTTTGGCCAGGCGATAATGGCCCTGCCCTTCTACACGACTGGAATCTTCGGGTAAATGAGCAAGAAAGCGATCGTCTTTAGTGAGATCCACCACGGCCCTACTCATCAATGTTTCGATTGATGGTGTTTGAATGGTGTCCATAAAGCCTCCTGAGGAATGAAGTAAAATCACATGACCTTACATTTCAATTGATGGGTGGTTAAACCTTATCCCTGACAAAAAAGCAAGATTTGAGTGAATCACACCTGAAAAAAGGTATTAACACTAGTAATTTCTAGTGTTTGGACAGTGTAAGACTTGCCATTATTAAGGGCATTTAATCCCAAACTTTAGTGAAATCTTACAGCTCTCTGAAATCCGAAAGTCAGATACTCTAAGTCATTGATTGAACGGGCTTTGATTGGTATTGTTGAAGGCGCTTATCCCATCCAAAATTCTTGTCTTCTGTGAGGAGATTCATGGCGAAATACGATTTAGATACTCTTAGGCACTCTACTGCTCATTTAATGGCCCAAGCCATTATGGAACTTTTTCCTACGGAGAATGTTCAATTAGGAATTGGTCCTACCATTGAAAATGGGTTTTATTACGACATCGACATGACTACCAAACTGACAGAAGAAAATCTGAAGCAGGTAGAAGAAAAGATGAAGGAGATTATCAAGCGTAATCTTCCGGTTGTCCGTCATGAGGTATCAAGAGATGAAGCCCTCAAAATCTTTAGTGAGCGTGGTCAGACTTTAAAATGTGAAATCATTAAAGATATTCCTGAAGGTGAAGTTATTAGTTATTACACTCAAGGGGATGCTTTCTTTGACCTTTGTACAGGCCCACACGTTGAGAAAACTTCAGAGCTGACTTTCTGGTTCAAACTTCTCCACACTGCCGGAGCCTATTGGAGAGGCGATCAGACTCGTCCGATGCTTCAGAGAATTTATGCTGCTTGTTTTAGCTCTAAAGAAGAATTAAGAGAGCACTTAACCATGCTTGAAGAGGCCAAAAAACGGGATCACCGTAAACTTGGTAAAGAGCTGGAACTTTTTATCTTTGATCCAGTCGCACCTGCCTCGCCATTTTTTATGCCGAAAGGGGCCATGGTTTATAACGGCCTGGTCGATTTCATGCGCAGGATTTATAAAGTTTTTGATTATCAGGAAGTCATCACTCCACAGGTGCTTGACTCTGATCTGTGGCATACTTCCGGCCACTACGAAAAATATAAAGAGAACATGTACTTCACTCAGATTGATGAAAGAGAGTTCGCGCTTAAGCCAATGAACTGTCCTTGTCATATGTTGATGTTTTCTCATCACCGTTATTCTTACCGTGATCTTCCTTTACGCTTTGCTGACTTCGGTAGACTTCATCGTTACGAGAAGTCAGGAGTTGTTGCCGGCCTGACTCGTGTCCGTACATTCTGTCAGGATGATGCCCATATCTTTATCCAGACTGATGGTATTCAGGAAGAAATTAAAACTTTGATGAATATGTTCTTCATTGGGTATGAGCACTTTGGATTTAAGAAGATCAAGATCGGTCTCTCTACTCGCCCGGAAATGCGCGTAGGAAGTGATGAAGCTTGGGATCAGGCAGAAGCGGCCCTTAAATCAGCACTGGATGCTTCCGGCAGAGATTACTTTGTAAATGAAGGCGACGGAGCCTTCTATGGTCCTAAAATTGATATTCAAGTCGCCGATGCTATCGGGAGATTTCATCAGCTAGGCACTATTCAGTTGGACTTCCAATTGCCTGATCGATTTGATCTTAAGTTCACTAATCAGGCCGGCGAAATGGAAAGACCAGTGGTCATTCACCGTGCTCTTCTTGGTTCACTGGAAAGATTCATTGGTGTTTACCTTGAGCATGTCGGCGGCGCCTTCCCTTTCTGGTTGTCTCCAGAGCAAGCAGTGATTGTACCGATTAAAAACGAAATCCACCTTGAAGCTGCCAGAAAACTGGAAAAAGAATTAAAGCAAAAAGGTTACCGCGTGAGAGTCGATGACCGTAATGAATCCATGGGATTCAAAACCCGTCAGGCCCAGACTGGTAAAATCCCTTATATGCTTGTTCTCGGTGATAAAGAGATCGAAGACAATGCAGTTGCCGTTAGAAAATATGGTGAACAAAAGACTGAGACTATGCCAATGGCCAGTCTTTTCAACTTGTTTGAAACTCAGGAGCTGGAGAAGATGCCAGCTGCTTTAAGAGGATAAAATGAATAAAAAGAACGTTCTCCTTCTCTGCGGAGGAGGCAGTGCCGAGCATGAGGTCTCTCTTCGTTCAGTTAAGTTCTATGAGGAAGCTCTTGCGAAAATGCCTGCATTCAATACCATTCAGATTGAAATCGATAAGCAGGGTCAGTGGGTAGATCAGTCGGGCAAAAAATATTTGCTGGATGGAAAGCGCTACCTACGGGCCTTTGAACAGGATGGAGCGCCAGGCACTAAAGTCGACGTGGCCATTCCTTGTATCCATGGTTATCCAGGTGAGACTGGAGATCTACAGTCTTATTTTGAAATGATCAAGCTGCCCTACTTTGGATGTAACTCTGAAACTTCAAAAATGTGTTTCAATAAAATCACGACAAAGATGTGGGCGAGCGCCCTGGGTGTAGCGAATACACCGTACGTGTTTGTTTCTGATAACAATGATGAAAGCCTTCAGAAAGTTATAGAGTTCCAAAAGCTTCATGGCGATATCGTCATTAAGGCTTCAAATCAGGGATCATCTGTGGGCTGCTACATGATTGAAAAAGGCCAGGATCCTAAGAAGGCTTTGAGTGATGCCTTTGAGCTCTCACCGTTTGTCCTTATTGAGAAACGAATGAGACCAAGGGAGCTGGAAGTTTCAGTCTATGAGTATGATGGCAAGCTCCAGGTTTCATATCCAGGGGAAATTGTCGCTCCCTCCTCAACTTTCTACAGTTATGATGAGAAGTATTCGGCCACCAGCCAATCCAAGACCTTCATTCGGGCGGAAAATGTCACTCCTGAGCAGGTGAAGACAATTACTGACTATGCCACTAAACTTTATCATGGACTCAAGATCCGTCATCTCTCACGGATTGATTTCTTCCTGGATAACGGGACCATTTATCTTAACGAGATAAACACCTTCCCAGGCTCTACTTCAATCTCTATGTTTCCAAAGATGATGGAGGCCAACGGTCACTCCTTTACCGCCTATCTGGAACAACATATTCGTAACTTATAGATTTTTTCCTCCCTGTACCGAATTTAGGCTAAAATAAGCCTTGAGGTACAGGGATGCTCCAAGCAGTCAATTTTAACTCTTATACAGAACAACATAAACTCTCACTCAAACTAAGATCTATCCTTGTTGGAGAGCTTTATCTTGCCCGTAAACTTAAGTATCCGGTTTATATCTTTAAGAACGGAATGTTTTATCCGGTCGTGAATGAAGGAAGAGTTCCCACCAAAGACCAGATCAACGCCTTGATCAAGAATGCCCATCGGGAAGTTTATATTTTTCCGGAAGATGTGGTGGAAATAAAAAAGAATCTGGAAACGGCCTTGGTGAAAGTGACCAGATCACTCTCTGTTGGTGACCCACTGGAAAACGGAACGAAAGATCTCAAACTTCTGTCACTGAACCTGGGTGGGTTGTATGAGAATCCTCATAGTGATGAACTCTTGATGCTTCAGTATCAGAGCACACAAAATCTGAGTAAGTTCTTGATGGAAAACAAGAAATTCCAATCCCAGTTTTATCAGAATTTAATCAGAGAGAATTTTCACTTCACACTCTCGCAGCCGATGTTGTCCTCGTTGCTGCTCCTTTCATTTTTACAATCGATTCACTTGTTTCACGATAAGGAAGTTGAAAACCTGTTTCTCGCCAGCTATCTGAAAGATATTGGGATCGCGATGATTCCCGGAGATAAGTACGATTTAAAGACGCTCACGACTCGTGATCAAGAGTTATTCGCCAATCATGCAGACTTCTCTTTTGATCTATTGGAAGGCCGTATACCGCTCTCCAAGAACTATCTCTCCATCATCAAGCACCATCACTTTTTAAATGATAAATTAAAGGATCTGATCAATAAGGATAAAAAGAAGGCCGAGCCGGAACTCATCTTTGGTCTCGAGAGTACCTTAGTATCTGTCTTTGATATTCTGGTTGCCATGACTAATGATCGCCCCTACAGAAAGGGAATGTCCCTTTATCAATCCCTGGAACTCATTAAGAAGATGATGGCCGATGAATACCCTCAAGAGTTTAAAGCACTTGTGATCTTTTTAAAGCAATTTTACAAAAACTAAGCTTTTCAAAGTCATCACAATTTTTCCATAATCAAACTATAGCTAAAAGTTTCACGGTAGAAACTTACCAGCATTCTAAGGAGGGAATAATGGCGCAGGAACAGAGTCCGCTTACAGGCATTATTGAAGAAGATAAAGTTGTTATCGACTTCGGGGAATTTGAGGGTAAATCAGTTCTAGAAATAGCTGATACTAAACCTGAATATTACCAATTTCTTGTCGAACAAAAAGAAAGCGGAAACTTTTCCATCCGTAGAACTAAAGACAAAATCTTTCGTCTCTACATTCACCAGTCATTCTTGAACTAATTTTTAAGACAGGGGAGTTCCCCTGTCTTAAATTATTCCATCAGCTTTTAATTTTTCTAAATGTTTATTGATATTTTCAAGTGCGAAGGGCCAGAGGTCTTTTCGAACGTCGGCATAGATTTTTTCCAGCATTTCTTCCGGAGTTAATCCTTCATTATAGCGCTCGAGGATTTGTGCTTCCCTGAGTTTTCGATGCTTCAAGGTATTCTCTAAAATATTAGTTCCACCGAGTCCAATGCCATGTGAAGGAAAAAGGACTTTAGGAGAAAGCTTGATGATTCTTTCCAGAGTATGGAAATACTTCTGCATGTTCCCAGCTTCTCCGCCTATGACAACCGTCCCTACTCCCTGAAATAAATCACCCGCCAGAAACCAGCTGAAATCTCTAGGATACACAGCGATCTGCCCTTCATCGTGACCTGGAACTTCCATCACTAGTACATCATGAGAAAGCCACTTGGAGATAATATCACCCTCTTTTACTAGTTCCGTTTTAATGCCTGCAAAATAATCAGGCTCAAGACGAACAATGCGCTCAAAAGTATAAGCACTAAGGAGAATCGGTATGTTTAATTCCAAGGCGAGTTTATTGGACCGCTCGTAATGGTCCGGATGATGGTGGGTCAAAAGAATTTTATCAGCACCAAAGAGAGCTACAGTATTTTTAAACTTTCTATATTCTTCGTCATCAAGAGGAGATGGATCAATCAAGATACGGGGACTTCCTTGATCTCCGATAATGAAAGAGTTGGTCCTGGTGGCCGGTGGCAGGGTGTGGGATAAAGGCATAATTTGCGGCATGCCTCTGATCGACTCAATACAGGGAACAAATTCATTACCATCATAAGGTAAAATTAAATCATCAATTCTGGTTACATCAGGATGCTTGCCAAGAGTTTCAATGACTTTAATCACCGGCGGCACCGCCAGGATTTGTCCCTTATTAAATTCTTTGAGAAGATTTTCTGCACTCATCCATTTAGCAATACGGGCCTCATTCTCATCAACAATGAAATCCACTTTGGATTTGAAATCAAACCTGAAGAAGTAAGTAGCAAAACGGTAGGGATTAAAATCAGGAGTGGTGGCCAGACCCAGGCAATGCACAGAACGGATCGTGCCCGCCTTGATTTCGGCCCGTAGATCGACTCCTAACTCTTCCTGTCCTTCCCTCACTGCCGCCCCAAAGAGACGATGTTCAAGATCTTTGGTCAATTCATGATCGATCGAAAAAGCGTCATCACCTTGTTCTACTTTTCCTCCAGGGAAGGCCCAGTAACCAGGAAAGGCCTTGAGGAAGAACTGTCTTTGAATGGCGAAGATCTCATCCCCGCAAGTCATGACGATGGAAACAGCATCAATAATTCTAGACATACTTTTTACCGAGGTATTTTGAGGCCAGACGGTATCTGACTTCCCGGTACCCTTTAATGGTATCAAGCTCCAGCAAGCGTTTTCTATTAAGACCGCTAAAGAGCTCCTGCTTTATATTGGCAGCAATCGCCTTCTCTGTTTTATGCCAATCAGACATTAGCACTCGTAGAATACGAAAGTGTCTCATCACCTTAAGCATCCAAATTTTTGGAGAAAAATCGAATTCAATTTTTCGTCCCATGATCACAAAACCCGGACGGTTGATGTGGACGATTTCAAATGAAGTGCCGATATCTTTGTAACGATTTTTATCAGTCTCGGACTTGATAGGCGAAATCATCAGATGAGAGACGAAAACTTCATCTTTTATCCAGAACGTTTTGGTTAAGGCCCGCAAAGCGATGGCCAGCTCTTCGCCGGTATAAAGTTTTTTGAGCTCCAGAGCTTCTTCCAGGTACCCACCGAGGTGTTTGCCCTGATCGAAGACAATCAGGTCATGAATGTATTGTCTGAGATGATGAAGTGGGATCTCCGGAAAACGCTCACTAAACATTTTCGTATAGCTCACCCAAAGATTTTCAAATCTTTTCCCAGACTGCCAAGGATAAGCGGCCAGTCGGACACTTTCTTTCCAGAGTTCAGACTGATCTGTTTCAATTTTAGTTTCTTTCGTCTGATTCAAGAACCAGTTGCGGCCCATATTGAATGCTTCCCAATTGGACTGCATCTCGGCCTTAGGTAGAGCAGAAACAAAAGCTTTCTTGAGATCCTCTTCTTCAAAAGGAAGTTGTCCAGACTGATAAGCAATTCCCAGGATCATCGCCGAGGCATAAACCGGACGGCCAAAGCGCTCAAAACTCATTTGCTTGAGTGGGGCCATGATTACTCTATCACCTAACTTCGCTTTCAACTCTTTTTGCAGGGCCTCTGCTGTGGTTACCGGAGCTTCAATGCCTCTATCTAAAAGGATTGAGAGCGGCACCTGGAATTCTTCATCGACAATCAAGAGCCCTTTGGGACCCAGGTACTCAATGGCCCGTGCGCCTTCCAAAAGATCCGGTGATACCACTAGATCAGCTGTGGCCACAGGAATGACCGGACCATGGGCCTTTTTATTACTGTAAATGGCCAAGTGGGAAGTAACCGAGCCATTTCTCTGGGCCAGGCCCTTTTGGTCCATGAATTTAAATTGCAAATCATCTCTGCCACCCATGGATGAAGCTGCCTCGGCAAGGATTCTGGAAATGGTGGTAACTCCAGATCCCCCTACTCCAATGACAATCGTTCTGAAGTCAGAACCGCTGGCAATAGAGGACAGGGTCTTGTTGATGACCGGAGCTGCCAAATGTTCCCAAGAAGCTGTGTTAATCGTTTCAGTTTTATATTTGGTTGGATGATAGTCATAAACTTTAACGAGCTCAAAACTAGGACAGGCCTTGATTTTGGTGCAATAAGAATCGGAAACGCAAATTTGCGGATCGATCATGACCTTCGTGCCATAGGCATCATTAGTCTGAGAAAGGCCCGGACATCCGGTCATCTCAACGCAAGCACGACAGTCTTCACAGGCCAGAGTATTGATCTGGTAAAACTCTCTGACGGCTTCGGTCTCGCCCTTGGAGAATTTTTTTCTTTCTTCTCTTTTCTTACGTCCGTGGAAAGTCAGTCCACATTCTTTATTGGAGACAATGACTTTAACTCCCGGCCGCTGCACATATTCGAGCAACAGATTTTTATAAAAGTAGCGGTCTGATGGATTAACTTCAATGGCAGTATCCACTCTAAGAGAGCGGGCCACATCCAGCATATTCTGACGAGGACGCACTTCACCTTCAACGGAAATGCCTGTTCGAGGGCTTACCTGGTGACCAGTCATGGCCGTATTGTCATTATCCAGCAGGATATATGTTATGTTGTGACCCATTTGAACAGAGTTAGAGATGGAGGTCATACCAGAATGGAAAAAGGTTGAATCCCCCATCAGCACGACCGATGGATTGGTGGTAAAGAGATCGGTTCCTGCTCCTAAAGATCCCCCCTGGCCCATCGCCGACAGATCATGCATTTCTTTAAATGGTTCAAGGAAAGACAATGAATAACAACCGACATCTCCATGGGAAATAAGATTGATGTTCTTATCTGCCAGACTTCCGCGGACATCTTTCATGATACTTAAGGTTTCCCGGTGAGGACAACCAGGACAAAATGTAGGAAGACGTCTTGGGACTGCGATATCGAGCTTAGTCGGAAGGCTGCAATTAACTTCCTGATGCTTGGCCTCAAGTACGTCTTGCAGAAGATTTAATTTTTGATAAATGGTTTCATAAGTCAGACCACCAAAGGCCGGAAAGCCTTCCACTTCTCCAAACTCTTTTCCAAAGATTTCAATCTGCAAGTTCTTCTTGCTGACCAAAGCTCTGATCTCACCTTCTAAGAAGCCTCTCTTTTCTTCCACCACAATCAATGTTTTTTTATTATTCAGAAAAGGTAGCAACTGTGCTTCATTAAACGGATATGAAGAAGCAGCTTTATAGAGAGCAAATTGTTCAATCAGTCCTGACTCTTCTAACACTTGCTTGAGCGTTTCATAAACTCCACCAGAGGTCATAATAGCAACCGGGGATCGGGTATTACCACTGATCTGATCTAGTGAGAGTTTTTCCAGAGCTGCTTTCACTTTAGGAAAGCGATTTAAAATCATTTCTTTGTCTGCAATGAGTGAGTTAGGCGGCACCATCACATTAGCAGAAAGATTAAAGTTACTTGGGTCCAAGGTAATTGGTTCATGAGAGACTTCTTTTTCCGCTCCCATTAAAACACGTCCACCACCTTCGGCCATAAAAGTCGTCAGGAGAATACCGGTGTAAACAGAAGTCTCCCGGGATAATTCCAAGGCGTGGCGAATCCAATCCTTTAGTTCTTGAGGAGAGGAAGGTTCCAGAAAAGGCATATGAAGATGTTTAAAAAGATATCGGGAATCTGCTGGAGTGGAAGTTGAAATAGACCAAGGATCATCACCCACGGCCACCACGACTCCAGATTTTATCTCACCACCAGGATTAGCAAAGTTACCTACACTGAGTGCATCTGAAGCTACGTGCAGTCCCATCGATTTCATTGCAACTAAAACATTTTGCCCTGCCATTTTAGCACCTGATGCCATCGCTGCTGCATTGGCCTCAGAGTTGGCAATAACCACTCTAATTCCTTTCTTATGAAGTTCATCACGCTCTTCATGAAGGATATTAAAAAAGTCAGCGAGCGGTGAACCAGGATAACCAGTATAGAGGTTGAAGCCTGCTTCCAACGCGCCTTGGATTAGTAATTCGTTGCCATTGAGAATCTTATAGTTCATTGTTAAATCTCGAGGGTAAATAAACCCTTTTATTATACCCTCCCTCAGACATTTGAGCAATTAACAAAAAGTAAATTCAAGGACTTGAACAATGGAAGAAACCATTTTGATATCCCAATCAGTGGCCATTTTGGTTGATGGGAATAATATTGAACGCTCACTCGAAAATGAGAACAAAGATCAAAATATGATGATCAATTTTGATACGCTCATTCCTCGCCTTTTAGGTGGCCGAGGCCTAAACCGCTTAATCTATTTTCGTGAAGGGAAGAACATATCTTCTAAATTAGCGGAAAGACTTCATTCCAAGTATCACGGCTCTGTGCGGCCTTGTCATAAATCGGCGGACATTCCTCTGAGTATTAAAGCAACTCAGCTGTCAAGCAAGGTCGATTCGATCATCATCCTTTCTGGTGATTCGGATTACGTTGAACTCGTTAGGCATTTGAAATCAGAAGGTGTTCGCGTAGAAATATGTGCGGTTGAGTCAACGACTGCCCAGGTACTGCGTGAAGAAGCAGATTATTTTCATCCCATCCTAAAAGAGGATTGCTTCTCTTTAAACTTAGGGGCCACTAAAAAGAAAAGCCGACGCTAATTTTGGAGTCCTCCTTTTGACTTTCTAGGTCATTCATTGAAAGATGCTAGAGATTTATAAAGGAGTGATAACATGTCGCAAAACCCTGCGGGTTTAAAGAATATTGACCATCTTGAATTCACCGTTGATACCCTTCAATCACCAACTGTAAAACTTTTCAGCACCATGGGTTTTATTAATACTGCCGAGAACGAAGATTCTCGTCTGTACACTCAAGGTCAGGTTCGCTTTTTAGTAAAAGCTGCTGCTGATGAAAACAATCTGACTAGAAAGTATTTTCGAAATCATGGTGAAGGTGTCAGCAAGATCGCTTTTGCAGTAGAGAGCGTAGAAAAAGCGCTGGATATTACTCTTAAAAATGGCGCTAAGCTTATTCATGATCTAAAAATTGAAGAAACTGAACATGGAGTGACTAAGACTGCTTCTATTCAGGGCTTTGGTGATGTCATCAATGAATTTGTAGAACGTCCAACTCAGCAGTTTCGACCGGGTTATAAAACCATTGCGAATGATCCGACTGCAAGGCCTCTACAAACTCGTGTTTCAAGAATTGATCACCTGACCAATAACGTACCTAAGGGCCAAATGGACCATTGGGTAGAATTCTATAAAAGAACTTACGGCTTTCTTGAAACACGATACTTTGACATCAAAGGTACCAAGACCGGCCTAAATTCTAAAGTCGTGCAACTTGCTGACAACTCCATCATTATCCCGATCAATGAGCCGGAAAAAGAAGGCGGAAAGTCTCAGATTCAAGAATTCCTTGATGTCCATAAAGGTCCAGGAGTTCAGCATATTGCTCTCATGACTCCGGATATTATCTCAACTGTCGGAGAACTCAGACAGAGAGATGTTCGTTTTCTGGACGTGCCTTCAACTTATTATGAATTGATCCCTACTCGTCCTTTCAAAGTGACAGAAGATTTGAAAGTTCTGGAAGACCTGAAGTTGTTAGTGGACGGAGACCCTGAAGGTTATCTGTTGCAGATTTTCTCTGACACTTATATCGGTCCTCTTTTCTTTGAGTACATTCAGAGAAAAAACCACTGGGGCTTTGGTAATGGAAATTTCCAGGCACTCTTTGATTCTATTGAAAGAGATCAGATGAAGCGAGGCTACCTCTAAGAGAGGTAGTCCTTGAAAACATCATAGGCCAGTTTCAAAATCGTCAAAAGCACGATCCCTCTTAAAAGACCTCGGACAAATTCGTTGCCTTTTAAGAGGGCCAGTTTCACTCCCAAAAGCGCTCCCCCCACATTGAAAATCATCATCGGCAGAGCGTATTCAAAAAGAAACTTTCCCTTCAGGGAAAACAATAAAATCGCCGCAAGATTGGTGGTGAGATTAAAGATTTTGGCATAGGCCGATCCTTGGACAAAGGTCATGCCGAGAAGACCGACGAAAGCGATGATCAAAAAACTGCCGGTGCCAGGGCCAAAGAAGCCATCATAAAATCCAATCAAGGAACCAATAAGAAGTGGTTTCCAAACCGGAAAAATCACATCCGGATGATGATCAACAGTCCCAAAGGCCTTATTTCTGATCGTCATTATAAAAACCAGAAATAAGAGGAACATGAAAAGAGGTTTAAGAACCTCACTGCTCATGATGGAGACGGTATAGGCCCCTAGAAAAGAAAACGTAAATGCACTTAATATTCCGGGCAAAATGATGGTTTTAATATAGGGTATTTGCCGCGAAAAGCGGTAAGCCGAAACGGCCGTGCCGCTGACAGAGACTAGTTTATTTGTGCCTAAAAGAGTCACCACACTCATCTCAGGAAGAATCATGAGCAAGGCGGGTAATTGAATCAGGCCGCCGCCCCCCACAATGGAATCAATAAATCCGGCACCAAAGGAAACTAAGCATAAAACAATTAATTCATTACTTATCATCTAACTAAAATAGGTCATCTGGAATGAATTTTACAGAGTTTATCAGGACTAGGTTAAGACTTTGTTAAGGCTAAAATTAAGATTCGCTAAAATAAATCGTCTTTCGTTAGAATCGGGCAAATTTAAAGGACCGGATAATGAACAGATTAATCTTAGTTATTTTGTTTCTCTTGTTGGCTGCATGTTCAAAACAATCAAACATCTTGATTATTCAAAATAAAGGTTCCGACACTCTGGTAAACTTGGCCCAGGCGTGGGCCGAAGAATACAAAAACATTAATCCTAATGTGGCGCTGGCCGTTTCTGGCGGAGGATCTGGTACAGGTATTGCGGCCCTGATCAATGGAACAGTTGATATCGCTAATTCCTCCCGTGCGATTAAAGCTGAAGAAAGAGAACAGGCAAAAAAGAATACAGGAAAGGATGTAAACGAATTTATCGTCGGGATGGATGCTCTGGCAGTTTTTATTCATCCTTCCAATCCACTCTCCGGACTGACATTAGAAGAGACGGCTTGTATTTATGGAGAAGGTGGACATTGCACTCACTGGAACCAGGTTCGAAACACCATCGTTCCCGGCTGTAAAGACAACCGTATTATCAGAGTGTCACGCCAATCAAACTCAGGAACCTACCAGTACTTCAGAGAAGCTATTTTGGGAAAGAAAAGGGATTTAAAATTGGGATCAATGGATCTCAGCGGATCCAGGGAGTCCATCGATCTGGTAGAAAAAACACCTTGTGCTATCGGCTATTCAGGCATGGGTTATCTTAATCCAAGAGTAAAAGCTTTATGTATTCAAAAAAGCGGCGATGCTCCCTGCATAGCACCTACAGTCGAGACGGCCATCGACAAGAGCTACCCTATTTCCCGTGAACTCTATATGTATACCTCGGGAGATCCTTCAAATGAGGTCAAGGCCTATCTGGACTGGACTCAAAGTGACAGGGCCCATGAAATTACAATTAAGGCAGGCTACGTTCCTGCTAAAAAAAGGTAGATATGGAAATGAAAGTTACCCAGGCCCCTTCAGTTCCAATGGAATGGCGCCGCCGAAAAGCTAAAAAACATTTAAGTGAAAAAGTCATTGAGTCCATGATAAAAATTGGCGGCTTCAGCTCCATCATTTTTATTATCGCGATTCTCTTTTTTATTTTGAAAGAAGCCTTTCCTTTTTTGATCGGCGCTTTTGATTTTAAAGAATTTTTTTCCTCTACTGAATGGAATCCAGCCTCTGTGGTGAAGATTAAATATGGGACGCTTGCCATACTCGTGGGAACAATTATGGTGACGGCATTATCCATGCTCATAGCCGTTCCTTTAGGAATAGCCTGCGCTTTTTTTATTTCTGAATTTTGTTCACCCAAATTAAGAGAAACTTACAAAATCCTGATTGAATTCCTAGCGGCCATCCCTTCAGTGGTCTGGGGATTCATTGCCATCATGATGATCAATCCGATGATCATTGAACTATTCAATGTGCCTATCGGGCTTAATATTCTGAACGCTTCCCTGATTTTAGCACTGATGTCCTTACCTTTAATTGTTTCCGTTGGGGAAGATGCTCTGCGCGCGGTTCCTGAAAGCTATCGGGAAGCCGCTGAGGCCATGGGTGCTACGAAATGGGAAGTGGCCACACGTGTTTTACTTCCAGCTGCCAAAAATGGTTTGATGGCAGCGGCCCTTTTAGGAGTCGGCCGGGCGCTGGGAGAGACGATGGCGGTACTAATGGCGACGGGACATGCGATTCAAATCCCGGAGAGCGTCTTTGAGCCTGGCCGGACATTGACGGCAACGATTGCAGCAGAACTGGGAGAATCACCTAAAGGTGGGGAGCATTACCAAGCACTGTTTGCTATTGGGCTCATGCTTTTTATTATTTCATTCATTGTTAACTTTTCTGCAGATTATCTTATTCGTGGCAGAAGGAAATAATTATGTTTAATCCAAGTCTTCAATTAATAAAAAAAGAAATTCGTCAGAAGAACTTTGAAAATATTCTCAGCACGGTAACCTTCTTCCTTTTTCTTCCGGCGCTGGTTATTATTTTTATGCTTTTTCTTAAAGGCTATCCAGCACTTTCCTGGAACTTCCTTACGCAAGATCCGATTCACGGAATGACGGCAGGAGGAATTTTCCCAACCATCGTTGGAACTTTCTGGTTAGTGATCATAAGTGTTCTGGTATCCTGCCCCTTGGGTGTAACTGCTGCCATCTATTTATCAGAATACGCTACTGATAATAAAATGAATCGCCTCATTCGCCTGGCCATTTTAAATCTGGCAGGAGTTCCCAGTATTGTTCATGCCCTCTTTGGACTAGGGGCTTTTGTTCTGTTCTTAAAAATGGGAACGAGCATTTTGGCCGCTTCTTTTACACTGGCAGTAATGAACCTTCCGGTCATCATTACCTCCACTCTGGAGTCTCTCCAGGCGGTGCCGATGTCTTATAGGGAAGCCTCGTGGAATGTTGGCGCCAGCAAGCTTCAAACGATCCGCCATATTGTTCTTCCCAACTCTATTCCGGGTATCTTGACCGGTGTGGTGTTTGCCGTTGGACGTTCTGCCGGAGAGACCGCTGCGATTCTCTTTACAGGAGTGGCGTTCTATCTGCCTTTCCTCCCTCAGACGGTCTTTGATCAGTGTATGTCTCTTTCAATGCATCTTTTTACCATCTCCACTCAAGTGGTAGGCGTTCCAGACTCCTACCCATTTGCCACTGCGCTGGTTTTAATTATGCTCATTCTTTCTGTGAATTCGATTGCTGTTGGACTTAGATATTATTTCCGAACAAGAAGAAAGTGGTAATTATGATAAAGAAAATTCAGATCCAAGATCTTAGTGTTAACTATGGTAATCATAATGTCATTGAGGGGCTTAACCTTGATATATATGAGAATGAAGTCCTGGCCATCATCGGCCCTGCCAATTCGGGAAAGAGTTCGCTTTTAAGATGCCTTAATCGAATGATGGATTTTAATCCCAAGGCAAAAGTTAAAGGCAAAATCTTGCTCGATGGCGAGAGCATTTATGATGATGAAGATTCCACAACTTTGCGCAGACGGATCGGCATGGTGTCTCCTCTACCGGTGGGGCTGCCTATGACTATTAAAGAGAATGTAACTTATGCTCCCAGGATGGCCGGTTGTAAGGACCAGCATGAGCTTGATGCCATCATGGAAGATTGCTTGAAGAAAGCGGCCCTTTGGGATGAAGTAAAAGACCGTTTAGATACTCTGGCCACCAAACTCTCCGGTGGACAACAACAACGACTGACGATAGCCCGTGCTCTCTCTCACCATCCTGAGGTCTTGTGTCTGGATGAGTTTTCCATCGCCATTGACCCAGTCACCACCATGAAGATTGAAGCCGTCCTCCACGAACTAAAAAAACACATCACGATTGTGATGGTTACTAACGTTATCAATCAGGCCAAACGGCTCGGTGACAGAACCGCCATGATGCTTCATGGGAAAATTCTTGATCTAAATACAAATGATAAAATTTTTGGCGGCGAAGTTAAGGATGCCAGAACTAAAGACTACATCGAAGGTCTATTCGGATAAATTATGAATAAAACTCAAGCTGTTAATACAAATGAATTCAGTTTTTGGTATGGCGATTTCCAGGCCCTCAAAAAACTTACCTTCAATATCACGGCCAATAAAATCACTGCTCTCATCGGCCCCTCTGGCTGCGGGAAAAGCACTTTCTTAAAATGCTTAAATCGAATCAATGAACGTGGAGCCGAAGTTTCCCATGATGGCAGTATTCAGATTTTCGGAGAAGATATTTACCATCCCCAGGTAGCTCTGCCTGAACTCAGAAAACAAGTGGGAATGGTCTTTCAAAAGCCCAATCCTTTACCTCTCTCCATTTATGAGAATGTTATTTTTGGCGCGAAAACTCACCTCCCGGGATTAAAGCGGGTCCAATTAGACGAGATGGTTGAAACTTCATTAAAACGTGTGGGTCTATGGAAAGACCTTAAAGGGCAACTGGACCGCTCGGCACTTTCCTTAAGTTTAGAAAAGCAGCAGCGGCTTTGTATTGCACGTCTGCTCCCACTTAAGCCCAAACTGCTTCTTTTGGACGAACCTTGCTCTGCACTTGATCCGGCAGGAATTGAGGCCATTGAAATTCTTATCAAAGACCTTAAAAAAGATTATTCCATAATCATTGTCACTCACTCCATGAACCAGGCCAAACGTGTATCAGATGAGACTATTTTCATGTACATGGGAGAATTGGTTGAAATGGGAAAGACTGCGTCTTTATTTGAGACTCCTAAAGAGGCCAGAACCGCAGCTTATATTGAGGGTCGTTTCGGCTAATCTTTGACATCTCCCCTGTAGAATCGTTATCGTTCTACCATAAAATTTCGTTTACACAACGCAAGGGGTTAATATGTTCAAAGTAATCGCAGTCTACCGTGTTCCTCAAGATGATGCTGCCAAAGCGGCTTTCGAAGAACATTATAAGAACGTGCACACTCCCATCTGTTTACGTATCCCTGGTATCAAGGAACTAAGAACCAATAAAATTTTTGGCGGTCCGACTGGTGCTTCTAATCTGCACATGATTGCTGAAATGTGTTTTGAAAATAAAGATGCCTGGAAAGCGGCCATGAAAACTCCTGAAATGATGGAGTCTGGAAAAGACGCTATGAAATTTGCCGGCGATCTTGTTTCCGTGCATTTTGCCGAAGAACAAATCGTTAAGGCCTAAGTGATGAAGTCTTTTGAACATATCCTGGTAACTAAAAATTACCGGGAACATCAGCACATTGGTCTTATTCAATTAAACCGTCCTAAGGTTTTAAATGCCCTCTCCACTGATCTTATGAAGGAAGTGGTTGAGGCGATGTTTCTTCTGGAAGACGATAAAGAGATACGAGTTATTATCCTGACCGGTAACGACCGTGCCTTTGCGGCCGGTGCAGATATCGGACAAATGGCGGAAGCCTCTCCTATTGATCAGATCAACGACAATCGTTTCAGAACCTGGAAACAAATGGCCCTTATCACTAAGCCTATCATTGCGGCGGTCAATGGCTTTGCTCTGGGTGGCGGTTGTGAATTGGCAATGTCTTGTGATTTTATCATTGCCGGAGATTCAGCGCGCTTTGGTCAGCCTGAGATTAAAATCGGAACCATTCCTGGCGCCGGCGGAACTCAACGTCTGACTCGTGCTATTGGAAAATCCAAAGCGATGCTGGCGGTTTTAACTGGCGACATGATGGATGCCTATGAAGCTGAACGAGCAGGTCTGGTCGCGAAGGTCGTTCCTACTGAGACGCTCATGCAGGAAACTTTTGAGATTGCCAAGGTCATCGCTAACCGTGCACCAGTGGCAGTAAAGCTTGCCAAAGAAGCCGTGAACATTGCTTTTGAAACAGCTCTGAAAGACGGCATGGAGTATGAGCGAAGAAATTTCTACCTCACCTTTTCTTCCAAGGATCAGAAAGAAGGCATGAAGGCCTTCATGGAGAAAAGAGAACCGAAGTATCAGGGCAATTAAGATGAAAACTTTTGAAACGATAAAATTTGAAATTCAAAATGGAACAGCGATTATCACTATTAATCGCCCGCAAGTTTACAACGCTTTGAACGTTCAGGGAAAACTCGACATTATTTCTGCCATTAGAGAGGCCAATAAAGATCAGTCTGTGCGCTCGATTATTCTGACTGCTGAAGGCAAGGCCTTTTGTTCTGGTCAGGATTTAAATGACCGCACCGTTGATGCTTCCAAAGGCCCGGTTGATATTGGTCATACCATTGAAACGGAGTGGAATCCTTTAATTGAGGCGATCCGCACCTCTGACAAATTGGTGATTGGTGCCATTCAAGGCGTCTGTGCCGGTGCCGGACTTTCCGTTGCGCTGGCTTGTGATATGAAGATTGCGGCTCCAGGTGTTCGATTTATTTCTGGTTTTAGCCAGATTGGTTTAGCTCCTGATGCTGGCATGAGTTTTATGCTCGTCAGACAAATGGGCTACACTAAGGCCTTGGAATTCGCCCTCTTAGGTAAGCCCCTTCTCGCAGAGGCGATGCTGGAGTATAATTTCATCAATTCAATAGCGGAAGCACCGCTCCAGGAAGCCCTGAAGCTAGCAAGCGATATCAATAATTTGGCACCACTTTCAGTGAAAATGGTGAAGAAGAACTTTCAGTTTGCTAATGAAAAAGAACTGGGGGAAGTCTTGAGCCGTGAGAAATTTGTACAGCGGTATCTTGGCTTTTCGCAAGATTACAAGGAAGGTGTAAGTGCTTTCCTGGAAAAAAGAAAACCAAACTTTAAAGGTCTGTAAGATAGGAGAAGAATCCATGCGTGCATACACTAACGAGGATTTAAAGTTATTCGAAGAAATTAAAAATGGTCGCACTTTTGATGCGGACTCAGAGATGCCAGAGATTTATCGTAAAAATCTTATGAACCTGCTTTGGATGCAAGCTGATTCAGAATACGCTGGCGGTCTCGGTTATATGCCGTGGATTGCAAAAGCACCGAATGCTCATGAAAGAGTACTGGTTGCCCAAATTGTAAAAGATGAAATGAGACATGCTCATGTGATCTATAAGATCCTTGATGACCTGGGTGAAAAAACTCATGATCATATGCTGGCCCACGAGTTTGACTGGAGACTTCCAGATGATCTGGCCAACATTGGTTTTTCTCGCGCTAAAAAAGATAAACGCGTGAATATTTTCTATTACAATATCACTTTCTGGGAAGACTTCTGCTTGTTCAACTTCCTTATGGACCGCGCCGCTGGCCACGTTCTGGAAGACACCCTTAACTCTTCGTTCCTTCCTTGGAAAAATGCCATCGGCACTATTTGCAAAGAAGAGAACATGCACCTGGCCCACGGGGATAAGACTGTTAAAGCAATGGCCGAAGATCCAGAGAAGCGTGCTTTCCTGCAAGAGCGTCTGAACCTTTGGTGGCCTCGCGTGATGAACACTTTTGGTAAGTCGACTGGTAATGGTAACGATATCTATCAAAAGCTTGGACTTAAGAACCGCTCTAATGCTGATGTTCGTTCTGCTTTCGTAAAAGAGATCACCGACAAGTGTAATGAGTGGGGCCTTAAAGTTCCTGAATATAACGAAGCTGTGCAGCCTGTAGAATAC
This sequence comes from Bacteriovoracaceae bacterium, assembly GCA_023701435.1. Classification (GTDB taxonomy): domain Bacteria; phylum Bdellovibrionota; class Bacteriovoracia; order Bacteriovoracales; family Bacteriovoracaceae; genus Peredibacter. Next base: position 57,809 of record JAMPXB010000015.1, on the reverse strand, counting down.
ACTCTTTCTTAATCATGAATTTACAAAAAATAGTTGTTATCGGTGCCGGAACCATGGGTTCCGGCATTGCTCAGTGGTTCACTCAGCAAATGTGCTCAGTGGAGTTAGTAGATAACTCCCAGGAACAGTTAGCAAAGGCCCTTCAAAGCATTCACACTTCCTGGGACAAATTGGTTGAGAAACAAAAACTTTCATCACTGGAAGTTTCTCGCATGAAAGAGCTTCTTTCCATCAAGTCCTTGGATCAGGTCTCCAGGAGTGCTAATCTGGTGATTGAGGCCATAATTGAAAATCTCGCAATAAAAAAAGATCTCTTTCAAAAGCTCGATCAGTATTTTGAAGCCCACACGATTCTGGCCTCCAACACATCCAGCTTTCCCATCGAACTAATGGCAGAGGCGGTTACCGATGACCGTAAACCTCGCTTTTTGGGACTTCATTTTTTTAATCCCGCGACCATCATGAAACTGGTGGAAGTCATTAAAGGCAAAGATTCCAGTTTGGAATTATGTCAGGAACTTTATCAGTGGTTTGATGCCAAAGACAAAAAACCCGCCATGTGCAAGGACTCCCCTGGTTTTATTGTTAACCGTGTGGCCCGAAATTTTTATGGTGAGCCTCTTCGCATTGTGGAAGAAGATGACCAGGCGAAGATGAAAGAAGTTGATTCGATTTTAAAAGAAGTCGGCGGCTTTAAAATGGGTCCCTTTGAACTGATGGATCTGATCGGCATCGATGTGAACTATTCTGTGACCTGCTCCGTGTGGGAAGCCTACGGCCAGGAACCACGATTTGCTCCCCATAAGCTGCAAAAACAAATGGTAGATGAAAAACGTCTTGGCCGAAAAACCAAGCGTGGGTTTTATAAATATGACTAATGTATTGTTCGATAATGTGTTGATTAATTTTGGCTTTGCCACCAAAGAAGAAAAGAAGACCCTGCTTCGCTCTCATCCAGCGAAAAAAGTCTTTATGGATCTGACTTGTTTTGATCCTGCCGAATTTTATAATGAGTACCCTAACCTGCAGGGCTCATTTGCTGCTCTTTTTTGTGATGAGAGTAAGAAGATGGAAATTCATTTTAGAGAGAAAAATGAGGCCGTCTTGCTGAAGCTGAAAGGACTGGGTTTTACCCCCATTGAAACGTCGATTATTTCTTGTGGCTTTGTTTTTCCGCGCACCGTGGTTCAGATCATTAATGAAGCTTATTTTGCTCTGGCAGAAGGTGTAGCGACCAAAGAGGATATAAATCGCGCCATGAAGTTTGGGGTGAATTATCCAAAGGGTCCATTTGAGTGGAGTGAAGGCAAAGAGCTTTATGTGAAGACTCTCTTAAAGGAGCTACTGGAGAAGACCGGCGACAAGCGCTACGTGGCCTCACAACTCCTTTAGCCTTCGCTGATTACACGAAAAACATAACAGTCTTAAGTTGGCGAGTGTTGACTCCCCTCCCATGGCAAAGGGTTTAATATGGTCGTACTCTAATTTGAAGGTGCTTTGGCATTTAGTACATCTTCCTCCATCTCGCTCATAGACTTCTTTCTTAATGATATTGGGGATTTTTCTGGTGATGCTTGGCAACGCCGCCGGCGTAGTGAACTTTGCATTAAGCTTAAACTTTTTATTTTTAATAATGGGTAGAGCGATTTTAAATATCTCATGCATGACTTCATCGTTAGTGAATCGCTTATGAGCAAGCACTCCTCTAATCTCCTGAAATAAGTTAAGAGTTTCTTCTTTAAGACTAAGCTTCATCACGTGGAGGTCGGAGTGAACAAGTTTCTTTAATTCTTTCTCACACTCTCGCTTGGTCGTGTTTTCAATTTTCTCCAGTATTTCTTTTTTCTCTTGTGGATCCTGGATGTCTTCATTTTTAAATAATTGTCCGGCCAACGACAAGTTAGTAAGACTCAGGCTTCCATCTGCAATTTTCTTTTCTATATGAGGAAGGTCTTTAAGAAGGCGCGTAGCGTGAAGCCTCCGACTGGCGGCCGGCTCGGAATAACCCAGCTCTTTGACGATGTATTCAAATAGCGATCCGTATCCCAAATCAGAAAATAATCTTCGTCGTTCAATTTCTTTTAGATGATGCAGGAGTTTTAAAGTGATCTCTCGCTCGCGGGCGACGAGGTGTTTTGTGTCTAAGAGTAATACTTTATCTGTCAGGTGGCGTAAGTTCATCCCATCCATTTACCCTGTGGTAAACGGACAGAATAAAACTATTAAAACTTAAATGAATTATTTTGCTGAAGTGGAACAGTTTTGGGGATTGATTTGCAGGTAAAAGCGCTTCTTTGCCACAGGCCTCACGTAACCTTGGTTAAAAACTTGCAGGTAAGCATAGTCTCTGCAGCTGCCGTCAGGTTGATTCACAAAATCGCACTTTAGATTGGCCTTAATCGGCAAAGTGATAATCTCCTTGGCCGAATTGACTGTATAGATTTGCGGATTTGATTCCTCACCCACCCAATTAATGGCCCCTTGAAGAGCGCCTTTTTGATACTCTACTTTGACCGTGGCAGGGAAAGTAATGAATTGGGAGTCTCCTGAAGTGAGGGCCAGTTTCAATTCATAAGCAACATCGCAACTAGTGAGTGGGTTGCCACGACTGCCTGGGGACTGACTGGTTAATTCAGTATTGCCGAAGGTCACCAGCATTTTGGCCGGATGGAAATCTTCTTCAAAAGAAAAGTTACGGGACTTAAGGGCCGACTCGATCAGCTCCTTATATTTTCCAGGCGCACGAACTTGACTACCTAACTCATCAGCATAAATCATGTGCTCAAACCAGCTAGCGGCGGTGAGGCGCGGATGATTCCGGGTCAGTCTCATGGCCTCTAAAGTTAGATCAGTAAAAGCATGCAGCCCTTCCTGACCTTCAGATGAAATCACAGAGGAGAGCATATCATTCATAGCTCCTCCATAGGCTTCACCCTCATCGTGGAACTCATTGGTTAAATCAAATCCAATATTATTGATGATTCTAAATTTGTCCTTTCCAGGGAAAGGCGCGCCGTTTGTCTGATGCTCTAAAACGATTTTAGCGACAAAATCGGCCATGCCTTCAGACAGCCCACCATAGCCACCTTGAGAGTCAAAGTTCAAATGAACACCCATAATTCGTTCCATGATGGCGTGACCCAGTTCATGCCAAATGGTTGGGTTATCACGGGCAAGATTCGGAGTGCCCGGTTTGTAGGTGGTGAAGTTAATGGTGTTATCGTAATAGTAAGCATTGTCCTTCATGCCGATATCTGGATCAAATAAGAAGGCATGAAAAGGTTTTTCCGAAAGTTCTGGATCAGTGAAGCCCATCTCGACCAACGACTCCATCAGGGCGGTAACGCCGTAATAGACTTGAACTTCATCAAAACCAGAATTGATGTAAGTAACTGCATCGTGTTCAGGATGACGGTATGGAATACGTTCCAAGAGTTCATTTTGAGAAGAAATGATTTTCCCCATGAACCCACTTACCGGTTTGGCATTATAAGTCTTAGTTAGTTGCCACTTAAGCAGGTGATGAATGGAAGGTTTGAGTAAGAAATCGATGTCTTTAAAAACTTCTTTGATCTCCGGGTGAAGATTGATGGTGGCATACTTACCCTGCAGAAGAACGCCATTTTCATAAGCATTTGGTCTTAAAGGAAGGCCCTTAATGTGAACTTCTGCTTGGTGACGGATAGATGTTTCTGACCATAGTCCCAGTTCATCACCCAAAGGAGTTCCGGCCAGCAATACCGAATAATTGGTTTCAGGGAACTCGGTTTCACTCAAGGTGCCCAGCGGATTTTCGCCGCCATCATGAACATGAGTATTAAGATACTTTAACTCTTTCATTTCATAAGGAAGCATTTCTCCCGTGCCTTCCACTTCTTCGTAGACTGGAAAGACATGGGCCTGAAGGGAGAAACTTTCGCTTTGTAAAAACTCACGATAAGTCGTCTCAATAACCTCGTTCTTAAGAAGTGAGACAGTAATGTGGTGAACCCCACGACGACCGCGAACTTCAACGACTCTTACGAGGTCTCCGTTCTGCCACTGATCCTTAAACTTCATGCCCAGAATTTTGGTATCGGTGTCGTGAAGGGAGACAACGTTTTTTACCAACTCCGAAATGGAATCGGCCAATTGTCTGGACTTCATCGCCTTGGGTGAAAATTTGGCCTTCATATAACGATTGATCAGACGGTCTTTCTGACTCTGGGATTTTTCATCCAGGTGCATTTCCGCCAGGATCAGTTCATTGGTTTGAAGATCACTCCATATTCTGACGGCGGTTCCAGCAATAGGAACCATGGAATTGGACTGAACGTACATCGTGAACTTACTTGTCGCCAACACTCTTTCTTCAATTAATAAAAAGTCGGATTTATGAAATTCTTTACCAGTATCTAAAGTCGCCTTTTCCAATAAGGCCTCAAGCTCTGGATGCATTTGGCCTTTCGTGACTTTCGCTTCGTAGGCATGAACTTGGCCCAGAATGAAAAGAAGACCCAACAGCGTGATTAATTTCATGAAACTTATCCTTAATCGTAGAACAATGGGGAAGAGGGTTGTTTTATGACATTTTGGAATATCAGCCAAGCTTTAAAGCTTATTACACAAGGCATAAAGTGGCTCCTTTTTTTTCTCATTCCATGGTTTTCTTGTTAGCATGAACACGGTTTAAAGAAGGAAGTTAACATGCTTAAAAGTTCATATATTGTTCACGCTAAACGTACCGCTGTCGGATCATTCGGAGGGGCCCTCTCTTCCGTCAGAGTGGATGATCTTCTTGCTGAATTATTTAAAGATTATGCTAAGTCGGCGCAGCATGATTTGAAAGAAATTGGCGACACCATCATTGGCTGTGCCAACCAGGCCGGTGAAGACAACCGCAACCTGGCCCGTATGAGTTTATTACTGGCGGGTTATCCTTATGAAGTGCCCGGCACGACCATCAACCGTCTTTGTGGTTCATCCCTGGACGCCGTGATGGATGCCCATGCCCGCATTTCTGCTGGATTTGGCGACTGTTTTATTGCCGGTGGCGGAGAAAGCATGTCCCGAGCACCTTACGTTTTATCGAAGGCCGCAGCTGGTTTTGATCGCGTCCAGAAAATGTGGGACACCTCTATTGGCTGGCGTTTTGAAAACCCTAAAATGGCCGAGATTTTCCCCCTCTTAGGTATGGGCGAAACTGCTGAAGAAGTGCAAAATCTTCATGGCATTTCGCGGGAAAATCAAGATAAGTTTGCTCTGGCTTCACATCAAAAAGCTGTTAAGGCCCAAAGTGAAGGTAAATTTAAAGACGAGATCGTCCCTATCACCGTTACTGGCAAAAAGGGTTCAGTGGTCTTTGAAGCTGATGAAGGTCCAAGGGCCGATACATCTTTGGAAAAACTGGCGAAGCTTCGACCGGCCTTTCGTAAAGATGGCACAGTAACCGCCGGCAACAGCTCCTCCATTAATGATGGAGCGAGTATGGTAGTCATCTGCTCTGAAGAATTTGTGAAAAGACATAATCTAAAACCGCTGGCCCGCATCACTGGCGGTGCCGTTCATGGACTTCACCCTAACGTCATGGGATTAGGTCCAGTGGGGGCCATCAAAAAGCTTTGTGAGCGCTTTAATCATAAGCTTACTGACTTTGACCTTATTGAGCTTAATGAGGCTTTTGCCGTTCAGGCCTTGGGTTGTATCAAAGAATTGGAACTTGACCCGACTCGCATCAATAAAAATGGCGGCTCGATTGCGATCGGTCATCCATTGGGGGCTTCTGGAACAAGAATTTTAACAACCCTACTTCATCAAATGAAAAACGATCCCTCTCTTAAAAAAGGCTTGGCCTCTATGTGTATTGGCGTAGGTCAGGGAATCGCAGTATCGGTAGAGCGATGTTAAAAAAAATCTTTCTCTTAACGACTCTCCTCCTTAGCTTCAATGCCCTGGCCTGCTGGAAGGTCGAAGGGGAATTAGCGGTCGATGGCGAGAGCTGGAAGATCAATCAAAAATTTATTCACAACAAAGATTACTCCTTCCCGATGGGAACCTTTATTCTCACTTTAAGCATCAAGCCCGGTGAGAAAAATAATCATCAGTTAAAGTATTCACTGATGGAGAAAAAAGGCATCACCCAGGTACTGGTGACCAAGGGCGAGGACGTCGTCTCCGAAAAAGAAACGGAAGAAATCTTTGCCAAAGGCGTAGAGGGCCAACCCAATTCAATCATTACTATTAAGATCACGAATATTTAAGGAGCTTCCATGAAAGAAATTAAGTTGTTCATTAACGGCGACTTCAGAACATCTGAAAAAAGTTTTATTTCAGAGAACCCGGCAAACGGAGAAGCAGTAGCGAAAGTCTACCTACCTACCAATAAAGATATTGATGACGCCGTAGACGCGGCAGAAGCCGCTTTCTATTCTGCCGAGTGGCGCGCCATGGATCAAAACAAAAGAGCAGAAATCCTGGAAAAAATTTCTGAGAAACTTAAAGAAAGAAGAAATGAGCTGACTGAACTGGAAATTGCTGACTCCGGATCTTGTGTAAGAAAGGCCAAGGCCGATGTTCACAATGCTGCTTCATATTTTAAAGTGCTGGCTGGTCAACTTCGTAAATTTAAGTTTGAAGTAAAAGATGAAGGCGCTTCACGTCCAGGCTTTTCCCATAACTATAAAGTTTATGAGCCGGTTGGTGTTTGTGCTCAGATTATTCCCTGGAACTTTCCACTGGTCATGGCCGCCTGGAAGATTGGGCCGATCATTGCTTCTGGATGCACCACTGTTCTTAAAAGTGCTCAGGAGACACCAGTTACCGCCAGTATTCTGGCCGAAATCATGAACGAAGCAGGTCTTCCAAAAGGTGTTGTCAATATCATCACCGGCGGTGCCGCTGAAGGTGAATATCTTCTTAAAAATTCCAAAGTCAGAAAAGTGGCCTTCACTGGCTCAACAGCAGTTGGTCGCAAAATCATGGAAGCAGCGGGAACCCGTCTGCAAAACCTTTCCTTAGAACTCGGTGGAAAATCGGCGAATATTGTTCTGGATGATGCTGATTTATCAATCGCTGTAGATGGCGCCCTTTATGCTTTCCTTTATCACTCAGGTCAGGCGTGTGATTCAGGAACCAGACTATTTGTGGAAGAAAAAATCTATCCGGCCTTCAAGGAAGCCCTCATTAAGCGCGTCGCCGATGTTAAAGTTGGCCTGCCTAATGATCCGGCAACAGGCTATGGCCCGGTGATTAACAAGAAGCAATTTGACACTATTATGAACTACATTGAGACCACCAAAAAAGAAGGCGGGAAACTGCTTTTTGGTGGAGCAAGACAAACCGGAGAAGGACTGGAAAAAGGTCACTACATTCAACCGACTCTTTTTGAAGTGACTCCAGAGCAGACGATCTTTAATGAAGAAATTTTTGGGCCAGTGCTGGCAATTACTCCTGTTAAAAACGAAGCTGAAGCGATCAAGCTTGCCAATAAATCGATTTATGGTCTGGCCGGAGCTGTCTGGTCTAAGAATCAGGATCGTGCCCTTCGTGTCGCAAGACAACTTGAAACCGGCACCGTATGGATCAACGAATATCACTTATTAAATCCAGGCATGCCTTTTGGTGGTTATAAGCAGTCAGGCATCGGCCGAGAAATGGGTGAAGAAGGTCTTAAGGCCTATTTGGAAGTGAAGCATATGTGGGTTTCAGATTGTGATGAGCGTGAGAAAAAACCTTGGTTTGATGCTATTTTTTAAATGAGATGAGGGGGAGCATGCTCTCCCTCTTTTTTTAAAATTGAATTGAATTGGCAATGTCTTCGAGCTTTAAATACTCAAGTCCCTGATCTTTTAATTTCTGCTCTGTGTCCCTTAAATTCTTTTTAAATTTAACCACTGCCTTCTGAAGCTCAGGATCTTTAAACCCATATTGAGCATCAATTAATCTTGTCAGCACGGTCGGTCCAAAAAAGAGCTTCATGGCGAGCTTATATCTCATCAGATCAATTGGACTTTGCAGTTTTTTGTGCGGCTTCATTTTGGTTTTTTTCGTGGGTGGTTCCTGCCTTATCCGCAGGGGAACTTTCCGCAGGTCCATCTCACCATAATTGTGATGATCGATGGTGTGCCCTATGGTCACATCCCAGATATAAAAGCTCACCACTTCTGTTAAGGTTTTCCCTTTACGAATTTCTTCTCCATCAGGAAAACCGGGAATCCATCCAGCGATGTAATCGGCCCAATTCTTCACGTGAATGTCATCGGCAGGGATGGTGGACACAACCTCATCTACAAACTTATAAATGGTTTCATAATAAGCATCAAGAAAGGTGCCATAACCTGAATAAATTTTGGGTGGACGTCTGGGGTAAGTAAACGCCGGATAAGAATCATTATTCCTAATACCTCTGTACCCTTCTACCAGCAGATCTCTGATTCCATCATAGGGACCAGGAAAGGGAGCATAGGTTTTCCACCAGTGATCGTGGTGTAAGAGTGACATGGGGAAATTTAAAACGGCGTTTTCCAGAGGAAGAGTAAACCTCATGTGCTCATGCAATAATTTAAAGAGCACATGCTCCTTCGGAAGGGCCGTTTTGGTAATGGCATTAATGCTATCCAGGGGGAAATGCTGAAGCGGATGCACCACCATAGTGGCACACAGGGCACCACCTTGAAGCACAAAATACTTCGCCAGTTTCCAGGCGTCTCCATCAGTGGGATCAATGACTTCGGAAGTTTTTCCCATCCAGATACAAAGGACTTCAAATTTTTCGTGAGAGGTTTCTACCAACAAGGTTTTAGTTGGTGAGACATGAATACCTTTAAAAGGTTCAATCACCCGTACCGGGTCCAGATCAACGACGAAATACTTTTTACCTTCTTCCATAAATGGAGAGAAAATTTCCTTATCCACATCATCAAGCTGGGGAGTGATAAAGCGGGCCATCATGGAATTAGTTAAATATTCGTGAAATTCCTGGTCGGTGACTTCTTTTAATCCAGGTTTTATCAGACTTGTCAGAAAATAAATGGGAGTGAGAGTTGGCCATAGAACAATAAAGCGGGCACCAATACGTAGCCACCAGTCAATCCACTCTTTCAGCGGAAGATGAATAACACCGGGAGCTTCATCATAAGGGTGATCAGGACAGGGTTGGGGCCAGGGACCTTTTCGGCCATAGAGAAAATCTTTGGGGTTCATCAATACCTCATTTTAAAAAAGGAAGACCCGCCATTTAGCGGGTCCCCTTTGTTCACTTAAGTGCAGGTAGAGAGAGAATATTAACCAATGAGTTTAAGAGCGTTTTGTCCACTCATGTTCGCCTGAGCAAGAACCGAAGTACCAGCGGCGCTTAGGATGTCATTTTTAGCTTTAGTTGCAGTTGCATCTGCGTAATCCACATCGCGGATTCGAGAGTTAGCTGCTGACAAGTTTTCAACGTTTGTCTGCAAGTTATTCGAAGTTGATACTAAACGGTTTTGAATAGCACCAAGGAAAGCTCGCTGACCTGATACTTTTTCAATCGCACCATCTAGGGCGGCAAGTGAATCTTGTGAGCCTGTTTTGGTAGAAACATCAAGACTGTCCACACCAAGGCTTTCAAGGCGAGAGTTCACCTGAGAAGCATCATATGAAATTCTATCCTGGAATGAATCGTTGTTGGCCCCAATCTGGAAATCATACATATCACCTTCACCGCTCAGAAGTTTCTTACCGTTGAACTCCGTCACTTGTGAAATACGATCTAGTTCCAGTTTAAGGTTTTGGTATTCCATATTTGTCATACCACGCTCAACATCACCGACAGTATCAGAAGCTGTTTGTACAGCAAGTTCACGCATCCGAGTAAGGATTGAAGATACTTCGTTCAATCCACCTTCTGCAGTTTGAACCATTGAAATACCGTCGTTGGCGTTACGATCAGCTTGTTTCAATGAACGAATATTAGATTTTAGTTTTTCAGAGATCGCTAAACCTGCAGCATCATCTGCGGCCTTAGTGATACGCGAACCTGATGATAACTTTGACAGGTTGCTTTCTGATTCTCTGTTGTTGATACCCAAAGTTCTTTGAGCAGCAATTGAAGAGACGTTTGTGTTAATACGGAACCCCATGAAATCCTCCTTGGTTTATACCCCCCATCAATCCCTGATGATCAGTTCTCAAACCTTGAGAGACTAGATAAGCTTCCTGCTTAAGTGAAATTTTTTAGTCTTGCACATTTGTGTCAGACAAAGGGCTTTTCGGAGGAAGCAAAGCTAACTTAAGAGCATTTTTAAAATTATTTCAACTATTTAACCCGACAAAACCAATCCGCCTCTCGAGCTAAAAATCAGGCTTTTCAGCAGCTTAAGTCGTTTTCAGATGAATAGCCGACTGCTATTATTTATTAATGAACTACTCAAATCCCATTCTCATTTGTGACAATAACGCCGAATTTCGGGCCTTGGTTCGTGAAATGCTGACCAAGAATGGCTTTTTCCATGTGATGGAAGCGGCCAAAGGCAGTGAAGCTCTGGAAGTTTTACGAGTGAAAAATGATATTTTTGTTCTTATCAGTGCCAAGGAAGTCAGTGCAGAGATAACTGATATTCTCCTCTCACAGAATAACTATCTTATCTTTACAGACAATATTGATCCATTAACACTCACCCTTTCTGCCAAACTGGGAGTGGGTCACGTTATGTCTTATCCATTTCATTCACAAAAACTGATGGATAAGATTCATTCTTTTCTTTAGTGATATTCAGAATACGGAAGATTATTAATCCCCATCCAGTATTTTAAATCGACTTCCACGTTCTTATCAAAATCTTCCAGCTCATAATCAAGCTTCTTCACCAGAATTTTAGCGTAGGTCAGAGCATTACCATTGTTCCATTGACCCAAATCCAGATTCACCATACGGGTCCAGGTTCCAGTGTTGATAAAAATGGTTCCGTCATTGAACATTCGCAAGGTCGGATTATGAGTATGTCCCACAATCAGAACTTTTGAGTCCGTATTTTTCTCGAAGAACTGACGAGTCAGTGTTTCATAATCCTGAAATAGTTCAAGCTCCCGCAAGAGATCTTCCATCACCTGGCGCAGGCTTCGCTTAACCATATAGAAGTGCCAGAAGCGGACCATGACAAAATAGTAAAAATTGGAAAGCATAAAGCGCACAGTAAAGAACGTATCAAATAAGAAACCGTGGATCATAAAGTGCTTAATCGGTCTTACGGCATTAATGAAGCTTCGTTCCTGCTTATATTTATTGATCACATTGGTAACGTAGTACGAGCCCCAAGGAGGAATAAAATACTTCTCTCCATTTAAGGTCTCAACTACTGCGTTTTCCTGATCAAACTGATGGGCGCGTTCATACTGATGCCCGTGCTGAATGCAAACACCCTTGGTAGGAATGTGAGTTGAGATAGCATTGGATAAAATGAAATTCTTCCGATGTTCTCCGAAATAGGACAGAAACTTCTCTTTCAAAGAATCAAAGACAAACTCGGCGTCATGATTACCGATAATATAAACAATGCGCTTTTGTGGTTTGGTGAGGAAGCTCTTTAATGCATCCAGCACACCCACATGGGCCTTCATGATCATTTTCAATTTGGCCAGGGCAGCCGTTTCGCTCCAGAATTCATCATCATAAAATTCAACATAAGGCACGGCCAGGAAATCCAAAAAATCTCCGTTAATGACCAGCTCCACCTCAATGTCCTGATAATCCCCGGAAGAATAGTAATTCAAAAAATCGATGAGCTCATTATCGTAATGAAAATCCTCAAGAAGATTTCTCTTCCCTTTAATCATCTTTCCCGCTGACAGGTGCAGGTCAGAAATGACCAGAATCACTTTCTGAACGTTATTTTTTTGATGGGATTTCATAAGCCTTTTTACCAAACATTAGTGGAACTTCCTGAAATGCAGGACTCACGGGAACAAAAACCACCGGAGTGGAAGTTTTATTCTCAATTTCAAGTGATTCAGTCTTACCTGATTTCACCGAAACAAACTTCAGAATTTTACTGCCTACGACGAACTTTCCAACCTGATCTGAAAGCGAACGGTTTTCCACAATCACCGAAAAGAGTGGTCTTTGTTTTTCCGGAGAAAGAACCAACATGCTTCGGTCACTGACCTGAATGACAAACCCTTCAGTCTTCACTTGAGCAAAGCTCAAAACCGGAAGTAATAACAAAACCCAGAGGGTCATAGCATAAACCTTAATTCAGAAAGTTTTTTTATCTCATCCCGGAGCTTGGCCGCTTCCTCAAACTGAAGATCTGTCGCCGCTTCCTTCATGAGTTGTTTTAGTTCTTTAATTTTAGCATCAATTGCCTCAGGAGAAAGCTTTTGCTCGGAAATTTCTTTAACTCGCCCTTTCTTGTCGGATTTTTTAGTTCCTCTTAGTATTTCAATGACACCGCCACTGACCTTCTTATTGACGGTCGTCGGGGTTAGCCCGTGCTTTTGGTTGTAATCCATTTGTTTGAGTCTTCGCTCAGAGGTGACCTTCATCGCCTCATTGATACTAGGAGTTCGCTTAAACCCGTAGAGAATTACCCGCCCCTCGGAGTTACGGGCAGCACGGCCGATCGTCTGGATCAGGGATCGGGTGGAACGCAAGAACCCTTCCTTATCGGCGTCCAAAATACCCACCAAGGCCACCTCAGGAATATCGAGTCCCTCTCGCAAAAGGTTGATTCCCACCAGGATATCAAACTCCCCTAGTCGAAGATCCCGCAGAATTTCCATCCGCTCCAGAGTATCAATGTCAGAATGAAGATACTTGATTCGCATCCCCACTCCCTTATAAAAAGAAGTCAGCTCTTCGGCCAGGCGTTTGGTAAGAGTGGTGATCAGCACCCGATACCCTTGGGCAATGACTTTTTTCGCCTCAATCAACATATCATCGACCTGGTTTTTGGCGTCTTTGAATTCAATGACGGGATCAAGCAGACCGGTGGGACGAATAATCTGTTCGGCGTACTCACCACCAGTTTTTTGCAGTTCATAATCGGCGGGAGTAGCAGATACAAAAAGCACCTGATCGAGTTTTGACTCGAATTCCGGGAAATTTAAAGGACGGTTATCCAGAGCACTAGGCAGACGGAACCCATATTCCACCAGATTCATTTTGCGTGCCCGGTCTCCTTTGTACATTCCTCCGACTTGAGGAATGGAAACGTGGGACTCATCCACAATAAGCAGGAAATCTTTTTTAAAATAATCGATCAAAGTAAAGGGCGGATCTCCAGCCTCGTGTCCAGCAAGGTGACGTGAGTAATTTTCAATGCCGGGACAAAAGCCCATCTCTTCCATCATCTCTAAATCTAAAAGTGTTCTTTGCTGAAGACGTTGAGCTTCCACTAACTTATTTTCTGTTTTCAGATAATTCAGTCGCTCTCTAAGCTCAAGCTTGATGTTTTCAATCGCCGCTTTCATCTTGTCTTTGCCAACGACATAGTGACTTTTTGGATAGATATCCACCCGGTTCAGGGGCTGAATAACTTTCCCTCGAATTGGATCCACAATAAATATTCCATCGATCACATCATCAAAAAATTCAATGCGCACAATCTGCGAGTCTTCGTAGGCGGGAAAAACTTCCACCACGTCGCCGCGGACCCGGAAAGTCCCTCGGTGAAAATCAATGTCATTTCTTTGGTACTGAATTTCTACCAGTCTTTGTAAAAGCTCATCGCGCTCAATTTTATCCTGATTAAAAAGCATGATTCTTTGATTGAAATATTCATCTGGCGCACCAATACCGTAGATACAACTGACCGAGGCCACTACAATGACATCTTCCCGAGCAAACAAAGAACGGGTGGTTGAGTGTCTGAGTTTTTCGATCTCATCATTGATGGCCGAATCTTTCTCAATATAAGTATCAGAGCCCGGAACATAGGCTTCCGGCTGATAATAATCGTAATAAGAAACAAAGTACTCAACGGCATTATCCGGAAAGAATTCCTTAAACTCAGCAAAGAGCTGGGCGGCCAGAGTCTTATTGGGTGCTAAGATCAGGGTTTTCTTGCCCAGCTTTTGAATGACATTGGCCATCGCAAAGGTTTTACCTGAGCCGGTAACTCCCAAAAGAGTTTGAAAGTTTTTCTTATTTTTGAACCCCGAGGTAAGTTGTTCTATAGCAACTGGTTGATCTCCGGTTGGTTTAAAGTTCGATTTAAGGTTAAATTGTGCTGTCATAATTTTTACTCTTGCCAAAAGGCTTCGCTTCTTGAGAGATTAGTTCAAAGTTTTCAAGCCAGGACTGAATTTATGGGTGTGATGCCTCTCTGCATCAAGACATTTTTCCACGCCCTCCACTCATTAGTCTATTCTATTCTCTATTTTTCATATTCAACTACTTTCACGACACGGGAGGAGAATGATCAAGCATTTTCTATCACTCTCTAGTTTTGCCACCAATGACATTCAGTCCCTGATCGATAGGGCCCATTTCTTTTCTCTCCACTCTAAGCAACCTGACAAAATCAATCATCTCTTAAAAAATAAAATCTTCGCCAATCTCTTCTATGAACCCAGCACCCGCACCCGCTGTTCATTTGAAATTGCAGCCAAAAGATTGGGTGCTGAGGTGGTTAATTTTGTTCCGGAAAATTCCAGTGTAAAAAAAGGAGAAACTCTATATGACACTCTCAAAACATTTGAAAGCCTTGGGGTTGACGGTATTGTCCTTAGACACGCTGATGATCGTGTCTTTGATGGCCTCCATGCTCGTTTTAATCTTCCTCTCTTAAATGCCGGCGCCGGTAAGTTTGAGCATCCTTCTCAGGGCCTCTTGGATCTGCTGACTCTCAAGCAGGAGTTTGGTGGATTAAATGGTTTAAAGATCGCAGTGTGCGGAGACATCAAACATTCCCGAGTGGCAGGATCTCTGATGGTGGCCGCTGAAAAATTTGGCATGGAAATCTATCTGTGTGGACCGGAAAGTTTACTTCCCACCACTACTCAAGCCTTTATCAAGAAAGCCCATTTTGACGACATCCTTCCTTCAGTCGATGCGGTCATGATGCTGCGGATTCAGTTGGAAAGACATGAAAGTCTGGAGCTGGATGGAGAAGCTTATCATAAGCAATTTGGGCTTAGTGAGAAGAGAGTCAATACGATGAAGAAAGAAGCTATTATTCTTCACCCTGGTCCTTTTAACCGAGGTGTAGAGATCGCTGACGAAGTCGTTGAACATAAACAGTCACGGATATTTAAACAAATGAGCAATGGTGTGTTTAGCAGAATGGCAGTCCTTGAGTGGGCGGTAAGTGGAGAACATAAATGAAAAAAATCAAACTCGTGCTGGAAAGCGGAGATAGCTATATCGGTGAGTCCATCGGTCATGACATTGATAATGTTCACTCCCTGGGTGAGCTTGTTTTTAATACCAGCATGACTGGTTACCAGGAGATTCTCTCCGACCCTTCTTATTGTGATCAGATGGTAGTCATGACGTATCCACTGATTGGCAACTATGGAGTTAACAAAGATGATTTTGAATCTCTCACACCGGCCCTAAAAGGTTTAGTGGTAAGAGAGTGTCCGATGGAAGGCTCCAATTGGAGAAATGAATACTCACTAAGAGAACTTTTAAAAAGATTTAAGATTCCCGGCATTGCCGGTCTTGATACCCGCGAGTTGACGAAGAAAATCCGTTCACGAGGTGTCATGAAAGCAGTTTTGGTTCCGGAAAATTATCCGGACAATAACATTGCTTCTATGTTTTCCCACCCCATGGCCAGAGATCAGATTCAAAGAGTTTCAACTAAGGGACCCATTCATTTCCCTGGCTCAGGCAAAAGAATTGTCTTAATGGATTTCGGTTATAAGAAGAACATATTACGTTCTTTGATGATCAGAAATTGTGATGTAGTGGTAGTGCCTTTCAATGCGACTCTTGAGCAAATTCAAAGCTTTCGTCCGGACGGGGTGCTCCTTTCTAATGGTCCGGGAGATCCCAAAGATGTTCCGGAAGTGTTACCGGTTATTAAAGAGCTACAAAAACTCTACCCGATGTTTTCGATCTGCATGGGTCACCAGCTTTTTGCTCTCGCCAATGGTGCCAATACCGAAAAGTTAAAGTTCGGTCACCGAGGTGGAAATCATCCGGTAAAAGATTTAAGTCTCGGCAAAGTTTTTATGAGTTCTCAAAATCATGGTTACGCCGTTACGACTGAGTCGGTGAATAATTCCGATTTGGAAATCTCTCAAATCAATTTAAATGATTCAACGATTGAAGGTCTTAAACATAAAACACTGCCGGCCTTTTCCGTGCAGTACCATCCGGAAGCTTGCCCAGGTCCGGAAGATACAGGTTGGTTGTTTGATAACTTTTTAGCACTCATAAGGAATTAAGAATGCCAGTTCATCCTCATCTCAAAAAAGTTCTCGTCATTGGTTCTGGTCCCATTGTTATCGGCCAGGCGGCGGAGTTTGATTATTCCGGAACCCAGGCGGTAAAATCTTTGATCGAAGAAGGTCTGGAAGTGGTGCTGGTTAACTCCAACCCTGCCACCATCATGACCGACAAGGAGACGGCCCATAAAGTTTACATCGAACCCCTGACCACAGAGTTTCTGCTTAAGATCCTTCATAAAGAACGGCCAGACGGAATTGTTCCGACTCTGGGCGGACAGACCGCTCTTAATCTGGCGGTAAAGCTTGAAGAAGCGGGCCATCTTAAGCGCTTAGGAGTGGAACTCTTGGGCTGCAAGGTCGACACTATCCAAAAAGCGGAAGACCGAAAACTTTTTAAAAATCTCATGCAGGAAATAGGTGAACCTGTACCGGAGAGCACCATTGTTTCCACGCTGGAAGAGTCCCTGGAGTTTGCCAAAAAAATTGGTTTTCCTCTCATCGTTCGCCCTGCCTATACTTTAGGCGGAACGGGCGGAGGGATCGCCCGCACAGAGGAAGAACTCATCACCATCACCACTTCAGGTCTTGCCTCTTCTCCCATTGAGCAGTGTCTGATTGAAAGATCGATTGCGGGTTTTAAAGAAATTGAATACGAAGTCATTCGTGACAGAAATGATAACTGTATCATTGTCTGTAACATGGAAAACATTGACCCAGTCGGCGTTCATACCGGTGACTCCATTGTAGTGGCCCCTAGCCAGACCTTAAGTGATAAGGAGTACCAACTCCTGAGATCATCGGCCTTAAAAATTATCCGCTCACTTAAAATCGAAGGCGGCTGTAACGTGCAGTACGCCCTTGATCCTCATTCCTTTCAATATTATGTGATTGAAGTAAATCCTCGGGTCTCTCGTTCATCCGCCCTGGCCTCTAAAGCGACCGGTTATCCTATCGCCAAGATTGCTGCAAAAATTGCCGTGGGAAAAACCCTCGATGAAATCATTAATCCCGTCACTAAAAAAACCTATGCCTGCTTTGAGCCGGCCCTGGATTATGTAGTAAGTAAAATTCCTCGTTGGCCTTTTGATAAGTTCATCACCGCCAACCGTCGCCTGGGCACCCAGATGAAGGCCACCGGTGAAGTGATGGCCCTCGGGAGAACCATTGAAGAATCTCTTCTCAAAGCGGTGCGCTCCCTGGAAGTGGGACTCTTCCATCTGGAGATGCCGGAGTGGAAAGGAAAAAGTGTCAGTGATCTCATGAGTAAAATTGCACAACAAGATGATGAAAGAATTTTTGTCATTGCTGAGGCATTGCGAGCGGGAGTGAGTGCTAAAGAAATTCATGATCTCACCAAAATAGATTATTTTTTCCTCTCCAAGATTCAGAACATCATTGCCATGGAGAAACGATTAGAAACGGATAAGTCCCCTGAGATTATCCGGGAAGCCAAACGCATGGGCTTTTCTGATCGCTTCCTCGCAAAGACCTGGCAGATGACTGAGAATGAAATTTATCAACTGAGAAAGAATCACAACATTCTTCCAGTTTTCAAAATGGTTGATACCTGTGCCGGAGAATTTGAATCCTCTACTCCTTACTACTACTCCACTTACGAGAAAGAAGACGAGGTGCTGGAATCAAACAAGAAAAAAGTGGTGGTGCTAGGATCAGGGCCCATCAGAATTGGTCAGGGTATCGAGTTTGACTATGCCACAGTACATGCTATCGAAGCGATCAGAAGCATGGGACATGAAGCGATCATCATCAACAATAATCCTGAGACTGTTTCCACTGACTTTAATATTTCGGACAGACTTTATTTTGAACCACTGACATTGGAAGATGTTTTCAATGTGGTGGAACGAGAAAAACCCATTGGGGTGATCGTGCAGTTTGGTGGTCAGACCGCCATTAACCTTGCCGAGCCGCTGGCCGAGAGAGGGGTTAAGATTCTGGGAACTTCCACTGATGACATCGATCGCGCGGAAGACCGTCGCCGCTTTGAGGAGCTTTTACGGGAGCTGGAGATCGCTCAACCTTTGGGTTGTACCGTCACGTCCATTGATGAAGCCGTTGAGAAATCAGCTCACCTGGGCTTTCCCGTTATTGTCCGACCTTCCTATGTACTCGGTGGACGAGCAATGGAAATTGTCTATAACAAACATGAACTTCTCGACTATATGAAGCGAGCGGTACAAATCAATCCGGAACATCCAGTGCTGATTGATCGCTATATGATCGGTCGGGAAATGGAAGTTGATGCCATCTGTGATGGTGAAACAGTTTTCATTCCGGGCATCATGGAGCACATTGAGAAAGCAGGCGTTCACTCCGGAGACTCTATCGCAGTTTACCCTCCCCAGAGTGTCTCTCAGGATATTCTTGATAAACTTTCCGAAACGACTCTTTCCATCACCCGTGCTCTCAATATTAAAGGACTCATTAACCTTCAGTTTGTGATTTATAAAGGTGAAGTTTTTGTTCTCGAAGTAAATCCCCGGGCTTCCCGGACTGTGCCTTTTCTCTCGAAAGTCACCGGTATTGCCATGGCCAAAATCGCTACCAAGGCAATCCTCGGTGAATCACTTTTAAAGCAAGGGCTCTTTCATGGAACCCTACCCCCGAAAGACACAGTGGCAGTCAAGGCCCCGGTCTTCTCTTTTGCCAAACTCTCGGAAGTGGAGATTGCCCTGGGACCGGAGATGAAATCCACCGGTGAGGTCATGGGAAAGGATAAGATCTTTGAAAAGGCCCTCCATAAGGCCTTCGTTGCGGCGGGGGTGACCATTCCTGACTCTGGAACCATTCTGGCAACTATCAATGACCTGGAAAAAGAGGAAGCTATCAAACTCTTTAAACGCTTTCATCAAGTGGGCTTTGACTTTGTGGCCACTGAAGGAACCGCCAAGGCATTAAAGAGCGCCGGAATCCCAGTCAAGACCATCGCTCGCATTGGCCAGGCGGAGAATGACATTATTAAAGAGATTAAGTCCGGTCGAGTCTCCCTCATTGTGAATACCATTTCTAAAGGAAAAAATGTTGAATCAGATGGATTCAAAATGAGACGAGTGGCAGTGGAAAGAGGACTACTGTGTTTGACTTCACTTGATACTACCGAAGCCCTGTTACGGACGATTGAAAGAAACACTTATTCCATGGATGCCCTCTCATGATTCCTGCAGAAAAAATCATTGTGGCCCTCGATTATGGGGAAGAAGAAAAAGCGTTCACTATTTTGGACGCGCTTAAAGGGCAGGCCCTATGGGTCAAAGTGGGTATGGAACTTTTCTATTCCACTGGTCCTAAAATTATTCATGAGGCCAAAAATCGTGGCTTTAAGGTTTTTCTCGATCTTAAGCTGCACGACATTCCTAATACTGTGGGACAAGCCCTGAAGGCCCTCTCTGGGCTACCGATTGATATGGTTAATGTTCACGCCGCCGGTGGGAGTGAGATGATGAAACGGGCCGCAGAAGCGGTAAGACTTAGTGACACTCGTCCCCTACTAATTGCAGTGACCCAACTCACCAGCACCACGACTCAACAAATGAATGAGGAACAAAGAATCTCTGGAGACATTGTCACCAGTGTGGCCCATTACGCCAAGCTGGCTAAAGAATCGGGTCTTGATGGAGTCGTCGCTTCCCCTCATGAAGTGCAAGCGATTAAACTTATCTGCGGTTCTAAATTTATCACGGTGACTCCAGGCATCCGTCCTCTTAACGGCCAGGCCCATGATCAAAAACGCATCACCACTCCTAGTGAGGCCCTACTCTTAGGAACAGACTATATGGTTATTGGACGCCCCATTACCCAGGCCTCTAATCCCCAAGAAGCACTTGCCACCATCTTAAAAGGACTCTAGACCATGAACACTGCCGAAGCGGTCGCTAAAATACTACTCCAAGAAAAAGCTGTTTTCCTTCGTCCAGAGGAACCCTTTACCTGGACCTCCGGCATCAAGTCGCCAGTCTACTGCGACAATCGTTTACTGATCTCTACCGTAGAGTCCCGGGAGTTCATCATTGACGCTTTTGCCGAAGCAGTAAGTGCACTGAAGGTTGATGTCATTGCCGGAACCGCCACCGCAGGTATTCCCTGGGCCGCCTGGATCGCTCAAAAATTGAGACTTCCGATGATCTATGTCCGAAGTTCCAGTAAAGACCATGGCCGCCAAAACGCTATTGAAGGTCAGGCGATGCCCGGAAAGACGACCGTATTAATCGAAGACCTTATCTCGACGGGCAAGAGCTCCATTGCCGCTGCCAAAAAAGTGGAAGAGGCAGGTATGCGTGTTAAATCCATTATGAGTATTTTCACCTATGACTTTCCCCAGGCCCAAAATATCTTCCAAGCTCAAGGCCTCAATTATCATTCACTTTCTAACTTTGAAGTCCTGGCAAAAGTCGCCTATGATAATAAAATGCTTGATGAACAGGCATTAAACCAAGTTCTCCAGTGGAGAAAGAGCGTTGTATTCCCATGAAACACATAGACTATAAAAACAAAAAACTGCAGTTTGCGAGTACTGACATCCAGGCCATCGCCCAGAAACACAAAACTCCTTTCTTCCTCTATTCAGAAGAAATTCTCTCAAAAAACTATCTGGATTTTTACCAGGCAGCATTTAAAGCAGGCCTTCATGCACCCTTAGTGTGCTTTGCTTTAAAATCCAATCCCAATCGGGAACTGTTAAAAATTCTGGCCAAACTTGGCTCTGGCGCCGACATCGTCTCCGGCGGAGAATTAAAGCGCGCCCTCGAGGCGGGCATCACTCCGGATAAGATTGTTTTCTCCGGTGTTGGTAAAACTGAAGAAGAAATCCTCTTTGCCCTTAAGACCTCCCCTCAAGGCATTTTCTCTTTTAACGTAGAGTCGTTGGAGGAGCTTGAGCTCATTAATCTATGTGCAAAAAAAACCAAGAGAACAGCGCGAGTGTGCTTCCGCCTTAACCCGGAAGTCCAGCCCAAAACTCATAAGCACATTTCAACCGGCAACAAGACTCATAAGTTCGGAATCCTTCAAAACGAAATCCTGAACTCCCTGAAAGAAAAAAAATACTGGACCCACAGTAAACTCGTGGGACTCTCGATTCACATCGGTAGCCAGCTCCTTGATCTGCGCGCCACTAAGCGCGCCTTAATCACCTTAAGCGAAGTTGCTCTCAAAACTAATCTTCCGCTAGAGTTTCTCGATGTAGGCGGCGGTCTCGGCGTGGATTATCACCCCGATGAGTCCCCTAAACTTCCTCATGTGAATGACTACATGGAACTCATCAGCTCCACCCTAAATAAACACTTCTACTCCAAGACCACCTTACAACCACGGGTCGTCTTCGAGCCGGGCAGAAGGATCGTCGCCCGCGCCGGAATTTTTGTTATGAAAGTTCTAAGAAACAAAGTGTCCGAAGATAATCACTTTGTGATCGTCGACGGCGGAATGAATGACTTCATGAGACCCTCCCTCTATGGAGCCTACCACCACCTCCTTCCAGTGCGTGAAAGCAAGGCCACCAAGAAGTGCCACGTAGTAGGCCCAATCTGTGAAACCACCGACTGCTTTGCCTCTGGCCGCTTAATGCCGCTTCTCAAAAGCGGAGACTTCCTGGTGCTAATGGACACTGGTGCCTATGGTTTTAGCATGGGTTCCAACTACAATCTGCGCGGACGTCCTTTGGAACTTTTGGTGGATAAAAAAAGAAAGGTCAAAGTTGTGAATAAGGCCCAGGAATACGACGTACTTCTATAAAAAACATACAAGCTCCTATTCAAAGAAAAGAATAGGAGCTTGTCTTAATTAGATTTTATTCATTTGGTTGAGACTGTAACTCTTTGAGTCTTTTCCGCATATTTTCTGCCTGTTCTTGCCTCAACTTTACAGCTTCTCTCACCATCGTAATTTTATGCTTTTCAGCACTTACTTCTCTTAAAGCATTTTCACGTATTTCATTAGCTTTTTGACGTAAAACCTCTGCTTCACTGCTCTGAATTATATCTTGTCCCATGGACACAGATGATAAGAAAAGTAATGAAACACAAAAAAATATTTTCATAAATTCTCCTCTTAGTAACAATACCCACTGCCAGAAATCAACTGATCAGTAATTTCTTGATCTCCACAAACTAAAGCATCAGCGATGACCCCTGTGGTACCTCTTAAGCGAACATTTCCTGTTATTTGGGCATTATCTTTAGCATAGCTGGAATCCATCATTGTAGCGCCGTTGAGAAGTTTAGCATTCCCGTAAATTTGAGAATCATGCATCAGCACTGAATTACTTACTAAAGCATGGTCGTAAGCCTTTGTCGTACCCCACATGCTTCCGTAACCGTCCACTCTTGCATGCCCGAATACTTGAGCAGAATCTAACAATGTAGTATTACCAAAAAGTTCAGCATTACCATAAACCTTAGTCGATGACATTATGAAGGCAAAATCATGCAATATTGCATTTTCTAAAACCTGTGCCTTATCACCGACATCACTGTACCCTCTAACAATAGCGCTCCCTTCAATACGCCCTTCTCCAGAAACCAAACTAGCGTCTAATATTCTTGCATTGTCTTTAACAATTGCATTATCAAAGGCTCCAGAAGTCCCATTAATTAAAGCGTTGCCTTCGACAATGGCATTCCCCGATACACGTCCGTGATCAAGAATGACTGATTCCCCACGAATAATTCCACCCCAAACCTGGCCAAGTCCCCAAAGGGTTGCATTTTCCGTGATTTGGGATTTTTGACTAACAACCGCTGCCGAAACAAAGGCAGATCCGCTAATTATTGCATCTTCAATCACTATCGTTTCATCTGAAACAATAGCATTATCTGCTACTGAAGCATTTCCTGCGATCATCGCCGATTTGGCAATAGTTGCAGATCCTGAGATTTTTGAATCCCCAAAAAGATTTGTCTCATCTAATATCATCGCATCTTCAGAAACCTTTACATTACCCAGGACATAACTCCTATTAAGAACCACCGAATTACCTTCAACAACACTGTTATCTCCGACGAACGTCAAATCAGACACGATGGCCTTACCGGAAATTATAGCATTACCAAAAACAGTTGCAGACCCTTCTACGATAGCTTCATCCAACAACATCGCAGAATCTGCAACAACCGCTTCTCCGCAAACAATTGAGTTTGGTGAGAGGTACACATTAGGCTCAATATAGGCATCAGTCGAAACGTAACCTCCCAATGTACCGTCAGGATTAACTCGTCTTTCAACCTCGAAATCTTAATTAAAAAATGTATCGGTACAGTAAGGGCAGGAAGGATGAGGTCTTAACTTAGCTGCTGTATCAGTAATGGCCTTTATCGTCCTTTTCCTCAACCCAACTAAAGACTGATTTTCATTATAATAGAGTTCCCCAGGTGCTGCTAAATCAAACATGTAAGTTTCTATAAATGAATGATTATTTTTCTTATCCTCAGCACTTGATCGAATGTCATAATCTGGGTGAGGCACATATAAAAAATAATTTGCAGCAGGAGCGCCAGGGACTTTAAGAATGACATCAGCACTATTTTGAACAAGAACACTATAATCTGCAATGACTTTAGATACAGGTGAGGCAACTCGAATATTTCCAATTATCCCTTTATACTTTTCATAATCAAAGTCAGGAAGTTCACTAAGTTGCAACAAGGCTTTGTTAGCGAAGAAATTCCCTTGAGAATGAGAAACTATTAAGACCTTACGATCATCAAGGAGAATCTTGTCTTTAATTTTACTAACCAACCTAGTAACGTCGTGTTTCTCGAGGTCAAGGAGTTGATTTATTTTCTCATAGTTTTCAAGGTAATAACTATCAACTGCATCCGTATTAATAGGATCAGTCCTAGGTAATGCAAACCATAATCGATAGAGGGCAACAAAGGCAGTATCAAATGAGATCAATCCATTTGTCTTAGATTCAATTGATTGCGCCCAAGACTCTAAGAAGTCTGTTATCAAATCAACACTTTCATTGTAACTAGTATCAAAAGCTAAAATAGATGTTCGATCAATATTTCTTTTCAAGGCCACTAGATGACTACTCATTTTCTTTCTAGTAAAATCAACACTCCTTGAATCATTCATGATGCCATTAACAAAAATCACATCAGTACCATTAATAGAGCAAGTAAGAGCATATGACAAAGCGGGTAAGAAATAGAACATCATCACGAAATAAAATGTTAATCTTTTCATTAAAACCTCTTTCATTCTTTAGATGCTTCGAATTCACACAATAAATTTTCAGAATCATCAAACTTCTTAATACTCTCCGGAGTGCCAGATCCATGAAAATATTTTTCAGTCATAAGATGAGCTCTTATTCTTTCTGTTGTGTTATTAAATTTAGATTGTGCAACATTTGTTATTTTAAAAGCATAATTAAGACCAACGACCCAATAAAGACAGTTTTGTGCTTCCAAAATTTTAACCTTATACTCCATCGCCTTTTCACGATCTGTAGCATTCACTAATGTTAATTGAAAATATTTAGCAAACTGTCTCAACCCTTTGTTCGTACTGGGCCTCGTCTCCAACGGAAACTCAGCATCAATCCAAACTTGAATATCATCCCTAATCCCATCTTGATCAACGTCAATTCCCTCAAGAGTTTTCTTACCTTCTTCACCGGGATCAACCACACCTTTTTTTACTTCAAAAGGTATTTGGGTATTTTCATTCCATCTACCCTGCTTATTTTTTTTATCTTTTTCATAAAGGCCAGATATCTTAAAATGTACCTTATACTGTCCTCCTTTAAGCTTAACGGGGAAAGAAACTCTATGAGATTGATCTACAGTTTTTAAATCAGCACTATGCCAACTAAGCGGCGGAGATACAGGTCCACCTTTTTGATTCAATAAGGCATATTCTACTTTTTCAATTATTATCTTCTCAGAGGATTCAACTTTAAAGATCGCAACACCATTTGAAACAAAAGACTGACTAGCGGGGATGACATCGACTTTTTCTTTTGCACTTACTGCAACTGATACCGCAGTTATCCCAGCAAGAAATAGCATTTTTATTTTCATAACAACTCCTTCAATGGTTTTTGAATTTTCGGTCAGATCAGCATACTCCGACTGTCAAGATTTCTTAATTATTCCTCATCCCAACAAATAAAAATACTTATTAGCTATTCCATAAGGTTAATATGTAGTCGGATTAACGAATGTGATAAAAAAATTGCTCAATTTTCCCAAATATTAGGTAAGTGACGCCCTCAGGAGCTTTTGGTGGATAAAAAAAGAAAGGTCAAAGTTGTGAACAAGGCCCAAGAATACGACGTACTTCTATAAAAAACATACAAGTTCCTATTCAAAGAAAAGAATAGGAGCTTCTTCTGAATATCTTATTAATTAAAACGTTTTTCATTCTTTAGAAGCTTCAAATTCACAAAAAACATTTCTTTGATCTAAAGGTATACTTTTAATAGATTGGGGACGACTAAGACCATTAAAATATGACTCAGCTTTTAGCTCAGCTCTAATTCTTTCTTTTGTATTTAGAAACTTTGAGTCATGGTTCTTATAAATTGGTGTTACATTTTTTACAACCCAACTTAAGCATGAAAATGATTCTAAATTCTTGATTTTAAAATTTCTTGAAGTTTCAACATCTAGATAATTTACAATAGCAAGCTGCATGTACTTTGAGTATTGTTTCAAAGCTCGATTAGTACTCGGTCTTGTTTCTATCGGATACTCTGAATCAATCCAAACCTGAATATCATCCCTAACCCCATCTTGATCAACATCTATCCCCTCAAGTGTTTTCATACCTGCTTCCCCGGGATCAACCACAACCCTACTAATGGTAACCTTTTCTTTTGCTACCACCGTCAGAGGTAGAAGAGTCATCATAATAAGAAATAGCTTAATCACCTTCATCACAGATTCCTTTCACTAAGAAGTATTTTCATTCAGATCAATCTGTTCTCACTATTAAGATTCCTTGATTATAGTCCAATTGTGAAAATTAAATTACTTAGGCCATCTTTCTTAAGGTTTGCCATAAAAAAAAGACCCACCTTTCGGTGGGTCCTCATTTTCAAATAAATTTAGCGTCTCGTTTTATTTCACGCGGTAAACAAGCTTCTTAGAAGTACTTAGACCAGAGAACTGATCTTTATTCAGAATATCACCGTCAAACTTTACCATCGAAGTGGCAGTGATTTCATACTTCCCTTTTGAAAGTTCAAAGCCCAAGCGAAGGAAATTAACTTCTGCTTCATCACCGTTAATTTGAACTTCTTCCTCAGTCAGATCACGATCAAACACCATCTCATCGCCAAAAAGTTTCTTTCTTTCCACTTTAAGATTAAGACCGATGTTATTCATCTTGTTGGTTGAAAACTTAAGGAAATTTCCGTTCACTGAAAGATCATCCATTTTCAGAGCACTGATAAGCGGAGCTGCTTCCTGAAGTTCAACTGCCAGAAGAGCATCAATCATTTTCACCTGGCCATTAAAGCCAGTTTCAACGTCTTTTTTCTTAGCAGTGACGAAAAACTTTTTTGATCCAAGAGCGCTGAATGAGAGATAGTCACCTTCAAGAGTTACTTTAATGGTCTCACCTGGAGTAGCAAGTCCAGTAAGGTTAGTCACATCCACGATCACGCGGGCGTCCACATAGTAGTCATGAACTTCATAAGGAACGCTTACGGTTTCAGAACAAGGGTAAGCGACTGTCTGATAAACCGGGTGACTGGTGCAATAACGAGGAGAACTTCCGCCGCCGGTACATACTGTACGGTTGCCCATATACTGCTCGCGGTAACAAATAGTCTGACGTCTTTCCAGACGGTATTCAGTGTGAGTTTTCTCACCCTGGAATAATAATTCCACCGACTGGCGAGTGCCGTCGTAGAAGAAAGTTTTGGTTTCAACAGAACTGCCAAAGGCAGTAAGTGAGGCGGCCAGGCTTAATAGGCCAATGAGCATTTTCATATGGAGTCTCCTCTAAGTATTATTTGTGTTTCTTCATATCACGGGTGGATGGATTACCCTGAAGACCGTGAACTTTTTACAATAAAAAAGGGACCCACGAGGGGTCCCTTCTGTATGGAATCTTAAGGTTATTAACGAATCTTATAAATAAGGGTGCGAGAAACCTCTAGGCGCTCAAATTGCTCTTTATTGATAACCTTTCCTGAATGCTTAAAGAAAGTCTTAGCAGTAAGAGTATAACGACCGCTCTCTAGTTCTACACCCAAGTTCTTGATGTTGACACTGGCAGCAGCGCTAGTTTCATCATTTGCGATCACGATCTCAGAGTTCTGAAGTTCACGGTCAAAAAGAACAGTGGATGAACCAAGGATTGGGTTCTTTTTCACTTCTAATGAGAAGCCAATAAGCTCTGGTACTTCAACCGGACCGATCTTGAAGTTAAGAACAGAATTCTTAAGTGAGATATTAGTCATCTCTAGGGCCTTCACTACTGGAGCGGCTTCAAGCAGGCTTACTTCATAAGAAGCATCCATCAGTTTCAAAGTGCCGTTCATCTGAGAAGAGATACCGTTTTGTTTAGCAAGAATGAAAAATTTCTTAGAACCAACGGCCGAAAGAGATAAGTGATCGCCCGAAAGAGTCACCTTGATAGTTTCGCCCACCGGAAGTTCTGTTGCAAGGTCAGCGAAGTTTACAGAGACATTGGCCTCAACATCGTAATCCCATACTTCGTATGGAACACTTACTGTTTCCAGACATGAATAAGGAACAGTTCTGGTGACTGGTACAGAATGGCATCTTGGGGGATTTCCCTGGCAACGTGTTTCGTAGTGAGTGACTGTACGGTAACAAGTAGTCCAGCGCTGCTCATAACGGTATTCAATATGAGTCTTCTCCGCCTGAAGCGACATATTTACTGAATCCTGAGTACCATCGTAAAAAAATGATTTCGTTTGAGAGGAAGCGAAAGTGTTAATGGCAAACATCATCACCACTAAAGCTGAAAGCAATTTCATAGAGACTCCTATGGTTAATTAAGAACAGATACTTTTGAAAACTAACATAGTTGATTGGCAATGAGGAGAAGGTGTCAGGCGATGTAGGATATTAAGAAAAGGACAGGGTCAAAATGACCCTATCCTTGCACTGTCCAGCTGGAGGAGCCATCTGGATTATCTTTTAAAACGATGTTCTTTTGAGCGAGTTCTTTGCGAATTTCATCGGCGCGGGCCCAGTTTTTAGCGGCTTTTGCCACTTTACGCTCTTCGATGAGGGCCTCAATCTGAGTCGCATCAATGCCGCTAGAACTAGTATCTTGCTCGAGCTTCTTTAAGATCTCGAGGACAGCTTGGGGATCTTTATTCACTAAACCCAAGGCTTCTTCTACAAATTTTAGAGTTTTCTGGACCTGCTCCAGGCTGGCCGGTGAGAGTTGGTCTTTATTACCCTTAACATTTCTTAAAAAAGAGAAGAAATGCCCCATGGCCCCAGCAGAGTTAAAGTCATTGGCCAGCTCATCCATCATTTTATCGATGCACTCGCTAATTTCCGGCGATGAATAATCTCCCCCTGCCTTATAACTTTTTGCTTCAAGAGCAAATTCATGAATTCGTTTCACCTCATCAATGGCCCTTTGAATCACTTCTTCGCTCCACTCTAAACGTGCGCGGTAATGAACAGAAAGGAGAACATGGCGCAGAACCTGGCCGCCATATTTTTCCACGAAGTCACGGATCTTAATCACGTTACCCAGCGACTTACTCATCTTCTCTGAACCGAAATTCAGGAATTCATTATGGGCCCAATTATTACAGAACGGACAATTATTTGCCGCTTCTGATTGAGCGATTTCATTTTCATGGTGCGGAAACATCAGATCCACACCGCCGT
Organism: Bacteriovoracaceae bacterium; assembly: GCA_023701435.1. Taxonomy (GTDB): domain Bacteria; phylum Bdellovibrionota; class Bacteriovoracia; order Bacteriovoracales; family Bacteriovoracaceae; genus Peredibacter. Next base: position 28,608 of record JAMPXB010000015.1, on the reverse strand, counting down.
GGTGCAGATCAAGAGTGTTACCTAAAAACTTTTTGGCCATGGCCGAACATTCAATATGCCATCCTGGTCGTCCCTTGCCCCATGGTGAGTCCCATGAAGGCTCCCCTGGCTTGGCCGGTTTCCATAGTACAAAGTCAGAAGGATGTTTTTTGCGGCCATCAACTTCCACGCGAATACCATGTTGCAAACTATCAAGATCTTTTTTAGAAAGTTTCCCATAGTCATGAAAGGCCGGAACATGGAAGAAAACCTCGCCCTCTGTTTCGTAGGCCTTGCCGTTTTTAATAATATCCTGAATCATCTGAATGATCTCAGGCATAGTCTCAGAAACTTTGGGTGTGTGAGTGGCCGGCATCATGCCGAGTGAATTCATATCCGTTTCACATTCTTTTACAAAGATTGCCGCATGCTCCAGAGCATCTCGTCCTTCCTGACGGGCGCGATCAATAATCTTATCATCAACGTCAGTGTAGTTTCTGACGAAGTTCACTTCATAACCAAAGGCCTTCAGTACCCGGTTAAAAAGATCACCCACGACGAGAGCGCGGGCATTCCCAATATGAAGAAAGTCATAGGTCGTGGGACCACAAGAATAAAATTTAACCTTGCCCGGTTCAATCGTCTTAAAGACTTCTTTTTTGCGAGTTAGGTTATTTTGAATTTTTAATTCTCTCGTCATTGTTCCTACTTATTTAAATGCGCGATTCTATTTTTTAGTACATTGATCGGAGTCAGCGGAATAAGAAATTTTAAATCCGGTCCGTGATCATGACCAGTCAAAGCAGCACGCACGCCCTGGAAGAGCGGCTTACCTTTAACACCCATTTCTTTTTTAACGTGATCCATCCAACCATTGAGTTCAGTTTCCGTGACAAACTCGGAAGAGAACTTATTCACTTCTTCCGAAATAAAAGAAAGAATCTTAGGAGTTGTTTCCCAGGAAAGAATCTCTTTTAGAGGATCAGTCATTTCCGGATCGTCGTTTAAAATCAGCTCATTCACAAGCTTCGGAAAGTCCGGCACGAACTGAGCGTAGCGCTTTAAGAGTTCCACACAAGCATTCTTCCACTCAGGAGTTTGCTTACGGAAAAATTCTGTTTCTGGTTCTTTTTCAACAAGAGTAATGAGTGAGGCATTATCCATTTTCTTGATATGCTCAGAGTTCACCCATTTTAATTTTTCTAAATCATACATGGCCGAAGATGCCGAGAAGCGCTCGAGGCTAAAAAGATTCACGATATCTTCCTTGGCAAAAATATCTCGCTCTTCCGGATGGGACCAACCAAGAAGACACAAGTAATTACACATGGCCTCTGGAAGATAGTGCTCATTTCGGTAGAGATTAACGGAAGTCGCGCCATGACGTTTTGAAAGCTTCTGGCGGTCATGACCAATCAGAAGAGAGACGTGAGCAAATTCCGGAATCTTGGCGTTTAGGGCTTCATAGATCATAAGCTGACGAACAGTATTGTTCAGGTGATCTTCTCCGCGAATGACGTGAGTGATATCCATGAGCCAGTCGTCGATCACACAGCAATAATTATAAGTTGGGAGACCATTTGATCTCATGATCACAAAGTCACCAACCATATTGTCCGGATAGACCACTTTGCCTTTAACTTTATCATTTAGCTCATAAGATTTTTTTGGCACTTTAAAACGGATCGCCGTTTTTTCTCCAGCGGCCACTCGGGCCTTGGCCTCTTCCCAGTGCTGTGGCTCTCTCCACTTACCACTGTAGTGAGGATCAAGATTATCGGCTTCAGCTTTCGCCCTCATTGCCTCTAATTCTTCATCAGTACAGAAATCATAGAAGGCCATCCCCTTCTCAATCAACTCCTGGGCATACTTCATGTAGATATCCAGTCTTTCTGACTGACGGTATGGACCATATTTAGGATTAGGTCTATCAGGACCCTCATCATGAATAATTCCCATCCATTTCAAATCATCAATTTGAAGGGCTTCGTATTCAGCTTTGGAGCGTTCCAAATCAGTATCCTCAATACGAAGAACGAAAGTACCTCCCGTCGCCTTAGCATAGAGATAGTTGTAGAGGGCCGTGCGGGCCCCACCAATATGTAAATAACCAGTTGGTGATGGTGCGAATCTTACTCGGACAGTCATAGGGAAGCTCCTCAAAGAATAATGAGGAAAAGAATACACTCTTACTGAGGGATTGAGAATCTTCTAGCTGTAAAGTGAGTCGATTTTCTCAGAGATTGAGTCTTCCGGAGTTCCAGAAGAAAGTGAAACCTCTTTAACGATCAATTCTTTACACTGATCCAGCATTTTTCTCTCTCCAAAAGAGAGCTTCTTGGTCATTTTTAAGAGCAAGAGCTGGCGAAGGACGTCGGCTATTTCCAACAGGGAGCCGGTCTTGACTTTTAGGGTATACTCACGATGACGACGGTTCCAGGTCGACATATCAACTTTAACATTTTGATTTTCTAATAACTCGAAAACACCACTAATTTCCGTAGATGGGATCAAAGCGCGTACGCCTTCCTTACTATCCACTGGAATCATGACTTTCATGCCGTTAGAAACAACTTTAATGATGTAGAAACTCTTCATCTCACCATTTAATTCTTTTGTATCGACGCTGCAAATCTGACCAACTCCGTGGCCGGGACAAACAACGTAGTCACCGAGATTAAACATGTGAACTCCTTCCAAATAAAAAAAGGCTTAAGTCACTCCAGTTATAACGCGGAATGACTCTAAGGTGTAGGCTTTTGAAATTTTTACAGATTATTAAATAAAGGAAAGACTAAGTCATGGAAAATGGGCCCGCAAGCCGGGCCCATTTAGGATATCTTTAGAAAAAGACTGCAAACTGTAGAAATCTGAATTGGATATTTTGTGAGTATTCAAGGTTAGAACTCGTGGTGGAATTGATATTTTCCAGTGCAATTTCGGGAGTATAAGTCAGGTGCTTAATCCCCCACATATCCATACTAAAGCGTTTTCCTACCGCTAAGGTACTAGTTAAAACTTCATCTTTTCTGCCAAAGTCATTATTGCCGTAGGTATTGGCCCATCCCATACCCAGATAGAGAGAGGCGTAGGCACTGTTCTCTAAATCGGCCATGGCGTTAACAATCGCCCCAACTTCAAGGCCATAATCTTCTAAGTCTCCACGACCAGCTTGGGTTCCCTTATTGTAGGTAACGCGTCCACCGAGCTGAAGTCTTGGCATCGTAATTAAGCTGTAAGCGTAGTTGATGTCCAAATCCAGCTGGGTATCGTTATCCGCATCGGCTCCACGAGTTTTGGATTTATCAAACGATAAAATACCTTGAAGAACCGAATCAGCACTAAATTCAAACATGTGCCTAGAACCAGTTGAAGAGTCCAGTGGTGATTCCTGGGCATATGCCGTAGTGCCCATTACAAGTGCTGCTGCCAAAGCTAAAATTGTCTTCATAACAATCCCCTTTTTTGTAGTTGAATCTCTCTTTAGAGAATTCCTTTTCTCCTTAAAAATTTTACCAACTACTGGAATTCATGAAAAATGGAGTTATGTTGCGGTTGTGCTAGCGCAGTTTCACAAGAAAAAAGATTTTGTCTCTTATAAAAGACAGAATTCTCGGGACTTAAAGTGGATGGGTCTTAATTCAGGGCAAAAAAAAAGGCCCGCTTTTAAGCGGGCCTCATTAATTAGAAGCGATTTACTACTTCGTGCTTTTCAAAGAAATAAGCAATTTCTCTTTCAGCAGCAGCAGCTGAATCAGAACCGTGAACAGAGTTCTCGCCTACTGATTTAGCATAAAGTTTACGGATTGTGCCTTCAGCAGCGTTGGCTGGGTTAGTAGCACCCATAAGCTCTCTGTTTTTTGCAACAGCGTTTTCACCTTCAAGAACCATAAGCATTACAGGACCTGAAGTCATGAAGTTAACTAGTTCGCCAAAGAAAGGACGCTCTTTGTGCTCAATATAGAAGCCTTCAGCTTTTTCTTTTGAAAGGCGAGCAAATTTAGCTCCAGAAATGCGAAGACCGTTCTTTTCAAAAATAGCGATGATGTTACCGATATTGTTATCAAGAGTAGAATTTGGTTTTACGATAGAAAGTGTTTTTTCAACGGCCATGAAAGCTCCTTGTTTATAAAAAATTTGTTTTTACTTCTTTAATACTTCTGCGATCTTTTGTCCAAGTTCAGCTGGAGATCGTGCAATAGTTACACCACATTCCTGAAGAATCTTGAACTTAGACTCGGCAGAATCATCTTCACCTGAAATGATTGCCCCAGCATGGCCCATACGCTTACCTTTTGGAGCAGCAGCACCGGCGATGAAGCTCACCACTGGCTTAGTCATGTTTGCTTTGATCCAACGAGCAGCATCTGTTTCAGCTGTACCACCGATCTCACCAATCATGATCACGGCCTTAGTGTCAGGATCTTTCTCGAACATTTCCAAACAATCAATGAAGTTTGTTCCATTCACTGGATCTCCACCGATACCAACGCAAGTAGATTGACCAATCTCACGCTGAGTAAGCTGGTAAACAGCTTCATAAGTCAAAGTTCCAGAACGAGAGATAACTCCCACATTGCCCGGCATATGAATATGACCTGGCATAATACCGATCTTACACTCACCTGGAGTGATAACACCCGGGCAGTTTGGACCGATCAGGCGAGACTTAGAACCTTTTAGAGCAGCCTTGACTTTAACCATATCACCGACAGGAATACCTTCAGTAATACAGATAATAAGAGGAATCTCAGAATCAATACATTCAATGATTGAATCTGCAGCATATGGAGGTGGAACAAAAATCATGGCAGCATTGGCGCCAGTTTCTTTAACCGCTTCAAAAGTTGTATTGAAGACAGGAATGCCTTCATGAATCGTTCCGCCCTTACCAGGAGTTACCCCACCTACAACATTCGTTCCATAGTCACGAGATTGAAGAGTGTGAAAAGTACCTTGTTTACCGGTAAGACCGATAGTGATGAGGCGAGTGCTTCTGTTAATTAAAATGGCCATATTATTTTCCTCCCTTAGCAGCAGCTACTGCTTTAGCAGCAGCATCAGCAAGGTCACCAGCTGGAGTGATTTTTAAACCAGATTCAGCAAGAATTTTTTTACCAAGAGCAACGTTAGTACCTTCGAGGCGAACAACCAACGGTACACTTACACCGAGTTCTTTAGCAGCATCAACTACCCCGTGGGCAATGATGTCACACTTCATAATCCCGCCAAAGATATTCACGAGAATCGCTTTAACGTTTTTATCTTCTAGAATAATTGAGAAAGCTTTTTGAACAGTTTCTTTAGTGGCACCACCCCCTACATCAAGGAAGTTGGCCGGAGTTCCGCCGTGAAGCTTTAAGATATCAAGTGTTGCCATGGCAAGACCTGCACCATTAACTAGACAGCCGATATTTCCATCCAAAGAGATATAAGATAGTCCATATTTACCAGCTTCAAGTTCTTGAGCTGACTCTTCTGTCACATCTCTCATTGCTTCAATATCTGGATGACGGAAAAGAGCGTTGTCATCAAAGTTAAGCTTGCCGTCCAATGCCAGCACATCACCCTGCTTAGTTGTAACTAGTGGGTTGATTTCAGCAATAGAACAATCTTTTTCGATATAAAGCTTATAAAGGTTTTCAAAGAAAGAGATCGCTTTCTTCAAAGTTTCACCTTTAAGTCCAAGAGCATATCCAAGCTTACGACCATGAGCAGGAGTAAAACCTGTCGCTGGATCGATGTGAGCTTTAATAATTTTTTCCGGAGTATTGTGAGCAACTGTTTCAATCTCCATTCCACCTTCGGTTGAAACCATCATGGCGATTTTTCCAACAGTACGGTCAAGAACGATACCGCAATAGTACTCGTGATCAATATCACAACCCTGTTCAACAAGAACCTTAAGTACTTTCTTACCTTCAGGACCTGTTTGGTGAGTGACAAGTTGCATGCCAAGAATTTCTCCGGCCAACTTTTCGACTTCCTCTAGAGAGCGGGCGAGTTTTACTCCACCACCCTTACCGCGGCCACCAGCATGAATCTGGGCCTTAACAACCCAAACTTTACTGTCCAATTTCTTGGCCACTTCCACTGCCTCAGCTGGAGTAGTTGCCACTCCACCTTTTAAGACCGCGATGTTAAACTGTCGCATCAGGTCTTTGGCCTGGTACTCATGAACATTCATAGGCTCTCCTTAAAACTACATTTGAATAGGTCACATTATAGGCATTTTACAGGGTCAGACAACGAAAAGGTCTTGAAAAACGCGGTTTTGAAAGGGCATGATGGAGAAGCGAGGTGTTATGAAAAAATATTTTATTCTCCATCCGGCGGTTTTTAAATTAGATGGTGGAGCGATGTTCGGGATAATTCCCAAACCATTATGGTCAAAATACATTCCTGCAGATGAGTTAAATAGAATTCAATTAAGTCTGCGGGTTATGCTGATTCAAACTCCAACCAGAAACATACTGGTAGATACTGGTATTGGTGATTACCATGGGGAAAAGTTTGATGATCGTTTCGGGGTTTTGGGGCCTAAAAATCCTTTAATCCAAACCCTGGAGGAAAATTTTAAGCTAAAACCCTCCGACATTACCGACCTGATCGTGACTCACCTGCACTTCGATCATATTGGCGGACTTGGTCATGATGCTGATCAACATATTAATGTCTTCCCCAATGCTCACCTACATATCCACCGTCAACATTATGACTATGCCTTAAATCCCACCCTGCGGGATTCAGGATCATTCCATTCACAGTATTTTAGACCACTGATTGAGCAAGCGGAGCGGGAAGGAAAAGTTCATTGGCTCGAAGGAGAAGAAGGCACTATCTTAACTGACGGTTCTGATAAAATCTCCTTTAAATGCTCCCATGGCCATACCCCATGGCTGGTTCATCCATTTGATGAGAATTTCATCTATATGGCGGATCTTGTTCCCACCAGTGCTCACATCCCTGTTCCATGGGTCATGGGTTATGACATTGCTCCAGGAAGAACGACTATAGATAAGGTTAACTTCTATCAATTTATCATCCAAAAAAATCTAACCATGATTTTTGAACATGACATGAAGATTTGGGGTGCCAAAATAAAGAAGAAGGGTGAATCAGATTTTGAAGCGGCCGAAACTTTCGCGGTTACTTCGATCGATCCTCAGAAACCTGAATTATCTTTTGGGCAATATCATTCTTAACGGCGGCAAAAACTTTTTTGACCCGCTCTGAATAGGCATTGACCTCTTTGACCGTAGGATTTTTCTTTAAGTTCTGAAACTCTTCTATGAACTTCATCGTTTCAAGACCTATCCGTTTGGTTGTCAGCTTGACCATGAGTTCATAGTTTCTTTTTTTGGAAGCCCCCTCCTTGAGATCCTTGAAGTACTTTTCATTGTCTATAATAAAGGATGTCAGGAAAGAACCGAATTTACGGGTGTACTGATCCACCATCGGCTTTAGGTTACTCTGAAACTGGTTTGGTTTCTGTTCCAGAAAATCCAGCATCAATTGCTCAATTTGCAAAGTAATCGCCTGGAGGGTTTCAAATTTCTGCTGCAAGTTCTGCCAGAAAAGGTCTTCTTTCGTTTTTTCCTTAAGCTCTTGCGCCATTTTCTTTTGGAGCAACTTATCCAGAACTTTATTGAATTCAATGGCCCCTTTAGAAAAGAGAACAACCTTAGTCCGGGCAATGTATTCACTCTCCGGTCCCTGAAATTTATTCAATACTAGAGGCGAGAGACCTTCCCACTTACAGTGAGTGGCCTTGACGTCCATTTCATAAAGTCCCGGAATAATTTTATTTCCAGCAGTGAACTCAAAGGAGGAAAATTCAACCACATGGTTTTTAAGCTCCCCTTTGGTCTTAAAGGCGACGGTCTCGTTATCAAGGGACAGCATTTTATCTTTAATCGATTGAAAACTTGCTTCAACTTTGCAGGTTTGAAAACTAGTGGTCACAAGCCATATGTGACTATGGTCATCTGGAAGATATTCTTTAAAGAAGATTTTTTTGTCCCAGCCTCCAAAAGAATTTTCTTTTAAAATTCTTTCATGAAGTTCCAATGTCATTTTAGGCAAACGGCCAATATTAAACGTTTCCAGACTCTTTAGCACATTGCCAAAAGCAAAAAAGAGCATCAGTACCACTGAAATGAAAATAAAACTCCAAACTCGAAGTTTGATGTTTTTTTTCTCTGGTTCAGTAACCGGAACTTCTATTTCGGAAGTCTCTTCCATGACAGGTAAAGGAGGAAGATCATCTTCTAATTTGTTTGAAGTAACCTGTTCCGGTAAAGGCTCCGGGATGGGAGGCAAATCAGGTATTTCAACCTCAGGAGCAACTTCACTGGCGGCCAGCGCTTTTTTTAAAACGACAGGTTCAGCAAGACCTTCGGCCCAGACTTTGACATCTGCCGCTATTTTTTTCTGATCTATAAGTTGTGCAAGCTTACTTAGTGAGTATGGTCCCTCGTGCCCCGTAGGCAGAAGAATAAACCACTTCATAGAGTCCTTGTCAGTCCAATTAAAATTTGACAACGTCATTCCTAAATCAAAGGGAAATAAGATTATTTTATGACGAAGCCAGCTATCACTCAATCACAAAAGCGTTTTCAAGAGTCTGTAGGTGCACTATTTTCTGCCGATGCAGGCAAGACACCGGCAACTTGCCTCTTCTTAAAGAGTTCATCTGATATTGGAGTCATGAGAAATGGTGGCAGAAATGGCGCCCGCTTTGCCCCTCAATCCTTCCTGGCAACATTTAAGAAATTTGCTCAGGATAAGACCCTTAGCCAAATGGCGTTCCATGATTTCGAAGTCGCCGCTTCATCTGAGGAAGAAACTGATTTTCACCGCGCCCAGGAACAAGAAGCTTTCCGAATAGCTGGTCTGATTAAACAATTCCCACAAAGCAGAATCTGTCATATTGGCGGAGGACATGATCATGTCTATCCCCTTCTTAGGGCCCTTTCTGAAAATTATGCCAAAGTGGTGGTACTAAACATTGATGCCCATGCTGATACTCGGACCGACGAAAATCACCATTCAGGAACTCCCTTTCGTCAATTTGCTGAAGGTTTTCAGGGCCAATTTTCGCTCTATCAACTTGGGCTTCACTCCTTTGCTAATTCCTTTTCTACCCTCTCTCCATTAAGCAAAGGCAAGCTCCGCATTCTATGGAGAAATGAAGTAACCACAGATGCTCTTGATCTCTTCTTTAAGGAGATGGAGAGGGAAATTGATGAAAAAACTCTGGTGATTTTCAGTTTAGACGCAGACGCCTTGAGTGGAGCAGAAGTTCCGGGAGTAAGTGCTGTCAATCCATCAGGTCTAGGCCGTACAGAGCTTCTGGAGATATGGATGAGATTTCAAAAACTACCTATCGCTCACAGTCCAATCATGGGGATTTATGAACTTAATCCTCTCTATGACACCCTTTCTAGTTTTAGTATGAGAACCCTCGCCAGCTTTGTTTATGAGAGTTTGGAATAAAAAAAAAGCCCATCATAGAGATGGGCTTTTTTTTCGAGAGACTAAGGAGAAGTTAAAAAAATCCTTTCTTTAACTCCAACACACACACAATCCTTATAAGCAAACATCGTGCCAACTATTATTTTTCATTAATTCCTACACTTGACGCACATCTCAGTGAGGAATCGGTCAAGGCTCTGACAATCCACCTCTTTCGATGTCAAAAGACTGACTGAGCATTTATTAATAATCCGAGTCTGATGATCAGTTTTCCCTTCAAAAAACAGTGCAAACTCGGCATAATCGTCAACGATTACATTTCATTTTCGATTTCATATTACTTCAAAGGAGAAGTTAAATGTTCACACGTGCTTTTTTTACGACACTTATGGTTGGTTTACTTGCAGTTGGTTGTGCTTCTAACAAGCCAAAAAATGCTCAAGACGATGCTGCTCTTGGTGCTAACGGCGCTAACAACGGTCTTACTCTTGAACTTAATGGTGACTCAGACAGCAACAAGGCCGGCGGTCTTCAAACTGTTTACTTTGCTTTCGATTCTTCTAACTTAGACGCTGATACAAAAGAAGCTGTTAAAGTTAATGCTGAATTCCTTAAATCAAACGCTAACGTTGACATTCAAGTTGAAGGTCATTGCGATGAGCGTGGTGGTCGTCAGTATAACCTTGCTCTAGGTGAGCGTCGTGCAAAAGCTGTACGTGATTACCTCGTAGCTCTTGGTGTAGAATCAAAAAGAATTTCTACAATCTCTTACGGTAATGAGCGTCCAAAAGCTGAAGGCAATGATGAATCAGCATGGTCTCAAAACCGTCGTGCTAATTTCGTAGTAACTGCGAAATAAGGTTAGATGAGATTACCTCTCCTTCTCATATTATTCATTTTGGGTGCGTGTGGTTTAGCGACCACACGCCCTAAAATTGAAATGAGCCTTGCTCAAGCCGCTTTCATGGCCGCCAAAGAAGCAGGCGCTGACGTTCACGCTGCTAATACCTTTCGAAAAGCAGAAGACTTTTACCTCAAGGCCAAGTCGGCTTATCGCCGGAAGTATTTTAACAAGGCCCAGGAATATGCTCTTCTTTCTAAAAAATACTCCGAACAGGCCGAATACCAGGCCATAAGAAAAAAAGCCCTTGAAGGTAATGCAGAATAGTTAATATTCCTGTAATATCAATACATCTTACGACTAGAGGTGTATGGCCATGATGAAAATTTCAACTTTATTAGCATTAGCTATCTTATCCACTGCATGTATCAAGACTGCCGATCAAGTTAATCGGGAAAAGCGCTTTGATACGATGACAGAGCAACTAAAAGACTCCCAGGGTCTGGTTGCCGATATGGTTACCCAAATGAAGGATATGCAGTCTCAACTTGACCGTATGAATGGCCGAATTGAGGAAATAGAGCATCGTCAAGGCCAAGTCGATCCTGAGAATTTAAATAAAATGAATGAAACATTAAAGGTCCTGACCACTCAACAAGAGGCCCAGAACACTCAGCTTCTTCAGATTCAAAATGAATTAAAAGAGCAGAGAGCCTTTATTGAGAAAGTCACTCAAAGCCTGACCTCTTCAGCCAAGGCCCAAGCTCCTAAAAAAAAAAGCGCTAAACAAGATCTAGCCACAGGCCTGGAGCTCGTCAAAAAAAATCAATATGCCGAAGCACGAACTGAACTGGAAGCTTTGATTGATCATAATGACCTGACCGCCGGTGATCACAATAAAGTTCTTCACGGATTAGGAAGAGTTGAGTACTACACAGGTAATACTGATAAGGCCTTGGTCTATTTCAGTAAAATTTTTACCAAGTATCCTAAATCATCCCTTGCGGCCAGTAGTCTGCTTTTCATTGGTCGTTCTCTGAAAAAGAGCGGAAAAAAAGATGAAGCCAAGCAAGCATTCCAGAAAGTCGTAGAAGATTATTCTGGAACAAAAGAGGCGAATGAAGCCAAAAAAGAAATCTGATCTGAACCGAAGAATAATCCTGGGTGTTGAAACAAGTTGTGACGACACCTCTATTTGCATTCTCGAAGCCGGCGAACAAAATAAGATTCTTGCTCTCAATAGCTACAATCAGGACTTCCTCCTTTCAAAATGGGGAGGAGTCGTTCCCGAGCTGGCCGCACGCTCTCATGTTAAGGCGATCCCTCCTCTCTTAGAGGTCAGCTTTAAAGAGGCCAATATTACTCCCGAAGATATTACAGAAGTCGCCGTGACCACTCACCCTGGTCTGGTTGGCTCGCTGCTGACCGGGATTAACTTGGCAAAAACTTTTGCCATGATGAAAGAACTTCCCATTATTCCTGTTAATCATCTCTATGCTCATCTTGAAGCCATTCATCTCACAGAGAAAGTGGGCTATCCCTACATGGGACTTTTAGTCAGCGGCGGACACACTGCTTTCATGTGGGTTACGGGCCCTAATGAGATGGAAATTCTGGGAAATACTCTCGACGACGCCGCCGGAGAAGCCTTTGATAAGGGTGGAAAACTTTTAGGCGTTGGTTACCCTGCTGGCAGAATCATTGATGAACTTGCCCGCGGTGGAGACAAAGATAAATTTAATTTCCCCATTAGCTATATGAGAGATCGTCCAGGCAAAATGAGCTTCTCAGGTCTTAAGACTGCTCTAAGAGTTAAACTTCAAAAGATGACCCCCGAAGAAATTAAAGCAGAAACTCCTGATCTGTGTGCCGGTTATCAGGAAGCCATTGTTCAGACTCTAAGAATTAAGGCCGAAGAAGTTATTGAAAAAGTATTGAACCAAAAAGTTAAAAATTTTGATACACCCATCGTCATCGGTGGTGGAGTTGCCTGCAACTCTCGCTTAAAAACGGTCTTTCAGGAAAAGTTCAAAAAGGTGCATGTGGTAAAACCTGTTTATTCAACTGATAATGCCGGCATGATCGCTAATTGGGCAGCAAGAGTTCCGGAACTATCCGTCTCGTTTCCTGAATGCTTGGGTCTTGATGCCCGCTCTCGATTTGTGGAGAAAAAATAATGGGTCATCGCTTTCCCATGGCCAACAAGAGTTTCGGCCAGCACTTTTTAAGCAGTCCAACAGTTATCAGTAAAATCACCTCTCCTCTACCTGAAGGCATTGATGCCATTGTTGAGATTGGACCGGGTCCGGCAGTCCTGACTCCCCATCTGGCCAAGTATAACGTTCCACTGTTTGTTATTGAAATGGATGAGCGCTTTGTTGAATTGTTGGCGCCAGTGGTAGGGGCCGAGCATATTTTTCGTCAGGATGCTTTGGAGTTTGATTGGAAAGCCTTCCTGGACAAACATGGTTTTAAGTCCATCTGGCTCGTTTCAAATCTTCCCTATAATGTGAGTGTCCCCCTGACTCTTTCATTTTTACGAATTCCGGAAATCACTCATCTGACTTTGATGTATCAAAAAGAAGTGGCCCAAAAAATTCTTCCCAACGACCCACGTAATGCCATGGGGTCTTTACATGCCATCTGCCGCTCGCAGTTTGAGTTAAAACATGTAGTCTACGCTCCTCCAGGAGCTTTTGTTCCTCCGCCCAAAGTGGACTCACAGGTGCTGGGCTTTAAGCGCAAAGAACATTCCGACATTCCTCTTTCCAATATTGATGCCTTTGAAAAATACCTCCGACTGGTTTTCGGTCAAAGAAGAAAGCAGTTAGGGGGAATTCTTAAAAATGAATGGGGAGCGGATGCGGCCCTGGAACGTCTTGGCCAGGCCAAACTTGACCCGCAAATCAGGGCGGAGGCGCTGTCTTATGACGATGTCATCAATCTTTTTAAGACCGCTAAATAAATAGCTGATTTTTCTGTAACTGATTTATCCTCAATTCAATTTCCTAGTGGTATAGTCATTATCCTTATGGGCGTAAAACTAATCTGTAAAAATCAACGTGCTGGATATGACTACTTTTTGGAAGAGAAGTATGAGTGCGGCGTTGCATTACTTGGAACAGAAGTTAAATCTTTGAGACTGGGCAAAGGCATCATTAATGAAGCCTATGTAGCGATCGATTCTCATGGAGAAGTATGGCTGCAAAATGCCACAATCCCCCATTACGAATTTGGAAATATCCATAATCATCCCGAAACAAGAAAGCGTAAGCTCTTGTTAAAACGTGATGAAATCAAGCAGATTGAGAAAAAGATGGCCACTAAGGGCTATACCATTATCCCTTTGGCGCTGTACTTCAAAGACTCTTTAGTGAAGTGTGAAATTGCTCTGGCCAAAGGGAAAAAACTCTTTGATAAGCGTGATACTGCTGCTAAAAAGGACGTGGAGCGCAAACTAAGACAAGGACAATTTGAGTAATGGAAGCAAGTTTCGATAACGTACGGAATATTTATCCATTGAATCAAACCAAGACCTTCACTCACGAAGAGGCGTTGGAATTGGTACCTCTGCTTATGCACATTTCTGCAAAAACCAAGCGCGATCTCAACGTTCTTAACTCTCAATTATCATTTTTTAAAACCAACTCTGAGAAAGCTGAAAACATTCAGGAGAAGATCAATACTTCTCTTCAAAGCTGGTCAGATAAGGTCCGCCGTTTAGGGGCCATTCCTGTTTCTTTATGTAAAGTCCGCATTCCAGGCGAAGAAGGTCATTTCCTATGGGAATACCCGGAAAACCGCTTGTTCATGCATTAAAAAGCACTAGCTCCCGAAGACCTTCCACCAGAACTTTTATTGAAATAAGTCCCAACAGGATATTAATCGCCAGATCAAATTTTTGATCTGAAATTCTTTTTCCAAGTGGCAGAGAAATCCCGACTCCCAATAACGTTCCAAGAATTAACACCCAAATCTGGTCTTTCAGCACTAGAAAATTAATGCTGGCAGCTCCTGTGAAAGCAATGATCTTTGAGAGCTGGAGAAGCATTTGTCCGGCACTCTTGGTTGATAAAATTCCATCACGGGAAAGTTTAAGGCGGTTAAAAAAGGGAACAACTGCCGGACCAATGGCCCCCACAAAAACTCCCAGGAAGCCCGAGAGCGCTCCAATAATCATAAAGGTTCGTGGCCGAGGTTCACTCTTGGGAGTGAACTTAAAAGGGATAATTGAAAACAGGATAAAGATTCCGACCATGATTTTTAGAATACTGGGGTTAATCAGATCAAAGATCCGGGCGGCCATCCAGGCGGCAGGCAACATCAATAGCCCGTAGGAGGCAACAACTCTCCAGTTCACGGATTTAAAAAATAAACCAGTGCGAAGGGCGTTGGCAGAAAACTGGGTAAAACTATGAAGTGGAATAGCAAGCTCTGGGGGATAAACCAACAAGAGTCCCGCAAGAATAAGGGTCCCTCCTCCCAAACCAGTCAGACTGGTAATGAGAGAGCCAACAGTTACCAACAGGCATAATAGTAAAAGTGAAAGCATTACCAGCTCCGGTAGGCCTGATAAAGCTTGATTCTTTTCATGAGTGCTTCATAGGAGAGGTTGAGCTCATAAGTAAAAAGCTTACTTACTTTGTAGTACTTATCAAAATTCCGCAGCAGATCTTTTTCCACGGCCATATAATCCTCAGGAACTAAAAGTCCCTTGCGATGTCCCTTACCAAGTTCCGAGCCGACAGAATAAGCAAAGTCACATTGTTCTTCTTTATTCAGAAATTTTTTAACTTTCACCGCAAAACTTGGAACCTGTCTGCCCCAGTACTGCTTGTTATCCAGAGTGCAAAAGCCCAGACGATCTTCCATTCCGTCAGCAAAAATTTTACTGGCAAGAATCATTCTTTCACCATGGTGAGAAGAAGGAGAATAAAAGAACTTATTATCCTTCTCTGTGTACACTTCCTTAATATCCAGAATAATTGCATCAGAGCGAGAATCTTCATTCTTAGGCATGAGCGCAAAAATAAAATGTTTCTTCCCGAGGCTTCCAGGAGTGAGACCAATCTCGCTGACCTTATAGTCATTTAGCAGCGTTAATTCATTTCTTGATTCCAAAAACTTTTTTAATAAAGTTGTGGCCGTGGGATCGCTTGGATCAAGGGCATTATCGCGCATTTTTTTGGCCCAGCGCTTATTAGACTGCAGATAATACCGGGAAGTCATTTGCCATTTTTGAGGTTCCACTCCCTTAAGCATCTTCACCTGCTTGGCGGGAATCTCAGGACTCAGGAAATGCAATATATAAGCATCCAAAAAGCACTCAACGACTTTGCGATCTAAGAATCCGTCCGTTTCTTCTCTTCTGAGCGATAGTGAGCTTAAAAAACGAACGATGTCCCAACAGTAAGGTCCTATTCGAGAACGGTCAAAGTCAAGCATGGCCGAACCATGAAAAGTCTTAACATAATTATCAAGATGAGGATTGCCATGAATAAAGGTTTTAGGCACTGCCGACAAGTCAACAAAGCGTGGAAATCGGTTCTGCATGGAAGGACAGGCAATGCGGAAGAAGAGATAGCGTGCTTCCCGATGGGAAAGCGCCTCAGTACTTAAGCGTTTTTGAAAGACATGGCCCAGTCGGAAATAATCGTTCATAATAAGACTATAGGCCGTTTATTGTGGGAATCAATAAATTATGATGGAAAAATTGAAGAAACATTTTCTTAAGTTTGGCAGCCGCCGCTTTGTCATCGTGGCAGTCATCGCGCTTCTGGCGTTGGATCTTATCAACACCGTCTACTTAAGACTGTATTGGTTAAAGAAAGATCTCTCCACCACCCTGGTTCACCAGATGGTCAGGAAGAATGGCTATTTGCTGGAAAACTTTTCTTCGGAAACAATTCTGGAAATGAAGGCCTTCCTGGATAATACCTTCTATTTCTTTTTGTTTTTAATTTTGATCAACAACATCTTCTTCTACTTCTTCTATCTCAGAAAAAAACTATGGGCCCAGGGCTATATTCTTTTCTACACTTTAACCGGAAGTATCTTTGCCCTTTCCTTCATTGTTGATCAGGCAGGACTTGGTTTGGGATGGTTTACTTACAATATTCTGACCATGTTTATTTATTTCTATCTGTATCTGGGAGTGAAGGTCTTAAAGTATGAAACGACCGACATTATCCCTGAACATGAAAGATAGGCACAATAAAGTTTCCACCATCTGAGTTCCCCCACGCGGGAACTTCTCTTAATCCATTCATCAGCATTCTCTGCCCGACAACTGATAGAATAAATGAATCAAAGGCCTGAGAATTTTTGATAATCGTTTGCATATCGTTCTCGTAAATAAAGATATGCATATGCTCTTCGATGTTCAGAATTATTTGTTCCCGCGCTGAGCTGGCCAGATCCAGATCAAACAATTGCAGAAGTAAGGACTTACTGACAATGCTGGCACGATAGAGCTCCAGGAGGCATATATGAATATTTGATTCATACATGGCCAGATCCTTAGGCAAATGCCGAAGGAGGTAATTCAGACGGGCCAGCAGCATAAAAGAAACGTTTCCAAATGATTCATAAGAAATTTTGAAAACTTCCAGCAGCTGGTCGTAATAATTTTTCCAAACCCAGAAATCAATCGGGCGATGCCAATAAGGAGTAAATCCCTTGCGGAGCTTTCTCTTAAAAGATCTGGAAAGCATGTGCTCATCAGTATTCTTCTTTAAGAGATTCTTGGAGTAATCTACTTCCTGAGAAGCGACCCGTTCTTGTTCGTATTTTTTAGGATTTGTTTTTTGGAAATGAGCATCCTCATCAAGGAGCTTTTGCATTTCTTCCCTGACCTCAATCACAGCATGTCTGGGACAAAACTTCGCTCCTGTGCAGTTAGAAAGACAGGAGTTCTCACAAGGGGGCCGACTTAAGGGGAAATCAACCACCAGTTTTTTTAAACCGTAGGTCTCAACCCAGGCAGTGATGATCTCATCCCTATCCCGGATTTCTTCATCTTTTACTTGATGGAGTGATTTTAAGAACCAGCGCTTTTTCTCAGGAAAATATTCCAGTAAGGAGAAGAAGAAATTTTCCTTTCTTCCTCCTCCCAGACTCATTCCTGCTACATTTCTGATTGATGAAATCAAAAGAAGCCCTTTTTAAAGTGGTGACTCTACTTTAAACGGCAAGATTTCCATCCCATGGGCCTTTACTTTCGCCTCAATCACTTTAGGATCAAGTCCCTTGTGCACAAGAATGAAGCAACCGCCGCCTCCAGCACCACACATCTTTAATCCTAACACATTTCCATCTTTTTTAAGTTCAGAAGTAAACTGACGAATTTTATCAGTCGTAATCCCCGGAAAGAGCTTCTCCCGCTCCAGCCCTTCAAGAGCAATAAGCGTGAGCATTTTATCCCATTGTTTTGTTTTCAAAGCTTCATAGGTCTGATGAGAAATTTCAGCAATGCGGGTTAGACCCTGAACGACTTCCGGTTTTTTATCAAAGAAACCTTTGTAGACTTCCCAGTTGTTAATACCAGAAGCGCGGGACTGACCTGAAGAAATAAGAGTCAGATGATTCTCAAGCACATCCTTTAATTCATCCGAATAAAGCTGCTCGACCTTGATTTCCCCTTCAATACCTCTGACTGCCAGCACTCCACCGGTAAGGGCAGGAAAATAATCCTGATAACCGGCCATGCCTTGATTGAGAATACGGCTCTCAACGGCCTTAACTCTCATGACAGCAGTATGGCGGTCATAGTTATAACCGGTAAAATTACAGAGGGCGCGGTAAAGAGTCACTCCCATTGCAGAAGAACCGCCCAGACCTGAACCGGCAGGGGCCCCTGAAGCAAGCTCTAACTTAATATGAGAATTGATGTTAAACAGACGAAGGATCTGAAGAACAAAAGTCATCTCTCCAAAGTCCCGGGAATAAACTACCCGGTCTTCTGTCAGTTCTGAGGAGGTGAACTTATAATTTTTATTGTAGTCAGCTGAATGGATTTCCACTCCGTCAAAAGACGTTTTAGTCAGACTGACTGAAGCCTTCAGACCGGTGGCCACATTCAATGTGACGACATTCTTGATAATGAGATTAATGGGTTCAATGTCGAGAGTTCCCCCGACCAGATCGACCCTGACACTTCCGGTGTTAGTTACCTGCATTTAAAATTCCTATGTACGGTAGTTCACGATAGCGGCCGGCATAATCCAGGCCATAACCAATGACAAATTTATCTTCAATCTCAAATCCGAGATAATCAATAGTAACTTTATGCTGAAGCTTGGTGGGCTTAAAGAGCAAAGAAGCAAGCTTAATAGTTTTAGGTTTTCTGACAGAAAGAATTTCCATCAAGGTCTTGATGGTCAAACCAGAGTCCACAATATCCTCTACGATGACAACGTTCTTGCCTTCAATATTGGCGGTGATGTCCATGTCCAGCTTCACATTGCCTGAACTATGAGTTGAGTCCCCGTAACTGGAAAGTGAAATGAAATCAAGAGACAAAGGACGGTTAATTTTTTTGATCAGGTCAGAGCAGAACATAAAAGCGCCTTTTAAAACGCAAATGACCACGATCTCCTCATCCTCAAAATCTTTCGTGATAGCGGCACCAAGGGCAGCTATTCTCAGGGCGATCTCCTCTTCCGAGATTAATGCTTCAGGTGTATACAGTTCCATGTTCCCCTCCTAGCAGTACGAGTTGTTTAAGATTTCTCCTAAACCACCCGCTCCTGGGACAATATATTGATGTTGATTTAAACCTTTTTCTTCAGACCAAAATTTTCCCGGAACCTCATTTAAAACTTTCTCTGCAGACAAACCGCGATCGAGTCTCAATGAGAAAATATGAAGATCAGGACAGAGCTCGGTAACTTTTTTCAAGTACTCCGGAGTGACAATGAGATGCATGGCCACCATAAGAAGAGGTGTTCCGCCGACATTATTTTTATAGTGATTATAAACTTCCACAATCGTGCCGCCGGTGGCACCCATAGGATCAGGCAACAGGACAATCGCCTTATCAACACCACCACCGATTTTTGAGCCGGAGATGTTTACGCCAACAACCTTTCCCTCTTTATTGCATTCTCGGGCCACATAGAAATGGTCCTGTCTCACCAGTGCAGGATTCATTAAATAATTGAGCTTATGATAGCAAAGATGAGAAGGATAAGTTCCTGCCCGGGCCAGATCCACTGTCACCACAGGAGTAGACGAATCCACCATTTCACCTTCATAGACGGCTTCCGGATGGGTCTGAATCATACGAGTCTCAACTCGTCCCTGTATTTTAGGGAAAAGAGAATCAACGACCGTATCCATCAAGTGAGAATAAAGCATCTCTGTGAGTTCGTTAATTTGAGGTTGGAATGTGGCAGGGGAACCCAGTTTGCTCAAAAGAGTCAGCATTAATGGGGATGAAAGAATATGAACATTCTTTCCATAATGATGAATGATTTCATGAGAATCAGGGCTTAATTTTTGATGCTGGAGATCCCGGGCCATGCACTATCCTTGTGAGAAAAAAAGGATAGCATGGCCTTTTGAAAAAATCTCTTAATTAGAGAGGTGTTCGGCGAGAGGCTTGATCTCAGCTTCCAGCGGGAGAAGTCCCTGCTCTTCAGAATCATCCCATTGATAATGGCCTCGACAACGGGCTTCGTAGGCATCGGTTTCCCCTAGCAGGACCTGATCTTTAGAAGCACTGAGACGTTGCGAACGAGTGGCAGGAGCTCCGCAAACAGTACAGATAGCATGAATTTTGACGACTTCATCTGCCAGGGCCAACAGAGTCCCCATGGGACCAAAAGGTTGGGCGCGGTAATCAAGATCCAGACCAGCACAAATCACACGGTAACCGCGTGCTGCAAGCTTACCAACAACAGTGACAATCGCATCATCAAAGAATTGCACTTCATCAATGGCCACAACGCGTGTTGAGTCTTTCAGACGGATAAGAATTTCAACGGCACTCTCTACGGGTTCAGATTTTATGGCCTGAGAAGAATGAGAAACCACATCCTCCTTATCATAACGAACATCAATGGCCGGCTTGAAAATCTGAACACGCTGCTTAGCGATTTGCGCTCGTTTCACACGTCGAATCAGCTCTTCAGTTTTTCCTGAAAACATTGGTCCGCATACAACCTCAATCGATCCATGAAAATACTGGTGCGTCATCCGTTCTCCTCGAAATAACAAAATCAAAACTAAGTGTGTAAGGGCATATTTTCAAAATTCTCGAAAAATGACAATGAAAGCCCGCTTTTCAACGGTCTGATTTTGCATGGCCGTAAGAAAATAAAAGGGAGGGATCTAGCTGACTAAATAAAAAAAAGCGACAAATAGCAGACTTAGAAACATAAAGAAGAAAAGAGTCGGTGTCAGGAGGATAACCCAGGCCAGAGATCTTGAAGCTCCCAGGTTGGAGCGAAGGCCTGCATAAAGCAGAAAAAGATACAAAAAAGACTGAAGCACATCCCCGATAAAAGGAATGATATTAAAAATGTGAGACGACAGTGCATGAGTGGTTACCTGATCGGCAATCTGCTCGGCCGGTAATTCCTCGTTCAACCATTCCGCATATTTTTTAATAATCCAGGCCCAAACTTCCGTCATCACAATGGTGGCAACGGGAAAGAAAATAATATCCAGTGCCGCTGAAAAGAGCAGGAAATAGTAAGTGGAGGAACTGGAGCTAGCGAAAAATTCCTGAAGATAAGGAAAGTTTTCACTCTGCATGGAAAGAAAGGACTGTAGGAAAAAATTCAGAATAATAATTTTAGCAAGACCACGAATAATGGCAAAAATCCAGGAGATCCCCAGGGCTTCGGCCAAGGTCAAGGGCTGGTACAACTGCCCTTCATGATGGGGAATAGGAATATTAAAACGGAACTGCTGATGAATCCGAAAAGGATGCACCAGGACCATTAAGTACGTTTCAATAAGCTCAGATAGTGATTTCATTGCTTTGTTATTTTAGCACATCTTCAAATTTGCCGTGGAAATTTTCGTCCACCAAATTAAAATGGGCCTTAAATCCTTGAGTAAGATTGACCACTATGAGTTCCTCGGTTTTCCGCCACAAGACAAGTTCTTGCCCCATAAGTTCAATCCGTAAATTATCCTCAGAGAGAACCTGTTTTTTTTCAGTTTTTGAAAGTAAGGACACTCTCTCTGCCTGGTCTTTGGGGCCCAGGTTGAAGAGGAACTGAATCAGAAACTCCATCTTTGCCCGATCCACTTTATAACCCTTCACTTCAAAGGCCAGAGGCTCGCGATTCAAGATGGCCACCACCGCCTTTTTTTCTCCCTGGATGAAAACAGCGTCGGTGCGATCAAAAGAAACGAAGTCCTTGGAAGGAATAACTTTTTTATCCCAATAATCCTGAATCTGGATAAAGAAAACTTTGAGACTTCCCCCTACTACCAGGAAAGCGCGTTTTTTAGCAGAATCTATAATGATGGCATCTGCCGACTTATCACTTTTAAGCCACAGCTCCCAAGTTACCGCCTCGGTCCCCTTAAAAAACTTCAACTCTCCCAGTTTCTTAAATTTCAATTTTTCCGAGTAAGGAAGTTCTTCCTTAATGTTGATCTGGCTAAGAAGTGAAAAGAACTTACTGCTCAGTTCTTTATGAGTAGCAATACCCTGAATAGGAGGTGGCTCGGTCGTCTGATCTTTTAGATTTAATTCAAAGGGAAGACTTCCTTCCACATTGAGTACGACTCTTTCCATCGGAAGAGCAGGATAAAAGCGAAAAAGCTGAGTTTCTTTTAATTCGCTTTTAGGTTTCGAAAGGAAAGACACCAGTTCGTTTAATTTAGTGGCCTCAATTTCAGTTTCATCCTGGGTCAGTTGATGGCTGGCGCCTTCAATGACTGCAAGATAAATTTTATCACCTTGGGCGATGTAGAAGGCTTGCTTATCCAGGGACAAATCCCCAATGGTCCATTTTCGATGATTCACTTCAAAAGAGAAGGGACTGGAGAAAAAGTTTTTCCACTCCCCTTCAATGGTCTTGATCTTTTTAATTTCCGATAGTTTTTTTTCTGTTTGCTTAAAGATGTTATGAGAAAGCAGAACATCATCTGCCCACCAACTGCCATCCTTCTTGACCGCTTCCACCGAAGGAAGTTTTAAATGGGTCACTTCCTGCTCAAGTAGACGGTCTTTGGTCTGGGCTTCATTGTACTCTTTCTCAGAACGTTTTTCCTGAAAGACGTAAGTCACAACAAGCAGGGCCATAAAGAGCCCAAAGAGGACTAAATTCTTTCTCATAGGAGACGACGCCTTCTGTAGACAAAAATAGCCGCTCCAAAAAAGACAATCGGAACAACAAGTATTGAAACAACAAATATTAACTGCAGGTGCTGGGCACTTAAGATGACTGGAAATTCTTCAACTCCAGGACGGTTGAATGAAATGATACCCTCATCATTAATCATCCAGGAGACGGTGTTTAAAAACAGCGTGGTATTCCCTGACTGACCCTGATAAGCATTGATTAAAAATGAGCTCGATCCCAGAAGGGCCACTCTGGACTTGGAAGTCCCTGTTCCTTCCGCAACACCGATAAGACCAATTGGTCCCTTTAAATCTTGACCTTCCTGAAATTCAGCTTTGCCTTGGGTAACTCCCTTCAGATTTGTTTCTGCCCAACTGCCGGGAAACGGTGAAGTATAAGCGAGAATTTCCGCTGTATCCTTGCCTTCAATTTTTCTAACCGAGGAGCTTAATGGAAAAACTGTTCTTAAATTAAATCCCTCAGTAATAGGATGCATTTCTTCATACTTACTAATGATGGGAATAGTCGCCTCTGCACCTTGAACGGTGGACAACCGATCAATCACCACATCCTTACCAAGTTCTAGCCCATAGGGTTTAATAATGTTGATCAGATTGTCATAAAGCTCTGCTTTAAAGGCAGGAGCAAGTGCCAGAAAGAAGCTTCCTCCATCTTTAACGTACTCTTCGATGATCTCTATTTCCTGTTTCAGAAATCCTGAGATGGGACCCAGAACAAATACCGCCGTAGCATCACTCGGAATTTTCATAATCTTAGTCAAATCCAGTTCTTTGACTTCATAGTTCTGGTCTCTCAGCTTCTGGCAAAGAATGGCCAGTCCTTCCTGAGAAGTTTCAGCGCAACTTAGTTCCTGATGGCCTGTCACAAAATATAAAATAACTTTTTCTTCCCGCAGGGCCTTGAGTAAAGAATTAGTTATCGAGAGCTCATCCATCAAAGGAAAGGAAGTTTCCTTTCCTTGGTACTCAATAATGACCGTGCCATTTTGAATAATTCCTTTTGCCTTAACCAGATCAGGTCTCAGGTCAGTATCTATTGCATTCAATTCAATGTGCTTATTCTGACCTTCATAGAGCTTAAGAAGATTGAGCATTGGTGCCCACTCCTCTCTTTTGGCAAAGACCGTCATCTTTAATGGTTTTTTGACTAACTCAAGCACTTTTTTGGTCTGATCAGTGAGGCTGTTTCTTTTCTCATTAGTCAGGTCATAGTCTTTGAAATTTTTATTCCCGAGATAATTCACAACTCCCAGGATGGAGAAAACCAGAACCACGTTGATGCCGTGATAGAGAACTTTTTCAAAGTAAGAGCTTCTGACAAAGACTTTAATCTCTTCAAATTTTGAAAAAAGAAGTAAAAAACCCAAGGCCAGTGCAAAGACAGTCAAACCGATATTTAGAGTTTTAAATTCCGGAGCTGTAACCCATAAAGCAACTGCTGCCAGCAACACCAAAACGTCAATAATAACCCATAACGGGAATAACCAGTTTTTCATTACCAGTTCCTCCTGCCAAGACTCTTCACACTCAGAAAACCGAACATGAACACAAAACTAATATAATAAATAATGTCCTGAGTCCCTATGAGCCCTCTAAGTATTCGCTCAAAGTGTGAAGTGATACCGATGTAAGAAAAGATTTCGGCCACAAGATAATTAGAATTCAGATGTCCTCCCCAAGTCAGCATCCACAGGAACATAATTCCCAGAATAGATAAAAGTCCGGCAATGATCTGATTGCCTGACAGTGAGGAACAAAAAAGTCCCAATGAGATATAGCAACAGGCATTCAGAATGACCGCCAGATAAGAGGAACCCAGAAGTGAGAAGTCCCTGATTCCAACTCCCCAGATAATCAGCGGGAAGAGGACCGTCATTAGCAGCATGGAAAGTATCAGAGTAAAGGCTGCAAGACCCTTGGCGAGTACCACCTGCCATTCACGCACCGGAGAAAGCCAATAAAGATCCAGAGTCTCAAGCCTCTTTTCTTCCGAGAAGAGTTTCATGGTAATTAAAGGAATGAAAATCAGAAACAAGAAGTTGATATTAGCAAACAATCGTAAGACAACTTCTTCCACAAAAGATATTTCCTGGGCCAGGTGCTGAGGAATGGCCTGAATTCCGTCAGTATAAGTCACCAACAGGTTAAAAAAGAATGTTCCACTGATGATTGAAAAAAGCCCAATCAAGACATAGGCCAGAGGAGATGAGAAATAAGACTCAACCTCTTTTTTCCACAATATATAAATCATTTTTTTTGCTCCGTCATATGTAAGAAGATGTCCTCTAACTCCGGGGACTCCACCTGCAAGGTCAAAAGATGAAGACCTTTGCCTAAGATAAGTCTTCCAAGGTCAGAGCGACAATCCAGATCATTTTCGAAGACCAGGTCATACTGCTTCTCCTGGCCCACAATGTGCTCATGAGTAATTTCATATTTTCCCAGCTCAGAAAGATCTGGAAGTTTTTCATTCTCCAAGATACCCACTTTAAGTACCAATCCCTGACGGAATTTGCGATGAATTTCCTTCAAGTCTCCGGAGGCACGGATTTTTCCCTGATGAATGATAGTGATTTGATCACAAAGTTGTTCCACTTCCGGCAGCACGTGGCTTGAAAATAAAATGGTTTTTTCCTGAGCAAGTTTCTTGATGAATTCCCGAAGCTCAACCACCGATTGAGGGTCAAGACCATTGGTGGGCTCATCAAGAATTAAAAAAGGAGCATCATACACAATGGCCTGAGCAAGACCCACTCTTTGCTTATAGCCCTTGGACAAATTCCCAATCAGCCTCTTTCTGACTTCAATCAGCGACAGATCAGACATTACTTTTTCTACCTGCTCTTTTACTTTCTTGACCCCATGAAGCTTCGCTACCAGGGCCAGATACTTCTCGACCGGCATATCAAGATAGAGGGGTGCATTCTCAGGCAAAAGCCCGATCTGATTTTTCAGGCTTAATTTCTCCGGATGAATGGTTTCACCAAAAAGAGTCATGGTGCCTGAAGTAGCAGGCATCAGGCCGGCAATCATCCTCATGGTAGTAGACTTCCCTGCTCCATTCGGCCCTAAAAATCCATGGATTGAGCCTCTAAGAACTTCAAAAGAGACATTCGAAACGGCCATGCGCCCGGGGTATTCTTTAGTAATACCGTCAACTACTAGTATTTTATCCATATCCACCTTACAATTATGAAAATCGCTCTCTAGTTACCTGGCCTAAGTGCCGAAAAGATCCTTAATAAAACTATGACTATTTTAGATACTTTTAAGTCAAGAATTCAAGCAGCAGAGCGGATACTCATTACCACTCATGAATTTCCCGATGCAGATGGAATTGGCTCCGAAATTTCTCTGTGCCTGGCCCTTCGTGAATACGGAAAAAAGTGTCTGTGCGTGAATGAAGAGCCTCTGCTCGAGCGTTATCAATACCTCGATCAGGATAAGGTTGTTGTCAGCTTTAAAGAGTATCAGCAAAAATATCCTGATTTAAGGCCTGATTTAGTGATCGTGGTTGATACCAACACCAAACAAAGAGTTGGAAATCAGCTTTGCTCGTTTATTAATGAAACACTTCCGGTCCTCTACATCGATCATCATCCTTGTCGCGGACGTGACCTCTCCAATCACTGCATTGATATCAGTGCCGCCGCAACCGGTCAGTTGGTAGGAGAAATGATTGAGCATTTGGGAATTCATTTTACCAAGAAAATTGCGCTGCCTATTTATACGGCGATCATCATTGATACCAGTTCTTTTCGTTATCCCACAGTCTCAGCTTCCACTCATCGTCTGGTCGCAAAATTGATGGATACCGGCATTAATCCACCGGAAGCTTATAACGGCATCTATGGAACTAAGCGCGTTTACCACATGCATTTATTGGCAAGTATCCTTAACACTGCGGCCACCAATAAAGATGAAACTATCGCCTGGATACTCCTTAAAAAAGAAGATATCGATAAATTTGCCGGAGACGTGGAAGATACTCACGCTTTCATTAATAATCTGCTGATCTTAAATAATATCAAAGTCGCCATCATGTTTCGGGACGACGGAGACCATATTAAAATGAGTCTCAGGTCTTCAGGTGACTATGATGTGGGACATATTGCTGTTGCTTTAGGCGGTGGCGGTCACTCGCACTCGGCTGCAACAATCATTAAACGTGCTCCTGGTGAAACTACCGAACATATCATTTTCAAGGCCGTGCAAAAGGTCGAAGAAATACTATTAAAAGCTGAAGCCAATCCTTAAAAGACCGCCAAAGCGGTGTCCATCTAGTTGCACTCCGTTGATTTTAAGTCCCGGAGTATAGTATTGAACCACCCCTACTCCAGTGAAGAAGTCCAGAGTTTCATGAGTTGCAAGAGACCACTGACCTAAACGCCAGTTAAGTGCCAACTTTTGAGAGAAGGCCCATCCATTTCCCTTAATGTTATTCACATCATTTTCATTGCTGTCTTCCACTGACTGGTAGCCTGGACCAACTGTATATTGAAGAGAGAGAGTCTTGGTTAAAAAGTAGCGATAGACATACTGAAGACCAAGATAATTGATATTGGCCCGATAATTTTTATCATTTTCAAACTTTTGATAAATTCCTGGAGTCTCAGAATCCTTAAATCCAGTCTCATTGGAAAAGACCACTCCCCACCCGGAGTGCGGTCGTGAAAAGTAGTTGAACTCAAAGGCGATCATGCCGCCGCCCTTACCCAATTTTTCGATATTGCCTGACTGCCCCAGCGCTTTCCCGCCATCCAGAAGAAATTCAAATGCCGAATAGGAAATGGATTCTGACTCGATTTTTTTCGTTTTCAGGAAAGTGGTTCTGACAATGCAGACTTCTCCTGTCTTCTCATTGAGCATTGGAACATTGACCTCAAGGTTTTTGAGCTTCTTAAAATCTTCCTTAGAGGGAAAAGGAAGCCAATTTATTGACCACCATCCACCCATAATGCGGTTGTCAGAAAATTGATGATTCAAATCTGGATAACGCTCTTTCTGCCCATCCATAATAAATTTTATTTCACGATTTTTAATGATAACGGGATCAATATTGGAGTTAGTTATTCCCAAGAGAAGATAATTTTTACGATGATTACCTAAAAGATGAAACTCGATATCCACTCCACAACCACTTTCAAGCCGTACACTTGTACCGGTTTCAGGTCTGGCCCAGCCCTTAAGTTCAGCATGAATCAAGCTTTGATAAAAAGTTGCCTGGGCTTCTCCCCCAATCGCAGTGGGCACATAATAAAAAGTCTCGGCAAAGAGATTTGAGCTCAGCCCCAGGATGAGGAAAAACAAATATTTCATTGAAAATCCTCTGCTCTTAAGAGGTATAAGAACTGCACAGGCCTCTTCTCAAGAGGAATTTCAATCATGGCCTTATAGTCACTTACCTGAAAGATCCCCTCTGCCTTATTGACCTGAACCAGGCAATTGATGGCCAATGTTTCTTCAGAGCCGATGGTGAATTCTGTCTCTTTCTTCTGCAAAGTCTGGCAGAAAATGGGGATTTTTCTTAGGCCAATCATGATAAATGATTCGGTTAGATCAATCTGCCGCTCAAAATTCATCAGATTCTTCATTATTAACGGATAGTTAAAACGCAGGACCTGCTGCTTCGCCTGAAGTTCTGTGGGGTGGACATAGGCATTGGAGATCAAAAATTCATCCACATGGAAGACCTGGTACTCACTGCGGACAAAGGAGCGCTCAGAGGAACAGGCCATAAGAATCGGTAATAACAGGAAAAGAGTTTTCATTATCTAAATGTTCTCAGAAATGAGATGAGGTCACAATCGTCTAAAAACTATACAGCAAGGTAATCACTTGTTGTTTCTGAGCGATTATGACCTGTTAATTTCTGGGCGATTATGTCCCATTGGATAACTAGCTGGACTTCCTCAGTTTCGACTTATCACCATAATCATTTAATCTTTTCCGATCTGAGACTTTGCACTGAACCTTTCTGCCCATC
>JAMPXB010000034.1 GCA_023701435.1 Bacteriovoracaceae bacterium | reverse complement strand
GGTTGATCAAAAATCAAACAAGGAACGCCTATTTCCACTAAGCGAGTGGCCCAATTGAGGCAATCACCTTTGTGGGAAGTGTACCCGTGAGTGAAAAAGGCCCATTCGGATTTAATTTTTCGATCTCCCTCTATGGAGGGAAGGAAGGCGAGGGCATTAACCTGAAACCAGGGGAGAGAAAGTTCTAGTGTAACTACTTTAGCGGACATATGGTGTACCTTGACTCGGATAGTTATGTGAAAAAAGATTTTAGAAAATTGATTGACGAAATTCCTCTAAAACATTAACTTAGAGATCTCAATTTTAGAAGCATAAGTTCTGAATTCGATATGCCCGCTTAGCTCAGTCGGTAGAGCAAAGGACTGAAAATCCTTGTGTCCGTGGTTCGATTCCGCGAGCGGGCACCAAAAAAAAGCCTCACAGCAATGTGGGGCTTTTTTTTTGTCTAGATTTGATTCTTCGATTGGCAAGCAAGTTGCAAACGAAATTGCAAAATGTTTCTCACCAGAAGACCCAATAAAATCCCAAGTACGAAATTTTATGCTCGCCCTATTCATGCTCATGTCTATGCCGGCCTTCGCGAATGTTAAAACGCCAGAGGATTTTGTTGTTTGCACTGGGTGGCATGCCCTCTGTAGTGCGTCCCCTGATTGTAAAATGAATGGCGAGAAAACCGATTGTGACTGTATGAGGGTAAATGAGTCTCATATCGTTGCAACAGGTGAAATCCAAGATCCTTTGATCAAACGCTTAACGCTTGCCAGATGTACTAAGAAACATCCTTGCGCTGTAGATCAAGCTCCTGTGTGTAAGGCCATCAAATACGGATAAAGTGAATGATGTTAAGTATAAATGGGTATCCACTTATTCTTATCGTGGATGGTGCGATATTTTAGCGCAAATGTTTGTGGCATGTGATCAATCATCACCAGGCTATAGTGGAGATTTGAATTGGGCCATTTGCGATGCCGCTCCATGTACGGAAAAATCGAATCCATCCGATCCAAATAGACCCTTGAGCTGTCAGTGTCGGGTAGAGAGTACACCGTTTGTTGGAATTGGTAATTGCAGCGGTGTCAATGGCGGGATCATGTCGAGCTTTCCGGTAGAGTTAATGGGATTTCAAAAATAATACATACCCATTTGCTATGCCTGGCCATGAATTCGTTCAGGGCACATGTGCTGAGGTAGGATCTGATCCAAGGCCTTCGAACTAGAAATAGATTATTTTTTTAAAAAAATTTCAATCTGTTCGGCACTCATATATCCCGTGTGCCGTTTCACTTCTCTTCCTTCTTGAAAAAGAATGGTGCAGGGAATTCCACGAATATTGAATTCCTGGTTTAAAGCAGGCTCAACCTCTCCATTGATATTGAGAAAAATAATGTGAGGGTTTTGAGTGGATGCCTTTTCATATTCAGGTGCATAATCCCGGCAAGGAGCGCACCGGCCCGCCCAGAATTTCGCCAGGATCTTTACTTCATTTTCACGAAGAATTTTTCTGAATCTTTCCGTGTCTACATTTTGAATATTTGTGTTCATTTTTATCTCGTTCTTAAGTTGGACCATGCTCCAATATTGTAGACCTGCCCGTAACCATTTCGTTTAAGTAAACGACGTGCCATGCCGCTTCTGGTTCCGCTGGCACAACAGACGATAATAGGCTTCTCTTTGGGAATCTCAGCTAACCGGCCATTTAACTCATGCAGTGGGATATTGATTGTGTCAACGGCATGATTTTGCATGAATTCCTGCTCGCTTCTTACATCTATCAGCAGGGCACCTTTCTTCTTTAAATCTGGCAACATGGATTTAATTTTACGGGTGTTCCACCACTTATAGGAAAACCACAGAGTTAAGAGCAGTACCGGCCAATAGTTTTTAATAATATCCATAAATCCTCTTTTTTCTTTTTATAGCATTGCCGATGAAAAAGTTATTAAATTAATAACGACGATACAAAGGATAAGGATATGTTGAACGCGAATCTTTCATGGATAGATAATATGCATTTTGAATGCAATAACGATGGCCTTGTAACGGCCATTGATGCCCCGGCTGACCATGGGGGAGGAAGGAATGGACCTACGCCTAAGGAACTCATTCTCAATGCAATGATGGGCTGTACAGCTATGGACGTTGTGGCCATTTTAAAGAAAATGAGACTTGAGATTGGTGAATTTAAAATGAGTATTGAAGCTGAGAAAACTGCTGACCATCCTGTTCATTTTAAAACGGCAACGATGATTTATCGATTGAAGGGCGAATTACCAGCTGAAAAAGTTATCAAAGCGGTGGATTTTTCTTTAACACGTTATTGCGGTGTGAATTTCATGATCTCAAAAACATGCATTATTTCTTATAAGGTGTATGTCAACGATATTGAAATAAAGTCGGGGAAAGTTGAGTTCGCTCCTTAAGGAGCGAACCAACAAAGTGGGCGACTTCCCACTTCTCCCTGTATGACCCTAGAGCATACCCCAACAGTTGGATCTTCATCGCTAACATTTTCCTTGGGATCTACGGAGCAAAGAGATGCCTGGAAATAAGTATCCAGGCGGCACTGAGCATTGGCATGCTGGAAAGATGTCGTCTGAATAATTTTTGGATCAGGCGTTTCAATCATTGGGATAGCCTCGCCACGGTAATCTGCCACGAGTTTACTCATGTCAAGGCCGGCCATGACCACTCTCTACAAAGGGCCTGATCTTTGGTATACTTAAATTCTTTTTGGCAGCTCGTTGTTGCGTGTTATCCATCTTTGAAAAGTTTTTTTAAACATTTTAGTGATGCTCAATAATCTACCTGACCTTTATAGGAGTTCCATTTCTTCAGAGGAACTGTCGATTTAGGAGCGCCTCCAAAGTGATGGCCCAATTCATGACATATGACTAATGCTAGTCCGTCACGAGTCATAAGCGGATGCCTGGCGAGACCACCATGAATCGTAATTTTCCACAGAGGACCTGCACGAAGGGCAAAGGCATTGACTTGCTTACTTTTTCAGGAACCTTTCAAGCTTAGGATGCCTCCAGGCTTTATGGCTTCTCTTATCTTCTGCTATTTGTAGATTATTATCTGGCAAGAAACTCGCAAATGCTGAAAAAGAAAATAAGACAGTGAAAGTTAAAACTTTAAACATTGAAGGCCCCAGTAGGAATAGCTCGATAAGAGGATTTCAAAATAATAATTTTACCGCAAGAATTTTTATTTGTAGGCCATTGATGTCAAAGAATAAGACACTGTTTTTACAGGTTTGCCAATTTTCTGCCTTTGCATCATAATGGGGAAATGAAATGGACATTGCTTAGTTTCATCTTTCTTCTTTGGGGATTTTCAAGATCTGATTTTTTCACAATTTCTCAGGACGTTTATCGGAATTCCACGATACCTTTTCTGTCTCATGATTCTTATTTGATGATGAATGTGAACTATTCATCTGTTGAAAAAATGGTGGAACAAATCAATAACCGAAGAAGCACTCCACTGAAAAACAGGGGAGAGTCTCATATTACAGTGATAACTCCTGTCGAGTATCAAAACATTTTGAAAAAGAAACTTTCGATTGCCGAAATAAATGCCCTTGCTAAAGAACACAATATACAGAACTCGAAATTTGAAATGATTTGCGTGGGTAAAGGCAGTGTGGAGATGAGTGGGAAAGGAGAATCAACTTTTTATATCGTGGTAAAATCTCAAGCTTTGCTTTCTTTACGAAGAAAAATTCAAGAAGCCTTTATCAAAAAAGGTGGAACCCATAATTCATTTGTTCCTGAAAAATATTTTCCTCATATTACGCTTGGATTTACCAAGCGGGATCTGCATGAAAGTGACGGTATTATTAAAGATGAGAATACCTGCTTTGCAGACATAAAAACTTACTAACGAGAGCAGCCCTATGAATAATTTTGAAAAACGGCGAGATCGATTTGAACTCTTTGAGTCGATGGAGAACCCCCTGTTAAATTTAACTTTTAATTTGGAAGTCACTGACTTTAGACCTTTCTGTAAGGTCAATGAATTACCGCCTTTTCATTTTTTTCTATTTCACCTCTTTAAGTCATTAATGAAGGTCGATAATTTTCGTTACCGTATCTATAAAAATGAAGTGATAAAAATTGACCGTCTCATTCCTTCTTATACCGTCATGAATGAAGACCAGGTCTTAAACTTCACTCGCTTTGAACATAGCGAGGAATTAAAAGAA
The DNA here is from genome assembly GCA_023701435.1 of Bacteriovoracaceae bacterium. Lineage (GTDB taxonomy): Bacteria > Bdellovibrionota > Bacteriovoracia > Bacteriovoracales > Bacteriovoracaceae > Peredibacter. The sequence continues at coordinate 18,135 of JAMPXB010000034.1, read as the reverse complement.
TTCATTGAGCGCAGTTTAAAGGCGAAGGAAGAGTCAACCAAATCGAGAATGCTTTTGCATTCTGCGGAAGAATTTACGGAAAGAGAAATTAAAGATTATGTCTTCATTACCAGTATCCCCTGGCTGGACTTTACCTCGATTCAACACCCCGTTAAGAAGTACAAGTCTGCAGATATTCCTTCTATTGCTTGGGGGAAGTTCAAATCTCTTGATAATGGTAGGTTAACGATGCCTTTCTCGGTTCAGGCCCACCACGGCTTTGTTGATGGCTTTCATATCCATCAACTGGCCGAGGCGATTGCTCATTCGATTGATCAGACAATCCTATTTGGTGAGAAGTGAAATTTCGAGCATTGGCATCAGGTTGGTTATTTTGTCTGAAATATTGTTTTCAGTTGAATTAATTTTTTCTTCCTTAAGTCCCAGCGAGTGATAATGAATACCGGCCCCAAAACCCCAGAGGCGGGAGAGACGGAAGCGGTAACCAACACCGACTCCTAAGCTAGAACCTGAGATATCGCGAGAACTTCCAACTTTCTCTCTTTCCCCTTTGGCATAGGGATTCCATTCGGCGGTGAAGTAAAGATTATAGTTATCACTCCAGAACCATTGTAAACGAGGTCCCATTTCCAGCAACGAGTAGGTGTCTTCCGGAGAGGTACCCTGACTAATGGCCGAGCTCCAGGAATTAATGTTCCATCCAAAAAACAAAGTCCTTCTCCCATTCACGGAAGCACCCAAAAAAGCTTTATGGAAAGTTCTACTCTCTTCAAACTCACCATCGGTAGAACTGTCTTTTTCAGAAGAGTAGTTTAGCCCATATTGAAACAGGAAACTCGCTTGAGCTGAAAAGGGTAAAAGAACGAGTAGGACTAGAAGGAAACGCATGAGAACCTCATCATTTTTATTATATTTCTGGATTTATGCCATCACAGCTTTTTATGCGAATTAATGTTTCACTTTCAACGAACACGGACATGGGAATTCTCTTAAAGTTTGCATGAATCGTTTTCTTTTTCGAGTTATAGGGAGCAATCTCGATAAAATATTCTCCTACTAAGGAATGGCCTCCATTGAATGAACTTGGGGTTAACTCCACCAGATGGCTTTTTTCCGGATAGGATAATGTTTTTCCGACGGTTAAGGAGAAGTCATCATTATTTCCCTTAATCGACATCGAGCTAATTTTTTTTGAATGATCAAAGGCTGGACATTTAAACCTTCTAAACTTTTCTGATGCATAAGCTGCAGCGTAATATACTTTCAAGGAGACGCTCGATGCAGTACCGCTGTCGTAGGAACCTCTGGCTATTTTTTTTGGCCTAAAAAGTGAATAAAGCGAGCCCAGGTCTTGAGATTCCGATCCTCTTGCAACAATGAGTCTCACAATCCATGCATCAACTCCCAGACGCTCTGTTAAAAAATCCAGATCACTTTCACTGACTTTGGGCATGTTCACGATAAAGGTAATGCTTTGGGTAATATCTTCTTCTTTTTTCATTCCCACGGCCCACTCAATTTCATTTAAGTGAGAGATCTTCATGGTGATGGGACTAACTTGAATCTCCATGCCTTCACGGCTAACTTCAGCGCTTTTCGTACAGGAGAAGGTGAGTAATAGTGTCAACAATATTGCTTTCATGGCCCATTCCTTAAAGTATAGCTAAGATTATAAAACATTTTTTATAAGGGGTGATGATGAAGTATTTATTTCCGTTAATTATGTTAACCGCCTGCTCATCTGGTTCTGTCCAATTAAGTGATAAGGCCAAAAATCTTGAGGTTTATGGCAACAAGCCAGTTGATTGTCGGGTAGCAGGAAGAGTTGTAGGCACTGATAAAAATGGAAGTAAGGAGCTGGCAATGAATCATGCACTAAATCAGGCCGCTGATTTGAATGCTTCCGGAGTTTTTGTGAATCAAGAAGTACCTAATGGTTCTGTTATGAATGTCCATGCAACTGCTTATCAATGTGACTAGATAATTCTTACTTTTCTCCAGCATTGCCGTTGAGTTGAGCACTTGTTATAACGGCGCTGGAGCAAAAGTATGAATGGAATAATCATCGCACTATTGTCTTTGGCCCTCACTCCGCTTGTCTTTGCTCAGGCGGATCTTGTTGATCTCCAAAAGCGAATTGAAGAACTGGAAAGTCAGCAGGCCGAAATGGTCCTTCAAATGCGGGAACCCAAAACAACAGTGCAATCTTTTCTCAATGACAATCTCACCCTGGGAGGGTTCTTTGAGCCAGCCTTCACGTATATTTCCGGACCCGATACAAAAAGTCAGTATTTAAACTCTTCCAATACTTTAGGTCTTAATCTTTCCGCAGAGCTTGGGACTCCTTATCGCTTCGTCAGTCAGTTTATAACAGCATTGGAAATTCCGTTAGATAATCCGCATAACAACCCTGATGTTTCAGATGATCTACCTGAAACCAGAGAGTATCAAGACTTTCAGAGCAGAACTGTTCTCACACAAGGATACGTGGAATATTCTCGGAGTCGCATGTTCAACTTTCAAGGAGGCGCGGGGTATGTACCTTTTGGCCACGCCCCTCAACAACGGGAGCTTGTGCTCTTTACCAGACGAGGTGGACCACAACTGATTCGATCTGAAGATATCTTGTTCCCTCTGTGGCAAGGCTTTCATCTCTCGGGTTCACGAAGCGCTGATAATATTGAAATGGGCTATAATCTCTATACCTTTGTTCCAGCGACCAGAGTCAGAACGACAGGTATTGGAGCAAGGGCGTGGTTTTCCGCCATGGATGAAAAATTGACCGGAGGCCTTTCAGCGCAGGCCGGTAAGAATAATCAGGAAAATTTTGAGTTGGTCGGAGCAGACCTTAAAGCAGAGTTCTTTCCTTATCTGGTTAAAACAGAATTCGCTCAGTACATTGAGTCAGGAGCTGATTCCTGGACGGCCTATCTCGAGCCTGGAGTTTACATTTATGAGGAAGAAGTTCTTTTTTATATCTTTGGAGACTATGCCTTTAATATGGTTAATGAAAAAGATACCAGCAGTTATGATCTCTATCAGAAGTGGGAATATGGAGGAGGGTTTAACTGGTTACCTAATTCTTTAACGCGCCTACGATTAGGGTTTACTTATCATGACTATGTCGGTCCTCGCAGTCAGCTACAAGGAATAAATAGAGATTATGTGGCGGTCGATATTTCTGCGGGAGTAGCATTTTAATGAAAGTCCTGATGAAAATTGTAATCCTCCTTAATCTGATGATGCCAGCCGCCTGGGCCCAGAAAATTATTTTCATTATTAATTCCAGTAACTCTGTCTCCCGGGTCACTCCTGACCAAATACAAGATTTTTATTTTAAGAGAAATAGGACCTGGCCGGATGGGAAACCGGTAAGATTTTTTGACCGAAATGATGAGAGTGAACTTCGAAAAGTTTTCTTGAGTAGCATTTTGAAAAAGACCTCCAGACAAGTGGATCAATTCTGGATCGGTCAAAAATTATTCACTGGTGACAGTGCACCAACGAAAGTGCAGAGAGATTCACTCGTTGTAAACTTAGTATCTCGATTTCCTGGAGGGATAGGTTATATCAGTGAAGGCACCAAATTAGGCGATGGGGTAAAAGTTTTAGAAATATCGGGACCATAATATGAAGGATACTCCTTTTGAGGTCAAGACATCGATAACCAGAAAACTAAAAGCAGCGATGATCGCCATTGCTTTTTTTTTCCTGGTCTTTGCCATTGGTATATTTTTATCAAGCTTAGGTAATTTTTCCGGCATCCAGGAGATACATTCGGCCAACGCCGTCTCCAATTTAATATTACGGGCCATTGATGGCATTGAAACATCAAATCAAAACCTAAGCGCCATTCAAAGTTACAAAAATTTAAGTGATGCTCAATTTTCCTTTATTGAGAGTCAGAAATTAGTGAGGGCCGCAGTTATTAGGGCGATAAATATTTCTGAAGAGAATAAGGTCGTGAAGGAGTTACTAACCAGAGGACTGGAATCAATTGAGTTATATGAAGAGAGTTCAAAGAATATTTTTACCAGCACCAAAAAAATGGGAAGCGAATTAATTGTTACTAAACAATACATTATGGATAGCCAGGAATATCTCCGAAAAGCGCACATCGCAGTCCAACAAAGTTCTGATAACACATTTAAGGCACTTTATGATAACCGCTATTGGCCCTTTGTTGTTGCGATATTCCTGTCAGTGATCTTTTTCTTGTTTGTGGTTACTTTTGGATTTTCTATATCTAATAAGATTTCTCACTCGATAAAAAATCTATCTCTTGCGGCCAATAAAGTTACCGAAGGAGATTTTACTTATCAGGCTCCCATCTATGAGCATGATGAACTAGGAAGCTTAACCTATACTTTCAATAAAATGGTAAGTTCGATTCATGTGGGGCGAAGTGAGTTGAACTCAACATTGGACCGTATTAGAAAACTTCAAGGGATAACAGAAAGATTTTCAGAAGCCCTCACTGCTGATCAGGTAATGGAAGTCTCACTGAATGAAAGTTTTGATGCGGCTAAAGCCGATTCTGGAGTTTTTGCTATTTTAAAAAAGGGCAAAGATATTGTTGAAATCCAACGATCCGTAGGTATACCCGAATCCATTTTGAGAGAGTGGGGCAGTTTCCCTCTCTCATTCAAAGGTCCGCTATCAGAAGTCATCAGGTATCATAAGCCGATGTTTTTTCAATCACCGGATGAGTTCCTTGGAACTTACCCCGCGTTGAATGTTATTCTCGATAAAATGGATGTAGAGGCCCTAGCCTTTCTTCCGCTCATCATAGGCAGTGAATGTATAGGGGCCATCAGTTTCAACTTTCGTCATTATCATCCTTTCAATCAAGCAGATCAGGATTTCTTCATGGCCATAGCTAATCAATGCGCTCAGGCCCTTCATCGCTCTCAGCTCTTTGATGAAACCCGTGAAGCGGTGGCTGTGAGAGATGAATTCCTGTCAATTGCGTCTCACGAGTTAAAGACTCCGCTCACACCCTTAAAACTTCAGCTTCAGCTTCTTTCACGACAGATTACTAAGGGAGAAAAAGAAGTGCCCCATGCAAAGCTTCTCAAAATGATGAATAATTTTGACCTGCAACTAAACAGGCTTTCGAAGTTGATTGAAGACCTTCTCGATGTTTCCAGAATCACCACCGGAAGATTAAGTCTTAACCTGGAAAGATTCAATCTTGCCGAAATGATCTATGATGTGATGGCCCAGTATGGTCATCAATTAAAGCAGGCCATTATTAAGGTCCATATAAGTTCTGAAAAAGACATTGTGGGAATGTTTGATCGTATGCGATTGGAGCAAGTTCTGATTAACCTTTTGGTCAATGCTGCGAAATATGCTCCAGGAAAACCTATTCACATGAGTCTGGAAAAAAATAATGATATGGCCATTATCAGGGTTAAAGATCAGGGACCGGGTATTGATCCTGATGATCAGGAAAGAATCTTTAAAAGGTTTGAGCGAGTTAAAGGTTCTGAGAATATTGGCGGATTAGGTCTTGGTCTCTATATCAGTTCTCAAATTATAAAGGCCCATAACGGTATTATCAGAGTGGAAAGTGAAGTAGGGAAGGGTGCTTCATTTATTATTGAGATTCCGATTGTTGAAAATCAGTATGTAGAGAGAAATGTATCCAGTGCATGAATGGTAGGAAAATAATTTATTTTTCTTTTCACTAACTCTTGCTTCACACTTTCTTCTATCGGTCCACCTACCCAAATGTCTGTATTGGATTTTAGGTCTGCAGAAAGCTCACTTAAATATTTAGTTTCATCCTTGTGGCCCATCCCAAGAAGAATAACTTTTGCCTTCAAAGCATTGGCAGCATCGGACAGTGAGAGAGCAGGAAGATTTGGTCCCATATAAACAAAGGGAATTCCGTAATGGACGCACAAAAGAGCTGAGGCAAGAATACCAATTTCATGCAATTCTCCTTCCGGAGTGGAAATGAGAATCAGATCTTGTTTAATTAATTTTTTTTGGTAATGCCTGCCGATCAATTGCCCCGTATGGAAAGAAACAATCGCACTTACGGTGTGCTCCTGAGCGATAGAAAGTTCATTCCGCTCAACTTTGTTCCCTATTTCATGAAATAGTGGAATCAGAATATGGAGACAAAAATCTCTGGGACTAATGAGATCTCTAGTCTTTTCTAATTCATGAGAAATGATGTCAAGTTTGTAAGCGTACAGTGCAATGAGAAGGTTGCTGAGGATTTTTTCATAATCAACTTTCTCATGATGGAGGGTGACCACTTGCATTTCATCATACGGTCGATGCATGAGTGTTGCGTAAATCTCTTTCAATTCATTTAGACCTAAGTGGGCTATCTTACCGATACTTTGCCCAAATTCGGTTAATCGAAATAACAGGGCCAATTTTTCGATGTCTTTTTCAGAATATAGTCGATGCTTATTGTCGGCCCGTTCTGGAACAACTGCACTATAGCGTTTTTCCCATGCTCTTATGGTTGCACTTGCTACGCCTGATAATTGAGAGGCTATTTGAATATTGAAATACTGCATCCCCGCCATTTTACCATACTAATATCTGGAAAAGAAGAGCGCCTGATGACATGATATTTCTAAGAAAAAGGATGATTCTATGAACGATATTAAAGTATATCCTGTTAAAAAAGAAATTGAAGCGACCTCTTATCTCAAAGGCATGGGCGCCTACAATGAGATGTATGAGCGCTCTATCAAGGACCCTCAAGGATTCTGGCTTGAGGCAGCCAAGAACCTGGACTGGTTTCAGGAACCGAAGCAAAGTCTTCATGGTGATTTCCATAACGTTAATTATTCCTGGTTCATGGGAGGTAAGTTAAACGCCTCTTATAACTGCTTAGATCGTCATTTGAAAAAAAGAGGTAATAAAACAGCTCTCATCTGGGCGAAGGATGAGCCTGGTGAATACCAGCATATTACTTATCAGGAAGTTTTCGATAATGTTTGTCGCTTAACTAATTTAATGAAAACCCAAGGAGTTAAAAAAGGGGATAGAGTTTGTCTTTATCTGCCTATGGTACCAGAATTGGTTTATTCCGTATTGGCCTGTGCCCGATTGGGTGCCATTCATTCAGTCGTCTTTGCGGGCTTTAGCTCTGAAGCTCTGAAAGGAAGAATTGTCGATGCTCAATGTAAGTTCGTTATCACTGCTAATGAAGGCCTTCGTGGTGGAAAAAAAATTCCTTTAAAGAATATTACTGATGAAGCCATCAAGGATCTTGAATTTGTTGAAAATGTTTTGGTCGTCCATAGAACTCCTGACGCCGTAAACATGGTTCCTGGGCGTGATCTTGTTTATGAAGATGAGATAAAAAGATACCGTCCCGTTGCTCCTTGTGAGCCGATGGATGCCGAGGATGCTCTCTTTATTCTCTATACCTCAGGTTCCACTGGTAAGCCTAAAGGGGTCATGCATACAACTGGTGGCTACACCACCTATGCCTCTTTCACTCATAAATATGTTTTTGATTGCCATGAAAATGATATTTTCTTTTGTACCGCTGATATCGGTTGGGTCACAGGACATTCATATGTAATTTATGGGCCATTAACAAATGGTACGACCTCGGTCTTATTTGAGTCGACTCCGAGTTATCCTGATGCCGGGAGATATTGGAAAGTCGTGGATGATGTCCAGGCAACTATATTCTATACAGCTCCAACAGCTCTGAGATCACTTGCTCAATTTGGTGATGATATCGTTAAAAAACACAAGAGAACCAGCATACGAATCCTAGGAACAGTAGGTGAACCTATCAACCCTGAAATCTGGAAATGGTATCACGATGTTGTCGGTGAAGGCCGATGTGATATTGTTGATACCTGGTGGCAGACCGAAACGGGAGGAATTCTCATCACTCCGATTCCGGGTGTAACTCCAACCAAACCTGGATCGGCCACACTTCCTTTCTTTGGTGTTGAGCCTGTCATTGTTAAACCAGAAAATGGCCAGGAGCTAAAAGGCAATAATATTGAAGGAGCACTATGCATTCGTCATTCTTGGCCAGGTCAGGCCCGCACCATCTATAAAGATCACGACCGTTTCAAAGAAACATACTTTACTCAATATCCAGGACTGTATTTTACAGGGGATGGCTGCCGAAGGGATGAAAACGGCTACTATTGGATCACCGGTAGAATTGATGATGTCTTGAACGTTTCAGGGCATCGACTAGGTACTGCAGAAATTGAAAGTGCTTTAATGGAACATCCACATGTTGGTGAAGCCGCCGTGGTTGGTATACCTCACGATATTAAAGGTATCGGAATCTATGCCTACATCATTCTTGATAAGCCTAGTGATGATCCTAAGCTCATCGAAAGCATTAAGGACGTGGTACGAGAAAGCATTGGCCGTTTTGCCGCACCGGATGTGATTCACATCACCAAAGGTTTACCAAAGACCAGATCAGGTAAAGTGATGCGAAGAATCCTGCGTAAAATAGCTTCTGCTGAATATACAGGTCTTGGAGACATATCGACTTTAAGTGAACCTTCAGTTGTGGAAACACTGATTAAGGAGCATAAAAAGATGCATGAGACTTAAAGGATCATGCCACTGCGGGAAAGTAACATTTAGTGTTGAATCGGAAAACTATTATCCGTATCAATATTGTTATTGCAGCATTTGCCGCAAAACCCAGGGCGGTGGGGGATATGCCATTAATCTAAGTGCTCGCTGCGAGACTCTCAAGATTAAAGGCAAGGAATTCATCACTGTCTACCGCGCGAAAGTAAAAAATCCGGACGAGAGGGCCTACCAGAGCAGCGGGGAAAGAAATTTCTGTAAAATTTGCAGTTCCGGGCTCTGGCTCTATGATCCCAATTGGCCGGAACTGATTCACCCTTTTGCTTCAGCAATTGATACACCTCTACCGATTGCCCCGGAACATACTCATCTCATGCTTGAATTCAAAACTTCCTGGGTTGAACTTCATAAGAGTAAAAAAGATAAGATCTTTAAGCGTTACCCCAAGGAATCCATTGCTCAGTGGCATGAGAGAGTCATTAAAGGCTAATTATAAATGCCAGTGTCCATTGGCCTCAGGCTGGTAAAGAATTTCCAGAATGCGCAATGTGCGTGTCTTTCCGTCGGGAAACATCCAATTTATTTCCTGTCCCACTTTCAGACCAATTAGGGCAGATCCCAGAGATGCCAGTACCGAAATTTTACCTTCCGCAAAATTCGAGTCAGAAGGGTAGACCAGAGTAATGATCATTTCTTTATTTTCCTGAACGTTCAGGAATTTAAATTTTGAATTCATCGTTACCAGATCATTTGGTATTTCGTTGTCGGGAAAAATGCTGGCCCTTTCCAGCTCAATTTCGAGATTTTCAAAATCTTCCGATTTTTGAAAGCTCAGTAAGTGCTTAATGCGTAGATAGTCTTTTTCGCTGATGATAATTCCATCTTCGATCATGATAAAAATCCTTGTTAATGAATGTAGAGTATTGAAAAAAGAGGACTGGACCAATCAATGGCCAGTCAAGATTACACTGTGACGGTTTTGCGAGAAATAATAAGAGTAGGTTTATATGGTAAACGCATAAATGAATTATAACCCATACTCATGAGAGGAGCAATGGCCTGTTTGGGCCTTTGCTTGTGCATCACAATTAACGGCCACAAACATTGTGACCAGAAGAAATAATGCAGATATTTTATAGGTATTAATAGTACTCATCGTTACCACGAGTGTGAAAAAAAGTTAAAAAATTTAAATAATGGGAAAGGTGGAATTGCTGTAGATTCAGAGACTACAGCACTGAGGACTCGAAGATGGTGGACATAGTGGATTTCATAGAAAAGATTATATCAAAAAATATGATTTTAGGTAGTCCTATCAACTATCTGTTTTCATAAGGAAAAGTGAGCTGCCTAAAATGGCAGCTCACAGTGAGAGATGTTTTAGCGACGAAGTGGGCGATAAATATGCTTCAAATGAGTTAAAGGAATTGGAGCACTTTTGAAATTCTTTGAACGGGCGTACATCCACATAAAGTCCGGACGAGTTTGAGTAATCCATTCTCCGCCAACTACCTGACCCTTACCGTTGATTTCAACAATATACTCATAATTCTTCTTTAGAAATTTCTGGTGTGGGGTAAGTGTTACCGGATGTTTTGAGACAAAATTCTGATGTCCTTCAGCTGCCAGTTGCGGAGTGAAAAACTTTAATTCTTCCCCATATTCCATGGCCATTTTTACCCGAACTCTTCGGGCAATGCCCTGTGAGCGCTGGTCGGCCGATACAGGCTCTTCAGCCACGACTTCGGAAGTGTAACCGGTGATCGGTTGATTCCAGACATCATTGAAACGGTCAATGTCTGCTACAAATCCTTTCCCCAAGAAGCCTAACATATTTGCCATGATGACATGAAAGGCACCGGCATTCACATCTTTGCAATCAGGAGACTCTGCTAACTCTGGAGCTGGATAAGCTCTGTGCTCAGGTCTATCACGATCATCACCTTCACCTTCAACTTTTCCATTAACCTTGCAGCGTCTGCCAGCAAAAGCGAAGGTTTCACCTTTAAAGTTATAGGCTTCATGCATCGCCAGTAATGATTTTACATCGGAAGCTCCAAAAGGAACTTTGATGCCATCTTTGTTGGTTAACACCACCGGCTCAGGCTCAGGAAAATTGATGGCAGCTTGGGCCCATCCATGACAAATACCTTCCCACCACAAATCTCTTGGACTGTAGAGTCTAAGAGCACGCTTAGTGAGACTGTAGTTGTAATCACTGTTAGAAATGTCATAAAGCTCAGCAGGGGAGAGTTGACCAATTTCTTGCTGACTCATTCGCAAGAGTTCTTCCTTGGAATGGAGTTGATACTTAAAAGGCATTGGATCGGGATGACTCCAGCGATAGGCTATCCCTCCCTTGTTAGATGGCCAGTAACTTTCCGACCATCCAAGACGATCATCAGACAAACGGCCATCCTTTGGAAGAGAATTAAAATCCGTAACAATTGTCATACCAGCGATTCGATTAAAGTTTGCAGGATGACTGCCACGGTCCCAAGGTTCTGCCCACGAAGGAGCTGTTGCGAGCATCAGAGAACAGAGAAAAAAGAACTTCATGTGATCTCCTTATTTAGCGATACAATTAAAAAATTTATAGCTAATGAAAATGATTTGCTCAATCCATGGCAATGGAATTTTACAATGAAGTGATAAGTCTAAGCTTTTAGACTCTGACGCAAAAGAATGACCGTGTGAGGCTACAGGAAGTGTAAAGTGTCTTTGAGTTCAGAAGGACGAGCGTCACTGACTTTGCCGCCGAAGTCCTTGAGAATTTTTTCTTCAAGACTGGCAATGCTCTCAATGAAGCCGAGTCCCATATGATGAGCTTTGAAGTGTTTTTGCATAATCGTGACTAGTTCATCGAGCTCACTCTGGGAAATTTTAGACTTTAATTTCTCATCGACTAAGACAACAATTTTTCTCTCTAAGATAGAAACCATAATCATCGCAGTAACTTTGTGTGAAACTTTTGATGTTCCGAGAGTGTGGAAATATTCCAACGCCTTTTCAGAAAATTCTCTCTCCGTTTCCAGTTCACTTAAGGCAAATCGTTTTGCCCAATTAAAGTGACCGATCCAGGTCATGAATAAAGTTACCAGCAGCGTCGCCACTGGCCACAGATAAGAATGATGGAACTCAAAAAAAAGGCTGAAAATAAAAGTCAGCGCGAATCCCGAAAGGATACCGAATCTCCAGCTGGCAGCAGGATATTCATCGGATGATTTCGCTAAAACTAAAAGAAGCTCACAGCCAGTATTGGCCTCAAAGGCCTTAAGCCTTGATTCGATAAGGGCCACATCTTCTTGAATAATTATTTCTCTCATTACCAACTCCCCGAAGAGCCGCCGCCAGAGAAACCTCCGCCGCCACCGCTCCAACCGCCGCCGCCTCCACCACCGAAGCTACCTCCGCCATGCCGGCCGCCGCCACTGCTTGCTAACATCACTAAAAAATTACCCAATCCAATGAGACCAATGATTCCACCGAAAAGAAACATCAGGAGGAGCAGCATAATGGGAAGTCCCATAAAGCCACCAACTGCCGCGACACTTAATCCAGAAGTAATTCCTCGCAGTCCCGGTCGACGCCTAAAGAGCATCCCGACAATGGAGAGAACAACCATCATGATAATAATTAAACCGATATTTATTTTAGGGATGGTCTGTGGGGCTCGTCTGACATAACGAGTGGTACCACCAGCGAGCTTGATGTCAAAGCGTTGGGCTACATCTTGCATAAAGAGGCGCAGGCCCCCGTGATAATCACCACGTCTGAAATACTGAGGAAAAATTTCTCTGGTGAATTTAATGGTATCGTAGTCGGTGATTTCACCTTCAATACCATTTCCAACTTCAATTCTCATCTGACGTTCAGCTTTGGCAATGATCACGATGAGACCGTTATCTTTTTCCTTGGATCCCAATTGCCATTTCTCGGCAACTTCAATGGAGAAGTCTTCAATAGGGTAACCCTGCAAATCAGGAACAGTTAGAATGGTAATTTGTGGACCATTGTTGGTATGAATTTCATAGGCCAGCTGCGAGAGATCACGTCTTTGTGGTTCTTGAAGAAAGCCGGCCAAATCCATTACCGGAGATGTCAGGGCCGGGAGCTTTAATTCGGCTCCCAGCACATTTGCAGAAAAGAATAAGAGCAGTGAGAGAAAATATTGCACTAGAATTTAACTTCCGGTGTCGCCTGTTCAGTCTCAGTTGCTGTGAACTGTGGTTTCTTTTCAAATTTATGAATAATAGAGTTGGTTATACTTGTAGGAAAAACAGTGACCAGGTTATTAAATTCCTGAACCGCTTCAATGTAGCGACGACGAGCGATAGTGATTCTGTTTTCTGTTCCTTCCAGCTGGCCTTGAAGTTGCTGGAAATTTTGATTGGCCTTCAAATCAGGATATTTTTCTGATACGACCATCAAGCGACCAAGTGCCTGAGATAGACCTGATTGGGCGTCCTGAAATTCTTTTAGCTTTTCCGGAGTTAAATTTTTAGCATCAACATTCACGGCTGTTGCTTTGGCACGGGCTTCTATGACTCCTTGAAGAGTTTCTTTTTCATGTGAAGCATAACCTTTAACGGTATTTACCAAATTAGGGATCAGATCTGAGCGTCGTTTGTATTGGTTTTGAACTTCTGCCCAAGTAGCTTCAACATTATTGTTGGAGGTAGGGATAGATTGAAGACCACATGAGACTAAAAACAAAGAAAGTAAGACGATAATAAAAGAAGATTTCATTTAAGAGCTCCCGAGTTAAACAGCATAAAATAAAAAAACCCAAAGTACTCTCATACTTTGGGTTCAATTTTGTTTAAATCAAGTGCCAATGGCAAATTATTTATTCATTCCAGCAACTAGCTTAGTAAGACGAGAAGTCTTACGCGCAGCTGTTTGTTTCTTCAACGCTGGTGATTTTGCAAGTTTTGCAAGAAGTGATTGAGCTTTTACAAGAAGAGCCTGAGCAGTAGCTAGGTCGCCTTTTGAAACAGCTTCACGAACAGCTTTTACAGCAGTACGAGTTTTTGCAGTTTTTGTCTTGTTCGTCATACGACGAGTTTTTTCTTGTTTTGCTCTTTTTTCTGATGATTTGTGATTCGCCACAGTGGTTCTCCTAATTACATTCTTTTTTCAAAAATATTGCGATGTTATAAACCTAAAGTCACCTTCATGGCAATAGTGAATCGATAAAGGTCTTTGGCAAAACATTAAGAGTAGGGTATTTTTTCCACGCTAACCTCTCATTATATAAGGATATATCTCCTATGAAAAACATTCAAGTTGTTGGAATTGTTGGTGCTGGTCAAATGGGACGAGGTATTGCGCAAGTCGCGGCCCAGACCGGATTTGAAGTTATTCTTTTTGATGCTTTTAAAAATTCTTTGGATTTTGGGCACTCATTTATTAAGACGCAGTTAGACAAAGGTGCCGAAAAAGGCAAATGGAGCGCCGATGATGCTAAAGCCGCTTTTGGAAGAATCAAAGCGACGATGGAAATGTCTGATCTTAAAAATTGCGATCTGGTGGTGGAAGCAGCTACAGAGAAGAAAGAGCTTAAATTTGAAATATTTCGTAAATTAGATGAAGTGGTTAACCCTGCGGCCATTCTCGCTTCAAATACTTCCTCTATATCTATTACAGAAATCGCAGCAGTCACTAAACGTCCTCACCTAGTGGCAGGTATGCACTTTATGAATCCGGTGCCGGTGATGAAATTAGTTGAGGGGATTCGCGGTCTTGAAACCTCTGATGAGACTTTCAATACGGTTGCCGCCACAGCTGAGAAAATGGGCAAGGTTTTTGTTCGCGCCAAAGATTATCCTGGTTTTGCGGTAAACCGCATCCTTATGCCAATGATTAACGAAGCTGTTTACGCTCTCTATGAAGGTGTAGCCGAGGTTAAAGATATCGATACTGCGATGAAGCTTGGAACTAATCAACCGATGGGTCCATTAGAGCTTGCTGACTTCATTGGTCTTGATACCTGCCTTGCCATCATGAATGTTCTTTACGAAGGTCTAGGCGACACTAAATACCGTCCTTGTCCTCTTCTGAAGCAGTATGTTGCTGCCGGCAGATTTGGACGCAAGAACGGAAAAGGGTTTTATAGTTATGACAAATGATTTTGAAACAATTCGTCTTGATATAAGTGGTGACATTGGGACGCTGACTATTAATCGTCCTTCCAAGCTTAATGCTCTTAATATTCAAGTTCACCGTGAGCTTAAAACTCTTCTCACAGATCTGCAGAGATCTTCACTCAAGGGACTTATCCTGACCGGTGAGGGTGAGAAAGCCTTTATTGCAGGTGCGGATATTGCTGAGATGAGACCCATGACTAATGGGGAGGCCCAAGCTTTCTCTGAATTGGGTCAGCAGGTCACACTTCTGATGGAATCATTACCTTTCCCTACTGTGGCGGCCATTAATGGTTTTGCTTTAGGTGGCGGTTTTGAAATGGCCCTGGCCTGTGATTTTATCTTTGCCACTCATAGTGCGGTGTTTGGTTTGCCTGAAGTAAAACTAGGTCTGATTCCTGGCTTCGGCGGGACTCAGCGACTGGCCCGTGTGGTAGGTGAGAGAAGGGCCAAGGAAATTATGTTCTCTGGCAGAAACGTTAAGGCCGAAGAGGCCAAGAATTTGGGTATCGTGCTGGAACTGTTCGCAGATAAAGCACAACTCATGGATGGAACTCTGGCGTGGTTTGGTCAGGCGAGTGCTAATTCTTCCTACGCCATTGCCCGTGCCAAGGAAACTCTTTGGGCCGGTGTGGATAAAAGTTTGGAAGAGGGACTCTCTATTGAAGCGAAAGCCTTTGGTGATATTTTCCAGACAGAACAAATGATTGAAGGAACTTCGGCCTTCCTAGAAAAAAGAAAAGCTAATTTTAAATAAAAGGAACAAATATGCTACTTGATGAACAATACAAAGAAATTCGTGACATGGTTAAAAAGTTTTCTGATTCAGAGGTTCTTCCTCTCGCCCAGAAAATTGATCATGAAGGCCATTTACCTAAGGAAATTATTAGCAAGCTTGCTGAGAACGGCTTCCTTGGTTCTTACGTCCCTGAAGAGTACGGCGGAGCCGGTATGGACTACATGTCTTACTCTTTAATCGTTGAAGAAATTTCTCGTAACTGTGCTTCAACCGGTGTTTTTGTTTCGGCCCATACTTCACTGGGAATCTGGCCGATTCTTAATTTCGGAACTGAAGCTCAAAAGAAAAAATACCTTCCTAAAATGGCTTCAGGGGAGTGGATCGGTTGCTTCTGTTTGTCTGAACCCAATGCGGGATCTGATGCCGGTTCCCTGACTACTTTTGCTGAAGACAAAGGTGATCATTGGGAAATCAACGGTGTGAAGAACTGGATCACTAACGGTAAAGAAGCCGGTGTTTGTATTGTTTTCGCTAAAACCAAAAAAACTCCTGACTACAAAGGGATTTCGGCTTTTATCGTTGAAACAACTACTCCGGGTTTTTCCATCATTAAAGAAGAAGACAAATTAGGGATTCGCGGATCTTCAACTTGTCAGCTGGCCTTTGATAAAGTGAAGGTTCCAAAAGATGCTCTTTTAGGTGAGCAGGAAAAAGGCTTCCGCGTTGCGATGGCAACTCTGGATGGTGGTCGAATTGGGATTGCTTCTCAAGCCTTAGGGATTGCTCAAGGTGCTTTTGATTATGCCATTCGTTATACTAAGCAGCGTATCCAGTTTGGTAACCCCCTTTCTGATCTTCAGGGAATCCAGTTCATGCTGGCCGATATGAGTACTAAAATTGGCGCCTCTAGACTTCTTATTTACCATGCTTCGGCTCTTAAAGATGCAGGGCAGCCTTATTCAAAAGAGTCGGCCCAGGCCAAGTTGTTCGCTTCCGAGTCCGCCATGTGGGTCACCACCAAGGCCATTCAATTGTGTGGCGGTAACGGCTACACCAAAGAATACCCGGTGGAAAGGTTCTTCCGAGATGCCAAAATTACAGAGATTTACGAAGGAACTTCAGAAGTTCAGAGAATGGTCATTGCCGCTTCGGAATTAAAGGCCATCCACTAAATTTTACACTCGTCAAGGGACACTCTGTTTGCTAGAGTGTCCATTAAATTTGTTTTATCCGCGAAGTATTCGCGTCAGTTAATTTTTTGAGGAGAAAATCATGGCGAAAAAGAAGCCGACTGCTAAAATGCCAGTGAAAAAGCCAGCAGCGAGTAAAGCTGCAGGAAAAAAACCGGTAGCGAAAGCTCCTCCAAAAAAAGCGGCACCCATGGCTAAGAAAGCTCCAACTAAAAAAACTGCTCCTGCTAAAAAGGCTCCTGCCAAAAAAGCAGTGCCTGTAAAAAAAGCTCAGCCTAAAAAAGTTGAAAAAAAGGCTGCGTCTAAATCACTTAAAGATACTGTGATTAAAGCAGCATCAAAGTTGATGGCAAAAACAAAACCTCTTTCTAAAGAGCAGGAAAGAAAGCTCAAGGAAAAAGATAAAGCCCTAGCGAGTAAAGAAAAAGCTCGTCTTGAAAAAGAAAAGTCTAAGGAAAAAGTTCTTCTCGCAAAAGAAAAAGAGAAGGAATCCAAAGATAAGGGCCGTCAAAAAGAGCTTGAGAAAAAACAAAAAGAACAAGAAAAGCTTGCTGCTAAAGCAGAGAAAGAAGCGGAGAAGGCACGTCTAAAAGCTGAAAAAGCATCTTCTAAAAAGAAGAAAGCAAAAAAAGGCGATGACGACGAGGATGAAGAAGATTTCGATGACGAAGATCTTGAACTTGGTCCAGATGATGAGCCTGCTTTCGGAGAAGAACGTAAAACGAAGAAAGTAGAAGAAGATGATTTCGATGAATTCGAAGAAGAATACAAGAAATCAAAGGCCAATAAGAAAGGCGGAAAAAAAGCTTACGAAGAAGATGTTATTGATCTCTTCGAAACTAAGCCGACAAAAAAGGCGAGCGCTGCTGTTCTCGCTGATATTGAAACACATATCGCTGATGAGATTGCCCAGCTTCGTGAGCACTTTAACTGGAAAGAAATCGCTGAAGCGATCGGTACAATGGACTTCTTCATTGATCCAAAAAATGATGAATGTATTGAGAAGGGATGTGACAACATCCGTACAACTCAGAGCTATTGCCGTCTTCACTACCTTCGTAACTGGAAAACAGTTCAGAAGAAGCGTGAAATCTTAAAGGATGGGAAGCTTCAGGAATATATCGAAGAACTTATTTCGAAATATCCGCCTAAATATATTGATGCTCTTCTTTCAGATCTTTCTGATGATAAAGAGTTCTATCGTGTTCTTAATGAGCTTAACATTACTTCAGAATTTGATTTTGAAGAAGATGAGTTCGAAAATGCGGTGGATGATGATGATTCTGATGATGATATCGGAATTGAAACAATCTCTAGTTCACTTCGCTACGAAGACGAATAATAAAAAAGCCCCGGAAATGATCTGTACCCCAAATTCTGGACAGGAAATAAAAAGCCCCTGTCCCGTTTTTGGGGTATTCTTCTTTTTAGGAGCAGATCATGGCCGAACTTTCAGATTCCGACCGCAAGCGGTTACTCAAAAACAAGCATGTATTGAAGATTACAG
>JAMPXB010000014.1 GCA_023701435.1 Bacteriovoracaceae bacterium | reverse complement strand
GCTGTAATCTTCAATACATGCTTGTTTTTGAGTAACCGCTTGCGGTCGGAATCTGAAAGTTCGGCCATGATCTGCTCCTAAAAAGAAGAATACCCCAAAAACGGGACAGGGGCTTTTTATTTCCTGTCCAGAATTTGGGGTACAGATCAGAAACGGGGCTTTTTTTTTAATGTTTTTTGTCTTTCTTGCCTTTGCTATCCACCACTTTGATTTTCCCAAAATCCATTTCCTTCTCAAACTTTTTGATCTCTTCGATGGGAAGTTTTGCATATGGGAGTGTGGGATCAAAAGAATCTGCCAGCCGCAGATCACGGGCGAACTCGGCCCTGACATAACGAACATGCTGGTCGAAAATATCAAAGATATCCGGATCAAGTTTTATTCCCCGGAACTTTCTCATGGTATTCATAGCATCAGGAATGGTCAGAACTTCGTTATAAGAGCGCTTGGTAGTAATCGCATCAAAGAAGTCAGCAATCGTACAAACCCGGGCCAAAAGATGAATCTCATCTTTGCCTTTTAGTTTTTTGGGATAACCGGTACCATCAAAATTTTCATGGTGTTCATGCACCACTCGGGCGACGATCTTTAAATCAATATCTGCGCTCACTTCACAGTGACCACTAATCAGAAGATCCAGACCAAAGTCCGGATGTTTTTTGATGGTCTGATAATCTTCATCCGAAAGACCACCTGGATTATTCAGAATGTGAGTTGGGATTTTTATTTTTCCCAGATCATGAAGAAGCCCACCCAGACCGGCATGGATCAATTCACGACGGGAAGCTTTAGGGTTAATGGTCTTATAAATCTGAATACAGTACATGGATACATTGATGGAATGATCATAGGTATAAAAGTCATGGAAACTAAGATTCCCAATAAGGCTTCTGAGGGAATCAATATTATGGTGATCTAAAACGTCGACCATACTCTCTACGACTTCCCGACAACCTTCAATATTCTGTGACAGAACTTCTGTTGAAAATTCTTTGTCCTTATCGAAAATATTATGAAGGTATTCCAGGGCCGCGTCTTTAATGACGGTCGCCTTCTTCACATCGTCGAGATCAGATTTTACCAGAGATCTTAAATAGATTTTTCGCTGATTTTCCTGAATATAAAGCTGAAAATACTTGCGGTGAAACTCTTCCAACTCTTCTTTCTCCAAAGAGCTGCCGGAGGGAAAAATTCTGACAAACTTCTCTTTCCCCTTAATCACAGATGAGTTTACAAAGAGATCGAATAATAGGGGTTGTCCGGTTTGAATTAAATCATATCTAACCGAAAAAAAACTGGGCTTCGTGTCCATCCCCAGATTGTACCACTTTCAGAGATATCGTGGGTGAGGCAAATTTTTTCCAATAAAAAGGCCCACTTAAAGTGGGCCTTTGAGTAAACTAATATGATGTTAGGACTAGAACGGGATATCATCAGCAGCAAATGAAGCGTCTGAAGAGATCTGATATTCTTGAGCAGGAGCCGGCGCCTGAGAATATGAAGAATCAATGTTGGCCGAATTATTAGAAGCTGTTGCTCCACCGATGAACTGAACCGTTGAGGCCAGGATCTCAGTTGTGTAGCGCTTGTTTCCGTCTTTATCGTCCCAAGAACGAGTCTGAAGACGACCCTCTAGGAAAGCCTGACGGCCTTTAGCTAGATATTGATTACAAAGCTCAGCAAGCTTTCCCCAAACAACCACTCGGTGCCATTCAGTTTTTTCTTGTTTTTGACCTTGTTTGTCGGTCCACGCTTCAGTCGTGGCCAGTGAGAAGTTACACACAGCTGATCCACCTGGTGTGTACTTAAGTTCTGGATCTTGTCCTAGTCTTCCCAGTAAAATAACTTTGTTTACGCTCATAAATTCTCCTTGTAGTCGCCTGGGAGGCGAAAATAAAACACTTTTTTGAAGTATTCCCTTTTCTACCTCATGTTGATGTTGAGTGGGAAAAGGTTTTTTTCTATCCTTTCCTAACTCCCTACTAAAGGAAAAATCATGCCAGACCGGAACTTAAGTAAGTCAGCGAAATTGGTAAGGTTGTAATGCTGGTCTGAAAAATTAATTTAGATGGGAAGTCGTAGTTTCTTCCGTTCGAGACCGTCTTAAGATTGGACTCTCGGGATTTTGTTTAAGAAACTCTTCCACTTTTTGGCGAGCAAGCTTAACATCTTTTTTATACCACTTTGGATCGAAGCCACAATAAGGGCATTTTAAATCTTTGCGATACAGAGATTTGTGAATGCTTTCAAAGGCTGCCCAAACCAGAGGAAGAACACCTACTCCTTTCCAGGCAAACCAAGGAAAGGCAGCAGCGGTAATGGCCACAGTAAGAATTAAAATCTGAACATAGTGTTGCCCACTCAGGTATCGGGAATAGCGAAGCTTGCGGGGAGACCGGCAAAGGGCACAGAAACAATCTTTAGAATTTTTTTTCATCTTCGCTCCTGCTTGTTATTAGACCATACCTACTCCAATGCTAGATCCCTGCAGTTTTTGCCGATAAGACTTCCAGACGCGCCTCTAGGCATCCCGCGATGCCTAGGGTAGTGAAAATTTTAGAAGGGCAAAAACAAGGTGGGATTGCTAGGAGAGGATTACCGAGTTCTGCGAACGTGCCACTTCCAAAGATCGGTACCCTTTGGACTGCTTTACACCTCGCAAAAGCCATACCAAAATATGAGTACGTAATATTCACTACTTTAACTGACTAAATTGGTGCCAGTGGCAAAACGAAACCCCTTAATGACCCCGGCCTTCAATCAACGGGGACAAATCAGCATCTTCTTTTCAGCATCACTGGTAGTGATGATTACGATCGTTGCCTTCACTATTAATGTCGGTTTGTTTGTTAAGGCCAAGATCAATCTGCAAAACGCCACCGATGCCGCTGCTTTTTCCGGGGCTGCCGTTCAGGCCAGACAGTTAAGCAAGATCGGTTATTTAAATTGGGAAATGAGAAACATCTACAAAGAGTGGATGTATAAGTATTACGTCATAGGAAATCTCAATATTCCCAACGTCGAAAATCCTACGAGTATCACTGGAGATGTGGTTCAGTACAGACTTCAACCTGATAATGAAGTTCTTTCAGGTGTCATTACTCCCGATCCTTTCAATATCCCGGCGGTATGTATTCATATCGCCGGATCACAAACCAATATTTGTAAGCGCTACTCTATTCCGGGTCTTCCTGAATTTGGATCTTCCAACCTTCCGGGAGCGGAAGAAGCCTCTCGTGCCTTCATGGATACTTTGATTGCCACCAAGGTTAATGACTGCGTTGACCGAACTCGACTGAATATGCTGGTTGCCAATACCTGGACTTACAACGTTCTTGCCAGCACCATGGACGAGTCTCTTGCCGGTAAAGGCCCTGCCATTTTGGCCGACCGTCAAGGCGCCTGGCCGAAGGCAGTGGAACTGGCCATTCGAATTAGAAATCTGGAAAAAGTCATGAATCGACCGGCTCTACAAGGCAAGGTCTGTAGAAACGGATCATCTGAACTGACCGGTTGTACCGTCTCTATCGACGATATCATGCAAGAAAGACAGCATGGAAATGAGAGGATTGTGAAGGCCTTCTATTCAGGCTATCGCAATTTGGGTAACGGGATCGACAATGAAATGAAGAATTCATTTACTCTCACCGAAATTCCTCCGACGCCGGTGAAAAATGAAAATCCACGAAATGCCAGTAACCTTCTTGTTCCTGCTCCCTTTTACGAAAAACAATGGGTCGACCTGAAACTAATGATGGTCAATTACGCCATTTTCTATGCGGCCATGATTCCTCGAGCTGATTCAAGAACTTCCGGTGCTTGTGATGTATCCAAGGTCGCTATCCCAGTCCCCGGTTATCCGATGGGTTTTTACAAAGATCCTGATGTCGTGACTTATTATGCTGTCCGCGGGGAAGCTGAATTTATCGGAATGTTCAATCCGTTCAGAGAAGGCGCGGTCAAGATGACTGCCTACTCTGCGGCCAAGCCATTCGGGGGAAGAATTGGGCCAATGCTTTTTGTCCAAAAGCCCAATGAAGATTATTTTGTCGGAAGAACTGATAACACCAAATTCAGATCTATTCCTTATATCACTTCCTATGACTTTAACGGCGCCAAGATAAGAGGCTTTACCTACAACTCAGCAACCGATGTTTTTATGCCGGGTCTTCCTCTACCCGCCAACTCTACCCAGAACCCAGGCTCTTTTTGGCTGGAAAATTCTGATCGTCCCTTGGGCGGTTTGATGGCGGATCCTTCCGCTATTCAATTTGGTGTTCCTAATCTGCCTTTTGATTATGATGTTCCCTGGACCACGACTGGTTACAGTACCGCCGATGATAAAATCAACAGGATCGAATCGGATAATAAACCGAATAACCAGCCACATCCTACTGAGAGGGCCATTGGTCTTTTCAGTAAAACTCAATTTCAAAAATTCCGCGGTAACAATCTCACCCCTTCCATTAGCCCTCAGGCGCTGGATCAGGAAATTGCCCGTGTTCGCGCCCCTACCCTTTATGAGGCGGGCAATTACCTTATACCGACTCCCCATAATTTTAACCTGGCAAATGGTTTAGACTCTTTTGGCTTTATCAATGGCGAGCCTGAGCAATTAGATAACGGTTATGAGCGTTATAGCGCCGATATCTATGCTCCTCTCTACCGCACCAATGATCAAACAGATCTGCTATATAACAGCCCTCAAGAAGTGGTGACTGCCATTCATAATTTCATGCGCGCCCAGGAAACGGGAATGGTAAAATATAAGATGGCCCTGAATAAGGCTGCCTATAATATTTGGAACCAAAAAAATAACCTGGCCGGTGAAGCTGCGAACGCGGCCCCGGGTTTTGAAAGAGCGGCCAGAGGTATCTCAGATATTAACTTTTCGGGTCCGATGAACCTTGATCAAAATCCCTCCAGTTGTGAAAGCATTGCAGGACAATTTCTGGCCTTTTACTTCGACAATGTTCAGGATTCCCAGACCCCTGCCAATAATGCCGGCTGTCCTAAATCTCTGGGTGTGCTCATTCAAGAGTATTTTGCGCAAAACACTTTGGATGCCGGTTACAATCCTAACTATTATCAAATGAAATTTTCCTGGCCCCAAAGCATATCAAAAGAGAATGGCTATCGTTACATGACTGGATATGTCCCTGGTCCCCTTACTGGAGTAGGCCCAGAAGGCACCTTTACCAACCCTATTCAGGGTTCGGGTATGACAGATGATATGCGTCGCAATTTTTATTCAACCAAGTTCATCCCGCTTGACTCAGTGCAAGCCAGCGGCGGTTATAATCAAAATACGGCCCAATTTAACATCCACTCCGAGGGAGACGCTTCAGGCAGCACCGGTGATACCACTCAAAAGAACTTTAGAAATTCACTTAATCCTTCCGCGGTAGATGCCGATCTATCCTCAATTAAGTATTAATATTTAAGAGACTTGAAAATAGCATAGATGCCAACCTATAATAGTGGAGTCTAACAACACCTTTCACTTCATCAAAAGGATCTTTTGTGGCAAAGAAAAAGACCAAAAAAGTAATTAAAAAAGCACCTGCAAAAGCAGCCAAAAAAGCAGCGCCTAAGAAAGCAGTTGCAAAAAAAGTAACCAAGAAAGCCGCTCCTAAAAAAGTTGTCGCGAAAAAAGTAACTAAGAAAGCCGCTCCTAAAAAAGTTGTCGCGAAAAAAGTAACTAAGAAAGCCGCTCCTAAAAAAGTTGCCGCAAAAAAAGTAACTAAGAAAGAAGCTCCTAAAAAAGTTGCCGCGAAAAAAGTAACTAAAAAAGTTGCTCCCAAGGCCAAAGCGACTAAAGAGAAAAAAGTTATCGTTCCTGAAGTTGTTACTGAAAAAACTCCTGCTCATGCAGCGTCTACTTTCAATGATGATTACACAGCTGATTCACTAACTGATGACTTCGATGCTGAATTTGATGCTGATGAAGAAGAAGAAGGTGAAGCAAAGCCTCTGGAAGATATTTCGGAAGAAGATGAAGAAGGAAGCTATGGGTATGGTTGGGGCTATGAAGAAGGCCTTGATTCTCCAGAAGAAGAAGATGATGAAGACGAACTCGATGAAGATATTGAGTATGTAAAAGGTCCAAAGAAGAAAGTTGTCAAAAAAGAGCTTGATGAAGATCTTGACGATGAAGAAGACCTTGATGATGACGAAGAAGAAGAAGACGATTTCTAGATGCTAATAAAATGGCTCCACGAGGAGCCATTTTTATTTGAGAGGTCTATATGAAAAAACTAGAACTATATTACTATCCGCAATGTCCTTATTGCCAGACAGTTTTATCTGCTTTGAGAGTCACTGGTCTTGAGAGCAGTGTTGAGTATTACAACACTCTTGAAGACCCTCACAAAAGAGAACAGCTGATTAAAGATACCGGACGGGCAACAGTTCCTTGTCTTTATATCGATGGTAAACCAATGCATGAATCAAGAGATATTGCAGACTGGCTCCACCGTTATGCTAAAGAAATCCAGGATGCAGGTCCAGCGAAAGAGGATATACGTGGAAATTAGAGACCCTGTTCATGGTTCGATTCCTATTCATGACGCTGAAATAGAAATCTTAGAACACCCGTTTTTTCAAAGACTGCGAAACATTAAGCAACTGGGTTTTTCAGAATATGTTTTTCCCGGTGCCACTCATACACGCTATCTCCATTCTATTGGAGTGATGAATGTCGCAACCTTAGTTTTCAATAGCCTCTTCAAGGATCAGACTTCCAAAGATATTCTGAGATTGAAGGAAAGCCTGCGCTTAGGCTGTCTACTCCATGATATTGGACATGCCCCTTTAAGCCATTCAACTGAATCAGTCATGCCAATGGTTAGTGCCCTGAAACTGCCCAAACAGTTTCAAAAGGGCGAGAGACAAGCGACCCATGAAGACTACACCATCAAGTCGATCACGGACTCATCTTTCACCTATGCTTTCAAGGGTGTTAGCAAAGAATTTGGTATTGATCCCAAGGCCATCGCCGAGCTGGTAATCGGAGAGACCACTGATGCTTCCTACTTCACGGTAAATGGAATTAACTACTTCCCTCTTTTACACCAACTGGTTTCCAGTGAAATGGATTGTGACCGTATGGACTATCTCCTGCGGGACAGTTATTTTTGCGGTGTCAGTTACGGGAAATTTGATCTGGACTGGATCATCGATAATCTTAAAATTTGCGTTGAAAACAATCAGGCCTACCTAGGCATTTCCGAGCGTGCCATCTCAACATTCGATGATTTCCTGCTCTCACGCTTCCATATGTTCATGATGGTTTATTTCCATTACCGCGCCGTTTGCTTAGAGCAGATGCTTATGCGATATTTTGAAAGTGCTACCAATGAGTATTCCATTCCAGCAGAAATTGAGGCCTATCAAGAGCATGATGACTCATTTCTTTATCGGGTCCTGAAAAAATCCAACAATGTCTGGGCCCAACGTATTGTAAAGAATAACATCCCGAAAAAAATCCTCGAGACTTTCGGAACTGTTCACCTGGCACAGATGCATGAGCTGGAAAACTACCTGAAGTCGAACAATATTGATTATATCAAATGTTCATCGAATGGACGTTTGTCTAAATATTACAGCGAAAACTCTCCTCAGAATATTTATCCGATGAAGGTTATGAGAGAATCTGCTCTCTCCCGCAATCACCACACCATTAAAAATATTCAGGAAGCAACTGATCTTTTCTTAAAGTACAGTGAATCTCATGCTGTGAATCGCATTCACTGTGACTTTGATGAGTTGGAAGCAAAACATAAAACTCAGATTTTAAAAATCATTCAGGCATAATATGTATAAGTTCTTCCTCTATACAATGCTGATAATTCTCTACCTTGGTCTGGCCAAGGCGCTATCTCCATCTGAGATTGGGATTCATTATCTGCAAAATGAAAGAGGATTTTCAAAACTCATCAGTGCACCTGACTCCAGTGTCATTCTGGTGGACACTCATGCAACGGGCTTTTTGATTAAGACCTATTATCAGAAATACCGGGTCATTTCCGGATATGACACTGTTGAAGAACTCATCGTCAGAACCAGCAAGGAATTTGCCCATAAGAATCTCAAGAACATTGGGATGTCGCTTTATCGCAAAACACCTGAAAAGGAAGAGTTTCTTCCCCTGCCTCCGGGTTCTCTCTATATTGGAAACAGAGAATTTGGCTCCTGGAAAAAAAATAAGAAAGGCGAATATCGCTGGACCTTCAGTAAGGCATATAAAAACTTTCCACGCTACTTAGGCTGGGGAACGTTCCGGCCGACTGAGGAATTCTACCGGGAACTGCGGTCGAAAGTGGCCCTTAATGAGCCCTTTTATGGACTGCATGGTGAATTCGGCCCCCAAGGCAAAGTCACCCGGGAAAATTTTCCGCAATTCTTTAAGGAAGAAAGAATGAAGAAAGTAGAGATGAAAAGCCTTCTGATTGAGTACTTTAAGGAAAATTTTTAAGGAAAACTTATGGCCGAGATATTTGACCGTTTAATGATTAGATTGCTTCTGGCACTGTTTGTGTGCCTTATGATTTACCTCTATCGGTATGCCCACGTGATTTTTTACCCTTCAGTAAAACGTCAGGTCTTAAAAAAGATCAATCCAGCAGAAAATCCGGCGGATTCACTTCACTTATTCTCCAGAATCGTTGGTATTGCCATTATTTTCTCCTCAATTACTTTTAATGAAACCTCCGGCTTCTTTTTGAGCATCTTTCATTTCGCAGTTTGGGGAACACTGGCCATCATCCTTTATCTCTTATCTCTCTACATCATTGAATCCATCGTATTCTATAACTTCGATTACACTGATGAAATTTTGAAACGCAAAAACATGAGCTATGCTGTGATCAGCTTCTGTCATGCCATTGTAATCGCCTATCTCACCCGAACGGTCATGATTGAAGCCGAAAACTCGCTCGTCATCCTGCTGGTCTTATGGCTCTACATGCTGGTGATCGTAGGATTCTCCGTTAAGTACTACACCTTCATCAGCAAACTTACCTTTAACCGCTTATTGATCCAGAAAAATCTCTCCTTGTGTTTTTCTTATGGAGGCTTTTCTCTGGGTGCGGGACTGATCATAGCTTCCTGCTTTGACCAGGAACATTACGACATCACTGTTTATGTCATCCAGGTACTGCTGAAGACTATTTTGTCCCTGATCATCTTCCCCATCTTTAAAAAAGGTCTGGTCAAGATTTTCCCTATTAAACTTGGTGAAGATCGGGCGCTGGAAGGACGGATTGATACTGATATGCAGAGCCTGGGTTACGGCTTCTACGAAGGCTGTGTTTTTATTGCCGGAGCAATCCTGACTACAATGATCGTCAATCGCATTCAATTCGGTACAATTTACCCATTTTTTTAGTCGCCCTTCCCTCTGGTAGAATTAATATCAGAGGGACCTATGGCCAAAAAATTTCAGAACATCTTTGCCCAGCTTCAGGCTTTCGAGAACCACATCGGTTCTCTGGAAGGTAAAATTCTGGAGCTTGAACAACGCATTGAAAAGCTCATAGAGATTGAAAGAAATCATCTGATCCGTGTGAAAAACCATGAAGAAGTTTCTGATGATTTTATCCAGAGTGGACGTCGCTATCAGGACCTTTCTCCCGAGAAGGCATGGCGCCTTTATAATAACAAAGACTACGATTTCATCATGATTGATGTCTCATCCATCGATTTCGAAACACCTTGTAAAATACCTGAAGCAATGCATATTCCTTGGGAGTTTTTCAAAGAACGTTCATTGGAAATTCAAAATAAGACGACACCAATTTTCGTTATTTCTGAGGATGGGACCAAGTCAATTCTCGCCTGTGAATTTCTGGTTTCACGAGGCTATTACAACTGCAACAATATATCAGGTGGGTATAAGTACTGGAAGGGACTGGTGCTTCAAGGACTCAAGGATCTTTCGGCCTAAATGAGACTTCCTTTCTTTTGATTTTCCAAGAGTTCCCGATAAAGATTATCCAGCATCAGCTCAACTCTATCCAACTCTACTTCACCCAGCTTAGTGGTATATTGTCTTTCCAGGTCATTAGTAACTTGCAGGAGATTTAATTTAAACTTTTCGCCGTAATCCGTTAAGAATACCAATTGCTCTCGCTTGTCCTGATCCGAATGCGAACGCTTAATATAGCCACGCTTTTCCAGTTCATTTAAATGAGAAGTCATTGTTTGTTTTTTGAGACCACATGCCTTACCGATCATCTTGATAGATGGCCCGTCATTTTCTGAAAGGTACATGAGAATTTCCAGAAAGCTGGGACGAAGGTCATTGAAGCCCGTAGACTGAAGCTCTTTGATGAGTTCAATACTGTAGACCCGGTAGATTTTTTTAAGCAAACTTCCAATATTGGCGATTCTTTTCATATAGTATGACTATCATACTATAGGTCAAAAAAACTTGGTATTATATTTTTCGAAGAGCTCGTTCAATTTCTTCCGGCAGAACAGGAGCTTTAACTTCTATCTTCTTTTTAACTTCAATCTTTTGCTGCTCTTCGAGCCCAAAACTCCACAGGTGGAGTCTCAGGCGATCTTTCACACTCATGAATGGTGAAGCCGCCTGGGCAGTAAATGAAGTCATCAGCAGAGCAAATAAAAAGAATCTCATGGGTTTCCTTTAGTTGCTCCAGCTATCGCAAACCAGGGGCCATAATCAGGCTTGGATAATCAAGCAGATAGGATACCTGGGAGTGTTTAAGCAATAGACAGCTGTTTAGTTAAAGAAGTTTCGGGAATTAGAAACGGAAGTTGCAATCCCTACCCCTACTCCAAAAGTCAGCATACTCGACCCCCCGTAACTCATAAGTGGGAGCGGAATCCCCACAATAGGCAAGAGTCCTGAAACCATCGCCATATTGATAAACGAGTGCCAGAAGAAAATCGACATAATTCCTATAATCAGAACAGAATCAAAAAAACGCTGGACCGAGGAGGCCAGCCATATGAGCCTCATAAAGAAGACCAGATAAAGAATAATGAGAAAAACTGATCCAAAAAAACCATGCTCTTCATTAAAAATAGCGAACACAAAGTCAGTGTGGTTTTCTGGAAGGTAGTTAAGTGAAGCCTGAGAAGAATTCTTGAATCCTTTCCCGAAAAGCCTGCCGGAACCGATGGCAATTTCCGATTGAATGGCATTGTAACCGGAACCTTTGGCGTCTTCATAAGGATCGATGAAAGTATGAATTCTTTTTTTCTGATATTCGCGCAGACCAAAATTGTACATCAGGACCCCGGAGACAAGTCCGATCACTCCTAAGGTCATAATGGTTTTCCACTTCAGTCTTTTATAGAAAATCATCATACAAAAAATAAAGAGCAAAAGAAGACCAGTACCCAAATCGGGCTGAACCACAACCATCACAGTAGGAATTCCCATGATGAGCCCGGGAATAATAAGGTCTTTGAAGCCCAACTGTTTTTCAGGATAAACTTTAGTGAAATAGCGGGCCAGTGCCAGAACCAGACCGAGTTTCATAAACTCCGAAGGCTGCATACGAATAGGTCCAATAACCAGCCAGCGCTGGGCACCCATCCCTACTTTACCCATTAAAAGCACTAAGAGCACCAGGAAGAGCGTCCCGATATAACCAAAATAGGCAAAACGCTCAATGGTTTTAGGATTGATAAAACTAATGGCAATAGCAACTGTTACTGAAAGCAGGAACCAGACGATCTGGGACTTATAAAGTGCATCAAGACCATCATGAGTATCGGCATGAGTTGATGAATAAAGATTCAAAACACCAACCAGAAATATCGCCGACATGCTTCCCAGAAAGCTAAAATCGTATCTTTTAAAAAACTGAACTATAGTTTGATTCAAGCTAAACTCCGTTTACGCTTATTCATCCGCAGTTGCTGGTGTAGCAGGTTTAGCGGCCCGAATGGATTTAATCCAACTCTCCCGGATCTCTTTATCTTTCTCAAGATTCTTCAAGTACATTTCCGGCTGATATTTTTTCATATATTCGGTGATTACTGCTTCCGCTACTGGAGTGGCGGCACTGGAACCATGGCAACCGTGTTCAACAATAACGGCAGCCGCAATTTTCGGATTATCATAGGGAGCAAATCCCACGAACACACCGTGGTGTCGGGAATCATAATCCATATTTTCACATCTTTGGTAAATTTTATCCGCGCTTGCACTTTTCACCTGAGAAGTTCCGGTTTTCCCGGCCATCATAATACCCTGACCACGACGGTAGAATGCAGTTCCTTTCGGATTGTTGACCACTTGAAACAGCCCTTCACGGACAAACTTCAGGGTCTTAGGATTTTTAATATCAACCTGTGAAAGGAGTTCAGGAGTAAAAGTCTTAACCAGTTCTCCTTCCGAGTCGAAAATATCTTTCACCACATAGGGACGATAAATTTTTCCGCCATTAGCAATGGCCGCAAATGAAATGGCCATTTGAATGGTTGAAGTCAGAACGTAAGATTGACCGATCGAAATTGACAGCGTTTCACCCGCCTGCCATTCCTGGCCAAATCTCTTTTTCTTCCATTCTTTGGTTGGAATCAGTCCAGAGACTTCGCGAGGAAGTGAGATACCGGTGCGTGACCCAAGTCCAAAGGCCTTGGCATATTTAGCGATATCATCAATGTCCATTTTATTAGCGGTTTTCTGAAAATAGATATTACATGATTCTCTCAGGGCCCGAACCAGATTGACTGCGCCATGTCCGCCTTTTTTCCAGCAGTGATAAACCCTCCGCCCTAAACGGAAAGTACCATTACAATTGATTTCAGTGTGCTCATCAATCTGTCCCTCTTCAAAGGCAGCAATCGCACTAAAAGCCTTAAAGGTTGACCCGGGTGAAAAGTGTTCCTGAATATTTCGGTCTCTTAAAGGGTGATGAGTATTCCCTACCAGGCTTCGCCAATACTCAGGAGTCAAGCCTCGCGAGAATTGTGAAGGATCAAAAGAAGGTCTTGAGACCATGGAAAGAACTTCTCCAGAATTAATATCGACTGCAATCACACCGCCGACTTTTCCTTCCAGTGCCTTATAAGCAGCAATCTGCATGTCACGGTCAATGGTCAGTTTCACATTCATGCCGGACAGAGGTTTTTCATCCTCAATACCTTTGAATAAATTATCGGTATTAATATAACGTTTTCTTCTTCCCCTTGCATCGACCTCTACAAATTCATGACCATTTTCGCCGCGAAGGTACTTATCCAATTGCTCTTCAATACCAAACTGACCGATGAAATCACCCAGGCGATATTCGGTCTTATCACGCTCTCGTAATTTAGGAAGCTGAACCTGGGAAATCTCAGAAATGTAGCCCAATAAATGGGCCCCAATATCCTTATCTCTATATTCACGGGAGATAAAGGTATCGACGCTGATTCCGGGAAGATCGGCGTTCTGAGTTTCAATCTGGGCGAGCTCTTCAAAGGTGATGTTCTTTTTAATAATAATTGGCCGATAACGGGCCTGATTAGAATTCTTTTTCATGATCGCCTCAATCCCCGCAACATCGGTGCTGAGGATCTTGGCCAGCTTGGCCAGCGTCTCTTCCTTATCGAGTAGAAACTGAGGAGTCAAGATGGCATCAAAACGAGGGATGTTATCCACCAATAATTGATCATCTCTTGAATAAATGAGTCCTCGCGGCGCCCAGACGACTTCCTTACGTAAGCGGTTTTGGATGGAATAATTGTGAAGCGTTTCACCCTTATACACCTGCAAGTACCACAAACGGGCAAGGACCATACCAAAGGCGGCCGTAATGATATACGAAATAAGAGTGGCCCGCTCTTTATGAATTTTGACTAGTTCTTCTTCACCGAACATAACTAAATTTCTACTCCTCTAGGGCCGGAGTCTGGAGAGACTCGCCATATTTTTTCTAGAACCCAGAAGATCAAAGGCGAAATAATCGAAAGAAGAATACTGCCTGGAATAAAGCTCCAGATAATCATTCCAAATTTGTCGAAATCGGAGATTTTTAAACAAATGATCAGAGTGACGGTTACATACCAGATGATCTGGAAGAACTGTACTGTCACCATCGTCATGATGGCCGATGTCAGGGCGAGGAGCTCTTTAAGATAGTTAGCCGAAAGCATGACAATGAGTCCTGCCAAAGTTCCCAAGGCCCAGCCTTCGATAGAAAAGGCAGAGTGAATCATCTGCAGCCCCATAATCATCCACGGAACTCCAGGAGAATCCAGACGAAGGGCCAGAAACAGAATAATCAAAACATTAAAAGTTAGGCGGTATTCATGCCAACCCAAGGCAGGGAGCATAGTTGAAGTAACTACCTCGAGACCTATTAAGAAAGCTGAAGTAATGGCAAAAGCTATAAGGACTTGAGAGAGACGCATTCTCATATTTTTTTCTCCTGGGCAGGCATCACAACAGGCAGTGATACTTGGGCGGTTTCCCCCTCTACCGGAATTAACACCAGGACTTCTTCGAGCTTGTCAAAGTCAACACTAGGGGCAACTTCAATTGAAAGAGTCATTCCAAAATTTTCTTTAGAAATATCAGTAATCATCCCGACTTTGATACCTTTAGGATAGATACCTCCGACTCCGGCCGTAATGAGCTTATCCCCTACTTCCACTGATTCATTTCTCATGATGTATTTCAGAGCACATTTGAAATTGAAAACACCTTCCACAATCCCATGGGTGCGGGTTCTTTCAATGACAATGTCCACTCGGTTGTTTTGATCCAGGATAGTCAGCACATCGGAGTAATTTTCAGTGGCGCGGTAAACATAACCCACCAGACCATGATCCGTAATTACCGGTGACATGGTTTTAATGCCGTGACGTGTCCCTTTATTCAAACGAATGACTTTAAACTCATTGGCCGAATCCCATCCTACAACCTGGGCCATCACTCTTTGATGCGAAAGCTCATCCGAGTAATTCAGCAGGCGCTTTAAGCGGAAGTTTTCCTTTCTCATCTCTTCCATCGAGGTGAGATCGCTTTCTAAGCGGGAGATTTGTTTTTTGAGAACATTGTTTTCTTTGCTGGTATTCACGATCAAAAGATAGTTTTCCCACAGTGAGGAAACGCTCTCTTTTGAGCTGGTAAAGCCTTCCTGCACAGGAGAAATGACTTCCGTCACAATCTGTTGAAACAGGGATGGCTCATCTAGCTTAAATTGTTTTTGCGAAATGCCATAAACAGCAAGAATGCCGACAATGAAATTACTGACAATTTTAGTCTTTGAAGACTCTTGGATTAGTTTCAAACGATGACCCTTATTTTACTTATCTCTTAAGATTAAACGAAGTTCCTGCCTGATGCCAATGAAGTTTACGAGATAAAGTCTTTGACCTTAACAACTCTTCCCCGATAAAATAACTTGCATTTATACTGTTAAAAGGAATCTCATGAAAAACGCATTGGCGGGCAAAGTTTCGTATTTTATTTTGACGTTTGTCTTTCTCATTATTATTGCCAGTTTCCTCTTCTCTGGTTTTGACAATTTCTCAATGGGAACGGCCCAAAATGTGGCGGCCGTAGACGGAACTCCAATCACTATTAAAGAGTACCAATCTGCTCTCAATCGTCAGGTTGAATTCTTTAATCAGATGATGGGCGGTTCAGGCATGACCCAAAAACAGATGGAAGATATGGGGATTAAGCAGTCCGTTTTGAACGGTTTGATCCAGCAAAAGCTTATTCTCAATGCTGCTGACCAATTAGGATTCGTCGTGTCATTGAGCGAGATTAAGAATGAGATTAAGGCCATGCCTTACTTCCAAACCAATAATCAATTCGACGTGAACCTTTATCGTAACATGCTGCAAAGCAACGGCTACATCCCGACTCAATTCGAAGAGTTGGTTGGTAACGATTTAAAGCAAAAGAAAATTGATGAGCTTTTTAATTCAATGATCGTTTCTGAAGGCCATATCCAGGACGTAGCTAAGTTTAAAAACAACCAAGTTACCGTTCAAGGCGTGAAGATCAGCCGTCAGTCCCTGGCCCCACTGGTCTCGGTTACAGAACAGGAAGTTAGAGCGTTCCTGGCCAATCCGGAAAACCAAAAGACCCTGGAAGCTGCCTACAACGACAACCTCTCAACTTACAATAAGCCAGAAGAGGTAAAGGCCCGTCATATCCTGATTGCTGGAGACGATGCCAAGAGCTTGGAGAAGATCAAGGCTATCAAAGCTCAAGTAACTGCTAAAAACTTCAATGATATTGCTAAAAAAGAAACAGAAGACCCAACTGGTAAGGCCAATGGTGGCGACCTGGGCTGGTTCTCGGCCGGCAGAATGGTTCCGGAGTTTGAAAAAGTTGCTTTTAATATGAAGAAAGGCGACATCTCTGAGCCAGTTAAAACTCAGTTCGGTTACCACATCATCATGGTAGAAGATAAGAAAGCTGCTGATATTAAGACCTTGGAAAGTGTAAAACCAGAGCTAGCCCGCATCGCTATTCAAAAAACCAAGGCCCAGGACCTGGATCAGTTGCTGAAAACGACAGCTGAACAAATCCAATCGGCCCTGGAGAAAAACGATTTTGCTACTGCTGAAGCCCTGGCGACTAAAGTTGATGGCCAGATTTACAAGAATGCAGACGTTAACCAATTCGATCAAAATCTTGTGGCGACTAACCTCTCCCCTGCTGAAGCTGACCAAATCTTCAAAGCAGCTCCAGGTACAGTCCTGAATTTTGGTAACCCTGGCACTATTTTCATGATTAAAGTCGTGGGCAAAAAGGTCGGAGCGGAGAAAACTCCTGAGCAAATGAAAGCTGAAATTGCCTCTCAAAATCAACTATTCTCTCGTAAAGTTAAAGAAGAGCTGGTTAAGACGATGAACAATAAAGCAAAGGTTGTCACAAACCAAAGTTTGTTATAAATTTAGGCTCCCGCAGGAGCAATATATGGCAGATAAAAACGCACGCTTTAAAGAAAACGTACCTGGTAAATACTATGTTGATGATTCTTGTATCGCGTGCGACGCCTGCTGTGTAGAAGCTCCTAAGTTCTTTGCCATGAATGATGACGATGGACATGCCTACGTCATGCTTCAACCGCAAAACCCCACTGAAATTCAAGACGCTGAAAATGCCTTGGCCGCTTGTCCGGTCGAGGCCATTGGCAACAACGGTTAATTTTCTAAGTTTTCCACATCTTCCACATCGGAATTAAACTCGCTGGTGCGTCCTCGCTGCTCCTGCTCCTCCTGCATTTCTATTTCTTCCTGTCGCTCCTGCCAATTGGGATCAATGGTTTCTTCCTGAGGAGAACGGTCGCAGGCCGAAAGTGAAAGCATCGCTGTCATGAGCAATATCATCTTCATGATTTGCCTCCTTGAATGCTAAGGACAGTTTACGCTTGTGCTCGGGATGAGGGTTGTGAATATTTTCTGAAGATAGAATGACAAAAAAGGGCAACCTTTCGGCTGCCCTTTCTGGAGTATTTTAAATTCTAGGAGTTAGGTGTTTTAACTATTATCGCTTAATGTTCAGAACTTCCTGTAACATCTGGTCTGATGTTGTGATGGTTCTGGTGTTGGCCTGGAAGTTACGTTGAGCGGCCATCAGACTGATGAACTCGTTCGCGATATCAACGTTTGACTGCTCAATTGATTTTGCAAGAACTTCACCACGACCATCAGCTCCTGGCTTGCCAAGGGCCGCTTGGCCAGACTTACGAGTTTCTTTGAAAAGGTTTTTACCGGTCTTGAAAAGACCTTCATTGTTCTCGAACTTAGCGATGGCCACTTGACCAAGCTCACGTTGCTGACCGTTATCATAAACCGCTGTAAGAACACCGTCGTCATTGAAAGACATAGAGGCCAGAGTCGCAGCTGAAGAACCATCAGCATTGTGACGAGACACAGATGATTTAGAACCAAACTGTGTAGCGGCATCAAGACCAGTTCCGCCTTCTTTAACGGTTTCACCGAAGTTGAAAGAAATCTTTTGATTAGGAAGAGCACCTTTATTGAAGTTGAATGCATTCTGTCCTGGAATTTCTTCCTGAAGAACACCCTTCTGGTCAAACTTCAACTGACCGTTACCCATTTCCAGCATTTTTCCTGGAATACCGTTAGCAGCGTCAGCACCATCAACCATGGCATGGTATTCCCATGAAGCACCGTCAGCTTGCTTGTTGAAGTAAAGGGTTACCAGACGAGCAGTACCAACAGAGTCATATATAGTTACTGATGTATTGAAGTTAGAAGTCTTGTCCGGATTAGCTGGATCAAAAACTTTCACACCATCACGAGAATCAAGGTTCATTCTCATTGATACTTCGGAAGTCGCAGTTGCAGGAATATTTGTATTACCTAATTTAATAGCATCTTTTTTATTTGTGATATTACCTTTTTCGTCTGGCATGAAACCCTGAACTTTGTAACCATCACCGTTAACCATGTATCCATCTTTATCAAAGTGGAAAGAACCATCACGAGTGTAACCTTTGCCAAATGGTGCATCCACTTCGAAGAAGCCGTTACCGTTAATAGCAAGATCTGTGATGTTTTGTGTACGAGCAACAGTTCCTTGTGTGAACTGCGGAGTAATGTGAGCTAGTTTTGTACCTGAACCCATTTGGTCACCGCCATCGATCCCTTTAAGAGAGTTGGCAAGCATGTCCTGGAATTCTGCGCGTGAGGATTTGAAACCATGTGTTCCGGCGTTAGCGATGTTATCACCGATTACACCCATCGATGAGCCTGCAGCATTAAGACCTGTTACACCGATGTTAAAAGACGAAAGAATACTCATACCTGTCCCTCCTAGACCCTGGCGAGGGGATTTGAGCACTACAGGCTCTCATCCAGTGGCTTCCAGAAAAGGACCAGCCAACCTCATACCAAATTAATATTAAAACACCTATGTTTCTCTACTCACTCCTAAGTAGATTTACATCATAAAGATCGTCGAATCGATTTTGGTAAAAACGTTCTCGTTCATGCTGTTCTTATCCACTGCTGTTACAACTGTGTTTTTATCCACATCGACGACATAGGCCGCCTTATTTGTAATCACCAGAGAGTCATGACCGCCTTTGGTACGTAACTTACCCATCGCTTCTTTAAGCTTCATGTACTCATTTCCATCAAGCTCTATATTTCTCTCCTGCAATCTTTTCATTGCATGAGTTGAAACATTAACATCTTGGCCAACATGCTTAGCCCCAACTTGCGGATGACGAAGATCCTGTTGGGAAAGCTGATCAACCAAGCCTTTAAATTCGCTCTTCTCCCCCTGCTTAAGGGCGTTTGCCTTGTCCCCCTTCTGAACATCAGAAGGAAGCGAAGAAACGTTAGGAATCAAGAATGAATTAATTGCCTTGCTCATTAATCGTAAATTCCTTGGTTCTCGGAGTAGGCGTTCATCGCCTGCTCTGCTGGAACACTTTTCGCATTAACTGCGTTATTCTTAAATTGTATCGAACCATTTTGCCCCGACAAGCCGGAATTTACTGCCTGTACTGCATTTTGTGTATGAGTTTGTGAGTCAGCAGTATGAAAACTCTGAACATCACGCAAAAATACTTTTTGTCCATTTACTGTAAGAACCGGTTCGCCTTCATCAAAAGTGACCGATTGAACGACACCTGTTGCTTCAGTTCTGGTGGCAACATCATTGCCCATATTGTCCCAAGCTTTCACTTGAGTGCGATATGTGCCCTTCACTGCTGGTGAACCATCAAGGGCCACACCATCCCAGGTCACTTGATGTGAACCTTGAGACATACCATCTTTCCAGATCTCACCCATGACGTTATTTTTCTCATCAAGGATACGCACCATAACTTTGGAAGCATCACCATCGAGCTTGAAAAGAACGTCACCTGGATCGCCGGAATTTTTAAGATGTACAGAAGAGCCTGTGGTGACAATTTTTTTACCGACAAATGAAGCCGCGTAAAACTTATCTTGAACACCCTGGGCCTTATTACCCTCATCAAACTTTTTATTTAAATTGGAAAGCTGCTCTAATTGAGAGAACTGAGCAAGTTCACCAGTCATCTTACTCTGATCCATTGGATTCATCGGATCCTGGTGTTGAAGCTGGAAAGTCAGAAGCTTCAGGAATTCATCCTTACCCATTTGATTATGGGCGCCTTCTTTAAAAACTTCATTCTTAGGCTTGTAACCAGTGGCCTTATTGATGATGTCTTCTCTGATCTGCTTATCTGTTTTAGTTCCACCCGCAAGACTTTTAGGTCCCATTGTGACCTGACCATAAGCTTGCTGTTGGGGGGTTACTGGACGTCCGATTTCAGGCATTAGGCTGCTTCCTTGTTAAGAAGTTTCCAAAGATCCTGTCGACGCTCCTGCTCATGGCGACGCTGATTCTGTTCAGAACCAAATTGCTTTTCAGATCCCTGCTGGTTTCTGCCAGATTGTGAGCCGAAGTCAAAATCGTTCTTCGCTAATTGTGTTGGAGTTTCCACTTTCACGTCAGAAATATTCATGCCCGCACTCGTTAAGTGCGTAAGAAGATCTTTTGAGTTCTGCTGGAAGAAGTTCTTCCCTTCTGCAGTGTGAGTTCCGATGTTGACAGCAATCGACTCATGATTCACACCAGACTTACTGACAGTGATGTCAATCATGCCGAGTTCATCATGCTTAATCCGCATATTAACTGTAGGTTCGCTGGCGGTCTTCGCCTGAACTACATAATTAGTGATTTGATCGATGATCTGATTGGTATTAGTGGTCTTGATATTAGACATATCAAAAACCTTAGGAGCTGCCTGAGTTTCATTGGTCTGAGGAGTTCCCTGCTCATTCATGATGTTTAGAATGAACTGCTGAGAATTGACTGGAGATCCATCAACAGCAGTAGTTTCCTGAATAACCTGAGTCGACTTAAGTCCATTTTCCAGCACCATCTTCTGCTGAGATTCAGGCATCGCTTTCATGCCATAAGCATGAGGAAGAGCTTTTTTGTTCGCCAAATTCTTCTGGGCAACAAAATCTTCCATATTCATAAGCTGTGGATCAATTTCTGTTTTAGCAAAATCAATCGATGGAGCGCGGCCATTAGCGGCGTCAGCAATATTTGGAGTCTTAAGCATCGCCTGAGCGATCTCACCCTTGATTTCTGTTGCCTGAACTTCACCATTTGCCAGCTCTAAAACCTGAGCATCCGTTAATGGCACTGCTGATGTTTTAGGTTGGATAAGCTTCTCGACACCTTTAGTAAGGGCCGGATCAAAAACTTTTGGAGAAGCTGTGTCAGTGTTATCTTCTGATTTGATTAATGATGAAGGCATCTGAAGAACTTGTTCAGCTGCTACTTCAATTGGCGCCAGTTCCACTGCAGTTGCTTCACCTTTAGGTGCTTGTTCTGCTGCCTTCGTTTCGCCTTCCACCGCCAAACTTAATTCAAGTTCAGAAGCAAATGCTTGTGCCTCAGCCGAGCCTTCTTGACCCTTTAAAGCATTCGCTAAATTCTGATTCTTACCTTCAGCACCCTTGAGTGCTTTTGGTTCGTTCATTTTAATTTGTGAAGCCTGAATCATTTACGCCTTAGCTGTTATTGCTTAGTGGTCCTACCACTCTATTCTTCCACACTTTCTCCATGTTTTTAAAGCCGGGCAAGATATTCCAAAACCTTTAGAATTATCTTGAAAACGGCAAAAGATTCCCTGAAAAATGGCAAGGTTTACCTATTTGTTTAGGGAAATGGGTGGATAACTGGTTGTTTGACCTGGATGGGGGGTGAATTGGTAGTTTTTTTTCAGGGTGGCATTGTTGTTTCGGGGAAAGATTGGAGGTTTTTTTGAGGGAATGGGTATGTTCCTTTTTTAAGAATGAACCTCTGCCCTTTTCAAGAGTGGACCTCTGCCTTTTTCAAGAGCGAACCATTGCTATTTTCAAGAACGAATCGTGCCTTTTTCAAGAGCGAACCTGTGCCTTTTTCAAGAACAAACCTCTGCCCTTTTCAAGAGCGAATTTCTCGTCTCAACCATTACCAACAACCTCGCAATCCTCAACATCTTCTGCCAAAAACAAATCATGAAAAAACAATTATCACTCGATCTCTACAAGGGAAAACACGGAGGACGTCGCCCCAACAGTGGCCGCCCAAGACTACATAGCAAAGGCGTGGCCCACAGGACGAGAGAGAAAATAAACGCCTACACACCTCTCCACATAAACTTTAAATACAAAGCCTTTATTCGCACTAACAAAGTTCTGGAGATATTAGAAATAGGAATTAAAAATGCCTACCGACACGAACTTAAAGTTACCCACTACACCTTACAGTCTAACCACGTCCACATCATCGTAGAATCTCCCCATAACGAGTCTTTGATCAAAGGGATGCGTTCACTGACTAACACTATTGTAAAAAGAATGGGCAAAGGATCTATCCAAATTGAGCGCTATCATCTCCATGTGCTGAGGACACCGACGGAAGTCAGCAATGCCGTTACTTACGTTTTGGGTAACGACATTAAGCACAGGGGAAAATTAGATTTGAAATTTACAAAGAAAGTTCAGAGTGGATCTTGTTGGCTTTTAAGAACTATTTCTTCATCAAAAGATACTGCTTCTGAAGCTTAGCCGAAATATCTTTCTCCATGAAATTGAAAATCTTTGAAGCTTTCTTGGCATCAATCATTTGGAGAATTTTAACGGCGATATCTGAATCCTGAACGGACAATACTTCAGCAGCCTTTTGTGGCTTCATATTCGAAACCATCTCGACTAACTGACCGATGCGGGCCTTGCTTTCATCTTCGTTCTTATCTACACATCCGATGAAGTTTCTTTGTCTTTCTGAGAGATCAGCATATCTCTTGGCGATATCGTCTTCAGTGACCCTTAGTGAATCCTGCCGCTTTTGCAGCTCCAGTTCTCGTAACTTTAACTTTTCTTCTTTATCAAGAAGCTCTTTAGTGAGGTCAGAGACTGATTTATTTTTGATGGAATCAACTTTGCTTTTAACTTCTTGGTTCACCTTTTTGATGAATTCTTCTTCGGTATAGGTCTTGGCAGCAAGAACCTCGGCCGTTGTAAAAAGGGTCATTAGAATTAAAAACGTTTTCATCTCTTGTCCTTGTGCTGCAACCAGTTCTGCGTTTGTTCTTCAACTTTCTGGTCCACTTCTTTATTAAAGGCTTTACGATATTCATCGTAATTTTTTTCTTTCAGGTTCTCCATCACTTTAAGGTCTCCCTTAAGTTGAGCCAATTCCTGCTTTTTTTGAGCGATCCGGTCTTCTTGTCTTTTCTTATCCCGGAGTAATAATTCAATGTTTCGTTCTTTGGCGGCAACTAGCATCGGGAAGGCCTGCAATTGGCCGGCGCGAACGCCCCCGGACTTCATCGCCCCTTCCTGGATCTTATAGTAATTATCTATTTCATTTTTGTCGTGCTGAAGTTGATCTTCAATCTTGTTAAGATCCGACAACAGTTGTCCCAACTCCATTCTGCAGTTTTCTTCTTTCAGCTTTCTTAATTTCAATACCGGCTCTAACCGGAATGTATATTTTTTCATTATCTAAGACTTGGGTCCACGGAACCTTCGGCCTTGCGGGCGATCTCCAGCATGCGGTCAAAAAGCTCATCTATGGTGTAAGACTCTTCTACCTGCTGCCGCAGTAAATTGATCAGGTCATCGTAAATAACAATGGCCTTATCCACCTTGGGATTTGAACCGCGGGCATAAGCACCAACGGTGATCAGGTCTTCCGACTCTTTATAGGCGGCAAGAAGATCGCGTAAGTGAGAGGCAACTATTTTATGTTCTTTAGTAGAAACTTTCGGCATTACCCGGGAAATAGAAGCGAGAACATCAATGGCCGGATAATGGTTTCTGGCAGCAAGCTGTCGGGATAGCACGATGTGACCATCAGAAATACCTCGGACGGCATCGGCGATCGGCTCATCCATATCACCACCCTCAACTAACACGGTATAGATTCCTGTGATGGAACCAGCACCTTTTTTGGTACCTGCCCGCTCCATGAGCTTTGGCAGTTTCGCAAATACACTTGGCGTGTATCCCTTCTGGCCAGGAGGCTCACCTGTAGAGAGAGCGATTTCACGGTTGGCCATAGCAAAACGGGTAATGGAATCCATCATCAAGAGGATGTCTTGACCCTGATCACGGAAATATTCGGCAATAGTGGTTGCCGTGTAAGCAGCCTTCATTCTGATGAGCGCCGAGGTATCAGAAGTGGCCACGACCACAACTGAACGCTTGAGACCTTCTTCGCCCAAGTCGGATTGGATAAATTCTAAAACTTCTCGTCCACGCTCACCAATCAGGGCAATCACGTTGATGTCAGCGTTGGTGTTTCGGGCAATCATACCCATCAGCACTGACTTACCGACACCTGAACCGGCCATAATCGCCAGACGTTGTCCTTTGCCGGCGGTGATGAAGCAGTTAATGGAATTGATACCGGTGTCCAGTGGTTCCCGGATGGGTGGACGATCGAGCGGATTTAATGGCGTTCC
Organism: Bacteriovoracaceae bacterium; assembly: GCA_023701435.1. GTDB lineage: Bacteria > Bdellovibrionota > Bacteriovoracia > Bacteriovoracales > Bacteriovoracaceae > Peredibacter. The sequence goes on along the minus strand of JAMPXB010000014.1, from coordinate 64,399 downwards.
AAAGATGGAGCGCTTTTCATAAGGGCCTTCAATCGGTCCTTTGCTGTCCATGGGATTTCCCTGAAAATCGATCACTCGGCCCAACATATTGGGAGAGATTCTGATTTCAGTAACCACATCTTTTAAATGAATTTTTGTTTCGGAGTTAATGCCGGAGATTTCATTATAAGGCATAACCATGCAGTTTTGCCCCTGAATCGCCACCACTTCACCCATCGAACGCTCGCCATTTTCGGCAATAAACTCGACATTGGAGCCCAGGACGGCGCGAGGGACCGAAGCTTCATACACCATTCCCCGGGAACCCAGAATCTTTCCTATTTTTTCATAGGGAACTTTATTTTCAATATGACGGAGTATTTGATTAAGATTCAGATCACTCATGGCGAGTCACCTGCTCGAAGATCTTGTCGATGTTTTTAAAAACACCCTCAATGGATCCGTCGATCAAGCCATTTTCACTTTCCAGAATGATGCCTGGATGATTAATTTCCGGAACAATTTCAACCCGTACATTCGATAGCTGACCTAAACGGGACTCAACTGTCTGGATAATTTCCGGCATCTGCTCAAAGTTTGCCTTGCCGATTTTGACGATGAGGTTTTTTCGAACATTGAGTTCAAGAATCAATTTTTCCAGCAGGGTTTCCAGGTAAACTTTTTCGTTAATTTCTTTCAGCACAATCCACTTAGTGAAGCGTTTTACGAAATCATAGATTTCCATACGATTTTTTTCCAGGATCTTTCCTGATTGTGCCTGAACCTGAGAAATGACTTGGGTAAATTCTTCAACTTTCTGTCCCAACTGCTCATGATACTCGGCTTGAGCAGCTTCTTTGCCCTCTTCCCGTCCTTGCTCAAGGCCTTGCTGGTAAGCTTCCTGATAAGCCTCTTCCAGCCGCTTTTTTACTTCGATCTGGATTTTTTCTTCCAGATCATTCTGCTCCTGACGGGATTGACCCCGGCGATCACGGACAATGTCGTCTACTTTGAAGTTATTTTTTTGGGCGAATTTTCTCTCCAGGCGGATTTCTTCTTCTGTCACTTTGTCGGTTGTTACAGGTTTGCCGTCGAGGGTTTTAAATTCAAAAGATTGAAACTGAGTCTGGGATACGACATGAGTTCCCTGAAGATCAGCGAATTCAAAAGTTTTAATTTCAGTTTGACGATACTTTTGCATTTAAAACTAAACCTTTTAGACGAACGCCTCGCCCTCGCCACCACGGGAAATAATCGCCTTACCTTTCGTTTCAAGGTCTTTAAGCTGCTGAACGATTTCCTGTTGAGCCTTCTCCACATCGGAAATCTTCGTAGGCCCCATGGCATCGAGATCTTCTTTGAGAAGAGTCGCCGCACGGTTTGACATGTTCTTGAAAAGTTTTGATTTAACATCATCAGGAGCAGTCTTAAGAGCAATAACCAATTTCTGGTTATCAACGATTTTAAGAAGCTCTTGGATACCACGATCGTCCACATAGATAACATCTTCGAAGACGAACATGAGTTTTCTGATTTCTTCGGCAAGCTCAGGATCTTTCTCCTCAACTCGTGCCATGATATTTTTCTCCGAATTCTTATCCATAAGGTTGAGCATATCTGCAATAGGCTCAATACCACCAAGCTGTTGAGTATCAATCGAACCGAGAGTTGAGAGCTCGGTCTTAAGAACGTCATCCAATTGGGCAATCAGCTCCGGAGAGACGAAGTCGAGGTTGGCCACACGAAGAACAACTTCTGCCTGGAGACCTTCCGGAAGTTTTCTCAAAACATCCACTTTCTTTTCTACCGGCAAGTGAGCACAAATCAAGGCAATCGTTTGCGGATGTTCATTGATCAGGAAGTTCGCAAGAGTTCTGGTATCAACCAGCTCCAGCGATTCAAGCGTATTGGACTGACCGACGTCAACGATCTGACCAAGGAGCTGCTTGGCGCGGTCTTCACCCAGCGTTCCCAGAATAAAGTCGCGACCCTTGTTTTCAGAGAAGAGAAGTTCAGAGTCTTCATTAATGGCAGAATAGAATTCTTCCAGAACTTTTTTAACCATCCAGATGGGAGATTTTGAGAGCGAGGACATGGTATTAATCATTCGTTTAACATCATTGTCTTTCATATGCTTAAAAATAAGCTTGGTGGTCGTGGGCCCCAAAGCAGAAAGAAGGATTGCTGCTTTCTCCTGTCCTGACAACAGCGCATACTGCACATCAGGTTCTAATGATTTATTATCTTCGGCCACGATCAACTCCTACTTACGCAATCTCTTTATGTGTATCAGCGACATGTATCATTTCATGGATGACCTGAGCTGCTTTACCAGGGTTGGCCTCCACAAGAGAAATAATTTTTTCTCGCAACATATTCCCTTCAATCTTTTCAGGGTTAAGCTTGTCCTCAATTGAAGGAAGGACATCTTCAAGACCCGGCAGGCGTTGATTGGCCTGAATCTTCTCTAATTCCTCAATGGTCTTAGGAAGAAAGTCTTCAATCGATTCAACCGAGTTCTCTGTAAGCCACTGGATGAAAGGACGAACAACCATGAAGAAGAATAATGAAATTATAGCACCGATCATCAAGTACTTAGTGATATTTTTCATAAGCTCGCGGTTCTCACGCGCTCTCATGATAGCTTCCATTTCCGACAGATCTTCTTTGGCAAATTCCATGTTCTTGATAACGAGTTTATCACCTCTGCTCAGATTGATACCGAGAGCTGAACCCACGATCTGCTGGAAGTTTTGCAATTCTTCCTGTGACCATGCCTGATACTTAGTAACATTAACTCCGTCTTCATTGACCATCGGAGTGCCATCTTTTGCCAGAACCGGCACCTTCTTGCCGTCAACCATCACTGCAACCGACATACTGGAGATTTCCGCTGTTGGCTTCTTTGACTTGGTGACCACTGTTGGTACGGCCATATTTCTGGTAACCAGGGACTTATCCACATCATTACGAGTTTCAGGAATTCCCGGCTGAGGGGCTTCACCCGGCAGGTTAGAACGTGCTCCAGGAATACCTTGAGGTGAAGGTCTTACCCCCACCATTTTCTGTTCATTACGAACTTCCGAAACAACCGCTGCATTTTCTGAATCATAGGTCGTTTGCGTTTCAAACTTTTCAGTGAAATCCATTTTTAAGGCCACTTTTGCAATGACCTTTCCTTCACCGATAACACGGGAAAGAATTTCTTCCACTTTCTTTTCATATTGTGAGTTTAACTTGGTCTCGAGAGCGATGCGGTTAGCAGTCTCCGTAGACATGTTATCCCCATCGTTCTCAGATAGCTTTTTACCACGAGAATCAATAACGACAACATTATGAGAACGCATACCATCAACAGAAGAACTGACGAGAGACTGAATGCCTTTTACTTCATCACCCGTCATAGTTACACCGCGCTCTACATCAAGGACAACCGATGCTCCTGGTGGCTTTCGCTCAGAGACGAATGGAGAAGATTCAGGAATAGATAAGTGGATACGGGCACGAGTCACACCCTTAATGTGCATAATGGTCTTAACCAACTCACCTTCAAGGGCACGCTGCTTATTAATTTTCTGAACGAAGGAGGTTGTACCGAAGGCCTGTTTATCAAAGACTTCATAACCGACAGTGCCGGTGAAGTTAACGCCTTTTTTGGCAATCTCGAGTCTCCAGATTTCAACCTGATCTTCCGGCACCATGATGGTTTTACCGTCGTCCTTGACCTGGTAAGAAATTTTTCCTTCTTCCAGCATCCGGGCGATGACAGCCGAATCATCTTTGGTGAGCTCAGTATAGAGTACTTTGTAATCAGTCTTGCTTGACCATACGACAATTCCTGTCATGGAAGCTACCAGGAGGCCTGCCACAACGATCAATCCAATTCTTCTGGTCATATCTAGCGACCGGAAAAAATCGACGAAGTTCTGCAGGGTCTGGGACATGAAATTATTCAAAGAATCCTCCTGATTCTATGTTCACTAACTCATCCTAAGTTAGATCTGCATTTTCATTATTTCGCGGTAAGCGTCTATTACTTTAGTTCGAACCTGATTCATTGTTCTGAATGCAATATCGGCCTTTTCAACGGCCAGTAATGTTTCATGCAGATTCTGACTCTCACCACTAGCTAGTTTTTCCATGGCAACATTGGCGTCTTGCTGAAGCGAGTTCACTTTACCGATAGAATCCTGAAGGAATTCACCGAATGTTTTACCCGTTTCTTCAGTGCCACCAACTCCTGGAGTTTCAATTCCAAATTGGCCGCCAAAATCATTGTCAACCTTACGGGACCAACCACGGGCATCGCCAGTTCCAAGTGTTTGTTGAAAACCTGCAATATCTTTAATCGACATTAGTTACCTCTTCCGATTTCTAATGTTTTAACGGCCATCTGTTTGGTCGTATTGATCGCAGTCACGTTTGATTCGTAAGCTCTCTGAGCTTCAATCATATTGGCCATTTCAACCATCGGGTTGATGTCCGGCATCGCCACATACCCTTCAGAGTTAGCATCAGGGTGGGATGGATCGTGCTTATAAATGACTTTATCAGAATGAACCACTTCAGTGGCGTGTACGGTCTGAGCATTTTCAGCCAGCTCCCCTTCCAGGATTTCTGAAAAGGCTTCGCGGGCAGGCTCGGATCCAAAAACCACCTCTTTACGACGATAGGGACCGCCTTCGGCAGTCCTCGTTGTTTGAGCATTGGCAATATTCGAAGAATGGGCTTCCATTCTTTTTCTCTGGGCCGCAAGGCCACTGGAACTGATTCTAAGAGATGAGAGTAAATCCATTCTTTATTCCTACTTCTCAGAGTTAATGGCGTACTTCATGATACCCATCTTTTTATTGATCAACTGAACAAGTGCATCGTACATCAACTTGTTTTCGGCCATGGTTGCCATTTCAGCTTCCACATCCACTGTGTTGCCATTTTCAGATACCACGCCGTTTGGATTATCATAAATCTCAGGTTCTAAATTATTGAAGCCACCGTTACCGACAGTATGATGTCGCCCATCGTTGACATTCATCTGCATCTGACCGTCCACATCCAGGGCACGGGCCAACGCTTCCTCGAAATCCATCTTCTTGGCCTTAAAGCCCGGAGTGTTGGCATTGGCGACGTTGGAAGAGATGAGCTCTTGGCGCATCTCACGGAAATTCAACGCCGTCGTTAATGCTTTTAATGTTTTGTCATTTACATCCATCTGATGGCCTCAACAATTTAAACTAAAAAACTATCGTAAGTTAACAAAGTAACTGGCACCTTCAGATCTGTATTCATTGATTTTGTTTCTCAATGTACGGATAGATACTCCAAGGATTTTTGCAGCCTGAGTTCTATTTTCTGAAGTGAATACCAATGCTTTTTTAATAAGTAGTTTTTCTGCATCTTTAAGAGACATCAGTTTAAGACCATCTTCATCTGTTTCATGAGATGAGAATTCAACTTTACGCTCGCCCTTCTCAATTGCCTGGAGGTCAAGAGTTGAGCCTTCCATGTTTGATAGAGTTTTACGGATGAAGGATCTAAGTTCAGAAAGATTGTTGTTCCAGTTGTAGTCAGTAAGCTTACGGGCTGCATCTACACAAAGTGAAATATCGCCAGCATGAGTTTCTGCTGCGTACTCTTCAATAAAATGACGAGCAATCAATTCCACGTCTGTTCCTCTTTCACGAAGTGCGATCATGTCGATCGACGCCCCATTGAAGTAAGTATAAAGTGCGCGTGAGAACTTTCCTGCACCAACGAGCTTTGAGAGATTTTTCGAAGTGGTAGCAAGAATGCGAACGTCTAGCTCATAGTCTGGCAGCTCTTGAAGGATAGTATAGATGCGTTTCTGAAAATTTTCATCCAATGCATCAATGTTGGCAAAAATTACCGTACCACCGTTGGCAACTTCTAGAACTCCACGATTGAATCGGCCGCTTTCATCATCACGGTAACCAAGAACAATCTTCTCAACAGTCTGAGAGTCTAAGCTGCAATCAACGATTTCAAGACGGGCATTCTTTCTCACAGAGTTGTTGTGAATGTACGCCCCAAGCGCCTTCTTGCCTGACCCTGCTTCACCAGAGATCAGCACTGGTGTCTTAGTGACAGCAACATTACGTGCAGTCTCAAGAGCGCTGTTGAATTTGGGATGATTGCCTACAAGTGTTAAACCTTGAGATAACATTAGACCTCCTGTCCGTTGTTAGATTGGTTCATTATAATTTCTTTTCTATCAGTTCGAGTGTCGCCAATTCACTCCTGCACATTTCCTTAATGTGAGAAGGAACATCTTTATCATTTGTTAAAAGGGTAAAGACCTCACGCCCTTCAGGCACTTTGGCATTCTTTATTAATGATAGCCCATAAAGATAGCCGATTCGTGCAGTGTAAGGAGATTTTTGATATTTTTCCCTGAACGTCTTTGTCATCACTTCGAGCTCCTTCCATTCTGGCTTCAACTCCCCCGCATAGGCTTCTATGAGGAGATAGTTGATTCGCTCGGAGATATTCAAGATCGGTGCCGACTTTGAGCGGCCGATATCATCATTAAGCGCTCGGACCACTGTCTTGAAACGTTCCTGGTCTTTTAACTGATATAAAGACTCAACGTAACCCATTAAAAGATCTGCTGTTTGCCGTGGAGTCAGCTGATTTTCGGGATTCTGTTTAACGAGTACTTTTTCGAATTCGAGGATGGCTTCAGAGTAGTTTTTCTGATTGAAATCAATCACACCCCTGTAAAAAGGATAGTTCAAAGAGTCCCTAAGTGACACTGGATAAGAGGCCAACTTGGCTTCAGCTTCAGTCCAATTGGAGTCCGCCACTAAACGGATGAGAGTTAGCTCTTCCATCATCTGATCAAGATTTGTTGTTTTTAGACGGTCAACCCACAATGGAAATGTCCGGGGCTCTTCTTTTTGGGCATTTTTAAGACTGGCAAGCGCCCGATCGTAACTCTTATAAAGACCAAGCTTAATGAAGGCATCACAAACAACAAAATTCATATAAACATTTCTGGCAACTTTGGTCTCAAACTTGTCTTTGTAAATCTCCCAGATTTTTACGACTTTAGCGTAGTCCTCTTTGAGATAAGCATCCTGGATCATTCCGTAAACAATCTCAGCTCCGTCACCTTCAAAGACCCGTCTCTCAGCTGGCTTCAATGAGTCCAGTGGAATAGTGGTTAAATAGGCCAGGGCCTTATCAAAATCCTTGTTGGTAATAAACAGTCTCAACCGTACCAGCCACAGAAGTTTTTTCAAATTAAGATCAAGCGCCTTGGATTCATCAGGAGACTGTTCCAGGAAAACTTCTGTTTCTTTGTCGGCTTCGGTTGGTCTGATTTTACGGAGAAGATTCATCGCCACATAACGAAGCTTAGCCTCATAACGAATTTCAGGAGAGGTTGAACGGTCAATGGCATTTTTGTAGAGAACCAGGGTTTCATCCGTTGGACGATCGAGCAACTCATAGGCCGTTGCCAGGCGCAGGCGGGCATGGGGAGCCTGGAGAAGATAAGAGTAATTGGCAATGAATTCATCAAAGGCTTTGATGGAACCTTCAAAATCACCGCGACGGAACAGACTCTCACCGAGATTGTAGAGGATCGCCGGATGTATTGGTTTGGCGAGCGACTTCTCTACCATTTTGTAACGCTTAATCAGATTATCTGTCTCCCCTTTGGAAAGCATGGCAAAAGTCATGTAGGCCATGCTCATTTGAGGAGGAAGGATACTGTCGATTTTTTTATTCTCATTCAAGAATGCTTCAATCTTTTCCACTTGTCTGAGTTCGGCAAGAGAATGAAGAATAGTAAGAGCCGATTGAATGACCATCGTCTGATCATAGTCCCCTCTTGCCTCGACATACAATTCTTTCGATAACTCCAGCGCCTTCACATGATCTCTCATGTCTACACTGTACTGAATGAGATAACGAAGAATAGCCGACTTTACGGCGTACTCTTTGGTCATATCCTTAATATTGGAAAGAAGAACCATGGCTGATTGAGTAATTCCGCGATTGGGCTTGGCCAAGTTACCTTTCAGAAGAGCATTAGCCTTAATGAATTCATTAAAAACAAAGTTGGAATCTTTGCCATATTTCTTCTCATAAAGTGAAATGGACTTATTCATAAGCCCCCATTTCTGCTCCCGATAGAAATTAATTGAAAGCTGCATATGAGCTTCTTTGGCATCGTCGAGGTTAACCCGATCTTCGATAGGGTAAAGCGCATCAGGTGTCTTCGATTGAAGATTTATGTCTTTTTCCAGCTGAGGAATCATTGGTTCATAGTCCCATAGGAAACTGGCCCCATAACGATAGTCCCTGACCCCTGAATTAACTTTTTGGTCTTTGATATCGGCTGCAGCAACTTCCACTACTGGTAATATGGCGCTCTTTCTGGTTAGAAGAGCATTCTTATTAGGAGCCGCTTTTTTGGCCACTTTCACTGGCTTATTTTCTGCCGGAACAGGAAGAGGCTTGCGAAAAGCTGAAGGACTCGAAGTGATGAGATCTGCATTAATCCAAAAATCCAGAATGTATTTTTTGTCTGCGTCTCGATAGAAAGAGAAAAGTTCAACCGAGGGATCTTTCAGCTTAACTGCAATGGTTGCCGGCTTGGCCGGAAAATCATCTTTAGAATACTGAATGCTGTCTATATATTGTTGATTGGCGTTAAGCCTGGCTATCTCTCCTGAGAGAGTTTTAAACATTTCAAGATTAACGGTCTCTATAAAAAGTGTCTGCCCGCGTTTAACAATATAAAACTGATCACGAGGAACGACGAGATTCCAACGAAGGTGGGTCTTCAGGTTTTCTTGATTAATGATGTCAGCTAAAACAGAAGTAGCAGTCAGCGCACTGGCCACCCACATAGTCATTAAAAAAGCTGATAAGATTTTCATCCGTGAAGACTTCCTGTCTTTACTGAGGCTGCAGTCATAATAACCGCGACCACTTCATGTGGTCTTTTTTACCTGCTAAATTCATTGTAACGTCATTTTGAGTTTGGAAAAGACAAATTTTACCCATAGGCAAAAAAGTTCAGTCGAACCTTTGACACAACCATCATTTCCAGAAGGAATACAATAACTTAAAATATTAGTTACCAACTATTACCCGCTGAAAATGGTTCGTTATGAAGGTTTGGATTACTCTTCTCTTTTTATCAGGTTGTTCTTTCTTTATTAAAGGAAGCGAAGCACCTAAAACAGCCAAAGGCACTTACTACTCTATTCTCTTTGCAAAAGCAGACTGGGTTTTAGAAAAAGATAAAAGATCAGATTATATTTATAAAAATATAAAAGATGGCCGCATCCTGCTCTCCAATAGTTTTTGTGAAGAGTTTCAGGAGCAACCTCTTGAGCAGCTTGCGAATAAAACTTTCAAAACGGTAACCGACTTCAAGAGTTCAGTTCATGAATACACCACTTTCCATAACCGGGAAGCCTACAGACTAGAAGGGATGGGCCTGGTGGACGGCGTGAGAGTTAATTTGCGGCTGCTGAATACCCGCAGGAATAACTGCTATTTCGATTTCGTATCCATAAATCCAGAGCTTTCTCATATCAGTGATTCCTCTTTCCAGGATTTCTTAAAAGCTGTGGATTTTAAATGATGATCGGCCATATAGAAAAAAATTTGAAAATCCTGGGGGAGCTTGTCATGCTCTCCAAGGACTTCTTTTATTGTATGTTCACACGCCCATTCTACTGGGGAAGACTTTTTGAACAAATCATACAACTTGGAGTTGGCTCCCTTTCCATCACTATCGTCATCGGTATCGTGACCGGTCTGGTTATGACTCTGCAATTTGGATATGGCCTCGCAAAATTTGGGGGCACCCTCTATGTGCCGGCCATCGTTTCACTATCACTCATGCGGGAGCTGGCACCTATCTTTACTTCTCTGCTTATTGCGGGAAGGATCGGGTCAGGGATTAGTGCTGAAATAGGCGCCATGAATGTCACCCAACAAATTGATGCGATCCGAGCACTTGGCACTAATCCGATAAGAGTACTGGTAGTGCCGAGAGTCCTGTCAACTGTCCTGGCCCTTCCTCTTTTAACCACCCTGTCAGCATTCATGGGTATCATTGGCGGCTTCTCTATTGCTTATGCAGAATTCGCAATGCCCCCTGGATTTTATATTAATAAGGTCCTGTCCACTGTCCAGTTTACAGATGTCTTTGGGGCCATGTTTAAAACGGCTTTTTTTGGATTTAATATCGCCATCATTGCCTGTTATAGAGGTTTTCAAACGAAGGAAGGAACCAAGGGAGTTGGAGAGGCCACCACATGGGTTGTCGTAACCACTTCCATTATTATTCTGGTATCAGATTTTTTCCTCAGTAAACTCTTAATCCTTTTATTTGATTAACCTATGACTGAAAATATTCTGGAAGTTAAAAATCTAGTTAAACGATTCGACGAAAAAGTTGTTCATCGTGATATCTCCTTTTTCCTTAAGACCGGTGAGACAATCGGACTTCTAGGGAATTCTGGAACAGGAAAATCAGTTCTGCTTCGTTCATTAATCGGTCTGGAACAAATAGAAGGTGGAGAAATACTTTTTCATCAGCAAAGGATAGATCATCTTTCAGAGCAGCAGCTCTATCCTATCCGTACCAAAATTTCTTACTCCTTTCAAAACGCAGCCCTGTTTGATTCCATCTCCGTTTATGAAAATATCGCCTATCCGCTCTTTGAACATAGCAGGCTGACAGAGGATGAGATAAAAGTAAAAGTTAGAAACATTCTTAAAACCGTAAATCTGGAACAGGCCATAGATCTTATGCCTTCAGATTTATCAGGTGGTATGCAAAAACGAGTTGGCCTTGCCCGCTCCATGGTTTTGAGCCCCGAAATCATGCTGTACGATGAACCGACGGCCGGTCTGGATCCAGTAAATATAGAAATGGTTTTAGACATTATGAACCGATTCAAAAAACAAGGTCTTTCAGGAATTCTGGTAACCCACGATATCCCTGCAGCCAAGAAAATCTGTGATCGTATTTTGATTTTAAAAGATGGAATGATTGGCTTTACCGGCACGGTTGAAGAGTTTGAAAACAGCAAAGATCCATTCGTACAAAGCTTTTTAGGACAATGAGGACAATATGAGAGTCAGAAAAAAAGATAAATCCAATCTCGTCAAAGTTGGGGCTTTTGTAGCAGGACTGACCCTGGTTTTAATGGTTATCATTGCCAGTATCGGTAAGGAGACCGCAGTTTTCGAACCTAAGGTAGACATCAGGGCCAGAGTAGAAAATGTCTCCAATCTGAAAACTGGCTCCTATGTGGAACTTAAAGGTATAAGGATAGGTTCAGTAACTGGTGTCAATATTATCTCGGAAGAAGAAGTTGAAGTGGTAATGACCATTCTTGAAAAAGAATTGCGTTGGATAAAAAAAGACTCAAGAGTTTCCATTACAACTGCCGGATTAGTAGGCGATAAATTTGTTGAAATCTATAATGGCACCAAAGAAGCCCCTACTTTTAACCCCGAAAAAGACATCCTCATTGCTGAGAGCCTCACTGACTTGAAACAAATCGTGGCCAAAGGCGATTCCATCGCTACTGTAACCGAAAGAATTCTCATTAAGTTTGACAACATCCTGGTTAAACTTGGCGATGGCAACACTATCATTGAAACGTTTAATTCACTGAACAAGTCAGCAAAACATCTAGAAGCCGTTACAACTGAACTTAAGGCTGCTCAAATGGGCACTATGGTGAGCAGTATGAATAAGTCTTCCGCTTCTCTGGAAAGGATTTTGAGCAGGGTTGAAAAAGGTCCAGGCACGATGAATTCACTTATCTATGATGAAAGCTTACATGATGAACTACGTGCCCTTTTAGGAGGAGCCCAGAGAAATAAGCTTATAAAATATTATATTAGAGAATCGATAAAAAATTCAGAACAAAGAGAATCAGAAAAGCAATCACATCTAACAAGATAGGATTGCCTCCCGAAGCGGAGGCAATTCATCTATTTTTTTATTAGTACTTAACAACAACTTGAAAGCGTTTGCCTTTAGCAGTTTTAACTCTTTTTGACTCGAGTAAGCAGTTTCCGTTTAACTTCAACGCTGGAAGCTTAAAAACATTAGTTACACCCATTGTTCCACAAGTGATTGATGAACCATCAACATCAAGTATCAGATCATTACCAACCATAGAAAGCTCAGGAACGATTGCTTCAAAGCTTGTAACTTGAATACGAGAGTACTTGCGAGGTCTTACTTTCTTAAAAGTAGCAGAAACACCTGCTGTACCCTCTTGAAGGTTAACTTCAAATTGAGTGTTAACGTGTCCGTAAGGCATTTTTGTAGAAGGCACATCATTTACTTTCAGCTCGCCAGCTGAAACGGCTAAAGAAGCAAATAAACTTGTAACTAAAACCAATCTTTTCATCGGGGCCTTCTCAAAGGGTTTAAATTTCGTTGAAGCGGAAATTAGAGAAGTTAAAAAAAGCTGTCAAAGGTGCTTTTTGACACTGTAAAAAGTCGAAACAGGAGGTAGACTCGTTGATTTGGTTTCTGCCTGTAACTGGAAGTAAAGATTCATCTAGAGCAAAATATTGGACTCATCTACAGTCGAAAAATCTTTCATTTGAAACCGGAAATGGATTACAAATTCATAACGGAGGGACTCAAGCTTATAAGTTTTACTCGCTAAAACCGCAGCAACAACAATGCTACGCTCTCCAAAAAAGAATGCCCCTTGAACGAGGCATTCCATGTTTTTCTAATACTTAATAAAGAGCTGATACCTTCTGCCTTCAGCATTCCGAATTCGTCTCGTTTCTAAATCACAATTGCCATTGAGATTTAAAATAGGACGCTTAAAGATACGAGTGACTCCCATCGTACCGCACACCACTGAAACACCATCTACATTCAAAGAGAGTGTTCCACCAACCATGCTTAGTTCAGGCACTTCTTTTTCAAAGGTTTTCGTATAATTAGAACCTCCGGCACGACCTGGTCTTCTTTTGGTTACAGTGGCAGAGACTCCAGCTGTTCCCTCGGATTGATTGATTTCAAAGCGCGTCGTAACATGCCCATGGGCCAAGGCAGAAGAAGGCAAATCGAGAACCTTAAGCTCTCCTGCTGATGCTGCCATAGAAGCTAATAAAGTGATGGCTAGAATTAACTTTTTCAAAGGGTCCTCCTTAGTTTAGTTAAGAGGCCCGAAGTATAGGGAGATTTTTAGGTTATAAAAACAAGTAAAGAGATGTTGATTGAAATCTTTGTACCCAATTAAGTTTTCATCTTTAATTGATGAAACTTAAACTCATCACCAGAAATGAGAGCATGACAAAGCAAACCCATAGAACATAATTCATAGGCATTTCTCCATTTTTTTTAAGGCTAATGGAGTTGTAAACTTTCGTCAAAGGTGCGTTTTGGCTCTTATCGGACGATGATAAGTTTTAATGTGATGATTTTTTTGTAGCAGATCAAGTGCTTCACTCTTGTGTGGTGAAGCACTTGGAGTTTTAGATTTCTAAGTTTTTCTTTTTCATTTTCTCAATCAGAGTAGTTCGATTCAGGGTCAACAGCTTGGAAGCCTGATTCTTATTTCCCTGAGTACGGTTCATGGCCTGTCTGATTAAAGAGTCTTCAATGTCAGATAGGATCTGTTTAAGATCTACCCCTACTTCGGGCAGTTCAAAAAGGGTCTTATATTGATTCGTCGCCAGTGGATTAGAGCGGAAGATTTTGGCCGGCAGGTCTTCTGGGAGAATTTCGTTTCCTCCCCGCAGAATAACCAGTCGCTCAATGACATTCTCCAACTCGCGGACGTTTCCAGGCCAGTCATAGCCCATCAGAAGATCCATCGTCAGCGATGAAAAGCTAATTTCATTGGATCTATCAGCAGAAACAAATCGGTCCAGAAAGTGAGAGATAAGCAGAGGAATATCTTCACGCCGCTCTTTCAACGCCGGCATCCTGATCGGAATGACATTCAAGCGATAAAATAAATCCTCGCGGAACTTACCTTCCTGAACGGCCTTTTCCAGGTCCCTATGGGTCGCAGCAATGACCCTGACATCAATATGAACATTTTCAGAAGAACCTACTGGCTCAATCTGACGCTCTTGCAGAACTCTTAGCAGTTTTACCTGCAGAAGCTGGGGCATATCACCGATTTCGTCTAAAAAGATCGTCCCACCTTGGGCCATTTCAAAACGGCCTTTACGGGTGGAAATTGCTCCTGTGAAGGCACCTTTGACATGACCAAAGAGCTCACTCTCCAGAAGTTCACCTGGAATGGCACCACAGTTCACGGAAACACGATTTTTCTGACCGCGACTGGAGAGGCGGTGGATGGCCGAAGCCACCAATTCTTTGCCGGTTCCCGAAGGTCCCATGATCAATATAGTAGAATCAGTTTTAGCGACTTTACCGATACGCTCGAAAACGTCTTTCATCGCCCTTGAGCGGCCGATCATGCCTTCAAATTGATCTTCTACCGTCGGACGATCAATCTTTAATTTAGACGGGATGCGGGCCCGGTGGGACTCAGTAAATACACCCTCACCTTCACTAATGATCTCTCTAGGGAAAACAGTAGAGAGCTTGGTTTGCAGGGCCTGAATGACCAGCTTCTTTAAATTCTCTAACTCAAAAGGTTTAGTGAGGTAGTGAAAAACACCTTTTTTTGTGGCAGCAATGGCGGTCTCAACACTGGCAAAACCAGTCATGGCAATTGATACAAATTCAAATCCACGGTCTTTTAAAATATCAATTAACAGCAGACCGTCAGATCCCTGTTCCAGACTGATGTCAGTCACCAGACAGAATGGTGTTTCTTTGGGATGAGACTGGCCGAAATAATTCAGACATTCTTCTGAACTAGAAAATAGCATGACTTTTAATTTCAAAGTCTGCTCGAGATATTTTTTAAGGGAGAGCCCCAAAAGTTTATCGTCTTCAACGACAATAATGGGCGGAAAATTCGCCAGAAGTGATCCATCAAAGCTTTGATGCAGGAAATTCATGTCGTCCATAGATCCTCCGAAGAAATCCAATTTACAATTGACCGAGTCTTAGTGTCAATTTTCAGACCCCATCTTTTCTTAATGATTTCCTAAACTTAATTTATAGGTGTCAATTGTAAGACAATTTTTGAAGGACGCTTATTGTGAATTGCGATGCAGCGTTTTGATAAACTTCACCGATTTTTCCGGACCTCCGGCCCAGATGTAAAAAGAAGTCGCCGAAAGACCAATCAGGACAATAATCAGGCATAAAAAAACAGAGGCTTTTCTTCTTTTTAACCAGAATAAATAGGCAAACTCGCCCCCCAAAACAATCAACGGGACGGCCCAAAAAGGCGTATGGCGGGCCAGAAAATAGATTTCTTGCATAGATGCTAGTTTAAATCGAAATAATATTTATGGGTAAAAAAAAAGGCCCCTGAAAAGGGGCCTTATTGTTTTGTTTAGAAAAAGCCTTTAAGGGCATCAACCATATCCAGTCTTTCCCAAGTGAAGCCTTGAGCAGAAGTACGGCCAAAGTGTCCGTAAGCTGCTGTCTCAGAGTAAATTGGACGAAGAAGATCCAGACGCTGAATGATGGCCTTAGGTCTCATATCGAAAAGTTCGTTGATTGCAACCGTAAGTTTTGCTTCATCAACTTTAGCTGTACCAAAAGTATCGATCAAAAGTGACATAGGTTTAGCAACACCAATGGCGTAAGCAACTTGAACCAGAGCGCGGTCAGCAAGACCAGCAGCTACTACGTTCTTGGCAATGTGACGGGCAGCATAGGCAGCTGAACGGTCAACCTTTGAAGGATCTTTACCAGAGAAAGCTCCACCGCCGTGAGCGCCGTGACCACCGTAAGTATCAACGATAATTTTACGGCCAGTCAGACCGCAGTCACCCATTGGTCCGCCGATAACGAAACGGCCAGTTGGGTTAATGAAGTATTTAGTATTTTTATCGATCAAGTGAGATGGAACAGTCTTCTTAATGACTTCTTCCATGATCCCTTCTTCAATTTGTTTTTGAGTCATGCTCTCAGCGTGCTGAGTAGAAACAACGATCGCATCCAAACGAGAAAGCTTTCCATCAATGTACTGAGCAGTAACTTGAGTTTTACCATCAGCGCGAAGGTCTTTCAGAGTTCCGTTGTGGCGAACTTCTGCAAGGCGCTTGGCCAAACGGTGAGAAAGATCGATAGTCATCGGCATGAAAGATTCAGTTTCATTGATGGCATAACCAAACATAAGACCCTGGTCACCAGCACCTTGGTCAAGGAACTTACCTTCGCCTTCGTTTACACCAACAGCGATATCCTGAGATTGCTTACCTACAGCGATTGAAACGCCGCAAGTATTGGCATCAAAGCCTTTATCAGAATGGTCATAACCGATTTTACGGATAGTTTTACGAACTGTTTCGTTGATATCAACGTTGGCACCCGTAGTGATCTCACCCGCTACAACTACTAAACCAGTTGTAATAAGTGTTTCACAGGCAACACGTGATTTAGGATCTTGGCTAAGCATTGCATCCAAGATTGCATCAGAAACTTGGTCCGCGATTTTATCCGGGTGACCTTCAGTTACTGATTCAGAGGTAAACATATAATCTTTCAACATAAGCGTAGCTCCTGGTATCTAAACAAATAATAATCTAATAGGGTTGGCGATTTATACCCCGGTTGCTGCAATTTATCAAAAGAATTTTGGGATTATTTACTCTTAAATAAAAGACAACTACTGAGGACTCGTTTCAGTTTTAGTGAAGTATTTAAAATAGTGAGGATTTCGATGACTAAAAAAGAGCTTCACACCCTTTTTATCACCCAAGGCATAATTCTTACCATTGATCTCCACCACCTGATACAACTCAAAGGCGGGGTCTTTAAAAGAATATAAATAGGTGTAGTCGCCCTTGTTGAAGGCTTTTAACAGTTGCTTTTGCCCTTCGGCCAAAAGACCTGGTCGTTCCGGATATGGGACATAGTCTTCCCAGATAGAATCCATATGAATTCTGCCAATCATACTGGCCCGGGAAAAATAGCGGGTCGTTTTAAAAGATGTGTTGCCTTCCTTCAGAACCTGCAAAGCAATCTCTATATTTTTCTGGCGGAGGCGTTTGGCATTGGGGGCCATATCCGAGCAGAAAATTTTGGCCACTCCACTCATGTAATAATACGTGAATGAAAACTCACCTTGCTTAAAGAGCGCATTCAACCAGGTTTCATTTTTTAGATGGAAGTCAGTTGTTACTTCTTTGAGATAAGGATAGATGAATTCTTTTTTACCGATAGAAAGATATTTCGGTTTATCGAGACGATTCATGACGACCCGGGCGACGTCCATGCGTTCCAAGGCTTCATCACCATCGACCCCCCCCACTTCATTAAGTAGGATAGTTTCCAGCACAAAAATGGCACGAGTCAGTTCGGGCTGATTAAGCCAGTACTTATAGACTTCAGCTTGTTTTTTATAGACGAATTCTTTTAAGCGATTGGCGGCTTGATTGTGTTCCCGTATCAACTGACGGTTAGGAGTGCTGGTTCTATCTCCGGCGATAGAAGGAACCTGGTTTTGCGGAAGAGTAAGGGAAGCATAAAAGTCACGGGTCCGCTGGGTCCTCTCTTCCCATTCAGTCAGTCTCTCCAGAATACGGTCCTTGCCTTTGGAAAGTTCGGATTCAATTTTTGACAGGACAAAGTCCAGATCGTAACGAGCATCTTCAGTCAGATAAAAGCCGTGGGACTTTAATTCATAGTGAAGAGTATCAAGGGTGGTTCGCAGATAGATATCAGAACCAGTGTGATCTTTATTGTAGGCCCCATCTTCTAAAAGCTTACGGTAAAGAAAAGTGTAATTGGAGATCCTGATTGACTCAGTATCCTCTTTGTCCCGAAATCCTTCATGAACTTTTCGGTTCTTCAGGTGATCAACCGGATACTGAAAATTAGAAAGAAATGAAACCTTCTTAATCAGTGCTTCATAGGACTTTAATAACGATCCCAAAAGCCTTAATGATTCCTGGCGCGATTTTACCTTCTTCGCTTCCTCATCACTTAGTTCATCTTTCTTTAAGTTCAGGAGACGACTTAAGATGTTTTTAGTCTCAGCGGTCAATGTAGCCGAAGGAAAAGTTTTCTTCTTAACAGATTCTTTTTGTTCTTTAATCCAGGCCAGTTTCTTTTCCATCTGAGGCAACAGGGATTTGATGGTTTCAACATCCACATCTTCATTCAGTTCAGGAATCCAATAACCCTGGCCGCGGTAGGCCCGCAAATACTCCTCAAAGAGACTTTCTGCTTTGGGCACGCAAATATTGGTATTGAATTTTTTCAATGCCTTTAAATAAGATGAAACATGGTCATTCATCTTCCCCTCCCATTTCACAGAATGGGCACAGGAATTAAAAGAGAAACAAAAAAGTGTAAGGTAAAGAACCTTAAGACTTGAGTTCTTGAACAAAACTAGACTCCCACAGTCCTAAACAGGTCCTATTACTTAATACTAAAAGCACAGAATCTTTATCTGTGAATTGATCGATTGAATGCCTGAGATCTTCAAGCTTGGAAACGCAAATGGTCGGTTTTCCTTTTTCCCCGATTTCTTTTGCCAGTTGATCAACATCCAGGTCTTTGCCGCCAAGTGCGGTGGTCGGGATGCTCGCCTTAGCAATAATCACCTTATCTGAAAGGGCCAATGAATCCCTGAATTCATTCTGGAAAATGGCACTTCGGGCAGTGGCCGAAATAGGCTCAAAAATGGTTATGATTTTCTTGTTTTTAAAGCGTGCACGGATCGCATCCAAAGTAACTGTAATGGCGCGTGGATGATGGGCAAAATCATCAATCACAATCATGTCTTTGTATTTTCCGCGAACTTCCTGACGGCGCTTAACCATTCCAATTTCTAAGGAGGCTTTTTGTATCTCTGGAACACTGAAACCTTCCGCCAAAAGGAAGATCACACAACTCGCCAGATTGAGCACGTTATGCTGACCGACAACACTGGAAGTAAACGGAACCTTCTCACCTTTCCACTTGATGGTGAAGCTTGAACCATTTTCAAAAGTTTTCACATCATGAGGACCTATTTCAGAACCTTCACCATAGAGGCACCATTTCTGACCTGGGTTTTTGCCCGAGTAATCATGGTAAAGTTTCATGGCTGATGCATATTCCTGATTGAAAATCAGGGTTGATTTCATTCCCGGGATCACGTCCCTGAATTCATCTTCAATTTTTTCAACCGATGAAAAAATATCAGCATGATCAAATTCCAATGAGGTCAGAATCATATTTTTTAATTCATATAATCTAAATTTTGAAATTTTATGAAAATAAGCAGAATCATACTCATCACTTTCAATGACAAAATATTTATCTCCTAGCTTCGCCGGCTCACGACCTTCAATAATACCACCAACCAGATAACCCGGATTCTGTCCCAGTTTCTCCAGCATCTGTGTCATGAAAAATGTAGTGGTCGTCTTACCGTGAGTTCCGGCAATCCCGACTACATTTTTTTCTTTCAGTACTAAAGATCCCAGAGCCGAGGGAAATGAAGTGAAAGGAACGCCAACTTGTTCCAACATGCGGGCGGCATCTGATTTACCAGAAACCGAGTTCCCTACAACTATCAAATCATATTGTTTTAAAAATTCAGGAGTGGCTTCTTCTAATTTGAACAAAGGGATTCCGGTTGTCTCAAGGAAGGTACTCATCGGTGGGTAGAAAGCAGAATCAGCACCATGCACATCAAAGCCGGCCTGCTTTACCAAAACCGCAGCAGGCCCCATTCCTGCACCACAAATGCGGTAGAAGAAAACTTTCTTAATTTGTGAGCTGCGCTTAATCAACTCCTCTTGCGAGATGAGATTCGAGAGATCCATTCATTTTCCTTGTTCCGGTTCAAGCTAGTATTCTAGCAGAATGGCACAAGGAATAAAGATCCCTTAAGGGAGAATATTAACTGACTGTCTTACTCTGCAGACGGCATTGAGTTTTTGAACCAGCGCCCGGGCGCCGCTGGCGAACTCAGTTTCATATTGCCACTGCCAAGGATGATAAGTGGTTGGACATTTGGCCTTGAGAGGAAAAATCAAGGTGGTTTCAACTTCTTTCATCAGCTTATCCAAGGCAGTCTTGACCCAACTGTAACCCATTCGGCCAGCAAGATACTCTCTAAGAAAAAGATCAAAGCTGGTATAGAAGGTAGTGAGGGAATTTTTCTTCTTTAAGGGTCTGCCATTTACCACGTGGATATAGATATCCAGTACGCGGTTGGGATAAAGTCGAGCAATTTCCATATAGACTTCCGGATCCTCCCCAAGGTCATCCCCGATCAGAATGAAGTCATCAGAACTGCTTTCCAGGATTCTCTTAATCTCCCGTACTTTATAGTTAAACTTGTTCTCAAAAAGGCTGGGTCTTAAAGTTAGGCTCTTGAAATTAATCTGATGTTTTTTTAGGACGTGAATAATGTGATTTTTCATGAAGGTGGGCGAGGCGGAGAGCACGTGCATCTCATTTGAGTATTCTTCTGCGGCATCAAAGAAGTCCGGTATGGCGCTAAATACGTCCTCCCCTACATAGTCGTAAGCGCTCCCATTTGACTGAGTGATTTTGATGGTGTCATCAAGATCACTTAGTATGGAGATGGAGGCTTCTGAGCTAAGGGAGAAGAAAACAAGGAAGACGAAAAGTAGATTTTTCATGACAGGAATTAAAGCCAATTCCTGCCATATACGTAACTTTCAATTTCTTACTTTTTCAGGAAGCCCTGTAATTTCTGCCAGTATAGGTCATAGTTTTCGACTTGTGGCATATGACCAATTCCCGGAAGTTCCACCAAGGTCCCTTTTGGAATGCTCTTAATCACTTCTTTGCCCAACAGGTCATAGCGGCCCATTTTCTCCTTCAACTCAGGAGTGGCGCGGTCCTTGCCGATGGCCGTTCTGTCTCTGGTGCCCAAAAGAAGCAAGGTAGGCATTTTGAGGTTTTTGAATTCATAGAGTACTGGTTGAGTGAAAACCATGTCTGAAGTTAGGGCAGCATTCCATGCAATGCGGGGATAACTCTTATGTTTGGTCCAGCCCACCAGAATTTCAATCCCTTTCTCGTATTCCGTTTTCCATTTGCCATCAAAATAACTCGCCTTCTGATAGTTTCTGATTTTTTCTTCGTTATTTTTTAACTCCGCTTGATAAGCATCTGTCACTGTTTGATAAGGCACCATGGTCTTCCAATCTTCCAGGCCAATCGGGTTAACCAAAATTAGTTTTTGTACTTCTTCCGGAAACATTAACGCCAGACGTGTCGCCAGCATGCCACCCATCGAGTGACCAATGACGGTATAACTGGTCATTTTTTGCTGTAAAGCGAGATTGCGGGTAAGGGTTGCCAGCAAATGAAAAGTATAAGGAAAGGACTCCGGTTTGCTGGATTTACCAAAGCCTATCTGATCTGGTACCAGGACACGATAGCCTTCCTTATTAAGATCTTTAATGGTCTTTTCCCAGTAGTTTCCGGAAAAGTTTTTTCCATGAAGCAGGACAATGTTACCTTTAATTTCACCTGTGGGACGAACATCCATAAAGGCCATCTGGTATTTGTGGTCTTTAACTTTTACTTCGTAAAAATCTACCGGAAAGGGATAAGGGTATTTTTTTAATTCTGCATCAAGGGGTTTGAAGGCAGCAAAAGCAAAACTCATCAAAAAAGCTAAAAGAATAGAAAGCATTATCTCTTCCTTGAAAGATTTAGATTCAACATAATTCTATTTTACATGTTTAAAACGCAATGTCCTTAATCATGGCCTAAAATGCATAAGAAGCTGTTACTCTGACGTCTCTTCCTGGTGCCCACAAAGGCTCGCGACCAGTTGACACAAAGGTTGCATGATCGACATAGGTCTTATTGAAAAGATTGCTGATATAAAGCGAAAGTTTTAAATCCTGCTCTATGCCGGGAGACCAATCAAACCACAAATCGTAAGTTTGATATCCGGGCTTATCGATGGTGGAAGTATTTACGCTCTCCACATATTTAAAACTTGCCCCATACCCCAGACGGTATTTTTCCCATTGCCGGTTGAGCGAGAGAACCCAATTGTTCCCTAGGGAAGTTCCCATCCCCATATTCTGATTTAATATTTCAGTTCCCTGATAAGTAGGATTCACTTGAGTATAAGTTAAGCGTCCGCTCACAATAGAGGGATCGGTATAGGAGTAAGATGCCTCATAGCCATCAGTGCTTAAGAGTCCGTTGTTATCACGGGTATTGGCAGGACGATTATGAACTATAAAGTCTCTGATATCGGTCTGGAAGAATACCAGTTTCCCTTGGTGTTTATTTTTTACCACGAAAGCTCCCACCTCTCTGGCAATGCTTGTTTCGGGCCTTAAGTCATCAGGGTAAATAATAGCATCGGTAATGAGAACAGCTTCTCCTGGCTTGATACCCCGGAAAGATTCGGAGTATCCCGTAAACAAACAAGCACCAAGGAAACAGTACTCACCTCTTATATTTGGTGAGAAGGCGCTATTGGAAAAAGTCTTGTCCGAGGCAGTCGTAAAGAGATGTTCATCAAAACGTGTTCCAAAATCAATATTCATTTTCTCCAGTAACTTTAACCGGTTCTGAAGAAAGAGCCCGGTGTTTCTTTCTTTCTCCTTGCCTTGGGCGGCATTGGTAGCACTCCGGATATAATCGGCCCCTATCTTAGTGCGATTGTTTTTGAGCTCAATGGTATTGGAAAGATTTCCTCCAATGGAGGTAGCATGGGAACGGGAATCGGAAAGATCAACTCTTTCCCGTCGTAATTTAGAATGAGTATGATAGAGGTTTGTTTCTAAATTAACAAAATGAGGATCGACTGAATAGATTCCATTGAAGGTCAAAGTATCTCTACGGGACTCCTGTCTGGCGGCGACATCAGAGTCAGAGTGTCCGAAATTCTGTCGTGGGGCGCGAATGCCTTCATCTTCAAAACGTTCATGACCCAGATCATAGGAAAAACGATCTCCTCTGCCGCTCACTTTCAATAGGCCTGACAACTGATGGTCGGCGGTTCCTCTCACGGTATCTCCCTCACCGTTCACATAACTATTGCCATCTTTATAAGTTCCCAGTGCCAATACACCCAGTTTATCGGTGGGGATACTAAAGAGGCCCAGGGTAGGACGGAGATATCTTTCATTGGAGTAATATGTTCCCTTAACTATTCCTCCGTGACGATGATCAGGAGAAGCAAAATCAAATGCATTTTTGGTTTTAACCAGAACGCTGCCTCCCATAATCCCGAATCCATCATCGGCGCGGGCGATACCAGGGCGGACTTCTATTGATTTAACTAATTCAGGCTCGATGAAAAGATTTCCCTGATGATGAAAAAGATATCCACCCTGGCGGGCGCCATCGACCTGAACATTAAGATTAATATCCTCGATTCCTCGGAGGTAAAGTTTCTGACTGGTAGCAGCTCCTCCACCGACTGACAAGGACTGGGCCTTTTCAAAGAGTCCTCGCATATCAGTGGGTGATATTTTGCGCAGATCCTCCTGGGTAATGACCTGATCTTCAATTCTCTCAGTTAAATTTTCAACTTCAATTACATCTAACGCGTCTTCAGCGTAACCAGTCACAACCGATGAGAAAATGAAGGAAGTTATGATAATTTTTGTTCTAAACATTTTTTCTTCTCTTGTTAAACCAGATAAAAAAACCGGTAATCGGAAGCGAGGTTCCAATCAGGCATGAAATAAAATAAATAATTTTTGAGAGAGTTCCCATGAACTCTCCGGTATGGAGGGGCTTTATAAGTGAGGCAATTTTTTGACCAAAAGTTTTATCTGAAAATTTATCATGCTTCAGAACTTTTCCTGAATATGGATCTATTTCATATTTGTCAGTGGAATTTACAGTGAATAGCCCCTCGTTTACTACCAGCACTGTCACGGCGAGGTTTTCCCGCGGGGGAAGCATGACCATTTTTTTTCCGGTAACGGAGAAATTTCCCAGCAGCTGATACAGAGGAAGTTTAGCTGTGGCAGTTACAACCTCAGCGGGAGCCCCACCTCGATCGAAAACATTTGTCCGGAGAATTATGGAGCCAAGATTTCGATACCACTCAAATGACCAAAACAAACCAGTCAGCGACATGATCAGTAAAAAACCAATAGCGTAAAAGCCCAAAGAATTATGAAGATCATAGTTTATGCGCTTCCAGTTTCCGGTGAATTTTATTTTTAATGAGTTCTTCAAATGAGTGCGGCTTTTAGGCCACCATAAATACAGACCACTCATCAAAAGAAAACTGAAAATTATTGTAGCAATTCCCACAATGGGTCTACCGATTTCAGTGTCCAATAGTAGCCAGCGATGAAGTCGGAAAAAAAAGAAGAAAAACCCTTCCCCTTTTTCTCCGGAATTATTTAACACATCTCCGGTATAGGGATTTACATAAACTGCTTTACCGCGACGATCTTCGGGACGCATTTTGACATTGAACTGATAGGAACGAGTGCTCTCTTTAGGAATCACAAAACTCGCCACTTTTCCTTGAGAGTGATTTTCCAATTTCTGAATGAGATCATCCACCGGCAAGAGTTGGCGGGAAGGTGACGTGCTAATGTGATAGATCTCAGGGTCTAGTAGCTCTTCAAATTCATGCTGAAACGTTAATACGCTTCCACTGAGACAAATGAGGAAGAGAATAAGGGAACTGGCCAAACCGAGCCAAAGATGGAGCTGATGGATGATTTTCTTCATGGTTTGATATATCAAACCGATGTAGGTGTATCAATACCAAATCTTAAGATTCTTACGGTTCTGATTTCTTTTGGAATAATTCCAATAGGATATCATTGACCGAGACCCCGGTAAAAGTACTGGCGGCCTGAATAGAGACAATGACGCCAGTCCCGGTAAACAAGGGATCTAGGCCGACTCTTCTTCCTGTTAACCTGGCTGCTGCTTTACTGGTTTTCTGCCCAGCATGAAGTGTTTCACCCGGGGCACCTGCTCTGCGGGCCTTGGTCACAATGATGTGAGGTCGACCATTAACCATGGTTTTCTTGGCCTCCTCAATAACGATGTCTCCAAAGGGTCCCTTGTATTGGCCAGCAGCCCTTTTTATGGCGCTGTAGAGACCGGTTATTTCATGAGGCTTAAAAAGACCTGCGGCTTCAGGAGTAAAAATAAATGTCCCTTCTTTGTCACCGTGGACACCAGTCTTGAGTTTGTCCCATTTCGTTTCCGCTGGTTTGGCGGCCGCATAAACACTGCCTTCAGTACTGCCCCAAATTTTTCCAGATTTCATAATGTCATCCACATTATCCTGTCTGGTCACAATGAGCAGCGGCGGGTTTCTTTGTTTAATGAGTTTAGAAAGTTTAAGTAGATCTTCCGGAGAAACATCCTGCTGCAGATAAAGCTTATCCAGAGTTGTGCTGGCAAATTTTTTGTCATTTGCAGAAAGACCCCTCACCATGAGTTTCTCGAGGGGATTTTTTTCTTTCAGCTTGGCCAGAAGTAAAAGCTCTTCTGCTTTGGTAAGGCTTGCTCCAGAGCGAATCTTTGAGGTTAAAGCATTTATCTGCGCTTGAGGTAATACTACCTTGGGTAAGTGCCTCGCTAGCCGCAGACTCTCTGCTGCCATGGGAGTCATTAGGGCCGCAGAGATCAGCGCCTGAGTGATACAGCGGGAGTTGTTACTATTATTGACTAGAATGCGGTCCATACTGTTGCAGGACAACCGCTTTTGGCTGGCCCCTAATTTTTGGAATAATTTGATCTCACTCTGACATTGGTTAAATTCATTGATGTTATGATAACCGCCATAACCCATGTTGGCGGCAAGTCCCGCTTTGGCAGTGAGATTCTCGGTGCGGGTGACTTTTGAGGTAATACTTGCAGTTCGTGCCATAGTGGCAGCGAGTTTAACTCCGTTAACGATAGCATAAGGAGTTAAAGTTAAAGCGAGGTTAATCCCAGCATCGTTTAGAATAACGTCTGCACTATTTCTCGCCTCTTTAATGTTTTCTGTACACTGATGAAAGGTCGAGGCATAAGAGAGGTCCTTCTGCTTAAGATAGAGATCTCCATTCACCCGATATTTTGACTGACTGATCACTTTATCAAAATCATCACATTGCTGTCTGGAACCGATCAGGCATTGATAAGCTCCATTGAACTCTTTAAGTTTTTTATGAATTTCGTTCTGAGAGATATTCAGCTGCCCTTTGATCGCAGCTTGTATTTCCTGGGGGGAGGATTTCACGTTGAGAAGTCTTTTAAACTTCTCCCCTCTTAGAAGCGGATTCATGTCTTTAATTCGCTCAATGTCTTCTTTGATTAAATTTGCTTTCTGGCGATTTGCGGAACTGAGCCTTCCCGTGCCGTTCATTAGTTTTTGATATGCCTGATTAAGCTTATTAATTCCATTCAGCGCCAATGACACTTCTTCTGTTTTAATGTCCATGTAGTGTTTGGCGCTCGCTGAAGGCTTGCATTGATTGAGCTCCAAGCAGCGATTTTTCACATTGACCATTTGAATCTCATAACAATTGGGTCTTGAAGCTGGCATCAATAGTTGAATTTGCGCTTGTGAGTCCAGGAGATCATTCATGGCATTTTTTATGGCCTCACTTTTATAATTAAAGTCATAGGCCATATAGACCTGAGCGAGTTTTGCATCGGCCTTCTGCAATCTTCCGGCAGCACAGGCCTGGGTGTATTCAAACAACTGTGGTTGTTCCTTAAAATTAGAATTCAATTGTTCGTTGAGCCCACTCAAAGAAACTTTATTCGCCGTCTCCGCACTAGTGGAACAAACAGTTCGGGGATTTTTTAAGCTGCCATCCGAGACAATGGTATTGATGGTTCCAGCAGTACCCTGCCGATAAATATCTTCAAAACTTCTCTTTAGGACCTTAGGGCAAGCGCGCTCTTGCTTTTGTGGAGGACAAGACTCACTGAGACCCTGGGGAATTTTATCTAACGATTTGTTAACAAACTTAACGGCACGTAGGAGCTGTTCATCTTTGGCGTAGACAAAACAAGTGGTGAGAAAAAATATAATAAGAAGCTTGGAAACCTTCAATGCTAGAACCTCTTAAGTGGCCCTAGATTTATCGGCTTTTTGACTAAATTACTTTACTAATAGAGGGACCAGATAATCTCACCCAATGTTCGACGGAGGTCATTTAAGTTCGCCTTATCATGCCAGTGAAATTTCGCAGAGTTAGTTAGGATCACATGTCCGATCATCTTATCGGGATCAATCCAAATAGAAGTTCCGGTAAAACCCAGGTGACCAAAAGTATGGTGTCCGCAGCCTTTTCCGGCGAGGGTGTTTTGAGGATCAACGACTCGGTCCCAACCGTAAGCAAAGCGATGACTGTGTTTCTTCAGGTCTGTTTTGACCTGTGAGATAAAATCGGTGCGTGCCTGATAATTGAGAAGCGTCCGGCACAGACCGTCGGTGGTGGAAAAGAGGCCTGCGTGACTACAAAAATGTCCAATGGTCCAGGCATTAGGATCATGGACCTCACCATAATTAGGAAGACCATTTTTGTGACCTAACTGCAGGGTGGGAAACCAGCTCGGCAGGTCTGTCCAATAAAGAGTTTCTTTATCCCAGACTTCCTGACAGATTTTTTTCTCATCAACACCTTTCCGGGCCAGCTCCAGCATCACCCTTAAAGCAGAAAAATCAGAGTAAAGGGTTTCCGATTCTTTAATGGGATAACTGAGAATTTGTTCCTGCCATCCCTCTTCAGGAAGGAGTCCCCACGAGGGCAGTCCACCCCGGTGATTGAGACACAGTAACATCCCCTGGTCAAAAGCATCCGGTTTTAAAAAATAAGACAGAGAATTCGTGAGTGGCTTGGTGAGCGAGGCGAGATCAAAATAAAGGGTTGGCTCAGTTTTAAATTTCACCGCCATTTCAAAATTATTGGCCTCAACGGCTTCATAGCTTTTCTTCTTAAAATCTATGACCCCTACCCCAATAGCATCCATGGGCCCATGAGGTAAAAGGGACGAGATGATGTGATTAATTTTATTCATCTCGTCCCTTCCTTAATTAAGCTCTAAGTACGGCTTGAGCAGCTGCCAGACGGGCAATCGGAACTCGAAATGGAGAACAACTCACATAATCAAGACCGATTCGGTGACAGAATTCTACAGACTGAGGTTCTCCACCATGCTCTCCACAAATACCTGCGTGGATGTGAGCATTGGTCTTCTTACCTTCAGCAACGGCATGCTTCATCAGGAACCCTACTCCAGCCTGGTCAATGGAAACAAATGGATCGCGCGAATAAATTCCACGTTGCGTATAGGTCGGTAAAAATTTACCGGCATCATCACGAGAAAGACCAAATGTGGTTTGAGTTAAATCGTTAGTTCCAAAAGAGAAGAACTCGGCTTCACGGGCAATCTCTCCTGCCATGATACAGGCACGAGGAAGCTCTAACATGGTTCCCATTTTATATTTAATGGTGTGGTTTTTCTCTTTAAAGACTCTTTCAATCTCATCCTTACACTCATCCTTGATCAAAGAATATTCTCTAAGTTCAGTGGTAAGTGGAATCATGATTTCCGGAAGAACTTTGATCCCAGCCTTTTCTGCTTCAATGGCTGCTTCGACAATCGCTCTTACCTGCATGAGATAGATTTCAGGGTAAGTTACGGCCAGACGGCAACCACGATGTCCAAGCATTGGGTTAAACTCATGAAGGGAATCATTTCTTTCCTTCACTTGCTTAAGTGTTATTCCTAAAACATCGGCCAGTTCTTGCTGGTCCTTCTCTGAGTGAGGCAGAAACTCATGCAGAGGCGGATCCAATAGACGGATATTAACAGGGAGACCATTCATCTCTACAAAAAGACCGATGAAGTCTGTGCGCTGGAATGGCAATAATTTATCCAGGGCCTTTTTTCTATCCGTTTCATTTTCGGCAAAGATCATTTCACGAACGGCAAGAATTCGTTCTGGAGCAAAGAACATATGTTCTGTACGGCACAGACCAATTCCTTCTGCTCCAAACTGAATCGCCATTTTGGCGTCTTCTGGGGTATCGGCATTGGTACGAACTTTTAGTCTGCGAGTGGCATCGGCCCACTTCATAAAGGTAGCAAAGTCAGCAGTAATTGAGGCTTCGATCGTCGGTACGATTCCTTCATAAACTTCACCGGTGGCACCATCAAAAGTGATATGATCACCTTCTCTATAAACTTTACCTTTAACGGTCAGAGTTTTTTCTTTTTCATTAATGACCAGAGCTGTACAGCCGGCAACACATGGTTTTCCCATTCCGCGGGCAACTACCGCCGCGTGAGAAGTCATCCCTCCGCGGGCCGTAAGAATCCCGCTGGAAGCAACCATTCCTCCAATATCTTCCGGAGATGTTTCAGCGCGAACGAGAACGACTTTCTTACCATTCTTGTGCCACTCTTCTGCGTGCGCGGAAGTGAAGACCATTTGACCAGAAGCCGCTCCAGGAGAAGCAGGTAGTCCGGTTGCAATAACCGTCTTCTTCGCCTTAGGATCAAGACGTGGGTGCAATAGTTGGTTGAGGTCTTCAGGAGAAATGCGCAGGATCGCCTCATTAGAGGTGATCATACCTTCAGCGACCAGATCAACGGCAACTTTTAAGGCAGCATTGACTGTTCTTTTGGCATTACGAGTTTGAAGAATCCAAAGTTTTCCATTTTCAATGGTAAACTCAATATCCTGCATGTCCTTATAGTGCTTCTCCAGCATATGGTAATCTTCTACCAGATCAGCATAGGCAGCAGGCATTAGTTCTTCTAACGTTTTGTGGTGCTTATTAGACTCCATTTTAGAAGCATTGTTGATCGGCTGTGGAGTTCTGATACCGGCCACAACGTCTTCACCTTGAGCATTGATCAGGAACTCTCCGAAGAACTTTTTCTCTCCGGTAGATGGGTCACGGGTAAAGCAAACGCCGGTAGCGCAGGTATCACCCATATTTCCGAATACCATACTTTGCACGTTAACCGCTGTTCCCCAGTCATGAGGAATATTGTTCATCTCACGATACTTGGTAGCACGATTGTTAAACCATGAACCAAAGACAGCAGCGACTGCTTTCCATAACTGCTCCATTGGATCTTGTGGGAATACAATTCCGTGATCTTCTAATAGAACAGACTTATAAACTTTTACCAATTCTTCCAGATCAGAAGCAGTTAGTTCGGTATCTTCGTGAACACCTCTGGCTTCTTTCAAATCTTCCATGTTGCTTTCAAGGTGAGATGTATTCACCCCTAAAACGACATTCGAATACATTTGGATGAAACGACGGTAAGAATCCCAGGCAAAACGAGGATTATTGGTTTTCTTCGCCATTCCCAAAACTGTTTTATCATTGAGACCAAGATTTAAAACTGTGTCCATCATTCCCGGCATGGAAGCACGGGCACCGGAACGAACAGAGAACAAAAGAGGATTTTCAACATCGCCGAATTTTTTTCCGGTTAGCTTTTCAACCCAGGCAAGTGATTCAATCACCTGATCGCGAATCTCTTTGGAGATTTCTTTATTCGTTTTATAAAAATCAAGACAAGCCTCAGTCGAGACTGTAAACCCCGGAGGTACAGAGAGTTTCATCGAACACATCTCAGCGAGGTTTGCCCCCTTACCGCCAAGAAGACCCTTCATATCCTTATTGCCATCTGTTTGTTCAGCAGAAAATTTATAAACCCATTTTTTCATTGCGAGTTCTCCTTAAAGAGAAAATTTTTCTTTAATGTATGATTTTACTTTATCCAGAGCGACTCTTTCCTGAACCATGGTATCGCGGTCACGAACAGTAACTGCGTGATCAGTAAGAGTGTCAAAATCAACGGTAATACAAGCAGGAGTTCCGATTTCATCCTGGCGACGATAGCGCTTACCAATTGATCCAGCAGTATCATATTCACACTTAAAGTCTTGCTGAAGCTCATGCAGAAGTTGTGTAGCAGGGCCTTCCAAATCTGGCTTTTTCATAAGAGGCATAATGGCCGCTTTGATTGGAGCAAGACTTGGTTTGAATCTCATTACTACGCGTTCTTTCTCGGCGTCTCCCGGGAATTCCGTGCGGTAAGCATCACTCATGACCGCCAACATACAGCGATCACAACCAACAGATGTTTCAAGCACGTAAGGGAGATATTTTTTATTCCCGTCCATCTGATCAACATACTGAAGGTTTTTCTTCGAATATTCTTGATGCTGCTTTAAATCGAAATCAGTACGAGAGTGAATACCTTCCATCTCTCCCCAACCATGAGCAAATTCATACTCAATATCAAAGGCAGCATCAGCGTAGTGGGCAAGAGACTCGTGCTTTTTCCACTGAAGTTTTTCTTTACGTAGACCATTATTCAAATGCCAGTTCCAACGGATTTCTTTCCACTGCTCCATCGCCTCGGCTTGAGTGCCTGGCTTGATGAAATATTGCATTTCCATCTGTTCGAACTCACGGGTTCTGAAAATGAAGTTGCCGGGAGTGATTTCATTACGGAAAGCTTTACCAATTTGAGCGATACCAAAAGGCAGTTTTCTTCTCATGGTTGATTGAACGTTCAGGAAGTTAACAAAAATCCCCTGAGCTGTTTCCGGACGCAGATAAACCAGCGCTGAAGAATCTTCCACCGGACCCATTTGAGTTTTAAACATCAAATTAAAATTTCGAGGTTCGGTGAATGTATCTTTTGCCTTACAAACCGGACAAGGTGCTGTCAGGTCAATGTTGTCCGCGCGAAAGCGGCTCTTACAAGACTTACAGTCCACCATCGGGTCAGTGAAGTTATCAACGTGACCAGAAGCTTTCCAAACTGTTGGATGCATCAGAATAGCAGCATCGATACCTTCCACGTCATCACGAAAGGTCATCGACTTCCACCAAGATTGCTTAATATTATTTTTTAATTCAACACCAAGAGGCCCCATGTCCCAGCATGAACCAAGTCCACCGTAAATTTCTGAACTTTGAAAGATGAAACCACGATGTTTTGAATGGGCCACTAAATCGGCCATGGATTTCAGATTCTCTTCTGACACAATGCACTCCTGATGAAAGAAATTTCGAATATAAACGCCGAAATTTTATCATACAGAATGGGGTCGTGACCAAATCAAAATCATGAATTTTTGGGAGTTTTGCTCGTGACAAGACGAGTCACCACAGGGGCTTATTGATGCTGAGAAAGCTCGTAGAGCTTCTTGTACTCTCCGTCCTTCTCAATCAGCTCCAGATGGCTGCCATCTTCGATCATTTGGCCGTCTTTCATAACAATGATGCGGTTAAAGTCTTTCAGAGTAGAAAGCCTATGGGCAACAGCGATAACGGTTTTATGACCGGCCACTCTTTCCAAAGCGGCCTGAACGATTTTTTCAGACTCATTATCCAGGGCGGAAGTGGCTTCATCAAATAAAAGCACATCCCTGTTTTTTAAAAAGGCACGGGCAATAGTGATACGCTGACTTTGGCCACCGGATAATCGAACTCCTCGATCACCAATAGAAGTTTCAAGTATCTGAGGCAGATCTTTCACAAACTCCCAGGCATAAGAAATTTCCAGGGCATGACGGATCTCTTCTTCGGTATGGACATCTCCAGTACAGAGATTTTCTCGAATCGTGTCATTAAATAAGAAAATATCCTGGCTCACTAACCCAAAAACTTTACGAGTTGAGAAGAGGCTGTACTCATTGATGTTAACGCCATCAATAAGAATTTCACCTTCGGTCACCTCATATAAACGAAGCAAGAGACTGATCAGCGTCGATTTTCCGGAACCAGAAAGTCCCACCAGTCCAATTTTCTGACCTTTCTTAATGATTAGACTGAAATTTCTCAGCACTAAACCTTCCCCATAGGAGAAAGAAACATTCTTAAATTCAATGGAGTGCTCAAAACCTTTCAATTCTTTCAGACTCGGTTGGGGCTCTTCTTGAACATCCAACAGACCAAAAATTCTGACCGCGGCGGCTTGGGCCTGATTAAGTTTGGCGTTGGCCTTACTAAATCTTCTGACCGGATCCATAAACATCGCCAGGGCCGCCACAAAAGAAATAAATCCACCAGTAGTAAGAGCTCCGGTACTGATTCGGTGATGAGCAAAGATAATGACACCGGCAAAAGCAAAAGAGCCGATCAGTTCCACTAAAGGATGGGAGTGCTCTTCAGCTGAGTTACTTTTGGTTCTGTGAGCAATGAGCTTATCCTGGGCCCTTTCAAAGCGGCTCACAATGTAATCGCGAAGACCAAAAGCTTTGATAATTTTCTGTCCGCCCAAAGCTTCACTCACAATGTGAGTCATTTCAGCATTATCTTGCTGGGCCAGGTTCACATACTTTCTGATGCGCTTTCCAGTGTAGTGAAAAGTGATAATGAATAAGGGAGCTGTCGCAAAAATAATAAGTGTTAATTGCCAGTCGTGATAAAACGCTACCCCTAAAAGGGCCATGGCGGTAACAGGTTCTCTCACCACTTCCAGAGAGTTTTTGAAAGCTTCTGAAAAAACCTGGGTATCACTCATGATAGTGGAAATCAGGTTTCCTTGTTTTTGTTGAGAATAATATTTGGCCGGAAGATCCTGGAATTTTAAATAAATCCTGGAACGGATAAGTCGGGTAGAACTATCGACAATTTGTCTTAATCCAAAATAGTGAAAAAATCTTAAAGGGTAATTGATCAACCCTAAACTCACCAGGATAGCGGCCAATTTCATAGCATCGGCGGAAGTTGAACCCTGTGCAAAGCCTTTATCAAAAATATCTTTAACCAGGTACGCTTCATAAGCTTTGATTCCCGCTAAAGGGAAGGCCAGAAGGGTTGCGAATAGCGCCTGCTTCCAAAAAGGACGAAGATATGGGAACATTAACTTAAGAACATTGAGCATGCGACATCTTAAGCTTTAACGGAGGCTAAGTAAATTAAAACACGGAAGGCCATCTTCTTGGATCGGGACGGAACTATAATTCTGGATAAGAATTATCTTTCTCGTGTTGAGGACATTGAATACTATCCGGACACGCTTAAAGCTTTGCAATTATTTCAAAATTTGGGTTATGAACTTTTCATTGTCACCAACCAATCCGGAGTCGGCAGGGGTTATTTTTCCCTGGAAGCGGTTTATGTCATTCATAAGCAATTGCAAAATGACATGCGAGAACAAAAACTGGCCCCTTTTAAGGATTTTGCCATTTGTCCCCACTCCCCTGACGATAAATGTGAATGCCGGAAACCTTCGGGAAAAATGATCCAGGATTTGATGGAACAGTACCATATTAGTCCCGAACATTCTTATATGGTGGGCGATAAGTTAATTGATGCCCAGGCCGGAATGAATGCCGGAATCCTGGGAATCCTGGTGAGGCATGCCCACTCCGGAGATTATCCCTTCTTTAAAACCTTGTTGGATTTTGCCAACTCACTTAAAAAGTAATGAGTAACTTTTAAGTTCTACCGGCCGCAAGTGATATTGGTGGCAAAAATATTGAATCAGCTTATCGCATTCCGGGAAATTGGTTCCTAAATAGGCATGATAATCCTGGTACTTTGTCTGATAACCCTTCTTAATCCGCAGTAAGAAACCTTTTTCATTTTCTCCGCTGGAGCATTGCTGACAAGAGAACTGACCGTTGGCCGGAATAAAGACCACGGCTTCACTTTCCATCAGATCCACCTGACAATAGGAACAGTTGTCTGTGTCTGGCATGATTCCCAAATGGAACAAAAGCTTCACCATAAACAGCGTCAGATGTTGATGAGCATTGAATTGCTTCTTGGCCAGAGCATCCTCTATGTAAAAAAGAGCGTTGCTCACAACCGAGAACACTCCCTCGTGATCCTGATGATCATAATCACTGGTGCCTTGCTGAAAGGGAATGGAAAATTTTTGAATCAGTTCAAAGTACAGGCACACCAGATAGAAAGCCTTGATGTCATGACGGATCGTTTGAGGTTCCCAAAGGCGCTGATGTTCAGCTGAAATCATGAGATCTGAGGAATCGAGTTTTACTCTTTGTTCCTTAATCATAATTCGCATCATGCAGCCCAATTCAAAGACAGTGGGCTTATGCTTTTTCCCCCCGCCCTGGCCGCCGTAGATGTAGAAGCTACCGACCAGACCGTTGCGGAGAAGGAGCTTCACGATGAGATCGCGCTCCTTATAAGGCAAACGGTGAATGACTAAACCTTCAAAAACCATGCCTCATTCTATGCAACTAATTCTTAACCGTCATACTTTTCTGCGCTTTTTGCTTCAGGAACTTCATCACCTGATCCGTCTCTTGCTGAAATTTATTCTCATCAATATTTAGGCCATTTAAAACTGTACTCCATTGTCTGGTTATGCCGGCCATCGCTACTGCTTCCTGCAATTCTTCTTTGGTGGCGCCGTTAAAAATGGCGGTTTGGGTATGAAAATAAGTGTAGTAATTACAAGGAATTTGCGCGGCTACCGCTAAACCAATAAGATCTTTGTATTTTCCAGGAATGGCGGTGGCGGGATTGAGCTCCACTCCCTTCATTTGTTGCCAGACTCCCACGATGCCCTGTTGTGGGTAGTTTTTCATATAGGTCGGGATAAAACCCAGGGTCCTGTCTATATCAGCATAGGCATCCTGAGGGGTTTTCATCGCCAACACCACTGGCTTTTCTTCCATCGCCTGGCGATTGCGGCTGTTGCTTTGGATGCTCAGTAACTGATCAACTTCCCGGCGAAACTCCATCTCGTCGGCCTGTGTTCCATTTAAATAAGTGCTCCATCTTCGTACTGTAGCAGCCAGGGCGATGGTCTCTTTAATTTCCTGTTGTCCGGCCCCATTTAAAATAGCGGCTTGAGTATGAAAATAAACGCAATAACTGCAAGGGATTTGCGCTGAAACTGCCAGCCCGATGAGTTCCTTATATTTACCGGAAATTCTGGTATTGGGGTTTAACTGAAGGCCCTTCATATCGGCCCAGGCTCCGCTAATTCCTTCTTGAGGAAAATCTTTCAGAAAAGTGGGCACTGATCCCAAGGTCGCCTTGATATCATCATAAGTTTTTCTCGCTTCCGCACTCACTGGCCGCTCCTGAGACCAGACAGACACATTCAGCGAAAATGTCAGGATGATAAGAAGAATTGAGCGCATACAGACCTCCTCAAAAAAGTCCTATGCATTAATAGTGCAGATAAGGAGAGAAAGAGACATCTGAAGTTAACCAAAATCAAATGGAGTGGAGAGCCAAGAGTGATGGGACAACTTCTGTTTTATACTAAGCCATGCAAGACTAATTAGATTACTTATAGGGTTCCAGTTTAATCCATAAGGTTTTTCCAAAGCATAGACCTCATACTGCTCCCCTCGCCTTCCTCCGCGAGCGACCATCTGAATCCAAAAATCAATATTCTTAATTTGATAAATAAAATAAATCTTCCGGATCTGAGGTAAGTTTACTCCATGACTTAAAACTGTGGTGCTGATAATGAAATCGGGTGAAGCGTTCACTTTAATTTTCTGGGCCATGTATTTGGATTCCCCACCGACACAGGAAAGACAATTAAATCCCAGTTCCGTGAGCTCTTTTTCTAGCGCAAATACTTCTTCGCGGTATTGGCAAAAGATGAGCCTTACTTCCTGACCTTTTCTGCTAGAGCGGATTTGATCCAATAGCCAGGACTTGCCTGGAGCACGGATGTATTTTGCCGGTGCAAACTTTAAAAATCTGATTGCCGTTATTAATCCAGAGAATTTGATTGAACTGCGAGCAGAAATGGGCAATCTCTTCCCGCATTTTTCCAGAAAGAGTCGCTGTTAGAAGAAAAACCATTTCGGCGGTTTGGGAAATTTCAAAGAAAACTTCCCACATGAGTGGACGAAAAGTATCCCCCCAATAAAAGAAGAGATGAAACTCATCAAAGATGACGATTCTGTTTAATGGTTTTTTCATCAACCATTCTTCAGGAGTCATAAAATCCATCTCATTTCCCCAGCGCTCGCGACATTCATCAGCGAGGGCCCGCAAAGGCGAAATGATCAGTAAGCGCTCATCGGAAATTGCTTCTCGGAAAGAATTAATCCAATAAGTTTTGCCGGAAGCTGGAGGAGAAGTAAGGACAATTAAGTTTTGAATGACCATCAATCATCTCTATTTAATAAAGCATCGTTATTCCAATTCATCTGGCCAAAAAGTTTCTAAAACGATTAAATCTATCAATCATGAAATATGGGATTTACTTTTTACTAACACTTGGCGTTATTTTTGCGGCATACCAAACCGCCCAAAACAAAATGGAACGCCCCCTAAACTTAAGCTCCATCCGCTTAGGCATGACTGTTCCCGAAATCAATAAGGCCTTTGGGACACCTTCGGCCCAAACAAGAAATCAATATACCTACATTCTTACTGATGGTTCCGAATTGGTTTTCACACTAAGAGATAAGGTTGTTTCCAGTGCCATTGTTAAGTTTCATCG
Organism: Bacteriovoracaceae bacterium; assembly: GCA_023701435.1. GTDB lineage: Bacteria > Bdellovibrionota > Bacteriovoracia > Bacteriovoracales > Bacteriovoracaceae > Peredibacter. The sequence goes on along the minus strand of JAMPXB010000014.1, from coordinate 26,940 downwards.
CACTGTTCAGATCCAAGATCCAGAAATGCGCAAGCTCTCTTTGGTGCAGATGGATGATCACGATCCGGAAAACAAGCGACCAAGTTGGTTTTTTGCCGGAAGTCCCGAAGAAGGACTGATTTATAAGATAACTACCGGGGGCATAATTGAAAGCCTGACCTGGGTTCCTCCATTTACCTACGGAAGCAACCGACCTAAACATTTACAGGCCCTTCTTAGGGATTTTCACAGCCAACAACTCTCCAATCTGTAATTGCTGTGTTAGAATGAACCCATGATCACTCAAATTGAAAAACTATTCGACCAACAAATTCGTCCGGCCCTCGCTCAACACGGAGGCAATGTCGAAGTTGTAGATGTTGATAATAATATTTTATTCGTAAAATTCTTCGGCGGCTGTCAGGGCTGCTCGAGCTCCAAGGCCACTTTAAAAGGTGGCATTGAACAACTGATTAAGCAGAACTTTCCGGAGATTACCGAAGTGGTGGACGTTACTGACCATCAAAACGGAACAAATCCCTACATGTAGTTTTAGGCTTTCGGATTTCTTAAAACATTCAGTCTTGAACGGACACTTGAGATCTTATCCAGGTCTAATTCGCCATAGATAATTTTCTCACCTTCTCCGGCATCCGCTACTATTTCTCCCCATGGATCAACAATAAGTGAGTGACCAAAAGTGCTCAATTTATCATTATGCTGACCCCACTGAGCAGAGGCGATGACATAACTCTGATTTTCAATGGCACGGGCACGAACCAATGTATGCCAATGAGCTTTTCCGGTAGGAACAGTGAAGGCCGATGAAATAGAAAGAACATTGGCCCCCTGATATGAGTAAGATCTGAAAAATTCAGGAAACCTCAGGTCAAAACAAATCGAAAGCCCAATATTAAACCCATCCAAAGAAAGCATTTTCGGGGTATTGCCCGCAGTGTAGACACGGGACTCATCGACGACTGTATTGCTGGGATGTTTTGATAAATCCACCATGAAAAGATTCATTTTATCGTAGGTCATTAACTCCACTCCATCAGGAGCAAAGTTATATGAGCGGTTCATGACTTTGCCGTCAACCAGAGTGGCAGCCGAACCGCCGAGGATATACAGTCCCGAATCAATCGCCAGGCTTCTGATGGCTTCATAGTGCTCGTTTTTTCCTTCAACCAAATAAGGAGTCGGTTTAGTTCCATCTGACATGGAATAAAAAACTTCTGGTAAAAAGACGGCCTTAACACCATTAGTTTTGGCCTCACCCAGAAATTTTGTGATAGTAGAAAGATTCTGAGATGGATCCAATACAGATTGAAGTTGAATGACGGCTATTTTCATAAGGGTCCTCAATAATAAATTTACCTATCTAATGACCAGTTATAGGATCAATAGGCCATGCTGAAAACATTTTTCATAAATTCCCTCAAGATCCTGGTCGCGGGTGCGCTCATTTACTGGCTTGTTTCCTCGGGTAAACTGGATTTCAAGCTTTTACTTGGACTTAAAGATCATCCTTGGGCAGTTATCATTGCTGTTATTCTCAGCATCTTTAATTTTATCCTCGTCTCCTACCGCTGGGAAACCATTCTACGGGCGCGTAGTCAGGTAACCATTCCTATTATTGGTCTGCTTAAAATTACCTGGATCGGACAGTTTTTTAGTTCTGTTCTCCCAGGAAGCGTCAGTGGGGATTTAGTAAAAATTCTCTACGTTCAAAATTTTGATAAAAGCTTTTCCAAAAAATTTGTTTTCGCTTCCATACTTATCGATCGGGTCATGGGTCTATCAGGTTTGATTCTACTGGTAGGACTGAGTTCCCTGCTGTTTAGTCAGCACATTTTAGGGAATGCTCCACTGATGAAACCGCTCCTCAACATGAATTATATTTTGGCCGTACTGGTAATTGCCTCTTTTGCGACTTTCTTCTTTTGTCATCACTGGATCCGCCACATTTTAAAAACGTTGGAAGGAATCGCCCTGGCCAAAGTATTTCAGAAAATTATCAGCCTCTGGGATGATTTAGTCTTAATCAAATCTCAGATGCTCAAGGCCATTGCCATGTCCTTGGTTATTCAATTTATTGGGGTCTTGATTTTCTGGTCACTAATCCATCCTTTCGTCGGGAACAATATGGATTTTGTCCAAGCACTGGCCTTTATCCCCTTAGGATTGATGACGCTCGCCTTGCCGGTAGCTCCATCAGGATTGGGTGTTGGTCATGCCATCTTTCAAAAATTATTTGAATTTTCAGGTATTGAAAATGGCGCATCCCTCTTCAATCTCTACTTTGTAGTCACGCTGGCAGTAAACGTATGCGGAGTTATCCCCTACGTACTTACCAAATCTAAAAAATAAAAATTTTAGCCGGATCGATGTGTGAGTAATGCATGGCCTTGGTTTTCAGGGCCTCAAGTTGGAGAAGGAAAGTAAGCTCTTCATCAAAGTTATTTAGCTTCCGCATCTTTTTAGACTGCTTCTTAAGCGTGGACTTCACCGACTGAGGCAGAGTGCAAATCCCTCTTAAGAGATAATTCTCACCCTTATACTTAATGACTCTTCCAATAAAGATATCACCTTTTACCAGACTGATAGTGGGGTGATCTTTTTTCAGAACAACTTTTTCGTCATGAAGAATATCGCTTAAAACAACTTGCTTACCAAAAGTAGTTTTAGTGAATTCAAAAAGTGAATGATTCACATTTAACAGTGCCTGAGCAAGCTCTTCTTCTACATCATGATTACGGATGTATTCTTCAATCACTTTCGATCCATCTTTTTGACGGTACTGAAAAACATACCAGTCATTGAATGAATTCATTCGTGATTCAAATTCATCTTTATCTTCATCCAACTTTCCAGTGATCGAAAAATAATTATCTTTCGCTTCCTTCAGGTCAGAGAAATAATCACCTTGTGTATAAAGGCTTAAAACTTTGTCTAAATATTCATGAACTACGTCGAGCATAGTGGGTATTCTACTCTTCTGACTTCAAAACTGCCAAGAAGGCTTCTTGAGGAATTTCAACATTTCCGACCATTTTCATACGCTTTTTACCCTCTTTCTGCTTCTCAAGGAGCTTACGCTTACGGGAAACGTCACCACCGTAACACTTGGCTAAGACGTTCTTGCGGAGGGCCTTAATTGTTTCTCGGGCAACCACCTTAGAACCGATGGCGGCCTGAATGGCGATATCAAATTGTTGACGGTCTATCACCTTCATCAATCTAAACGTTAGATCTTTACCTTTTTGCTGTGAAGTACTTCGGTGAGTAATCACAGATAATGCATCTACTTTGTCGCCATTTAAAAGGACATCCAACTTCACCATGTCCGACTCCTGATATTCATGGAGTTCATAGTCCATCGAAGCATAACCTTTCGAGAGAGATTTAAGCTGATCATAAAAATCGAACATCATCTCAGAAAGGGGAAGAATATAGATCAACTGCACCCGATCTTCAGTGATGTAATTGATCGCTTCCTGACGACCCCGGCGGTCTTCACAAAGTTTGATAATTTTCCCAACAAATTCATTCGGCAGATGAATCGAAAGTTTTACGGTCGGCTCTAGAATAGTATCGATGGTACTTGGATCCGGAAGTTTGGCCGGGTTATCAACCACAACTTTTTGACCGGAATTAGTAATAACTTCATAACTGCATGATGGTGCGGTTGAAATCAGGGCCAGCTTAAATTCCCGCTCCAGTCGGGTTTGAATGATGTCCATATGCAGGAGACCTAAGAATCCGCAGCGGAAACCAAACCCCAAGGCCTGAGATACTTCAGGCTCATAGGTAAAAGATGAATCGTTGAGTGCAAGTTTTTCCAGGGCCTCTTTTAAAATCTCATATTCCTCAGAGTCAACCGGGAAAATCCCGCAGAAAACCATTGGCTTAATTTCTTTGTATCCGGCAAGCGAAGGCGTTTGGTCTTTCTTATCAGAATGAACAATTGAATCGCCGACTTTTACATCGCGAACTGTCTTGATCCCACAAATGATCATCCCCACTTCGCCAGCTCCTAATTCAGAAACTTCCTGATAAAAAGGCTGGTTAACAGCGAGTTTCAGTACTTCATAGTCCATGCCGGAAAATTTAAAGTGAATTTTATCTTTAACTTTAATATTCCCTTCCATCACACGGGCAAGGACAACCACTCCTCTATAAGGATCAAACCATGAATCAAAGATCAGGGCCTGAAGTGGATTAGTGGCAAGTCCCTTAGGTGGTGGAATTCTTTTAACGATCTCTTCTAAAAGCAAATCGACGCCAATACCAGACTTTCCTGAAACCAACGGAGCGTCCGAAGCATCCAGACCAATGACATCCTCAATTTCCTTCTTCACCTTTTCCGGATCAGCGTGAGGAAGATCGATTTTATTAATGACGGGAACGATTTCAAGATTATTTTCCAGGGCCATATAAACGTTGGCCAAAGTCTGTGCTTCGATACCTTGAGAAGCATCTACAATCAACAAGGCCCCTTCACAGGAAGCTAGTGAGCGTGAAACTTCATAGGTAAAATCCACGTGTCCCGGAGTATCGATCAAATTGAAATAATATGTTTTCCCGTCCTGGGCCTTATAGGCCAAGCGAACAGTCTGAGCTTTAATCGTGATTCCACGTTCTTTTTCAAGATCCATGTTATCGAGCATACGATCAGATTTTTCACGATCAGTAACGGCCTTACACATTTCGATAATTCGATCGGCCAGGGTAGATTTACCGTGATCAATGTGGGCGATAATAGAAAAATTGCGGATGAGATTTATATCCATGGCGTGTGCTTGACCCTTTTTTGCTATGCGGGGTCAAGCATACACTATTTGGAAAACTAAACAAAGACCTCTTTAGAGATAATCATCATGTAGTAATCGAGGTTTGATTCCTTTGCTCGGATAGGAATAACGTTGGCATAGCCCTGGTAAGCTTCTTCGGTGTCCTCGAAAATGTACTCTCCGGTGACTGGATCGATAACCTTTTTACGTTTTGGAATCGTAATTTCAGCATTTTCAATCTTTGAGCGACGCTTAATGGCAAGTTCAAAAGTCTCAACAATCGAATCCGGCATCAGGGTGTCAGTGATATTTTTATTCAGGACATCTTCTGACTGCATTTCCAGGGTACCGTACATCGTGTTGTTCATGTAAATAAGTTCCCCCTTAGCGTTGGCGATCATAATGTTCTTTTTCACCATGTTGGCCAGGGTATCAAATTTACGATGTTCCACCGAAATACGATCAGTTCGAAGCTGTTCGAATTTCTTCATGTTTACAATCATCTTATTGAGCTCTTTGGCAAGTTCCCCAATCTCATCATCCTGATCATAGTAAATGGAAACGTCAAAATTAACGTCCTGAAGTTCGCGGACCGCGTCCATGATCTTTTTAAAGGGCATGGCAATTTTTCCAGGAACAACCAAAGACAGAAGAATGGTTCCAAGGAATGTAATAATCAGAGTTATCAACATATTCCGACGAGTCTCGCCGATAATGGCCTTGACCTGCTTATCTCGCTGCTCGTTTTGAAAATATTGGATGTCCTGAAACTCAGAAAAAGCTTCCAGGATTTTATCAGTCAGTTCGTTAATGGTCGAAAGACCTTCCCCATCACGGTAAAAGAGTGAGGACTTACCCACAATGGTTTTCAGGGAATCAACATAACCCTGCATTTTGGAAATAATTTTTTTGGCCTCGACCTCAGTATAAAAACTATCCAGGCGTTGAAGTTGCGACTGAAATCCTTCACACAAGTTTTCCAGGCGCTTAAGGTCTTCGCCGGTCGGTCTACTGGTGAGAATCTTCTTCTGCATCTTGATGATGGATACGGCAGAAATCCTGACTTCATCTGTTAGCAGTGAAATTTTATTGGAATTCACGGTAATAGTTGAGATCTGGGTATTCAAAGAATCCAGAAAGAAAAAAACAGTGAAGCCCATTACCAGAACGACAACGTTCGCAATAATAAAACTGGTGGCCACACGTCGTTTTAGGGACAACTGCATATTTACTCCGTATTAAACTTCTTCTAAATCCTGGAACAAGCGGTCCAGATTCTTTTCACTACCTACTAAAACGACAATATCATCGGCTTCAATCACATCCATGGGAAGTGGTGAATCGTTAATGACAACACGGTAAGCAGCTTTCCCTTCTTCAGAGATATAAGGCACTCTTTTTTGAAGGGCCACAATGTTCAATGAATAGTTTTGGCGAATTTGTGACTCAACCAGGGTCTTGCCTTCAAAAGACTTGCCCAATTTAAGTTCCACAATGGAATATCCTGCAGCAAAGTTATAGCGTTGGAGCACGTGAGGAGCGGCAATTTTACTGGCCACAATTTCCCCCATTTCTTCTTCCACTTTAATGATTTCTGAAGCTCCAATTTCTTTTAAAACGTGTTCATGAAGCTGAGTCGTAGCACGGGCAACAATACGACCAACCCCTAATTTTCTGAGCATCGCAACTGACATGATACTCATCTCAATATTGTCACCAATGGCGACAATGGCCGTGTCCACATCGGAAATGCTCACTGCCCGGAGAGACTTCTCCTGGGTCACATCAATACAAACAGCATGGGAAACCTTATCTTTAATTCTGTCCACCAATTCAGGGTTTGAATCAATCGCCAAAACTTCTGCGCCTTTTTCAAACAGTCTGACAGCGGTTTTTGCGCCAAATGTTCCCAATCCAATTACTGCTACAATCATATATCTATCCTATTAAAATTTTTCCTTCCGGATATTCGACTTTGCGAGGAGTGGCCGCCCGGCTGGCAATCGCCAGAACCAGAGTCAATCCTCCCACGCGCCCCATAAACATCAAAAGCGAAATCATAAATTTACCCGTCCAAGTCAAGAATGGAGTTATCCCCAAGGAAAGACCGGTGGTCGCAAAAGCGCTGGTGACCTCAAAGAAGACCGCTAAGAAATTCTTATCGGGCTCCAGTCTCATCATGACTAATACGCCACCACTTACAATGATGAGAGAGATAATAAAGATCGCAATGGACTTCACAACTGTTGCTCCAGGAACTTTTCTTTCGAAAAATTCCACATGGGCTTTACCCTTTAAAGTCGCCGTTACCGACTGGAGTAAGATCGCCAAGGTAGTGGTCTTCACTCCCCCACCGGTTGATCCTGGCGAAGCGCCGATGAACATCAACAGAATCATCATATAGATAGAATGTGGATGCAGAGAATTCAAATTGATCGTATTAAATCCTGCCGTTCTGGTGGTCACGGACTGGAAGAGGGAGGTTTGAAGCCGTTCCCACATGGTCATATCCTGGAAAGCATTCAAGAATTCACCAAAGAACAGATAGATTGTGCCAAAGGCCCATAGTAGAAGATTAATAGATAAAACAATTTTAGTATGCACAGATAAGGTATTAAGGGTCCGCTTAGATTTGAGGGTGGTTAAAACATCCTTCATTACATAAAAACCAATACCACCCAAAATAATTAGAAAGACAATGGTCAGATGAATAATCGGCTGAAACTTAAAGTCTTCCAAACTATTATTAAAAAGAGCAAAACCAGCATTACAAAAAGCCATGATGGAATGAAAAAATCCAAAATAAAGGGCCTGGCCGATTTCTAAACCTTGTTGATAAAAGCCAATGGTGAGAATCATCGCTCCGACAAATTCAATCACAAAGGTATAACGGATAATGTCCACAATAAGTCCCAAGAGTTCCTGGGAATTGGAAGTATCCAGTACATCTTGCATGATGACCTGCTCTCTCATCTGCAGGTTTTTTCCCATGATGACCGCCATGGAACTGGAAAGAGTCATAATTCCCAGTCCACCCACCTGGGCCAGAAGCAGCATTACCATTTGCCCAAAGATACTAAAATCGTCGATTAAGGAAAGGCTCGCCAGCCCGGTTACACAAGTCGCCGAAGTGGCCATAAAGAGGGCATCAATATACGCTATGTTTTTTCCCGGAGCAGCGGAAACCGGAAGTATCAGAATCAGTGATCCCAAAAGGATCCAACCGCCAAATGAGAGGAGGACCACCTGCGCGGGTGCCAACTTTAATCGGAATAAAAAGCTGCTGGTGCTGACATAAGGAGCTGGGGCTTCTTCATTTTTTTCATAAACCGAAATAAGAGTCGAAAAAAGATGGACTGCAGACAGCCAGTAAACAAATTCTATATCACCCCAAGTAATGAGGATGGGTACGAATATAATCAGCGAAAAGATGTAGCGCCGGAAAAAATCCTCAAAACCATCGCTTTTCAAAAAGTTGGAAGCAAGTGTAATAAAGAGGATAAGAGGAACAACCCACAGGGCATACCCCAACAGTAGTTCCATCGGAAGCTTGGCCAGCAGATCAGGTGCCTGACCTAGTTTTTGTAATGTATAGACGAGGACAAAAAAGCCATTGATGAAAAGTTCAAGCATCAAGGGCAATCTTCCCATAAAATAATTCATAACCCTGATTTTACGCTCTTTTTATAATAATCCTAGGATTTGTTAATGCGACAAAAACATACAATCACTTTTGAGATCACCGGCATGGATAGCTTGGGACAGGGAGTTAGTAAAATTACTGACAAAGTGACCTTTATTCCCAAAACGGTGGTAGGCGACAAAGGGGAAGCCGAGATCCTTTCAGAGAAAAAAGGAGTCGCTTTCGCCAGGATGACAAAGCTTGGCCAGTCATCCGATAAAAGAGTGACTCCAGCCTGCGTCCATTTTGCCAATTGCCCATCCTGCCATTACCTTCATGTGGATTATGCTCAGGAACTTCTTTATAAAAAAGAGAGCTTTGAAAGATTATTCAGAAAATTACCTCTTCCAGAACTGGAAGTAGTAGGAGCAAATCGTCGTACGGCTTATCGCAACCGGGTTCAATTGCATTATAGTCTCAAATCTAAGCTATTAGGGATGAGAGACCCGCAGACTTTTCAAATCACCAGTATCCCTAAATGTTTGATCGGAGTGCCAGAAGTTCAAAAAGAACTTGAGCGGCTTTATGAAAATAACCAATGGCTCAAAGAAGCGCCTCCTGCTCCCCTTGAAGGCCACGTTGAAATTTACTGGATTAATAATGATCTGAAAGTGAGCTGGAACCGGCCTTATGCAGAAGGTGGTTTTACTCAGGTTTTTGAAGAAATGAATCAAAAACTAAAATCCATTTTGCATCACTCGTGGAACCCCGAGCAACCAACTGAATTACTCGATCTCTTTGGCGGCAATGGCAACCTCTCTGACGGATTGAATTATTCTAAGAGGTTATGTGTAGATATGTATCAGAAAATACCTGGAACAGATTTTCTATCCCAGGATCTTTATGATGAACGGGCTCTGAAGAATATTAAAAGTGAGCTAAAAAAGCGCTCAATGAAAGTTGAGCATCTGCTTCTTGACCCTCCCCGCTCTGGTTTAAAAAACCTGAAGGTATGGATTGAGGACCTAAAACCTAAAACAATCGCTTATGTCAGTTGTGATCCTCACACCCTCGCCCGAGATGTTCAGTCGCTTGAGGGTTATCACTTAAAAAAAGCCTTTCTGATTGATTTCTTTCCTTCCACCTTTCACTTTGAAAGTTTCATAATTCTCGAGAGAAATCAGTGATTTAGGTTTTACAAAAATGCTCCCCTTACATAGAATAAAATAACTCTTATTTTAATCAGGAGGAGCAATGCTCACATTTGACCGGTTCAGAACTCACCTACTGCTTGTATTAGCGATGATCCTGTTAACTGCATGTGCTTCTAAAAATGATCTCAAGGCTAAACAAGCCGAGATTTATTTTGGAGCAGGCACTCAAAGCCTGATGGATAAGCAGTACACCGAAGCTTTGAAAAATCTTATTCACGCCAATAAATTAGATCCGGACAATTCTGAGATTCTAAATAATCTGGGAATGGCCTACTACTTTAAAGGTGAAAAAGATCTTGCTATTAAGCATCTGCAAAAAGCCCTTGAGTTAAATAAGAACAATTCTGATGCAAAAATTAATCTGGCTTCCATTTATTACAAAGCCGGAAAAGTTCAGGAAGCAGAAAAAATTTATAAAAAAGTCCTGAAAGATCTGACTTATGATAAACAAGCAAGAACCTATTTCAACTTAGGTATTATCGAACTTCAAGCTCATAAAGATGTTGTTGCAGCAGAAACATATTTCAAAAAATCAATAAAAGAAGACGATAACTACTGCCCGGCCTACTATCACCTGGGGCTTATCCAGTACAAGCGCCGCCAGTTCAATTCCTCGTTGAGAAATTTTAAAGAAGCTTCGATGGGAATTTGTTATGAGTCACCTGCCCCTCACTATTACCAGGCGATGGCCTTAATTGAACTCAGACGTTATGAAGATGCCAGAATCAAACTGGATGAAATTGATACACGTTTTAAAAAGTCCCAATATGCGGCAATGGCCAGGGCAAAATCAGTTGAATTAAACCACATTGAAAATAAGCAATCTAATGAATCACATGCATCACGGAAGGTGCTTGAGTCTCCAGATTTCTAATACTCCAAGGACGGCGTAAATGGAAAACCAAAACATGAATGAAAACAATTTACTGGGTGAGTACCTCAAACAAAAACGGGTAGAGAAAAACTTTACTCTGGAGAAGTTGGCTCAAAAATCAAAAATCAGTGTCAACATTCTTAAGGCGCTTGAGGCCAATGATTACAAAAATCTTCCTAGCGCGGCTTACATTAAGGGCTTTGTTAGCACTTATGTAAAAATTCTGGGAATTCCCAAGGATGAGGCCATCATCAAGATGGAACACACTCACCTGAAAATTTTAGGCAAGCCATTTCCGGCACTGGATCATACTAAACTTATGGTTACCGGCTCTCCGAAAAAAAGCCAGGAACCAGAAGAGACCAGCACTCCTCATGAAGTCATAGAAAACAGTGACACTATTCTTGAGAGCACTAAATCCATCCTTCCGATTATTATTTTTGCTGCAGTCATTTTGCTATTTGTCGGCGGTTATAAGCTGATCTCCTCGGTTGTTGAAAGTGAAGTCAACAGTCAAAAACCTAAGGATCATGGACCCAAAATTGAATCAAGCTCTGCACTGATTAATCAGCCGGTCAAAGTACCTGAAGTGAAGAAAGAAGAGCCTCAAGCCGTAGCCACAGCTGCAACCAAACCAAATGCTCCGGTGGAAGAAAAGCCTGTTGAAGTTAAGCCGGAACCAGAATTCCGTCGTAATTTTCCACCGGTTGAATTCAAGCCAATTAGAGGAAAGCTGTTTACCATCAAAACAGATGCTCCTGAAAATACCGATGAAACCATTCTTCCTAGACCGATTAAAGATTCCATGAATTCAAGTCTACAGAATGTCTACATCAAGGCGATTGATGGAAACACCTGGCTCAGTTACAAAATTGATAACAACCCTATCGAAAGCGTCATTATTAATAAAGATAGCGACCTCTTCCTTCAGGGTTCAGAAATCAGAATTTTTCTGGGTAATATAAATGTGACGAAAATCTTCTATAACAATTACCTGGTCAACGCCGCCAGCAAGTCAGGTGTGAAGAGTCTGGTATTTCCTGAAGAGAGCAATGCTAAGTTTAAATTGCCTCTTTTCCCGAAGGCCAGCGACGATATCCTCTACACTTCGGAAGATTATCAAAAACGCATGAAGGTTGAAGAAGAAGAATTGGCAAAAAGAAAGGAAGCTGAATAAATCAGGATTGCCAGTCCAACTTTCTATAAAACCAGATGCCAAAAAAAGACATAACAGTTATCGGTAAGAATACGGCCAAGGGAATCGGAATGGTTCCCTTCTTGGCCAACCCGACCAGAGAAAAATAAAGACCATAGTAGACAATCAGGCACATTAGTCCCATCAAGCCTGAGTTTTTGCTTTTACCTCGATTACCGGAAACGCCCAAAGAAAATCCTAGAAAACAGAAAATAAAACAAATAAAAGCTCCATTTTTTCTGTTCCAGAATTCATACTTAGCATTAAAAAATTCTTTTTTATTAAAATTATAAGTCTTTTGCGCTTCTTGCTCAGTCATCTTGAGAACTCCCTCGAGTTCATGGGAAGTAAGCATGGTTTCTTTGATACTAAATCGCTCATCAAACTGCTGTTGGGATACGGGGAAAACGTATTTCTCAAAGAGGATTTTTTCCAGGTTCTCACCCTTGGCCTGCCCCACAATGTTTCCATTATAAAGAGTCAGGGTAAGTTTTTCTGAAAGACTTTCGGCCGATCTCTCAAACACCAACTCACCTCTTTCCGCCAAAATAACCTTATGAGAATCCGCATTTTCTTTCAGGTGAAGGAAAACCTCTTCAAGATTTCGTCCATATTTCGTTGAGTGAGTCGCAAAAAGAGTGAGATTTGGAATCAGAGTAAAGAATTGTCCTTCCTTAATTCCCGCCAAGAGACCACTGGAAGTGAGGTAATTAATCTTCTGCCGGAAGGCCATGTTCGACTTAGGGATGACGTTCTGATTAAGCTGATAAACACTGGCCGCAAGTACGGCGGCGACGATTAAAAATGGAAAGAGGATGCGGGACTTGGTAAGCCCTCCTGCACGCATAGCAATATACTCTGAATCGGAAGAAAGTCGGTTCAGGCAGAAGATAGTTGAGAAAAACACTGCAATGGGTAGTGATAAGGGGATAAAGGTAAGGGCAATATTTCCTACCAATTTCAGGGTAAACCAAAGGGATATATCCCGGGTAACCAGAAGTTCGGTCAGCCTAAAAAGCTCGAAAGTCAGCAAAAAGCTGATAAAAAAGAAAGTACTCACCACCAGAGGCAGGATGAATTGGGCGGCCAGGTATCTTTGGAGCAAAAGTTTCATAAATAACAAGTTACTCTAGATTCACCTTTCCTTCAAGAAATGGCAGAATAGAAAGACTTAATAAAGGAGCTTCTATGCTAATTAAACTCGACACAGTCGGGGATCAATTCCTCGCTGCTGATTTAAAAATTTTAACCGCTTTCCAAAAAACAAATACGGAAAAGCCATCTACGAAAAAGAAAAAGACTGAGTCTTCAACTGAAGCATCTGCCTCAATTGATCACTGGTCAGATAAGGGCTTGAAAGAAGAATACGAAAATCTTAAAGCTGCCAAAAATTTCAAGGCCGCTAAAGATGAGACTCTTTCTTTTACTGGTGCTACCGGCGAAACTGTTTGGGTTGTTGGTCTTGGCGATAAAACAAAAGTAACAGCAGAAGACATTCGTAAGGCAATCGCAAAAGCATTCAAAGCGGCTAAGGCCGGAAAATTTGCAACTGTAGCCTTTGATGTAACTGGCTTTAATGTCTTAAAAGATGAAGCCCTTACTTCTGGTTTAATTGCTGAAGCCGTTTACCTTTCTGACTATTCTTACGACAAATATAAGTCGAAGAAGACTGAAAATGTTTCTATGACTGTTGTTCTTGGTCATATTGAAAAGAAAAACTCTGCAAAAATTGAGAAGACTCTCGCTTCTACAAAAAACATCTGTGACTCTATTTCTGTTATTAAAGATTTCGTGAACGAAGCTCCGAATCACCTTCATTCTGAAGAGTATGCCAGAAGAGTTGAAGCTGACGTTAAGAAAAACCTTAAAGGCGTTAAGATCAAAATTCTTAACAAAGCAGCTATTCAAAAAGAAAAGATGGGCATGCTTTTGGCCGTTAACGCTGGCTCAGCATATGAACCACGTATCGTTCACCTGACTTATGAACCTGCCAAGGCGACTTCAAAAACTAAACACATTGCTTTAGTTGGTAAAGGGATCACTTTCGATACTGGTGGCTACTCTCTTAAGCCAGGCGCCAGCATGATGAACATGAAAAATGACATGGGTGGATCAGCTACCGTTTACGGAGCTTTCCGTGCAGCCGTTCTTGAAAAAGCTCCTGTAAAAATCACATGTATCATGGCGATGACAGATAACGCTGTTAATGAATATGCGACAATGCCGGATTCAATTGTGACTGCCCGTAATGGTAAGACTGTTGAAATTCTTAATACCGATGCCGAAGGAAGACTGATCCTTGGTGATGCTCTTGATTATGCTTGTGATCAGAACCCTGATTATATCATTGATGCTGCAACCTTAACTGGTGCTTGTCTGGTAGCTTTGGGCAATCAAGTGTGTGCTATTCTTGGTAACGATCAAAAGTGGATCGGAGAAATTCTCGATGCTGCTAAAAATCAGGACGAGTATATGTGGCAACTTCCAATCATTAATGAGTGGAGACAGGATATTAAATCCAAAATCGCAGATCTTAAAAACATCGGTACTCCGATGAGAGCAGGAACAGCTCTAGGCGCTGCTTTTCTTGAAGAGTTCATTAAGAACGATATCAAGTGGGCGCATCTGGATGTGGCCGGTGTAGTTGATTCTCAATCACACCTTCCTTATTGCTCATCTCACGGAGCTTCTGGTTTGATTGTTCGTTCATTGACTCACTTATTAGTTAATGGAAAATAATTCAAAGTTCAAAATCGTATTGTTTGCGCCTGAGATTCCCGGTAATACCGGGAGTATCGGGCGCACATGCGTCGCCCTCAACCTGGAACTGATTCTAATCAAGCCCTATGGATTTGATATTGATGAAAAGGCCGTGAGACGGGCCGGTCTCGATTACTGGAAACATGTCCAGCTTAAAGAATTTGAGTCCTGGGAAGATTTTCTGATCCGTGAAAAACCGCAGAGAGAGAAGCTTTTTTTCTATGAGAATAATGGAGAAAAACTTCATTACGAAGCCCCCTACTCTGAAGGCTGTTATTTGATTTTCGGAGGAGAAACCAGAGGGATTCCTTACGAAGTAGAAGAAGAATATCACTCGCAGATTTATCGCCTACCAATGTATTCGCCGGAGATCCGTTCCTTGAATCTCTCAAACGTAGCGACCGCTGTGGCCTATGAATGTCTTCGTCATTTGATCTAACGGACTTCCCAGCTTAGTGGAACCGATTTCTCATGTTCGTACTGCTCAAAACTGATAATTTTTGCCATTCGCATTTTCATTAAGATGGCGCTGACTCTTTTGCGGGCAAATGGCGTGAGCTTTCTTTTTCGAAAGGACTGATAGTAGCGTTTGGGACTGGGAAGGAGCATCGCCAGAAAAGCAGCTTCTTTAGGAGTCAGTCTTCCCGGATGCTTTTTAAAATAATGATAAGAAGCTTTCTTAATGCCATAAATTCCCGGACCAAACTCTATGCAGTTTAGGTACATTTCCAAAATAAGGTTTTTTGAAAGTACCCGCTCAACTTTCTGGGTCAGGATGATTTCGTGAAGTTTTCTCCATAGTGTTCGCTTCTGGTAAAGAAAGACGTTCTTCACCATTTGTTGGGTTATGGTACTGGTCCCACGAAACTTTTGGTCTTCCACCATTTCATTCAAGGCCACTTTGATTTGATTAAGATCAATCCCACTGTGCTGATAAAAGCCCCAATCCTCAGAAATGACAATGGCCCATTTCCCGTATTTGGAGATCTCATTAAGACTAACCCAGTAATTAGGTCGCTTTTTCTTGATCTCGTATTCGGGAAATTCATCTTTTTTTTCAACAATATGGGGATACTGCGTTTTTAGGACTTCCACATCATGGGAAAAATACATAAAAAGAGGAGACAATAAAAACACCACAATACTGACGTAAAGTACGCGCAAGCCGATAGTCTTTAATTGAGGTGCTTTCATAATAATAGAATCCAAGTATGATTATACCGCATGAAGACTTTTTGCAGTTATTTTAATCAAAACATATGTAAGTCCTGTGACTTGATCACTAAGGATTATGCTGATCAGATCAGTTTAAAAGAAGAGCTCTTGGCGAAGGCCTTAGGTGCTTTGAACTATCCTGCCTTTCTTCCGGCAGTCACCTCTACTCCTATTGCTTTTAGAAATAAGGCCAAGCTGGTTATAACGGGAACGCTCGAGCAACCCATTATCGGACTTTGGGGAGAGGATAATCTCGATCAGGGCAGAGAACTCCTGGAATGTCCTCTGCACGTCAAAGAGATCAATGAACTATTACCGGCGATTAAAGAATTCATCACCAAGGCGCGCCTGCAACCCTATCAAATTGGTGCCAAGACTGGTGAGCTCAAAGGAGTTATTCTTTTTCATTCTGAAGAAAGTCAGGAAACCTACCTGCGATTTATTCTAAGATCCAAAGAAGCCGTCGATCGGATCAGAAAAAATCAGAATGATCTTGTAACCAAATTTCCTCACTTAAAATGCATCTCGGTCAATATTCAGCCGATCCCCCATGCTCTCCTGGAAGGTGAAGAAGAGATCTTTATCACTGAAAAGAAATCGATCTTGCACCAATTAGGGACAACCACTTTTCATCTTGGTCCTCGGGCCTTTGTTCAGACCAATCAGGATGTGGCCACTAAGCTTTATCAAACGGCTGCTTCATGGGTAAATGATTCTGGTCTTAAAACTTTTATGGAGCTTTACTGCGGTCAGGGAGCTTTCAGTTTTTTTGCTGCCCCATTCATTAAACAAGGTCTGGGTATTGAAATAAACGAAGAGGCCGTAAAAGAGGCCAACCATACGGCCGATACTTTCAACTTACCTCATTTAAGATTTAAGAGTGCCGATGCATCCAAAGTCAGTGATGAAGTGGCCAAATTCCATCCATCTGTCATTCTGGTAAATCCTCCTCGTCGGGGACTCGTCCAGGCCGTGCAGGTTCTTCTTGATCACAAACCTGAAGTCATTATTTACTCCAGTTGCAATCATGAAACTCTCTGCGCTGACTTAGAGAAGCTTGGGAAAATTTACGAAGTGAAAAAAATTCAGCTATTCGATATGTTTCCCAATACTTCTCACTTTGAGACTTTAGTTCAACTAAATCTAAAAACTATCTAGGCTGCGGGCGATAAAATTTATTCATTAGTTTGATCGCGGAAAAGATCATTTCATTTCGCACAGAACCTTCCGTTTTCACTGAACCATCAAGAACTTCCATCATTGAATTATTTTGAAGATCAGTGATTCTGAAATGTCCGCTCCCGGATGCAAGAAGCCAGCTTCGATTCTGATCATGCAGTGATTGTCCTATGCCGGTCAGCTCATAAGCGTTTTTACAATTCCACATATCACTTACCAATGTCGGTATGACATCATAGTGAGAAGTTGGATGGGAGAACTCACCAAACTTTCTATCTGGCATGAAGTACAAGAATGGAATACGCTGATTAATGTCCTTGCCCGAATAACCACCTGTCATCACAATGTAGGTGTTATCAAGCAGGTCCTTTTTTTGCAGAATCAACACCATCTCTTGAATGACAGCATCCACTTCCGCAGGGGTTTTATTTAAAACCATCGATATAAAATAAGGATTCTCATCATCTTCCGGTCGCTCATGGGCCCAACCTTGAAAAGAAGGAAATGCGTCTTCATTATTTCTTCCCCAGTCGAGAATTTCGTAATTCCGCTTATTCATTTCATTCAGGAAAAAAGGTTTTGTATTCTGGGCTAAAGGCTCATAGGTTGCGGGAATAGAATAGAAAAGTGCAAACAGACCGCTTTGACTATTGAAGGCAACATTCTGATGGTTATTAAAACTTACAGCATGCTTTTTCATCTGAAAAACATGAGGCATCACTTCTGGATTTAATTGATCACTCCCCCACTCTTTAAGGGCAACCATAATAAGATTCGGATTCTTCTTCCCCTGACATGAAAGATCTTTAGGGTAATGAAACTTTCTCTTTTCAGTCACCAAAGCATCTTTAGGTAAGTTCATATCCAAAGGCAGGATCGTTCCCAATTGTGGATGAATGTTGCCGTAGAAGAAGAATAATTTACTGATGACCACAGAAAGAAAAATAATGGCCAGATACCAATTCTTAATAGGATTACTAAAGCGGCCCTGCATTTGTCTCCAGTAACTCTCACCACGAAGCCAGATAAAAAGTGCCAGAGCCAATGCACCTACTGAGGCCACCACCAGCAAAATTTGCGACGGCATGAGATACTGAATGCCTTCTTCCAAATAGATTTTTCCTAGGAAGCTATTAAGATGCATTTGATATTGAGAGAAAGATATCCCATCCAGCAGTATTAAAATATTGAGGGACATCACCAGAAATAGAGACCAAAAACGTGCAATGTAATAACTCGGTACAAGGGCCACAACCGGACTATATAAAAGGAAATAGACTAAAGCGTTCAAGAGACCAAAGTGGCCAATTACATTAGTGATGAAATAGATCCACTCTGAAGACGTTTCCGGGAGAATATAACTTTTAAGGTAAATGAAACCCAAGGCACAAGATAAAGGAACTGACAGACCAAAAAAGATTTTACGTCCCCAGGAAAAAGCAAATTTTTTACGGTTCATTTAAGTCCTCATTGTTTAATGCTTTTATTTTAAACAGTTACAATGCGGTATGGCACTCAAAAAACCTATTGTTTGATAAGTCAAACGTATGTATCATTATTTAAACATGGAGGTATGTATGATTATCCATCATTCATTGAAAATTCTGGAACAACTCTCCGAAATTGAAAGTCTCATCAAGAAGATTGAGAAGTACATTGAACAAAATGAAATTGAAGTGGACCGGGACAAAATCCTGGAAGCCATAATGGCCTCCAGGAAAATTAAAAGAAATTAGAAAAGGAAATCTACACCAAGGCCAAAGAAATTTGCATGACGACGTGAAAGTTCCTCAGTCGTGCCGGCAGTTTTAATATCGTAATCAGGATTACGAGAAATATTGTAATTGATTCTAGCAATGAAGGTATCTGTCACAAGATATTTAGCAACAAAGCCGAAATCCCAATCAAGATGAGAATCAGATTCAATCTTACCGCCACCTTTAATATCAGATTGTGTCTCACCCACTTGCGTAGCCTGGGCAGAAAGCAACATCATAAATTCATTAACCGGACGATACTGATAAGTTGCACGAACATAGAGATCAAAAGATGAGTCATCTTCCAATTTAATATCCCCAGCAACATCATTTACCGTTGTATCACCTTCAGTAAAGTAAACTGCCCCAGCAGCAAGCTGCCATTCATTGGCAATGTTCCACTTACGACCAGTACGGGCATTCAATTCTAATGAGCTACGGCTATCAGCGAAGTTACCGTTCTTAGCATTAGTAATATTGGTATCGCCTTTTTCAGCATCTTCAATGTTGATGCGAGCAAGAACACCAAAATCAACATTGTAACGAGAGTCATTTTGATTCATGTAGCGATAATTAGCGCCCAAAATCGGGTTCGCTAGACCATCACTGCTATAATCTGCTTTTTTTCGATCCGAAATAGAAGGATTGGTTTTATCTTCAGTCTCTCTGTCATATGCGTAGTCTAATCCAAGAAAAGCATTGAACTGATCATTGTAAGCATAAGCAAACTGAGTCGAGAATAGCACTCCACGAGTTTCAAGCGTGGTGCCCTGATATTTATACTTGTCAAAAGTCTGATTAACATCTGCAGCAACATTAAACTGGCCCTCTTTTAAGAAGTAGTTAACATCACCAAATTTAAGTTCCTCAGCCGCATTCGCAGATGTAGCAACTACTACCGCTGCCACTGCAATCATCTTTCTCATTTTCGAGACTCCTTATGTTTCAAAAAATTGTACAAGAAAAGAATAGAAAAAACCTCTGGATTTTCCTGACATGGACGCTGGATATCAATAAAACTGGGGTCAAAATGAGTCTAAAAAATAAAAAAGGCCCGGATTACTCCGGGCCCTCTATCATTTCATCTTAAGATAAGATTAGAAACGGTAAGTCATAGAAACGCGAGACATTAGCTCGTCAGTACGGATTGTGCCGTTACCAGTAGCTGTGTTTTCACCAACAGCATTAGTAGCACCAGTACCGTTACCAACAACACCATCAACCGAAAGTTCGCCGAACTTCAGAGTAGCACCAGCGTTGATAGCTGTTGAGTTAGCAATTGTACGCTCATTGTTCTTATCTTCTTCAGATCCCCAAACAACTTGAGTAACTGAAGCACGAAGAGTTAACCATGAAGTAGCTTCAGTCTCAAGACCAACAACTACTGGAACACGCATAGTATCGTACTCTTCACAAGCCAATTGAGAAGCATCACAACCTGCTGTACCGAAAGTGTTTCCAGCAGTACGATCATTTTCAACTTTTGCAGTAAAAAGTGAAGCTTTAGCGAAAAGATTTGTCTTATCGTTTAGACGCTCAACACGACCCATACCTACTTCAGCTTGCATAAGAGAGATATCTTCTTTGCTTGCACCAATTTCTGATTCAGCATCGAATGAACGGTAATCTACGAATAGAGTGTTGCCTTCCCAAGCGTGAATAGCACCAACTTGGTAACCAAGGTCACCATTGAATTTAGCGCCGTTATCACCTTTAGCATTATTGATAAGGTTAATGTTAGCGTAAACTTGAGTGTCACCCATGATCACACCAAGACGTGTTCTCATTGATTCAGCAGTAAGTGGTGAAGTTTCGTCTGCAGTCTTAGCATAACCAAGGTTAGCACCCCATTTCATACCAGCGTCGCCACCGATGAAAAGGTCAAGGTTGTTATCTTCATCAGCATTAGTTAAACCTGTAGCAGCACGCATGCCGTTAGCTGTGTTAGAAGCGCCACCGAAGTGAGCACCGTATACGAAGTTACCGTGAGCTTTATAAACGCCACCTTCGCCACGAGCAGTACCAGCAGAATCAGCAGTTTGATTTCCACCGAACTCGTAAGTTACTAGGTCTTTGTGGTTGTTAATCTGAGCTGCGTTAAGCCAGATGTTACGGTTGTCGTTGATGTACGCAGAACCGTAAGAGTCTTCACCAAGAGCTTGAAGACGGGCTTTAGAAGCGAAAACTGGTGTTGCAAGAACAGCAAGTCCAAGAGCAACTGTTAGCTGTTTTTTCATGAAATCTCCTTTTAAAAAATGACGTTCTGTCATTCCAATCCATGGTTAACGAAATCAAAAACTAAACTAATGAGTATAAGTCTCACCAACCAATATTCCTTTGGCAATATTTTTTTAATCGATGAAGTTGTGATGTAGGACCAGAGGTGATGGTTCGATGAGTATCAAATTTTTGACAATTAATGCCCCTATCTCAGAGCGAAGACCAAAAAAAGGCCACCTTTCGGTGGCCGTTTTTTACTAGAAAAGAATATCGAATTTTAAGAAATTAATTTTAACTTCATTACCTGATCGGTAGTACTCATCACGAATATCACCACCATAGCGTTTGAAACTAAAGCTAAAAGATGGTGCATAAGCAATGTTAACAACTGAATAAGAACCAAGATCAAAACGCTTACCAGCCTCAAGATCACCGAGGAGATTGAAGCCTGATTGATCATCAGCTCCGCCAATTTCATAAGTGGCTCTTTCTAAACCAACCATAGCGCTAGCGAAAAAAGATTCTTTAATATTTTCAGGCTGGAAGTTGTAAAGGAAACCGGCAGCTCCACCCCAGCTTGTTTCTAAGTTATCAGAGTTTCCGAAATCAACGTCTTCACGGTTGATGAAGACACGAGCTTTCCACATAACACCATAATAGCGCTCCCAATTTTGAGCGTAGTTAAGGTTTAAACGGAAAGTTGTTTCGTCACGGTCAGGGCCTTCACCATTGTCAGACTTGATTAAAAGTCCACCAGTGTAAGAGTAGTCAAAAGCATCAATTGATACGATTTTAGTTTGAGCGGATGCTAGACTAACTGACAAAAGAACAAGAATAGCAATGAGAAGTTTCATCTATATCTCCTTAGTTTAATAAAACGCGTGCAAGAAATTTTTCATTATTAAGTTCACCAGTCATTGGAGTGGCCTGTCCCAGGAAGTGGAGGGAGGGATAGTCAAATGAAAGCTGCTCCATCGCAGAATCTTTAACATTCGAAATAAACATCTCTTCATCAAAACGGATATATTCTTTGGTGATGTGTTTTTCAATATCATTGAACACACGATCGAGAACTCGTTTCATCAGCTTAATTTTACTTCCCAAGTCTTCAGTCTGCGGCTCTTCTTCATGAATCAAAAACAGCACGTGGCAGAGCTGTTCTTTTCTTTGGTGATTATAAGATTCAAATTCAACGATAAAATGTCCCCATTCATGAGTCATGCTCTGAGGGATAAAAATCGTTTTTTCTTCCGGATAAATCTCTTTATTGAGTTTCAATGTCACTGACATGGCCGATTGGACTTCGACTGCCGTGCAGACATCGATCATTTCCGGAGTGAGCTCATCTTTATTGTTAACGAGATTTATAAAGCGCTTCGGAGACAGGGAGACGTAAAGATTTTCGCAAGTGGTGCTGGCAAAATCTTTATAAGTCAGAAGCCATTCTTTTTTCTCTACCAGATCCTGGGGAGTTGTTTTTTCAATGGATTCAAAAATTCGCAACTCTGAACATTCTTTGAGGATGTTATCAAAGTTATCCCACTCTTCTGGACTGAAGAAACTCTCCAGTTCAATGCGGTAACCCTTTTGAATGAAGAAATCCTCCCCCATTTGCAGCTCCATCGACTTAGCGCGGCCGCTGAATTCGTGAAACTTACCATCTTTATAGAAAGTGGCTTCACCAGATTGAGGAAGAATCTTTGCGTTATGATATTTACGATAAATATTCTCTACCGCCAAAGGCGATCGCAAATGTGAGACTCCGAATTCATAGTTCTCAAGAAGCATTTGACGATTCATTGGTCTCGTCGAAATAAGCCTCACTGACTCTAAAGGCAGTGTTCTTCTAAGTTCCATGAGCTTCAAAACAGCTCCCAGATCCTGACCGAGAATCACATGACGATAGTGTTTTGAAACAGAGTTTTGAGCGTTGGCGCTCTTGTTGTCTTTAAAGTGTTTTAGTAGTCCAAATCCCATGGAGGGAATCTTAAAATAAAAAACCCACTCTTGCGAGCGGGTTTTTCAGTTTAACGGATTGCTAATCGATCACCTGGTAAGATTTGTCGACGCTTAATGATATGTTGATTGGTTTTAATGATAGTACCCATTGGAACTCCTGTTCTCTGAGCCACGCGCCAAAGACTGTCGCCTTTTCTCACGGTATAGAAAACAGTTGGGTTCTTAATCTTTTTACCTTTATTAGCGTAAGAGCTGATCATACGCTGATAGGTATTTCTCTTTTGGATACGTTTTCTTGGTTTCTCGTAAAGATCAGCATACATGCTGGCCTTAAGAGAGTGATCTTCACGAAACGGTAAGTAAACGACCGTCCTCGGCGAGATTCTGGTGACTGAAATTTCCGGATTAAGATTTCTCAAAACGTTGACCGGAACTTTAAACTTTCGAGACACATGGGCCAGAGAACTGCGGCCATTGGTCACATATGTTTTGTAGCTGTCAGCTACCACTGAATCTTTATTAGGGTATTCTTCCCAAGCGTCTTTTGTTCCTACTGGTACTCTTAAAGTATAGTTCTCAAGGTAAGAAGGAGTTTGCCATCTGACGATCTCAGGATTGTATTTTTTTACGACCTCGAAATCGAGTTCCAGAACTTCCGCCACTTCATATAAGTCAGCGTTGCCTTTTACCATGATCTCTTCGTAATCCAGCGCCTTTTCAAATTCAATTTCATTGAATCCAAAGACCTCTAGGTTCTTGCCGATAATGGCGAGGGCCATGATCTTAGGAACGTAGTTTTTGGTTTCGGGACGAAGGTATCTTCCCTTACTCATCTGCCAGAAATCTTTGGTTCTATACATACGAATGGCACGACCGATTTTTCCTTCGCCCGCATTGTAACCAGCGGCTGCCAGCTCCCATGAGCCAAAAAGACCATGCAACATTTTAAGATAGTTGGCGGCAGCAATCGTCGCCTTTAACGGATCTCTTCTTTCATCAACATACCAGTCGATATTAAGTCCAAACTTTTTCCCGGTGGCCGGCATAAACTGCCAAGGACCTACTGCCTTGGCCCAAGAACGGGCATGGTTTTGAAAACCAGACTCGGCCATAGCCAGATAAATTAGATCACGAGGAAGACCGTTGTCTGCCATGATTTTTGAAAGAACAGGAGCGTATCGCCCGGCCCTTTGAGTGTAGTTAATGAAATGTCTGCGACCACGGCCGGTAAAAAACTTTACCCACATGGCAGTTTGCTTGTTCCAGGTAACAGGAAAGTCAAACTTGGTATTCTGAAGGCCAAATTGTCTTACGGCCTCAGGGGAAATTTCATATGTTTTTAAGGGAGCTGTAAAAGTCAAATCATGGGCACTGCCATGAATACAGCCCTTACAATTAGGAAGGTCTTTTTCAATCAGCTGCTCTTGAACACGGTAGTACTCCGCTTGTTCAGAAACGGTTGGATTATACTGATCAGTGGCGGCTAGCTTTTTACTGGTACTAGAGGTGGTGGAACATGCCGAAACAAGAAATAAAAACCCTAGCGGCAAGACGGCCATCTTATTTATTATCATTCCATTCCCTTAATCTTCCTGAAGCAAGTAGGATACTTCATTTCTAAAAGAATAAATCAATTAGAGTTCCTACCCAAGAAGGCAAAATAATTTTGTCCCGACGGGTAAAAGCCAAGTAAAAACAATGACTTAATATCCATGTCTGGTAGGACCAAAAACACGTTTACATCTATTTCATTCTTTGCCGTTCAAATACACGATCTTTTTGGTCCAGATAATAAAAAACTCATTATCATTGCCAAACATATCGGCACTTTTAGGTGCTAAGATTAGTACATGCTAAAGCTCTCTATCATCTTGCCATGTATAATGATCATGTTTCAACCTTTAAACGCAAAAGTTGAAGCCCCTAATTACAACTTCAGTCTTGATGCTTTTAATGATTTTTTCCCGGACCGTCCGGTTACCGAACTCGACAAAAAATATGGCAAGGGCGAGGAAATGAATGATGAGGATTCAGTTAAAACCTTAAAGTACTACGTAGCCCATATGAGATATAAGTTCCCTGTTCTGGTGCAGGTTCAAGATGGGAAGATTCTAGATTTCCATGCCCGCCTTCCCCACTACTTTCTTCACGACATCTTTTTCCAGTCCCTGGTAAACCGACTGGGTAAACAGACGACCTATAAAAGGACGGGCGAAGAGGCTTACTATACTTGGGACGCAAAACCTTTAAAGCATATCTACAGTGCAGCCTGCACTATTACCTGCTTCCCCATTTTTTATGCTGTTCAAAAAGGGGAAGAAGAGCAACCTAGTCTGCTGCAAAAAATGAAAAGGGCCAACTCAGGAAACTAGCGGATTAGGAACATTCGCTTTTTTGGCCCAGCGGAAAATGAAATAAGAAAGGATAATCATTGCAACGCATAAAAACTGCCCCATGGTGAAATATCCCAAGTAGTAACCCAATTGAGAATCAGGCTCTCTGAAGAATTCAACAATAAAGCGAAAAGTCCCATAGCTCAGTAGGAACGCGGCACTTACGACTCCATAAAAACGCTGGCGCTTGTGAACATAAAATAAGATGAAGAAAAGAACGATTCCTTCCAGTACTCCTTCATATAATTGAGAAGGGTGTCTTGGAAAAGGTCCACCGCCGGGAAAAACGATTCCCGCCCATGAATCTGTTACCCGACCGTACAATTCGCCATTGATGAAGTTCCCCATTCGCCCAAAAAACAGTCCCGGTCCACCGGCAACCGCCAGACAGTCGGCAATTTGAAAGAAATGAAGATTATTCTTTTTGGCAAAAAAGTAAGTGGAAATGCACATTCCAAAAACCGCACCGTGAAAAGAGAGTCCCCCTTTCCAAACAGCTAAAACATCGCCCAAATTTACTGAGTAGTATTCCCAGTTATAAAGGAAGACGTAAAAGAGTCTTGCACCCAAAAACATCCCGACAATGAGCCAGGTCACATATTTGTCGATCGCTTCCTTGGGAAGCGGCCAGAATTTTTTATCTGAAAGATATTTAAGAATCGCTCCGCCAACGATGAAGCCCAGCACATACATAGCGCCATACCAACGGACCTGCAGAGGACCAATAGAAAAAATAACCGGGTCAATCCATGCTTGATTCATGGAAATTAGCTTATAAGACTAATTCATTGAAGACAACTAGAGATTGAGGTTCTTTTCAGCTCCAGCGTACGACCCGCTGACACTGGAACTTAATTCATAAATGGCCTTTTTCATTGAATGAGTAATGCCATTAAAACTTAACAGACAGGTGCTGACGCTTAGAAAGCCAATCACATCTTCCCGGGACATGACACTGGAGTGACTCACTTCCTTATCCTTACGAAGAATCTTCAGGGAAGTGCCGATTTTTAATATACCCCCATTGGAGAAGATGACTTTCTTACTGGTATCAATAAATACTGCCTCTCCAAACGACTGTAGTTGTTTCATGACAACGACCGTATCGTCTTTCATCGTGCCCCAATAGGAAAGGACTCCATGTTCGGCCAAGGCCTGCGCCAGGTAGCGCACCAAAATAATCCTTAATCCAACCATCTGATCCGTATGTGACAGGTCAGGGTGAATGGCCAGGTCCCAAAGTGTTTTCGTTAAAGGCAGTCCCATGACTCCTACTTTTCGATAAGTATAGACTGGCATGCCCATCTGCAAAGAAAGGGACTCTGCTCCATATTTGTCGAGCAGATCAGAACCATTGATTTGCAGCTGCAGTCTTGATCCGGCACTTTGAATAGTCAAAACCCGGGTATGAGGGCGTTGTAAGGGGATCTTCTTGGCTTCAATCTCTGACAACTCTGAGAAACCCATCTCGCTCAATAAATGAGAAAATTTTGGATTAAGTTCATCCTGCTTAAAACGGATATAAACCGGATAATCGTAGCCTTTACGATATTGAAAATAATTCCATTTAATGGCTTCCATACAGACTCCTTGTCTGTAGAGCTTCTCGGTATAACTATCAAAATTATGAGTGTATAGTTTCTAGTCGATTATGACCTCATCTAATTTCTGAGCGATTATGACCCATCAATAATAGTTGTGTACCCTAATTCTATACACTTAGATTAGGAACTATTAGCGATGGGAAAGATTCAAATGAGCCAAGAAGAACTTAAAACCT
>JAMPXB010000013.1 GCA_023701435.1 Bacteriovoracaceae bacterium | reverse complement strand
TGATGGGCAGAAAGGTTCAGTGCAAAGTCTCAGATCGGAAAAGATTAAATGATTATGGTGATAAGTCGAAACTGAGGAAGTCCAGCTAGTTATCCAATGGGACATAATCGCCCAGAAATTAACAGGTCATAATCGCTCAGAAACAACAATCAAAATTATGAGTGTATAGTTTCTAGACACTCACTCTGGGTTTAAACAATTTTCAGGCCTAAAAGCCTCCAGCTTCTCCAAAGCTTGGCATCGGGCCTGCTAGAATAATGGTATGAATCAGCGAGTAATCGATATTGAGAGTGAAATGAATCAGGTCCTCATGACCGTAAAAAACACGGAAGAGGTTTTTAGAAATAAACTGGTTCAAAATCTCAGAACGGATCTTTTAAAACAAATTCCTTCATTTGAGATGAATGACGAGAGGAAGTCTTACTTCCTTCATCAAATTGCCAATACTCATGAAATTGAGGAACTGCTCTCTCTTGTCCAGGATGTGAATAAAAAGCAGCTCTCCGCCAAGCAAGACCTGGTGCTTTTAAGCCGCACGGCCCAGGGTCTCGTCTGGGTTCAACGGGCCATTCAATAATTGTCTAATCCGCTCAGTCATCTTTCCCTCGGGCCAAGTGGCCAGCTTCCCCTCTACAATATATAAAATGATGATGTTGAACAATGAAGATCGCTACCTTTTCAAATTTGCCTGGAAGAGCATTCGTCGTAATGCCGGCAGGAGCTTTTTTATTGGCTTCTCCGTTTCCTTGGCGGTGATGATTGCAGTCTGGGTCATTGCCTTCTTTGATGGTATGAATTCCCAGATCGAAGAAGCAGTGGTCAATACCAACACCGGCTTCTTTCAAATGCAGGATCCGCTCTATGCGCAATCCACGGACTCCTCGGCTCCCCTGGTCTTCACTCCCGGCTTGGCAAAAAAACTGAGCGCGGCCCCAGTATCGGCAGTTTCCCCTGAACTCATTTTAGATGGCAATATCACCACTCCCGAAGGTGCCACCGGCCTCCTGGTCATTGGTATGGAGCCTTCTCTGCATAAAAAACTTATTCCCATCGACCAACATATCATCAGCGGAAAATTTCTGACCTCTGCAGATGAATATGGAGTGGTCATAGGAAAAGAACTGGCGACTCTTTTTAAATTCAAAGTGGGAGATCAGCTCATTTTAAATTATCAGGATAAACTGGGGGAACTGCGTTCTGAGATTCTTAACATTCACGGCATCTATCATTATAATAGCAAGGGCTTTGAAAAAAGATTCGTCTATGTAAATCAGAAAACCTGGCAGCAGATTTTCTTAAACGAAGACACCGGAAAAATTCTCTTCAACCGCGTGACCACATTAGTACCTTCCCTGGACTATGAACCCATTCTCCGGGACCGCATTGCCGGCACAAACTTAAAACTCCGAAGCTGGAAGGATCTTAATCCTGAAATGGCGGTGGTGCTGGAATTTCACGACGGGATGATTAAATTCTTTTTCTTAATTATTGCCATAACCATCACCATGACGATTCTGACTCCGGTGCGCATGCTGTGGCAGGAGCGCTTTAAAGAACTTAAAATGATGAATGTTATCGGGGTGTCGGTCAGTAAATTCTGGAAGATCGGCATTTTTGAAATCATTTTAATGATTGGCCTCTCGGCAACTTTTTCGACCATCTTACTTACTGCCATTATCGGCACTCAATCACGGCATGGAATTAATTTCTCTTTCCTCAGTGAAGGCATTCCAATTGAGCGCGCTGGAATCAAACTTCCGGGAATTATTTACCCTCAATTAAATCCCCAACAAATTCTCATTACGTTCCTCTTCGTGGTGTTCGTTTTAAGCATCAGTTATATCTTTTCCATTTACCGGACTTTAAGCAAACTGGAGGTTGAATGATGAGAAGCCTCGCCTTCCTGATTAAATTTGCATACCGCAATCTCTGGAGATCCCCCAAGAGAACATTCATCATGCTCCTGAGCCTGAGCCTCGGCACAGGGTTCATCATCTGGGATATGAATTTTGCGAACTCCGGCTCACGGGAGGTCATGAAAGAGTTCCTCGCCCAGTATGCCGGCCATTATCATATTACCCACAATAATTATTACAATCCCGGGAACAAAAAAGAATTTAACAATTACAAGACTCTGACTGATGATCAAATCACTGACAAATCTCTCCTCAAACTGTCGACCAGGAGGGTAACGGCACCAGTGTTTGTTTCCGGCGAAAAGAAAACTCTCGGCGTCTTGCTGACGGGTCTCGAAACGGAAAAAGAAATGCGTCTGACCACTCTCCCTAAGGTGGTGACCGTCGGAAGATTTCTGGAACCTTCTGCCGAGCGAGAAATTGTTTTGGGTAAACGCCTCGCCAACAGAATCAACGCCAAAATTGGTGATGAAGTGGCGGTGATTGGACAGGCGCTGGATGGCTCTGTCGCCAATGACCTGATGAAAGTTGTAGGACTGCTCGATTTTGGTGGAGGAGACTTAGAGGAATCCCTCGCCTTCACTCAAATTAAAAGCGCCAGAGAATTGATGGCCATGAGTGATGAGCAGTATCATCAGCGGGTAACCTTTGACATTGACCAGGAAGTGCTGCCGAAACTTCCCGGCCTGACTGTCACTAGCTGGACGGAACTTCTGCCGGAGATCAGTGTTTCCATCCGCTTTATCGATAATTTCACCTGGGTGGTAACTTTTATTATCGTGCTGGTCATCAGCCTTGGTCTTTCCAATACGCTGATGATTACCTTTTTTGAAAGAGATCAGGAGTTTCAGAGTCTTAATATCATCGGGGCTCAGACCAGTTGGGTGACAAAGGCCTTAATGCTGGAAGTGTTTATGATGGGTACAGTGGCGATTGCCGCAGGCTGTCTGCTGGGTCACCTTTCCACCACTTATTTTTATCATTTCCCCATTAATATCCAGCTTTTCACAGGGGGAAAACCCATCATCATGGGCGGCATGGTGATCCAGCCTTTGGTCAGGATTTATCCTGTCATGGAGTACTATTGGAAAGTCCCGCTCTTGATTTATTTTTTTCTGGCCTCAACCATGATTTATCCCCTGATCCGTGTCATCCGCAGGAGTAAAAATGCAATTTGAACTCATCAATGTAGAGAAGGTCTATCAGGCTTCCGAAGAAAATAAAGTTTATGGCGCCCGCAATGTCAATTTGCGTATCCCTGAGGGCGAATTCATGGCACTCGTGGGCCCTTCGGGTTCAGGAAAAACTACGGTGCTTAATCTGATTGCCGGTCTGATATTACCAACGGGCGGAGTGCTTAAGCATGGAGGCAGTGACATCACTTCCCTGTCATTGGAAGAAAGAACGCAGCACCGCCTGGACTACATGGGCTTTATCTTTCAGGACTATCAGTTGCTGCCTATTCTCACCGCCGAAGAAAATATTGAACTCCCGCTGCAGCTAAAAGGCATCGAAAAAAATGAAATTAAAGAACGAGTCAACTGGGCCTTAAAGCAAGTCGGTCTGGAGAATATGGGCCGCCGTTTTCCTAAACAGCTCTCGGGCGGTCAGCAACAGCGTGTCTCCATTGCCCGGGCAATTGCCGGAAAGCCTCAATTGATTCTGGCCGATGAACCAACTGCCAACCTTGACTCCAAGACTGCCCAGGAAATCATTGAACTCTTTTTAAAATTAAATAAGGACTTTAACTTAACTTTTATCTTTTCCACTCATGATCAGCGTCTGATTGATCAGGTTAGAACTGTTCTTTATATTAAGGACGGTCAGATCACGGAAACAAGGACACATAATGTTTAACAAATTACTGCGAAAAGATTTTGTTCTCTGTGTAGCCTTAGGCGCCAATGTCAACAATGCCGACGAATGGCTAAAGTATGCGGAAAAAGAGATGAGGGGTGAGCGCTCCAGCTCAGAAATGGTCATGACAATCCAGACCCCCAACTGGACCAGGACTTTGGAGATTGAATCTGATGTGGAAGGAAAAAAGCAGGCCCTCTCCACTATCAAGGCTCCCGCCAAGGAAAAAGGCATCAGAACTCTGCGGATTGAAAACAATATGTGGAACTACTTCCCCAAATTAAAGCGCAAAGTAGCTGTTTCCTCTTCCATGTTGCTCGCAAGCTGGATGGGATCTGATTTTACCAATGATGATATTCTGAAGGCTTCTTCAATGTCCGAAGACTATTCCCATCAATTTAGCGCCGATGAAACCGTGGGTGGTGAAACCTATAAGGTCATTGAAAATACCGCCAAAAGTAATTCCAAAGTGATGTGGCCCAAAATTGTAACTTACGCTTCTAAAAAGGACTGCCTTCCCCGCATCTACCGCTACTATGATAAGGAAGGAAAACTGCGAAGGACCCTGACCTTTAGTGATATTAAAACTTTTGATGGCCATCAAATTCCCACTCATTGGGAGATGTCGCCCGAGGATAATAAAAGCAAAAAAACGGTGATTGATTATAAGTCGGTTAAATTTAACACCCGTTTTAAACCTGATCACTTCTCCCAAAAGAATTTATCGGGTAATTAATGAACCTTCTAACCTTCTTCGTCCTCTCTTTGATGCCGCTTCTTTCTTTCGCTATCGAGAGTGAATTCTCCGGCAATGTGGAAGGACAATTTCGCCAATCAAACAATAACTCTGAGGCCAAAGAAGACCTTTTCCAAAATTGGAACAATGAGAATTTCTATCTTCTCTATGGCAATTTGAATGGCAAACTAGAAAAAGGCCAATCCCGCCTCGAGGCCAATTGGTTCCTTCGCTATAGTCAGTCTGATCTTTATGATCCGAATCCTCCCTACTTTGCGACCAGAATTTTTACTTTCCCTAACCGCTTGGTGGCGCGGGACATGTTTAAAATGCAGTATATAAGACAAGATGGAAACGAGCAGACCGAGTCCATCCTTAACAAGTTTTATTATGAGAGAGAATTTGAAAATCAACGCTTTATGATTGGGCGAATGTACGTCAATTATGGACTGGGTGAGATCTTCAATCCCATTAATCCTTTTAATCAACCTACCGCCCTGACTTCCATTTCTCAGGTCGCTCAAGGAAATGACGGTCTTTCTTATACTTATTTTTCAAGTGATACTCACACCCTCCAGTTCCTGCTTCTGGGAGATAAGAGTATTAATGACTATGAGGAGAAAATTGATATTACCCTTTGGCTTAATGGCGAGTACCAACATAGCAGTGACCTGCAATTCAATTATGTCATGGGACAAGATCAAAACCGTTACAAACTGGGTGGTCAGATCAGTTATCAAACGAGCGAAGCCCTGCTTTTTACCCAGCTTCTCTATCAGTCGGAAACCTCAGGGAGTGAGCCTTCAAACAATCTGTGGGACCTTCTCTTAGGACTTGATCAACAGCTCACGACCTTATGGCATGTCCGTTTCGAAGGCGGATATCAAAAACGAAATCGTTATCTCAGTTTAAACAATCTAGGTGAAAGATTTCTGCCAACCGAATATTTCGCGGCACTCGCCAATGTTTACGAACTTCACCCGCTTTTAAAACTGAGCGGAACCATTGTCATCGACATTAAATCGGGCTTTACTTACCTCGTCGCCAAGATGGCCTATGATATGGGCAATAACATGGAAGCCGAAACTTTCTGCTTCACGCCCGTCGCTAAAGGAGACGAAACGGATAATGTCGCCCAAAAACTGGTTACCACCGATGTCGGCCTGGCAATTAGGGCCTTTTTCTAGACTTGTCGCATCAGTAAAACTTATAAAAACAGGTATTTATTCAAGATGGGCCCACCGGGCCATAGGAATTGACTTTTCCACCTTTTACCCTTACAACTGACCTCTCAAATTAACTCACCTAGGGAATAAAGTAGGGCTCAGTCCTCCCCGGCAGGTGGTATCTCTCTGAAGGAGTTTTCATGTATACGGTTGTTGAAATCAAAGGACACCAGTACAAGCTAGCAGCTGGCGATCTTATTGACGTAGAAAGAATTGAAGCTGAAGTTGGTGCAACTGTTAGCTTTGATAAAGTTCTACTTGTTTCTGGTGCTAAAACTATCGTTGGTGCTCCAGTTGTTGGCGGCGCTACTGTTACAGCTAAAGTTGTTAGACAGGCTCGCACTCGTAAGATTTTAGTTCTTAAGCGTAAGCCAGGTGGTTCTCGTCGTAAAAACGGTCACCGTCAGTGTTACACTGGTCTTTTGATCACTGAGATCAATGATGGCCAAGGTAATGTCACTAAAGCTGAAGCAAAAGCTAAGAAGTAATTAATAAGAATTTAAGTTTAGGAGAGCTATTATATGGCACATAAGAAATCGGGTGGTAGTACCAGTAACGGTCGTGACTCTAACCCAAAGATGCGTGGTGTAAAAAAATTCGGTGGTGAGCTTGTTGAAACAGGTATGATCATCGTTCGTCAGAAAGGCACAAAATTTCACCCAGGTGCAAACGTAAAAATGGGTCGTGACTTCACGATCTATGCTATGTGCCCAGGTAAAGTTAAATTTGGCTTTTATAACAAAAGCACAAAAACTATCTCTGTTGTTCCAGCTTAATTGATCTTTAAAGATCTTTATTATAAAGAGGGAGCCTAAACAGCTCCCTCTTTTTTTATTTTACGGCCGTGAGGCGGAATTGGTTTTATGAAATTTATAGATGAAGTAGACATTGAAGTAATTTCTGGCGAAGGCGGCAAAGGCTTCGTTGGGTATAGACGTGAAAAATATGTTCCTATGGGCGGACCCGATGGTGGAGATGGCGGCGATGGCGGTCATATCTATTTCGAAGGTGACGAGGGTCTTAATACTCTCCTTCACTTCCGAGGTTTAAAAACCTTCCGGGCAGAAGCTGGCGGGAATGGAGCAGGCTCCAACATGCAGGGAGCTTGCGGTAACGATCTCACTCTCAAAGTTCCAGTCGGAACACTTATTTACCATAAAGAAACTGGCGATCTACTCTGTGATATCACAGAGCACGGTCAGAAATATAAAGCGGCTGAAGGCGGTCGCGGTGGGAAGGGCAATGCCCACTTTAAATCTTCCACTCACCAAACTCCACGCTTTGCTCAAAACGGTGAAGCAGGAACAGCTATTCCGGTCCATCTGGAATTGAAGCTGCTGGCAGATATTGCTTTAATCGGTTTACCTAATGCTGGTAAATCCACTTTGATCAGCGCCATCAGTGCCGCACGACCTAAAGTGGCCGATTATCCTTTCACGACTCTGGAACCGAATCTAGGTGTGGTGGAATTAGGCGAGAAGACAATTGTCGTCACTGATATTCCAGGACTGATTGAAGGCGCGGCTGACGGTAAGGGCCTGGGAATTAAGTTTTTAAAGCATATTGAAAGGACTTCGGCTCTCGTTCATCTGATCGACTGCTCAATGTTCCTCGAGGAATATGAAGCGATTGAAGCCTATATTACGGTTCGCAACGAGCTGGAAAAATTCAATCCTGATTTATTAAATAAAAAAGAAATCGTGTGCTTAACCAAGATCGATGCCATGACTGAAGAGGAAATCGAAAAATTCCGCTCCAGTATGGAAGAGCAACTAGACCGCCGGGTTTTACCTATCTCCGGTGTTTCAGGGCGCAACATTGATCTCTTGAAGCAACTTATGTTAAAAACCAAAGAAACTATTTTAGAAGAACAGAAAGAGGCAACTCATGGCAATAAATGAATATATCCAAGCTGAAGTAAGTAAGGTCATCTCAAATCCTTCATTTGAGTTTCCTTTGAACCACGCCATGGCTTCGGCCTGGATTCTGGCCAACTTTAAGGGCGATAATTTAAAGATTTTTGACATGAGAAAGTCATCTTCTCTTTGTGATTTCTCAATCATTGCAACAGCACAGAACGCGACTCAAGCGCGCGCCATGATTGATGAAGTTGCGGTTAATCTGAAAGAACAGGGCTCAAACATTCTTTCTTATGAAGGATATGAATCAGCTGATTGGATTCTTCTTGATACCGGCGACGTCATGGTACACGTCTTTATTGGACCGGCCCGTGATGTTTATGATCTTGATATGGTTTATGGCCGCAATCCTCAGGTTAAAATTCCTGAAGATTTCTACTTCGCTAAACCAACTCAGGTCAGCGCTGAGAAGCCAGATCTTAAAGGCTTCTTCTAGGCGTTCCTTAAATTGGCCAAACAACTTTATCTTATCACTGTTGGAAAACTTAAAGATGCTCATCTTGAAGCAATCGAACATGATTACTTAAAACGCATCAACAATCCCGAATTGGTCATTCATGAAGTTAAGGCCTCAGCTGAAAATAAAGAAGCTGAGGGCGAAGCTATTTTAAAAAAAGTGCGCGACCTCTCCCAAGGAGGCGGATCTCATCTGATCGCTTTGACGGAATGGGGCAAACGCAGCACATCAGTTGCCTTCGCTGAATGGAGCAAATCCCTGATCGAGCGCCCTGCAAAAGTTTTCTTTGTTATTGCCGGAGCAGAAGGATTTTCCGACGAAGTATTGAAGAATTGTCAGGAGCGTATCTCTCTTTCAGAGCTGACTTTCCCTCATAAGTTGGCCAGAATACTTTTGGTAGAACAACTCTACCGTGCCCAGACGATTAGATCAGGACACCCTTACCATAACTAGGGGCATATCATGCAAACCATTCAAGGCCTAAGTCCAAGAGTTCTTCTAGTCATTCTCGATGGCTATGGAATGAATCAACTGGATAATAAAAATGCAATTAAGGCAGCTCATAAACCAACGTTAGATCATTTGTTTTCCCACTACCCGCTAACCACCATTCAACCTGGTGGCGAAGCAGTGGGACTTCCCAAGGGTGTTGCCGGAAACTCGGAAGTAGGACATCTTAATTTGGGTGCAGGCCGCCCAGTGAGACAGGATCTCGTTCTCATTAATGAGGCGATCGAGAAACAAACGTTAAAAGACATGCCACGCTTGAAAGAAATGATTGCAAAAGCGAAGGCCGGCAGCAAACGACTTCACCTGATGGGGCTACTTTCAGACGGCGGAGTCCACGCTCATATTAATCACTTAAAAGAAATTTTAAAAATTCTTCGAGAGCATCCTGAATTAGACATTTATCTCCATGCTTTTATGGATGGACGAGATACCTCAAAAGATAAGGGTGTTCATTACACCAAAGAAATTCTCCAGCATTCAGGCTTTGTTTTTGCCAGTATGCAAGGACGCTCCATCGGTATGGACCGAGATCGCCGCTGGGAGAAAATTAATCATGCCTATAAAACGATGATCGGACAGGGTCTTAAGACTTCACTTAAACCGCAGGACTATATCCTGGAAGAATACAAAAAAGGGATCTTTGACGAGTTCATCACCCCTGTACTCTTCTCTGAAGAGGGCGCCATCAAAAATGGCGATGCCATGTTCTTCTTTAACTATCGTCCGGACCGTGCAAGACAAATTACCTTGGCCTTGAATGATCCTAAGTTCAGTGAATTTCCGGTACCGGTTCGCCCCGGCTATTTTCTCTGCATGACCGCTTATGTAGCGGAAGAGCTGCCTGATCTTCCGGTTCTGTTTGATAAAGAAAAACTCAAAGGAACCTTGGCAGAATACATTTCCTCTTTGGGCAAAAAACAATTCAAGATTGCCGAGACTGAAAAGTATGCTCACGTTACTTACTTCTTTAACGGTGGAGAAGAGAATCCATTCCCAGGTGAAGAACGATGTTTGGTGCAGTCACCGCGTGATGTGGCCACATATGATCAGAAGCCAGAAATGAGCGCCTATGAAGTAACGGACAAGTTATTAAAGGCCTTGGACGATAAGTCTTTTAGTTTCTATCTCGTAAATTTTGCTAACGCCGACATGGTTGGACATACCGGTAATTTTGAAGCGGCGGTTAAAGCTATTGAAACTCTCGATGCCTGTGTAGAGAAGCTCTATAAAAAATGTGAAGAACAGAATGTAACTATGATCATCACTGCTGATCACGGCAACGCTGATCAGATGGTTTATGAAGAAGGTGGTCAGCACACTTCTCACTCGGATTCAGAAGTTCCTTTTTGCATTGTCCATGCCAAGCTTAAGGATCAAAACATCATGGTTAATCAGGACAGCAAAGTCCTGGCCCTTAAAGATGTTGCACCAACTGTTTTAAAGATATTAAATATTCCTAAGCCCAAGAGTTTTACGGGCAACCCGATTTTCGTTTAAAGGAAATACCATGGCTTTCACTCATATTGGTTTACTGTGTTCAGGTGGAGACTCTCCCGGAATGAATTGCGCCATTCGCGCCATCGTGAGATCAGCTCATTTTCATGGGATGGAAGTGACTGGTATCAAGCGCGGCTTTGCAGGCCTTTTACGGGGTGAATTTCAGAGCATGGGCCTCTCCAGTGTGGGAAATATTATTCAGCGTGGAGGGACGATTTTGCAGACTTCCCGCTCACCTGAATTTATGAAGCCTGAATATAGAAAAAAGGGCATCGAGCTTCTTAAAGCTCAAGGCATCGAAGCCTTGATTGTCATCGGTGGAGACGGTTCCTTTAATGGTGCCATGACCTTGTGGAAAGAGCATAACTATCCAGTGATCGGAATTCCCGGAACCATTGATAACGATATTTCTAACACTGAATACACCATCGGTTTTGATACAGCAGTCGAAACGGCGATTGAAGCCGTAGATAGAATCAGAGACACCGCTCACTCTCACGCCAGAACTTTTCTGGTGGAAGTTATGGGCAGAAATTCTTCTGCAATCGCCCTGAAAGTGGGTGTGTGTACCGGTGCTGAAAATATTCTCCTTCCTCATGAAGAAGTGAATCATCAAAAACTGGTGGATGACATTCAACGCGGGATTGCTCGTGGCAAAGAATCCTCCATCATTATCGTAGCCGAAGGTCCGGTTGCCGGCCGCAGTTATGAAATCCAACGTGTCCTAAAAGAAAAATATCATATGGATGCCCACGTTGCGATTCTGGGCCACATTCAGCGTGGTGGTTCTCCGAGTTCGGATGACCGCTTTATCGCTTCCCAAATGGGCAATATGGCGGTTGAGGCCCTGATGGAAGGAAAGTTTCCCATGGTCACAGTCGTACAAAATGGAAAGGTTCTCCTTACAGATATGAAAAACTGTACCACCAAGGAAGATCACAACTTTATCCAATACCAGAAGCTGGCACAGACTCTTTCCATTTAAAGTCCAACTTTGTAACGGAACCAAATAGATCTTTTCCATCTATGACCCCCCGAGGGCCTTCCAAGCCACCAGTGGAAGCAATCAGGTGCAGGTCATAGTGGTCGCAAAGATTAACCACTAAATCATTCAGAGGCTCTTCTACCACTCCACTGGGAGTCAAAGAGCCCACCGCCAGGCAATTATCCAACTTGGTGATGGGCAGGAGTCCTGCCAGATACCAGTAATGAAGCAGCAAAGGATACTCAAGCCACTTAACGGAGGAACTCTCCAGATCACCCAGGTCATCACTAATCTCCACGTTTAAGACAAACCTTTTGAGCGGAATCTGGAGAGCACGAGTACGGGTAACAAAAATAATTTTTTCTTTGATCGCCTTGCCATATTTGCCGAGCCCATTGATTTCCAGGCCGGGCACACTCTTCGTGGCATAACCAAACAAGGTCACAAGCGAGGGACCTTTTTTAGTGAAGTAACAAGTCTGTAATTGAGTTTCCATAACACCTCCTGCTCTCCTACCGGTGCGATTCTGATGCCTAGGAAGAAGTGGGTAACTATTGAAAACTATGGCAGGTCAAGTGCGCTGCTTTAAATTTTCTCCCTCTGAAAAACGGTAAAAATGTCGAAGAAATTGTCATCCATGTAAAAGAGGGACCTTAAGATGATCTTAAAGTGTGAGAAATTGAAGGCTCTCTAAAATGATCCATAAATAAACAAAGGATCATTGATGAAAATTCTTCTATTGGCTCTAATTATTCATTCCTTTAGTACTTTTGCACGAGAGACTTATTCTTATTCCGAACTCGATAGCTACGCGGCTTACACCGGAGTAGATCTCAGCTGGGAGGAAGATTTTTTTAAAGAAGAGCAGCCCAACCCGTTAATGAGAGGAGCTCCTTATAAGCAACCTAATACCCAGTCTTATTTCGTTCCTTTCGAATTCGACAAAAATACCATGATCAAAATAGCGGCAGCCTCAGCGGTGGCAGTGATGTTTTTTGCTAATGATGAAGAAATCATGAATTTTGCCCAGGACAATAAAGACAGTATCACTGAAAGAATGGCCTATGTTGGTGAAGGGCTCGGGAGTGAGTGGAGTGCCGGCGCAGTTGGTGCAGGACTTATCATTGGTGTAGTCATGAAAAATCATCAGATTACACATGTATCCTTAATGGCGGCGAAAGCGGCATTGGTCGCAGGCTTGGCAGTTAATGGACTAAAGTATTCCATTCAAAGAGCACGTCCCGATGATTCAACTGATCCTTATAACTTCAACCGCGAAGGTGCTGAGCATGACGTATCATTTCCTTCAGGTCATACCGCTCAAGCATTTGCCATTGCGACGGTCATTGCGGAGGCTGCAAAAGGGCAAAATAAGTATATCCCTATTCTCGCCTACTCGGCTGCGGCACTGGCGGGCTGGTCACGTATGCACGATCAAAAGCACTGGGCGTCTGACATTGTGGTTGGTGGCCTTATAGGTCACCTGGTTGCCAAGAGCATGATGAATTCAAAGATGGCAAAAAAAGGATTTCTATTGGTTCCTCATGTGGGAGTACAAGGCGATTTTGCATTTAATGTCATCTACACCGGCAAAGAAAACAAACTAAAATGCGGTGAGGATTTAGAAGGTGTCGAAGCTTTTAGAGATTGTATGGACAAGGCCTTCAATACCAAGAGAGTCAATCTTTTCTAGGAACATGAAGACTAAATAGATTTTTCAGTCAAGGGAAGGGATTCAAAAAAACAATTTAATTGTTGGATGCCCTTCTCATTTTTGACAAATGAGGAATGAACCAGATCAAGCCGTTTGGCCAGTTTCTCCTGAATGTGACGACAGCTGGCCTGAGGGGTTTGTGAACAAAGAGCCTTATCGCTTAATTTCACACAGAGGTATTTAAAAAGAACTTTTTTTCCGGAAACACAGACGACTTTCTTCGCCTCTTTGTCGATATAGGCCCGCAAATAATAAGGATCTGCGGCCAGTTCTTTTTCACAAAACTTCCCGACCGAAACTTTTTTCCCCATGCAGTCCAGTTCAGTACCAGAGACAACTTCAATTAGCGGTGATTCATGGGTCACCAGCTTGGAACAGACAGTTTGAAAAGAATGACGGGATTTTTCAGTAATAGATACATCATCCTGGATGACATGGGCAAAAGAGATGAGAGGCAGGATGATAAGTACGAGGATCATTCCTCTATGTTAAAGGCAGACGATTTCACTGTCACGAATTTCTGCCATAAGTCTGAAGGCACTGTTATTCATCTCAAAAAAGGCGCCATACTCATTGTCTCCCGGCCAGTAATGAACCAAGGCAACTTCTTTTCCGTTAAGCTCAAAATAGGCAATTTCCCCATCGCTCGAACCTTCCACGAACAAATCAAGTGCCTCAACTCGCGAAATGCCATTTAACCAATCCTGAAGGGAAACAGTTAGGTGAATCATTTGCTTTTCAACAAAACGAAATCTTTTTGGATTACGAGAAGTTTTGATGGCCGCGATGCCTTGAGACTTCAGCTCTTCATTAAATTCGACAGTTGAAGGATATGAACAAGGATCAAAGGCCAGAAGGTCAAATGAGAGGAATAAAGCGAGGAGCAAGAAAGTTTTCATGCCCTTAAAGTAAGTAATTTGTGACTATCTTGGAAGTCGAAAGAAAGAAAGCCTCCTATCTAAAAAATAGATAGAAGGCTTTAAGATGAAAAAATCTATTAACCTGGCCACATTCCACGAAGTCTCATGGCGGCTTCGATATTCTTAAGTGAAGTAATGAAAGCAGCTTGTTTCATGTTCACTTTGTAAACTTCAGCATTTTTCCAAACCTTATCAAAGGCCTGTTTCATGATGTCATGAAGCTTCTTATTAACTGTTTCCAGATCCCAGAAGAACATCTGAAGACCTTGTACCCATTCAAAGTAAGAAACGATCACACCACCGGCATTACAAAGAATATCCGGGATAATCAGACCGCCGTTAGCAGTAATGATATCTACCGCTTCGTGAGTGAGTGGTCCGTTCGCACCTTCAGCAATCATCTTCGCTCTTACTTTTCCAGCGTTATCTTTAGTAACAACACCGTCAATAGCAGCAGGAATCAGAATATCAACATCAAGCTCAAGAAGCTCTTCATTGGAAATATGTTCTGCACCTGGCATATCGCGAAGGAATTTTCTGCTTCTTACCCACTCAATGCATTGAGGGATATTGAGACCATCTTTATTGTAAATCGCACCCGAGACATCAGAGATTGCGACAATCTTAGCACCTTGAGCATGAAGATCATGGGCCGCTGGCATACCAACTTTACCAAAACCGTGAATAGCAACGGTTGTTGAAGCGCTAACTGTTTTATTAAGTTTTTCGTAAGCAAAGTTAATACAGAAAACAACACCTTTACCGGTTGATTCAGCACGGCCTAAAGATCCGCCAATGGCGATCGGCTTACCTGTCACAACACCTGGAATCGCATAACCTTTAAGTTGTGAGAAAGTATCCATCATCCATGCCATGGTCTGACCATCAGTACCGATGTCTGGAGCAGGGATGTCTTTATCAGGGCCAATAATCATGGAAATTTCTGTCGTATAACGACGAGTAAGAGCTTGTAGTTCAGCTCGGGAAAGATCGTTTGGATCGACTTTAATACCACCCTTGGCTCCGCCTAACGGAAGACCAACCAGGGCGCATTTGAAAGTCATGAGCATTGCCAGAGCGGCTGTTTCAGAAAGTGAAACATGTGGGTGAAAACGAATTCCACCTTTACCTGGGCCCAACGTCATATTGTGTTGAACTCGGTAACCTTCAAACACCTTAACTGTACCGTCATCAAGACGAACAGGCACAGACACTTGCAGGGCACGCTTAGGATATTTCAAACGTTCAAGAACGTTTGGATCCATTTTCATGGTAGTACCAGCAGATTCAAGTTGAGAAAATGCATCTTGGAAAAATGGAGACTCGAAGAGACTCATGGCAACTCCAATTTAAGGTTAAATTTAGTG
The DNA here is from genome assembly GCA_023701435.1 of Bacteriovoracaceae bacterium. GTDB lineage: Bacteria > Bdellovibrionota > Bacteriovoracia > Bacteriovoracales > Bacteriovoracaceae > Peredibacter. The sequence goes on along the minus strand of JAMPXB010000013.1, from coordinate 75,067 downwards.
GCCCTAGTTTACTCTTCGAGGCATTTGTTTGCTAGAAAAATTCTTTAGATCAAAACTGCTTTGCGTATAGCAGCATTAGAGTATTATCCTGACTTACTTCATCCTTTCCAACATTCGGATTCTTAAGACTTGTGACACGCGCATAGACATTGTCAGTTATTCGCTTGTCGGCAGAAGTAAAGTATCTGCCCGAATGAACATAATAGTTATACATTAAACGCAAACCAATTGAGTCTACATCATGTCTGACGTTTACCTCAGTTTCACCGTTCGCTCCGACCCAGGCACGGGCGTGAACAAATGGTCCTCTAATTCCAATGATTACCAGACCCTGATCCAAACGTGGCTGGAAAATAAACTTGGTTTTTTTCCATAAACTGACTTCTTTTTGCTTAAGTGAGTCCGGCAGGGCCTTCCCGGTAAGACTTTTATTAGTCGTGCTCTTGAAGCGTGATTCCATTTCATCAATGGTATCGACTTCATTTGAAGCGCGGTAATCCTGGTACCAGTTTTTTGGAGCATCTTTAAGAGGCTGCTCGCCTTGACGACGAAGGTAGCGCATATATTTGTCTTTGAAATATTGAAATTTTTCGTCAGAGGAAGGCACAAAGAAAGAAGATCCGGCAAGAGTTGAGTCCATGCCATATTGGTCAGCAAAGGCCTGATTGTCATTCCAAATTTTAATCTGGTTGCGAGAAGTGACGACATCATGACTCTTATCAGATGCCACATACTGTTGATAAAACGAAAGCTGGTTGTCTACAGGTTTTACAATGACATCATCATCCGGAATATAACTCGCAGGCTCACGTGCGATTGAAACACTAGGGGTAACTTGCCCCTGCGCCATTCCACTAATAAGAATGAGAGCACCCATGGCGAAGTGTCTAAAGCTTGGATAGTGACGTTTTTGTGACCAAAGATTGAACATTTTCTTTCCCCTCTAATCCCCTAACCCCTCGAAATTCCAATCTTCAATTAAGGTTAGTTCCTCTAATACAGGATAAAGGAGCAAAGGAGATGCCAAAAAAAAGGGCCCCCAAAGAGGCCCCTCATCATTAGTTTATCAATTCTGCCATTAAGGCTTTGGCCTTGGCCTGAAGCTTTGGGTCTTTAATCTGCGTTTTAAGGACCTTCATTAATTTCTCAACCGAAGCGTCTTGCGAGTTCTTCTTTGGCTTCTCAATTTTCAATTGAGAAATGATTTTGCTCAACTGAACTCGCTTAGTGATATCACCGGAAAGAATCTTGCCTTTGATTTCATCTTTGAATTCATTCTGAGGAAGTTCATCCCACTCAAGAAGAACATACTTCTCAATGTTGAAATTCTTGGCGGCTTCTTTAATGTCTTTAGGAAGTTTGGCAATCATCAAACAGCGGTGAACTTCCGACTTGGAAATACCAAGTGCTGCGGTGATCTTTCTTTCCGATGTACCCGTTAGTTTCTGATAGCCGTAAATTGAGTCAGCTTGATCAATGTAATGAAGATCTTCGCGGGCCTGATTCTCAGAGAACTGAATTGCCATCAGTTCTTCTTTGCTCTTGTTTTCAAGAATGAAGCAAGGAGCCTCTTTCATGTCAATCAAGGTCATAGCACGGAAACGGCGCTCACCGCAGATCAGAACAAATTTATTGCCTTCACGGTGAATAACCAGCGGTTGAATAAGACCGTTAACCTTGATGTTTTCACCAAGTTCACGAAGAGATTCGTCATTAAATTTTGTTCTTACCTGCTCTCTAACAACGATGGTATCAAGAGCAATATTTGCTAACTGGGCTCCACGAAGGAGCTTCTGATCGTTAGCTTTCAGGATTTTGTCATCAATACCTGCAGTGATGTCAGTCACTTTGCGTTCACGTTTTGAAACACGTGCGGAAAATTCCTTGGCCATGGCCTCTCCTTAAACGTCAGTATGTGTTTTAATTAATTTAAACCTAGTGAGTCCCAAAGCGCCTTATAGTCATGTTTACCTTTTGAATTGTTGTTAAACATGAAAACTGGCTTTTTAAGGGCGACTGATTCCTGCATATCTACGAGGTTGCGAATACTCGGAGTCACATTGAATGACTGACTAAGCTCCTCGAGACGGATTCTTTCAATCTTTCTTCTTGGATTAACCATCGAAGGAATAATTGAAAATTCCAGACTAGGATTTTCAGTTTCTTTGATGATTTCAAAAGTATCCATAAGCTCTTCTAAACCATCAATGGAATAGTCTTGAGCTTGAGTCGGAATAAGAATCAGATTAGAGGCCACCAAAGACATAATGAGCTCATCTCCAAGCATTGGAGGAGTGTCAATGACAACGTAATCAAACTGAGATTCAAGTTCGCGCAGACGCAATTTCATCAAGCGTTCTTTGCGGCCGGCATTCTTACGAACTTCTGATTCTGAAAGAATTAAAAGTTTTGCAAGATTGGCCATGTGGCGGGAGCTGGCGATGAGTTTGATGTTCTTGTAAAAATCATATTCACCTTCAGCATCAGAAAGGATTTCCTCGGCTTTTACATCTCCGATCAACCATTCTGGAATGAGAGTGCGTTGAATGTTTACCCCTAAGGTAGAACTTAAATTCGCTTGGGAATCAAGATCAATGGCGAGGACGCGATGGCCTAAGTTGGCGAGGTGGCAAACGAGCTGGTAACACTGCATTGTCTTACCTACTCCACCTTTGTTATTACCAATGGTGATAATTTTCATAACCTTATCTCCTAAAGAAGAGTCCGTGGTCGTGGTCCTTTAAATGGTCCTATTAATAAAAGTCTAGGTAAGTGGTCACACTTCGTCAAAGGGCCAAGTGAATAAAATTAAATAGTTTTTTGCTGCGCGACCAAACAAGACTTTTTTGCCTCGGTGCGCAACGGTTATGCTTGCTCCTTTTTGCCCAACATTGTATTGTGGGGAAAATTTATAAGGGCCCCAAAATGATCGACATATACGATGAATTGCAGACTAAAGATCACCTGCCGGAAATCCCGGAATCAGAACTTTCCGACGAGAAAGTCCTGGAGGAATTGAAGTCAATAAAAGAACGATTAGGCTCACGAGTGGTCGTTCTTGGTCACCACTATCAACAAGATGATGTCATTGCCTTCTCTGATGTCACTGGTGACTCTCTGGAGCTTGCTAAAAAGGCTGCTGATATTAAGTCTGCCGAGTATGTGATGTTCTGTGGAGTGCACTTTATGGCGGAAACAGCTGATATGCTGACTAATGAAAACCAAAAAGTCATTCTTCCAGACCTGCGTGCCGGATGCTCAATGGCAGATATGGCCAATCGTCGTGAAATAGATGTGGCCTGGAAATACATAACAGAAAGCACTACCGATAAAATTATACCTATTACCTATATCAACTGTTCAGCTGCCCTTAAAAGCTTTGTAGGTGAGAACGACGGCTCTATCTGCACTTCGTCCAATGCTGAAAAAGTTATTACCTGGGGTCTTTCGCAAGGACAGAAGCTACTCTTCTTTCCTGACCAGCACCTGGGCCGCAATACCTGTTTTAAGCTGGGAATCCCACTTGAGGACATGGTGGTTTATAATCCCCATCTACGTTTTGGTGGCCTGACTCCTGAGCAGATTCAAAAGGCCAAGGTTATACTGTGGTATGGATTTTGTTCTGTTCATCAGGGTTTCAATAAAAGCCACATAGAGGCATGGAGAAAGAACGATCCGGAAAGAATCCTGATTGTTCATCCAGAGTGCAGCTTTGATGTAGTCCAGGGTGCAGACCTGGCAGGCTCTACTTCATTCATCATTAATCAGATTAAAGCTGCCAAGCCAGGAACCAAGTTTGCTGTCGGTACAGAAATCAATCTGGTAAATCGTCTGGCAAAACAATACCCTCATCTCGACATCACTTCCCTGTCACCTTATCAGTGTCTATGCACCACGATGTATCGGGTGCGGCCACGCTGGTTACTTGAAAGTTTCAGGGCGATTGAACGCAATCAACCCATAAATGTTATCAAGGTCGATGAAGTGACAAAGAAATTTGCCCTTAAGGCCCTTGATCAAATGCTTGCTATCTCTTAGGAAAAATATGATTTACGCTGACTACAATGGCTCTGCTCCTCTTCTTGAACCGGTAAAAACATACTTAATGAAAAGACTGGAGAGCGATCTTTACGCCAATCCCAACGCCATCCACTCCATTGGACAAAAGATTTCCAACGGTATTGAGAAATGTCGTGGGATCATTGCTCATGTTGTCGGCTGCTATCCCGATCAGATTTTTTTCAACTCCGGGGCTTCAGAAGGAATTTCACATATTATTCATTCGATCCTCGATCAGGCCCCTCTCGATAAAAAAATAATTATCTCCAGTCCGATTGAACATTCGGTCATTCCCAATACTCTTAAGTACTATGCAACCAAGCGTGGCTTTACCATTAAACAACTGGAAATTGATCAGGAAGGATGCGTGCTCTTAAGCAGTCTGAAAAAACTTCTTGATGAGAACAAGGGTCAGGTTGCGATGGTGACAGTGATGGCCGCCAATAATGAAACAGGAGTGATTCAACCCTATATCGAAATCTCCAATCTCTGCCGCTTGCAAAACGTAGAGTACTTCTGTGACACGACTCAGTTAATCGGCAAGGGTAGCTTTAATTTTGAACAATCCGGATTGGACTATGCAGTCTGCTCCGGCCATAAGCTGGGGGCGCTCTCCGGCTCTGGATTTATCATCGCCAGAGAACCTTCTAAAATGCAGTCATTGGTTTTTGGCAGTACTCAGGAAAAAGGTTTGCGTGGTGGAACTCAGCACTATATTGGAATTGAAACACTGGCGATTGCCTTAAATGATTTTAAAGAAAATGCTCACAAGCTGGAAGATCTTGAACAGGCCAAGTTGAAATTTGAAAATGAAATTAAAGAGGCGTTTCCGGAAGCTGTTATTGTCGGAGGAGGAGCTCCTCGTCTGGCAGGAACGACCCTTATCGGTTATCCCGGTATTCATGGCCAGGCCGTTCAGATTGAACTTGAATCCAATGATATTTTCGTTACGACCTCCGCTGCCTGCACTGATAACCAGCCCGAGACCTCAAAAGTTTTGAAGGCGATGGGAATCAATGATCAGATCGGCCGGGGAGTCATCAGAATAAGTCTTAGTTACTCCCACGGCGAAAAAGAATATCTGGAACTGGCAGGGGCCTTAAAAGCCGCTTATGCGAAGTTAGGCAAGATCCGGTCTTTCTAAGAGGCTTTCCCTTCAATCATTTTAATAATCATTTTTGTATTGGCCTGAAGTTGCTCAGCTTGATGAACAATTTTTTCCACCGAATCTGAAACTTCCACTGATGCCTTGGCATTCATGTTGGAGGTCGTATTAAGCTGAAGAATCGCCTGGTTAATCTGGTCAAATCCTATCCGCTGTTCCTGGCAGCTGCTGGAGATTTGCGCCGAGAGATCTACCACTTCTGTAACCTGAGTGAGGATCTGATTAAATATGGCTTCACAGCTTTTAACCACCTTCGTTCCATCTTCGACTTGTTTGGCCGAAGAAGAAATAATGGTCTGGGATTGGGCAAGATCCTCTTTAATGATTTTTTCCACTTGAGCGACACTGCCCTTCACACTGACTTCAATGGCCCTGGCCGCTTCACCTGACATTTCTGCCAACTTCCCCACCTCTTCTGCTACCACCGAGAATCCCTTACCGGCCTCGCCGGCACGGGAAGCTTCCACCGAGGCATTGAACGACAGAAGCTTGGTCTGAAAAACGATGTCGTTAATAACCTGAGTTTTTTCAGCAATTTCCTTGATTACCATAATGATATCAGAAATTTTTTGAGAAGAGATCTGGTTCTGATTGGACACGGCCTTATTACTTTGAGCAATTCCATCCATGCATTCGATGACTCTTTCAACAATTTTTTTTCCTTCTCGTGTGGCATCCAGACACTTGTTAGCAGAAGACTGGGTTTGAGATGAACTGTCCTCATTTTTCTGAGACATTAACCCAATCTCCTCCATGGAAGCCGATGTTTCAGTGATGCTGGAGGCTGATTCCGAAACCCCTTCGGCAACATGGGTGCCGGTAACTGCCAGAAGTGAGCTCAAAGAAGTCATTTCAATTCCAGATTGATTCAGGGAATCCAGCGCCATTTTTAAGTTCTTTTTCAGTCGTTGAGCAAAAACAATGGTGCCAATGCATGAAAGTAAAGCAGCAAAACCCAGACCACCGTAAATGGCCCATCTGAGATTGCTCACTTCCGCTCTTATCTGATCGAAGTAAATCCCATTACCGACCAGCCAGCCCCAAGGCTTAAATACTTTTACATAAGAAAATTTTTCAACAGGAACTTCGCTGCCAGGTTTAGGCCACAAGTACTGAACAAAGCTTTCACCGCTTTGGGCCGATTCCTGATTCATCTTCACAAATAAGGCAAGTCCGTTTGGATCTTTCATGCCAGAGATGTCAGTACCGTCTAATTTCGGATTAGTCGGATGCATGACCATTTTAAGATCAAGGTCATGAATCCAAAAATATTCGGTCTCATTATAGCGCAGGGATTTAATGGCTTTGAGGGCCTGAGTCCTGGCCTCATCTTGCGAGAGTTCTCCGTCCTCAAATCTGGCATGATAATGCACCAGCAGATCATCCACGACTTCTACCGCATTTCTAATTTTCGTCTTGTAGCTTTCAATAAACATCTCCTCAATAACGGGGAAGATATAAAAATGCACCAAGCTGAAAATAAAAAAGAGGGAGGCGAGATTTAAAAGAATTAACTTAAAAGAAAGTGGCATCGTTTTAATGTTGTCGAACATATTTTTCCTCAATATTTTTTAGGAACTAAATTTTCGGCAATTTTTTTATAAAAGATGAGCCCACTCTCTCTTATTCCAATGGTGTTAAAATCTAAGTTGTATTCCCGTTTCTAAGGCAGCAACCACTTTGGTTTTGTAATTATCATCAGAGAGTTTTGATTCTGTCTGGTAACGGCTAAGCTCCGTAATAAAAGAAAAGTCTTCTGTAATTTTGTAATCATAACCAACTCTTGTTACCAGATTTTCGCTGACACCAGGAGAAGTGATGGCTGAAGTTTTCAGAGTATCGCCCTGAGGAGCAAAAGGCGTGATCTCGGATTTGTTATCAGCAATGGCGATACCAAGACCTCCGTAAACTGAGTTTTTCTCATTCAATTTATAGGCACCTGTCAAATGGCCACCAAATTCTTTAACATCACTCGTACTAGTACCTTTCCCCAGACCAAGGAGACCGATATTAGCAGTGTTCTGCCCATAATAGGCTTCAGATTTTATGCTAAATTGAGAGAAATCTTGTTCATAAAAAACATTTCCGGCATAAGAGTCATGAGATGTTTGTTCACCAACTAAATACTCGAGATGGGCATAAATGCCCGAGAGGCCGATTCGTCCTTTATTTAACTTACGAGTCATGCGAAGTGCATAAGATGGAGATTTACTTAATTCGAGATCACTATCGGCCAATGTCGGATTACTGGTGGCCAGTCCAATGGCACCGGCCAATTCATAATCCGAAACAGTTCTTAGATATTGAAACTGCTGACGCATGAAACCCAGGTTGCCGGCGAGGAAGTAATTTCCCACATAATTGAAAGTGAAGGCATTAACAGGTGAAAAAAGATCCCAATCCTGGCCAATGACAACTTTTTGATTATCCCAGCTGTAAGTGACTGCTGCAATTCTCACCCGAGGATTCATTTGCGTGGTTGGTGTCGATTTGCTGAAATCCACAAAATCAAATTCAAATTGAGCGGAAATCATATCCTTTTTCAAAAACGTTCCTACTCTTGATTGTTGGGTCTGAGTACCTAGTCTAGATGTTTTATCTTGAGTTCGGGTTTGGGCCACAGCATGAGTTGGTGCCACCATATTTATATTATTGAAACTTGCTAATGCTCCGGATGAGTACATGGCACTGGCTTTGACCCAGCCATAGAGACTTATATCAAATCCCTTAATCGTATCTGCTGAAGCAGTCGTAGCCAAAAACGCCAATGAAACGCCCAATATTTTTTTGATAAATACCTCACTGTAGTTAATTCGCCATTAAGCATAAAACAATATCCACTTTTATAAGAGTGGCAAATATTGCTCCATGACTTGAAATCGAAGAGATTATCTCAAGTAACATTGGCATAGCAGTAAAATCAAAAACCCCTTATACTAAAACATAACAATGGTTAATTTTTTACAAGTGATGTCCTATGTATAAAATCTTGTGCGTTCTCTTCATCCTTTCTGCTTCTTGTTCTTTCAAAAAAAGGCAATTGGAAAATCAAACGATGAAAGGACATGATAAATTATATGCTGAGCCTGATGCCCCTACTCTCATTGAACTAGAACCACACGAAAAAAGACTGGTTATCGCTTCAACCAATGATGTCCATGGCAATTACCGGCCAGAGCTCGTTTCTTTTAAAGACGAGCACCAGAAGGATTCTCAATATACCAGAATCGGCGGCGTTGATGTCATCAATAATTATTTTAAAATCCTAAGACAAACATACTCCAATGTGGTCTTGGTGGATTCAGGTGATATCTTTTCCAATGCCGGACAAATTTCAATGACGCGTGAATTCTATTCATTTCTCAAGTATGACGCTCTGACTGTTGGACTGCGTGACTTCAACCTCAAAGTGCCGGCCCAAATTGGAAAAAGCTCAGATATGTTTCAGAACTTTGCCATGGCTTCAGATGTGCCCCTCATTATGAGCAACCTCTATGACCTAAAAACGGCAAGAGGAGTTGAATGGAAAGGAACCAAATCCCATCACATTAAAGATATTGCAGGAATAAGAGTTGGGATCATTGGTTTAATTCCCGACGACATTGTTAATCAGACCCCGGTAAATAATCGCGTTGGTTTATTTGTCGAAAATATGCTGCAATCCACTCTTCGCCATGCCCGCCTTCTTCGTTCTTTAGGGGCCGACTTAATTGTAGTTCTCTCCCATCAGGGCCTGGACTGCTACAGTGAGTTGTCTGCAAAGGAAAAACTATCGCCGCTTAAAGTGAATTTTGAACCCACAGCAGAAGGTGTTTGTGAAACCCAGAGTGTCTTGGGTCAATTTCTGGAAAGACTTCCTCCTCATCTCGTGGACGTTGTCATTGGCGGCAGGAATCATCAGAAGATGGCCAATTATGTGAATGGCACACTAGTTATGAGCGGCTTCCCCGATGGCAAAAGCTTCAACTATGCCGAGCTCGTTATCGACACCAAAACCAATAAAATTGTACAAGAGAAGTCAGTCGTTCATCAGCCTGTATTCTTTTGTCACGATTTTTTTAAAACAACCAATGACTGCTTTACAGAAGACACTTCTGTTAATCACAAAGAAAGAATACCTGCAACCTTCCTGGGAAAACCCATTGAACGTGATCTATCTTTGGAGAAAAAGTTTCCAGGATTAAGTGGCGATAAAACGGCTCTACACCAGCACACTATTAATGTACCTCAAAGCCTGGCATTCTTTAAGGCCGATATTTCTTTTGTGCCACAAAACTCAGGGGAAACTCAACTCTACATCATCGTCATGAAGGGCCGGGACCTGCTTCGTATTCTGGAAGAGGAATATAATCTGAACCGGAAAGATCTATGGCAACCTTCCCCTTTTGCGTTTGATAATAGTGAGTTAACGATCACCATTTCCGGCAATGAGCTCAAGATGGACGGTGAATATCGAGTGCTAACAGATCTGGAATCACTGCAAAACCACTACTCGTTATTAAATCATTTCGGAAAACTTAAATCAGAGGCTTTGGCCAACTTCTCATGGAAATCAGTCACAGCAGAAGACTCTGTGACATCGACGCTCGCAGCCCAGACCCGTTAACGGCAATAAGCTTTAAGCCCCTCACACTGAATAGTGAGTCCCTTTGCACAGTAGGCAAAGCTTGAATCTGTGCGGCAATCAAAGCGTTCATCTTTTCTTTGCCATACCATACCCCTACGACAGGCCGGGTTTCCTTTGGTGCCACACATATCACGACCACAAAATTTAGGTCCCTGCATACACCCATTAGGCATTTCATACCAACCTTCAGCACATTGGTCACAAACGGAAGAACTAAGTTCTTCGCAATCATCATTGATTTGATGGCACTGAAAATCTTTTTTTAGTTTTGTTTCTTCAGAACCAACCACAACAGAACTGCGAGGGGCTAGCATGACTATCTTGGGAGCCTTGTATTCAGCTGAGGATAAGTTCAGAACAGGCTCTGGCCTGACAAAAGACTTCTGAAAGCGGGCTTCCCATCTTTCACTTTTAAAATCATTAAAACCCACTTCAATAGAAACAACATTTTGCTGAACATTGAACTGAAGAGTCTTGATGTTTTTCCACTCTTTGTCTCCCGGGGCCAGTAAGTGATCATCGCATTTTCCCTGGGCGCCAATGGTCTTCATTTTTAAAATGCCAGAGCTTTCGCCTGGAACATAATAGAAGACACAATCTTTTAAATGTTTTAAATCCCGGTCAATATAAGAAAAGGTAAAAAGATTCTGCCATGATTCACGGGGTTTGATGATGACTTCATTATTCTGATAAAACTCGTGTTTATTTGAGAGTTCTAAAAGATTTCCCCAGTGCAGCGGCTGCGTGGCATGAGTTAAGAAAGTCACAAGCAGCGTCAGCAGCATAATCATTTGACCACCTCTTCATAACAACGGAAAGCAACCGGCTGCTTTTCATTCTGCTGGCCATTCCAGTCTGCCAGTTTACCCAGCTCATGCCAGGCAGAATCAGGTGACAGCAAATGGGAAGACATTTTCAAATTTTTATTCGGCTCAATCACATTTCGAAGAGATTCCGGATAAAAGCCCAGCGAGTAATGAAAGCCCATCCAAGTGGCAGAGTCGGTAGAGAAATATTTTTCCTGACAACCTTTGACCTGGGCCAATTGGCAGTCCAGAGGAGTTAATTGGTAGTCAGGATTAATACGGGCCATTCCCAAGAAAGAGCGGCGGTGATCTCTTTGCCATGGTGTATCCGGACGGATAATCCGCTCAGGCTTAGTATCTTTGAAGTCCGAAGGTGACATACTGGCAGCATCAAAAAGCTTCGCCTCTAAAAGTCTTTTGCCATAAAAAGCGCAGTAGTTAATCTGCTCTTTCAGTGACAGCAGGGCCGGTAGCGGCCACTTTTTTCTGTCTGCTTCTACTTTGCTTGCTTCACCTTTTAAAATTCTCCATTCATTAACCTGACGGTTAGTAACATAGAATTTATCAATGAAAATATTTCTTCCGAAATTATCCCAAATAAAACCGTCTTTCCCATAGCCATAAATTCTTTCGGGCAAATAAGTATCACGGCAGGTATCCGCAAGAAGCATTGGTTGGCTGACCCCCGGTATTTCTTTAACCGAAAGTTCGACCATATAACCATATTGCAGATTTATTCCCGCCCCTGTTTTCTTAAAGAGCTCATAGAAACGGGGATCGTTCGAGAAGGCCTTGATAGGTTCGAAGACCGGTTGAGCGACCACATGGAACGTCTGACCGAACAAATCAACTTTGATCGAAGGATTGACCTCTACGCCATTTTGCCAATAGCATTGCCAAAAATGTGGATTGCATTGGTAGTAACTGCGCCCAATGGTCTTTTCATGTTGAATTTCCTCTTCGCAGCGGGTTCCCTCTTTAGGGAAAAAGCGATCGCCCTCCTCCCACAATTGGAGAATCTCAGCTTGAGAAGCTTCGATCACTTGAGTAAATAGCTTCTCAGGCGTCTCTGGCCGCTTCATTTTCACCGGTGCGTGAGGTCGTGGGCGCATGAAGAGCAAAATTATGCCTAAAATGCTAAGAGTACCCAAGATTACGATTATCTTTGGTATAATGGACTTATCAGAATGTCTCTTCACAGGATCAGGTTATATGAAATGGATGGAAGAAGTAAATAAAGAAGAAGGCCGCTACCAAAACGTATTGGCGTTCGACGACTACATGAAACTTTTTGAAAAAAATCCGGAGAAGGAATTACGTCCGACCAATATTTATCTGCGGGACATGTTTAACTACTACGGCAAAAGTCCCAACGGTACCTTCAACCTGTTCACCCGGGAACATGCCGATGCTCCGCCGGTATTTGGTCAGGTCAGAACCCAAAAGAAAATTTTCCAATTCCTTCAAAACTTTATGGAGGAAGGATACAATAATAAATTCATCCTGCTGGTGGGGCCCAATGGTTCCTCCAAATCCAGTTTGATTAAAAAAATCATGCTGTCCGCAGAAGATTATTCACTAACCGATGAAGGGTCACTTTTCAGCTTTAGCTGGATCTTCCCTATTGATCAGTTTGTTAAAGGCACTTTGGGTCTATCGGGCAGCGCAGGGGATAAAAACATCCAATCCTATGCCTTCCTCGAAGACAAAGATATCTCGGCCATTATTACTTCTGAATTAAAAGATCATCCCCTACTTCTTTTACCAATTAAGACCCGTCAAAAGTTGATAGAAGATGCTTTTCAAAATGATGGTTCAAGACTCGAAACCATTCGTAAATCTTATCTCTACAATGGCGACCTTTCTCAGAGAAACCGTCTGATCTTTGATGCTCTTTTAAAAAATTACAAAGGAAGCTATCAGGAAGTGTTTAAGCACATCCGGGTGGAACGTCTTTTTATTAACCGCCGCTACTCCATCGGTGCGACAACGATTGAACCGCAACTGCATGTCGATGCCAACCTTCAGCAGATTACCATGGATCGACGACTGGCTTCATTGCCTCCAAGTCTTCAGTCACTTAATTTATTTTCAATTTCCGGCGAAGTGGTCCTGGCCAATCGCGGGATTTTGGAATTCTCTGATTTATTAAAACGACCACTGGATACTTTTAAGTACCTCTTGATGACGATGGAATCAAAGACCATTAATCTTCATGGTATTTTGACGGAGCTTGATATTTTCTTTATCGGTTCCTCAAATGAAATCCACTTCGCGGCCTTTAAGCAACATCCGGACTTTAATTCATTTAAGGGCCGCTTTAATTTCTTACGGGTCCCTTACCTGATGAACTTCCGCGAAGAAGAAAAAATTTACGCTGAACAAATCTCCAAACTAAAAGAAGAAGCCACTTTTGAGCCGCGCTCCCTGACTGCTCTTTGCCTGTGGTCGGTGATGACCAGAATGAGGGCTCCGGTCGCCAAAAACTTCCATGACGAAAAACTGGGCAAGATTGCTGAAGCTCTTTCTCCACTGGAGAAGTGTCTTCTTTATGCTGAGAAAGAGACACCGGATTCTTTTGATTCTGAATCCAGACAGATCCTGAAAATGGGTGTGGAGGACATTCAGAACGAGTATGAAAACGACTCGATGTATGAAGGCAAGTTCGGTATCTCACCTAGAGAAGTGAAACAGATTATCTATGACCTCGCCTATAACCATAAGTCAGTGAGCTTTGTAGAGATCCTGGATTACCTAAGAGATTTGAGCGAAAAGAAAGCTGAGTATGATTTCTTGAATATCTCTCATCAGGGTGAATATCATAATCCCCATAAGTTTATTGATCTGATCGAGACCTGGAACCTGGATAAGCTTGATAACGAGGTCCGCGAGTCCCTGGGCCTAGTTGATGAGCGCTCATATGAAGACTACATTTCCCGCTACATTCTTTCCATTAATGCAGTCATTAAGGGCGAGAAAGTTAAAAATACCGTCACCGGTAAGTTCGAGGCTCCTGATTCCTACTTCATCAAGGAGTTTGAATCCAATGTGCATATCAATGAAGTTCCTGAAAAATTTCGCTCCAATCTGATTGCCCGCCTGGGGGCCTATGCCCTAGATCACCGGGGAAAACCGATCGTGTATTCCGAAGTCTTTGAAGACCTGGTTGATCTGCTTCAGGAGTCTTTCCGAAAAGAGCAGAAAAAGATCATTGATAAGATTGGACGAAATCTAGTGCTTTATCTGGCGGAAAAGAAAGGCGGTCATCATAATGTCGAAACCGAGATTCGGGACATGATCATCAACATTATCCGCACTCTTCAGGACAAGTATCAATATAGTGAGAATGGGGCCATCTCTTCGCTTCAATATCTGCTAAAAATGCGCTATGACACTCAGAAATGAGTGAAATCGAAAAATCTTTTAGTACCGAAAAATACGTGGTGACCCATCCTGTTCAACTTGAGCAGGATGGTCAGCGCCTCGATCAGTTTGTGCAAAAATGCATGCCGACTCTTTCCCGGCAATATCTTAAAAAGAAAATTGAAAAGGGTGAGGTCGAAATCTCCGGCAGAAAATCTCCGCACAAGCCTAGTGTGAAAGTTCATTACGGCGAAAAGGTCACTATCACTACCCATAATGACGGGATGATTGAGGATGAGTATTGGTATGGGAAACCGGTACCGCGAGATCAAAAACCGGGCATCGTCTTTGAGGATGAGGAACTGCTGGTGATCAACAAGCCGCCTTTCATGATTACCCATCCTGCGGGAAAAAACCTCTTCTATTGTGCCACCGTTTTTTTTGAAACCATTTATAAAAAAACGATTCATTCCATTCACCGCATTGATCGTGAAACTTCCGGTCTTCTGCTCCTGGGAAAAAATCCTAAGGTCTCTCAACGAGTGGCCCAGCTGTTTGAGAATGACAAGGTAAGAAAATGCTATTTTTTCATTGCCCATAAAAGAGCAGAGGCCAAAACTTTTCCTTTTACCGCCCGGGAACGGATGGATCGTGAGGAAGGAAAAATCCCCCGTGGCATGATGTCGGTATGGCCGGAAGATTCTGAATTCGGCAAGGAATCGGAAACGCATTTTGAACTTATTTTAGAAAAAGATAATTACGTGCTCGCCATGGCCTTCCCGCTATCAGGCAGACAGCACCAAATCAGGGTCCATGCGGCTTACAATGGTTACCCACTCCTGGGGGAGAAGCTCTATAACGGTGATCCCGGAATTTTTATGCGATTTAAGGATCATGTCGCCACCGAGAACGACCATCTAGTCCTGGAAATTCCACGGCATGCCCTCCATGCGACCGCCCTCAAACTCACCTACCCCAAAGATAAGATGACTTATTTCATTGCACCTCTTCCTGAGGACTTGGCCCGTTGGCTGGAAGAAAAACTCCAATTAAATCGGGTACAAGTCGAGGAAATGATTAAAGAGAAAGTCCAACAATTCCTAGCATAAAGTTGACCAGAACTACGCTCAATGTTAGATACAGGACATGAATGAAAATAACGACCTGATCGCTTTCGATTGCAGTACTGATGAAATCGAAACATGCCTAAAAGTTCTCCAAAGCTTTGCTTCCAAAAGTGAGCAATTAACCCTTTTAACTCATGAGCAAAGACTGGCCATGTTTAAGGCCGCTGGAACAATTTCAAGACCTGATCGTGAAGAGGTTAAGAAGCGCCAGAAAGACGTTAAAAAATTACGTAAGCAAAATGAAAAAGAGGCCAATCGAAACGCCAGAAGATTAACGGGAATTCGTACCGCACGTGATGTTTCAATTTTTACGGCACCGGCACAAATTGAGTTTCAACCGACTGAAGAACAGGCCAGAGAATATGCAACACCTCACGACTGTTACGTATGCCGTTCCAAGTTCACTAAAGTTCATCACTTCTACGATACTATGTGCCCAAGTTGTGCTGACTTAAACTATGCTAAACGTTTTCAGACTGCTGACCTCACGGGACAAGTGGCCCTGATCACAGGTTCGCGTTTGAAGATCGGATACCAGGCAACCTTGATGCTTCTGCGTGCGGGAGCCACTGTTATTGCCACCACCCGTTTTCCGGTAGACTCGGCTCTTCGTTACAGCAAAGAAAAAGACTATCCTGTTTGGAAAGACCGTTTACGTATTTATGGTCTCGATCTCCGTCATACTCCAAGTGTTGAAATTTTCTGCCGCTATATTGAGCAAAAATATGAACGCCTGGACATTCTGATCAACAACGCGGCTCAAACCGTTCGTCGTCCTGCTGGATTCTATACTCACCTCATTGAGAATGAGTCTAAGGGAATGGATGAGATAACTCCGGAAGCGGCCTATCTTTTAAATGAGCACCAGCAGTGTATCAATCGATTGCAACCAATTGAGGTTGGCGAAAATAAAAATATGCCGGTGGCATGGAATGACCGAGCTCCGGGAATTGGTCTGCGTGCCTCGGCTAAGCTCTCTCAGATCCCATACAGCTTTGATAATTCACTGGTGGCCGAAGAGGTTTTCCCGGTTGGAAAACTGGATGCAGATCTTCAGCAAGTGGACTTACGTAAAACCAATAGCTGGCGTCAGCGCCTGGGTGAAGTTCACACTGTAGAAATGCTGGAAGTTCAGCTGGTAAACGCGGTGGCCCCATTCGTTCTTTGTAATCACCTCGTGGGGTTGATGAGAAAGGACTACACCGGGAAGAAACACATTGTGAACGTCTCGGCGATGGAAGGTAAGTTCCACCGTTTTTATAAAGAAGATCGTCATCCTCACACCAATATGGCCAAAGCTGCCTTGAACATGATGACCCATACTGCGGCCACTGATTTTGCCAAAGACGGGATCTTTATCAATGCCGTTGATACTGGTTGGGTAACAGATGAAGATCCAGCAGAGTTATCTGAACGTAAGCAGCAGCTTCACGATTTCCAACCGCCATTAGATATCGTTGATGGTGCCGCCCGCGTGATTGATCCGATCTTTGATGGAATCAATACCGGCAAGCACTGGAGCGGTAAATTTCTGAAAGATTATTTCCCAATCGATTGGTAAAGAAACTCCAGCCCATATTTCGTAGGGGACCAGACCGGCCGTTTGAGGTCTGCTTCCCCTAAGATTTCTGCTGTCCAGACGTTACAGGTTCGAAGCACGCTGAATGATCCGTAACTTTCATAAAAATTATCTGTATTGGTGTAACCTTTATTGGGAATGAGGATGGGTTTTCCATCTTGTAGCTCAAATCGCTTAATCATCTCATCGACTAATTTTTTATATGTGGCCTTGGAAATTTTAAGCACTTTATGACTGGCATATTCTCGGGGATGGGCATCTAGATAGTTCACGTGGACAATCGCCGGATCAGGCAAAAACAAAGCATCAAAGGCCAGCTTCAAGGTCAATTTATCCAAAGTAGGCATCTCAAAATAAAACTGCCGATCCCCCCAGCCCATTTCAATCCACTCACTGGGACGCTCTAAATAGTCCTCTTTACTGATGAAAGTTTCCCAATCAAAAACATCATTTTTAACCGGAACAACAATGCCCGTATGGATTTCATTGGAGAGAAGATAGATCTCCATTTCCGGATGAGGGTCGTCTTCCCCCAGGGGAATAAACGAAAGACTAATGATCAAGAGGCCAAAGGTAACAGTTCCAAGCAGGATCTTTTTTAGCACACTGATTTGACGAAATTCAGAACACCTTTGGGTCCGATATTGTCAGGCCCTTCCAGAATGATCCGAGGTTTATGCTTCAAGCGATCAAGACAGTGCTCAATATTACTTACCCCTACTGAGTTATGAAAAAGTTCAAACATACTCTCATCATTGGGAGCATCCCCAAAAAACCAGGCTTCCTTCTGAGTCAGACCTGCACGGTAGTGATGAAGGAAGTGTTTCACCCCTAAATATTTAGAGATGTTTCCGCACCAGTAATTAATATGCACATTGGATTTGGAATAATTAATATTCTCCTGCTCCATGAACTTCATGACGTCATCAATCCACTGCTCGTCCATTAAATGAAATTCAATCGCCCGGTCCGTCAGGCGGCCAAAGCTATCGGCCGACAACGGCACATGAGGAAAATGATGCTTAAGCTGACCAGTAAAGTGAGTCAGTCTCTCCAGCTCAGTGTTAGCAACTAACGGCTCCTGAACAATCTCTCCCCGCTCATCACGGTGAAGCACCACTCCTCCGCCTTCCATAATGCAGGCCTTGAGCGGAAAGTGAGTCAGAAAAAAATGACCCCAGGAAAGCGAGCGGCCCGAGACAATCACCAGCTCATGACCATGCTTATGAATATGATCAATAACCTCGAAAAAATCGCGAGTCAGTTCACCATCAGTAGTCAGCGTGCCATCAAAATCAGAAAAGAAAATCATATTATTTCCAAACCCAAGAGACCAAACATCCGATGTAATCAGAAGAAGATCCCATGTCCTTATTGCCTTCTAGCGAGAGAAGAACTTTTTCGTTATTACCACCGGGAAACGGCATACTTACGCCGATAGTGGTAGAAGCATAATAAACAAATTCATCAGTAGAGCTATCTATTTTCATCCCGGCCGGCAGCGCCAGATAAGGAAAAAATTCCTGACCCGAGAAGCTAAGACCTTTGCGAATAGTAGGGGCCGCGCCGATAAGATTGCTGGTTTGAGATTCGAATCTTTGATACTGCAAGTAAGGTTTAAGAGACACTCGTGGCTGCCACATATCCTCACTCAAGAGTTCATAATCAAGGCCGGTGGTAACAGTGAGCCCACGGGAATCCTGCCCGCCACTGACGGCAAAATCCAGAATTTTGTAACGTTCCAGTTCCTGGGTATAGCGTATGCCCGCTCCCATTTCATTTCGCTCAGACATGTAGCCCGTCATTTCAGCACTTAAAACCCGTCCCTCGTCACTTAAAGGATGGGTAGAAATTCCTACAATTGAGGCCTGTGAGGTAAAACTGAGGAAAAGGACTAAATAAAGAAGTGTTTTCATTCTTTAATTATCGGTTCACTTGAAAAAAATGCAACTTTTACAGTCTTCTACATGGTGCATTATTTTAGTTTTCCCATTGACGATGATTAAGAGTCCCTATAAATTGTCTGTCTAATTCAATGGTGACCGTAGTTCAGTCGGTAGAGCGCCAGATTGTGATTCTGGTTGTCGTGGGTTCGATCCCCATCGGTCACCCCATTAAATTCAATGATGATCTCAGCAATGAGTGAAACATACTAAAGCCCTGTTTAACCCACAGGGCTTTTTTTATTTCTAAAGTTGACCCCCACTCTGACGCTGTTAGAATTTTATAATGGCATTTATTTTCCTCATTCTATTTTCATCACTCGCTTTTGCTGGGCTTTGCAGCCCTCATGAAATTTATGTACGTGAACAGTGGATCGAGTCATACACTAAAACCGACAGTACAAATGTCAGGGCCCACACCAGGAAAGCTCATTGCCGAGAATTAACTCGCTTCAACTATTATAAAGATTCAACAGCTCAAACCTTCAAAAAAATAAAAACAAATATCAAAAAATGGAAACCAGATGAAAAAAAAGTAGTTGATGAATATCTTGCGAAACTTCCTCAATGGCTCAAGAATTACAGGCTTGGAGAAGAACTTAGAGGCGATGTCGGAGGTAATGCTCACAACCCCGCAGCTGGAATACCTCTTACAAGAACTCTAATTGTATTTGATAAATTTTTTGAAGCTCCAAATAAGCTTGCTGTGCTTATTCATGAAGTCGGTCATCTTACTATTCTTGATTTAAGCAATGAAGAAATGGCTGGCTTTGCTAAGTCTTCTGGGTGGATCATTGATCGAAAAAAGAATATCAAAATACCTCCCAAAACTTTAATCATTCCCGATTCGTCGGAATCCGTAAGCGAAGATTATGCAAACCATATTGAGTTGTATTATTCAAATCCAACTCTTCTTAAAAAACTCAATCCTGCCAGTTTCTCCTTCATAAAGGGGATAATTAAAAAGAGAGAACCAAAATGAAATTTTTCATTTTAATATCACTAATGTTTTCTTTTGGATGCTCTTCTCAGTTATCACAAACTGATAGCTCAAGGGATATTTTTGACAAAATCATCCATGTTCAAAAAGTCGCGACAAAAGATGAATTAATTAAAACTTTTGGCCAACCTCTAGAAGTAAGACCAGAAGATGATATCAGTGAAGAATATGCTTACAAGGATTTTTCAACATCTGTAAGTAAATCTTCGGGGAAAGTATTAGGAACTTCTATGCCTTACTGGGTTAATTTCGATGCATATAATTTTTTAAAAAAACGTTTCAAGGATTACAAATGGATCGAAACAGAACTTCCAACAACGGCTACAGATGTTGAAGAAGACAGATATAAAGTTGAGATTCCTGAGCTTAGAATAACCTTTGAGTATGATAATCAAGATCCACTAAGAAGACCTATGTGGATATTCTTTAAATAGATGTTTAAAAGGATAGTTTCTTAAAGATAACTACGTACTTAAACTTTTCAAAATATTCATCTAATTGAAACACGTGACTACGCCAAATAAGGTTAGTGACAATCAATCTCATCTTCCATCCAAAGAAGATATTTATTCATCAATTTAATATTCCAGAAAAACAGCGACATTCAAAGCCACGGCCTAAGCCGAGATGCGGGCCAGACCCTTTCGGACACGAGGGTGGATGAGTTGAGTCCTATACTAGAGAGAAGCGAATAACTCATTCCTTAATGGAAATAGCGTTGAGTATGGGTATAAGACTTCTAAAGTACCAACTGTATTATTAAAACAAATATTGTAATCAACCTTAATCATCTTGGATTCAGATGGAGTAAATCCTATAAATTGAGCATTCACTTCGGCCCTAACATAACTGGCCTTTATTTCACAAACAGGGCCCCATGCTTCGTTCAGATCATTGATCAACTTCAGACAGGTTTCCCTTAATAAACCGATTTCTATTGTGGTGATTTCTTTATCCTCAAGTTCGACATCAGATACACCAGAACCGCCAGTTAGGATATCAATTATCCGATAGGCAAGTATTCTATCAAATTTTATAAGAATAGGGGCGCCAAGTTTTTGGAGACTCACAACAAACATGAAACTCATGTTTGAGTTATGCTCAATCCAATTTTTAAATATGGTTTTCGACTCCTTAAAATCAGTCGTAATAATCATTCGCAAATGATTTGAGAATGTAATCCTCATTAAACGATTAAACCTTTCGTTTAAAATCCTCAAAACTGGAAGATCATTATTTGCGTTGCAGAAATTATAATAATCGATCGAATTATTCACGGTCTGTTCCGACTTTATTCTTCGACTAGTCATAAACTCCCTTCTTTTGCTAATTCTTTTCTAATAGATTTAACAAAACTCTTACCACCAACTTTCTCTCCCTTGGCAAGAATAACTGAATTGAATTCAGACATTATTGTCAATGCTATCTGTTGGACCGTTTGGGTTTGTACATAACCAATATTTTCCATCCTGGATAATATCTTCTCTCTTCTTGAAGGCTCAAATTCTTTAAGAACCTCAGCAGCTCTCTCAGGAGATAGATATGAAAAAATCAATGCTGTGACTTGTGGGAGTTCATTGGAAAAATAGTCCTTAAGAAGTTCGTTGTCGACTTGGCCCAAAATATCTGGAATGGAGACAATGTTCTCGCTCCTATTATGTTGTTTACCTGATTGCCACTCTTTTAAATACTTTGTGATTGTCGTTAGACTTCCTGATCCGACTTCTTCACGAATAAGTTTTGAACTAGGCTCAATTCCAGCTTTTTCTAACTTGAACGCCACTTCGAAAATATCTTCTCGAGTTAATTTTTTATTCTTCACAAAGCCCAGCCTGTAACAAGTGTAATAGTTAAAATTGTAACATTACACTTCCTTTCGGTCACAGTAGGAAAAAACTTAACCGCCTTTAATTACGAAGAAACATGGTTGAAATCTAAACATAAAATCCGGACAATTACACTCTGACCCTGTAATGCATGAGACTTCTTGAGGTTTTTCAAGGATCTGCTAGAATTTAAAAACTAGTGGGGTTTACGAAGAAGGGCGCGACACCTTCGCCCCACCAGAACCAATCCCTAAATTCTTAGGGTGTTTTCTGGCCCACATATCACACTCACCAACAAAGACAGTATTTAAAGAGGCATTACAAATTGTAATTTTCTGTAATGAATTGAGATGGTTAGATCTGAAAAAGCTGTAGCAAGAATATAGCTGTGCTCATGACTGTCCCCCCTATCGAACGCCACCCCATTAAATTCAGTGATGATCTCAGCAATGAGTGAAACATACTAAAGCCCTGTTTAACCCACAGGGCTTTTTTTATTTTTAGCTTTTTTACAACTCCAATTTCTCCATCTCATCCTTTTCATCAGGAACATTGTCTGGCTGAATCGGTGATCTTCCAGTTCTTTCTTTGAGAGCACGATCGCTGTAGTTTCGAAGTTCTTCTTGTGCTCCAGGAAGGGAGGGATCTTAAGTTTCTAAAAATCCCGTATTATGTACAATCAAAGTTAATGTGTTTTAACTTCAATCATCATCACTTTAAGAAGGGTGTCATGGAAGAAAATGGTCAGCAGTCTATTTTAAACGAAATAAATGCTCTCAAAGATCGTCTTCAGAAACTTGAAGAAATAATATTCCCAGTCGTAGCTAATCAAACACCACCGCCGCTTCCCATTTCGGAACCTATTTATAACGAAATGAAAGTTAAGGAAAACCCAAAGCCTAGTAATGTCTTGGGGTATGTAGGGGCAGGTTGTCTTCTTTTTGCAATAGTTCTTCTAATAAAGTTTTCGATTGATAGTGGATGGCTTACACCTGTAAGGCAAATGGTCCTAGCTACCTTATTTGGGCTATCACTCATTTTCGTTCCGGCCTTTAACAAGATTGAAGACCGCACCTACTTCTCGATACTACCCGCTGCAGGAATTGCCATTCTTCATCTTACAATTTACGGTTGTGTTTTCTATCACTTACTTTTTTCGCCCTTAATCGGTTTGATAGGCACTGCTCTGGTTAGTGTCATGTCCCTATGGCTTCTTTCAAAATTTAAAGAAGAAACATTTGCAATAATGGCAGCCGCTGGAACTTATTTAGGCGCAGTTCTTTTGAAAGATAGTTTTTCTTCTCTAAATTATTTTTCGATTTATCTACTGGCCTGGAATTGTATATATGCAGCGACAGCGATTAAACTCAAAATTCGTTCAATCATTGTATTATGTGCCTATTTCTCACTCTTTCTTGTGGTTGTCGTTTCGATTAGCTCGCAAGCTGACCTAAAATGGCCAGTTGTCCTATTACAAACAATTCAAATGATTATTTTTTCACTTGCTACATTACTTTATACAGTTAAAAACGAAGCAAAGCTTACTTTGTCAGAAGCACAGCAATTCTTTCCTGTATATCTATTCTTCTATGGACATGTTTTCTATATTCTAGACAAGATCAATCCATATTTTGCGACCGCATTTGCTGTGATTTTTTCTGTTAGTCTTCTTGTTCTTCTTCAAACTGCTAACTCAAAACTGAGTAACGAGAAGCTGAATAGCGCTCCTGTAATTTACTTATTCATTTCGGTTATACTTGCGCATGCTATCTTCTTTGTAGCGATGAATGACATTTTTCGGTATGCAACTGTTGCCTGCATCTTAATTGCATTTTCATTTTCAAAAAGATATCCGATTCGACCAGAGTTTAATGGGGTAACAATCATTTTGGCCCTAGTGACTGCTTATGGAATTCTAAGTTTAAGTTTTTCACAAGGCTCTACACCTAATTTGGTTCTCGTCTTCTTTGGTTTTCTTTATGGAGTTATTGCCATTTATAACTCGGAGAAAAGTCGAATTCATCAAGAAATTATACTTGGGATAGCCCATTCACAATTTATTATAGGAATTTACCGACTTAAAGAGATTGTTGGTGAATATGGTGTGCCTCAACTTTGGACCGTTTACGCATTTATTATTCTCTATCGCGGAATGAAGCAGCAAGATGCCACAACTGCAAAATCAGTCTTTCCAGTTATTTTTATTGCTATCGCTTATTTCGTTTTTAATTCCTTCGGCATGCTCGGTCAGGGGCAAAGAATTATATCGCTTTTAATAATAGGTGGGTTGGTTTATGCCTGCGGATATTTTTATCGAAAAATTAATACAGTGTCTGCAAAAGGATAGAAAAATTACTTTCAGGAGCTTCGTAATAAGTGAAAGATTCTAAGCCCTGTCTACCACACAGGGCTTTTTTTATACCTATGGTTTAAATACAGCTATTCCAATCGCAAGAAATCCTAGAATAAAAATTACTGCAAACAGCCCTCTTGAAGCATACTTTTTCTTTGTTGAAAATATTCCAAGAATAGTAAGCAGAAACCATAAGACCGTTTTCAATTTTCCCCATCGTGGGAAATTCGAATTCAGATCAAGTACCGAGGCTAGCCAAAAGGCACTAACAAAAATTAATATTCCAAAAACAGCCTGTAAATTATCTGCAATTTTCTTCGCCTTACTCTCGCTATTCATCAGTGCAAATGAATACCCTGTAGCAATAAAGACTCCTAAAATAGAAACAAAGTGAACTGTTTTAGCCATTTCATATCCTAACATTTTAAACCTCTCTTGAAATTGACGTAATAATGCTACAAGATACAACCTCAAGTTAACTTGAGGTCAAGGGAGAAATACCGTGAGTAATGAACAATTTTATTCAAAACTAAAAGCAATTCTTTCTGTTGGTGAACTTTCTAAAAGAAGTGGTCTTCCGATCTCTACAATTCACTTCTATGAGGAAAAGGGAATAATTTCGTCATTTCGAAATAATGGAAATCAAAGACAATTCCCAAGAGAATCTTTAAGAATTGTTTCATTAGTGAAAGCAGCGCAAGGCATTGGATATTCGCTAGAAGAAATAAAATCGATGCTGGATAACCTCCCTAAAGATAGAAAGCTAACTGATGCTGATTGGACTCGAATTAGTAAGGTTTGGAGAAATGAAATTGAATCAAAAATTAAAGCCCTTATGCAAATTAGAGATCACCTTGATAAATGTATTGGATGTGGCTGCCTATCACTTACTGAATGCCCATTAAGAAACCCAGAAGATAAGTTGTGTAAAAAAGGATCAGGTCCCCAACTAATACTAAAAAAGTAATTATACTAAAGCCCAGTTTAATCCGCTGGGCTTTATATTTCATTTTATCTGATTTAAAGTTTTTTGACTGGTCTAGGCTTTTTTGACGACTGAACATTTGAGATACATTGATCCGATTCCATCTATCTTGCAGGAAATATCGTGCCCATTCACAGGCTCATCCAATAAGCGAATATTCTTCACTTTGGTGCCAGATTTAATTGTGCTATTTCCGGCCTTAAGATCCTTAATCACGGTAACGGAATCACCATTTTGTAGCTGAACGCCGTTTGCATCTAAAAACTGGGCAACAACCTCTTCTTGCTCCGCTACAGCTTCTCCAAGAGTCCACTCATGAAAACATTCTGGACAAACCCATTGCAAACCATCTTGGTAACCATCAGGAGATTCACATTTTGGACATGTTTGATTTTCGTCTGACATACTTTCCTCTTCTCAATTTATTTAACTACTTTAAAGTTAGCTTAATGCATAGAAGGTACAAAGAGAATCAATTAAACTTTTTTAACATTGACTGTTTACCACACAGAGCTTTTTATTTTTCTAAGGTTTAATACCCGGCCCTCTCATTTGCTTTCGATAGTAACCTTTAATTGCTCCTATCTGACGATCATTCAATCCTTCAACGTATGTTTTCAGTTTAAAGAATCGATAGAGAATCTCTGCAGAAATCTGACGCGCTTTTGGACTATTAATATACAAAAGAAGAAGTGCTAAACCAAACTCACTAATTTCTACTTTTCGCTCCAATCTTTGTCTTCCTTTCGCTCCACCATAATAATAACTTTCAATTAAATGAACTTCTAATTGGTAGGTTGAATTTAGCATTAATTCTTCTCTACATTTTTGAAATGCCCTTAGGACATTGCTTGATTTTAAATTTTTCTGAAATAATTAATGAATTAGTCACCGGATCAAATAAAGGGTCAATTCTTAAATTATTCATAACAATATCTCCTCCATTCAGCTCAAATTTGAGCTAAATAAATATGTTATTAATATTGTTGAATTACCCTCGGTAAAAATGATCTAAAAACTGATTAATCTAATCGACAGAGGTTATTTCGGTTCTGAATAACCACATAGCCCTAAAACCATTTCGTAAACTCTTCAGTCTCTTCTTCTCTAAGAGTTAAGATCTCGTAGCTTAATCATCGGTTCAATTGTAAAGGTCATCCCGCTGCGAAGTTTTTGGCCCTTACCCTTTGTACCATAGTAAGCAATCTGAGGATCTTCGTGCATCTTGCGCCCAATCGGCGATCGCGATAACCTCCATTCCCTGTCCCGTAAAACGGAGCATCAACTCGCCGGCCACCATCATAACGATGGATCGTAATAGTCTGAGAGAGTTTTTAAGCTTACTCCACAGCACGAAAAATTGAATCAGCTGAGCAAAGACTCCAATGAGAAGTAGTGAAGCAACAGTGACTCTAATTCCGACAGTACTTGCGATGGGATAGGCATAGACAACGATCCCAAGAATGATTTGCAAAATACCCAGGAAGAGAAACCACCCCTATGATTCTGAGTATAACATTTCTATTTGGTTTTCTTGATTTGAAGCCATGAGAATCTCCATCGTTATAATTTCCCTTAAATTGTAGATATCATCATAACTTATCTAATAAAGATCTGAAAAATTTGGTTGGCCACAACGGCTCCACTCGACTTTTATGAATGATATGTTCTTCTTGTTCGGAAGCTACTTGTTCCTGCCGGTCATATTCTGATTCTGCTTGAGATTCATCAAAGACATTCACTTCGGTGTCAACATACCGCAAAGAATACCCTATGCGTTTAGGATTATGCGGTTCCCATCTGAGAACCACGAATCCGGATCTTCCGCCACTACGATTTTCTCCACCTGCACCGCTTATGAGCATGCGGGTTTTTTCATCTCTCCCATCATCGGCCAGGATGTGAACGTGTCCAGCAACATGAATATCAAATTTACCAATGATATAGGTTTCAAGAAAAGCCTTCAATGGTCCCGATGCCCCTTCCCAGTCATCAGTTTTATCGTAACCATCACCTTTAAGCGGATGATGGGTGACGGCCACTTTTACTTCACAATCTTTAAGCCTAGATTGTAATTGAAAAAGCCACCTGGCTTGCTCCGTAGCCTCAACAACTTTTTCGGTGTAATAATAAAAGCTGGTATCAAGTGCGACGAGGCAAAGGCCTCCGTAGTCAATCATGTAATAATAATTGGGAAAGAAGAAACCTTCATAGCGTTTACTTACATCTTTCCAAGCCGAAGGATCTTTCTTGTGATCGTGATTACCAAGGACAAGTGGAATAATTAAATCCGGGTCTTGATCTAATAAGGGCTTATAATAATCAAGAAACTTCTTTTCAAATTCTGGATCATCCACCGAACTAATTCCTTTTGGATAAACTAGATCACCCAATAAAAATATCCGGTGGCATTCTTCACGTCCTAGAGCATCTGCCATAGTTTGCTGATGGGTGGAGTCCTTACCTAAATCACCTATGAAACAAAGCTTAACAACTTCCTCTTGCTCTAAACGTTTGTCTTCAAATACTGTAGCTGTTGGCTTGGCACAATTCTGGAGTATAACAATAGAGAGAAGAGTTAAGATTAAGGTTCTCATACTTTTAATGGTATGCCCTATAAATAGCTTTATACATCCTCTTGACCCGAATTAAGAATGTATTTGGGATGATTACTCAATGCTATTCAGATTGATGCAACTAATTTGGCACTAAGATTGGATAGTGCTATCTAAACGCATGGTGAAGTTTTTTTTATGCCTTACCATTTTTCTATTATACTCAAGTTGTAAGTACAAACTTTCAACTTATTCAGCAAATACACCCAAACAAAGACTAAACGCCGTGAATCTCGCCCGGATTCAAATACAAGAAGCTACTGAAACACCCCATTTTAAAATAGCTCTCATTGCTGACACTCATAATTATTATGAAGAACTAAATGAGTTAGTAGGCACCATTAACTCCCGTGGCCCTTATAGTTTTGTCATCGTGGCGGGAGATATCACAAATCTCGGACTTCTCGAGGAATATGATAATTCGAGACGTTTTTTAAACAAACTTAAGTATCCCTATCTCGTGGCGGTTGGAAACCACGACCTATTGGCCAATGGTGATCCGATTTATAAAAGAATGTTTGGTCACAGCGATTTTTCTTTTTCCTACATGGGAGTTCACTTCATCATTTTTGATAATAATAACTGGGAAAACTCTGGAACCGTTCCCGACACTGCCTGGGTAGAAGCTCAACTTTCTGGATCAAACGCAAGTGAACGCATCCTCATTGCTCATGTACCACCTAATGACCGGGAAAGGTTTACTGAGGATCAAATACAAAGATGGCAAGACCTGACAAAGTTACATGCCATCCATTATTTTTTCACCGGCCATAATCACAACCCGGAGGAATCAACCTTCGGCAATGCCATACATATCACCATAGGAGCTCCTTCTAAAGGCTCATACTACGAGTTAATGATTGAACCAGGAGGAATTAGACATCAAAAAGTTGATTTTTAGCTTTGGTCTGCTTCTATCCCTGCATGCCCAAGGCTTAACTTATATTAATCATTTCAATTCACAGTTTGCAGGGGAAATAGGACTAATCTCCCTGGGATTAGGAAAAGAATTTTCCCGCTATTCTATTGGTGGCATGTACGGAATTGTGCCCTCAGAAATTTCTGGAGGGCCACTAATAGAGACAGTGACTCTGAGACAAACCTATAAGCTTTTCCACTGGAAACGGATATCCGTATATACAGGTTTAAACATATTTCACGTATTAGGCATTAAATATCAAACGCACGATTATGGAACAGCTCCGGATAACTACTACCCTATCGGCTCAATACGAGGAATTATGAATCTGGGGATCTCTGTTGCCTATAATAAAAAAGAATCAAAAATATTTTATGTGGAAGCTGGTATGAATGATATCACCATCGTAAATTATATTAATAATAGTAGCGTTATAAACCCTCAGGATGAAGTTTCTCTTGCTCTTGGGTTTAAGCAAAGATTTTAGAATCCCTGTATAAAGGAGAGCAAAAAAGAGTTTTGGGAAGAATCACCATCAAAAGTTGATATTCCATTCACAAAATAACTACTGCGCCTGAGCTCATAGCTAAATTCGGCCAATGACCATTCACTTAGAGGTCTTTTTATTCCCACCCGAAAGAGACTTCCCGTCCCTTCCTGAATTTCACGCTTTTCTCCGAGCTGGTCTGATATTTCCTGAACGGTACGGTATTCAATACCTATTCCAGAATTCAAAAACAGCCATGAATTCACTTGATATTGAGCGAGAAAAAAATAACTTATGATGTTATATGAACCCAGATAATGCTTGATATTGGTAAAATCATTCTGTTCCTCACCTTTTCCCAAAAATGAATATTCAAGATTATTACAGAATTCCCATTCATACTCATGAATTCCATGAGTAATTCGGCTGGTAAGAATATTTCCGCCATTCAAACGATTTGCGGAGCTTTTTCCAATTTCTCTGGAACCGTAACTATCAGAATATGATAAATATAAATCTATATTACCTTTATCGTTATGCTGATCCCGCAAACGTGTTTTAAAAAAAAATGCCGGTTCCTTAAAGCCTTGACTAGAAAACCTCTCGTTCGAAGGGATACCATAATTAGCAGCATTCTCGGTAGCCACTTCATAAGAAACAGTTGTACCTAAAAACAGCCAATCTAACTTATAGGCGTATGTAGTAGTAAAAGTATTTTTATAGTTTCGAACTTCACTGCTATTTAATGTATTATTGGGTGTGGTGATAAAAAGCGTCTGATAGAAATATTCTAACTTAGCATAAGCCTTAACTTTAGGATAAAAATTAATCCGTTCAAGTTCATATCTGGTTTGAGCTTGAAGATTCAAATGAAAGAATAAGAGAAGGCTGACCAATAAACTCTTCATCCAAGGTTCGTTATAGTGCTTTGTGTGCATAAGGTGAAGACACTGCTGGCTATTGCCATCTCATATATAATCTTAACGCCTCACTGATAGCGATCAATTTTCTCCTATGATACTTACACTCAAAATGGAGATCCTATGAAGCAATTCGTTGTCATTATACTCTCCGCTCTCATGACTCACCATTCCTCTCTGGCCTGTACTCGAGCCGTTTACTTTGGAGTTAATAATGAAGTCATAACGGCAAGAACCATGGATTGGAAGAATGACATTGAAACCAATCTTAGGATCTTTCCCCAAGGCTTGAAATGAACTGGTGAAGCAGGTCCTCAATCATTAACCTGGACCTCAAAACATGGACGTATCATTGCTTCAGGCCATGATGTTTCAACCACTGACGGAATGAAGAAAATGGTCTCGGTATGAATATTTTCTGGTTAGCAGAATCAGAGTATCCTAAGCCTGATAAACAAAAACCGACCCTGCCCATTTCAATTTGGGGCCAATATGTCTTAGATAATTTTGCAACTGTCAAAGAAGCCGTCGAAGCCTTAAAAACAGAACCTTTCACTTTGATCACTGCCACTGTTCCTGGTGAAAAGCGGCTTGCTACGGTCCACCTATCTCTATCAGATGCATCCGGTGATAGCGCCATTATTGAGTATATTAATGGTAAACTGGCTATTCATCATGATCGCCAGTATCAGGTCATGACGAACTCTCCTATTTTCGAAAACAACTGGCCTTAGCCGAATACTGGAAAGAGATTGGAGGAACAGTAATGCTTCCTGGAACAAATAAGTCTGCGGATCGTTTTGCTCGCGCCATGTTTTATATTAACTCTATTCCAAAATCAAAGGATCCTGTTGTTGCGATGGCCAGTGTCTTCAGTGTTATTCGGAATGCTTCCGTTCCTTATGGCATATCAACTCCAGGACAACCTAATATTTCTTCGATTTAAATTTTTCGGAATTTAATTGCGATTTTTACAAAATTAAAGTTTTTCTCCTGTCATCCGAAAAAGCTTTCATGAAAATTACTATTCTAATGACACTATTTATCCTAACCAGTTGCTCAAGTTTTGAGAAAAAGTTCACCAGCCATGTTGGCTGTCCCGAAGAAGAAGTGAAGATTTTAAAACGAGACTACAGCCCTATCGGATTTCAATCCCATACCGTCAGCTGTCGTGGTCAAGTATATTACTGCACAGAAAAGATGTCAGAATCCATCCCTCAAGAATTGCGTTGTAAGAAGGCCCTTCCGAAAACAAAGCTTTCTAACAAATAGCCTAGAAACAGTCTTTAAAAGCGGGCTTTTGAGTGATCACCTTAATTTCTTTTTCGCCACCAGTGGTCGTGGCACAGAACCACACATACTTTGCCAAAAAATTTAATGGTCTATTATCTACACCACACTCTTTGATTTCTTCTGTCCGTACTGTGAGGTCATAAGCTTCTGCTTGAGCTGTCACTTTTTCAATCCCTACTTTTTGGCAAGCTTTTACCAGCTTTTCAGAACTAATAGCAAAAGAGGACATACTAAAACTTGCGTGGGAGTAAAAGAACAAAACATGTAAAAAATATCAGGATTTATTTACAAGTAACCCCTGTCTCCAATCCACCAATGATATTACCTATCTCAGGAGCAATGACGTAGGACAGTTCACAATGCAATTTTAAAAACGGTGCAGACATAGCTTTGACATTAATGTCCCCTTGAACCAAAAACACTCCCTCAGATATAAGTGTTGATTCAATGGTTCTATTTCTTAAACATTTTTTTATATCAATCTCCATTTCCGATTGTTGCTGATCAAGTAGCGCATCAACCGCATTACACAACAATAGTTTTTCTTGCTTGCTTACTGAGGCTTGGGCAAATGCCGCAGATAACATCATGAAGAGGGTGAATAAAACAAGATTGAGCATATCAATTCCTAAATTCGGTAGTTTCAGCTTTATTAAAAAATTATGCTTTATTTCAATCAAAGCTGACAGCTTTTTACATCATCCTTAAAAATCTTAAGTTTTGCTGAAGGCCAATGCATCGGTGGCTGTGGGAGAGCGTTCACTGTTTTAAGTTAAGCCTCATTCGTTCTCTATCAAAGTAAATCAAAGGAGATTTATTAAAATGGCTTTCATCTATTCATCACTTGTCGTTTTACTAGGGCTCAGTAGCTTCTCAATGGCCCAGGCCCAAGAATTTAAATGCACCATCCGTACCTATGACGGTCACTATGTAACCGCCGTGGGTGGTGGAGGACGGATCACGAACGTCATTCATACTGACGCCACACGTGTTGGGAATTGGGAAAAATTCAGACTTAATTGCCGATAATGAGATATTAGTGAGGCCGTCCAAACGGCGGCCTCATAGGGTTAGTGATCATGAATACAGAGGATATTACCGTCAGGATCTTTAAACCAAGCGGCTTTCATATCGTGCATGACATGAATATCACCTTCAAGCTTAGTTTCGGGAAGAGTGTAATGCTCAAACTCAACACCCTTATTCCTAAGAGATTTTACCTCTTCGTCAATTGCATCTCCTACAGTCCATGTCATAGCGGTAGCCTTATTTGTACCTGCAAAATCACTCTTATAAATTTCAATTGATCCATTGCCAGCTTTAAAGTGCTGAACATATTCGTCACCGCTCCCCATGGGAGTAAGTCCCAGTTTTTTTTCATAAAAATCCCGGGCAGTTTGTATATTTTTTACACCAATTGTTGGAATGGGGTTAGCCTGGCTCAACATAAAAACCTCCTTGCTATGGGTCTATTGTAAGTCCTGGACTAATTACAATGTAAGATCCGCGTAACTTCTTTGGAAAGTTTTCAGTCGCAACAATATAACCAAGAACGTTGATTATCTAAATTAAACAACAATTTCATTTCACTTGGTTCACGTACGGAATGCATCATCCATATGATCTGAATTCTAATTTTTTCATCAGGAGTGAAAATGAACACGTTATTCAAACGATCCCTGCAATCTGTTTTGGCCCTGACGGTAGTCATCCCTTCTCTTAGTTATGGTATTACTTGTTCGGATGTCTGGCCTGGAAGTTATCCATTCCTATGCCGTGGAAAAGTTCCGTATACTTATTCGGTCAATCCAGGAAATGGCAATCGAAGTAATCTGTCCATTGAGTTTAATTCGGCTACCGCTCGAGGCGCAGGAACGGAAGGGCAATATCTCCCGGTTGGAGTTTGTGCTTTCGTCGACCGTCCAGTTCGACCATTCGAGGCTTCTTATCTGCAAGCGGAGTTCCGCTCGGCTGGGGAGAATCAAGTCGCTCAGGATGTTAAGAGATGTGCCGCTAACTCTAATTGTGTCTTCAATGTATGTGTTAAAAATAATGGCCGCGATACACTGATTTTCCATTCCAAACTGGTGAATATACATTTTCCTACATTTCAATAAACGTTAAGGATAAAACAAAGATCTGTTTTTACGGGTCTTTGTTTTATTCCCCAGCACAGTTTAAAATAATTAAGGGATCAGTACGGGCATGCCATTTGCCTTGATAGCAAACCGAATCTCCACCCTCACATTCTTGATAGCTACGCTGATATTGCTGACTAAAGCATGTTCCTTCCACTTTAGTCTCACAATTTTCACTTTGAAGTCCTTCGGAGAGGATCTTATTAACAATTTCAACGGGCCCAGCAGCAATGGTTTGTTTACTGATGAGAGTACCGCTGCGGGTAAGGGCATTGGCGTCCTTCATCATCTCCTGAGCAGAGATAAACTTAAGACCCAGGCATTGACCGATGTCCACAATAACGGGAATAGCGACGGTATTCATGAGCTTAATATCATGGAAGAGTGATACCTGTGTGGACTTGGCAGCACAAAGACTCTTGATGTTATCCAAGATAAATTTATTCAATACTTTTTTGTCCGGCATCCCGGCCCCATGGGAGGAATCTTTGGAGTCGTGGTTCCACCCCAGATGAGAATAGTCGGAGCCAGACAGGGTTTGCAAGGCAGGGCTTTGCTGACGATACTCCTTTAAGCGCTCTCCGTAATTAATGGAGGTAAAATTCATCATTCCTTTTTCTTCCAGATAGTTTAATTCAGCTTGGGAAGGAGCGGCTCCCCTGCCGTATGGCAGACGAAATAAACGCAGTGGCTGAGCGGAAAATTTCTTATTGGTAGCCGCATCTAACAAGGAAGTGCTTTTATGGATTTGTTGTTCCCGCTCGGCTTGGGTGAACCCCTTTTCCAATACTTTCCCTTGCGGACTAATGCGTAAATCATAGGCCGAATGTTGATGGCCATGACTAGCAATTAAATGCCCTTCGGAGAGGGCACGGTTAATGATTTGTATATTCTGTTCACGCTGAGAGTTTTCTAAATTAGTCGTGGTTACAAAAAAAGTGGCCTTCACTTTACGAAGTTCCAGTTCTTTTAAAATCTGGGAAGTCGTCACCCCTGAAGGGCCATCATCAAAAGTCAGGTGAACTTTCTGAGGATTGCAGGCAAAAGGATTCTTTTCGATTTCCTCCTGAATTTCTCTGGCTATACCTTGATGACTTTTCACGGCACAATTTAAGCCCCAGGTTATTTGTGGTAAGGTGATGAGGAGCAGTGAGAGATAGAATTTCATTCTCATCTTATCGGCACTTTAGCGGACAAAATGAGTCGTTTTTCATATAAAAAAGCCCGTAGAATCCAATTGTTGTAAAAATGAGAACCCACTTTATGAATAAGATTTTTCTGGAAACAAGCCGCGTGAGACTCACTGAGATTTCAAGGGACGATTGGCCTCTTCTGCTCGAGTTAGATAGTGATCCCGAGGTCATGAAATATTTAAGTAATGCCAGACCTTCTACACTGGAAGAAGTGAAGGCGGCGATGGAACGGATTATGAAAGTCATCGAGAAGCATCATTCTCAATTTGGTTTCTGGCTGGCCTACAGTAAGGAAAACAATGAATTTATGGGGTGGTTTCACTTCAGGCCAGGCAAGAAAACACCAGACGATACAAAGAACATTGAACTCGGTTACCGACTCCAAAAAAAGTTCTGGGGCAAAGGTTATGCCACGGAGGTTTCGCGTGCTCTCATCACTTTAGGATTTGAGAGGTATCAGATTGATTCTGTTTTTGCAGTCACCATGAAGGCTAACCAGTCATCACAAAATGTTATGAGAAAACTAGGCATGAGTTTTGTAACAGAGTATGTGGAAGAGGATTTCCCTGGGGAGGATAAATCCGCAGTCAGGTTTGAGTTAAAGAGATCCTGACATAATCTTAATACTGCCAGCAGAAATTTGTGTGGTAAGAGTCCCTACAACTAACCAAGGTGGACTTTATGAGATTAATCATTGCCCTCTCAATCTTATTTCCTTTCAACTCTATTGCTTGCTCAACTTACGAAGCCCAGTTTTCAAGCATCGTTAAAGAGGTTGTAACCAATGCAGATCACCCCTATTCGTGTCTAATCAAACTTGACATTAACCTCTCTCAATCAGGCCAGCGCTGGTCCCCCCATATCTACTGTCCCCTTGATATTGAATTTGTCCTCGATGAGTACATCTCCGCGAAATATTGTGGTTTTCAAAAAGGAGATGTGATTTCAGGTTACTTGCTTAAGACAGATGATGGTTTAGAACTAGATTAAATTTAAAAAAATCAGGTGAGTACTTTTAAAAAAGCACTCACCTGATACTAACTTAACTCCACATTTTTTTAGCCCGTTCGGTTATTTCTGCATTGGATACATTTTCTACATGAGTTGCCAGACTCCAGTGATGTCCGAAGGGATCTTCCAATGTTCCCATCCTGTCACCATAAAACTCATTGGTTAAAGGTCTGATCACCTTGGCTCCAGCATCAATGGCCCGCTGAAATATTACATCCACATTGTCTACATACAGAAGCAAGGAAAAGGAATTTACTCCCTGGGTAGGGGCCGTTGACCCCATTTTCGGAAATTCATCGGCCAGCATGATTCGAGAGTCTCCAATCTGCAATTCACAATGCCCTATTTTACCTTGAGGAGCATCCATACGAAACTTCTCCTCAGCACCGAAAGCCTTTTTATAAAATTCAATGGCCTTGGAGGCATTTTTAACAATCAGATACGGGGTTAGTGAATGGTAACCCTGTGGTATCGGGTTTACTTGAGTATCCATATAAAATCCTTTAATTATTCAGTTTTGCTTTCCAGCAGTTTCCCTGTTTTAGCATTCAGGACATATTCATATTTTTTACCGTTCTCGACACCCTCAAATTCATATTCCCAATCTTTCATAAAGCCTTTATCAAAAGACCATTCACCTTCAACTTTCTTGCCCGCTTTGGCCATCGCCGCGACCGCATCATTTAAGGGCAAGAGGTTATTCCCAGGGTTAAAATTGTCTTTAACCGCCAGGTCACCGGAAGCTTCATCCAGAGTTCCATCTCGATTGAATTCCATTTCAATAAAAGTTCCTTGTGTGGTTTTAACTTTTACTTCGTCTTTTTCCTGAACTTCAACTTTTCCATTGGGGACATACTTTAATGCTTCCGTCCCCAAATTAACTTTGGCCATAACGGAAAATGGAATCGAAACGACTGAGATAATGAGAAGAAATTTTTTCATAATCACTCCTTGATTAAATAACCATTTAAAGATGCCACAAAGCAATCAGGAGTCATGGGTGAGAGGGCAAAACCCGAGTCTTTACAAAACCTTAGTCTCTCACTATAAAATAAGAATGAAAAAACTCTTTATGACTCTCGTGTTCGCTACCCTGACCCAACACCTTATTGCGGCGGAGGATCTGGTTGAAAAAAAAGAATTTCAACTCAAATCTTATAAAACCGTTTCCGGTAAAATTATTAAAAACTTAAGAATTGGTTATGAGTCTTATGGAAAATTAAACTCAGACAAATCCAATGCCATTTTGGTCGCCCATCATTTTTCCGGTACTTCACATGCAGCAGGGAAATATGCCCAAACCGACGCGACTCCTGGTTACTGGGATTCCATCATTGGCCCAGGCAAAGCTCTGGACACAAATAAGTATTTCATTATCAGTTCGGATACTTTGGTAAACCTTTCACCCAATGATCCTTTTACTAAAACCACCGGTCCCGCTAGCATCAATCCTGAAACGGGAAAGCCTTTTGGAATGAGCTTTCCTTTGGTCGGGGTGAAAGATTTTGTCCAGGTTCAAAAGAAGCTCATTGATTCATTAGGAATAAAAAAACTATATGCCGTTGCCGGACCTTCAGGGGGTGCCGCTCAATCAATTGAATGGGCCGCGACCTATCCAGATGCTGTTCCTCGCGTGATCGCCGTTGTTCCACCAGGCCTGTCTCTTCCTCCCTATGTGATTAGTCTTCTCAATCTATGGTCAATGCCAGTTAAGCTTGATCCAAAATGGAATAAGGGCGATTACTACGATAAAGAAGCTCCAGTTCAAGGCGTAGCCGAATCATTAAAGATGATCACTTTATCTGCCGTCTATCTTGATTGGGCCCAGACCTTTGGCAATGGTCCTGCTCAAGCTGGCAAGGACCCTCTTCATAGTTATGATCACAAATTTGCGGCGGAAGCTGCCCTGCAGGCGCGTGGTGAAGCCCGGGCCGCAATGATTGATGGAAATTCAATCCTCTATACCGCCCGTGCGATTCAGAGTTTTAATGTCGAGAATAATGCCAAGAAAATCAAAGCGGAATTTTTATTTATTCCGGCCCAGTATGATTTGATCTTTCCGCCAGAAGTTGCCATGAATGCCTCCAAAAAACTTTGTACGCTTGGAAGAAATTCCGAAGTTTTCGTGCTTGAAGGGCGAGGGGGACACTTGGATGGTTTATTCAAGATCGCCGGAGCCTCAGAAGTCATTACCAAGTTTTTGGAAAGACCTCTGGGCAGTAAGGGCATTTGTAAGAACTAAAGTTGAATGTGTCCTAAGACACTTTTTTTAGAGTTATCAATCACAGCTTTATGACTGGCAGGGTCAATAGGCCCTGTTAATCCGAAGTCATTATCATTCACAAAAAATAATTCTCCGGCTTCTGTCACCGCAAGGCCTTCAACCTTGTCAGCAAAATCATATCCAATTTTCACCAGATCAATGATCGGTTTTTTCGGAACAATAGCACCATGGTTAAGATTTGAAATGTCTACACCAAAGACCCGATGAAAACTTTCCGGGCCAGTCTCGCTATTCTGCTCCAACACCAGCAATTGATTTTTAAAGATAACTAGATCACCTAATTTATCCGCCTCTTTTTCCAGAGGGTAATAGAGAACCTTGGTGACCTCTTCTTTAATTGGATCAAATTCCAGGATGATGGTGTTATTCCCGTAAGTTGGTAGTGGCGACTGCAGTCCTACATAAAGTTTATCTTGCGCGCAGGCAATGCCTTCAAAACCACGATTGAGTTTTCTGGTCATTAACTTTTCCGGCAACACCTCTTTAATCCCCTCACGCTGGCGACTAAAGTACCCTTGTGGTACAAATCGCTTCACCAGTTTTCCGTTTAAATCAAACTTCAAAAGAGAAGGGCCATACTCTTCCCCCATCCAGATGTAACTACCCCATTTGCAAATTCCTTCAGGATCTATTCCCATGGGATCAAGATTTAGTTTTTGATTTCTTAACGTTACTGGCGTCTCATCCCCTGTGCGGGATTTCTGAGCAGGAAGGTTTGGCAGTCCGGTCAAAGGCTCACCATTAGGAAGGGCCAATAGTATTTCATCGATATACTGGATTTGCTGAGTGCGGGGATTATAAGTGAACTTAATCCATCGCGGGCGATAACCAGGATCCACAAAAGGTCTGTGTATTAATTTCGTTTTGTGATCTTTAAAACTTTCAGCATTAGGTCCACGATCTGAATGGGTCCAAAAAATCATTTCCCCTTGGTCGTTTAAGCCGTCGTAATAAAGTCCTGAAAAAGCCTCCATAGCAAGACCATCTTTTATTTTATCAGGCGGAAACTCTGCTAATTTTAATTTAGCAACGGGCAGATGATGACGACAGTTGGTCATCAAAAGAAGAGCCGACATCAAGTAAAGCAGATATAAAAGTTTTTTCATCAAACAAAAATAACAACAATAGTTGGTTTTGAAAAACGCGGCATTGGTTTTGCTGGAATATTCTATTGAACATCTTAACAGGAGGATTTGTGTGAAAAGAACAGCTAAATCAATGTGGCAGGGAACTTTAAAACAGGGCAAGGGAGCACTTAGTACAGAAAGTGGTGTGCTGGTGCGAGTACCATATTCATTTGCAAAAAGATTTGAAAATGAGCCAGGAACAAATCCAGAAGAACTCATTGGAGCCGCCCACGCTGGATGTTTTGCTATGGCCTTTGCAGGTGAATTGGAAAAGAAAAATTTAAAGGCCAATTCAATTAATGTGGAAGCCGAAGTGACATTAGATAAAGGTTCTGGCGATTGGAGCATCACCGATATTCATCTCTCGGTACT
Organism: Bacteriovoracaceae bacterium; assembly: GCA_023701435.1. Lineage (GTDB taxonomy): Bacteria > Bdellovibrionota > Bacteriovoracia > Bacteriovoracales > Bacteriovoracaceae > Peredibacter. The sequence continues at coordinate 35,875 of JAMPXB010000013.1, read as the reverse complement.
GGCAGAAGTTCCCGGGGCCACCTCTACCACGATTAAAGATGCTGCTGAACGGGCAAAGGTTAATTGTCCTGTTTCAAGACTATTAAAGGCCAATATCACCATGGACATTAATTTACCTTTAACCAGCAGCATGGAAGCCCAACTGTAACCAACGAGTTTTTTCGGGTACTTAATCTTAGAACGCTAAGTACCCGATCCCACATTCCCAACCTGGGTATTTTTTTCCGAATTTTACCCTCTTTATTCCCACCTAAGTTCCTGAAAAGAAAACTCAAAATGTGCCGATAAGTAGATTTGAAATCTCTAATGCGTGATTTGGAGTTGAAGAATAATTTTTAAAATATGAAGTTTATTTTAACTGTTCTGACATTATTAAGCCTTCTCGCAGGATGTAACGATGGTGCACCTGGTGCGAAGTCTGGCGGTGCCCAGACCGGCGATAATTTGGACAGTAATTTTCAAACCAACGCCCCTTCATATTTCAACATTTCCAGTTACTCTGCAGGAAATGGTACCGCCTCTATCTCATGGACCACCAGTACACATGCAGATTCTTATGAATTGAAATACCGGATGGGAACTTCCGACACTTATACAACAATACCTGTTACCGGCACTTATTATATTTTAACCGGCTTAACCAATGGTCAGACCTATACCGTCTATGCCGTAGCCAAAAATAGTGTCAGTGAAACTCAGTCCAATGCCGTTACTGTAACTCCCCAAGCTCCGACGGATAATGCGCCAGTAGTACAAAACTTTTCACTCTCCATCAGTGAAGACACTGAACGATCAGTTACATTAAATTATGTTGATTCAAATGGTGAGGAAGCTACTTCATGTACAGTATCTGCTCTTTCTAACGTTGCCATGACCCAAAGCTGTGCCTGCTCTCTTGGAATCTGTAAGGTAACAGTTAAGCCAACAGCTAACTATTTTGGGTCGGCTGGTTTTAATTTCACTGTATCAAATGGACTTACTTCAAACACAGCAACAGCAACTTTAAACATTGTTTCGGTAGATGATGCTCCTATTGTTTACAGTATTACACCAACCAATCTGACTCTTGGCGCTCAAAGTATCATCACTTTACCTTACACAGATAGTGAAAATGATTTAGCCACGAATTGCTATATCTCCACTCAAAATAACGCCGCTGTCACACGCGCCTGCCTATGTGGAGGCGGCGTATGTACGGTTGGAGTTACCAGTTATCAATATCAAAGCGGACTCGCCTCATTTAATTACGAAGTCAGGGCGGGCACCGCTTTTTCAAATATTGGAACAGCAACTCTTTCTCTTAATCCAAGACCTCTTCTTGGTTATGCCGCTGCTGCAGGAACGACCATTGGTCTCAGCAGTAGTTTTAATGTCGCACCAACAACTTACGTGCCTAACGGGGCCGCTATTACCAGTTGTACTATTTCTCCTGCTCTTCCTGCGGGAGTAACAATTGATCCTGTCACTTGTGTGATCTCAGGTACGCCGACTTCCATCATGGGAACAACGACCTATTCAGTTATTGCGACTAACACTCTAGGCTCTTCTTTGCCTGCAACAGTCAGCTTGAAAATTAATCCTTCGGCACCAGTATTAAGCTACACCGGAGCAACAGGTACCAATGGTTCGGTCGGAACCTCAATGTCCGTAAGCCCAACAACTCTGACTACCAACGGCACTGCAATTACTGGATGTACCATCAGCCCTGCCTTACCATCATGGGCAACCATTCATCCAGGTACTTGTGTAATCTCAGGTACCCCGACCTCAACTTTAAGCGTCACAAGCTATACAGTAACTGCCCATAATGCGGCTGGATCATCCACTGGGGCTAGCGTCACTTTAAGTGTAAATGCAGCTGTTCCTACAATTAGTTATGCCTCCTCAACTGGCAAGACCATTACCCTTGGTAATTCTTTAAATGTTGTGCCATCGACATTAAATGCCAATGGTGCCAGCATTACCAATTGTAGCAGCACCCCTGCTCTTCCAATTTGGGCTACTCTTAATCCTACAACTTGTGCCATTAGCGGAACTCCAACAACGATTCTGGCTTCCGTTACTTATAGTATTACATCTACCAACTCTGTTGGTTCATCGAGCGCCAATGTCACTCTGACAGTAAATCCAGCCGCTCCAACATTAAGTTATGTCGGAGCTCTTGGAACATCCGGTGCGGTTGGTGTTCCAATGACTGTTTCTCCTACTACTATTAAGGCCAATGGTTCAGCCATTACTTCTTGTACCAGTACCCCTGCCCTTCCATCATGGGCCGTTCTTAATTCTGTTAATTGTAAAATTACCGGAACACCGACTTCGGTCTTAATGGCTTCGGTTTATAACATCAGAGCAACTAATGCTGCCGGTACCTCAAGCGCCGCCAGTGTTACTTTAAGTGTTTCTGCATCAGCGCCAATGCTAAGCTACTCTGGTGCAACCGGTACTACCGGTTCTTTTGGCACTGCTATGAACGTGTCACCGACAACTCTTGTTGATAATGGTTCAACCATTACCAGTTGTACCATTTCACCAAGTCTTCCGCTGTGGGCAACGATCAATACTTCCACTTGCGTGATCTCCGGAACTCCAAATGCAACTCTCGCCTCCACTACTTATAGTGTTGTCGCCACTAACTCTGCCGGATCATCTGCTTCGGCCAATATCACATTGAGAGTTAATGCCGTTGTGCCAGTTATCAGCTATTCCGGCTCGACTGGAACAAGCGGAACCTTTGGTTCGGCCATGAGTATCACTCCTTCGACTCTTCTAGAGAGAGGAGCGGCTATTACAAGTTGTACCAGCTCACCGGCGCTGCCTGCTTGGGCCACGATCAATTCTTCCACTTGTGTGATCTCAGGTACTCCCAATGCCGCCTTGAGCTCCACGACTTACACCATAACTGCAACCAATTCGGCTGGCTCGGCTTCCAGTACAGTAGCTCTAAGTGTCTCTGCAAAAGTTCCAACACTAAGTTATGTGGGAGCGACTGGCGCCAATGGCTTTTTGAATAATCCAATGACGATTACTCCGACTACTCTAAGCGGAAATGGAGCTTCAATCACCGCTTGCAGCAGTACTCCGGCATTGCCTGCTTGGGCAACAATTGATCCAGTAACGTGTGTAATTTCGGGAACGCCGGACGCTGAATTAGATTCAACTTATATCATTACCGCCACAAACTCGGTGGGAATCTCCAGTGGAGCAACTCTCGTCATTAACGTTGATTATATCGCGGCTCCAACCATCAGCTATGTTGGGTCGACTGGAACGACAGGTGCTTTTGGAGTGTCGATGGTGGTATCACCGGCATCGTTCAGTGCAAATGGTTCGAGCATTACTAGTTGTACTATTTCACCGGCATTGCCAGCATGGGCGTCCATTCATAACACTACTTGTGAAATCTCAGGTACTCCCAATGCCATTTTAAGCTCTACTGCATATACTGTTACTGTCACCAATGCATTGGGATCGACAACAGCGAACGTGACTCTCGCAGTTAATCCTTCAGTACCTTCATTAAGTTATGCCGGCGCTACCGGAAAAACCGGAAGCTTTGGCTCTGCGATGTCGATCACTCCGACGAATAAAGCAACTAATGGTGCGTCCATTACCAATTGTACCAGCTCACCGGCCCTGCCAGCAGGATTAACTATCAATGCTGTCACTTGTGTGATCTCGGGTACTCCAACGGTAGTTGCAAGTGCAACCACCTACACCATCACAGCAACTAACTCTGCTGGACCTTCTGCTGGAGCAACCTTAACTATTACAGTTAATCCAGCTGTACCTACCCTTAGTTATGCAGGGGCCACGGGAACCACCGGAAGCTTCGGCGTTGGTATGACTGTATCACCAACCACTCTTGCAACTAATGGTGCTTCTATCACAGGCTGTAGCAGCTCTCCGGCCCTTCCAGCATGGGCGACTCTAAATGCTACGACTTGTGTTATTACCGGGACACCGACTTCAACACTTGCAACAACGACTTATACTATTACGGCAACCAATACAGCGGGAACATCAGCTGGAGCCACTGTTGCTCTGACAGTAAATGCTACTCTTCCAAGTTTAAGTTATGCAGGAGCTTTTGGAACGACAGGAGCCGTTGGTTACGCCATGTCGGTTGCTCCAACAACATTTTCTGAGAACGGTTCAGTAACTGCTTGTAGCATATCACCAGCGCTACCAGCATGGGCAAACATCAACGCTGCAACTTGTGTGATCTCCGGTACTCCAGATGCAACATTGGCATCTACGACTTACACCGTAACCGCAACTAACACTATTGGACCGACGACGGCCAATGTCACTTTGAGAGTGGATACTCAGACCGTTCCTAATTTAAGTTATACTGGTGCCACTGGAACCACTGGCAATTTTGGAGCGGCGATGACGGTGGTTCCCACTGTCCTTAATCAAAATGGATCTTCTATCACTGGTTGTACCAGTTCACCAGGATTGCCTGGATGGGCAACCCTTAATGCCACAACGTGTGAAATTACCGGAACGCCGAATGCTGTTCTCAGTGCTACGACTTATAATATTAGAGCTCAAAACTCGGCAGGATTATCTAATCCTGCTTCGGTAACTCTTACTGTAAATGCCCTGGTACCGTCCTTAAGTTATGCCGGAGCGACCGGAACAACAGGGTCATTCGGTACTCCGATGACTGTTTCGCCCACAACACTTAATGCTAATGGTGCAACCATCTCTGCTTGCACTAGTAATCCTGCTCTACCTACTTGGGCTACGCTAAATCCTACGACTTGCGTGATCACTGGTACTCCGGATGCAATCAGTTCCGACACCTATGTCATCTCCGCCACCAACTCGGCAGGAACCTCCGCAGGAGCTTCTGTAACTATTAATGTTCTCGGAGCTGTACCAAATTTAAGTTATGCCGGAGCGACCGGAACCACTGGGACCTTTGGCATCTCAATGTCCATTACCCCAACTACCTTAAATCAAAATGGTTCTGCTATTAGCGGTTGCAGCAGTTCACCGGCACTGCCAGGCTGGGCCACACTCAATCCTACAACTTGTGTAATTTCTGGTACGCCAAATAGTACGGTTGCCTCAACGACATATACCATCACGGCAACAAACACTACAGGCCCTTCTCTTGGGGCAAATGTTACCTTGACCGTTAATCCAGCCGTACCAATTTTAAGTTATGATGGAACAACCGGAACCAATGGCAGTATCGGTGGACCAATGTCCATCTCTCCAATGGTCCTCTCCAGCAACGGTGCAACAGTTACTACTTGTAACATCACACCGGCCCTTCCGGCCTGGGCAAGCATTAATCAGAACACCTGCGTAATTTCCGGAACACCCACGGAATCGCTTACAACCACGACTTATTCCATTGTCGCAATAAATGCAAGGGGATCATCAGCTCCCGCGACTGTTACCATCTCGGTAGATTCAGATGCTCCAACTCTTAGCTATGTTGGCTCTTTCGGTACCAATGGTGTTTATGGAGTCAACATGACTGTGACTCCATCAGTTTTCGATAATAATGGTATATCTGTTACAAGTTGCGTGAGTAGTCCGGCTTTACCTGACTGGGCCTATATCAACCCAACGAATTGTACTATTACGGGTGTGCCGACTGAGACCCTCATGGCCACCATCTTCACTATTACTGCCACCAACACATCTGGAAACTTTACCGATGCGACCGTCACTTTAAGTGTTGATGCTATGGCCCCGGTTATTAGCTACTCAGGCTCAGACACCCATGGCGAAACTATTGGTGTCGCCATGAGCGTTATACCATCAACATTGAATTCCAATGGAAGTTCCATCACCAGTTGTATCGCCTCACCGGCACTACCGGCATGGGCCACACTTGATAATACGTCTTGTATCATCACAGGAACCCCTCCAGCTAATTCCAATAGCACTCACACAATAACTGCCACCAACTCGGTTGGTTCTGCCAGTACAAACATTATTTTGACCGCTGGCCAGCAAGTTCCACTAGTCAGTTATGCTTCATCAACTGGAAAAACTATTAGCTATAACGATGTCTTGTATATTCAGCCATCGACCCTGATTAACTACAATGACCCTATTCAAAATTGCCAGATTACACCGGCACTTCCTGTGTGGGCTACCATTGACAACACTTCCTGTGTTATTTCTGGTACTCCAGAAACAACTATTAACAATGTTACCTATACCGTTGTTGCCAGCAACACTTCAGGTGATTCAGTCGGAGCGCAAGTTACTATCTCCGTGAACCCTGCTGTGCCGACTCTAAGTTTTTCCGGAGCCGCTGGTAATGGAAGTATTGGCGTTCCCATCACTGTTGCGCCTGTCATTCTAAATAGCAATGGAGCATCCATCACCAATTGTGTCAGCACTCCAGCACTTCCATTATGGGCTACTCTTGATATCAATACTTGTGAAATTTCAGGAACACCTAATGGTGCAATGGCGTCGACAAACTTCACCATCGTAGCGACTAATGCTGCTGGTAACTCGGCTGGGGCAATCGCAACTCTATCGGTAGATCAGGCCGTACCAATCATTAGTTATGCAGGCGCAACAGGAACGACAGTTAATTTTAATCAGCCGATGAATGTTATTCCGACCACACTCAATAACAACGGATCGGCGATTATTGCTTGCTCGAGTAACCCTGCTCTACCGCTTTGGGCAACACTAAATGCAACGACTTGTGAAATCAGCGGTACACCTAATGCCGCTCTTTCTGCGACCACTTATACCATCACCGCCCAAAACTCAATTGGTCCATCTAACGGAGCTACGGTTACTCTGACTGTCAATCCGATTGCGCCAACTTTGAGCTATGTTGGTTCAGTGGGAACCAACGGTACAATGACTATTCCAATGACCGTAACCCCTACCACTTTAAGCAGTAACGGTTCGTCCATTATTGGCTGTAGCAGTTCACCACTACTTCCAGTATGGGCGACACTTAATACTTCGACCTGTCAGATTACCGGTACACCTAACGCCGTTTTGGTTGCGACAACCTATACCATTACTGCCACCAATGCAGTCGGATCAAATACGGCCGATGTGACTTTAAGTGTGGGTGCTTCTGCCCCAACCATTAGTTACAGTGGAGCAACGGGAACTGTCGGCGATATTAATGTGCCGATGAGCGTGACACCGACAACACTAAATGAAAACGGCGCAAGCATAACAAGCTGTACTTATTCTCCTGCGCTTCCTCTATGGGCAAGTATTAATCCTACGACTTGTGTAATTTCAGGAACACCTGATGATTATTTGCCATCAACAATCTATTCGATTACCGCAACCAATAGCGCAGGTTCATCTAGTGCCAATATAACCCTGGCCGTTAATCCAGCCGTGCCTGAAATCAGCTATGGTGGGGCCAGCATTGTCGCCGACATGGGCACACTGCTGACTATTAACCCGACCCTCTTAAAAGAAAATGGCTCTGACATTACCCTTTGTACAAACTCTCCTACGCTGCCAGCTTGGGCGACCCTTAATATGCAGACCTGTGCTATTACCGGTACACCTGATTTAGCCCAAGCAGCCACTACTTATACCATCAGCGCCGTGAACGGTGTTGGTACATCTTCCGGGGCGACCGTCACAATTGAAGTAAATGCTGCTGTTCCAACAATTAGTTATGCCGGAGCAACAGGTACTAACGGAACAATTGGTTTTCCAATGTTCGTTGCTCCGACCACCTTAATTGAAAATGGTTCGGCAATTACCAATTGTAGTATTTCACCAGCACTCGCCGGTGGATTAAGTTTTAATGCAAGTACCTGTGAAATCACAGGTTCACCATCAGCAAATTTTGGACCAATCACTTACGTAGTGACTGTCACCAACGGTGTTGGATCAAGTACTGCTGAAGTTACTTTATCTACGGGAAATACCGTACCGAGCTTAAGCTACACTGGAGCAGCTGGAACGGTAGGAACTATCAATGTTTCCATGAACGTCGCTCCTACCACTATCAGCAATAATGGTTCGGCAATTACTCAGTGTCAGGCCACACCATCACTGCCACTATGGGCTACTCTTAACCCAACAACTTGTGTGATCACTGGTGTTCCTGATTCATATTTAGCACCGACAAGCTATACCATTGTTGCGACCAACTCCGCAGGTCCATCTGCCGGAGCCACTGTCACACTGGAAGTTGAAGCTGCTGTTCCGACTTTAAGTTATGCTGCTTCTACCGGCACTCAAGGATCTATTGGGTCGCCAATGACGGTCACTCCATCGACTCTAAATGATAATGGTAGTGCTATTAGTGCTTGCAGTGTCTCGCCGGGCCTTCCATTGTGGGCAAGTTTGGACAACAACACTTGTGTCATCTCTGGTACTCCCGATACAGACTTAAGTTCTTCTACTTTTACGATTACTGTCACTAACGGAATCGGTTCATCTACCGCCTCTGTCACTATTGGTGTGGGAATGTCCGTTCCAGACATTAGTTACATTGGTGCCCTTGGCACGGCCGGTGTCATTGCAGTTCCAATGACAGTGACCCCAACAACCTTAAATGAAAATGGTTCAGAAGTTACTCAGTGTAATATTTCACCATCACTCCCATTGTGGGCAACTCTCACCCAAACAACTTGTACCATTACCGGAGTTCCAGATGCGGTAATGATGGCAACGATTTACACGATTACTGCAACCAACAGCACCGGTACTTCAACTGGAGCCAATGTTACATTAAGTGTAGATGCTGCAGCCCCGGCCTTAAGCTATGCAGGAGCAACAGGAACCAATGGAGAAATTGGTTTTGGAATGGTTGTAACACCAACGACTCTTAACGATCATGGTGCAACGATCACGGGCTGTACTGCTTCACCAGGACTTCCGGCATGGGCATCTATTAATAGTTCAACTTGTGTTATCACAGGTACACCTAATGCTGACATGGTACCGACAGAATATTCGGTGACTGCGGTCAATAGTAAAGGCAGCACTGTCGCCACCGTAACTCTCTCGGTCGGAATCAATGTTCCTACTCTGAGTTATGCCGGAGCCACCGGAACAGTTGGGGAAATCGGTGTTGAGATGAACGTGGCCCCAACGACACTTGATCTCAATGGTTCTGCTATTCAGAATTGTAGCAGCTCCCCAGCACTTCCTGGATGGTTGACCCTTAACAGTACGACTTGCACCATCACTGGTACGCCTTCGGCCCAGATGGCCGCGGCTACCTATACCATCACCGCCACTAACTCCACCGGTGCCTCCGATGGAGCAACCGTAACACTGGAAGTAAGTGCCGGTGTACCAACTCTTAGCTACATTGGTTCACTGGGAACCAATGCAGTCTTTGGCGTACCAACAACTATTGCTCCGACGGCTCTTAATGATAACGGTTCATCAATCCTCGGTTGTACAAGTTCTCCATCACTTCCAACCTGGGCAACTCTGAATGCTACAACATGTACCATTACCGGAACACCTGATGATGTGCTGATGGCAACTGTGTATACCATTACAGCAGAAAACAGTTCTGGTTTTTCCACCGGTGCTGAAGTCACCATCAGCGTATCTTCGGCTGCTCCAGAACTAAGTTATGAGGGCGCAACTGGAACGGTTGGGGAAGTCGGTGTGGCGATGACAATTACTCCAACAGTTCTCAATGGTAATGGTTCTGCCATTGAGAGTTGTACTGCAGCCTTACCAGCATGGGCTTCAATTGATCCACAGACCTGCGTAATTTCTGGTACACCAGACGCCAATCAAGGCTCAACAAATTATAACGTGACGGTTATGACCACCGGTGGTTCTTCAGCTGTGGCAGCGGTAACGATCACCGTTGGCCAATCAGTTCCTGTTATTAGTTATGACGGTTCAGTTACTAACTATAATTACCAAGACACAGTTTCAGTTGTTCCAACTCTGCTACAAGAAAATGGCTCCCCGATTAACCAGTGTCTGGTAACTCCTGATCTGCCAGCATGGGCCACAATTGATCAGCAAACCTGTGTCATCTCAGGTTCAGCAGATTCAGAACTTAGTGCCACATTCAGCATCGTGGCCAAAAATGCCGTTGGGGATTCAATTGCAGCGATGGTCACACTTATTGTAAACGCAGGCGTTCCTGAATTGAGTTATACAGGGGCCACCGGAACCTCAGGCTTTGTGGGTGCAAATATGACCATCCAGCCTACCACTTTAAATGCTAACGGCTCAACGATTACTTCTTGTATCAGCGTTCCAGATCTCGTTAATGGTCTGACCATCAATGCTGAAACGTGTATTATCTCGGGTATTCCACTGGAAACAGTCACTCAAACTTATGCCATCACCGCCAGTAACAATGCTGGTAGCTCATTAGAGGCTTCCGTCACCATTACTGTGGGAGCAGATAAACCTACCCTTGATTACACAGACTCAAAAGGCTTTCCAGCTTACATCAACTCACCAATGGCCGGACGTCCAGCGGTGTTCTCAACCAACGGCTCACCAATCCAAACTTGTGTGGTTGTTCCCGATCTACCATTATGGGCAATACTCGATAATAACACTTGTGAAATCACAGGTACCCCAACTGCACTCATGGCACCAGAGGTGTTTGATGTAACGGCGACCAATGCTTATGGATCGACCACGGCTCAGGTCACTTTGGAAGTGAAAACTTGTCCTGATGGATTTGTGGAAGTGCCGGCATGGGATGACACCGGTCTTGTTCCAGTGGGCTCAGAAGTCATCAATGATCGCTTCTGTGTGATGCAGTTTGAGGCCAAGAATGTGGGAGGCAAAGCTGTTTCTCAGCCGGCGAGCACACCTTGGCTTAATATAACAATTGAAAACGCACAAACAGCTTGCGGCAATTTAGGTTGGGAAGATCAGAATCACTTTGATTTGATTTCTAACCAGGAATGGATGGCCATTGCCCGAAATATTGAAAGTGTTAATGCTAACTGGCTGTTCAATACTGTGCCGGAAAAAGTGATGCTCTATACAGGTAACAGTAACGGCAATGCCATGAGTGGAACAAAACAAGTATCCAATATCAATGATCCGTACACGGATACCGGAGATAGTGCTCTTGATCCGATTGGCGGCGGCCGGGAACAAGGTCGAACTTTTGAACTCAGCAATGGATCTACTGTGTGGGATATGGCCGGTAATGCCTGGGAATGGGTTGATTGGGACAAGGCTGCTCTTGGTCTGCAGACTCCTCCAGTCTGTGCGAACCCAGATAATGCAGAAGAAATTCTATCGGTGCTCGACGGCAGTGGAAATGTCATTAGTGATTGTCTTGGATGGAACAAGAGTGATTTCATGCCAACAGATCCAACTTTAACGAAGGCTGATGGTGTAGGGGTCTTCCAAGGTGACTTTAACGGTGTCCAAATGAACCGCGGTGGTGACCCGGAAGAAGGCGGAGGTATCTATACCATCGGTCGTGAAAATGATCTGGCCATTGAAGATCCACTGGTTGGTTTCCGTTGTGTCTTTAGACCATAACCACTGGGGTGGCGTGAGATTTCTTAAATTGTTTTGCAGTTTCTCCGGAAGTCTTTTAAGCCCCAGTTGATAAGAAGCATTCACCCAACCAAAGCCCTCCAATGTAATATAAGAAAACTTGGTGCCAACGTTGCCATACTCAGCAAACACTTTATGAGACATGGAAACGACATCGTATTTCTCCGGAATGGTTCCATGATAGTCTTTAAAATTCCGGGTAATCATATAGAGCCATTTGTAAATTAGTCGCTCGGTCTCAACTGAGAATCCATAATCACTCATTCCCTGCCAGGCAAGAATCTGGTGCGGAGCCCAGCCATTGGGATAGTCCCATTGCCGTTCACTTTGGGGGTCACCATACTTCTTCAAAGACTCAGAAGAAGTAGCGGCAAGACCTCCCGCCTCCTCCAGCTTGCTCAAAGAATTCTGCACTAAACGTCTCGCCTCTACAGGAGAGAGCAGTCGGTATTTTATTTCATGACCCTCACTGGCCCAAAGCGGATAAAGGGTGGTAGCACTTAAGTAATCAGACTGTTTGTTTAATTTCCAATTATAATCAAAAAAAAGACCTTCTTTTTCATTCCATAAGTACTGCTTCATCAATTTTTTTCGCTTGATTGATGCCTGCAGAAACTTATCTGCCGAGTTTCCTAAAAACTCCCCATTGAAGTGTTTTTTGATCATCAAGTAGATATCCAATTCATATTTATAAAGAAGTGAATTCAGATCGACAGTGACAAAATCGGCGGCCCGATCCTTACCATTCACTCGAAAGCGGTAGGTCGTATCATGCCCTGACTCCCTTCCCGCCCGATCCTGATAAAAAAAATCCTTGAGCTCGGGATCCTGGATTTTACCGGCATTGAAGTCAGCCGTTAGCTGAGCGATCGTAGTCCCATACTTCTTGGCAAATGGAGCTAACACATGATCAAAATGTCCGGGTTCCACCTCTGGAGGAATGCCTTCATCAAAGCCAGCATAACGGCTAAGACCCAAAGGAGTGAGCCGCTCTGTTCCCATCCAGACGGTCTCATATTCCATGATCGCCGCTCTCAAGGCGTCTGCAAGCCAGGCCTTGCCTTGTTCATCATAAACAGCACGAATCATGGATGTGAGAAACGGTGGTTGTGAACGTGTTAAATAATAAGTGCGATTAGCATTGAGAATTTTTCCGTAATGATTAATCTCATAAATCATGTTTTCCACCATGCCTTGAGCAAGATCTCTTCTGCCATCATTGATAGTGCCTAAGACATGGAAGTAGCTGTCCCAGCCATACATTTCATTAAAACGTCCTCCCGGTACCACATAGGGAACACCCTTGTGATCTTTCATGGCAAGTGACAGTAGACCCTGCTTATTCCCCAATGAGGAAATATAACCAGGAGGGATGATTTCAGGCAATTTGATGACTTCCAGATCCGGACGGGCCAATTTTTTATAGTATGAAAAATTGGCCTCATCATTAAAAGACACATAAAGATAATTTTTATCTGATTTTATTTTGGAATCTTTTATCACTTGATTCAAGGTGGAAGCATCGATTCTACGGGTAAGCCCATCCCAAAACCGCTCTTTGATCACAAAAGAAATTCGGTCCACTGGATTGATGAAAATCTTGGAAATGTTTATTTTGGTATTTTTTATTTCCGAAAATTTAAGTTCCTGGGCCAGGTTTGATATATAGTAACTGCCTTGAACAGGAAGGCTTTTTTGGGATTTAGTTGTGACATGAAAAACGGAAGTCTCAGGAATTTTGTCTTCGACCGTAATCTTTTTATCCTGATCACGATCAAAGCGATGAAAAAGTCTCCTCAACTCATGGGAAGAATTAATTTCAAAAGCAGGGAGATCAAGCGAGAAAAGTAACAAGAAAATGATGATTCGTGACATTGCATTCCGCCCTGTTCACTATTTTTCTCAAGTTTAAACTTCCTTTCTCTGAGTTAAAATTCGCGATGCCTTAAATCAGGACCCGGGCCATCATGAAATGACCCGGGCCTTCTGTTTTTCTTTTATTGAGCGCGGAAGTTTCTAATCTGCTTGATGGCCTGAAAACTAATGATCGATAAGGTCAGTAACAGAATAGGTCCAACCAAATAAATGACACCAGATTTATAGTTTTCAAAGTAAGCATGCTCAGTGGCATTGAGTATTAGGTAAATGGTATAGAGAACATAGGTCCCCAAAAACATATACCCTTCCCAACGATTAATCCTAAATCCCACAATAAAGATCGGTAAACAGGCTACGGCCGTTCCCAACATTAAAGGAAGGTCAAAAGTTAAGAGGTCATTGGCAACGTTAAGACCTGAAGGAGTTAACATTGAACTTAAGCCCAAGATGGCGAAGACATTATAAATGTTACTGCCCACCACGTTTCCAATCGCAATATCTCTTTCACCTTTAATAGTAGCTAAAAAAGAAGTCGCTACTTCCGGTAAAGAAGTTCCGATAGCGACGATGGTTAGACCAATAACAGTATCGGAAACTCCCAAAGATTTAGCTATTTCAGTGGCAGCAGTCACAAACCAATCCCCACCTAAAATGAGTAAACCTAAACCAATAGCAATAAACACCAGATTAGTCACAATTACTTTAGGGGTCATTTTAACGACCTCTTTTTGTTCGCTGTTGCTCTCTTTACTGTCTTTGCGACTCTTATAAATAAGAAATATGGTGTAGATGACTAAAATAGAAAAGAGAGCTGCCCCTTCCCATAAACTGATATTTCCATTGAGTGAAAATAGAATCATTAATAAAGCTGATCCAATCATAATTGGCACATCCAAACGCACCAGTTGTGAAGACACAACGAGTGGAGCAAAGGCGGCACAGGCACCCAAGATGAAAAGGATATTAAAAATGTTACTGCCTACAACGTTGGCCACAGCGAGATCGGCTTGACCAGTTAAACTGGCCTTAAGACTTACTACCAACTCTGGAGAGCTCGTTCCAAAGGCCACAATAGTAAGGCCAATGACTAATGAAGAAACTCCCATGGCTGCCGCTATTTTAGAGGCTCCACGGATTAAGAGTTCTCCTCCCCCTACCAGGGCCACTAATCCACCAATAAGATACAACAAGATCATCGTGCTCATAAAAATCCGCCTAATTCCAAGTAGTTACAAATTAAAAAGCTATGTTAAAATAGATATAGCATAATATTAGAAGTTTGGGAGGAATCATGAAATCGAAAATATCAACGGCGGCCTTGTTCTTTGCCCTGACCTCATTAACTTATGCACAAGCCCCGGTTCTAAAAGAAAAAGAAATTGAAAAAGCACCGGCCAAACCCAAAGCCGAAAAAATAGTCATTGAAAACAAGACCCCTTACGTCCCCGGTGGAGTCATTGTGGTTGATACCCCGACTCAGAAAAAAGTGAAATCAGCGGAAAATACACTGGTAGAAATTTTCCTGGATTCTAAGGGCGGACTGGAAAAAGCCTCCGGTGGACTGATTGAAAAAGATGAGTTTGATCCTGGTCAAGGCATGCTCAATCTAAAAGCAGCAGTCGCAGCTGCCAAAAAAGATGGCAAAGAAATTTCCGGCCAGTGGGCCTTTGAAAAAAATGATCGAGGAAATTGGGTCTATGAGTTTGAAGGCAAGCATGAAGGAAAAGAAGTTGAAATATTGCTCAACCCTCGTACAGGAAGAGTGATGTCAGAAGAGACAGATGATAATGAAGGAGAAGCCGAATAAATTACAGGTCGGCAATTAAGAGTTTAACTGAGTAATACGTTGCCCACCCTAAAACAAGGCCGATAATAAATCTTTCAGGAGTCATGTTAGGGGCGCGATTTTTTCGTCTCATGGTTTGTTCTTATCGCTCTTTTCAATTAATTTTTTAGAAATATTCTCGCTCAATAATATGATACTTTTGATTTTCATTATCTTTCTCAGACTTAAATAAGGCGATACCTGTCACAATAAAACCCGGACAAATAAATTCTCTCGAGAATAACCCCGATGACAACTCGTCATATTCATATCTTTGCCAACGTTTCACGGTGAGATGGGGTATAAACGGTTTTGATTCAGGCTTAACCCATTCAGGAAAAACTTGATCAATATGTTTTTTTAGCTCTAATAATTCCACAGAAGGCTTGAGACCCAAATACATAATACGGCGGTTAAAAAATTGAAATTGATCAAAGGTAAGTTCAAAGGGGTGAAAAGAAATCTGCTTGAGTCGATGAGAAATGATCACTAAGTCTGCTTCACTCGACTCCCCGATGAAAAGCAGGGTCTGATGATAGTCATGGGGATTTTCCCATCCCTTTGGTGTCTTTTGTAAGGGCTCGAGGAAGTGATGAATCTTATTTTTAATGTCTGGCGGAATTTCAATTCCCAGGAAAAGTCGCATAACCAGAATCTAAGCATAACTTGATACTAATCGGTCAGGCACTCCGGGCCAACCAGGTACTTACCGGAGAGCCAATCGCTGATTTCCAGGGCACCAGGGTCATTAATGCCTTGTAATTCTGCAAGCCACTTCTCTTTATCGACTGAGTCAATTTGATCCAAGCCTTTATTCAAAAATGTGTCTTTATGACTCAGTATGAAGTCTTTAAAGTCCGGTGAGCACAATTCATTTAAGGCTTCTAGAAAAGCAGCTCCGCTCTCTTGATTCATTTTTAAAACATTGCAAGAAGCCAGATATAAGATTTTAGATAACTGTGGTTGATTCATCAGATTAAAAGCAAAGGCTTCCGTTTGCTGGAAAATATTCTTCTCCCGCCCACTAAATTCTTTAAGTTTTAAAAATTTGCAGTTCCGCGGTCCATCATTGGCAAAAATATTTTCCCAGATAAATGGCCTTCTTTTAAGTAACTTCTCTACTTCCCTTAAATGCTCTTGATCGATAGCAGGTGAAATGACTTTCGGTCCAGTCCAGGCAATCGCCACATCCAGTGAAACACCTTCGGCAATGTCTTCCAGATAATGCTCAGGACGCTGACCAAAGACCTTATCGAGAATGGGATCAGGAGTGTAAAAAGAGGGACAGAAAATAATCTTTTTTTCAAAATGTTCTTGAATGATTTTCAGAGCTGCAATTTGAGTTTGCGCCAGATTATCCGTGACCGGCATGTCATCAAAGAAGAGACCCAATAAATCTATGCCAAGTTTCTGCATGATATGCAGCTTTTCTTTCAGATGCTCTTTATCTTCGGCCGTTAGTTCATTTCCTAAACCAAAGGGAGTAAATCCCAATCCAAATTGAACATTACAAGAATGAAAGGTTGCAATCAGTTCTTTCAAGTGACTGATATAATTCTCATCCCATTCTTCACGCCAGCCCTTACGTAAATGAAAGTCGCGCTTCGGGGCATAAATATAAAAATCCCCTCCATACTGAGAGAGAAATTGGGCATAACTTTTACGATCAGCTTGCGGCCACTCAGGACCGAAGAAGCCTTCTACGACTCCGATTTTTTGCATAACTTAAAAATAGCCCAAGTGCCTTAGACATTAAAGGATTTTAAAATTAGAATACCTATTTAATCTAATTAAAAAGGGATTCGTTTTGAAACTGATTTTTGGATGCCTGCTTTTAACTATGACCACCCATGTTTGCGCCCAGGAAATTTCCACCGTTGGTGATACCATCACTTATTTTAAAGATGGTCTGGTATTTGAACATGAGCCTCACCATTTTAAGGCACACTTTCGTTTTCGCGTTCAAAATAGATTTACCTACGAGTCCACTGACTCTGAAGATTTATCACCTGAAGCTATCAACTTCGAGGTTCGTAGGGCCCGTCTACGCCTGGAAGGTCACCTGCTTGATCCTCGACTTCTTTATAAGTTTCAATTCTCATTCACCCGCGGAGACTTTGATTATGACCGCACCGAATATCCCAACATTTTACGAGACGCCGTGGTCGGTTGGAAATTATCTGATTCCACTGTTCTTTGGTATGGTCAGACCAAATTGCCTGGGAACCGTGAACGCGTCATATCTTCCGGTGCACAGCAATTTGTTGACCGCTCACTGCTAAACGCTACCTTCAATCTGGATCGAGATATAGGAGCACAGGTGTACCATCGCATCGGAGTCGAAAAACCTTTTTGGATCAAACTCGCTATTTCAAACGGTGACGGTCGCTCTACTAATAACCAAGATAATGGACTCGCCTACACTTCCAGAATTGAATGGCTTCCTTTGGGAAACTTCAAGGACAATGGCGACTATTTTGAGGCGGACTTATCCCGCGAAACATCGCCGAAACTTGCACTCGGTGCAGTCTACTCTGCCAACAAGAAGGCCACTCGCCCTGGCGGACAACTAGGCCGCCAATACGAAACCGAAGGGCTTAATGCAGATCTTGAGACTTACTTTGCCGATTTAATTTTCAAGTACCAGGGATTTTCCTGGATGGCCGAATATGCCAATCGCTGGACGAGTGATCCAGTTTTCATGGATGGGGCCAATCAAGTTGTTATTTATAAAGGCCAGGGCTTAAATACTCAAATCGGGTATCTTCTTGAGAACAACATTGAACCGGCGCTGCGCTTTACCAAAATATGGGCCGACCGCGACACCCTGGAAGGCGCCAATGATCAGAATCAATATACCGGTGCTCTAAGTAAGTATATTGATGGCCATAAAATCAAAGTTCAAACCGATATTACTTATGCTGAGGAAATGAATCACGTTAAGGACCTTTATGCAGGTCAGTGGATCTACCGCTTACAGTTGGAAATTGGAATTTAGTGCTGGCTTAAGAATTCTTCCGGGCACAAGAGAACAATCCCTTGTGCCGGCTTTTGATAAAAGTTAGCAATGACTAAATTGGCCCCGACCTTTGCCGCCCGGTTTCGTAAAGCAGAGTGAATCTCGTTCTCGTGAACTGAATACGACCCGGGAAAAAGGGCCGTATCAGCATCTATAAAACCCAGGTACTTGCACTCTTCTTTGGCAATCAGCTTATCCGCTATTTCTTGCATCTCAAAGGCCCCTTCATTGGACTCGATGAAAGTGACCTTGCTGCCTGATTCCGTCAAATTGGCACAAGAAATAACTATCCACAGAGAAAGAAGGCTACATCTCTGGCAAGTATTCTTGACCGCATTTTTCCATAATAACCGCATAGGCATCTTCATCTCTTACAAATTTAAATTTCGGGAAACCCTCTTGTGTCCAGAAGGTTGGCCCGGAAATGTTACAGGCGGGCAGGCCGGCCTTCAAGACTTGAACGGTCTTGGCCAGACGGGGATCAGCGCCCCAGGCGTCAGATCTTAAAATGATCCCTTTCCCGGAGTAAGCTAGCTGAGCATGCTTTCTTTCAGAACGAATCGGGTTCAGATCCACCGGCTCTTCTTTCAGAACTCCACCATCCAAGGTCTTATACTTTTTAAAGAAACTTACTTCCTCGCCTGTAGTTAAAGTCACCGCTAACGACTCATCATGCTCTTCTACATGCATCTGATTCTGTCGTGGTAAAAAGAACAAAATCGTTTCAGCATAATCAGAAACAGAATTTGAGCCAATTGAATCTGTGATCCAGATAAAAGTGTCTCGGCGGGCATGATCATTGGTGTTGAAAAAGAATTCTCGACTAGGATAATCTATCCACTCCGGAGTCGTGGGAACAATGTCATTGGGACCAACATTGTGAATACCAAATCCTCGATAATAAAGCTCATCAGCATAACTGCCAAAATGACTTAGGTAGTGCTTAGATTCGCGATTGTTAGCGGTAATATAATCGAAGCGCTCCACTCGAGGAACATCCCTTTCAAAAGGAATAATAGTTGCACTCAAAGCACTGGAAATAAGAAAAGGAAATAGGATCAAAGATTTAATCATAGGTAACTCCTGATCTTATTAGGCTAACCCCCATCCCTATTCTGATCAATCAATACATCTATGACAATTCCTTGCATGAGAAGACTAAAACTATCGGAGATAACGATCCTGAGTTAATAGTTAAATATGAAAACCAAATCCTTATCGGCTGGTGTCATCCCTATTCGTAAAGCTGGAAATCATTGGGAATTCCTCTTTTTGCGTGCCTATAGTTATTGGGACTTTCCCAAAGGCATGGTGGAAGAAAACGAAGACCCTTGGGATGCGGCAATTAGAGAACTGGCAGAAGAAACCGGCTTGACAAAATTTTCGACTCCGTATGACAAGGTCTTCATCGAAACCAAGACCTATGGTAGAGGAAAAATAGCGCGCTACTATCTAATAAGGATTAAGGAAGATAGGGAGGTTAAATTATTGCCTAACCCCGTAACTGGGGTCATTGAACATCACCAATTTAAATGGCTGACTTATCCACAAGCTCAGATGCTCGTTGTTCCTAGAATCAAAGAAGTGTTGGATTGGGCCCAGAGCTTACTTCATTCATAGTCTTGATCTTCCATAGAAGAATAATATTTCTTTTCGATTTCCTCTTCTTCCTCTAACTCATTTCCTAAAGCTTCTTTGCCTTCTAGCAGTTTATTATACTTTACTTCATTAATCTCAGGCAAGTTTGCCCCTTCATAGTCATCATTACCTAAATAGTGGGTGACATTCTCACCATCATTATAGTCAGACTTCTGTTTACCAGGAATGTTTTCCATAGTGCTCTCCTTTCGATAAGATAATGCAGAACTGATGCCAATATTTGAGAACCATTATGAAGCGTTTTACTAAAGATAACTTTATAACCATGCCCTGGAAAAACGGTGGCGGCCAAACCACAGAATTGTTTCGCCTCCCCGAGAACGGTGAATTTCTTCTGCGTCTCTCCAGGGCAGACGTGGCCCAGGATGGGGAATTCTCATTTTTTCCGGGTGTGGATCGTCATCTTTATCTGTTGAAAGGAAAAGGTTGCCAGCTCATTTTCACTGATACCTATCTGCAAAAAAAATTAACGATGAACACACCACCGCTCTTCTTCCCGGGTGAAGCAGCTATATTCTGTCGTCTCCTCGATGGTCCGTTACAGGACTTCAATGTCATGATCAATCGCAACTGGGGTAAGGCCACGGTGGAAGTGATTAAAGATTCTCCCGCAGAAATTGAGCTTCAGTGCACCACCGACTGGCTCTTTGCCTATGATCTGGGAAATGACGAATTACTTGAATTGGAGAACGGTGATATTGTGAATCTTTTTTCAAATCATCTAATTGTCGTAGAGGTCACAAAAAAGGCTGGTTAAAAACCAGCCTTCAGTTTGTTACTTTAGTTTCAAATAGACGTAAGGTTTGCTGACTTTAAGTTTTTCATTTTCATTCTTTTTTAGTTCTTCAAAAACCTTATTGGTAATATTGAGGAAACTAAATTTCACTTCAGTGATTTTAATAGTCATCATTCCTGTAACAGCATCATAGCTGATGTTTCCAGAACCTTTAACTTTGCCTGAAACGTCTGCCTGAACGTCTGCCGCCAAGACGAATTTTCCACCGTTAATTTGCATATCAATACTATTCACACCAACGGCGATCAGGGGAGCGACGTCAGCGAGGGCCTTAACTAAAACTTCTTCTGAGGTTTGAGAAGAAAACTTTGAAGTTTTAAGGGCCATCTTCTGAACACACCCTGCAATCAATTGATCCATAACTTCAGTCTTGGCCACGTCCCGGCTGCAGTTTAAGGTCAGGCCATCGAGCTTCAATGAATCATTTCTGGAGTTAAATCTTCCCTGGGAAAGATTCATGGTAAGTTGTTGGCCCAGGTCCAGATTAAATCCAGTAACCGACATGGTTTCAGCTTCCGTCATAAATGACGGCGCATTCTCCAGAACGAATTCCTGAGTTTCTGCACCTGATACGTTTAAGAGAAAATTTTGGTCAACTTTTTCCACCCGAACAAAGACCCCTTGATCGATGAGTTGATTGCGGGAGAAGGCGGTCGCAGACCCTTCGCCTGAAGGGCTGGTATAGTTAAAATTAAAGTTTTTTACATTGATAGCGAGGTTTCCGGCAAAGGCGACATCCGCGCAAAGTACCAGAGCGAATAATAATCGTTTCATGAAAATTCCTTTTTTCAAGTTGGTCGTTTCCATACTTTTCGGAATAAAAATTGGAACTATTGATAAAAAGGGGGTTGGACTTCCCTAGGGAGGAAAAAATGAACAGTGCTGGAGCTTTTTACTTCCATTTTAGTGGCGTAAAGCTTGCAGAACTAAAAGCAGTTGTTCCCAAGCTCAAGGAGGCAGGTATGCTTTGGACTTTAGTAGTAGGACTCATTGTAGGCGCAATCGCAAAATTTCTGATGCCTGGACGAGATCCTGGCGGATGGATCATCACCATGCTTCTCGGTGTGGCGGGAGCCTTTGTCGCTAACTTTCTCGGAAGCTCTCTGGGCTGGTACGATCAAGGTGAGCCAGCAGGCTTTGTAGCCTCGGTAATTGGGGCAGTTATCCTGCTTGCCATTTATCGGGCAGTTATCAGCAAGCGGCAAATCACTCACGTGTGACGATCCCAGAAGTTTTGAATGTCGCTTAAGATGCTTTTGGAAACTAGTTCCCGCGGTGATTGGTCGAACCAGTCATCCGGCAGGGACTGGCCGTAACTCTTCTCCAGGAATCGGTCATCCATCAGAATAATAATGCCCTTATCATTCTCTGAGCGGATGACCCTTCCAGCGGCCTGAACGGCACGGGCCATAGCGGGAAAAGTATAGGCATAATCAAAGCCTGCTTGATAGGAAGACTCGTAATAATCCTTCATGCGCTCACGTTCAAAATCAAAACTTGGCAGCGGTGGACCCACGACAAAAGCGCCGATAACCATATCTCCCGCATAATCTACCCCTTCAGAAAACACTCCTCCTTGGACGGCAAAAAGAATCATGGGAGATGATTGCACTTTTAATAACTCGAGCGTGTTCTCAACCTCATCACTGCTCATATATCTTTTTTGCTTCAGTACCCTGAATCCGTTGGGCGGAGAGAATAGTGACAGCACCTTTTCCATAAAATCAAAACTTGGAAAAAAGGCCAGGTAGTTACCTGATTTGAGTTTAAGCACTCGTTCTATGGTATCAGCGATTTTGGGATAGTTTTGGTTTCTCACCGAGAATTTGGTAGAGATCTGCGGAATGATCAACACCTTACGGTTATCCTGACTAAAGGGAGATTTAAACTCCTCCTGAATTAAGTCCGTCCCTTCAAGACCGGACAATTTTGCATAATAATCAAAAGGCTTAAGAGTCGCCGAGAAGGCGACGGTGTTTTGAAAGTACTGATAACGTTCTTTAATCAGGTTGGAGGCATCACAACAGGTAATCTTCACCGAGTGATGTTTACCGTCATATTGGCCGGTGATAAAAAATTCCTGCTGAGAGGGCCTGAGCTCTGAGAGAATGTCAGTGAACTCTCCCCAATAAAAAACCATTCTTAAAACAACATCTCTGGATTTAATTTCGGTATCCGAGTCAAGATAGGCGCTTAAGAAAGATTTTAATTCTTCATTCACCGCTACAAAGGCTTCTGCCTCCAGTGCCAGCTTCCTCGTTTCCCGCACCTCGGGTGTGAATTCTTTTAAGGTCTCCAGACACAAATCAAGGAGCTCCTCCCCTTCCCGCTGAAAGCGCTTGGGTAACCCCTCAAATTCCTCTCTTAAGCCCTCTAAAAAGGAACTGGAGAGCGCTGGCGAGAAGTTTCCCATTGATCGCGCCGGAAGGTTGTGGGCCTCATCAATCACCAGATTGGGTTTTCCATTCTGCTCAAAACCGGCGGCACTGATTTTTCCTAAAACACCATCATGACCAAAGACATAATTATAATCACAAATGACGGTATCAGCTTCGGGAATCGCCTCCAGTTGAAGCTCAAAGGGACAGACTTCATACTTGTTTCCTAAGTTTTTCATCACTCGCGAAGTGAGTTTCTTTTTTCGGGCCAGTTCATTCTTAAGATCATGAGTAATTAATTTGTCGTAGTAGTTTTTGGCAAATTCGCAGTACTCCGGATTACATAGAGGCTCGGCCTTAAGGCACATTTTACTTTTAGCGGTAATGGTGAGGGACTTGGTGGCGCAGCCCTGAGCCTGCAGTTTTTCCACCGCTTCTTCCGCCACACTCTGCTGGCTATTCTTAGGAGTGAGATAAACCACTCTCTGCCCGCGTGCCAAGGCTTCTTTTAGGGAGGGATAGAGTACTCCGATCGTTTTTCCTAAACCAGTCGGCGCCTGAAGCATCATCTTCTTGCCGTCACTCATGCCCTTTTCGATAAAATCAATCAACTCCAGCTGGCCCCTGCGGGGACGGGCGAATGGAAAGGGCATATTCCCTGAGAGTTTATTTCTTCGTAAAAATCTTTTTTCCGCTTTAACCGCTTCCACTACCAATTCATCCAGACGACGGGCCAGCCAGGCCTCATACTCTTTAAGGTCCCAATAGACTTCGACATCCTGGCTTTCGTCCCGGCGGGAGGAAATCAGGTGAAAACTGAGAGCTGGTTTTTTTCCATGTTCCAGCCAATGGAAGTAACCATAAGTGAGGAGTTGCACAAAATAAGGATGATCAAATCTTCGGTCTTTTAATTTTTTAGAAAGTTCAAAAATATTGAAGCTCGATTTAATTTCCTCAATCCGGGGCTTATCACCCGGAAAGAATCCATCCAGTCGGCCTTGCACTTCAAACTGATAATTATCTTTTTCAAAAGTCCAAGAGACAGGCAGCTCGCACTGATAATCTGGATGATCTTTTTTTCTCGCCGCTTGAACTTTTTGATGGAGTTCCATGCCCAGCTGCAAGCTGGTGCCGATGCCGGAAGAAGGCTCAATACTGCCCCGTCGGGGTGCCGGCAGAGCAAAGTCCTGAACAGATATTTTGATGACTTTCATATCAAGACCAGATTTTCACCGGACTTAGGCATGAACAATTCAATATCCAGGTCGGCAATCGGATAGGCTTCAAGGCCCTCTTTCTTTAAATGCCGGACCAGCGCCCCGTCCCGATGCTGGACGTAAACTCTCCTGGCTCCTGATTCTTTAATGGTTTGATTAAGATCGTTCCAGTCAGCATGATCAGACATGACAAATCCGCGATCATAGCGATTCCAGTTGGAGTTTTGCATCCATCCCGAAGCGAAAGCCGTTTTATAACTTCCCAAATAAGGGGTCCAACCATCGGTCAGGATAGAAGGCGGGGCCAGGATCAACTCACCAGTAAGGTTTTTCTCGCTCATAATTTCAGTGGGTGCCATATTACGGTCCTGTCTACGGTAGCATTCGGTCAGTTCATGAATGGTCGAATGAATGAGTACAGGTTTATGAGCGTAGGCATGAAGTTCGGCCAGAATTCTCTGCGCCTTACCCAGGGAATATCCAAAAAGAATTGAGTTTATTCCCTTCTTTTCATTATTGATCCACCAATCATGAATCATCTGCCCATGATTGATATTTTTTTGCCAGACAAATTTGGGAGTTCCGAAAGTTGCTTCAGTGATGAAGGTATCACAGGCCACACTTTCAAAAGGATCACAACTTGGATCATGATCACGTTTGTAGTCACCCGAGGCGACCCATACCTCTCCATCCAGCTCCACCCGAACCTGCGCCGATCCCAGGATATGCCCGGCAGAGTGCAGACTGACTTTAACTTTACCCAGTTGAAAGGTTTCACCGTAGCGGTAAGTTTCCACTTCAATTTTCTTTCCCAGTCTGGTCTTCAACAATTCAGCGCCGCTATCTACACAGATATATTTTTTACTGCCACGGCGGGCATGATCGGAGTGAGCGTGAGTGACGACAGCAAGATCAACTGCCCGATGAGGATCAATATAAAAATCACCGGCGGTACAATAGAGTCCTTTCGGCGTCCAGGTGATCAGCGGAATTTTGTGAAGAAACAACATGGCCGGATTCTCACACAATGCTAAATGAAACTCAAGAAACCTTATGCCGATCTAAATATTCCGATCATTCTTTCCCTTAAGAATATCAGGCAGGTTCTCCTTAAAGTTTCCGAGGAAGTTTTATTATAAAGCAATTGTTATCTTCTGTTTCACTTAGCAGGAGATCACCGGCATGTTTTTCCATAATGTCTTTCGAGATACTTAAGCCTAGTCCTGTTCCCATTCCTAACTTTTTAGTGGTAAAAAATGGTTCAAAAATCTTCGCCCTTAATTCTTGGGGAACACCCTGTCCATTATCTGAAATTTTAAAATAGAGAAAATCCTCATCTTGCTCCAGTCTGAGTTTAATGACAGGGGTGATCTGCTCAGAGACGGCGTCAATGGCATTTACAAAAACATTGAGCAGGACTTGTGAAATTTGGACTCTATTACAGGGGATAGTTTCGTTCAAATCGACCTCGCCCTGGTCAAAATGATATTTCACATTTTTCAACTTTAACTTTGTGCGACAAAGGATTTCGGTATCGGCAATAATGTCACCCACTGAACAGAGTGCGAATTCTTCATTAGTACTATCCCGAGATAAAAACTTTAACGCCTTAACAATATTATTTATTCTATCCAGCGTCTGATCGATTATTCCCACTTGATGGAGCTGATCTTTCACGGGTTCATTTTTTTCAATCATTTCTCTTAAGACCATCACTGAAGTTTTCATAATACCTAATGGATTGTTGATCTCATGACCTATTTCAGCTGCTAAAGTTCCCAAGGAAGCAAGCTTCGTGGCGTTGATATTATTAACTCGCTCCTTTTCAGCCTTCTTTTGCTGGGCAATTTTTTCTGTTTCATCTAAAGCGATGGCACAAATCCCATCAATATTATTTTCTTCATCATAGGTGGGGAAACGAATAGTTCGGCAAATATGAAGAGTTCCGTCTTTATGGGGCAGGTTTTCAATAAACTCCAAGACCTTTTCTTGCTTTATGACCCGGGCATCGTTTTCATTAATCATCCTATTTGTTTCAGATGAAAACAGTTGTATAGTTTTTTTTCCCAATACCGGACCATTGCTAAATGCTTCATTAAAAAATTTATTGCTAAAGACATAAATACCATCGAGATTTTTCATGATGATATAGGCTGGTATCAAATCCAATAAACGCTGATAAAATCCTTGTTTTTTCAACATCATCTTTTCTTGCAGATAATCCTCAGTGATATCGTGAAAATTAATGAAAGCACCCAATACAGAGCCTTCTTGATTTTTTAAAGGAATCGCCTTAATCGCTAAACAACAATCAGTGTTGTCAATGGTGATCCTCATCTTAAACTCAGGGAGATCTTCTCCATTTAAGATGCGCTTAAGGGACTCATTATTTCTCCACGGTGCAGGGGACATCCCAGTAAGATCACATCTTAATATATCTCTTGAGTAAGTATTGGCATAAACTATTTGACTGTTTCGATCTGTAATTAGGACACCCGCTTTTAAAGCATCAAAGCACTCCCTTAATATTATATTGTTAGCAAAAAAAAAGTTTAATAAGTCCACCTGTTCTCCCACTTCTATTAAAGTTTCTTTAGTTATGATATTCTAAAATTTGTATTAACATTTAATGTAAAAAGAGGTTACTTTTTGATCACGAATTATCTAATTGCCTCTCCTCATAAAGAGTGGGCTGACGCCCTTTCTGTTCAGCTCAGTAATTTAGGTTTAAGTTATGATCGAGCTTTCAATGGAAAAGAGGCTCAGGCACTACTGCATAAAAACAACTATTCTATCACCCTTTTGGATTTAGAATTAAAAAATCACTCTTCTCTGGAAATCTTACGCTATATTAAGTTATCCAAACTAAAAACAGTGGTTATGTTTTATGTGCCTTATGCTGGTATACTCAACGAATATGGTATGACTTTGGGGATACTAAAACGCCTGGGTATCATGGAAGTTTTACTCCCCACGATGACGCCTCTTGCAATCATTAAAAAGTTACGACACTGGTCAGATCCAAATGTTTGGCGTCACATCCCTTTCGACCCTCTTAAAAGAGAGGAGAAAGAAAAATCCTTAAGTGACGATGAATTTACCAAGGTCAACATTCAGGAAGCCCTAGAACTGGGAATCGCGGCTTTTGACCATTATTTGAGGCTTGCACCTGATAAATATGTTCGTGTCGTCCACCAGGGTGAACCCTTCCCTGTCTCAACTATCCAAAACTACATCAATGCCGGAGTCGAATATCTTTATTTTTATACCAGTGATAGACTCGAATACATTAACTTAATGAATGAACTGGTGAGAAAAATGATCGATGCTTCTCCTCATTCTGATGATCTCATTATTAAAAGTCTTAAAAGCGTCGCAGATAAATATATCAATGAAGCCTATACCGAAGGTATTAAACCAAGCTTAATCGAAGAAGGTAAATCCTTTTGTAATAATGTTTATTCTCTTATTACAAAAGATAAAGATCTACATAAAAAACTCCATGACATGGAGTATATGATTCCCGATCTTTTTTCCCACTCTTTTTTAGTTAGCTTCTATTCCATTCTGATCTCCAAACAAATAAAGTGGGTGGGCAAAAAAACACTGGAATCGATCGCCATTGGAGGCCTCTTACATGATATTGGACTAATGGAATTACCGGAGGAGCTTCGCAAAGATTCCCCCCATCATTTAGATAACGATCAAAAAATCGAATGGGAAAAACATCCGCTCTTGGGAGCGAAGGTCTTACAAGGATCTCCATTTGTTAATGAACAAGTGCGACAAATCGTCTATCAACACCATGAATATATTGACGGCTCTGGTTACCCTAATTCATTAACTGCTTTAAAAATTTATCCATTGGCAAAGATTGTGGCCGTAGGGGACGGTTATGTGAATAAGATGACTGAACTTAAAGTTTCTCCGCGGGAAACTTTCAAGGCTTTTCTTCTCGATCGTACAAACATATTAAAATATGAACCTAACCATTTACGGGCATTGGCCCAAAGTCTTATTTGAGGAAATTTTATGAAACAAAATCTTTTAATTATTGATGACGAAGATTTAATACTTCATAACTTGAAATATCTTCTCAAAAAACACGCTTTGACTGTTTTTACCGCAAATAATGGCAAAGCCGGACTTAACATTTTACAAAAGAACCAAATTCATTGCGTGATATGTGATATCTTCATGCCTGATCTCACTGGAGTTCAGATCATCAAAGAAGTTCGTGCGATGGGCAATATGGTTCCCTTCGTTTTTTTCACGGCGCATGGAAATCACGATCTCATGCTAGAGGCTGCTAAGTATGGGGCTTTCGAATTCATTAATAAGCCCTATTTTGAGAGTCTGGAAGAAATCATCATAAATGGTTTGAGAGAAGGTTTTGAACGCTCTAGCACATCTAACATACTTACAAAAGAAAATGAATATCAGGAAATACTTGATATGTTCCTTGCTGCCCTCAAGGACACTAATGTTCGTTAAAAAGGTTCTCACACAACGCTAAATGAAACTCAAGAAACCTTATGGCCGATCTAAATATTCCGATCATTCTGTCCCTTAAGAATATTTTAAGTGTCTTTTTTCCCGGTACTGGTGTTTTCTAGCTTCAGTCGTGTCGAGTATCTTGTGTAATTTTGCTCATGGTCCTCTTTACGCTACCTACAGCCTTAAGGAGGTTTTTATGGGTAAGAAAATTTATGTTGGTAATCTTCCATTCACAGCTACAAGCGAATCACTTTCAGAAGTGTTTTCTGCTTTCGGAACTGTAGACTCCTCTAAAATTATCACCGACAGAGACACCGGTCGCTCTAAGGGCTTCGGCTTTGTTGAAATGAATGATTCAGCAGCTGCTGATACCGCCATCGCTCAACTTCATGGTTCTGATCTTGGTGGACGTTCATTAACAGTGAACGAAGCACGCCCTATGGAAAAGCGTGAAGGTGGTAGTTTTGGTGGAAGCCGTGGCGGTAACCGAGACCGCGATAATCGTCAATCTACTAATCGCTGGTAAAATTTACTCAGTCCATTTCCAAGCTTATGGCCCTCCTTTTTAGGAGGGCTTCTTATTTATAAAAGAGCAAACCCTTGGATTCTATGAAATTTTGCGGCGTTTCTCGAATTTGGGATTCTAACCGCTTTGGCCGGTTTTCTTAAAAATACCTTTAAATTTTATAACCCTTTAAAATTGTGCTATGCTTAGACGAGAAATTAGTGCTAATTATTTCACAATTACTTGTCGCTGTAAGTGTTCTTCGAGCGGGTTGCTCATGATCCTCTGAAAGCGCGTCCCTGGCCTTAAGGAGGTTTTTATGGGTAACAAAATTTACGTAGGTAACTTACCGTTCTCTGCAACTAGCGAATCACTAAACGAGATGTTCTCAAAGTTTGGTCAAGTTGATTCTGCAAAAATCGTTATGGACAGAGACACTGGCCGTTCAAAAGGTTTCGGCTTTGTTGAAATGTCTTCTGGCGACGAAGCTGCTGCAGCTATCGAAAAACTAAATGGTTCAGACATGGGTGGTCGTTCACTCGTTGTTAACGAAGCTCGTCCTATGGAGCCACGTACTGGTGGTTTCGGCGGCGGCCGTGGCGGCGATCGCGGTGGAGACCGTGGTGGACGCGGTGGTTTCGGTGGTGGCCGTGGTGGCGATCGCGGTGGTGACCGTGGTGGAAACCGTTGGTAATACCGACTTTCAATTAAATTGAAAACAATTAGGCCCTCGCAAGAGGGCCTTTTTTTTTGTACCGTTATGGAATGATAAGCGAGGACCTACTCCTAAATAAAGACTTTGACTGGTATGATGTCCAGGAACCGCGAAGCGAAGACTTCGAAATACTTGCGAGCAAATTTAATCTCCCCCAACTTTTAGTCCAAGATACATTAAGGCCTGAACACTTACCTAAGTATGAATACTCAGATGAAGGCCACTTCCTGATCATGCGAAGCTTTGACCCGCAAAGTGAGGACACGGCCACCACCGTTCAGGAACTGACCCGCAAAATTGCGCTGTTTATTACTGAAAATCGTTTAGTGACCATTCACCGGGTAAAGCTCGATTATCTGGATAAGGTGATTGAAAGAAGCAAGAAATCCGAAAACATCAAGACGCTGCAAAGTCAGGTTCACCAGGTGATACTGGCGATCATCAGAAGTTACGAGGAACCCATCAATAATCTGCAAAATCTCTATGATGATTTTGAGTCTGATATTCTCTCCAAGAAAAGAGAACAATTGGAAACCAGCCGGATTTATCACTTCCGGCGACAGCTGTTTTTAATTAAACGCATTTTAAATCAAACCAAAGATACTCTTTTTCGCTCCAAGGATTTTTGGGAAGAATATCCATCCATGCTTCAGGATCTAAGAGAGAATCTGGATCAGATCTACTTTGAGCTCGATGACATTTCCGACAACTTTGAGCACCTCTTCCAACTGCACATTGCTCTTAATGACCAGCGTGCCAATGATGTGATGAAAGTGCTGACGGTTTTTTCCACCATCCTCCTTCCCCTTAACTTCCTGGCCTCTTTTTATGGCATGAATTTTAAAGAACTGCCCGGACTGGAATCTTCCCACGCCTTGTACTTTCTAATCTTCATCATGGTCGTGCTGAGTGTGGTGGCGATTTGGTATTTTAAAAAGAAGGGCTGGTTTACCACTGCACGTGAATAAAAATGAATCGCATTCAAAATCTTATTTCCTTAGTTAAGCCTTATTATAATTCTCCTGATCCGGCCCACGATTGGGCCCATGTGGGACGGGTGGCAAGCACCGCCCGGGAACTGGCAAAAGATCAGGCTGTGGCCCTGGAATGCGTCCTCGCCGGTGTTTATTGCCACGACCTGGTCAATGTGCCTAAGGATCATCCGGACCGCAAGAACGCCTCGACCCTTTCTGCCCAGGAGGCACGCCCCCTGTTACTTAAGTGCGGTTTTTCTGAAAGCGAAATTGAAATTATAAGCAAGGCCATTATTGAACACAGTTTCTCCAAGGGACTTAAACCCTCGTGCCTGGAAGCGGAAATCGTCCAGGATGCTGACCGTCTGGACGCTTTGGGTGCTATTGGCATTTTAAGATGTGCCGCCGTTAATACTCAGATGAAATCAAAATTTTATGATCCCTTCGATCCACTGGCCGAGAATCGCCAGCTCGATGATTCGACTTTTATGCTGGATCACTACTTTGTGAAACTCTTTAAACTGCCGGAGCTCATGAATACACCTCGTGCCCGGGCACTGGGTCACGCCCGCGTGGAATTTATGAAAGGTTTTATAGAACAGCTGATGCGCGAAGCACGAAACCCTTAAGCTGCTTTCTTTTCAAGCGGCATCTCTACCACCACACAACTTGGCACTTCATCTTCTTTTTTAAAGAAGCGGTAGTAGAGCACAATCGCCGCTGCATAACAGCCGCCTGCGATGTAAAAAGTCGGTCCAAAAGAATAAGTTTCGATCAGGTAACCGCCCAAGCGCGTGCTGGAGGTGTAAACCAGATGATAAAAGAACATAATAACAGCGGAAGCAAAAACGCATTCCTTTTCCCGCACATGCTCCATCTCAAACATGCTGGTAATGGGGCTCGACATATTCATCAACATCCCACGCATAAAGAAACAACTTAAGACCAGCGTGACGTTTCCGGTGAGACCCATCGCCACCATAAAGGGAATGGAGAGAAGCGAGGTCAGGATAATAAAGCGCAGCTGAGTTGTTTTTTTAATAATCGACGGCGTGATGAAAATACCGGCGAAAATAAAAAACTGCAGCAAAGCATAGGAGATCCCAATCATCTCAGTGGAGAGCTGAAACTTCTCCTTCAGATATAAATTCATGAAAGGAACAATCAGTCCCCCACCGAAAGCAAAGCACAGTTTCGGCATGATCAGTTTGGCCAGAACATTCCAGTCCTTCTCGCGCAGCCCTTCAAAGAGGCGCTTCTTCACTTTAGGAATCGGCACCCTTTTAATTTTTACAAACATCAGATTAGAGGCGAGCACCAGTCCCAATGCCATCATGATGGAAAGGCGAAAAACCTCAATGCGGGAAAGGGCCGGTAACATCCATTCCACCAGCTCTGGCAGAAAGCCTCCCACCAGGTAGCCCACCATGTGGGCGCCCATGTTGAGACCTGAGTTCAGCGTGAACAAATGCACTCGCACTTCGGGGGTGGAGTTTCGTAGATAAAAAGGTGAGACCGAAATATTAAAGAGTGCCTGAAACATGCTGGCCATCAGACCAAAGGCAAAGAGCGAACCTTCATCGACGAAGAGCACCTGCATAAAATAAAAGAGGGAGGAGCACAGAAGACCCGTCACGACCAAATGCTTAACGTGAAACTTTTCAATGATCAGTGCTGCTGGAATCGCCATTAGCGAGATTCCCAGCGAAGTGGTGGAGATCATGTTCCCAATGGAAGATTCACCAAAGCCCAGTTCTTTCAAGTAGAGGTTAAATAACAAGGCGTAGATAGACAGTCCCATTCCCTGAATGGCATTACCAAGCAGGAAAACTTTGACGTTCTGAGAGAGCTGTTGAAAGTGAGTGAGATAGACTCCGACCATGACTCAATAGTAGCGGTAATTTTCGTTCTTCGATATTCGGTATTTTTTTTTCTGGCCAGTTACTGACCGAAACTGTTTGATATATCAAACACCCTTTTATTAAGGAGATTACCATATGAAATATTTAGTGCTCTTAGGTCTACTCGCCTCATGCTCCTCCTTTGCCGATTTTGTTTACATGAAAGAGGATGCCCAAGGTAAGTCAGTGCAACTAAAGAACCAGCAAGGCGCCCCTACGACCCTTAATAGCGCCTCTAACAAGCTCTGGGCGCTGTACCCGGACGTAACCCCTGACGGCAATGAGTTCGTCTACGCTGAAGGCGAAGGCGCGGATAACCTGCACCTCACCTACGTTAATAAACATAAAAAATTGACGCAGAAATTTGCCTTGCCACAAAAAGGGATGCTCCTTCATCCCAAGTTTTCTAAAAACGGCCGCTTCATTTTTTATTCCGCTCCCGGCCCTCAAGGCAAAAACACCATTTTCTTTTTTGAACGCGAAACACTGGTAAGCGCCCAGGGTGCGGGCCTTAACGAATACTCCCTAACCTCCGCCCAAATGCTGGCCCCGGAAGAGGAAGCCTACTTCCCGCGCCCATCTTCCGACGGCAATTTCGTGGTCTATCAAAGAAACCATCATGGCAAAAAAGAGATCGTGCTTTTTGACCGTTTGGAAAACACCAAAAAAGTTTTGAGTGAGGGTATGTCACCGGCACTTTCATTCGATGAAAGACTGGTGGCTTTCACTTCAAAAAAAGACGGCAACTGGAACGTCTACACCATCGACCGAGTCACTGCTGAAGTAAAACAAATCACCACTGACCCTAAAGATGAAATGGCGCCCACTTTCATGCCCGACAACTCACTGGTGTTTGCTTCCAACCAAAGTGGCCACTATCGTTTATTCAAACTCGAAAACAACAAGTGGGTCTCTTTGCTAGATGTTCCCGAGACTGCTGAAGTGGATTTCTACTCACCTCAGTTCACCGGAGAGACTTCCTACAAACAAAAAGAGCGCGCTCCCTTCATCGGTAATCCTCGCTCCTCATTCGGAACCGTCTCCCACGAAGGCAAAATCTATATGGCCGGCGGCCACCAGGGAGCCGAGCACACTTACCCACCTGAATCTTTCTCTGATACTTTTATTGTCTACGACATTGAGGCCAACCAGTGGAGCGAGCTTGCGCCAAGACCACGAACTGCCCATGGTTATCAGCTGGCAGCTTTCGGCAACTACATTTACGCCTTCGGCGGTTTTGCCTATTCACCTGATCACAAACCCAAGTGGAAATCACTACGCGAAATTGACCGCTACGATATTAAACTCAACAAATGGGAAACCATCGGCATGCTGAATGTTCCCCGCTCTTCCAATGTTGCCGTTACCATTGATGACAAAGTTTATATCGCCGCCGGCTGGGATAGCACACCGAAGTTTAATAACGACGCCGACGGAACTTTCCACGACAGCATCGAAATCTTCGACCTAAAAACCGAAAAAATCGAACTCGCCCCTTACAAACTTCCTCTGAAAAGACGGGCCTTAACCGGCATTGAACACAAAGGAAAATTTGTACTGGTGGGTGGCATCAGCGAAGGTGCTTCACACTTTGATCTTCTAAACAAGGTAACGGCGATTGATCCCAAAGATGGTTCGGTCACAGAAATGCAGCCCATGCCTTTTGCAACTTTCGCTCCTGCCGCTGAAATTCTTAACAATGAACTCATGGTATTTGGTGGGATGTATAAAACCGGGCCTATGAGCTATGAGTATGTTTCTCACATCTACGCTCTGGATTTAAATCAGACTCAGTGGAGACATACAGGTCGATTCTTAAAAGAGACCAAAGGTTTCTCACAAGTCTTCAAGGTGAACGAGAAGACTTTGGGTGTGTTAGGTGGACATCATTACTTTGAAGGAATGGATTCGCCGGTTAGTACTTTTGAGACAATTTCAAAATAAATAGTGGGGTTATCCACAAATGGTAATGTATTCTAAGGATCTCAAAAAACCTGTTATTTGAATAAAACCAGAAGAGAAATACACTCTTCTGGTTTATAAGTTATTTTCTTATAATTTCTAGATGGCTTTTTTGCCTGTAAAACCAAAAAGCTGTTGGTATATTTATTAGACAGAATAAACAAAAGACAAAGATTCCATTTAAATTCATCAACTTTGGCGAAAATACAATCGCCGCCAATAAACAAATCACACTAAAGTAAATCAAATAGTATCTTTTTCTTAAAGATAAAACTGAATCATTATGACAATGATTGCAGTGAATTGTACCTTGCTGAAAAGGTGCCAATGACACATTGAAATTAATTTGCTTAGAACAATATGGGCAAGTTTTTATATATTTCATTATCCTCCATGGATCATTTTACCAAAGTTGTATTAACCACATGAATTTTTCGGTTCCCAAGTTGGTTTTTCACCGGAAAAACGAGGAGGCAAGCCTGATAGATCACCAGCAGGTGCTCCTCCATGAGGATTAGTGAATCCTTTTGGTTGATCAGTATTCCTCGCAGGAGGCATAGGATATTTAAAGGAATCATCATTGGGAAATGCATTATCAATGATTGGCCCGACAACCCAGCGATAAACTAAATACGCGCCTGCTAAACCAGCTACTGCAAGCCAATATCCCTTTCTGCCGTCAACATCAATATAGTTAATCGGGTCATTGAATACGTACCCATAAAGATTAGCATCCTCTCCATTAAACAATATCGGATCCTTACTCAACCACCTACCAATACTAGCATCATAATCCCTCGCCCCAAATCTGCAAAGCTTAGTATCAACATCATACAAACAACCCGCAAACCCAAAAGGCGTAAATCCAGGAGAAGTATCAGAAAGAATGTTACCAAATTCATCATAAGTTATCTTCTGAGCAATAGTCCCTGTGCTTGCGTCAATCACAACCACAGGACTTCCCAGGTGATTAGAAATTATCTGATACTCAACTGAATCTTTGATCATGTAATCAGGAACATGAGGTTTAGATCCGTAAACAAAGCTCGAAGTGACTGCTCCACTAGC
>JAMPXB010000052.1 GCA_023701435.1 Bacteriovoracaceae bacterium | reverse complement strand
CAAGGATGGCCGGCCGGTCCTTAACGATCGTTCTCTGCCAGTCCTTGAGAAAATCCCGAATGACTTTATGCTTGGAGACCTGTGAAGCAAGTTTGGAAACATGGTGTTCACGAATAACATCCGTGAGATTCAAATTATCCAAAAGAATTAACACACCTGGTTCCGGAGCAAACTGAAAACGATGCTCATGAAAAAATTTTTGAATGACTTGTTCTTCCGCGGGATCGAGGTGACTTTTAGTAAAATCAATTCCAGTGTGCTGAAGAGCATAGGCTGCAGCCCGAAACATCGCTCCGGTATCGATATAAATTAAATTTAATTTACGAGCGATCATTTTTGCGACTGTTGACTTGCCGCTCCCTGAAGGCCCATCTAGAGCAATGACTTGGTCTTTTTTCATAGTGCTAAATCTTAAGGATTTAAAGGGACTAAGGCAATCAGAAGTCTTTTAAAAAACTGAATTCGGCGGAAAGAATCAATCGATTAAAAAAATCAGGATGAGAGGCCTTAAGCATCAACGGATTAATCATTTCATATAATTCAATTTTAGGATTCTGCAGATGAACTGAACTGGACCAGGCCGGATAGGACCCCGGCGCCATGGCCATGGCCTGATCTTCCATAAGTAAAGAAAAGGCCAAAAGTTCTTTTAAGGTACAGCTCTTTAACTGATGTGAAAGAAGCTTAAACACTTCACGTTCACGTTCAGGATCATAATGAGAATATCTACCAACCGATTCCTTAAATTCCTGGATCTTCATGCAAATGTTTCTACGCTCTGCTATTGCAAAGAAGAACTCAGAATTAAGTTGGGCCAAAGCCTCTCTTAGTTGAGCAAGTTCAGATTCTCGGGATGAAGGTGACATTGGAATTTTGGCTCAGTGTTTTGGTTATATGATAATAATTTTTTAGAACCTTATTGAGATAATGGTTCTTTTTTCCTACTGGCATATTGTTCTTTAAACGACTCTTTGTCCAGTGAGGTCCCATATTATAAGCAACAGTTGCATAATAGTGATTGTAGTTAAAAGCTTCGAGCAACCCTTTTAAATAAAAAATCCCGACCTCAAGGTTTCTGAGTTTTGAAACCAGCTTTGAATAACCAAGATCATAAAAGGAATGCCCATAATGGTAGCGAAGATAGTCTTCACCTCTGTCCGACTCCAGGGCATACCCGCTCTGCTTCATTTCAGCAAGAAGCGACATATAGGTCTTAGGCATTAATTGCATAAGACCACGAGCACCTTTTTTAGAGGTCACATCATGCTTAAAGTGGCTTTCTGTCCACATCACTGACAGGACCCAAAATGGATCCAGCTGATGCTTCTCACAAAGGATCAGAACTGGTCGAATAACTTTTTTCACTTTTTTCTGTAGTTTCTCAGGGAATAATTGAACGATCTGAGCTTCAGCTTCATCGTATGAATTATTCATGAAGAAATTGATGTCTCCAATGAAGAACCCCAGACTGTCGCTTTTAAAGCGGTAGGTCTTTTGACGCTTGAATCCAAAATGGAAGGTCTCTGGGTATAGGGCACGTAAGGTGAATGAACCAAACAGCACCAAAGAAAGAAGCGGAATTTTGTAAGTGGAGAAGAAAGAGCTTAAGAATGACTTCTTTGGCTTTTCCTCCGCCGAGACGCTTAAAGTCTTTGAGACAATAGCTTCTCCGGTCGTTTGTTCCATACTACCTCGCTTATATCTAACCCAATCTTAAAAAGCAAATTCCCTTGACCAAGCTTAGATAAGTCATTGAAGATTAATAGCAACGATTTTACCATCCTTACCGTCTTCACCAAATTTCGAGGTTTTATGAGTGAAAATAAATTACGTTTTGAGAACTCTCTTTATCTCAAGCAACATGCTGAAAACCCTATTCATTGGCAGGCCTATGGTGAGCAACCCCTTAATAAAGCGAAAGAACTAAACAGGCCCATATTTTTGTCTATCGGCTACTCTTCATGCCATTGGTGTCATGTTATGGCACATGAATCTTTTGAGAATATGGAAACTGCTTCATACTTGAACGAGAATTTCATTTCAATAAAGATAGACCGTGAAGAGTACCCCGATCTTGATCACTACTATCAAAGTGCTTGTTCAATTATGACTGGCAGGGGTGGATGGCCACTTTCTGTATTCTTAACTCCAGATGGGAAGCCTTTTTTTGCTGGAACCTATTTTCCGAATAAGGCGAGACAGGGCATGCCGGCCTTTATGGACGTGCTCAAACAAATAAATGAAAGCTGGAAATCAAATCCTGCGCAAATTATGGAAAATGCCCATAAGCTTGCTGAAGAAATCAAAAAGCCCATCACTCTTGAGAAGAAAATTGAGTTCGCCGGCCACTTCCCGGCCCCTTCGGCCATAATGAATGCCCTTAAAAATTATGCTGACACTAAGAACGGTGGTTATGGACAAGCTCCTAAATTTCCTCATTTTGCTTTTTATGAATGGGCCTGTGAACAGATTCTTGAAGGGATGATTCCTAAGGAACAGGGACAACATATTGTTGAAACAGTTGAACGCATGCTGATGGGTGGTCTTTTTGATCACGCCAAAGGTGGCATTCATCGTTATTCCACAGATGATAAATTTCTTGTCCCCCATTTTGAAAAGATGCTCTACGACCAGGCAGGACTGCTCAAAGTTTTATCCAAGCTTAGCCAGTTTTACCCATCCCCTCTGATTTTTGACAGCATTCTCCAGACTTTGGATTATTTAAAATCAGAAATGATCGCCGATGAAAATTATTTTTTCAGTGCTCAGGACGCTGATTCGGAAGGCACTGAGGGGCTTTATTTTACTTACTCCAAAGAAGAATTTGAGGCGAGTTTTGAAGAAGCGCCACCAGAGCAAAAAATTAAAATGGATCAATATCTGGAAATGTTCAACATCACCGAAAAAGGTAATTTTGAACATGGGCTGAATGTACTTTCACTAAATCCAGAGATGAAAGCTCAGTACTACACTCAGGACGGCTGGCAAGAAGTCAGAGAAATCAGAAGAAGGCTTCTTGAACAGAGAAAATTCCGTATGCCACCGGCGACAGACAGAAAAGGTCTTTCAGGCTGGAACTATATGCTCCTGTCTTCATTGGCCGATGTCGTTCAATATTGCCCTGTAGATGTCATCCAGGATCAAGCCTTCTCTATCATTAAGGACACTGTCGAGGGTTGTTTAAAACAATTCATCAAAACTGAAAGTAACGGAAAGCACGTATTAAAGCATTCCAATACATTGGATAAGCAGGCCATCTACCTGGAAGATTACGTTAACTTCTGCGACGCTCAATTGAGACTCTATGAAGTGACAGGCAATGAAGTGTTTAAACAAAATGCTCTAGAGTCCCTCGACTTTACTCTGCAAAATTTTGTCAAAGATGGTGAAATTCACATCACTTCCCTACTTGCCTCTACTCCGGGAGTTGATAATTTAACGGCGCCACTATTTGATCAGTCTTATCGCTCATCTTCGATGACTCTGATTCATTTACTTTCCAGATGCAGTGTCTTTAGACCGGAATTCTCACCGGATGAGGTCTTAAAAAATAAGTATGAAGAACTTTCTCAGTTCATTCTTACTAATCCATTAGGTCATGGAGAGGGACTGCGGGCCCTGACTTATCCATTATCAATATTCAGAAAAATTGAAGTTCCTGTGGAATGGTTAGAAAAGCAGGAATTTTTGGCAATCAGAAACCATTTCTTCTCGAGATTTGTGATTGATTATCACAAGCGCGGAGATGATTCATATCAAATCTGTACGAAGAGTGCCTGTGAGGCCACAGGTAAGGGACTTGATCAGTTCCAGGATCTATTTAAAATGAAGGAACCGTCTGATGCTTAAGGGAATAAAGATCCTTGATTTTACCCATCGACTCCCGGGCCCTCTGGCCGGAAAAATCTTAAGTGATATGGGAGCAGAAGTTATTAAGATAGAGGACATTAAACATAAAGACCCGTTTCTTTCAGGAGCATTTTCAGACTTTGATAAAAGTTTTGAGAACTGGTACGAAGAGCTGAATAAAAATAAACAAGTTGTTCGACT
This sequence comes from Bacteriovoracaceae bacterium, assembly GCA_023701435.1. Classification (GTDB taxonomy): domain Bacteria; phylum Bdellovibrionota; class Bacteriovoracia; order Bacteriovoracales; family Bacteriovoracaceae; genus Peredibacter. Next base: position 1,071 of record JAMPXB010000052.1, on the reverse strand, counting down.
GGACTTCAAGTCCCCTACGATCAAAGATGATATTAAAAAGCTTTTAGTAGGCGCTCAAGGCCTGCTCCTCTCTTTATCCCCTAAATTAAAGGCGAGCTTGGGCTTAACAGATGAAGAGCTGAAGGATCTACCGATTGCGGTAGTGGAACTGGAAGCATCTTCTACTCACAACAAGGCAATGCATGATCTGAATGCTCTCGCTATCAGTGGCTATCTTTCTTTGCATGTGGCCCATGAAAATGATCCGATTGTAGCACCACCATTTATGCCAGTTGCTGGTATCGCTTTCGGTCAACAGGTGGCCACTCAGATTCTCGCCAACATCATAGAATCCATGCGTACAAAGGGATTTGTTAAATCAGTAAGTTATCTTCATGATACGACTGACGCTATTCTTCACCCTTTCTGGTCTTCAACGCTGCGTAGTCAAAAAAAGACGAAATTTCTGCATAATGGGGCCTATCCATGCTACTCTCTTTACCGCACTTTAGACGGTCAATACGTGGCGGTAGCTGCGGTGGAAGATAAATTCTGGCTAGATCTTAAAGAAACCTTCTCTATCGATTTACCTCTGGAGAGAAGATTTGAAACAAGTGATAAAGCTTTTGATGCAGTAGCAGCGGTGTTTGCCAAACTAACTGCAGACGAGATAGAAGAGAGAACTCAAAATAAAGAACTTTGTTTATCAATAGTCAGAAAGATAAGCTGACGTAAAATTGGAGAATCTATGAAACGTGTTATTGGCTTTCACTATACCCTTACAGACAAGTCTGGAACGACACTAGACTCTTCAATCGGTGATGAGCCTCTTTACTTCCTTGAAGGCGCTCAGCAAATTATTCCTGGTCTTGAAAAAGTTATCGCGATTATGAATGTTGGCGATAAAAGAAAGATTGAAGTTAAAGCAGAAGATGCTTACGGCGATATCAATCCTGAACTAGTTGTAAAAGTTAAAAAGACTCAATTCCCACCTGATGCTGAACTTCAAGTTGGTGATCAGTTCCAAGTTAATAATGATGCTCACTCACCAGTGTTCACAATTATGGCAGTTGATACTGATGAAGTGACTGT
>JAMPXB010000051.1 GCA_023701435.1 Bacteriovoracaceae bacterium | reverse complement strand
TTGAGTATATTAGAAGTGGAAGACGCCAACAAGATTCCAGAGGCATGTACTGAATAACTTTTTATTCCACTGAGGTCTGAGCTTGCTGAAGCATCAACCGTGATCTCCTGATCTGGATTCGGAATAGTTGGTGAATGACTGAAGGCAATGACCGGCGGTAATGTGTCCAGAACGATTCCCGATATTTCAAGCGGTAGAGCAATGTTTCCAAAATTGTCAATGGATTCTATTTTGATTGTGTTTGAACCTTCGGCAAGTTTAACCGCAAAAGCGATTTCTTTTAAATCAGTTGAATGAACCTCCTGCCCATTATGAAATATTTTAGAAATGACCTGGTTCTGGTCAAAAACCTGGGCATTAATCAGTAGAGATGCTTGATTCGTTAGTTTATTATAATTTTGAGTAGTGGAGATAATAGGTAAAATAGAATCCACGCTAATTATTTTTATGACTTCAGCACTGTTTCCCCAGATGTCTTGTGCGATAATTTTTAAATTGTTCTGCCCCTGATTAAGGGATAATTCATGCTGTATAAGCTTGGATTCTGATTCGATGAGTAATTGATTGTTTAGATAGAGAGCATAGTTGACATCTGAGACATCAGTGATTGTGCCGGAAAGAAGAAGCTTACTGTCGTTTAGTTTTAAATTATCTTGGAGATCCAGAGCGATAACCGGGGGAATCTGATCTCTTCTTTTGAGCGGTTTCGGTAAAGGAAGTTCTATGCTTCCAACGAGCTGGTATTTGGGTTTGGAATTTTTTCCTTTGCTGGAGCTAGACTTTAACAATGAATAAAGCTCCAGCCTGACTTCCCTTGATTTGCCTTCTTGGTGATCTGACAATGAATGACTGAAGGCAAAGTGTTTCCCTGCAGGATTTGAGAAGTCGTTCGTTTCTTGAGACAAGATCCCATCTATATAAAGCTTTGCTTTATATTTTTCATCTCTTGCCTTCTTTGTAGTTTCTTTAAAGCTGTGGTTCGTTATTTCAGCATTGATGGTTAGCTTTTCGTCAATCCTTGGGAGTCCTTCTGGTATGCTTAGGACCAGTCTCTGCCCATCAAATGTTGAATGATAGTAGTAAGGGGTCAGAGTATCTGACTCTACCTGTATGGGTCTTGAATATTTGGCCACTATAAGAGGCTCTTTTTTGATTGCGATATCAATTTTATTTGATACGCCCATGAGTTTTTGCATTAAAAACTGAAGAGAAGAGACATGCTTTTCGTTTTTATTTGAGAGTTTGTACTTCAAAATTCTCTCTTCAATAAAATCAATTCGACGATCAAGCTTAGCTTTGATTGTCAGGATTTCCTTTAAGTGATTGTTCATGGGCCCAACAATCAGAGTGAAAGTATTACGATCACCTGCTTTTAGCGGAGGTGTCTGAAAGGAATAAGAGTAGGTATTAGATTTCTTTGTGATTTTGACTTGATTTGTGACATCTACTGTTGGATCAGGAAAATAAGCCTTCATCTCCAGATTGCCATTTAGTTTCTTACATTCCTCTTTACCATTCTTCAAATGTCCAGGACTGAAAGTACAAAGATCACCTTCGAATGTTGCACGGTCTCCGGCATTGTATTCTAGGGGCGCATTAGCGTTTTCTAGTGGTCTTACGATGACTGCATTTTTTGAGAACTGATCCCAGTTATCTGCAAAGGCAAAAGTTGAAAAGGCCGCTATAAGAATTATTAATTTTTTTATAAGTTTGTCCCACCCACGTTCTGCATATATTCAAATTATTCTTTTTCTTTTCATGGTTAGTGAAAGAACTGTTTTAATTCCTCTTTCTCGGATTCAGAAAGAAGACCACTGGCCAGCAGTGTTTCGTATTCACTTCGTGTGAGCTGATATTGAGGGTCATTGTTCATTTTTTTATTAATCGTATCTATCTCTGCTGCTTGAACTTGTTTTGATTCTTCACTTTGTTTCATACAGGAAGTGACTAAAAGTAGGGGCAACAGCAGTAGATGAATTTTCATATAGACTCCGTAGTTGAACTTTCTTTTCGGCTTGGGCCTTCCCATACTATATGAATTCAGACCTTAATTTTTCTTGATTAATTTTAAAGTGGCGCTTTAAAGTTACTTCTTCTGGTGAGTTAAGACCTTATTATGGTTTTTGAGAAGGCGCATCGGAACTCTGGCCGTAACTGTATTTACCTTTATTTTTTGGCAAAGGGAGTTTTTGAGTTTTTTAAAATAATGCTGTATCCGTTAAAAACATCACTCAAAAAAGAAAGGAAGATCTTGATGCTTCTGGAAGCGCAATTGAATAGCCATTTGGCGCTATTTTGGCGCTACTTTCCCCGAAAATAGACAAATAAAGACGAAAACGGACAACAACGACGAAGACTCAAAACGTTTTTTAACTAGTCGTAATTACTGACTAAGTTTCTGATTTCAAAGCAATCTAAAATTAAGGCCCCTCGGCTCCAGTCCTGGGCACCATTTTTCAGATAGTTTTTTTCTTTTTCAAAGTCTCACGCATTCTAATCGCGACAACCAGACCAGAAACAAAGGTTACAATGGCCACCAGGCCAATAGCATTTCTAAGTCCAAAAATATCTGCGGTGACTCCAGCAATAATTGCTCCGGCCGCGTAACCTGAATCTCGCCATAAGCGGTAAATACCAACAGAAGAGGCCCTCCAGGAAGGATGAACGACATCTCCGATGGCCGCTAATAACGTCGGATAAACAAGAGCTGTCCCAATTCCAAGCAGAAGATTCCCAACAATGAATGGAACAAGATTTGATGAGAAGGCGATAAGCAGTATCCCCAATCCTTGAATCCACATGCCATAAGCAATGGGCCATTTTCTTCCCACCTTATCTGAGGCATACCCCGTAATGATCTGAAGGAGTCCCCATGAGGCGGGGTAAATGGCAGCAAGCATCCCTATTGTTTTTAAATCAAAGTTTAATGAGGCATAAAGAATTGGAAATAGGCCCCAGGCCATGCCATCGTTTAAATTATTTACAAATCCTGCTTGAGTGATTGAAGACAAATTTTTGTCTTGGAAGGACGTTTTAAGAAAGATATTCCACTCATCGGGTTTAACACTCTTATCCTCATGACTCGCAATCTCATGGGCCACGTGGTGACTTGTCTCCTTGACAAGAAATAGTGATAACAGTGTTCCGATAATGACATAGCCAATACCAAGGTAAAATGGTTCTGGCCTTAGACCATAAATACTGGCGATGTATCCAGTAAAAAGTGCTGATAATGCCACTGCGAAGTATCCCGCAAATTCATTTAGACCCATTGCAAGGCCTCTTTGCTTACTGCCAACAAGGTCAATTTTCATAATGACTGTTGTTGACCAAGTAAGCCCCTGGCTTATGCCTAAGAAGATATTTGCAAGTATGATCCAGTTCCAATTTGGAGCATGAATAAGAAGGAAAGGTACGGGAATGGCCAGCAGCCACCCAATGACGAGAACTATCTTTCTTCCATAACGATCAGAAAATCTTCCTGCGAAATAATTTGTAATGGCCTTTGATAGGCCAAAAACAATGATGAATGAAAGGATGGCGGTCTTGGCGACCATGTGAAAGTCTTTTTCAGCAATCTCAGGGAGCAATGTTCTTTCTAGGCCGATCATGGCCCCAACAAATGAATTTACAATAATCAGCAAGGTGAATTGGTGAATGTTCTCTTTAAGGCCGAGTTTAATATTGTGACTCATAAATCCTTAAGGCGATTTCTCAACGGGAGTTAGCGAACTCTTTGGCATTCAAAGTTAACTTGAATGCTTTGTTTCCAGCTCTTCTTAAAAACTAATGATGGTTCGCGGTAATAAGTGGTTAAATTTCCATGACCAGTTATAAAATTCAAATGGGAGACACTTCTATAATCCATTTCCTTAGTTATGCTTGAACCCTCTCTGTAGGTTTCAAGATAAAGGCCATCTTTCTTGTGGATGTACGCCCTCTCGTCTTTTTCACCTTCAAAAGATAATCCAGTATAAAACTTTTCGAAAAATTTATTATTGGTACCATCGGCAACAGAATAGGGGTTGTTGTATTGAGATAGGGGAACCCATTTGTACTCAGCATGGGCGTATCTTTTGCCGTCAAGGTAGGGAACACTTCCGATACAGATTTCCATTCGGTGAAACTTCAATTTTTTTAAGTCATCTTTATTCACAGAGCAGGCATAACCCTCATCAGCACGCCAGTCACTATCTAAGAACCTATTGCATTCATGAGCGTGGACGAGGATAGGCAGTGTGAAAAGTGCTAGAAAAAGAGGGAATTTCATGACTGACTCCAAAAGAAAAAGAATGTCCCAGTGGTTTAACACTGGGACTTATCTTTTATTGAATACTTGCAGAATTCTTTTCTTTCTTACCATTTAGATATTCTTCAATGGCCTTTTTCTCAAGTTCTGATTCATTAATGATGTTTGAACTAATCTGACGGCAAGTCAGAAGCACTGGTTGAAGCTTACGGAAGCCATCCTCGTCTGCCACATTCACATGAATCCAGCCTAAGAGATCTCCACTGTATTCCCCTGTAATGGCAAAGCGGTATTTAGAGCTGCCATTTGAGAATTCAATATGCGTTGTATTGCCGGCATTAGAAATGCTGTAGCGGATAGATTCATTAGTTTGGAACTCTACCAGATCCACTTCTTTATCTTCCCGAAGCTTTGTGGCGCGTTCATCGCCCTCAAGGAGATAGATATTGTATTTCTCTTGCTTCTTGGTGCCGGGATAAAGGACCACCTTATTGAGTGCCAAATTCTCTTCTATGATTTGACCATCTGAGATTTCTTTTAAAAGCGTAATCTTAGATTCTTTCAATTCTTTTTGCTTACAAAATAGTCCTATCCCCAAGGGACACTTGACTTCGTTTTCAGTAATTTTTAAATCACATTGAATATGTCGATTCGCAAAAGCGGATAATGAAAATAAGGCAAGAGTAGCTGTGATAAATAAATGCTTCATTTGGTCTTCTCCTGGAATTTTTCTAATGAGTAAAGCAAATCCCGTGCCTAGTTTGATAGGACCATTAATCACCAGCGGTTCCCGGCCTATGCTCCTAAAATTCCTTATTTTCAATTGGTTTGCAGAAAGACGTAAGGATCCGAACCACTTATCAGCAGCTTTGCTGTGTTGTTTTTTTGATCACTGAATTGTCTAACTTCTATACACTTTTGGGGATCGGT